>NZ_CP010897.2:1409000-2818000 GCF_000934605.2 Pandoraea vervacti | reverse complement strand
GAGCCGCTGGGAGAAGTAGCGAACCGTGTGCGCGAGGCCGTCGGCGAGCGAAGTCGACGGCGCCCAACCCAGATGCTTGCGCGCGGCCGTCAAGTCGGGGCAGCGGCGTTGCGGATCGTCGGAGGGCAGCGCCCGGAACTCGACGGTGGCTGTCGAACCGGTGGCCCGAAGCACCTCGCGTGCGACGTCCAGCATGGACAGTTCATGGTCGCTGCCGAGATTGACAGGCACCTCCGGCGGTACATCGGACGTCATGAGCCGAATCAGTCCGTCGACGAGATCGTCGACATAGCACAGCGCCCGTGTTTGCGAACCGTCGCCGTATACGGTCAACGGCTCGTCGCGCAGCGCCTGTGTCATCAGGTTCGAAATCACTCGTCCGTCCAACGGATGCATGCGCGGCCCGTACGTGTTGAAAATACGGGCAATCCGCGTGGCCACGCCATGTTGCCGGTGATAGTTGACGAACAGGGTCTCCGCGCACCGCTTGCCTTCGTCGTAACACGCTCGCAGACCGATGGGATTCACATTGCCCCAGTACGACTCGGCCTGCGGATGCACGCCCGGGTCGCCATAGACTTCGCTCGTCGATGCTTGAAGAATACGCGCGCCGGTACGCTTGGCGAGCCCCAGCATGTTGATCGCGCCATGCACGCTGGTCTTGGTGGTCTGTACGGGGTCGCGCTGGTAGTGGACCGGCGACGCGGGACACGCGAGGTTGTAGATCTCGTCGACTTCCACGTACAGCGGGAAGGTGACGTCATGTCGCATCAATTCGAAGTTGCCGGCGTCGAGCAGATGCGCAATGTTGTCCTTCACGCCGGTGTAGAAGTTGTCGACACATAACACGTCGTGACCGGCGAGCACGAGCCGTTCGCACAGATGCGACCCCAGAAATCCCGCACCTCCTGTCACCAGAACGCGCTTGCGATGCAGTTCCTTCATCGGATGCTCTCCTTGAGCGGGGCGGCGACCGGCGCCGCCGGTTTGACGGTGAGGGTACGCACGGGGGGCAGCGGCACGACGGTCGCCTTGCTGCGTTGTGCGCTCGCGAGTCGCGAATAGACCGCGCATAGCTGGTCTGCGACGCCGCTCCAGGTGAAATATCGATTGGCGCGTCGGGCGCCGGCCAGTCCCAGCCGATGCGCCAGACAGCGGTCGTCGCGCAATTGCGCCAGACGCTCGGCCAGCGCCTCGGGCTGCCGGGCGGGAACGAGAAAACCCGTCTCGCCGTCGACGACTGTCGTGCGGATCCCGCCCACATTGCTCCCAATGACCGGCGTGGCGCACGCCATGGCTTCCACCGGCGTAATGCCGAACGGCTCATACCAGGGTGTGGTGACGAACACGTCGGCGGCACTGTAGAAGTCGCGCAATGCATCGCGGTCGCGGCGTCCAACGAAGTCGACGTGCGCGGCAACGCCCGCGTCTTCGGCCAGACGAGACAGGCGAGCGAGCTCTTCACAACGCGTCACGTCCGCCTCGTAATCCGGGCCGCCGACGATATGCAACGTCACGCTGCGCTCACTGGTCGTGTCGTCAAGTAGCAGTCGCAACGCGTGGATGACGTTGTCGATGCCCTTGCGCGGCACGAGTCGTCCGAGTTGCAGGACGGAAAACTCGTCTTCGTCCCACCCGAGGGCCGCACGGGCGTGGGTGCGGGTGACCGGATGAAACTCCTGCGCGTCGAAGCCGCACGGCACGATCTCGATGCGATGTGGATCGGCATCGTAGAGCGTGACGAGATCGATTTCGTCCTGCGGGCATTCGGCGATGATGGCGTCCGCCGTGCGCGCGAGCGCGCTCTCGATCTGGATACGCTCCTCGGGGAACGTGTCGGACGCGCCCTGACACTGGCGTCTCACATGCCCGAGCGCGTGAAAGGTGACGACCAGCGGAATCTCCAGCACCTGCCGCACACGCAGCCCCACCTGACCGGACATGAAGAAATTCGCGTGCAGGATGTCGTAGCGCGGCGATGCCTGTGCGCAGTACCGCACCATGAACGCGGCAAATTCGGTCATATGCGGCAACAACTGCTCCTTCGGAATCTCGCACGGGGGGCCCGCTGGCACGTGGATCACGCGAATATTGCGGCCCACGGGCACGACATCCGGCAGCAGCGGACTGTCGCGTCGGGTGAAGACGTCGACCCGGTAGCCGCGCGAGACGAGTTGGCGGGCCACATTGGCGACATAGATGTTCTGGCCGCCGGCGTCGGTCCCACCGATGGCGGCCAGCGGCGAAGCGTGCTCGCTGATCAAAGCTATTTTTTGCATGACGGGTGACTCCGGCTGGGCAGGGAGCGTCAGGTATCGGCGCCGTTATGTGTGTGGTGCAAATGGCGTGCCAAGCGGCAGGACGCGCTCATGCTCACGGTGTTCCTGCGCGCCGGCGATCGCGTTGCGGCCACATCGCTGCGGTCCCATTTCACGACGTGCAACGCTTCTCGACAGCGGCATTCTTCTGTTCGGCCGAACCTATCGAGCCGGTGATGCAGGGCGCATTGGCTTGCGCCGCCGCTTGTGTTTGCCGACCTTTCTTACAAAACGTTGGACAAAAGTCCGGCCAGCGGCCGGCGCGATGACGCGGTGCGCCGGTCGTCGATTCGCGCAATGCCCGCTCGCAGGCCCTGTGCTCAGGGCGTTACGCGGCACGCGCCGCAGTGGGCCGGCGTGCGAACGACATGGAACGCGACTTGCATCGCTTGCAGGGAGGCGAGGGCAATACCTGCCGTCGCCAGCCGCATTCCGGAGGTACGTATGAATGTCGCCCTACCCATCGTTCAACGCCGGTGCGCGCCGGCCGTGGTCGTTCCGCCACACGCCTGGTTTCCCCACTCGCCGCCATATTCACCGTGGCAACGTCCATTCATCGTCCCTGACGAAACGGATGGCGAGCGGCACGTCATGCCGCTGCAATGCGATGTGGGCGGCGTTCACCGCCTCAGTGGTTCATCGGCCGCTTTACCGCACATCGAGCAGTACGCCCATCAGCACGTCAGTCAGGAGTCTCCCGAATGAGCTACACATTGAAACCGCTCGCCGAACAAGCCATCGTCATTACGGGCGCAACGAGTGGCGTCGGGCTGATCACGGCCCGCAAAGCCGCCCGTCGCGGCGCCAAACTCGTGCTCGTCGCGCGTAACGAAGTTGCCCTGGAGCAGTTGTGCGAGGAGATCCGCGAGCAGGGCGGGCAAGCCATTGCGGTCAAGGCGGACGTGTGCGACGCCGAGCAAATGCGCAATGTGGCCGTGAAGGCCATCGAAGCGTTCAGTGGATTCGATACGTGGGTGAACAACGCGGGTGTCTCGATCTTCGGCGCGGCGTCCGACGTTCCGCTCGACGACCAGCGCAAGCTCTTCGATACGAACTACTGGGGCGTGGTGCACGGCTCGCTCGTGGCAGCGGAGTACCTGCGCGGTAAACAGGACGGTGTGGGCGGCGCCATCATCAACATGGGCAGTGAAGCTTCGGACGCGCCGATTCCCCTGCAAAGCGCGTACGCCGCGTCGAAGCACGCCGTGAAGGGATTCACCGATTCGCTACGGCTCGAACTGGAAGCCGTACAGGCGCCGGTCAGCGTCACCCTCATCAAGCCTGCCGCGCTCGACACGATGTTCGTCAAGCACGCGAAGAACTATCTCGACGTAGAGCCAAAGCTGCCACCTCCGATCTACGACCCGGCGCTGGCAGCAGACGCGATTCTGCATGCCGCTTCACACCCGCACCGCGATCTGTTCGTGGGCGCTGCCGCCAAGCTGATGTCGTCGAGTGCTTATCACATGCCGGGCCTGTTCGACCGGATGGCATCGAACCTCTTCTCGCGTACGCAGCGAACCGACAAGCCGCCAAGACCGCGCGACGAAAACGCGCTGCATGAACCGGGCCGCGACCTGCAGGAGCGAGAAGGCATGGACGGCGTCGTCTTTCGAAGCTGTCCGTACACCACGATGGCCAAGCGGCCCCGCCTGAGCGGCGCACTGGCCGTAGGCGCTGCGGTGCTCGCGTGCACCGCGCTCACTCGCATGCGCAAACACGCGGCACATTAGCGTCACGCCATTTCCCTGAATCCCATGAGTCCCATGAGTCCCATGAGTCCCATGAGTCCCATGAGTCCCATCAGTCCCATCAGTCCCATCAACCCCGCAAGACTTTGATTGGAGCCAGATCATGACGCATCGCCAGCAACATACCGGTCACGAACTCAGCCGATCGCGCGCGCACGAGGGCGACAAGGCCACGCACGACAAGGGCGGTCACCAGACCGGACATCAACAGCCGCCAAGCCCGGTTGACGTTCAAAAGGCGCTCAAGGGCATGGACTATCCGTGCAGCAAGGCGGAGCTGCTCGCTTGCGCACGCGACCAGCATGCCGATCGAAAGGTGCTCGACACGCTCCAGCACATTCCCGACATCGAGTACAAGTCGCCGGCGTCCGTATCGAAGGAACTCGGCAGGCTGATGTGATGTATCGCGTCGACACGATCCAGGAGGCACGGCATGGCAACGATCGTGGTAGGCCGATTCGACACCTTCGAGCAGGCGGGCGATGCGGCCCGCCGACTCTACGCCCGGCGCTTCGGGACCGATGACGTGTCGGTCTTCTTTCTCAACCCGGCCGGCCAGCACGCCCGCTTTCCCATCGGCGGCGACATGCACGCCGACCCCGGCGCCCGCCCCGGGGGCTTCGGCGCCATTCTTGGACTCGTAGCGGGCCTGATCGTGGGTGGCGCCATCGGCGTGACGATCTATCGATTCGGCATGCCGTGGTGGCCTATCCCGATCATCGCTGCATTCGTGGGTGGCTACGGCGGTGCGCTCGCCGGAGCACTGTCGCGCATGCGCAGCCGCCGTGCGAAAGCGCAGACCTACGACGCCCGCGACGCGGGAGTCATCGTCGCCGCCCGTGTCACGTCACAAACGCCGGAATCGGCGATGACCGTGCTTCGCAACGCCGGTGCGAACGACATTCAACACACCGAGGGCGTGTGGGAGGACGGCGAGTGGCGCGACTTTTCGCCGCTTGCACCTGCGCAACCCTCGCGCTCTCCAACCGCAAAGGAGCCCGATCTATGACGACCAACCAACAACCCCAAACCCCGCCGCCGCAAACGCAGAAGCACCAGCCCGGCGTGGAAGCCGAGATGGATCCGAAGCCGCAAGACTCCGCCAAGGAGTATGTCGGCAGCGGGAAGCTGATCGACAAGGCCGCCATCGTCACCGGGGGCGACAGCGGCATCGGTCGCGCGGTGGCCGTAGCGTTCGCGAAAGAGGGGGCGGACGTCGCCATCGTCTACCTCAAGGAATCGGAAGATGCCGCCACTACGCGCGAGCTGATCGAAAAGACCGGTCGCAAATGCCTGACCCTCGAGGCGGACATCAGTAACCGCGAGGCCGCGCGCAATGCCGTGGAGAAGACCGTCAAGGCCTTCGGTCATCTGGACGTGCTGGTCAACAACGCGGGCGAGCAACATGTGTGCGAAGACCTCACCGAGATTTCGGAGGCGCAATTGCTTCGGACGTTTCAGACCAATGTCTTCGGCATGTTCTTCATGACGCAGGCTGCGCTGGTGCACATGAAACCGGGCGCACGCATCGTCAACACCGCGTCGGTGACGGCCTATCACGGCAACCCGGTGTTGCTCGACTACTCCGCCAGCAAGGGCGCGATCGTCTCGTTCACGCGGGCGTTGGCGGCCAATCTTGCCGAGAAGGGCATCTACGTGAACGCGGTAGCGCCCGGACCGATCTGGACACCGCTCATTCCTTCGACCTTCAGCGCCGATCAGGTGGCCAAGTTCGGTGCGAATACGCCGCTCAAGCGCCCCGGGCAACCGGATGAACTGGCCGCGTGCTACGTCCTCTTGTCCTGCCGCGACGGCAGTTACATGACCGGGCAGACGCTGCACCCGAACGGCGGCTCGGCGGTCGGCGGCTAGGTTTCCCTGCGGGTTGCGACCCATGACTTCGAGGAGATTCGTCATGAAACTCACGCATCGCAGCAAACATCACAGTCATCGCCGCTTCGTTCGACGGTTCATTCGACGCTTCTGCGGCTTGCTGGCCGAGCTGGCGCTGGCCACCCCGATCATGGCGGTGGCGCAGAATCCGCTCACGCCCCATGAACCGACGCCTGGCGGGGCCGACATGGTCGATCCCGGCAAGCCGCGCGACACGGATCGCATGACGCATCCGCCCGGGGGGGACGATGCGTCGTTCGTCGACGCCGCGGGACGCGCCGGAACGCTCGAAGTGCAGGCCAGTCAACTGGCGCTGGAGCGCTCGGCCAATACCGACGTGAAGAACTTTGCCCGCCAGATGGTCGCCGACCACACCAAGGCAGGCAACCAGTTGCAGCAGATCGCCGCGCGCAAGGGGATTCGCGTTCCTGCCGCCGCGGAGGTCAACCCGGAGTTGCAGACGCTCACGGCCAGGCAGGGCCATGACTTCGACGTGGCCTATGTCGCGGCAGCGGGACCCGCAGCGCACGAGCAGGCCGTCCGGCTGTTCGAACGTGAGGCGAGCGCCGGACAGGATTCCGAAATTAAGGCGTTCGCCCGCACCACGCTGCCGACCTTGCAGCAGCACCTGACGATGGCGCGCAAGCTCGCCACGTCGGTCGCCAACACGAAATGACGCGCATATGCCAGGGAGATATCCATGACCCGTCGTAAAACGCCGCAGTCCGGCGCCCCTTCTTTCGCAGACAGCGATACGCCTGCATTCGCCGCCGAGAGCGGGTTTCGTCAGTCGGACGGCGGTCCGGCCTCGGCGCCGGACGCAACGATTCGCGATCCGGGCGTCACGCGATCGAGGGAAGTGTGCCAAACCGTCGACGGCATGCCGTACAACAGGGAGAAGCAAGCGGAATACGGGCCGGGTGCAGCCTTACCCCAGACAGGCGACACGTCGAAGTCCCCGTCGCCCATGGCGCGCGCCAGCACGCTGGGCGAGCGGCACGCCACGCCCAAGACCGGTGGGGCCGCGAAGCCCGGCGTGAATAACGTCACGGGCGAGCTCTCGCGCGTGCGGGCCGACGCGGAAGGTACGCCGCTCACGACGAATCAGGGAGTGCCCGTCGCCGACAACCAGAATTCGCTCGTCGGCGGGCTGCGCGGTCCTGCACTGCTCAAGGACTTCGTATTGCGCGAGAAGATCACGCATTTCGACCACGAGCGGATCCCCGAGCGCGTCGTTCACGCCCGAGGCTCTGCCGCGCACGGCTACTTTGAGTCGTACGACGCGCTCACCGAACTCACCTGTGCGGCGCCGTTTGCCGAAGCCGGGAAGCGCACGCCGGTATTCGTGCGGTTCTCGACCGTCGCGGGCGAGCGCGGCTCCAAGGACACGGCACGCGACGTGCGAGGGTTCGCCGTCAAGTTCTACACCGATCAGGGCAACTGGGATCTCGTCGGCAACAACATGCCGGTGTTCTTCATTCAGGACGCCATGAAGTTTCCCGATCTGGTTCACGCCGTGAAACCGGAGCCGAATCATGCGATGCCGCAGGCCGCGTCGGCGCACGACACGTTCTACGATTTCATCTCGCTCTCGCCCGAATCCACGCACATGATGATGTGGCTCATGTCGGATCGCGCCATTCCTCGCAGCTTCCGTACGATGCAGGGGTTTGGCGTACATACCTATCGTTTCGTGAATGCAGGCGGGGTATCGAAACTGGTCAAGTTCCACTGGACACCGCGCTCCGGCACGCATTCGCTGGTCTGGGACGAGGCCGTGAAGATTTCGGGTGCGGATCCCGACTTTCATCGCCGCGATCTCTGGGAGTCGATCGAAAACGGTCACTTTCCGGAGTGGGAACTGGGCGTGCAGATCTTTACGGAGGCGCAGGCAGACACGTTCAGCTTCGATGTCCTCGACGCCACGAAGATCGTGCCGGAGGAACTGATTCCGATTACACCCATCGGGCGGATGGTGCTCGATCGGAACCCGGACAACTTCTTCGCCGAAACGGAACAGGTAGCGTTTTGCGTGGCCAACGTCGTGCCGGGCGTGGACTTCACCAACGATCCGTTGCTCGCCGGGCGCATCCACTCGTACTTCGACACGCAAATCAGTCGCCTGGGTGGCCCGAACTTCCATGAGTTGCCGATCAACGGCCCCATCGTGCCGGTACAGAATCATCAGCGCGATGGCATGCACCGTCAAACGATTCATCGCGGGCGCGTTGCCTACGACCCGAACTCGATGGGCGGCGGATGCCCGTTTCAGGCGGGTTCGACTGGATATGTCCCGTTCCCGGAACCCGTGCCGGAGGGCGGTGTCGAGATGCGCGGCAAACCGGCGAAGTTTGCAGAGCACTTCCAGCAGGCGACGCTCTTCTATGAAAGCCAGTCGCCCGCGGGCCAGCGGCATATCGTGCAGGCCTACCGCTTCGAACTGAGTCATGTCACCGTGCCGGGCATCCGACGACGCATGCTGTCGATGCTTCGCAACGTGTCGGAGCCGATGGCGGCGGCCATCGCGAAGGGTCTCGGAATGCCTTTGCCGGACCCCATGCCGCCGGCCGCGGACGCGCCCGCGGCGCCCGAGGTCGACCGTTCGCCGGCGCTTGCGATGGAAGCGCGTCCGGGAGAGGTGGGAATCGCCGGGCGTAAGATCGCCATATTGGTGACTGAGGGCGCGGATGTCGACGTCGTCAGGGCGGTGGCGCAGGCGCTTGGCGCGCAGCACGCCGACGTGCGGCTCGTGGGCGAGCACATCGGCATCTGCCCGGCGTCCGATGGGAGCGCGATCGACGCGGATGCCGCCCTCGACAGCCAGCCCGGTTTCCTGTTCGATGCCGTCGTGATTCCCTCCGGAGACCCGGCGGTGGACAGGTTGTGCTGCAACGGATATGCGTTGGAATTCGTTCGCAATCAGTTCCGCCATTGCAAGACGCTGCTTGCCCTTGGTCAAGGGCGGCAACTGCTCGACGCCGCCGGGATCACCCCGGATGAGGAGGACCCGGGCATATGTTTCGGTACGACGCCGGACGCACAGACGCTCGACGATTTCGTCGACGCCGTCTCGAAGCACCGGCACTTCATCAGGGAGGAAAGCGCTGGCTGGCGCGCAATCTGATATGGCCGCTGTTCTGACATTCCGTTACCGAGATTACAGCGTCATCTGTTCGGCATTGCCGCATCCGAAGGGCGGGTTCACCGGCAAAGCGTTGGTGCAGATCATTGAAGGGATGATCGGACACCATGAAGTCGAGACGTTAAAGGACGATACGCATCCGGAGGAACAGGCGGCACTGGAAGAGGCGTCCGTCGTGGCTCGGGCCTGGATCGACGCGCAGTACGCCTGACGACGCCGTTCAGGCTTCGGTGAGTACAGCGACGGGGAGGGCGTCGAGGATTTGCGCTACCGGCAACGTGCCATCGGCGCTGGCGCCGATCGCTGTCCCCGTCAGGCAGTTGCGCCAGCGTCCCGTACGCGACACGGGACTCGCGTCGATCGCCGTGTCTTGCCAGTCTTGCGGGCGGAAGCAGGGTACGCGGTGAGCCTGTTCCGCCCTTTGCGTCCCTTGCGTCCTTTGTGCCGATCCGCCGGTGGCGCCGAGATGATGTGCGGCATGCCGCGTTGCCACGCAGAGGACTGCGGCGCCGGATCCGGCAGGGGGCACGCGGGCAAACACGATGGCGTGCGGCTCGCAAGGCCCATGGGCGCGCAGGGCAACGTAGTCGCCATGGGCGAAGGCGCACGCCAATGACTTGCGCAGATGCAGGAGATGGCATAGCAGGGCCAGTTTCACGTCGCCATCCCACCATCGCGCCATCAGTGAGCGCCAAACCTGTGGGTCCTGCCGGTGCTGCCCGGCCATCGAGTCGCCCGATCCGGACAGGCGCGACATCACGGCATCGACGTGCACCGTACGACGATTGTCCGGGTCCACCAGCGTCTGATCCCACCCCAGGCTCGCCTGATAAGTGTCCGGCACGCCCGGACAGGTCAGCCGGAGAAACGTCTGCGTGAGGCCGTTCAGTGCCCCTGCCGGGGCGAGCGCATCGGAGAACCCCTGCATCGACGCGACGAATGCGGGGTCTGCCATGATCTCGTGCAGAAATGCGCCGCAGCCGTCTTCGTAGGCGGCGTCCGGTGCGACCCACGAGGTTCGGACGCCCGCTTCCCGAAGCGCTTTTCGTTGCCACTGGGCGATGCGCCCGGCAAACGCGCGCAACGATGCGGCGGCGGGCCGCGTGCCTGTCCACTCACATGGCCACGCGCCGAGCAACGTCTGGTACAGCATGAGTTCGTGGGCAACGTCCGGCGCGTGCGCAGCATGCGCTCGAAAGCGCTCGTTCTCGGCGCGCCACCCGTCTACCGCCTCGCCCCATTGCGCCGGAATCTCCGAGAGCACGGCCAACCGTGCGCGAACGTCCTCGCCGCGTTTGTGGTCGTGGGTCGCCGTCGTCAACATGGCGCGTGGCCAGTGCCGGGCGCGATGGGCGTTCGCCTGATGGAAGACGTCGAGCGGCATCGCCAGGCGCGACGCATCGCAGCCCACGTCGTTGCGCGAGAGCAGACGTCCCCAGCGGTATCCGGCGGTATCCTCCACCGCCTTCGCCGCGAGCGGGGCCGTCACCTGCGCGAAACGGATTTGCGCCTCGCGCCGCAGCGGCGACGGATCTTCCGTGGGCGTCAGCCACTCGACGAGTTGCGCCAGCGCGGCGTGGTCGAGCGGATGAAGCAGGCGTTTCGCGCCTGCCTGCGCCGAAGTGAATATGGCTTTCTCGGCATCGGAATTCTCGGAATGGCGTGGATAGCCCCGATAGACGGGAAACGACGACGCGAGCGCACAAACACACCGCCGCAGGCTCGCCACACCGAAGTCGCGCGCGCGACCATGTGCATCGATCAACCGCGCGAGCGCTCCCACCGCACGCGAGATCTCGCTGCCGAAACGCTCGCGCAGCAATTGCTGGCGGGCTTCGCACACGTGCTCGCCAAAGTCGCGCATGTCGCCTGTGCTCGTTCGCCAGTGCGCGTCCAATGCCGCCGCACCGCGCGAGTCGTGAAGCAGCGCGCCGACATCGTTCATGAAGTCGTAACCCGTCGTGCCATCGGTCTCCCAGCGCGGGTCGAGATGTTCGCCGTCCATCAAGATCTTTTCGACGACGATCCATGGCTCATGACCGCTATTGCGTCCCTTATCGCGTCTCCTATCGCGTCCCTTGTTGCGTCCCGCAGTGCGTCCGTTCGCGCGCTCACGCAACGCAGCGCGCAACTTGCGACAGTAGGCGCCCGGATCAACGAGCCCATCGACGTGGTCGATGCGCACGCCGTCGATAACGCCATCGGCGAACAAGCGAAGGGTGAGGGCGTGAACGGCTTCGAAGACCTCCGGACGTTCGACGCAAACGGCAACGAGCGAACTGATATCGAAGAACCTTCGCCAATTCAGGGCGTCTCGGGCGAGCGGCCAGTGCGTCAGGTGGAAATGCTGTCGTGCGAGCACGTCTTGCCAGTCGCTTGCCGCACGCGCGTCACCGGCAATGGCGGACGTCTCCGGCGCGACGGGCCAGCGTGCGCCGTCGTACGCGAACGAAGCCTCGCCGCTCAGTGCGCGCATCACCGAGAGCTTACGGCGGGCGAGTGCGTCGGCCAACGGCTCGGGGAGCACGGCCAACAGAACTTTGCCTGCCGGTACGTCGGCGTTGCCGTTCCAGTCGATGTCGAAATATCGGGCATAGGGACTTTGGGCACCGCGTCGCAAGACGTCCTGCCACCAGCGATTTTGCTCGCCGTTGCCCATGTGGTTCGGAACGATGTCGAGCACGAGGCCGATACCCTGCGCCGCCAGTTGGTCATGCAGACTTCGAAGTTCTGCCTCGCCCCCAAGCACGTCGCTGACGGTCCCCGGGTCGGCGACGTCGTAACCGTGCGTGGAACCTGGCATGGCGGTCCAGACCGGCGACGCGTAGAGATGCGAGATGCCCAGCGCCACGAAGGCGGGGACGTCGCGCTTCGCATGCGCGAAGGTGTAATCGGCATTGAACTGGACACGCAGTGTGGAGAGCGGCGTCATGTCGGCTCCGGGTCATGAACGGGCCGAACGCCGCGCGCTCGCTGCCCGTGTGCGTGCAAATCTCGTCAGGCGGGAGGCGACATCCGGCTCGTCCAGCAAGACTTCGACCGGTGCGCGCAAGCGCCGCCGCCAATTGGGGTGTTCGGTTGTCGTGCCCGGCAGATTATCGGCCTCGCGCGCGCCCACCGCGTCGTTGATGGGCAACAGTACCAATGGCGAGGCAGACAAGGCGACGAAGTTGACGATGGCGTCGAGCGGTGGCCTGGCCGGCGCGCGGCCTGTCGGCTGCGAGAACGCTTCGCTGGCATCGCGGGCCGACGTCTCGCCCGCACCCGGATGGGCTGCGGCGTGCCCGCTGTCGTTCACGACACCTGCCGAACTCATCGCATGCCACAGTGCCGTACGGTCCTCGCGACGGGCGCGCCGCGCGGCGCGAGCATCGATGGACGAGGGCGCAAGACGAACGCGCCAGGCGATGTCGCGCCCGGTCCACCATCCGACAGCGCTCGGCAAGTCGTGTGTGCTGGTCGTTGCCACGGCATCGACCCGCCATTGAGACGGGGCAAGGAACGGCGCCGCCTTCGGTGGCGAGTCGCGCGCAACCGGGTCGCGCGCAAACCACAGCACGTCCGTTCCCAGCACGCCTTGCGCAGCGACACGCGCCCGGAAGTCAGCCGACACCGTCCCGAGATCTTCACCGATGACGATCGCCCGATGGCGCGACGATTCCAGCGCCACGATCGCGAGCAAGTCGTCCAGGGGATACCGCAGATAAGCGCCCGCACTCGCCGGCGTGCCGGCCGGACACACCCACAGACGTGACAGGCCGAGCACGTGGTCGATGCGCAGTCCCCCGGAGAACGCCAGCGCGGCGCGCAACGTGGCGATGAAGGGACGGTAACCGCGCCGCGCGAACGCCCACGGTGAAAAGGTCGTCAGTCCCCAAACCTGCCCGCCGGCATTGAACGCGTCCGGCGGCGCACCGAGCGAAATGCCTTCGAGCAAATGTCCGCCATCCGACCATGCTTCGCTTCCGGTCGGGTCCACGCCCACGGCCATGTCCGCGATGAGCCCCGTCTCCATGCCGGCGCTCCTCGCTTGCGCATGCGCATGTCGAAGTCCCTGAAACGCCAGCCATTGGAGGAAGACATGAAATGCCACGGCATCCGCATGCTCGAAAGCCATACGCTCCGACTGCGGCGTCCATGGCGAGCGCAAGTCGGCAGGCCAGCGACGCCAGTCGTCACCGTGGGTCGAATGCAGGCGCTCGTGAAGCATTTCGAAGCGCGCGTGCGCCTCGAGCGAATCACGACCATCGCGGCGGAATCGCCTGAGCGAATCCGCCTGCTCGGTCGAGAGCCAATGCTCGCGCAGATCGTACAGATGCCGAAGGACCTGCAAGCGTGCCCCGGAAGCGGCGGGCCAGTTGACAAGGCGCTGACGTTCTCGCTGCGCATAGCCGGAAATGAGCCTCAGATGTCGCGCTGCCTCCATCGCTTCGGGCATTCCGCACAAGGCCGCCGGATCGATGTGCGTGACGTTGTACCACTGACGGTTCGACGGCGAGTAGGGGCTGTACTGGCCCGTGCGAGCGCTGAACATGGCGTGCGCGGGGCTGATCGCCAGTGCCTTTGCGCCACGCGATCCTGCCGCCGCGGCCGCGTCGGCCAACGCGCCGTAATGGCCGAGGCCGCCGTCGCCCTGACTGCGCAGTGCGTACAGCGGCACACTCATCCCCCAGCGACGTTCTGTGTCGGGTATCCGGTAGGCGTGCGGTGGGGCAACGATCAGCGATAACCGGACATTGCCGATCTCGACGTGGTGGTATCCCGGCACGTCGACGGGAAGCAATAACGACGCTCCGGAATTCGGATCGATCTCGGTCGTGCCGTCCACAGTATCGCCACCCTCAAGATGAATCCGATAGGCAAGACGCTTGCGCCCGGCCGTCACGGACAGCGCGGGCAATATGGCCGGCACGCCAGCACGCGTTACGATCTGCGCTTCGTCCGAAAGCGACGCGGGCGAATCGAGGTAGGCCAGACTGTCGCGGCACTGCGCGGCGTTACCGCACCGCAGTCCCATGGCGTCGAGCAAGGTCCGCAGCACGTCGAGCGACACCGTATGCGGCTGACCGGCGGCGTCGTCCCAACGAATAAGAAGTCCCGCCCGTTGCGCGAGGGAATGCAGCGCTTCGAGAGAGGGGGGAGAGAGTAGCGACGCAGCGGTTCCAGTCATAACGGTTCCTCCAGCCAGACGACGCAGGCGTGGGCGCGCAGCGCGCCTTCGGCGAGCGCGTCGGCGGCTTGCGGCGGGGTCTGGCAAAGCGTGACGCCTGTCGGGTGCAGCGCCTGCGTGTCGGTGGCAATGCCGCGTTCGCCAACATTGATGACGATCACCAGCAGCGATCCGTCGTTCAGACGCCATCGGGCACATAGCGCGGCAGGACTCAGCACTTCGGCGCCCGCCGACGTCGCACCAGACAGCCGTGGAACGATCCGGGTACGCCGCAACTCGATGAGGCTGCGATACCACGACAACCAGTCCTCGGCGGCAAGGGTGGTCTGCTCTCCCGGCGCGACACGGGAGGCGGCGAACGTATCGGGGTCGTTCGGGTCGGGGAGGGTGGCGCTCGGGCCGTCGGACACGCCCACGACGCCGCCCAGTTGCGCAAACTCCTCGCGCCGCCCTTTGCGAACGGCATCCGCCAATGCTCCCCGGTAATCGGTGAAGAACAGGAATGGGGTTTCGCTTCCCCATTCCTCGCCCATGAACAGCATCGGGATCTGCGGGCACAGCAGCAACAACGCGACGGCCGCGCGCAGCGCGGCAGGGTTCGCGTGCGTGATCAGCCTGTCGCCAAACGGGCGATTGCCCACCTGGTCGTGGTTTTGCAGGAACGCGACGAACGACGCCGGCGACAGAAAGCTGCTCGGCTCGCCGCGTGGTTTGCCGAGTCGCTCGACACGCTCCCCCTGATAGGCGAACCCTTCGGACAACGCCCGCGCCAAATGGGCGACCGGCTTGTCGGCAAAGTCGGCGTAGTAGCCCTGGCGCTCACCGGTGAGCAACACATGCAGGGCGTTGTGAAAATCGTCGTTCCACTGCGCGGCCGACGTGTTCGCCAATAGTCCTGCGGCGTTATGTTCGTTCTCGAAAATGAGATGGACGTGACGCCCCGGCTCGCGGGCGGCGACCTCGTCGCGGATGCAGGTGGCGAGGTCCTGAACAAATGCGTCGTTCCCGATGGCGTGAACGGCGTCCAGACGCAATCCATCTGCGCGAAACTCGAACAGCCAGTACAAAGCGTTCTGTACGAAGTACTGACGCACGCACGGCTGGTCGAAGTCGATGGCGGCGCCCCAAGGGGTATGCGTTTTCCGATCGAAGTACGGCGACGCGTACGAGGCCAGATAATTGCCGCTTGGCCCGAAGTGGTTGTAGACCACGTCCACGAAGACCATGATGTCTTCGGCATGCGCCGCGTCGATGAGCGCCTTGAGTTCGTCGACGCTGCCGTAAGCGCTTTCCGGGGCGAACGGCAACACGCCGTCGTAACCCCAGTTGTGTCGGCCCTCGAAGGTGCCGATCGGCATGAGCTCGATCGCGCTCACGCCCAATTGCGCGAGATAGGGCAGGCGTGCACGCACGCCGTTGTAGCCGCCAAGCGCCCCGACGTGCAGCTCGTAAATCACCGCTTCCTGCCACGGGCGACCCCGCCATCCGTGCGTTTGCCACGCAAACGCGCGGGGATCGATCACGACGCTCATGTCGTGCGGTCCGCCGTCCTGCGCCCGTGACGCCGGGTCTGGCACCCGCTGACCGTCGGGCAATACAAAGGCGTACCGCGTGCCCGCGATGCACGGCACCGCCAACTCGAAATGACCGCTGTTGACGGGTTGCATCGGCACGGGGTCGTCACGCTCGATCGCGAGTTGCAGGGTGCTCACGTCCGGCGCCCAGATGCGAAAGCGTGTCGTGCCATCCGCCTGCAACTCGGCGCCGAAGGGAAGAGGGAAAGCGTAGGTGGTGGTCATGGACGGGTCAGCGTGAGGGCGTGGAGCGTTCGAGAGGGCGGGGAGCGGGTGCGGTCGGGCACGGGAGCGTGGGGGTGAAATCGGGTCGCCCCAATCAGGCGGCGCAGGCCGCCGCGCTCTCGCGCCATCGGCCGGTCACGACCATCGCGGCGTGCGCTTCGATCTGCACGCCGTCTCCGCCGAGGGACATGGGTTCGCGCGCCGGGTCCGCGGAATCGAGGTGCAGTTGCCAGTCGCCTCCCGGTGGCGGCCAGCGAAACAACAGCGGCACGTGCGCGGCGTTCATCATGAGCAACGCGATGTCGATACCGCCGTCCGGGCGTCGCGCGGCCCGACGCAGCACGAGCGCGCGGCCCTTCACGTTGTGCCAGTCCTCGTCGGCGAGTTGCAGCCCCCGCTCGTCGTACCAGGAGATGCTTGCCAGGTCATCGCCCACCCATTCCGGCGCCGACGAGAAGCGCACGATGCGCAAAAGCGGAATCTCGCGGCGCAATGCAATCGCCCGCGCAGCGAAGTCGGTCATCGTAGCGCCCGCAGGTTCGGCCGCCTGACGCCAGTTCAGCCATGAGATGTCGTTGTCCTGACAGTAGGCGTTGTTGTTGCCGCGCTGCGTGCGGCCGAACTCGTCGCCGGCCAGCATCATCGGGGTGCCGCTGGCAAACAGCAGCGTCATGAGCAGCGATCGCTGCACGCGTTCGCGCAGGGCAACGATGCCGGCGTCCTCCGTCGGCCCTTCCGCCCCCCAGTTGGCGCTGAAATTCTCGCCGGCGCCGTCGCGGTTTTCCTCGCCATTCGCCTCGTTATGACGTTCGGCGTAAGACGTCAGGTCGGCCAGCGTGAAACCGTCGTGGGCGGTAATGAAGTTCAGCGACGCCCACGGCTTGCGCCAACGGCGCGCGAACAGCCCCGCCGAGCCCAGGAGACGCTCCGCGATGTCCGGACGAATCCCGTCGTCACCGCGCCAGTACCGGCGTACGCTGTCGCGGAAGTTGCCGTTCCACTCGGCGAATCCCGGCGGGTGCTGCCCCAACTGATAGCCGTCGGGGCCGATGTCCCAGGGCTCGGAGATGAGCTTGGTACGGGCGAGCACCGGATCCTGTCCGATGGCGTCGAAGAATCCCGCGCCCGGATCGAAGCCATAGCCCTCGCGCCCGAGCGTCACGCCGAGATCGAAGCGAAAGCCGTCGATCTGCATCGTCTCGACCCAGTACCGAAGCGAGTCCATGACCATCTGCAACACACGGGGATGCGACAGGTTGACGGTGTTTCCGCACCCCGTGTCGTTGATGAAATACCGCTCGTCGCCGGGAACGAGCCGGTAATAGCTGGCGTTGTCGAAGCCTCGCCATGAGAGCGTCGGTCCGAGTTCGTTGCCCTCGCAGGTGTGGTTGTAGACGACGTCCAGAATGACTTCGATGCCTGCGGCATGCAGGGCGCGCACGGCGCGGCGCATGGCGTCCACACCGCCGTTGCCCAGGTAGGACGACTCCGGTGCGAAGAACGCCAGCGTGTTGTAGCCCCAGAAATTGCGCAATCCCCGGTCGACGAGTATCCGGTCGTGCACGAACGCGTGAACCGGCAACAACTCCACGGCGGTGACGCCAAGCCGATGCAGATGCTCGACGACTCGCGGTGAGGCGAGCGCCTCGAACGTGCCGCGCACCGGCTGGCGCAGCCCGTCCATTTGCATCGTCATGCCCCGCAGATGTGTCTCCAGAATGACCGTGTCGTCCCACGACGTATGAGGACGCGTGTCGTGACGCAAGGTATCGGGGGCTTCGACCACCACAGCCTTCGGCATCGCGGGCGCGCTGTCGCGCCGGTCGATGGAGAGATCCGCCTTGTGTGACGCCACGCGGTAACCGAACAGGGCATCGGACCAGCGCACTTTGCCCAGCAGGGCGCGCGCGTAGGGATCGAGCAGGAGCTTGGCGGGGTTGAAACGGTGGCCCTGCTCGGGGGCATAAGGGCCGTGCGCCCGGTATCCGTAGACCAGTCCCGGCCCGGCGCCAGGCAGATAACCGTGCCAGATCTCATCGGTACAGTCGGGCAGCGTCAGGCGTCTGAGCTCCTTGCGACCGCGTTCGTCGAACACACAGAGATCGATACGCTCGGCGTTGGCCGAGAACACGGCAAAATTCACGCCCAGACCGTCCCATGTCGCCCCTAGGGGAGAGGGGCGGCCCGGGAGCAGTTTATCGATGTGCGAATGTGGCATCGGCTATTCCTCCGGTGTCAGCACAAGACAACCCAACGGCGGCAGCGTCAGCCCGAGCGACACCGGGCGCCCATGCGACGGCACGCCTTGCGTTTCGATGGTTGCGATGGTGTCGCTAGTCCCGCTAATCCCGCTAGTCCCGCTAGTCCCGATATGGCCGCGGTGACCTTGCTGACCGTGTTGGCCGCCATTGGTCACGCCGCTGCCGCCATAGCACCGCAAATCGGAATTGAGCACTTCGCGCCAGCGGCCCGCGACCGGTACACCGACGCGATAGTCGTGGCGCGGTATCGGTGTGAAATTGACGACGACGAGACAAACGTCTTGCGGCGACGCATCGGCATGAGCGGGTGTGCCGAAGCGCAGATAAGCCAGCACACTGTTGTCGCGGTCGTTACCGATGACCCACGTGAAGCCGGCCTCTTCGGCGTCGAGCCGGTACAGTGCGGGCAGGGCCCGATAGCACCGGTTCAGATCTCGCACCCAGCGTTGCACACCCCGACAGGCCGGGTCGTCCAGTTGCTGCCAGGCGAGCGGCGCGTCATGGTTCCATTCCGCCTGCTGGGCGAATTCGCCGCCCATGAAAAGCAGCTTCTTGCCGGGATGCGTCCACATGAACCCCAGATACGCGCGCAGATTGGCGTGCTTCTGCCACGCGTCGCCCGGCATGCGCCCGATCAGCGAGCCTTTGCCATGCACGACCTCGTCATGGGAGAGCGGCAGGACGAAGCGTTCCGAGAACGCGTAGACGAGGCCGAACGTCAGGTCGTCGTGATGATGACGGCGATACACGGGGTCGCGCCCCATGTAGCGCAGCGTGTCGTTCATCCAGCCCATGTTCCACTTGTAATCGAAGCCCAGTCCTCCGGACGCCACCGGCGCACTCACGCCCGGCCATGCCGTCGACTCCTCGGCGAACAGCGCCGCGCCGGGGGCCTCCTGCGCCACCCGCTCGCTGAGCATTTGCAAAAAGGCGACGGCCTCGAGGTTTTCGCGCCCGCCGTACCGGTTGGGCACCCATTCGCCCGGCTTGCGGCTGTAATCGCGGTAAAGCATCGACGCCACCGCGTCCACCCGCAATCCGTCGACATGAAACCGGCGCAGCCAGTCGAGGGCGCTGCCGATCAGAAAATTGACGACTTCACGTCGGCCCAGGTTATAGACGCTCGTTTTCCAGTCCTGATGGAATCCCTCGCGCGGATCGGCGTGCTCGTAGAGCGCCGTGCCGTCGAAGTGCGCGAGACCGTGCACGTCGGACGGAAAGTGCGCCGGTACCCAATCGAGAATGACGCCCAGCCCCGCGACATGCGCGGCGTCGATGAGTCGCGCGAGGCCCGCAGGGTCGCCAAAGCGCGCCGTCGGGGCATAGAGACTCAAGGGCTGATAGCCCCACGATCCCGCGAAGGGATGTTCGGTGACCGGCAGAAACTCGATATGGGTGAAGCCCATGTCTCGCACGTAGGGGATAAGACGGCTGGCGAGCGAGTCCCAATCGGGCGGCGGCGGGTCATCGCCGCACGCCGGAAGCCAGGACCCGGCATGGACTTCATAGATCGAGACCGGCGCGTTGACGGCGGCTCGGTGAACCCGCTCGGCGAGCCACGCGTTGTCGTGCCATACGAATGGCGATGCGCTGGCCACGCGGGACGCGCTCGCCGGCGGGGCTTCGGTCATGCGGGCTAGCGGATCGGCCTTGAGCGGCAGCACGGTGCCGTGCGCGGTGCGCACCTCGAACTTGTACCGCTCATTTGCGCCCAGATGCGGGACGAACAGTTCCCACACGCCGGCGTCGTGCCGTAAACGCATGGGATGCCGACGTCCGTCCCAGCCATTGAAATCGCCCACCACCGACACACGACTGGCGTTGGGCGCCCATACGGCAAATCGCACACCGGATACCGCATCCACCGACATGGCGTGGGCGCCGAGACAGTCGCCGATTCGCCAGTGACGCCCTTCGCGCAGCAAATGAAGGTCTAGCTCGCCGAGCAGAAGATCGAACGCGTAGGGGTCGACGGTGATCTGGCGTGCCTGCGGCCAGTCGATATGCAGTCGGTACGGCGGGTGGCGATCCGTGCCCGACGCCGCAGTGCGCAGGTAAGCGACGAACAGGCCGTCCGCATGTATCCGGTGCATCGGGAGCACGCCATCGTTGGACGAAGGCAAGGGTTCGAGTCCGACGCCGAGTGCGCCGGGCAGGAAGACGCGGACGATCCAGTCCGCCCCGTCGCGATGCGGTCCGAGGACCGAAAACGGGTCGGGGTGGCGGGCGTCGATCAACGCATGCAAATCGTCCGCTGACGTGGGGGGGATACGTTCGCTGCCCTGCGATTCGGCGTGAGGCGGCGAGGGCAGGGCGCGGTTCATGATGATGCGTCCTCCTTCGGGCCGAGCAAGCGTGCGACCAGGGACTCGAATCCCGCGAGCGGCACCCAGAGCCAAGCAGGCCGGTTCGCACACTCATAGACGATTTCGTACGCAGCCTTTTCCAACAATTGAGCATCGAGTAGCGCGCGGCACGCGAAGGTCTCAGCCAGTCGCGGGGCGCCGTAGGCCACCGATCGCGCGTAGGCGTCGAGAAACGCCTGGCTCGCATCGGCCATGATCTGGCGCAAGAGCGCTTCGCGACGCGCAAGCATCGGCGCGGGCAGGGGTTCTTCCGTACTGGCGACAGCGCGCCCCACGTAGTCCAGTGAGCGCAGCAATCCGGCCACGTCGCGCAGCGGACTGGTCTTCTCGCGCCGCACCGACACCTCGCGCGCCGGTTCGCCTTCGAAGTCGATGATGACCACGTCGCCGGGCGTCACGAGTACCTGTCCGAGGTGGAAGTCGCCGTGCACGCGCTGGCAAATCGTACCGGCGCCTTGCTGCACCAGCTCGGCGAGCCGGCCGATGACTTCCTCGCGCCGACCTAGCAGCGACTCGATGGCCGACATCTGCGCGTTGGCGTCCGGCAACTCGGCGACCGTCGCCTTATGCGCCGCGAGCCGGGAGAACGCCTGCGAGACCATCGCCTGCGCGTGCGACGTCCAGCGCGCGAGCATGGCGTCGTTTGCGACGATGGGTGAGAACGCCTCGTCGTTCGTGTCCTGCGCCAGCACGAGATGCATCTCGCCCAGGCGTTTGCCGATCTGGGTGGCCAGTTGCAGGTAGGGTGCGGCTTCGTCGCGCGTTTCCCCCGCGCTGACTTCATCGTGCGAAAGCGCTTCGATGAGCCGTGAGAGGGTGTCGTAGCCCCAGTTCCAGCCGTTACCCTGATTGCCGACGAAGCGTTGCAGGATGGCCAGCGTGTGCGGTGTTCCGTCGGCATCGCGCCGACGGACTTCGCCGAGCCACTCCGGCGAGTTGGCGAAGCCGCACTCGCTCAGCCGACGCAACATTTCGGCCTCTGGATGCACGCCGGGCACGACCTGCCGAACGAGCTTGAGCGCGAGCGAATTGCCCATCGCCAACGAACTGTTGGTCTGCTCGACGGCCATCCACTGAGTGGCTTCGCCCGGGGGAATCGGCTCCTGCGCGAGCACGGCGGCGCTTTCGAACTCGAAGACGCCGGGCGCTGCGCCGTCGCCGGCCTCACTCGTATTGCCCGTATTGCCCGTGTCGCCCGGGCGCTGCACCGGCACGCGCGCGTTCGATTGCATCAGACCGGCGAGCACCGGGCCGAGCGCTTCGCTCGCAAAGGCATCGACCAGGTAGCCCACGCGCCCACCGCGTCGCACGCGTGCGAGCGCGAGCTGAATCGGCAAGGGACGCATGCCGGTCTGCTCCCAAACGACGGTGAGCGGCAGCAGATACGTCTGCACCTGCCGTTCGCGAACGGCGCCATCGGCGCCATCGGCATCGAGGTGCGCGTCGACCTCGCACAACCAGATCGGGGCCTCCGGGCCGCCCTCGGGCGTGCCTTGCATGAGTTGCGTGACACAACGCAGACGTGTCGCCCGAAGCTGTGCGTTCTTCCCCGCAAACCACCGCCGTCTGGGCAGATAGCGCGGCAGGATGGTCTTTGAGATGGCCTCGCAAATCGAAGCATCGAGCAACGGCGCCCCGGCGCGCCAGACGAACGTGGTGAACTCGGGAAGCTGCTCGGACGCTTCGTCGTTCCAGCGCGGCGCCTGCGTCGCTTCGGTCAACTCGAACCAGTAAAAGCCATAGGGCGGCAACGTCAACAGATACGTCAGTTGACCGACCGCCGGGAACGCCGTGCCACCGAGCAACTCCACCGGCGTGCGCCCGGCAAACCGCGAGAGGTCGAGCTCCACGGCCTGCGAGGCGCGCGACAGGTTGGCCACGCACAGCAGTGGGGCTTCGTCCGCATGCTCGCGCAGATACGCCAGTACCTTGCGGTTCGTCGGATGCAGGAATTCGATGGTGCCTCGGCCGAAGGCGCGCCGGGACCGGCGCGTGGCGATCAGGCGTCGCATCCAGTTCAGCAACGAGTGCGGGTCGCGCGCCTGACTCTCCACGTTGACCGACTCGTAGCCGTACAACGCGCCCTGAATCGCGGGCAACGTCAGCAGTTCCGGGTCTGCCCGCGAGAAGCCGCCGTTGCGGTCGTACGACCATTGCATGGGCGTGCGCACGCCATCGCGATCGCCCAGATGGATGTTGTCGCCCATGCCGATTTCGTCGCCGTAGTAGATGACGGGCGTGCCCGGCATCGACAACAACAGGCTGTTCATCAGCTCGATGCGACGCCGGTCACGCTCCAGCAAGGGCGCAAGGCGGCGCCGTATGCCGAGATTCAGGCGCGCCCGCCGGTCGGACGCATAGACCTCCCACAGGTAATCGCGCTCGCTGTCGGTGACCATTTCGAGCGTGAGCTCGTCGTGATTGCGCAGGAAGATGGCCCATTGGCAGGCGTCGGGAATCTGCGGAGTCTGGCTCAGGATATCCGTGATCGGGAATCGGTCCTCGCGCGCGATCGCCATGTACATGCGCGGCATGAGCGGAAAGTGGAACGCCATATGGCACTCGTCGCCCGCCCCGAAGTACTGCTGCACGTCCTCCGGCCACTGATTGGCTTCGGCGAGCAGGAGACGGTTGCGATACTTCGCGTCGAGATCGGCCCGAATGCGTCGCAAAATGGCGTGCGTCTCCGGAAGGTTCTCGTTGCTGGTGCCTTCACGCTCCACGAGGTACGGCACGGCGTCGAGTCGCAGGCCATCGACCCCCATCCCCAGCCAGAAATGCATCACCCCGAGCACCGAACGCAGCACTTGGGGATTGTCGAAGTTCAGGTCGGGTTGATGCGAGTAGAAGCGGTGCCAGTAGTAGGCGCCCGCCGTCGGCTCCCACGTCCAGTTCGAGACCTCCGTGTCGACGAAGATGATGCGCGTGCCGTCGTATTCGCGTCCTGTGTCGGACCAGACGTAGTAATTGCGATGCGACGAGCCGGGGCGTGCCAGACATGCCCGCTTGAACCACGGATGCTGGTCGGAGGTGTGATTGATGACGAGTTCCGTAATGACGCGAATGCCTCGCGCGTGCGCTTCCGCGATGAGACGGCGAACGTCGGCAATGGTGCCGTAGTCGGGGTGGACGCCACGATATTCGGCGATGTCGTAACCGTCGTCGCGGCGAGGCGACGGGTAAAACGGCAGTACCCACAGCGTGTCGACGCCCAGCTCGGCAATGTAGTCGAGCTTTTCGATCAGACCGGCGAAGTCGCCGATGCCGTCGCCGTTGGCGTCGTAGAACGATTTGATGTGCAACTGGTAAATGACCGCGTCCTTGTACCAGTGCGGATCGTCGCGCAGCGCGACGTTGCCGAGCCGGGGTTCTCTTTTCATGGGGTCTCCCGGCGTGGGTCGGTGTCATCGTCGTCGGCCATCTCGCGCCGTGGACGAACGGACCAGATGCCATAGGGCGCGTTGGGCGAAAGGTGAACGCGCTGGTGCTTGCCGTGCCACACGAATTGCGTGCCGTCGAGCAGGTTTTCGACATCGAGCGCACCGTCGTCCGGCAGTTGCCATCGCCAGAGCGGCAGTTCGATGGTGGTGGCGTGGGTCTGGCGTGCGTCGAGATTGACGGCCACGAGCACGACGTCGGCGCGCGTGGGTGTGGCCTTTTCGAAGTAGAGAACGTGCGGATTGTCTGCGTTCAGGAACGTCACGCCGCGATGCGTCTGCAACGCCGGATGGCCTTTGCGGATTCGGTTGAGCACCGTGATCTCGCGCACGATATTGCCCGGACGCGCCCAGTCCCATGCCCGAATCTCATACTTCTCGGCGTTGAGGTACTCCTCGCGCCCGGGAATCGGCGTCGCCTCGCAGAGTTCGAACCCGCTGTACATGCCCCACAGTCCGGAGAGCGTCGTGGCCAACGCCGCGCGCGCCAGATGGACCGGACGCCCGCCGGTTTGCAGGTGATACGGATTGATGTCCGGCGTGTTGACGAAGAAGTGCGGACGAAAGCACGCCGCAATGTCCGGCTGTTGAAGTTCTGTCAGATACTCGGTGAGTTCGGTCTTCGTCTCGCGCCAGGTGAAATACGTGTACGACTGCGAGAAGCCGATCTTGGCTAGCCGATACATCAGCTTCGGACGCGTGAACGCTTCGGCCAGAAACACGGTTCTCGGGTGCGCGGCTCGCACCGAGCCGATCAGCCATTCCCAGAACGGCAGTGGCTTGGTGTGGGGGTTATCCACACGGAACAGGTCGATGCCTTCGGATATCCAGTACAACACGATGTCGCGCAGCGCGAGCCATAGCCCGGGCACCGCGTCCGGCGCATAGAAATCGACGTTGACGATATCCTCGTATTTCTTCGGCGGATTCTCGGCGTAGCGTAGCGAACCATCCGCACGCCAGTCGAACCACCCCGGATGCTCGCGCAACCACGGATGGTCGGGCGAGCACTGCACCGCAAAATCGAGCGCAATACGCAGCCCGTGAGCGCCCGCGGCCTGACGCAGGCGTCGGAAATCGTCAATCGTGCCCAGTTCGGGGTGGATGGCATCGTGACCGCCGGACGCGTCGCCGATCGCGTACGGGCTGCCCGGATCGCCGGGCTGCGCGTCGAGCCGGTTGTTGCGACCCTTGCGATGCGTTTTTCCGATGGGGTGAATCGGCGGCATGTAGAGCACGTCAAAGCCCATCGCCGCGATGGACGGCAGCCGCCGGATGACATCGTCGAAGGTCCCGTGTTTGCCGGGGTCACCGCTTTGTGAGCGGGGAAACAGCTCGTACCAGCTTGCGAATGCAGCCTCCGGAGGCTCCACGTCGAGCGGGAGCACCGACGAACGGGTCACGAACGGACGGTAACGTGCGGCAGCCACGGCGTCGAGCGTGGCCGGTGCGCTCAGTGTGGCATACGCCTGGGACGCGATAGCGGGGTCTTGCGCTTTAACCTGTGCCGCCACGCCGTCGAGCGCTTTGCGCACGCGGGCCGACGTTGCTTGCTCGGCGACCTTTCTCAGGCACTCGATGCCTTCCTGGATCTCCAGCGCAATCGACTGGCCGGCGTCGAGCTTCTTCGCCACTTCACGACACCAGTTCACATAGGGGTCCTGCCACGCTTCGATCTGATATTCGTGGCGGCCCAGACGCGTCGCGCGAAATTCGGCACGCCAGCGATCGTTGCCGATCGGCGTCATGGGAATTTCTTGCCACGCGGTGGCGTCGAGCGCTCGCCATCGCAAAACTGCACTGGGCAGGGCATGTCCGTCGGTGAACACGTCGGCGGAAATCGGAAGCGTCTCGCCCACCACGGCCCGCGACGCGAATCGGCCGTTTTCCAGCGAGGGCTCGACAGCCTCGATCACCACGCGCGACTGCGCAGCCGCCTCGCGCACCGCGCGACGCTCCGGCTCGCCCGTCGCGCCCAACTTCGCCTTGGGCCAGACATGGCGTGATACGTGACGGTCCATTTCGGCCTGCCAGACACGGACCTCGCCGGGGGCGAGCGAAATATGCGTCAACGCTTGCGGCGCACCTACGGTGTTGCCATGCGCATCGAGCGGTGTGAGCTTGACGTGATCGACGTTCGCGCAGCTCGACATGGCAAGCGTGGCGGCCCGCGTGAGGCTTCGGTTGACCGCGACGATGCGGCTGCGCGTCGCGCCGGGGATCTCCTGCGTGACGAGTGTGATCGCCGCGTCGCCGCCCGACAGCGATCGCAGAAAGGCCCGGGCGGCGGGATGCCCGACCGACGCGCCGCCGCTATCTTCAGCGCGCTGCGCGTTGGCCACCAGCCGCCGATTGCCCGCGGCGATGGTCTGGCGAAAGTCGATCTCATGGACGGAGGCGGTCGCAGCATCGGTGGGCGGTCCGGCAACCGGCAGTTCGCTTGCCGCATGCGCGTGACCGAACTCCATGCCCGCAGGCATCAGAATGCCGTCGCCAAGCTCGAAGGCAAGCTGCAGCGAGCGGGCGCATTCGAGCACGTTGTGACTTCGCACGACGAGGTCATCGGGGGTCTCGAACGGGTCGCCCGCCAAGGCAATACGCCAGGCGCACTTCGCCAGATCGGCATGCTCGTCGTAGAGCCACGATGCGCGCATATCCCACCAGCACGACGAGAGGAAAACGCCGTCGAAGTCCGCGTCCGCCATGGCGATCATTTGCTCCCGTGGCAGACCGGGCGTCCAGCCGAACCATTGAAGCGCCGGGTAATGGCGTCGCATATCGTTGATCAGGCGTCGCCACGCGGCGCTGGGCCGGGCGTTGAGATGATGCAGACAAAAGCCGTCGATTCCTTGCGCGGCGAGCTTGTGCAGTCGGGCGACAAGTCCGTCGGAAGCATCGTTCGCGCACTGCGACCCATTGGCCGGACGATTCGCCGCAGATGACACGATTGAGCGCTCGGCGGAGCGCGGCGGAAAGCGGGGATCGGGCGGATCGTCGCTGCCCGGGCCATCCGTCGTGTCAGAGGCTTGCGGCACGCCATAGGCGACGTCGGCGTTCACCGCGACATCGAGTGCGAGTCCGTGCCGGTGGGGCGCATCGAGATACTGCGCCAGCGTGTCGCCGAACGACGTTTCGTCGACCAGCAACCGGGAGAAGCCGAGGTCGGCCACGCGCTCGACGAGCGCCGTCCAGTCGTCGGTGCCGGGAAGGGGACGCGCGCTCAGCGCATAGATGCGCGGCGGGCCGGCGGGTGGCGCTACGCCAGCCCTGGCGTCCGTAGTCGAAAGCGGACCCGTGTCGTGGGTACGTTTGCCTGACATCGGGCGTGACAGCGAGTGAGACATTGCGACGAACTCCCGAGCCCACAGGGGCACTTGATGTCGTCGACGTTGCAAGTTCCGTGCCTCGCCTTGACGGCGCGCGCTTGCGTGGCATTCGCCCCGGTCCGCCAGCCCCTATTGGCAAAGGTTTGTAGAAAGCGCCTCACTGCATGATTGATTACCCGACGATTGCCCGGCGATTGTCAGAGGCTTGTCAGGCGATTGCCCGCCGGGGCGCCGCAAGCGCATCAGGCGTGTGCGCCCGCCAGGATTTCGGTGCCCAGCGCCGTGTGAACATGGCCGAGCTGGAACAATTCGTCGTCCAGGACCCGGAGCGCGAAGGGGATATTGGTTTTCACGCCGCTTATCCCGGTCGATTGCAGGGCTTCTCGCATGCGACGAATGGCGGCGGGACGATCCGTGGCGTGCACGATGATCTTCGCCAGCAACGGATCGTAATACGGGGTAACGGCGTTGCCCTGCGCGTAACCTGTCTCAACGCGTATGCCATCGCCAGCCGGGAGTTCGAAGGCGGTGAGTTTGCCGGGCGAGGGGAGGAAGCGCACCGGATCCTCGGCGTACACACGCACTTCGATGGCGTGCCCGTTGACCCGCGGCGCGTCCGGCACGACCGCCGCCAGCGGCTCACCTGCCGCGAGGCGAATCTGCGACTTCACGAGATCGACGCCTGTAATCGCTTCCGTCACCGCGTGCTCGACCTGCAAACGCGTATTCATTTCGAGGAAATTGCAGGTGCCGTCCGCCCCGAACAGCGTTTCCGCCGTGCCGATGACGTCGTATCCGATGGTCTGGAGCAATGTGGCAATCTTCCCCGCCGTGGTCTCCATATCGCGACGCGAAAGCAGCGGGGCAGGCGACTCCTCGATCACCTTCTGGTGACGACGCTGCACCGAGCAATCGCGCTCGAACAAGTGACAGGCATTCCCGGCCTTGTCCGCGAGCACCTGGAATTCGATGTGGCGTGGGCGCTCGATCAACTTCTCGAGGTAAAGCTCTGCGTTGCCGAAACTCTTTTGAGAGACCGAACGTGCCTGAGCGATCGCCGCGAGCAGCGAGACTTCGTCGCGCGCCGGCACCATCCCGATGCCGCCGCCACCGGCGGCGGGCTTGATCAGTACCGGGTATCCGATGGCACGCGCGGCAGCACTGATCGACTCGGTGTGGTCGTCGAGCAGCCCCGAACTTGGCGACATCGGCATGCCGTAGCGCGCCATTAGCTCGCGCGCACGCGTCTTGTGACCCATGGCCTCGATCCAGCGCGGCGACGGCCCGATGAACGTCGCGCCCGCCGCGATCACGCGGCGCGCAAAATCGGCGTTCTCCGACAGAAAACCATAGCCGGGGTGCACGGCATCGGCCCGCGAGCGCAGGAGCACGTCCATGAGACGATCCTGATCGAGATAGCTCGATGTCGCGGGCGCAGGGCCGATGGCATAGACCTCATCGGCCTGTGCCAGATAGGGCAATGTGGCGTCCGCTTCGGAGCACACGGCAACGGAACGGATATTCATCTCGCGCAACGCGCGAATGACGCGCGCGGCGACTGCGCCGCGATTCGCGACGAGGACCTTCTCAAACATGTTGTCTCCTTGTGCGTTTGCCGATCCCCGACACGCCGGGGAGAGGTTGCTTCGTCGCTTCGTCACTTTGCCGCTAGGGGCTAACCGACAACGCCATCGCCCATGCCGCCCCAGGCAATGCGCGCATCGTCCAGATGACGGCCGAGCGCTGCGGTCTCCTGTCGCAGCGCTTGCAGCGCTTCGCCGAGGTGCGCGCCCGCCATGCGCGACGCGATCGATGCAATGCTGATCGAGACGAACGCCGGTCCATGCTTGCGTGGCAGCGTCATGCCGATGGCGCTGACGTCTGCGATCACCGTTTGCACGTTCGTTGCATAGCCGTCCTCACGCGTCTTTGCGACCATCTCGCGCAGGCGTGCGGGGGAAATATCCCGATAGCGGGGCAGGTGCACGGCGTTGGCGGCGATGGCGGCTTCCACCTCGCTGTCGGGCAGCGCCGCTAGCAACGCCATGGCGCCAGCGCCCGCGCCGAGCGCACGACGCGCACCGATCTTCAGGCTGTGCGTGCGAATGGGGTAGCTGCCCTGCAAGTGGTCGAAACAGACGGCTTCATAACCGCTTCGCACCATCAGGAAGACGGAGTCCCCGGTCATCTCGGCCAGACGCCGCAACGTCGGCTGACAACGCTCTCTGAGATCGAACGCGGGAGACGCCGTCTGGCCGAGCAGATACGCCGTGTGCCCGAGCGAATAGCGGCGCGCCTGCGCGTCGAGTTGCAGCATGTTGCTGAACGCGAGTCCTTTGACGATGCGATGGGCGGTGATCCGCTCGAGTCCCAGCCCTTCGGCGATTTCGTGCAGACGTAAGCCTTGCGGGCCACGCATGGCGATGAGGCGCAACACGGCGATCGCTCGCTGAATGCTCTGCGTGCCTTCGTTCGCGCGTCGCCCGGCAGCCGTCTTGGCAAGACGATTGGCGGGTCTATCGGCGTGAATGTCGGCGTGAATGTCGGGATGGACATCGGCGAGCTCGAGTTCGATGTCGCCGGCGTGATGTGAAGTTCGGGTCATGAGAGCCTGTCGGGTTCCGATGCCTGCGCCATGCAGGCGAAGTGACGCGTGGGATTGTCTCGCACCGATGCCGCCATTACCGCCACCGTCGCGCTCACCGTGCGCGAAACACCGGGGCACGCTTATCGGCAAACGCAGCGCGCCCTTCCTTGCGATCTTCCGTGTCGCGCAGCAGTCCCCACATGTACCGCTCATGGTTGAGCGCCACCGGCAAGGGCATGTCCATGCCGTCGCGGGCGGCCTGCTTGATCGCGCGTACGGCGAGCGGGGCGGCGTCGGCAATACGGCGCGCGATGCCCGTCGCCGTCGCGACGAGTTCGTCTGGCGCGACCACGTGACTTACCAGGCCGATGCGAAGCGCTGTCTGCGCGTCGATGGACTCGCCGGTCAGGAGCATCCACATGGCGTTGGCGCTGCCCACCAGACGCGGCAAGCGCTGTGTGCCGCCTGAACCCGGCATCGAGCCGAGCGTCACCTCGGGCAGCGCAAAACGCGCCGTATCGGCGGCGATGCGAATGTCGCAGGCGAGGCCGATCTCCAACCCGCCACCGTAGGCGAGGCCGTTGAAGGCGCAGATGACCGGGGTATCGAAGTCCATGCCCAGTGTGAGCGATCCGGTCTCCGGCTCTGCGCCCTCGCCGCGAAAGGCCTGCGCGGCGAACGACGTCGATGGGGGCGGCGTCTGCCGAAGATCGGCGCCGCTGCTAAAGGCGCGATCCCCGGCCCCCGTCACGACCACGGCGCGGATCTCGGGCGAGTTGCCGATGTGTCGCCATACCCCTTGAAGCCGGGTACGCATCGGATAGTCGATGGCATTGAGCGCTTCTGGACGGTTCAGTCGCACCGTCGCGACGCCGTCGTTCACGGAAAAGTCGATGGCCATTGGCTTGCTGCCTTGACAGAAGTTCTCGAACGAAAACGAAAGGGGGAGGGCGACGCCGGCGGCAGGCCGGTTGGCGTCGCGCTCAGGGATCGATACGGTGCTTGAAGCCCGGCTGTCGCGAATCCGACGACGCCGCGAGTGCGCGACGGATGGCGTCGCGCGTCTCGGCCGGATCGATAACGTCGTCGATCCAGCCCTGTGCGGCGGCCTCGTACGCGCTCGACTGTTCGTCCAGCCGCGCCATGATCTCAGCCTTGCGCGCGGCCGGGTCCGGCGCGGCCGCAATGTCGCGGCCATACACCAGTTCCACACCGGCCTCCGGTCCCATCACGTCGAAGTGCGCGCCCGGCCAGGCGGCAAGGTAGTCCGGACGCATGGCGCGGCCGCACATCGCGAGATAGGCCAATCCGATCGCCTTGCGCGCCACAATCGTGATTTTCGGCACCGATGCCGCGCATACCGTATTGAGCAGACGGGCTGCGAGCGACACCATGCGGTGTTTCTCGATTTCCGGACCGACGAGAAAGCCCGGCGCGTCGCAGATGAAGACGAGCGGGATGTGAAACGCATCGCACAGATCGACGAACTTGCGCGCCTTTTGCGCCGTCTTCTCGTCCATCACACCGCCGCGCGCCATCGGATTGGAGGCCACGAAGCCGACCGGCTGGCCGTCGATGCGACCGAATGCCGTAATCAGATTGGGGCCATATCGCGGCCGGTAATGGAACAGGTCGCCCGCGTCGACGATCAGGCCCAGCACGCGCTTCATGTCGTAGGCCTGACGCCCGACGTCGGGAATCAGCGCGCGCAGCTTCTCCCGGCCCTCAGCCGTGTCCAGCGCTGCAGGCTGCGCGTTGGCGACCGGCGGAAGTTCGCCGCTGTGGCTGGGCAGAAACGACAGAAACGTGCGCAGGCTGCGCAAGGTATCGACCTCCGTCTCGCCGACATAGTCGGCCTGCCCGGTGACCGTCTCGCTGACATCGGCCCCGCCAATCGCCTCGGCGGTGACAGACTCGCCGGTGCCGACTTTGACGACGAGCGGCCCCGACATGCCCATCACGCCCGTGCCGCGCGCCAGCGCCGTGAAGTCCGACTGTGCCGCCGTGAACGACGGCCCGCCGAAAGCGGGTCCGAGTATCGCGGCGAGTTGAGGGACCTGTCCCGACAGGCGGAAGTGATCGGCAAAGCGCGCGCCCATATTCGCCGCCATCGCCCCAAAGCTCTCCTGTACCCGTGCCGCACCCGCTTCCATCAACGCGATGAACGGTTTGCGATGTCGCAGCGCGGCCTCTCGCATCCGCGCAATTTTGATTTCGCCCACACGCCCACGCGTGCCGCCAAGCACGCTCGCATCGTCGGCAGCGACGTAGACGATGCGGCCATCGATCGTGCCGTGCCCCGTGACAATGCCGTCGGCCGGAGTGCGCTCGCGCAGCGAAGGATGCGCGCTATGCGCATGCACGCCCATCTCGACGAAGCTGCCGTCGTCGAGCAACAACGCGATGCGCTCACGCGCGGTGAGCTTGCCTTGCTCGCGCAACTTATCGATGGCAGACGCCGGGGTCGCGGTCCGGACGGCCTCCCGGCGGGCATGCAGTTCGTCGATTTTCCGTTGGTCCATGAGCGTCCCGGCAGTGCAATGGTCACGGAAGGCAAGGGCCTTTCCGGATATCCATATATTGAAATAAATAACGATTATATGAAGCACCATGTAAGCATCGATGTCGCGTCGGTATGATCGCTTATTGACATCGAAGATCATGTTTCCTAGCTTTTATAGCGGATATTTCACTAACGTGCCACAGAAATTGCACTCATCCGGATGGGGTTTTCGATGCTTCTGTAATTCCACTATTTGAACATTATGCAAGAGGCCAAGATGAATGAATTGATGGGACGACGCGCCGCAGCGCGCATGACGCAGGTGATACGGCGCTGGCGGGCGAGGGCGGCAGCCGCCGTCATTGCCCTCGGGGCCCTGAGCTCGACGGCAATGACGTCCACGGCGACGGCCGCCGACAAGACGGGGCCGGCGGTCGATCGGAACACGCTCGTCGTGGCGCTCGACAAGGAAATTCAGAGCCTCGATGCACTGGTCACCGCAAGCGGCGACTCCCAGCGCTACGCGATGTCGATCTTCGACACGCTTTACGGTTTCGATGCGAAGGGCAACATCGTGCCGCGCATGGCCACCAGCTATACGATGTCCAGCGACGGCCTGGTCTATACATTCAAGCTGCGCCCGAACATCAAGTTCCACAACGGCGACACCTTCACCTCGGCCGATGTGAAGTACTCGATCGAGCGGGTGATCGACCCGACCACCAAAAGCACGCGTCGCCCGTATTTCGCGCCGGTCATCGACAGCGTCGAGACACCCGACCCGCTCACCGTGCGCATCCGCCTGAAGCAACCCGACGGCGTGTTCCTCAACAAGATCGCGGGCTTCCTCTTCATCGTCGGCCAGAAGTACGCGACATCGCTGCCGAACGCTGAGGCGTTTGCCGCCGCGCCCGTCGGCACCGGCCCCTATCGCGTAAAGACGAACAAAGTCGGTCAGTTCCTCGAACTCGAACGCTTCGACGACTTCTACGGCGACAAACCCGCCATCAGGACGCTCGTCTTCAAGTACATTCCCGAGCCGTCGAGCCGGGTCAACGCGATCGTCTCGGGCGAAGTCGATATTGCCGCCATGATCCCGCTGGCCGAAGTCGCCCGCCTGCGGCAGGACGCGGCGCTGGACATCATCACGAACCCGGTGTCCTCGCCAATGCACGTTCGCCTCTACTCGAACGTGCCGGATTCGCCGCTGGCCAAGCGCGACGTACGCCTCGCCCTGAACTACGCCGTTGACGCGAACGCCATCATCAAGGGCGTGTTTCACGGCGTTGGCGCACCCATGGGCACGTTCATCTCGAAGTACTTCCCGTACGGCGGAGACCCCAGCGTCGCCCCGTATCCATATGACCCCGCGAAAGCACGCGCCTTGCTCCGGCAGGCCGGCTATCCGAATGGCTTCTCCATCAAGCTCTACGACGCCGTCGGCACACCCAAGGAATTTGCCGAAGCCCTTGCCGCCTATTGGGGGCAGGTTGGCGTGAAGGTCGACATCAACCGCATCGACTATGCCGCATGGAGTCGCCTGAACAACACGCACAAGACGGGGCCGATGACGACCACGCAATTCACCAACGCGATCTACGACCCCATTCACCCGGTGGCGGGCTCGTTCTCGAAGGAGGGTGCATGGTCGGACTACTACAACTCTGAAGTCGAAGCGCTCCTCAAGCAGCTCGATACGACGACGGGCGCCGAAGCGCGCGGCGCGTTGTTTCGCAAGATCGGCAAAATCCTTCACGACGACGCCTCCGCCGTACTTGTCACGGAACTCTTCAATGTCTTCGCCAAGAAGAAGGGGCTGACCTGGGAAGTGCAGCAAGGCTCGGGCTTCCTCAACTTCCGCAAAGTCGCGTGGCATTGAGTTGACGCGATCGGGCGACACGCCATGCGCCGCCCGATCGCGCAGGTCGTACCCGGACGGATCAGGCGTCGAGGCTCACCGCATCGTCGCCTTCGCCGATCGGGTCGCCCACATTGAAGTGCACCTTCGTCACGCGTCCGGCTCGCGGCGCAATGACGGGAATTTCCATCTTCATCGATTCGACCATCAGCAGCGCCTGATCTTCGGACACGACGTCGCCTTCGGCAACGAGCACCTGACAGACGGTGCCGGTGATTTCAGAACGAACGGCTTGGTGGGGCATTTCGGTTTCCTCCGGGTGGTGATGATTGGTTTAACGAGTGACGAGCAATGGACAACGAGGAGTCGTCGAGAACATGGCTGCTTTCATGAACACATCGGAACATCGGCGCGCGGACGCACCGGGCAGGGCGGACGAGACGGACAAGATGGACGCCGCGTGGCATGCGCAATACGACGTGATCGTGGTGGGTTACGGCGCAGCGGGCGCGGTTGCCGCCATCGAGGCGGCCGACGCGGGCGCGCGCGTGCTGCTGGTCGAGAAAATGGCCGATCCCGGCGGCATCTCGATCCTCTCCGCCGGCGGCGTTCGCGTGTCCGGCGACGCGCAGGCGGCGTTTGCCTACCTGCAACACACATGCGGCGGCCGCACCCCCGACGACGTATTGCGCGCCCTTGCGATCGGCATGACGCAGGCGCCGGACTACCTTCGCGAACTCGCGCGAATCAACGGCGCTGTCGTGCGCGTTGAAGCGGCGGCGGGCAATTACCCGTTCCCCGGGTGCGATGCGCTGGCCTATGCCGACATCGAATCGATCCCCGGTTTCGGCGATCCTGCAGGCTACCTGGCCGCACGCCCGTTCCGACCCGGCTGCCTGCTCTTCAAGGTTCTGCTCGATAACGTCGAAGCGCGCCGCACAACCGGGCGCATCGACGTATGGCTGTCCACGAGCGTGGACCGACTGGTGCAGGGGGCGCAGCGTGACGTGCAGGGCGTCGTGTTGCGGCGCGACGAGGTATCGATTCGCGTGCGCGCCCGACGCGCGGTGGTGCTGGCCTGCGGCGGCTTCGAGGCGGACGAAGAGATGAAGCGCCAGTTCTTCGTCTCGACGCCGGTATTGCCGGGCAGCTTTCGCGGCAATACGGGAGATGGCATCCGCATGGCGCAGGCGGCGGGCGCCGCACTGTGGCACATGTGGCACCACCACGGCCCGTATGGCATTCGGCACCCAGACCCGTCGTATCCGTTTGGCATCTACGCCAAGATCTTGCCGATGTGGACGCCGGAGCGGGAAACGAAGCCGCTGCCGAAGATGGCGTGGATCATCGTGGATCAACGCGCGCGGCGCTACGTCAACGAGTATCCGCCGTACCTCTCGGACACCGGCGTGCGCCAGTTCGATCATTACGACCCCAGCACGTATCGACACGACCGCCTGCCGTCGTTCCTTATCTTCGACGAGGCGGGGCGGCGCATGTACCCGATGGGACGCTCGATCACGAACGATCGCGACGCCTGGTACGAGTGGAGTCACGACAACCTGAAAGAGGTGGAGAACGGCCTGCTGCAAGTGGGCGACTCCCTCGAAGCGCTGGCGCGCAAGCTTGGCATCGATGCCGTGGAATTCGTTCGCACCGTGAACGAATGGAACGCCGCGTGCGACGCCGGGCACGACAACGCGTTCGGTCGTCGCGCCGAGACGATGGCGCCATTGCGCGAGGGGCCGTTCTATGCAGCTTCGCTGTGGCCGGTCGTCATCAACACGCAAGGCGGCCCCGTGCACGACGCGTCGCAACGCGTGCTCGATCCGTTTGGCGATCCAATCGCCGGACTTTATGCGGCAGGCGAACTCGGCAGCGTGTTCGGTCACATCTACATGGCGGGCGGCAATCTCGCCGAGTGCATCGTCGGCGGGCGCATCGCCGGGCGAAATGCGGCGCTCCACGCTCCCACCGGCGCCGACAGGGAGGCCATCGAAGACGATGCCGGCGCAAAGAACGCCCGCCGCGCGTGACGCGCTTCGCGCGGCGCGCACCGCCGGAACATCGGGATAGGCCGTATGTCGCATGTGAGAATTTCAATGAACCGAATAAATGTACAAATAGTGGAATTACTGTCGCCTTAATTTTCGCAGAAAACGCACGCCGAAGTGCTGTGATTTACTAAGCATTAATCCATATAAAGACTCGCTCCTGCTTGCGTTATAAAGATAACCGACGGTGTTTCGAATGAACCGAGAGTTATCCCTGATGAAATTAACGCAAAGTTATTTGTTTCAAATATTGACCATCTCAGCACGCGTGTCTAGACTGGTTTCCATGACGACGACTGCCGGCACAGACCAGGCAGCGCCACAACCAGGAGACGCAAGCGCATGAGCAATCGCTTCCAGGGAAAGGTGGTTCTAGTGACGGGCGGCGCGCGTGGCATTGGTTACGCCACGGCCGAACGGTTCGCGCAGGAAGGTGCGCGCGTTGCCATCTGCGACATTTCGGCGGATGCTGCGCAAAGCGCGGCGCAGGCGCTGAAGCACGACGGCGGGCATGACGCCGTGGGCTTCGGTTGCGACGTCACCGACGAGGCGCAGGTGGAGGCGCTGGTGACGCAGGTAATCGCCCAACTCGGTGGACTCGATGTGCTCGTGAACAATGCGGGCGTCACGCGCGACAACCTGCTATTCAAGATGTCGGTCGACGACTGGGACCGCGTCATGAACGTCCATCTTCGCGGCACCTTCCTGTGTACGCGCGCCGCGCAACGACATATGGTCGAGCAACGCAGCGGCAAGATCGTCAATCTCTCCTCCACTTCGGCACTGGGCAATCGCGGGCAGGCGAACTACTCGTCGGCCAAGGCCGGGCTTCAGGCCTTCACGCGCACGGCCGCCATCGAACTCGGCCCCTTCAACATCAATGTCAACGCGGTGGCGCCGGGGTTCGTCGATACCGAAATGACGCGTCAAACCGCGCAGCGGCGCGGCATCGACCCTGAGGAATACAAGCGGCAGCGCGCGAAGCACATTCCGCTGGGACGCGTGGGCGTGCCGCGAGACATTGCCAATGTCGTGGCGTTCCTTTGCAGCGAAGACGCGTCGTTCGTCTCGGGGCAGATCATCTATGTCAAGGGCGGTCCGGAGACGTTGCGTTAAGACGTCAAGCCCGTCCGGGCCAGCCAGGCCCCTGGGTCGACATCGCTTCGTTCACCGCTCTTCTTCGGAGAAATCAATGCACACACGGGCATTGCAAACGTGGCCGCGCCGGATGGCGTGGTTCGGTTCGGGTATCGCGCTGTGCGCGGCCCTTTGGACATCGTCGGTCGCGCTGGCGATCGGCGGAAAACCCGCTGTCGACCGCGATACGGTGGTCTTCGCGATCGGCAAGGACATCAACAATCTCGACGGTCAGGTCGCCGCCACGGGCGATTCACAGCGTTACGGCTGGCAGTTGTTCGACACGCTTTATGCGTTCGACATCCAGGGCAATCTGAAACCGAGCGTAGCCACGGGCGTGAAGATCGCGCCCGACGGGCTGCAATACACGTTCACGCTGCGCAACGATGTCAAATTCCACAATGGGGCGAAGCTCACGGCCAAGGATGTGAAGTATTCGGTCGAGCGCATTCTGGCGCCCGAGACGAAAAGCACGCGGCGTCCATACTTCGCCAATCTCGTCGATCGGGTGGATGCGCCCAACGATACGACCGTCGTATTTCATCTGAAGCGTCAGGACGGGGCCTTTCTTAACAAGATCGCCGGGTATTTGCTGCTCGTGCCGAAAACGTACACCGAAGGGCTGGCCTCCCCAGAGGCCTTTGCGCGCGAACCGGTCGGCTCCGGCCCATACAAGTTCGTCGAACAGAAGATCGGTCAGTCGGTCACCCTGGAGCGTTTTGACGGCTACTGGGGACCGAAACCCGGCATCAAGCGCCTCGTCTTCAAGGTCATTCCGGAGGCGAGCAGCCGCATCAATGCGTTGCTCAACGGCGAGGTCGACGTGATCGACTACGTGCCGAGCGTCGACGTCGCGCGCCTGAAGGCCAACGCGGGCCTGAGCGTCAAATCGGTGCCGGTCGGCAGCCCGCTCGCCGTGCGGCTCTACTCCAACGTGCCGGGTACGCCGCTCTCGAAGCGCGAGGTGCGGCTCGCACTGAACTACGCGCTCGACACCAAGGCCATCATCAATCAGGCACTGCATGGCGTGGGCGCACAGATGTCCTCGTATGTGTCGTCGAGCTACCCCTACGGCGTCGATCGCACGCTCAAGCCATATCCGTACGACCCGGCGCAGGCGAAGAAGCTCTTGGCGCAAGGCGGCTACCCCAACGGTTTCACGACCGATCTGCTGTGCCCGACGGATAACCCGAAGACACTATGCGAAGTGATTGCGGCGTACTGGTCGGCCATCGGCGTGAAGACCAACGTGAAGGTCATCGATTACGCCGCATGGAGTCGTCTGAACAACACGCACAAGGGCGGCCCGATGACGATGATGCAATTCTCGAACGCCATCTACGATCCCGTCCATCCGATCAGCGGTGCGGCGACGAAGGAAGGCACCTGGTCCGATTACTTCAACCCGGAAGTCGAGCAACTGGTCGCACAGGGCGACGCGGCAACTTCACGCGAGCAACGCGACGAGATCTTCAGGAAGATTGGCCGCCTGCTTCATGACGACGGTCACGCCGTGCTGATCACCGAGCTCTATTACACCTTCGCCGCAGATGTGAAGCTGAACTGGGAGCCGCAGCATGGCGGCGGGTATTACAACCTGCGCAGCCTGAGCTGGAAGTAGGCCGCCAACACAGACCGCCTCGCAAACGGAAAAGTACGCGAACCGATGAATCCCATCATGAACAGAGACGACGATAGCCCGTTGCTCGCAGGTCGCCCGCCCGCCCCGGCAGCCGATGCCCGGGCGAACGCTATCGACTGGACTCACGAAACCTTCGCGAGCGCGCTCACGTGGATTGCCAATGCCCACGGCGAGCGCGAAGCGGTGGTGCACGGCGACACGCGTCTGACCTTCGCGCAGCTCGCGCTGCGCATCCGCGCCTTTGCGCGAGGGCTGATGTCGTTGGGCGTCGGCCCTGGCGAGAACGTGGCGCTATGGATGGCCGACAACACCGAGTGGCTCATTGCGCGCTGGGCGGTGCCGCTCATTGGCGCCGTGCTCGTGCCCGTGAACACGCGCTTTCGCGATAGCGACGTCGCGTATGTCCTCGGACAATCGGACGCGACCACGCTGATCGTGCAGGAGCGCGGGGGCGGGGCGTCCGAGCGCGGGGTGCGCTACTTCGACATCCTCGCGCAGCTCGATCCCGAATGGACCACGCAGCGGCGCGGCGCCTGGCGCTGCGAACGGATGCCGACGCTGCGTCGCGTGATTGGCTTGCCGACCGAGCGCACGCTGCCCGGCGGCATGGAAAATTTCCACGCCATCGAGGCACACGGGAAGTCCTGCCTGAACGACGGCGCACTGGAGCGCCGCTTCGCCCAGGTGAAGCCGGACGATGTCGCGCAGATCCTCTACACGTCCGGTACGACGTCGTTCCCGAAGGGGGCGATGGTCCGACACGGCGCGCTCCTCGCGAACAACCAGTATGCCGCGCAGTGCCTGCGGCTGAGCGCAGAGGATCGTTATCTCTCTTGCGTGCCGCTCTTCACCGCCACGGGCACGTTCTATACGCTCGCCATGGCGCTCTCGGGCGCCGCAATGATTATCGCGGACCAGTTCTCGCCGAAGGGTTTCTGCGAGCTCGTGGAGCGCGAGCGCATTACTGTGAGTTTCTTCGTCGACACTATCGTGCAGGATCTGAAGGCGTTCCCGGATATCGGGAAATACGACCTGTCGAGCCTGCGCACCGGGACGGGAGCGCCGTTGCCCACGGCATCGTTCGAGTGGGTGAGCCGTTCGCTGAACGTGCCGGAGCTCGTGAGCGCGTATGGCATGTCCGAGACGTCCAACGCCGTGGTGCGCACGCGCTGGGACGACCCGTACGAGAAGCGCTCGCGCACCAACGGACGGCCCGTACGTGGCGTGACTGTCCGCATCACGGATATCGAGACGGGAAAGGTGCTACCTGCCGGGTCTGTCGGACAGATCTGCGTTTCCGGCTATGTGGTCATGAAAGGCTACTACCGCATGCCCGACGAGGATCGCAAGGCCATCGACGCCGACGGGTGGCTGCTCACAGGCGATCTGGGCGAGCTCGATAGCGACGGCTACCTGACGTATCGCGGCCGGGTGAAGGAAATGATCAAGCCGGGCGGCTTTAACGTCGCCACGCAGGAGATCGAAGTCTTTCTCAAAACGTACCCGGGTGTGCGCCAGGCGGTGGTGGTCGGCGTGCCCGACGCGCGGCTGGGCGAGGTCGGCTTCGCCTATGTCGAGCGGCAGGCAGGGGCCGACATCTCGCCGTTCGAACTGCAGCAGTATTGCCGGGAGCACATTGCGAGCTACAAGGTGCCGCGCTACGTCGAGTTCATCGATGCGTGGCCGCTCACAGGCAGTCAGAAAATCCGCAAGCTGGAACTGCGCGATCGCGCCGCGCAAAAGCTGAGTGCGGGCGAGGACACGCTACCGCTCGCCACGACCGACGCAGGAGCGCGCGCATGATCCGCTATCTGACACGCCGCGTGGCGCAATCGCTGATCACGGTGCTGCTCGTCACGCTCGTGATTTTCCTGATCGTGCGGCTCATCGGCGATCCGACGCACCTGATGCTGCCTCCGGAAGCCACGGAAGCCGACCGCGAACTGCTGCGGCATCAGATGGGACTGGATCGTCCGGTCGCGGTGCAGTACGGCAGCTACCTTCTGCATCTGCTTCAGGGCCAGCTCGGCATGTCGTACCGGTTCTCGCGCCCGGCGCTCGACGTGGTGCTGGGCGCACTGGGGCCGACGCTGCTGCTCACGACCTCGGCGCTCGGCCTCGGCATTCTCGTGGGCGTGCCGCTCGGCGCGATCGCTGCGGTGCGTCGTAGCGGCGCCGTCGATCAGTGCGCCAAGCTGTTCGCCGTCCTGGGTCAGGCCGCGCCGCCGTTCCTGTTCAGTCTGCTGTTTATCCGCCTGTTTTCGATCCAGCTGTCCTGGTTTCCGACCAACGGATACGGCACGTTCTGGCATCTGGTGATGCCGGCCGTGGCGCTGGGCTGGTATTCAGCGGCAGGGATCATGCGGCTCACGCGCTCGAGCATGTCGGAAGTGCTCGATACGGAATACATCAAATTCGCACGCATCAAGGGCGTGCCCGAGCGCACGATCATCTTTCGGCATGCCTTGCGCAATGCGCTGTTGCCCATGATCACGTTCACCGCGTTGCAGTTCGGCATTCTGATGGGCGGCGCGGTCTCGGTCGAGTTCATCTTTTCGTGGCCGGGCATCGGCCGCCTGATTCTGGATTCGATTTCCAATCTCGACTACACGGTCGTGCAGGCAGCCGTCACCGTCGGTGCGCTGATCTTCACCTTGCTGAACCTGGCAGTGGACGTGCTCTACGCCTATGTCGACCCAAGGATTCGTTATGCATGAAGTCACTCCCCATGACTTGCAGCAACGCCCCGCTGAGCTCAGCGTGCCGGTGCCGCAGGCACGTGCGCGCCGGGCGCACTGGCGCAACGCGCAACTGTGGGTCTGCCTGGCGCTGGCCGTGGCCCTCGTGGTCGTCGCCCTGGCGCCACAGTGGTTTTCCCCCTACGACCCGAACGCGATCTCGCTGAGCGACATCCTCAAGCCGCCGTCGGCCGCCCACTGGTTCGGTACGGATCAGTTGGGCCGCGACCTGCTGTCGCGCGTGATCTGGGGCTCGCAGATCTCGCTCTATGTCGCGTTCTGCGCAGTGCTGATCGCGGGCATTTTCGGCAGCCTTTTCGGCATCGCCGCGGGTTATCTGGGAGGCTGGGTCGACGCTGTCGCCATGCGCGTCGCGGACATCCAGCTGGCGCTGCCGGCGGTGATCCTTGCGCTGGTGCTCGTCGGCGCGATTGGCTTTAGCGTCTTCAATCTGGTGATTGTGTTGAGTCTGGCGAACTGGGCGCGCTTCGCACGTGTGACACGCGCCGAGGCGTTGTCGCTGCGCTCGCGCGACTTCGTACTGCTCGCCAGACTCGCCGGCGCATCGCGCGCTCGGGTGATGTTCGCGCACATCGTGCCTAACGTGGTCAACACATTCATCGTGCTCGCCACGCTCGATATCGGCACGATCATCATTCTCGAAGCCACGCTGTCGTTCCTCGGTCTGGGCGTTCAGCCGCCCACACCGTCGTGGGGCGCAATGATCGCCGATGGCCGGGGTTATCTCGAGACTGCATGGTGGATCTGCGGCATTCCCGGCATGGTGCTGATGGTCACGGTGCTGCTGGCCAATCAGCTTGGCGACGCGCTGCGCGACCGGCTAAGCCCGACGATGTCGAGGGGGTGGTAATGACGGCACTCCTCGAAGCGAAGCACCTCACGACGATGCTGCGCGGCAAGCACGGTGTCGTCACCGCCGTGGACAACGTGAGCTTGCGAGTCGAAGCAGGGCGGTCGCTCGCCCTCGTGGGCGAGTCGGGTTCGGGCAAGAGCATGACGTGCAACTCGCTGCTCGGGCTCTTGCCGTCGAACGGCAAGGTGGTGCAAGGCGAAGTGCGGTTCAAGGGCCGGGATCTGACCCAACTGTCGGGCGCGGAGATGGCGAAGGTTCGCGGCCGCGAGATCGGCATGATCCTGCAAGACGCCATGACCTCGCTCAACCCGCTGCTCACCATTGGCGATCAGGTCGGAGAGATCTTCCGTGTGCATCGGGGCATTCGCGACAAGGCCGAGTTGCGCCGTCTTTGCGTACAGGCGCTTGAGCGCGTGAAGATACCAGCCGCACAGGAGCGGCTTGATAGCTACCCGTTCCAGTTCAGCGGCGGCATGCGTCAGCGCGTCTCGATCGCCATCAACATCGCGCTCTCGCCCGATCTGCTCATTTGCGACGAGCCGACGACGGCGCTCGACGTCACCGTGCAGTTGCAGATTCTGAAACTGCTGCGAGAGCTTCAGCAGCAGCGCAACATGGCGCTGATCTTCGTGACGCACGATCTGCACCTTGCGTCGCAGTTCTGTGACGACGTGGCGATCATGTACGGCGGTCGCATCGTGGAGTCGGGACCGATTGCCGATGTGTTTGCGCGTCCGGCGCACCCGTACACCGCTGGTCTGCTCCGGGCCGTGCCGTCGCTGGGCCGTTACGAACAGCGTCTCGAAGCGATTCCCGGGCAGCAGCCCGGCCTTACCGAGTGGCCGCAGGGCTGCCGATTCGCGCCGCGCTGTGCGCACGCCACGCAGCAATGTCGCGACCAGTATCCGGACTGGTTCGAATGGCGGGGTGCGGCGCGCCGCAGCGCGTGCTGGCAGGCGATGTCCCTTTGGACTCAGGGGAAGCCGGGCGTCCACGGCATGCCGGGTGGCTCGGACAACGACACCGAGGTCGAAACGGCCATCGGCGATGCGACGCGCCTGCGCAGGGAGGTGGCGTGATGTCCCAACCCTACCTGAGCGTGCGCAACCTGAGAAAAACCTACGACGTGCGTCGCGGCTTGCTCGGGCGTGCGCGCCCGCTGCACGCCGTGGCCGGCGTGACGTTCGACGTCGAACCGGGCGAGACTTTCGGTCTTGTTGGGGAGTCCGGTTCCGGCAAGAGCACCATCGCCAAGATGCTGATGCTGGCCGAACCGGCGACGAGCGGCGAGGTGAAAGTGGACGGACAGGATGTTCAGCAGTTGAGTGGACGCTCTCGCGCTGACTTTCACCGCATGCTGCAGCCCGTGCTGCAAGACCCGTACAGCGCGCTCAATCCACGCATGCGGATCGGTCGCATCATTGACGAACCGTTGCGCATTCATCGCTCGCTCGACGATGCGCAGCGGTTGCGGCGCGTCGACGAACTGCTGCAACTCGTCGGCCTGCCACCGGGCGCTGCGCGCAAGTTCCCACACGAGCTGTCGGGCGGCCAGCGTCAGCGCGTGGCCATCGCGCGAGCGCTTAGCCTGAGCCCTCGTTGCATGATTCTCGACGAGCCGGTGTCCGCGCTCGATGTGTCCATTCAGGCGCAGATTCTGAATCTGCTCAAGGACTTGCAGGGCACGCTCGATCTCACCTATCTGCTGATTTCGCACGATCTGGCGGTGGTCGCGTACATGAGCCAGCGCATCGGTGTGTTGTATCTCGGCGAGTTTATGGAAGTGGCCGACACGGCCACGCTCATGCGCGACGCCCGCCACCCCTATACGCAGGCGTTGATTGCGTCTGTCGACGCGCGAGGCGGCAGCAGCGGGCAGGATGCACAAGCGGTGGCCGGCGAAATCCCGTCGCCGATGAATCCCCCCTCGGGATGCCCGTTTCATCCGCGTTGCCCACACGCGGCGGCGCGGTGTCGTGAGGAAAAACCGGTCGCGCGGGAAATTGCCCCGCGCCACTGGGTGACATGTCATTTCGCGGAGACGATTCCCGTTGCGACAGCGAACACCGCTGCGCGCGCCATCGGCCCGAAAGCGATAGAAACCGCCAAGACCTCCGCTCCGGAGGCTCAGGCGGTCCCCTTTCAGGAGGCAACATGAATTTTGCGGAAACCCCTTCGTTGTCCAGGCAGGGCAACCCCGATGTGCTCGCAGCGCTGGAGTCGGTCGTGCAAAGCCGTTTCCCGGCACGTGAGCGTGAGTACCACGACGCGGCCGCCATGCCGTTCGAGAACTTGCAGGACCTGTTCGAGCTGGGACTGCTTACTGCGACAGTACGCAAGGAGCATGGCGGCCTGGGCAGCAACGTGATGTCCGCCGATCCGGCAACGTTCCTGCAGGCGATGCGGCGCGTCGCCCGCGTCTCGCCCGGCACGGCGCACTGCATGCAGGTGCAGAACCACGTGGCCTGGGCGCTAGACGAACTCGGCACCGATGCGCAGCGTGAGCGCTTCGTCAAGCCGATGACACAGAAGATGAGCGTGTCGTCGTTCGTTGGCAGCGAGGCGGGGCGCAAGCATATGTACGTGCTCAAGACCACCGCAAAGAAGGTGGACGGCGGCTACATCGTCAACGGCAACAAGAATTACGCGACGAACGGTTACGAAAATGGCGTTGCCATCGTGTTCGCGACCATCGAAGGCGAGACCGAGTATTACAAGTCGCATTTGATGGTCATCGTCGAGCCGGGCATGGAAGGGCTCAGTATCAATCACGACTGGTACCGTCCGACCGGCATGCGCGTGTGTCCGAGTCCGGAGATCTATCTCAATGACGTCTTCATCGACGAATTGCATGTCCTCGGCGAGCCGGGGGTGTACCCGCGCGGGCGCTGGCAGGGACGCTTCCACCTGGGCTTCACCGCGAACTATCTCGGCATGATCGAGGGGGCGTACGAGTGGGTGCGTCAAAGTCTGATCGAGCGAGGCCGGGGCAAGGATCCGTTCGTGCAATTGCGCATGGGCGAGGCGAAGACGCAACTGCACGGCGCGCAGGTCGTCTTCGAGAACGCCATCGACGCGTGGCGCGCTGGCGACGTACAACGTGCAGAGTTGATCTCCATGCAGGCGAAGTCGATCTGCGCGCATGCTGCGCTGGAGATGTCGCACACGCTGATCATGCTGGCCGGCTCGACGGCGCTGTTCGACGAGTTCCCGCTGGCACGCCTGATCCGGGATCTGAACACGCACATCCTGCACGTGGGGCACGACAAGACGGCGCAGATCGTGGGGGCCGCCGAGCTTGGCGAGTCCTTCGATTCGACGTTGCAGCGCTGAGCGCCGCACGTTCACGACGAGCTCGCCGGGCTCGCCCACGCCAACCAAGTCTTCGAGAGTTTCCATGGATTTTCAGCTCACCGAATCGCAGCGCGAATTGATCGACGCGACGGAAAAATTGTGTCGCCAGTTGCAGCCGCTGGCGAAGGAGGCCCACGAGGCCGAAACGAAGGGCGACTTCGCGCCGTTGCAACGACTGCGAAAGCAAATGGCCGAGGCAGGTCTTCTCGCCCTGAACATGCCGCAGGAATATGGCGGCGTCGGTCTGCCGCTTCTGGAGACGCTGCTGTTGATTCAGACCATTCAGCGGGTCGATTCCACGCTGGGCGGTTTGGCGCACCGCACGTCCACCGGCGCGATCGGCGCCGTGCTCGAACTCGGCACCGACGAGCAGAAGTCGCGCTTCGTGGGCGGCGTGGCGCGCGGCGAGATCGGCGTGTCGATCGGCATTACCGAACCCGATGCCGGGTCGGCCGCCACGGCGATGAAAACGCACGCTCGCATCGAGGGCGACGACGTCGTCATCAACGGGCAGAAGATCTTCATCAGCGCAGCCAAGGGGCATCACTACACCATGCTGTATTGCCGTTTCGGCAACACGGGCCGGGCGAGCGACATCGGCGCGATCATGGTGCCGCACGACGCGCCGGGCTTCACGTGCAGCAGCGGAACGCTGAACATGGCCGGCGAGCGGCAGTACGAGCTGTACTTCGACGACTGCCGGGTGCCCCGGGCCAACATCCTTGCCGAGAGTCGGGCGTTTGCGAAGCTCATCAGCGTATACAACGTGGAGCGGCTGGGCAGCATCTCGCGCATGCTGGGTTCCGCGCAGGCCGCGTTCGAGTTTGCGTTGCAGTACGTGCAGGAGCGCAGGCAGTTCGGGCGAGAGCTGGCGGACTTCCAGGGGCTTCAGTGGATGCTGGCCGACATGAAGGTCAAGCTCGAAGCCGCGCAGATGCTGACTTACCGTGCGGCGTCGAATACCGCGAGCGGGTTGCCGTCGCCCCTCGAAACGTCGGTTGCCAAGGTCTACGTCGCACAAGCCGCCAAAGAGATTTGCGACGACGCCATTCAATTGCTCGGCGGCTATGGCTACATGGCCGAGTACCCGGTCGAAGGTCTGTATCGCGAGGTGCGTGGCGGATCGATCTACGGCGGCACGCTGCAAATCCACAAGAACATGATCGCGGGCCACCTGCTCGGTCGCAAGAACAGCCAGTGGGCGCCCAAGGCCGGGGAGGCGGGCGAATGAAGGCGTCCGCACTGGCCGACCGGGATCCGGTCATCGTCGATGTCGTGCGCACCCCCGTAGGGCGTCGCAACGGGGCGCTCAGAGAGTGGCATGCCGCCGCGCTGCTCGCGCAGGTATTGGGCGCCGTGCTCGCGCGCAACGGTGTGCCGGGAAGCGATGTCGACGACGTCGTCGCCGGGTGCGCCACGCAAGTGGGCGAGCAGGCGGGCAACATTGCACGCACTGCGCTGCTCATGGCGGACCTCCCGTTCACCGTGCCGGGCACGACGGTGCAGCGCGCCTGCGGCTCGTCGCAGCAGGCGATCCACTTCGCCGACAACCTGATTCGCAGCGGGACGTGCGACGTGGTGATCGCCGGGGGCGTGGAACTGATGTCGACGACCCAGGGCGGCAACGACGATACGCGTTACGGACGGCGCTATCCCGAATCGCTGGTCGAGCGCTTTTCGATGCCGTCCATGGGCATTGCCGCCGAGCGCATCGCTGCGCATTGGAAGCTCGAACGCCCGTATCTGGACGAACTGGCCCTGCGTAGCCATGCATTGAGCGCGCAGGCGCAGGATTCAGGCCGTCTCGCGCGTCAGATGATCCCGGTCACTGGCGTTGACGGACAGGTCGTGGCGCATGACGAAGGCGTACGTCGCGACACGTCGCTCGAGAAGCTCGCCACGCTGAAGCCCTCGTTCCGGGAGGACGGTCGGGTGACGGCAGGCAATGCCAGTCAGGTCTCGGATGGCGCCGCGGCCGTATTGCTCATGACGGCGGCGAAGGCGCGCGAGTATGGGCTGCGCGCGCGCGCCGTACTACGTGCCCAATATGTGGTCGGCGTCGACCCCGCGATGATGCTGACCGGCCCGATTCCGGCGACGCAGCAGATCCTCGCACGCAGTGGACTGGCGCTCGAAGACATCGATCTCTTCGAAATCAACGAGGCCTTTGCGTCGGTGCTCGGCGCGTGGCTCGCCGAGATAAAACCCGATCTTTCGCGCGTGAACGTGAACGGCGGCTCCATCGCGGTCGGTCACCCGCTCGGATCGACAGGCGCTCGCCTGATGGCGGGACTCGTGGACGAGTTGGAGCTGCGCGGCGGTCTGTACGGATTGCAGTCGATGTGCTGCGGTGGCGGGCTTGGTACGGCGACGATCGTCGAGCGGGTTGAGTGAAGGGTTCGTAGCAACGCTTGCCGTCGCGCAACGGCAGCCGTCGACGAACAAAAAAGGAGGAGGCCAACGATGACCGAAATCGACCATTCGCTGATCGGCACGAGCGCGCCACCGTTTGTGGTGGAAGTGGAGCGCGGCGCGATTCGCAAGTTCGCCGATGCCATTGGCGACGACAACCCGCTCTATCGCGACGTTTCCTTTGCGCGAGCCCAAGGGTATGAGGGGATCGTTGCGCCGCCAACGTTCCCGACCTGCTTTCGCGCGCCGAACGATCTGCCGTGGATCGCAACCCTCGACCGGCGTCGCATCGTGGCAGGTGAGATGGGATTTCATTACCACCGTCCCATCGTCGCGGGCATGCGATTCGAATGTCAGTGGCAACTTGTCGGCATCGACGAGAAAACAGGAACGCGCGGTGCGATGGCGTTGCTGCGCCAGGTGATGTCGGGTCTTCTCATGGGTGACGACGGCGTCGCGCGGGACTGCGTGTTCAGCATGCGCCGAACCACCGTTTATCGATCCGCACAGCAAGTCGCATCGGGGAGTTTGGCATGAGTCGTACGCATCTGTCGGAGGCGCGCGTTGGCGACACCTTCACGCTTTCGATGCCGGCGGTAACGACGACGCAGCTCGTGCGCTACGCAGGCGCGTCGGACGATTACAACCGGATCCACTATGACCAGCTCTACGCCCAGGAGGCCGGACTGGGCGGCGTAATCGCACACGGCATGCTCACCATGGCTTTCATGGGGCGTGCCGTGTCGGACTGGGCCGGACCGGCCGCGGCGATTGTCGACATCGAGGCACGCTTCAACGCGCCCGTGCGACCCGGTGACGTTGTGCGGGTCGTCGGTACGGTCGCGGATTGCGCGCCTGGCGGCGATGGACGCCAGCGTCTGCGCTGCGAGATCGTGGCGCAGGTCGGCGACAAGACCGTTGCGAGCGGAGCGGCAGTGGTGGCCGCGCCGCCAACGCGCTGACGGCAACGCTGTGCCGGCGCGCTGACGTGTCTGCGCCGCGCGATGAGTCGAGATAGTGATGACGTCTTTCGAGGAGGTTTTCCGTGAATACGACGTTCGATGCCAGCCACTTTCGTCACGCGCTGGGGCGCTTTGCCACCGGCGTGACTATCGTCACGACCACCATGCCCGATGGCACGCCGGTGGGACTGACGGCGAACTCGTTCAACTCGGTGTCGCTCTCGCCGCCGCTCGTGCTGTGGAGCATCAACAAGCGCTCGCGCAGTCTTGAGGTGTTCGAGACATCGGGCCGCTTTGCGATCAATGTGCTGTGCGCGGATCAGATGCCGCTCGCGGCGCGCTTCGCCTCACCGGTTGCCGACCGATTCGAAGGTGTGGAGTGGCGCAGCGGTCGCGGCGGCATGCCGCTGTTCGACGGGTGTGTCGCGTGGTTCGAATGCACGCTGGCGTTCAAGTACGAGGGCGGGGATCATTTCATCTTCGTCGGCGAAGTCATGGACCTGCACCACTGCGACCGCGTGCCGCTGCTGTATGCGGGCGGGGCCTACGGCGTGCCGACACCTCACCCGGATCTGACGATGGGGTAGACGGCGTAGGTGAGGCGGTGAGGCCCATCCGATGACGATACGCTGGCCATGCGTCTGCGATGGGCGTGCGCCCCACGCGACGTCGGGCCCTTGGGGTGCGTCATTCCCAGAGTTGCGATTCGGCTTCCAGCTTCTTCTCGAGCGATCGCACTTCCTTTTGCAGCAGCTTGGCCATTTCGACGCGTCGCGCCCCGGAGAGCCGCGACTCGATGGCCGCGATACTGATCGCAGCGTACGGTACGCCCTGGCGCGGACGAATCGACATGCCAATGGCGGAGACGCCGGGCAGCACATCCTCTTCATTGATCGCGTAGCCCGCTTCGGCCGACGCGGCAATCGCTTTTTCCAGCCGAGCCTGTGAGAAATTTCCGAAGGTCGCAAGGCGCTCGGCGTTGGTCTGCATCACGCGCGCGCGCTCCTCGGCGGGCAGCGAGATGAGTAGCGCAAGACTGCCCGCGCCAACGCCCAGCGGGCGGCGCCCGCCAATCTCGAGCGTACGGGTCTGAATCGGGTAGCCGCCTTCGAGCAGATCGATGCAAACGGCATCCAGCCCGCTGCGCACCATCAGAAAAACGGAGTCGCCGGATTTCTCCGCCAGCGTTTGCAGCGTTGGCTGGCAAAGCTCGCGCAGGCTGAAGTGAGGCGAGGCAGCCAACCCCAGCTCATACACGACATGACCGAGGTGATAGTGCCGGGTGTCGCGATTTTGCATGAGCATGCCCTGTGCGACCAGCCCCTTGACGATGCGATGGGCAGTAGGGCGTTCGAGCGCCAGCGCGTCGGCAATATCCGACAAACGCAACCCTTTCATGCCGTGCGCGGCCACTTCGCGCAACACGGTCACGGCACGGTGAATGCTCTGCGTGCCAAGCGGCGGCGCGTTGACGGCGTTGCGCTCCGGCAGGTCCGGCACGCTAGCTTTGGTTTTCGATTTGGGAGCCTTGGGCGCGATGTCGACGCTTTTCGTGGGCACGATGGAACAGGGCGGAAGGGTGGTCGCAATGGGCTGCGGAATAACGAGATCGTACTATATCCGTTCCGAGGAATGAGGCACCATCGCGCCACTGCCGGACCAGCGGTCTCTTGCTGGTTCGATTGCGCAACACCCGGCAGGGCGTTGCGTCCGTTCCGTCATGCTGTTGCGTCAGGTCGTTACGTGGTTACCACCGGTGTTGATACGTCGCGGTGAGTGTGATTCCCGGCGCAGGCAAGTGGCTCGTGTTGTTGCTGTTTCTGAGCAACTGACTGTAAAGCGGGTAGTAATACCGGTTAAAGAGATTCTGAATGCCGAGCGTCGCGGTGTCGTGCTTCGTGACTTCATAGCGACTGATCACATCGACGGTCGTGTAGCTCGTCGTATCCATGCGACCGAAGCTGTTGACACCATTCAAACGGTAGTCATGGCCCGAGAAGTACGTCAGCTGAAGTCGGTTGCTCCACTTCGGCGTGGGCTTGAACTGGACGTATCCGGTCAACTTGAGCGGTGGAATCCGGTAACCGCCCATGTCCTGGCTGTTTGCGCCTTGCGGTGTCTCGCGGCCCTGCATCCAGGTAAACGTGCCGCCCAGCCCCCAACGTTCGTCCTCCGAGAGGTAATCCGCCGCCCCCTCGACCCCGAAGATCTTTTCCGCCGTACGCGTGAGGATCAGGCCATTGTTGAAGCTCTGAACATCGCCGAGATCGGACGTGGTGTAGAACACGGCGAGCGAGGTAAGGGTGTTGCCGAAGACACCACGCCATCCCAACTCGTAGTTGTTCGTCTTCACCGGACGCAGATCCGACGAATTGATGTCGAATCCCGGTCGTGCATTGCGCACCTGAACGCCAATGTCCGGCAAGCTGAAGCCCTGGCTGAATGCGGCGTAGAACTCATGGCCCCTGACGGGCGAGTAAGTCACGCCGATGTTGCCGAGGACCGCGTTGTAATTCACCTTGCCGCCTCGCACGCTCATCGGATTCGCGACTTTCGATTGCGACAGCGGCACGAAGTCGTCGAAACTGGCGTTCGCATATTGATAGCGCAGGCCACCCTCGGCCGACTAGTGCTCGTCGAACTTGTGCTGAAGCTGCGCAAATCCGCCCAGGCTGCGCGTCGTGAGCGGCGGGAGATAGGTGGCCTCGCCGATCTTGCGAAAGACGCGGCCACCGCTGGCGTCATACAGCTTCGGATCGAAAATATCGAGCGGCATGTCGCTCTTTTCCTGCTCGAAATCCATGCCCCACACGAGTCGGGTCTTTTTGTCCGCGCCAAAGGGCGTCTTGATCGTCAGACGACTGCCAAAGACGGTGGAGTCCTGCATCGTCTGGTCGACGTTTGCACCGCGCGTGGCCACGGCACGCGCATCGAAAGGTGTGAACCGGGTGAAGTAATCGCGATAGTAGAACTGGGCGGACACCTGGCTGCCTAGCAGGTCGCGATGCTCGTATTCGAGGTTGACGAGGGTATTGCGTATCTGGTTCTGCTCGTCGATCTGAAGCCCGTCGATGCCGCGCGCCGGCACGCTGCCTGCTGGCAGACGGGCGACCGAGGGATCCGAGGCGTAACTCGTGTCCTGCGACGAGTTGATGTGACTGACCGAGAGCTGCACACGCTGATCCGGCGCAAAACGCAGGCCCAGCTTGCCGCCGATGTTGTAATTGTTCGACGAAAACAGGTCGCCCTGGCTCGGCTCGGGGGCGATGCGATTGCCGCGAGCGTCATAGCTGTTGCCGATACGGCGTCCCCCGACATCGAACGCATAATCGATCATGTCGTGGCTGCCGGAGAAGTGCTGCTGAATATCCGCGCTCAGGCCATCTGCACGCAATCGCGACAGCGGGGAACTCAGGGAGACCGTGGTATCGGCTTTGGGCTCACCACCGGCAGGCCGTGTCGTAATGGAGACGATACCGCCCGTCGCGCCACCGCCATAAATCGAGCTGCTTCCCCGCAATACCTCGATGCGCTCCACCAGCGCCGGGTCCACGTTTGCCAGATTGCGGGACGAGTCGCGGTTGGTGTTCAGCGGCACACCGTCGAGCAGCACCAGCATGCCGCGCCCACGAAGGGTCTGCCCGTAATCCGTCACCGTTCGGCTGGAGTCAGCCATGCCCGGCACGACTTTGGCCAGCACGGTCGCCAGGTTGCCCGATGCCGTCTTGAGCTCGTCGAGTTCAGCCCGTTCGATGACCGTGACCTGACGCGTGGGCCGAACCAGATCACTCGACGTGCGCGAGGCGCTCACCTCGACCGGGGCCAGTGCGAGCGACGTCGCGCTCCCGGGTGCGGCCGGCGTTTCGGCCTGCTTTTCCGATGCCGAGACCAGCACGTAACCCTGATTGCCGCTGCGTCGGTAGCTTATCCCGCTGTTCTGAAGCAGTGCCGTCAATGCGGCTTCCGCACTCATCGTCCCGCGCACGGCAGGTGAGGTCTTGCCGCTCACAAGGTCGGGTGAAAAGAACAGTTGCAGATTGGCCTGACGCCCGAACAGCACGAGCCCATCGGACAAGGATTGCGCCGGGACGTTGACGTCGATCGCGGCACTCGCGCTGGCAGCGGACTTGCCGCTCGCTTGCTGCGCCGCCGCCCGTTGCGGTTGAGCGCTTAGTGCCGTCAAGGCCGTCAGGGACGCAAGAAAAATCACCGATGCGGCCGTGTGTGGACGGCGTGACGGCTGTAATTGCTGTGGTCGTTGCAGTCGGTGGGACCGGTGCAATTGAGAAGCGCGGGCGTACGTAGAACCTTTCACGGCGTTGAGTCTCATTTCGAATTTTGATGGGTTCGCCGCTCAGCGATGTGGGCGAACTATCAGAAGACGAAACGCCGTGCAAAAACCTGAATCACTTCGACGAAATTTTTACGCTGCCGTCCGCAAGCGTCTGCACCCTGACCGGCAAAAACTGGGGCAGGGCAGCGAGCAGATCGTCGGTGTTGTCAGCGCTGAATACGCTGCTCACGCGAAGTTGCCCGACGGCGTCGTTGGCCACCACCACCGGCGATTGTCGGTACAACGAGACTTCGTTCGCGACGTCGGCGAGCGTCGCGTTCTGGAAGACCAGTTTGCCGTCGCGCCAGGCCAGCGTCGTTGACAGGTTCACCGGTCCGGGAGAGGCGACCGCACCGTCGGCATCCACTGTCGTGCCCAACCCGCCCGTGAGCAGCGCAGACGTTTTTGCCTGTCCGGCCGGCGCGCGTGCCCCGACGCCATCGACCCTGACGGCGCCCGATTCGACCGCAACATCCAGACCATTCGCGACACGGCGCACATCGAAGCGGGTGCCCGTGACGGTCACCCGGCCAACGCCCGCATCCACCACGAACGGCCGCGCGGCGTCGTGCGTCACCGAGAACATCGCTTCGCCCGAGAGGAGCGTGACGCTACGTTGCGCCGGGGTGTAGTTCACCTGAATGCGCGTACGGGTACTGAGCTCCACGGCTGTCCCGTCGGCGAGCGTCACGGTGCGTCGCTCGCCGGGGCGGGTCGAGAATTCCTGCGCCTGCGCCGACTCCGACCCCGACTCAGCCCCCGACTCCGACGCCGGGCTTGTGGGCGAGACCGAGGCCATGTCCTGGATCGACCGATTGACCGCAGGCAGCACCACGGCGCCAAGCGAGACCGCCAGCACGCAAACGCATGCGAGAGCGATCCATCGGTTCGCGACGCGCCGCCCCGGCAATGTCGCGCCGACACCTGCCACCTCCGGTTCGGCCAGCGCGCGCAGCCGCGCCGACGGCACGCTCGCGGCCGCCTGCCATACACGCGTCAATGCAGCGTATTCGGCACGGTGCAGCGGATCGGCCGACAGCCACGCGTCGAGCGAAGCGCGTTGCGCATCGGAGAATGCGCCGCCATGCGCCTTGGCGAACCATCGCGCGGCTTCATGGCGAATATGTTCAGCGCGCGACATCGACATCGTCACCGAAAGGAGCAGGGCAAACGCTGCGCATCTGACTGAACTGCCGCTCAGGCAGGCGAGAAATAGGAGTAGACGGGAAGAGGGTCACAAACTCACGCCTTACTGGGGACTTAGTGGGCCGAGGCGTTCTCGCAAATGTTTCATCGCCCGAATCATATACTTCTCAACCATATTTTTCGACAGATCGAGCCGCTCGGCGATCTCTTGCTGGCTGCAGCCCTCGATACGCTGCCAGATGAAGACTTGCCGGCACTTCAGGGGAAGTTCCGATAAGGCCGCTTCGATAGCACGAGCGAGTTGCATCGCATGCGCCTCGTCTTCCGGATTGCCCGTCGGGGCTTCGAACTCCGCGAGGGCATCGAGCGTCGTTTGCTCGCGTCCGCCTTCGCGGCGGTAAGCATCGACGGCGATGTTGCGCGCGGTCTGATGCAGATAAGCGCGCGGTTGTTCCGGCGGCGTTTTCAACTCCAGGACTCGGAGCAGCGAGTCCTGTGCCAGATCTTCCGCCTGATGGCGGTTGCTGAGCTTTGCAGTCCACGTGCGAAGCAATTCGTCGTAGTAGACGAAGATACCTCGGGGGCGCATGGAGGTTGCCATCACACGACGGGCGCGAGGCGCCCGGACGAAGCAGCCCGGCGGGCGGCGCGATGACAAAAGGAGAATAAAAGCACGAGAAGTCGGGAGCCGAGCCTGTCGGATCGGTGTATCGAGTACAGTTATTAAATGCGACTGATTATCATTTCATTTCAAACTCAGGTCAATAGTGGATCGTGGCGACGCTCGCCTGTGCGCCGTCGCCATCAGACGAACGCGCGGTCAGAACGTATGCCGAACGCCGGCCATCACGCCCAACTGGTTCACACCGGCGTTGGGTGAGGCTCCCGCGCCGCCCTGGCTGAGCGTGTACGCTGCGCGCGCGCTGTTGAACAGATACCCGCTTTGCAGGTACACGGCGGATCGCCGCGAAAGCAGCCATGTGCCACGCAACGCGGCGATCGTGCCACGCGTATCGTGTTGCGTATTGACGATCCGGTACACGCCGCCGTCGATCACGAACTGCGGCTGCCATGCGTACGACGCCGTGAGATAGAACATGTCGGAATTGACGCCCGGCAGGGTGGGCGCGTCGGTGCTCACGCGTCGGCCCAGCCAGCCGCCGCCGACTTTCCACTTGTCGCCTTTGACATAGGCGTTGAGTTGGATGCGCGCGTCGGTCGCGCCACTACCGGTAATGGCGAGCGGCGCGACACCGTCGAAAAAGCTCGCGGCAGCGCCCGGGCCGCCATGTTGCTGGTCATAGGCCGCCGCCACGCCGAATGCGGATGCGTCGTAGCGCAGCATCGCCGACCATTGACGGCACGCTGGCGAGCCGTTCGCGCCAGTGCCGTTCCCCGCGCACGTTCCCTGACCCGGCGAATTGCCGGTCCCCCCACTGTCGCGGCCGAAGGACCACGTGGCGCCAACGGTAACCCCCTGCCACGTTCCCTTGTACGCGACCGTATTATCGCTGCGCGCATTGGGAATGTAGGCGTCGAACGATCCGAGGCCGCCGTAGATGTCCGGCCCGAGAATGTCGGCGTCGGACAGCGCCCAGAACGTCATCGAGTACTGACGCCCGAAACTCAATGTGCCCCAGTCGCTCTGCAAGCCGACCCACGACTGCCGACCGAACAGCCGTCCGCCCTGATTCACGTCGCCTGCACGCACGTTGAAGCCATTTTCCAATGTGAAGAGGGCATGCAAACCGCCACCGAGGTCTTCGCTGCCGCGAATGCCCCAGCGCGAGGGCATCGTACCGGTAATGCCGGGAACGCGCCAGAGGTTGTCGCCGGACGGTCCGGCATGCGTGACGAATTCGATACCAGTGTCGAGCACGCCGTACAGCTGAATGTTGGATTGTGCGAGCACGGGTGTCGGTCCCGTGCAGGCGAGCGCGCCCGCCGCTACGCCTGCGAGGCGCAACGTTGCTGCTTTCATGTCTGTCTCCTTGTCCTTGTCGACGCCAGTCAGTCTGGTCTGTAGAATGCGCGCCGCTCAGGCGGGCGGTGTGTCGGTATTGCGAATGAAATCATCAGGAACGTCGGGGCCCCACAGGTACAACGAGTCCTCGGGATCGAAGTCGCCAGCGGGCCATGCGTGGCCTTTCGCGACGAAGTCGATATCGGCAGAGAACTCGCTGAACGATCCCCACGGGTCCTGTATGTAGTGGAAGTAGTTCGAGCCGAGCACGTGTCGCCCCGTCCCCCACCCGTGGCGATAACCGGCGGCAGCCATTTGCGCCGCGCCGTTGCCGACATCGTCGAGGCTCGCCACATCCCACGAGCAGTGATGCCAGCCGCGCGCGTGGCTCTTAGCGAACGCCAGCAGATGGTGATCGCAACCGTGCGGTGCGTGGGTGAAGGCGATCAGGTCGCGCGACCGATCCGAGAGCCTCAGCCCTATCGCCGCGTGATAGAACGCCACCGCGCGCTGCACGTCGGGCGTGAACAGCAGCACGTGCGATAACCGTCGCGGGCGCACCGGCGTCACGTCGTGCCGAGCCCGAGTACCCCGTTCGCCGACGCCGCTGGCGCTGGCCACGAACGGCGGCTTCGCATCAGGCGATGTCTTTTCGCCCACGCGTACGCCGATGAGGTTGCCGTCGGGATCGCGAAACCAGACACCGTTTTCCTGTCGCGAAGCGCCGTCCCGGACAAGGGCTGCCGGGGCATCGGCCAATGGCGCGCCGGTGCCCTCGATCTGCGCCCGGATGGCATCGAAGTCCTGCGCGAAGCAATTGAACAGCAGATAGGCGAGCGACTTGCCGTCGCCGGGCAGCAGGCGCGCCCAGCGATGGCCGTCATCGGCGCGCAGTTCGAGCCCCGTCTCATGCAACGTGGTTTCGCGCACGTCCAGCCCGAAGGCCGTGAAGAAGTGGTGCGCTTCCCTGAGCGAGGGTACGTGCAGGGCAAAGTGATCGATCGAATGTACGGCGCGCATCTTGTCCGGCGTTGGCGAAACGGTCATGACGTCCTCCAGTGAGGCTGCGCGGCACGCCGGGAGGCGCACCGGCAGAGCGACGAGATCAGCCGCGCGAGCGAGGCAGCGCCGCTTCGTCGGCAATCGCGTTGCGCAGCAGGCCGATGCGCTCGATTTCGACCTCGCACACATCCCCCGCGCGCATGAGCAATCTGGGGGTGCGCGCCCAGCCGATGCCCGAGGGCGTGCCCGCGACAATCACGTCGCCGGCTTCGAGCGTGATGCCCTGGCTGATCACTTCGATGAGCGTGGCGACATCGAACACCATGTCGTCGGTACTGGCGGACTGCACGACCTGACCGTTCAGGCGCGTTTGCAGCAGCAGGCCGCGCGCGCCGGGTGGCAGTTCGTCGGCAGTCACGAGATCGGGGCCGAACGCGCCAGTGGCGTCGAAGTTCTTGCCCATCGTCCACTGCGGGGTCTTGAATTGATATTCGCGAATCGATCCGTCGTTGAACACGGAATAACCTGCCACGTGTTGCAGGGCGTCTTCACGGCGAATATGACGTCCACCGCGACCGATGACGACGGCCAGCTCGCCTTCGTAGTCGACACCTTCGCTGTCCGTCACAGCCGGTCGCACAATCGGTGCGTCGTGGGCGACAAGACTTGTGTTCACGCGGGTAAAGAGCGTCGGGTAATCAGGCTGCGCGTACTGGCTCTCTGCCGAATGGTCGCGATAGTTCAGCCCGACGCACAAAATCTTGGGCGGGCGGCGCAGCGGCGGCAGCAACCGAACGGCGTCGGCGCTGACATAGTCCGTGGACGTGTTGGCGTTGGCGAAGGCGACGAGATCGACGTCGTTCGCAAGCAAGTCCTCGAGGGCGAAATCGCCGAGGATCCGGATGCGGTCGGCCTCGCGAATGCCGAGACGGGGTTTGCCATCGAATTCAAAACTGACAAAGCGCATGGTGGACTCCTGAAAACAGTGGGTTGAATGGATGAATGGCCAGATCGTCGTCGACATGCCGGACCACGCTCATGCGAGAACCGGCATCAGGCTTCGAGTGAGGGTCGATGAAGTTCAGACGGCGGGGGAGGGCTTCCGGTAGCGCAGGCCGTTGGCGATCATCGCGAGACCGGCGATGACGGCGGGAAGTGCGAAGACGAGGAACGACACCGGCACCGACCCCAGGGTGGCGAGCAACACGCCGCCGGTCATGGAGCCGATGATCGAGCCGACGCGACCGACCCCGAGGGCCCAACTCACCCCGGTCGCCCGCGCGCCGGTCGTGTAGAAGCCCGCCACCAGCACGTTCGCACCGGTCTGCGCGCCGGACAGGCCAAACCCGGCGAAGAACACGGCGACGAACACCAGCGCGGCCGAATTCACCGATATCCCGATCAGCGCGATGGAGACGGCGGCGATCATGTAGGACATTGCCAGCACGACAAACGGATTGAAGCGATCCATCAGCCGGGCATTGAGCAGCGAGCCGAGCGTGCCGCCGATCGGGAGCATCGCGCCCACTTGTGCAGCGTGGGCGACGCCGATGCCGCTCTCGGTGAGCACCGTCGGCAGCCAGCTGCTGATCTGGTAGTAGACCCACAGCGTGCAGAAGAACGCCAGCCACAGGAGCAGCGTGCCGGTGCGGTAGTGGGCATTAAACAGGGTGGCGACGGGACGCTCGTCCGACCTGGCAGCCACCGTGTTTCGTTCCGCCGCCGTCTCAGCTTCGAACTCGGCTTCGAACTCGGCGGCGCCACGCTCGCCCAGTCGCACCAGCGTACGTTGCATTTGCCTGGCGAATGCAGGCTTACCGGCCATGAAGCGCAACGACTCCGGCAACTTCCACGCCACGACCGGCAACAACGCCAGGGGCGCCAGCCCGCCGAAGACGAACACGCCGTGCCAGCCGAAATGCGGGATCAGCCACGCCGCTACATAACCGCCACACGCGAGCCCGAGCGTAAAGCCGCAGAACATGAGGGTCACAAGCCACGCGCGGTTGTGCGCCGGGCTGTATTCCGAAGACAGCGTAATGGCGTTGGGCATGGCGCCGCCGAGTCCCGCACCGGTCAGAAACCGGAGGAAGACGAGCCAGCCGATCGACGGCGACCAGGCACACGCAAGACTGCCAAGCCCGAACAGGAACATCGAGATCAGAATCACGCGCTTGCGGCCGATCCGGTCGGCAAGCGGCCCAAAAAGAAAGCTGCCGATCGTCAGGCCAAAGAGGCCCGCACCGAACACCGGTCCCAGTGCGGCGGGACTGAGCGCCCATTGATGCTTGAGCAAGGGGGCGACGTAACCCACGCTGGCCACGTCGAAGCCGTCGGCCGCAACGATAAGAAAGCACAGAAAGAGCGTGAGCCGCCCAAGGGCGGTCATGCCCACGCGAGGCTGGCGATGCTCCCTGGCGACATGCGCATCCGGTTGGGCTGTTGTCGTCGATTGCGACGGTGAATTTGCGTACATCGTTGTCTCCTGGTGGTTACCGGTGAAGGTCTCATCGGTCTGCGACTGCCAGCGTCTGTTGTCGTCGTGCGTGGCCGGCATGGCGCGGAGGAAAAGCTCGGAACGGGGTGGGTGCGATAGCGTTATGGCGTTATGACGATCGCCTGATCTCACGACGTCAAAAGGGGGGCCGCGGCGGCCGATGGCGCCGGCATCGCGGCGGGTGGCGCGTTCGCGTCGAGGGCAATGCTACGGCGCACGGCGGCGTGGAACCTGTCGTCGAGCGCGTCGCCTCGCCACGCCACGTGAAGGTCGGGACGAATCAGGACGTAGCGGCGCTCGTAGAGCGGCTTGAGTGCGGGCAGGTCGACTTGTCGCGGTGAGACGACGGCGAGGTCGCCGAGCACGTTGCGCGCCGTCTGAAGCATGGAGGCGTCCGGTGCCGGGGCGTCCAGACACAGCAGGGTGAACTGTGGACCCATGGCGTCGTACAACGATGTGCCGTCGGCAAGCCATGCGTGCGGCGCGCGATGTCCGGCCCGAGCGCTCGGCACATAGAGATTCGCATTGTCGGCGGGCGGACTGCCCGGCTCGGTGTCGATTAGCGGCGACCCTTCGTAGCGCGTGCCGAGGTGCACGCCCGGAATCACGAATTCGTGGTGGGCGTGGAAGGCGAGGTAGTCACCGACGGCGCGTCGTGCGGCGTCGCCCGCCGGACCGGGTTCGTACGCTTCGGGGGGCAGGCAGACATAGCCGATGCTGTTGGCGAAGTCTCGTGCGAAGGCCGTGTTGCGCTCACCCGCCGGACGGCGTTCCGCATCGTAGCTTTGCGCGAGCGCCGCACCGGCGCGACCGCGCACCAGCGCCACGAGCTTCCACGAGAGATTGGCCGCGTCGTCGATGCCCGTGTTGTAGCCCAGTCCGCCCGTCGGTGTGAACAGGTGAGCGGCGTCGCCGCATAGAAATACCCGGGCGTCGACGAAGCGTTCGGCCACCAGCGCATGGCCCGCTGTCCACGCCGACGAGCTTTTGACTTCAAACGGGATGTCGGCACCGAGCGCCTGCGCGATGCGCGAGCGCACGACGTCTTCCGATGGCGCGTCGTCGCCCTGCAGTTGCACATTCATGATGAAGTGCCCGCGTCCGTCCACCGAGACGATCAGTGCGCGCTGGGTCGGGCCGAAGGTCCAGTATTGCCACGCGGCGGCTTTGCCGCTCGCTTCGATGAGGCTGGGCGCGTAAAAATACACGGCCTCCATTTGCCCGCCCATAAACGCGCGTTTTTCGTTCGCCACGCCCCCGTAGCGCAGGCCGAGCGCGCGGCGCACGAAGCTGCGCGGCCCGTCGCATCCCACGGCATAGCGGGCGCGCACGCGGCGCACGTGCGCCGGGCGATCCGCCGTGGCGGCGAGCGTGACAACCGCCGTCACGCTCTGGGCGTCCTGCGCAATGTCGGTGACGGTCGCGTCGAAGTGCACGGTGCAGGTCGGCTGCCGGCGTGCGGCGTCGAGCAGCACCGGCTCGATGTAGAGCTGCGAGCACCGATGCGGTGGCTCGGGCGTCGGCCAGGTGAACCCGTGTGCCTTGGCGTAAGCGACGGCGTCGCGCGACGCCGGGAGCGACAGGCGAGCCAGCTCATGGCCGGCGATCGTGGTGAAGTAAGCCACGTCCTGCGGCTGGTCCTGCGGCAGACCGAGCGTGCGGATGTGTGCCGCGACGCCGATACGGCGGAAGTGCTCCATCGTGCGCGCGCTGTTGGCGTTGGCGGCCGGATGCTGACTTGTCCCTGATTTCGCATCGAACACCTGAACGCTAAGCCCCTGCTGCGCCAGCGACGCCGCCAGGAACAATCCCACCGGGCCAGCGCCCACGATCAACACATCACAATCCATTTCCGTCGTCTCCTGATGCCCATCTTCGCCACGCCTGTTGCGGCGTGTTGGCGTAAAGGTACGGCGCGCCAGCGTATAAATCTATGCAATGAAAATCATATTGAATATGAATCGAATGCATACTCTCGGACAGCATAGTGGCGTGTGAATGGGCGTGGGGGCACGCCCCGGGCGCAACGGCGCCCAGACGCCCTGAGGAGGCAGACATGGAATATCCCGATCTGAATTTTCTTTACGTCGTGGACGCGTTGATGACGGAGCGCAGCGTCTCGCGCGCGGCGCAACGGCTCGGGCTGACGCAACCGGCGGTCAGCCATGCGCTGGGACGGTTACGCACCCGCTTCGGCGACGATCTGTTCGTGCGCGCCGGGGCGGTCATGGCGCCGACGCCCACGGGTGAGCGCGTGGCGGAAGGCGTCGCGCGTGCGCTACTGTTGATTCGGCAAGACGTACTGGGCGCGCAGGCATTCGAGCCGACGCAGACACGTCGCACGTTCTCCGTCTGCCTGAGCGACATGGGCATGATCGTGCTGCTGCCGCGATTACTGGCAGCGCTTGCCGAACAGGCGCCCATGGCAACGCTGCGACCTATTCAGGTACCCGCGAGCGAATTGGGCACGACATTGCAGGACGGCGAGGCCGATCTCGCGATCGGGTATCTCGACCGGATGGGCGAGCATTTGCACCAGCAGCGGCTGTTCACCCGTTCACTGGTGGGGATTCGTCGCAGGGTGCCGCGCAGGCGGGCAGGCGGGGCGCCGATGGACGCCGAGACGTTCATGAAGACGCGACACGTGGTCGCCGCAACGCTGGCGATGACAAACGAGTTGCTTGCAGGGGAGTTGCGCAAGCGCGGCACGCGCCTGAACGTGGGGGTGGAAGTGCCGTACTTGCTCGCCGTGCCCGGGCTCGTGGCGAATTCCGACTTTGTGGCGGTCATTCCGAACGAGTTGGCCGATCTGTTCGGCAAGTTGGCCAACGTCGATGTGTTCGCATTGCCGATCTCACTGCCGGATCTGACGGTGCGGCAATTCTGGCATCCGCGATTTCATAACGATCCGGGGCATCGCTGGTTTCGCAAGCTGGTGGCGGAAGCGCTGAGGTGAAGCGGGCTGCGCGTTATCCGCAGACGTGGTTCACGAAACGCCCAGGCCGATCCGCTTGCGACGTTCGTTGCGGACCGGACAGGCGAAACGCCAGACCGGCATGCTCAGCACCGTAACGCACCTCAAATAAGCACGCAATGTCCCGTAAAGCGAGTGCCGCTCCACGTAATGTCCAGCGGGCGCGCCGGGTCTTTGCAGATCAGCGTTTGCAATGTGCCGAAGCGGTCTGAGCCCAAAGAATGTTGCTCTCCCGGAGACAGGCCATAGAAGCCGGAGTAGTTCGTTTCGCACCGCGCCGTATCTCCCGGCCCTTTGTCCCCGGTGACACACCAGGCGACAATCACCGCGTACCCACAAGTGTTCTTGATACCGGTTTCAACGTCGTACCACCCACCATGCCCCTTGGCTCCCCGGGGAATCCGAACTTGCTCGATGCAACCGGTGAGCGGCGCAATCGTCTTGCGTCCCGCGCTGGCGACATTGCCGCCGGTGCCGGCGTTGTAGTTGGCTGAAGGGGATGCCGGCACGGGCAAAGCTGACGGTGAAGGTGAAGGTGAAGACGAGGCTCCCGAAGTCGCCTGCAATGCCGTGGCGACGGCCTGGAACTGGGCGGCGTTGCGTCCGCCTCCGCTGGCAACGCCTTGCGCCGCCGCGCCCAACAACCCTGCGACGAACGAGAGCACGCCGGGGCCGTCGTCGGACGAATCCGTGGCGCTTGTCCGCACGCCGCCGGAATAGGTGGCGATGAGTGTCCCGTCGGCGCGGGTATCGGTGCCGTCGAATATCTTGCCCTTGACGAACTGACCGGCGCGCACGGAGCCGTCGCCCGCAAACGTGACGGCACCGGGACCATCGACCATGTTGTCGGCCCACTGGCCGCGGTAACTGTTGCCGTTGGCTTCGAGCAGATAGCCCTGGCCTTCGCGCTTTGCGTCGACCATGTCGCCCTCGTACCGATTCCCGTCGGGCCAGACGTAAATGCCCTTGCCAGTCAGTTTGCCCGCAATGAAATCACCCTCGTAGGTCGTGCCGCTAACCCAGCGTAATTTTCCCTTTCCGGTGCGCTCGTCGTTGACGAAATCGCCTTCGTACCGGTCCCCGTTGGGCCAGACGTAAATGCCCCTGCCGGTGCGCTTGCCCGCGACGAAATCACCCTCGTAGGTCGCACCGCTGGCCCAGGAGAATTTGCCCTTGCCCGTGCGCTCGTCGTTGACGAACGGGCCTTCGTAGCGATTGCCGCTGGCCCATGTGTATGTCCCGACGCCCGAGCGTTTGCCGTGGCTCAGTTCCCCGTTCAAACGCTGGTCGAAAACGCCATTCTTGAACCACTCTTCGACGCCCGGCCCATCGGCAAAACCGTTCTTGCAGGCGCCGGTCCACGTTGCGGTCCACGTAATACCGGTGTTGTCCGGGTCGTTCGACCAGACCTTGCAATTCTGGTTGGTGACAGTCACCCAGCCTTCGGCGTGCGCCTGATTGCCGCCCAGCAAGCCGAACGCGCTGGCAATACTGAACCAGACCAGCGTGCTGCGTCTGACATGTCGCCCGTGATTCACGATCTTCTCCCTAGCCATTTGTTTGACTTTTGTTCGACGGTTTGTTCGGGAGGATACAGAAGGCAGGGGACGGTCGATATCCTTCACTTGAGGGAGAAGTGCGCTGCAAAGGCGGAGGCCGCGCGGTCGGTCAGCGATAGGCCGGTATGGCCGGCGTCTCGATCAACGGCAAGGGGGGCCGCCTTGAGCATCAAGGGCTGGCGTAGGCGTCGAATGACACGGCTCGCGCGATTTCGCCTGGTCCGGTGAACGTGCGTCGACGCAGCGCGGAGATCTGCTCCATCTTTTGATCGTTCGGCAGGGAGGACGCCTCAATCGCCCTGCGCTGCACTGAATAGTCCCGGTACCTGATCTGCCATGCCGTCTCCTCGGCCTCGAAAATCAGTACGCGCGCCAAGGCCGCTTCCCCCATCTTCGACTGCAAGGCCTGGCGCATCTGCTCCGGTGAACTGCCGTCCGCCTGCAGCGTCTCGATCATCGCCATCAACTCGCCGTTCGCTTCGCGCCGCTGCCGGGGAGCGTGCCGATCGTCCTGGCGCAAGGTATCGACATTCGCCAATGGCACGTCGGTTGTCGAAGCGTCGCGTTGGGCTCGCAGTTGCGCGATGTCATGCTCCACGCGCGCAAAATCATCCGCAAAGAAGATGTCGGCCCATCCCCCCAATGTCTGACGCGCGATGGCTCTGCGCTGCACCAGAAGGCGCGCGAGCTGCGCCGAATCGAACCGGCGCTCGGTCGCGCGCTGTCCTTCGATGCTGCGAATGCCCAGATCGTAAGCACGATAACGTCGCCACACATCGAGCGCCTCCGCCTGCGCGGGCATGCCAGCGACCTGCAGCGCGATCTGGCGACCGATGAAGTCATCGAGCCCTTCCGACGTGAAATCGATCTCGGCCAACAAGCAGTAATCGAAGAAGTCCCGAACCGAGCGTACCCGCGCGAGGTGACCGCTCGTGTCGACGGGCAAGCGGGGCGCCGCGGTACCGACCAGCGACGACGGCGTCGGCCGCTGCGGTGCGTCGGCCTCGACGCCGTTGGGCGCCGTCGACGGAAGGGCAATGCAGCCGCCGAGCATGACGAGACACGTCAAACCCAAGCCCAGCAGGGGCGTTTTGCATCGGGCCCACTGTCTTCCCGACCCGCGTCGTTGCCCTGATTTTCGTCCGGGTGCTGTCACAGCCCACTCCTTTTGAGGCGATTGGCGTGAGTGCGAAACGCCGCCACGGGATCCTCTGCGTAGGCGCCGAGCACGCCCATCATCTGATTGATCTCGTCAATGTGATTCCAGTGATAGGCGGTACTGATGACCTGACCGAACATCGCGCTGCAAACGGACACCAGACCGTCGTTGGCGCCGCCCCCTCGGTTGAGCGTCACGACCCCGGTTTGCTGCATCGCAAGCGTGGTCGGGTCGAGATACAGCGCCGGGTCGACGATCGGCTTCACGCTCGTGTCTTTGGCAAGTATCCAATCGCCGAGGCTTCCGTTTTCCTGGATTGCGGAACCCGTCCATGAGTACAGCAGGTGCGTGAAACCGTCGACGTCTTCGCTGGGTGCGCCGGGCAGGCAGGTCCCGGGGGCCGACAGTCCCGCGCTCGGATAGCGCTCGTTGAAGCGCGCGGCCTGTGCTGTCGTCAGCGTGGCCAGCGCGCGAACCGCATCCTGACGCGGGTCGTGGGCGGTGTTCGACAAGAAACCGAACAGATTGGCGATCTGGCCGACAATCGCGAGCGACGCACCGGTGGGATCGATGGCAAGCGCACTTTGCACGAAATCGGCATACTCCGCGCCGCGATGGGGTGTACCGACGGTGGTGACGGATGCCACCAGTTGAGGCGCCACGGCGGCGACATATCGCGCGGTCAGCCCGCCCTGGCTGTGCCCGATCAGGTTGACCTTCGTCGCTCCCGTGACGGCCAGCACTCGCTTGACGTAGGCGAGCAACTGCTCGCCGCGACCGTGCGGGCCGTCATCGGACTGGAACGCCCGAACATTGGCGACATACACGGTGGCGCCGTGTCGCTCGAGGTCGGAGGGAATGCCGTACCAGTAATCGATAACGTTGCCGAGTCGATCGGAACCCGTCAACCCGTGCACAAGCACGATCGGATACTGCGTCGCGGCGTAGTCGTCGACGACTTCCGCTTGCGTCGCTGCCTGAATGCCGAATCCGGACTCGGTCGTCGACGGTGCGCTTTGCGCGGCCGCAGGCAAGGTAACGGCGCCGCCAAGGAGCATCGCCATCACAACGCGTGCCGCGCGCGTACGGACGGCACGCATGGCCTGCCGCCCCCGTCGACGGATCAGGGTGCTGACGCGGGCCTCACGGATATTGCGCATTCACGTCTTTTCCTCAATATCCCGAAATTCTGCATTGGCTACAGCTTATAAGCCGCGTAAATCACCTTGTCTCGCGCGACACTATCGAAAGAGTAATTCAGCGTTACTCCCTTTCCGCCATTATCGCGAATCGCTTCGTTCAGGCTTCCCCAATACGCATACGGATACTTGTCATACGCGAGTTTGCCATTGGGTGGCACGGGCACGACGATGACGACGTGCCCGTGACCGTCGCCCAGATCCTTCGAGCTAACGCCGCCAATGACCAGTTTCCCCGCCGCAGCGGCATTTGACGCAGCGACACCGCCGTCGAGCTTTTCCCACCCGCCTTTTTGAATCTGCAGGATGATGTTGTTGGCGTCTCCCGTCAGCGTCACACCGCATTGACTGGCAACCGCGCGAACAAATGCATTGCAGTCACTCTTGTTAGCCGCCCACACTTGCTTGCATATATTCGTGACGTTGGGCGCCAGCATATCGGCAACGCCTTCGAGCTCAGGCGTGCGAAGACCTGACAACTGGATGGCGTTTGGCGGAATGACGACGACCGTTTGTCGATCCGCAGTGCCGGGGAGTGCCATCGGATGCTGATTGCCGCCTGGTTCGTTCGCGCCGGGGAGGTACTCGTCGTCCGCCAGCTTCTTTCTCCGTCCGTCCAGAAAGAAGTCCACATTGAAATTCGGCGAACGCGCCACGAGCGCATTCAGAAGCAGAAAGTAGCCGAAGAATCCGATGAAAAGTCCAATGCCGTACGCACCAAAGAGTTCAGTCTTTGGATCGAAGAGGGATATCACCGCGGCCCCGCCAATGGCACCGATCAGGGTGACGATATCGCCAAGCTGAATTTCGCTTTTGCGATACCGATTCACGTAATAGACGAACCATCCGATGATCGCGCCGAAACCGCCGGCTCCCAGTAGCGCCAAACTGCCGACCTTATCCATGCTCTCTCCCTGTGCACTTATCGATAATCCACGCCTGCCAAGTCCTGTGCCCCGCCAAGCCAATGCCAACCCCGGCAGCTGTCGCAATCCCGCCGAATGCTCCCACATATGCCGTTGCCGTGCCCAACGCGCCCACGATGGCAACCGATGTCCATAGCCGGGAGAACGTGTTCGTCGCATTGACCAGCACGCCGGAGGTCAACCAACCGAATACGCCTCCCCACAGCCACGCGCCACAAAGCGTCAACATGTCGTTGTCCAGAAGGCGTCAGTACGATGCGTTGCCATCACAGTCTGTCGCTCACGCCGGCAAGCGGCACGAGCAGCCGGCCAAGACGCAGCAACGGCTGACCCGCCCCGTCCACCGTACGCAGGGTCACGGCGACGACAAGGCGCCCGCTTGCGTCCACCGGCTCCGACGCGAAACAGTCGACTAATGCACGTGAAGCGGCCAGGCAAAACTCGCCCACACCTAATGCCCCGACCCCCTCGCCAACCTTTACGCCGGCGAACTGGATCTTCGGGTCCGGCTCGGGAAGAAAGTCGGGCATGCCAGGAGTCAACACGCTATCGACGAGATCGACCATTCGCCCCGACTCGTAGTCGAAGCGAATCTGCACCGGGCAATCCTTGAGCTGCCCCTCAAACACGGGCCGAAGCGCGCGCTCCAGACGTTGAGCCAGCGTCTCGTTGGAAATCGCGGGCAACGCAATCGATGCGCGATTGACAAGGTTTGGCACAACCACTTGCTGCAGATACACCTCAGGCGTGCGGTAGACGAAGCAGCGCTTGATGTCATCGATGTTGGCGTTGCGGCGAACGGACCCTGCAACCCACACACTCTGCAAGCGCACGGCGTCCAGGCCACCAATGTCGACCCTGCGCCGGATAGGGCCGCTTTCCGTGTGATTGAACTCAAACGCCGCGCTCAAAGGGCCCAGTGTCGTCTTGACGCCCTTTTGCGGCTGATCGGACAGCATCTGGAATATCTGGACATCCAGTTTGCCGTCGCCTGCATGCGGCGTGGGGGGCGGGTTGTCATCTTGAAGGTGATCATGGTAGCTGAACTCGGTCTTTCGACCTGTCGCCGTTGCCGTGTCCTTGATGATGAAGCGATCCTCCAGCAGGTCCGTCGATGCCCGTAAGTTCTTGGTCGTTCTAAACGCCGACAAGACACATTCGACGGCTTCGGCAAAGCGCTCGCAGGCGTTGTTGAACCGGCTTTGATCGGCTGCCGTGCCGGCTCGCGCGACACGTCGAGCGCTCTCGGCGGCGATCACGGGCCAGTAGGGTGCGATTCGGGCTTCGAAACCGACAAGTCGCTCCAGCAACCCGGGGAATACCGGTTGTGCCGGTGTCTGCGTGGCGATCGCCTGCGCACCGAGCGGCGCGTTGTAAATCATCCGTGCGCAAAACTGATCGTTGCGCCGAAACTCGGCCTGGAGATCGAATCCGTATCGCCAGCGGCGAGCCATCGCCACCGCTTCCTGGTAGCTTGTTGACGTCGCGCCGCCTGAGTACGCCACCGTTGGCGCCCAAAGCACAGGCGGCTTGGGATTGCTGCGAGTCGGCGTCGGTGCTTCGAGCGTGTCACCGGTATCGCCTGTATCGCCTGTATGGCCCGCACGCGCGATGTCAACGACGGGCAGGCTCGGGCGGTTCGCGTCGGCGCCATTTTTTACCGGAACAATGCTCAACCAGCGCGAGGTTGCAAGCTTGCCCGGCGCGCCGCCCCCTTCGACCACTCGTTCGACGTGCGTAATCCGATAGGAAACGGGGCCCGCGGCGCTAAGTACGACCTTGGCGTCCGGCGAATCAGGCAGGATCGCCATGGCCAGATCCATACGCCCGTTGTGCAAGTCGATGCCGCGCGTAAGCGCACGAAAGCCCTTGAGGGTTCCTGCGGCGTTGCCGAAGGTGACTTGCCCGTAGAGCTTCGGGCTCGAACCGTCGGCAAACCAGCCCGACGGCATAGCAGAGCCGAGCGATTGCACCAACACGGACCCGACGGATCCATACCGTTGAAGATCCGCGGCACACGCTTCACGAAGCATCGTGAGCGCTTCGCCACGTGCGAGCGGGTCGTCATCCCTCTCGCGCAGGCCTACCACATGCTCCCCCATGAGCAGCGAGTCCGAGGCATCGGCCAAACGGCCGAGAAGCGTCAGCTTGGCCTTAGCCACACGGTCGAATGGTCTTCCGAGTGCCGAACTTGCCGGCACGCGTGCCGTCATCGGAGCGTTCAGCGGGGAAAGAAACTCGTCGATCTTCGTGAGGAACAGCGAAAGCATCTCGTCGCTGTCGCGATCATGGGCTCGGATGGTGACGTTACGTTCGTCGAGCTTGGCGAAAACGCCGCTGGGGTCCAATAGCGGTGCAGTTACCTCCACGCTCATTGGAGACAATGCGAGCGGCCGCGGGGCGAAGCAACGTGCCTTGTCTGCGCTGCGCGTCGGGATGACGCGTGCATCGACCGACCACCAGCCAGTCCGACCATCGTCGGTAGTCCCCACGGCGGCCCAGACAAGTGCCGCGCTCCCCTTAGGCGTGAACGCATTTTGAAACGCGGCGGCGAACGACTGATCGTTTAGCGTCGACTTCATCTGACATGCGATCTGCTGCACACCGGGCGCGGCGTCATTGGCGACGAGTGCGGAATCGCGCGTGACGGTCAATGTCACATTGAGCGGGTTGTACGGCTGATCGCCAAGCTTGGGGATATGCACGACGTATGTGAACGGCCCGGGCAACTTGCCTGCGCCATCGAGATAGGCCGCGACTCCTCGCAGGTAAGAAGCCAAATCCGCAACGGGCAATTTGGCGTTCGCTACAGCGCCCAACCCGGAAGCGACGGTGACATCCACGCCCGGGCCGCCAAGCTGGTCGGCAACGCGCCGCAGGCCCGTCGTTGCGAGTTGCGACGCGCTCTGGCCGGGGGCATAAGCATTGTCGGGGGCAAACGTCATCTCCAGCGAGTTGGTGCCCGCGGCCCCAGGTTGGTATGTCGCGCAAATACCGGGCCAGGCGTCGAGCGCCGTGAGCGGATCGTGATACGTCAACCGAACGATCTCGGGTTTTCCCCATGCACCCAGCCGATTCCCGTAAATGTCTCGCCAGCCGAGCTTGACGACGAAGTTTCGGCCTACGCCGGCGTATGGGCCAATACCCTTTCCCGCAGCTTCTGCCAGACGCGCCAACGGGAGCAAGAGGTCGTAACGCAAGCTCGATGCGGCGTAGCCGGCACGGGTCGCCTCTTCCGCCAGCCAGGATTTCAATTGTTCGGGGCCGTCGCTCGGGACCGCACGCTCCGACCCTAGGGGCAATGACTCGTCAAACTTGATGAGAACCCTACCGGCATCGTCTTCCACCTGGAACTCCAGCATGTCGAACTGGCTGCCAAGATGCGCTGACATGCGCTGTTCGAGCACCGTCGACTCTTGCGCGTCGGGTGGGCTTCGCCAGACACGAACCATCTCGGTGCCCGGGGGTCGCAGGGCGACGGCCTCCACCAGACCGGGCAATCGGGGGGCAAGCTGCGTTGCGGCGGCCGCGTCTGCGAGCTTCGCAACGACGACGCGCGGCTTTGCCGCCGGCGCCGCGACGGTCGCGATATCGGCGGCGTTTTCAATGCTCACGGCATTGATCGCCGCATGAGGTAACGATGCCCCCGGGGCGTACTGCAAGAAAAACGTGAGCTGAATCTGCGTGAGCGCTTCAAATCGCTTGCTTAGCGCCAGGGCGACCGACGCGGGCAAGATCAAGTACGTTCCGCCACTGTTTACCGACGCAGCGCGCTGCAGAATTGATAGAAATCGCAGACGATCAGTATTGGCGAGTGTTGCGTAAAACGACTCGTCGTCCGATGGGGCTGCGAGGGCAAGTCCCTGTCTATCGGGAAAAGGGCGACGCTCGACAGAGACGGTGGCTCGCGCAAGCGATACGTCCTCCGCAATCAGATCGGGGCGAACAAACGTCGTGTTGCCACTGGCGTCGGTGGCTTTCCAACCGATCCGTAAGGTCGAACCATTCAGACGTTGAGTGAGGGCGGTGGCATCCCCCGATAACAGTGCATCCAATCCTCGTCGCTCGAGCTCGCTGGTCCCAGCGACCTGGAAGCAATCGGGCAGGTACTTTACCGCGTCGACTGAGCGGTCTTGCATTGCGCTGGCGGGGCCGTTTTGCACCGGCACGCGCTCGATCGCCATGTCGAAAACGAGCGTACGCAGTGGCGTTGCCAGCGGCTGCTCGACAATTTCGGACTGGTCGACAGTTGCCGATTGTCGCGCAAAGAAGAGAAGTTCGGCAGGGAATTCCGGGGATGCCGGATGATCGAGTTGCGCGCGCAAATCCGCACTTAACTCGACAAGCAAACTCCGCGTTGGGCTGTCCTCGCGATCGGCAACACGCACGTGGGGGCCTTGCACAAAGGCACGGGGTAGCCAGCGGATCGACGGCACATGCAGATCCGTCTGTGCGTCTATCCTCGGCAGCAGCGTGCCAAAGAGCGCGATGCGCTCGCCGTCGAGCGGCAAGCGCGCCTGGTCCGGAATGAGCCAGGTCGATGCGCCCGTGCCGACGATGCGTACATCGGACATGCCCTTCGGCGCAACATCGAGGAACCAGCCGGCCTGCTCCAGAAGCGGTGCATATCCTGACGCCCCCAGCGCGCGCACACCGCTGTAGAAGAGACGTCCCGTGCGTCCCGCGATATCCGGCCAATGACGCTCGATGCTGTTCCAGAGCTCTCCGAGCGAGAGGTGGGTGGCCTTGCTCGTGTGAGGGTCGAACGCCGACTCCATGGCCTCGACAACCGTGAGCGCAAGCAACTGACACCATTCTCGAAACAGCCGCGTGGTGAGCGACAACGGCTTGCCGGACGCCGCCAACAAGCGAGCAGGGCGGCGCTCGATCTCGGCGAATTGATTGTCGAGATGGTCGACCAGGTTCGATACCTCACTGTCATTGAGCGCTCCGAGGGTGTCCAGGTCGACAGACGTGCCGCCAACGTCGAGCACCAGCCCCGGCGGCGCCGGAAACGCGTACGCCTCGACGCTCGCGCCGTCGCTGACCATATCCAGACGAGATCCCGAAAACACGCTCGCGAACAATGTCTGAAGCAAATCCGGGTCGATGTCGCCAAGACTTTGCAACTGCGCCCGGAGTTTTACGAACCCAAGCGCCGACGCATCCAGCTCGGAGTTGCAGAAGACGATCTGGTTAGCGCTGGCTGCGTCAGGCGCAAGTTGCATGGCAGCCCAGCCGACGAGCGCACGGCCGATGACTTCAAAGGGCTGCTGGCCAGCATTCAGCCCGTCGTCGGCTATCCAAAGGAACGAAGGGACGGCACGCCCTACGGGTGCGCCATCGATTTGCGCGCGAATCGCATCGAATGCAAGGCGCAAGCGGAACGGTGTCGGTGTCACATCGAGCTTGCCGATACTCGGCGGCGCCCACGTGGGAGGATCTGCGAGCCGCGGCGCATGGGCTTTCAGTAGCCCCTGGGCCGGCACTCTTGCGGGGAGCTCCCATTCGAAACGCAGTCGCGTCCGGTAGCTCAGTCGTACCGAAATCTTGATGGTGCGTCCGAATACACGAATCTTGCCGATGACGACTTCGACGCTCACTTGCACACCAGCTTCACAGAACAGCCGCACCGGTTCCCCGGTAACGAGTGCGATGCCCGAGGCCACCCAAAGGCGGATCAGCAACCGCGCACGGATCAGCCTAAGATCGACCACGCCTTCGATCTCGGCGATGATACCGACCTCTCCATACAGCGCGATGGCGTAACCCGATTGACTTTTGAACCGTGCAATGGCGCCTTCGACACGACCGAAGACCGAGACACTCAGGCCGGCCCGGATCGGGCCGCGTTCGAACTCCCGACCCAACCCGATTCTGAGTGCGATACCGGCCCTGAAAACATGGCCGACGTCGTCAAATTTCAACGCGGGGACGGCTTCCCGGGGAACGTAACCGATGAAGACGCCGCCCTTGCCGATGAAGGGGCCGCCTTGCACCACGAACGAACGGCGATAGTCCATGTCCTTTGGCATGCCCAGATCCACCAGGAACCCGCCGTTGGTATACAGCTCGGCATGAATGACACCGAGCGAAACCGAGACCGCGCCAGCGTCGAACCTGCGAAGAAAATCCGGCGGCAGTACCTCCCCCACGTATCGTCCGACGCCGTCCGCCATCTTCTCGTAAAGCAAATCGAGCGACATCAACGGCAGGGCCTTCGGGTCAGTGTTCAAAAGCCCGATGTAGGCGCCGTAGAGATCCGGGTCACGAAGCACCAGCGCCAGTTGCGCGATATCAAAGAACGTGCCTTCGCCCGCAATGAACCACTCTCGCGACGGTGCGTAGGTCAGTACGCCACTCTCGCTGGCGAACTTGACGAACCGATCCGTGTCGTTACGGCCAAATGACAGTTGGTTACCGAGCCACTCGACAGCCCCGTTCGCGCTTTCCAATTCGTCGAAATGGACGTTGACGCGTTGGGCCATCGTCAGTCGATTGAGTGCGACAGGGGATTCGGGATTCTTGTCCTCGAAGCTCGCGAACCAGCCGGGACGCGCAAACGCACCTGCGCTCTGACCTAGATCGCAGAACAAGAAAAGCGTGAATCGCTGGTCAGGCTGCTTCGGCAATCGTTGCCCCAGGACCTGAAGTACGCAGTCATCCGCCGACAAAATGAAGACGTCTTTTTCATCGGGCTTCGCAGGATCCTTGCTGACACGCTTGAGGTTGAATTTCTCCGCGGTGAGACGCAACACACCTTCGAGACCAAGGTCGATTCCGCCGGCGCCTTCCCCGAGATCGAGCCTGAAACCAATCGCGAAAAAGTTCCTCAGGTTCGGCGATCCGGACGGCCAATGCGGTTTCCATCCGATAACCAGTTGCAACTTGAAACGGTCGAGCTTCTTGGCGAGTGCTCCCAGCGACCCGAGATCCAGATCGAAGTCGAATCCGAACTGAAAGTCGGCAGACGGCTCGTATTTGTCGGTCGGTAACTTGATGCCGCCGAGCGAGAAGAAGCCGAGTTTCGCCAGATTGAAGTCGCCAAACCTGAAGCCCCGTAGCTTGAGCGGGAATTTGTTCAGCAACGACCCGGCCCGGCGCTTGATCGCCCCGCGGTTGAAGCCCTCCAGATCGAACCGCAACGACGGGTAGTCGAAATGTATGGCGCCGAACGGCAGGAGATTGAACTGAATCCCAAATCCGTTGAAAGCGAGGCCATCGACGCCCAGCAAATCAAACTCTCCGATCTGACGCAAGTCGATGTTCCCATCGAGAACATAACGCCCTTGTCTGACACCCCCTTCGAGCACAGTGAGCAACGAGACGCGATCGATCTGCACACTGGCGACGATGGAGGGGTCGGCAAAGGTCAACTTGAATAGCGCACCGTCGACGGCGCTGGCCGCAAAGCTGTAGCGATCCTGCCTCACGCCCGCCTCGTTGACGCGCGCTTCGTTGACGCGCGCTTCGTAGGTGCCGACCAGATTGAGAATCTTGGGCTCGCCATTCGCTGCACGTTCTGCCGCAACGCCAAACATCTGCAGGATCTTCAGTTGCACCGTGCACTCGAAGCGATCCACCGTGTCGTTCTCCACACGAAGGACGAGCTTCGAGACCCGCATCGAAAATACCGGGTCTTCGTTGTCTGCTCCCGCCCATTGCCCGTTGGATCCGTCGTAGTTCACGAGCCCGAACATGGCCGTCGGCCAGCGGCCGTTAGTCGCGGCGAACGGGTCGATAGCCGATAGATCGATGCCGAGATGGTGGACGTTGACACTGCCCGGAAGTCCGGGCGCGATGGCCGCCAACTGCTCGGGTAGACCGGCTGTCGAGAGTGTCGCGTCCAGAACGAGAACACCGTTCCAGTTTGGGTTCTTCAAGCGTTGCTGAAGCGGCGTCAGATAATCGCTGTCGCTGACGAGCGCCGCTTCGAGTTTCGCGGTTGCCCGGGCAGCCAGCGGCGGCGGGCAAAACTTCGCAGCCGCAGTCCAGTTCCGTTGATCGGCGTAAATGTCGGAGATGGCGCGGTCGTCGTACTTGATGATGACGATTGCGTCGTCGCCGAGCGTGGCGCCCCAGCCGGCCATGACAAGTTCGCTCAGCAGCGTCGAATCGAATCCCAACGCAACCAGTTGCGCCTTGCGGGTCACGAGGAACAGACGGTTGCCGGCCAGTACCGTCGCCAACTGCAATTTCGCATCGACGGTCGTCGCGGAAATGCCGAACGCTGCCGCGTGAGTGGCAGGTGTCCCGCTGTCCTGTCGAGCTGTCTGGCCAAAGATGATTCTCGACCACGGAGCACCATCCGAGGGCCGCTCGGCGAGATAGCCCTGGGGCGTTCGGGCTTCCTGCGGGTCGCCTGCCATCCAGGTCATTGCGGGAAGCGAGCTCGCGCCGCCCAGCTTTTCCCGGCGCACTCGCGCGAGAACGTTACGCTCCACCTGCAATCTGGCGGCAGGCGAGGAAGCCGCCGGTGTCGTCAAACCCAAAAGGCCGACCATCGGAAAAGCGATGTCGGGTGGGGACAGCCGCGTGGCCTTGAACTGCATCGCCCCGGTGACAGGGCCAACGTAGCCAGGCATCCCCTCCGGATCCAGCGAGAGCGCCCGGGTGCCGGCGCGCCCGGCCTGGTAACGAACCCACGCGGTGCGGCACTGACCGTTGACCGCCTGCAACTCCTCGCCCGCAGCAGCCGCCACGGCATTCGCCCCGGTAATCAGCGCAGGCCCGAGTTCAAATTGGAGTAAATCGCCGTTCGCCGAGTCGATGTGCAGCGACTCCATGTTCGACAGGCCCAATCCGAGCCGGAATGCAGCGGCGGTACCGACTGTCACGCGAAACGGACCGTGCGGGGTCAGTGCATGATCAAGTTCGGCCAACACCCCGGTCGATAGCGACAACACCTTCGGTGACTTAACGAGTCGAAATCCCACGTGCGGCGCATTTGCTGCGCGCGCGATGCTCACGGGCTGACCATGAATTGCATGCAGGTGGGTTTTCAGAGGCGCAGCAGGCGGATAGACCATGCTGCGCGGCAGGACAACGCCTGCACCGCCCACTTCCTCCTCGTAGGGCGCGGCCAGATCCAGCGCGAACTCGAATCGCTGCACACCATCCAGCGCATAGAGCGGGTAAGTGTGCGCGACGATATTGGCCTTGGGCGGCGGCAGGTTGGTGGGCTCGAAATAGCGCATGCCGATGCCGAGCTTGTTGCACGCTGCCGGGTCGACGTCGAGATGGAAACGAAACACGCCTCGCTGCGCGCCGCTGAGATCGAGGCGATAGTTTCGATCGTCGTTCGCCAACGGCACCACACCGTCACTGCCACCCAGCGTCAATCCCAGTCGCGCGCTGGGCGTTGCAAAACTGATGACAACCGCGTCGCCATCGCCCAGGAAGGTGGCGCCGCCCGTGATATAGGACGTCCAACGTCCGTTGCCCGCCAGTTCACCCCGGTCGACGCCGAGTTTCAATTCGACCGCTTGGGTAATGCGCCCCGCCGACGACGTACGGATGACCTCGTTGCGTCGTAGTTCTCCGCGAGCGGAAAACATGGCCAGTGCAATCGTGTCCGGGTCATCTGCGCCGAGGGCATCGATCGCGCTGGCCGCTCGCATTGGGAAATCCGCCGCGATACCGACAGGAAGCATGGGAAACAGGCAGAGCGTGCCCTGACTCAGATGGGCAACCGGATCTATCGAATTGGGAAGCGCACTTCCAGAGCGCGCGAGGAATGCAATTCTTGCGCCGGCAAGGTTGGAGGCAAAGTCGACGGGGAGATAGAGGCGGCTTTGTCCCGCCCGGAGGTAAGTCACCATTGCAGACGATCTCCCGGGAGAAGGGGGATGGCTAACGCGTTAATTCCGGCATTCGATACATCGACAGGGGTAAGCCCTGCGTCGAAGACCCGCGACATTTTCAAGCGACCGAGCGCACGCGACAGACGCTCGCGTGCGGCCGGGTCTTCGGACTGAACGATGCTCGATGCCGAGGCGAAAGGACGCGTCGTCAGGTCCGGCGCTAGCATGGCGAGGGCGTCAGCCAGTGTCGTTCCAACGGCAACGACATTCGGCGCGCCATTGAGAAAGACGGTGAAGGACGTGGAGAATACGCCGCGCTCGCCGAATCGATAGCAGACAACGTCGTGGCGGCTGCACAGCGTCGACAGGCGAACTTCAGGCGTGTCGGGCGGTGGCTCCGGCGGGGGACGAAACGCCGACCAGATCTCCGGGGCAGGGGGGATTTTCAGGCCAACGAGGAGCGGAATCGTCGTGGGGTCGGGTTCTTCACTCTGTGCATACATCGGCAAGTCTCGCGGATAGACCGCCAGCAGGACAAGCGAATCCCGCGCTGGCACAGAGAACTCGGCCCAGGCGCTGATGCGGTAGATGTTGCCGTACTCGAACGCGGTATTGTGCAGGGGGCCGAAGTGGGACGCGGTCGCGTCGAGCGTGACGCCGCCATGCGAATCGTCGGCGACCCAGGTGCACACCGCTCCCTTTGTTTTCCAATCGCCGGTTGTGTTGTCGCCGGCGACGGCATCGTTTGCACAAACCTGCATGCCAGGCCGCAAGAGCACGGTGCGCAGATTCGTGGTGTCGCGCGAAGGAATATAGAAGACCTCGTCGAGCTGCGCCGTCGGTGTCAGCGGTCGTTGTTGCAGCACCGTCCTGATCAGGCTCGCGCGCTCCGCCGCAGGCATCGCGTAGCAGGCGCGAAAATCGATGTCGCGATCCCACCAGTCCGCGAGTGCCGCCTCCAGTCGGTCGCGGTCTCGAAATGTCGAGGCCGGCGCAGTGAATCGGATTCCGAAGACACTCTTGCCATCCCGCAGCATCGACACCGGCTGTGCCTGAATCTGCCCGAAGCTCGCCTCGGGCATGCAGGTCGCCGCTTGGTTTGCCGGGATGTAGATCGTAGAGAGCCGTCCATCCCTCTGCGCGAAGGTCGTCGGGGGAAGTACCTCGATGCGCGACGCTGTTGCGCCTTCATCGGAAGCAAGAATCTTGAATGGATGCGGGGTGGTGCACCCCGTGGCGGTGAGCACCAATAAAAGCGCGAGTCTGGTCATCAAACAACGGAAGTGCGTCGTTTTGGCCTTCATGCATATTCCCCGATATATGCTTTTGCATCCTTATACTGTGGCGGGGTACTTTTCGCAATCCTCCAAATCGATGATCTTTGCGGTGACCGCTTAACGGTGTGGAAGCGCGGGCGCTCAATTCGCTCAGATCGTGGAATGTGCCATCATCTTCGCTACCGGCTGCTCGTGATCGGGGCAGGGCAGCGCTCGCGCTTCTTTTGCCAGTTCGCCACCGGTCTCGACTACCACGTGAGCGTGTGCGATCCGCGTGAAGAATATGCCGATCATTGGGGCGTCGATGGCGTGACGCTCACGCGCGACATACCGGACGACGACCGACCGAAATCGCCATCTCGATGCTTGCGGAAATCACGGCGGCCAAGCACGGCGTTGCGCTTGCCGCCGCAACTTCCGTTGCTCACGCCAAGAACGCGGCGGCAGGCGCCGGTCCGGTGTTTCTCTCGTCGTCGTGCCGTTGAAGCGTCAGGGACGGGGTGCGCCAACTCGCCTGTCAGACGACGCGTTCCATCAGGAGTTGTTCGAAATGCGTTAGTGCAACCGTCTGACTCGGTTACTGGCTTTGCGCGCGTAGATTCAGAGTGCATGGGGCAGTACCCTTTGACAGCAAGCGCGGACCGTCGAACTCACTTTCCGAGGGCCCGCGCTCCGACTTAACGAATTTCTGCAATGTCGTTAAGCTTCCAGCGCTTATCAAACCATGCCTGCAATGGACCATAGAGCCGGAAAATCGTCATCCAGCTCTTCCCTGGAATTGTCTGGATCCAGTTGGACTCTTTTCCGACGGGGGCTTGTGGCCCAAAATACAAATCCACCGAACCGTCTGCGTTCTTCTGCAGATTTTTCTCGCTGGACAGGCTTGGGAATTGTTGATCGGTCTGCAGCATGGACCGCGTCTGCGTGTCATACAGTACGACGGACCAGAAATCCTTTACCGGGACGTCCGGCGCAACATGCAGCGTGTACATTTTGCTTCCGTCGAAAGCCTGACCGTTAGCATCGTAATTGGCCGCCGCGTATTGTGACCCGATGCCGGGCATGGCGACGGCCATGGCGGGCGTGTCGATGGTTGCCGCGTAAAAAAACATGGTACGGGCGTCGAAGTTGCGCGCACCCTCGTTCAGCCATTGGTAACTTCCGCCAACGAATGGCGTGTTCCAGTGGCGATCGGGATAAATCAAAGTCGCTTTGTCTCGACTTGCGAAATCGATAGCGCGAGCCGTCGCATTTCCCACTGCGACAGCATCAGTAAGGATGCCTCGCATGCGATCGTCAGGTGCAAAAGGTTTTCCTTTCTGCAAACCAATGGAAGCGAATATGCCGGTCATATCGGGACCGTAGACGCCTGCCGGTTCTTCCTGAATGATCTGATTTACCTCCTCGAAGAACTTGAAGTTATTTGCGTGCACCGTGTTCATGACTCGCCCCGACAGGTTCACGAACTTCGTTGGGGGCGGACTTGACGCCTCAGAGAGTCGATACACCTTCAGACCGCGCTTGAGAGCATCGACCCCTGGCTTCGGATCGCCATCTTTCATGAAGGCGCGACCGAATAGCAGATTGCCAAAGGTAGGGGGGCTCACGACGAAATACCCGGATTTTGGAAGTGCGCCCGCGTAACCCGGGGGGACGAACAAGTATTTCCCACCGTGCCCCTTATCGGGTCCCGCATTGCCCATATCCGTCACGTAGCGAAACCAGAAATCGTCTACCACGCCAAGGATGTTCGGTGGCGTTTCAACGACCACTGGGCCGTCTTTCAGGTCCATCCAGTTCCAGAAGTAAACCGTCTCTGTGTTTGCGGTCAGATACAGTGACTTCGAATCCATCAACGTCTCGAAAACGCCGACTGTATTGCCGACAGCCCCCACTTCCCGCAGCCCGGTTCTGATCGCAACGAGTGACGCGCCGGGGATGCCGGACAGAAACGCTTCGACACCGCGCTGAAAGTCAAGATTGTCATAGACCTTTTGCGCCGTTTCCCGCGTCGGCACGCCGTCGAAATAGTTGAGCCTTCCGATTCGCGTCTCGACCACCGAAGGTGTGGTGATTTCCGGTGGAATGGGAGTCGTCATCTTGTAGGTTCCCGGCGTTTGCACCGAAGAACACGCGGAAAGACCTGCAACTCCCAACGCCACAATAAGCGCCGTATAACGGATCGGCATTGACATTTCAGTGCTCCTTTGACCAGGGCTGTGCTTACTCGACCAATTTGAAGTCATAAAGCCGATACGACGCCTGAAGATATGGCTCGAGCGGACCATAAAATCGCAGCAGCGCAAACCATGCGCGGTCACGGACCGTCGGAATCCAGTTGGCCTCTTTTCCTGCAGGCGCCGTAGGCCCGACGTAGAGGTCCACGCTGCCGTCGGGATTCATCATCAATGCTTGCCGCGATGACTTATCGGCGATGCCTTGAGAATTATTGACGAGAACGCGTTGATCGCTGTCATATACGGTGAGTGACCAGAACAATTTGGCCGGAGGATTGGCAGGAACATGCAATACGTAGTTCTTGTTCCCATCCAACGCACGACCCTGATCATCCGAGTAGGCGCCCAAATAAGCTTGTCCGACACCGGCGCGGCGAGTCGTCATGCCCGACGACGTGGTCACTGCCTGATAAAAGTAATCGGCACGTTCGTCAATTTGTGTGTAGTACTGCGACTCTTGCGACGTATCGAAGCGAATCACATATCGCCAGCGCGAATCGGGGCGATACAAGGCGCCTGGCGCGCGCGTATTGAATGAGTTCGCCTGAGCAAAGAGTTCGCCCACGCGCGCTCCGTCTTCCAGGATTTTCTTCTGACGCTCATCGGGCCGGAACGGCTTTCCCTTTTCGATACCCAACGGCACGAGAAGGCCCATCATCGCCCGATCCCGCTCCAATACGGGCTCACGCTGGATAATCTCGGCAAGCCGCTCCCAATACGCCAGGCCGCGTGGCGGCACTTGAGACCACTGTCGCCCCTCAGGTCGAATCAGGCGGGTAGCGGCAGGAGAACTCCGTTGGCCGTAGGGATACATATGGAATTGCTTAATAAGCGATTCCGCCTTTGCCGGGTCCGCGTCCAGTGCGCGAAATGCCACAAAAATGTTGAATGTTGGCGAATGAATCACGTGATAGCCAGCGGTGTTCTTCACTTGCTGACCGGGCCCCAGGACCAGATACTTTCCGCCTTTGCCTTTGTCAGGCCCAGTCTCGCCCATGTCTGTGAGCGGGCGTTGCCAAAAATCACCGATGCCCCCTGCGGAATTTCCCTTCGGGTAGTCAATGACCAGCGGCCCTGTGACGCTGAGGTCGGGAAAACCGCCTACGTACGGAGTCGTCGCGTTGGCGGTAAGTATCCCGAGCTTGTCCTGAATCGAATCATAAAGAACAACGTCCGTGTCCTTCGCACCGAACGCCGTCTTGGCCGAATATTGCCACTGCGCAAAACCCACAATCGGCAAGGCCCACCCGTAAGCCTGTGACGCGCGCTGAAAATCCGACTCATCAAACAGACGCTGCGCGGCTTGCGCATTCGCAGGGATGCCTTCCATTAGTTCGATTGTGCCCACCCTGGTCTGGACCGATGCCGTGCCAGAAGGGCTGGAAGCACAGGCATTTAGCACCAAAGCGCTCAATACGCATAAGAGTCTATGACGCGTCTTCATGGCGGATCTTCCTCATTAGATTTTTTGAAGCGCTCAAACGTAGTTCCAACGGATCGGGCTAGGGTGCATGGTTTGCGATCAACACAATGCCGACGCTTTCAAGCGCAATTTAATCTTTCACTCAACATAATTGCAATGTATTGCCCTCAAAAACATCAAAAAGTAATTTTTATTATTAAAAATACTCTTTTATTTTTCTGCATAGCCCTTCCAAAGATAAATAAAAATTACCGTCCTCATTGAAAATTACATAAACACAATATTTTCCCGCGAGCAATTCCGAATTATTGACGCAAGAATTTATAAATTCACCATGACATTTAAAAAATACGGATGCTAGAATTCATCGGAATTTTCCATGCATCCCTAACAAATATCTGCGATACAAAAACAGCAAAGATGATTCGACTTTGCGTTGATCTCGTCAATGCAGGTCTGCGGACGCGGCTTTTGCTCCTGGCGCGGTAAGCGCCTTCGTGCGATAGCTGAGCGGGCGCCTCAACGACTGTGAGCCGCATGTTTGGCAAGGTCACTGCCGGTTTAGCGTTGCGTGCGGTTGTCACGACCTGGCAGCCCGCGTCGAGATTTGGAATGTGCGACTTGTAATAGCTGTCTCGCCTCGGAGATTTCCAATGAACAAGCGCAGCGTGCAGCACTCCCGGTCGTTCAAACGCACTATTCTTTACGCAGCGCTTTTCGGCGATGCGCTGTCGTTCGGGCTTGTCGACTCGGCGCTGGCCCAGCAACTTAAAGTCACTAACACGACCACGACAAAGAGTGACCAGACGTATAACAGCGTGTCTTCCGGGCGCACGGGATCGGCGATCTACGTCACCGGCACAGGGCAACTGACCGGCAACAATCTCACAGCGACGACGAACACCTCCAGCGCGTCTGCCTTGGCGGCAGAAACCGGCGGATGGGCAACGCTGACTGGCGGCTCGCTCAGGTCGCCTTACCCTGGCACCACCTCCTACACGGTATTGGCACGCAACAGCGGATCGTCGATTACGTTGAATAACGTCGAGGTCACCAGCGGCACGTCGTCCGCCGTTGTCGCGACGGATTCCGCGCAGATTCGCCTTGTGGGCGGCTCGGTCACCTTGAATCGGGCCAGCGGCACCGAGCCGGCGATGGCGCTGATGACACAGTTCAACGGCACCATCACGGCGCAGGACGTCGCTATCACCGTGACAGGCGATCTGCTGCGCGGCGCTTCGTCCCTGAACTCGCTGGTATCGCTGACCGGTGGAACGGTAAATGTCACGGGCAAAAACTCTTACGGGCTTTACGCAGACCGCCTTGGGACGCTCGGTCAGCAGAGCGACGCGCTCACCGCCAGCGGTGTCAAGATCACCACCTCAGGCACGGGGGCCAACGCCGTCCAGGTGATCACCGGGGCAAGCGCGACGCTGACCGATATGAACGTTACGACGACCGGCGATGACGCCATCGGCGTGCACGCTGGTCTTGGCGCAAGCGTCAACGTGAACGGAAACACGTCGATCACCACCACTGGAGCGCGCGCGTTCGGGGCCGATGCAGGCGGCTTGCTCAACGGCACGGCGTCCACGTTGACTTTGAACGTCGCCAACGGTTCTATCGCGACATCGGGCGCACAGGCGCACGGCCTGCTGGCCCGCGAAGGCGGGTCGGTGACCATGAACGGCGGCTCGGTCACCGCCAGCGGCACTGACGCCGCCGCAATCGCGGCGCGCGCCTCGACGATTAACGTAAACGGTGCAACGCTCACGAGCCGGGCTGGCGTTGGCGCGTTGGTCGTCGGTAGTAGCGCCGTGGGCCTCGTCAACACGAATCTGAGCGCCGCAGGGCATGGTGTCAGCGTTCTCGCGCAATCGGGGCTCATCACTGCGATGGCCATTGAGCAACCGGACAGCGCTGCTCAACCCGTCACGCCGGGTACGCCTGTCGCTCCCGCATCCAACGCCGTCACTGTGCGGGGCGGCAGCATCACTGCAGGCGGCGACCTGGTTCATGTCGAAGGGGCGTCGGCCGACATCACCCTGTCCGGCGGCGTGCAGGCCACCAGCGCGAGCGGTCTTTTGCTCAATGCTTTGTCTTCCGGCGGCAATGGCAGCCGCGTCAATCTGGTGATGGATGGCGTCACCCTGAACGGCAGCATTGCGGCAGACGCCAGCAGCCTCGTCAACGCCAGCTTGCAAAACAGTTCGGTACTGACGGGCAAGATCGATCCGGTGAGCCTCGCCATCGACGGCACGAGTCGCTGGAATCTCACTGCCGACTCGCAACTGCGTGACCTGACCATGACGAGCGGTGCGTTGATCCGGTTCCAGCCGCCGACGGCGGGCGTGTTCAAATCGTTGACGGTGCAAGGTGCATTGACCGGAACCGGCACGATCGGCCTGAACACCGTGCTGGCGGGCGACGGCGCGCCAAGCGACACGGTGGTCATCAATGGAGGCACCGCAACGGGGACAACGGCCCTGCGGATTGCCAACGCCGGCGGGGCAGGGGCGTTCACCACCGCGAACGGAATACAGGTGGTCAACGCAGTAAACGGTGGTACTACCGCATCAACGGCATTTGCGCTCGACGGTCGCGCAGTGGCAGGCCCGTATGAATATCAACTGTTTCGCGGCAGCACCGACGGTTCCAATGCGAACGCGTGGTACCTGCGCTCGGAGCAGCCACAACCCCAACCCACCCCCGACCCAGACCCCGGCCCGCCAACGCCGTTGTATCGCCCGGAAGTGGCCGCCTATCTGGCGAACCAGCGTCTGGCCGCGCAGATGTTCGTGCACAGCCTCCATGATCGGCTGGGCGAATCTCAATACGTGGAAGGGCAGGGGTTCAGTCCCGGCGCCGACAAGCCGCGCTCAGGTTGGTTACGCGTAGTCGGCAAATGGGAAGGCAGCCGTAGCGCGGACGGCACCTATAAGACCAGCACGAACTCGGTGCTCCTCAACGGCGGCGCGGAGCTCGCCAAGTGGCAAGTGTTCGGGCAGGCGGACCGGGCGCATCTGGGCGTGATGGGGTCCTACGGCAACGCCAACTCCGATGCGAACGCGCGGGGCAACGCCTTCAACGCAAAGGGCAAAGTCGATGGCTGGAGCGTAGGCGCGTACGGGACGTGGTACCAGAATGACGAGCGAAAGCTCGGCGCGTACACCGACGTCTGGTTCCAGTACGGCTGGTTCACCAACCGCGTCGAGGGAGACGCATTGCCAACCGTTCGATACACGGCCATGGGCTGGGCCATCTCGGGCGAAGCCGGCTATGCCGTGCCCGTGCATAACGATTGGGTAGTAGAGCCTCAAACGCAGTTTATCTACGTCGGCTACAACGAAAATGACTTCGCGGAGCCCAACGGCACGAAGGTCACCGGCGCCAATGCACGCGGCTGGATCTCCCGTCTCGGCGCCCGTTTCTATCGGACCTTTGTACGCGACGATGCCAGGAAATGGCAACCGTACGTCACGTTCAACTGGTGGCATTCGAATACCAGTAACACGGTCTCGTTCAACGATGTCCCTCAGGGGAGCATGTATCCGTCGAACTGGTATGAAGTGAAGCTCGGCGTCAACGCCGATTTCCGCAAGGGCTTGACAGGCTGGGCCAATGTATCGGGCGCGTGGGGCGCGCAGAGCTTCTATCAATACGCACTGCGCGTCGGCGTCAAATACACATGGTAGCCGCCGGGACCTCCGCGCAGAGTGTGATCCGGGGCGGGCGAGCTGCGATCCCGCCCCAAGCGCCATTCATTTCAATGACTTACGCGACATCAAAAAAACGGCCAAATCTATCATTTAACATAATGTACATTATGCGAATAATGGACATCAAACAAACAACAGGCAGTGTCGCGTTACATTCGTTGCCGCCAAACCCTCTTTCACGAAAGCGATCGTCTGAGGGTTTCACGCATTGAAATCCGAATTGTCCGTTCACAGTACCGGTTTGCGCCCGCCATGGAGACTGAGCATCCATAAGCGCCATAACTCGAGGATCAACGTTGTACCGATATAAAGCATGACGGACAAGACAGCCACGTCCTCGGGTGGGCGGACTTTCGAGGCACCCGCAATCATGGAGCACGGTATAGACCACATCACGAAGATGAATATCCAATGCGTCAGATACCCCGTGAAGAACAGACTGAGTTGCACATTCACAACCGCACACCAGAGCCAGAACCCGATGAGCAACCAGATTGGCATTCCGCCATCTGTCGCGGGACTTAATTTCCACCCGGCAACGCCTAGCCCGAGGACAAATATCAACGCCCAGAATTGCGCCTGTTGGTGTACATCACGCATCCAGTCGCGCAATACAGGCTGAATCCGTAGCGCCCCGAACGCGAGTACGGCGCAGTTAAGAAATCCCAATCGGTCCAGATCGCCGGTCAGTCCGAACCACGTAAGGCTCGTCGCCAGGACATAGAACGGCATCGTCTCCAGAAGCGTCGTCAGATTCCGCAAGATGTACGGAAGGTTCACCACCAGCGCCCAAGCCGCACCAGCCAAAGACAATGCAGTTGCACCATACGTCATGCCAGTCCCTGACGTCGCGATTGAAACCGCCCCAGCCAGCGATGACACGCCGTACCAACCGTAGGTCACCAGTTTCCAACGCCCTACCCGTGCCTCCCACTTGCCACAGAAATTCCGAACGACTGCGCACACCTCGGGCCCCAACAGATAAACGCCAGCAAGCGTGAGCCCGCAGACGGCCACGACAGAAATCAAACCGCCAACCAGCACCGAGAGCAACCCAATGACCTCATGGTTTCGGAAAAAAGCTAGCGTGAGACTGTTTCGATCCCTGGAGACCAAGAGACTACCGACAGCTATCACGGCGATAAGGAGCACGGCGATGCAGGCAATGTTCCGTTGCGTTACTCGTGGGCGAAACACCGCATCACGCCACGCGTTGAGCAGTTCGGGCTCGAACACCCTATCGCTCAACACGCGCAGCTCGCCGTCCAGACGGTTAAGCGTGTTGCGCATGTCCACGAGCAAATCGGACGCGATGGGCTTCCAAAGCGCCGCGGGCAACTTGCCATCGAGAAGCTGTGACGTAGCGGGCGAGCCACGGCGGCCGCTGACGAACCTCGCAAGCTGCAGGTCGACGGACACACGCCAAAGTGCTTCACGCGCCAATTGATGACCAAATCGACTCGCGATTCGAATGTCTTGATCCCACTCGTATGCCTCGGCCAGCGCCAGACGTATCGCCGGCAAGCCATCCGGCCGGGCCGTGTAGTGAAGCGCATGATGTTCGAACGCATCCGCAAGCTCGAGACTCACGAATGCCGCCGACATTCGCATCGACGTCAAAGAATCGATAATTCGCGGATCGCTGCCCGAGGCCAGTTCCCCTATCGATGTAACCCGGTATTCCCCAATATCCTCTGGCAGATTATTCAGCCAAGCATCGAACGCCTTCGACGCCTGCAGTCCGATGTCCACCGAGTTGGCAGTTTCCGGCCCTGCCCCCCTTCCCCCTTCAAGCCGTTCATCAGCGGCCATTGGAGATGCCATTTCGGCCTCTGCATCCCCGGCCGTCGTCGAATCGGCAACAGGGGGGCCTGCACGGTCGGCAGCGGCATGTGCAGCATGATCAGCCGCAGTCGACGCCAAATGCGGGGCTTCCGTCCGATCACGCGCCCACGCCATAGCCGACTCGTAGGCTGTGCGAAGGCGCTGAAACGCCTCGGGATCGTCCTCCGGACGCGTCTTCTTGACCTGAGCGGCATAGGCTCGTCGAATCTGCATAACGTCGTCCGTCTGCGCGATCTGCAACACCTGCCACCACTCTGAGAAGGTGATTGGTCGATTCATGTCTTTAGGGAGCGTTGGATGACGAAATCGCGCGCACCTGCAAGGCAAGCACACGACGTCATTGATGCAAGCGTTATCGCCAGACGTCCTGGTCGATGCGATCAAGAAAACCAGCGATCTGCGGTCGGATTTCGCGAATGCGCGATTCGTCCTGAGTCTCCAGCGCCGACTGGAACTGGGTGAGTGCAGTATCAATGGCAGTGCGCAATTCGCCGCGCGCCTGGAGGTAAAGGCGCTCCCCCCGCGAAATCAGCGCCTGATTCTCGGCCTGATCGCGCGGGTGCACTTTGATTCGCGACAGCGCCTCGAGCCGCTCGCGAATCTCCTCGGGCGTCATGACACCAGGGTTCTCTTCGATGACCAGACGGTGCATCGCACCGGTGGCAAGCAACTTGGCTTCGACCTCCAGAATGCCATTCACGTCGTATGTGAATCGCACCTCGATCTGTCCGCTTTCCCGTGTCGAGTGTTTTGGCAAGGGGATACGAATACTGCCCAACAGGATATTGTCCGCGACCTGACGTGCTTCGCCCTGAAACACCCTCAACTCGATCTCGCGTTGACCGTCATGCAACGGCACGAGCGTTTTCGCGTAACTCACCGGCACTGTCGTATTGCGTTCGATGAGCGGGATGTAATGTCCGAAGGAGAACTGGCCTGGCGTCACCTCAATAGACGTTTCGATGCCCATCGAGTACGGAGCGACGTCCGTCATGACCCGCTCCGCCAACGCCGCGTCGCGCGCCTTGAGGCCACCCTGCACCGCCGCGCCCAACGCGACAACAGTATCCGGGTCGAGGTCGACATTGGGGAACCTGCCGAACATCAGGCTGACCAAGCGACGCACCATCGGCATACGCGTAGCACCGCCGGCCAGCACGATGGCGTCCAGTGAAGACGGTCGAATACGCGCGTCGCGTAATGCCATCTCCACCGGCCCCCGCAATCGCTCCAACAGGTACTCGCAACACTCGACGAAAGCGTCCTGCGTTACGGTCCAATGATACGTACGGCCCTGCCAATCGAGCTGCATCGAGGCGCTTGCGTTTTCCGTGAGCGCGCGCTTGATACGCTCAGCCTGCGGCCGCAACTCGGCGATCAGCGCTTCGGGCCACATCTCCAGCGACTTCTCGTACTTGGCAGGTTTAGCCGCCCTGAGACTGTCGATCAGACCGCTGGCGTCACCAAAGGCGAACAGCAGTGCATCGACGAAGTCCTCGCCACCGAGCAGGTTATCACCTGCCGTCGCACGGACTTCCATGACCCCCTCGAACAGTTCCAGCACTGACACGTCGAACGTGCCACCTCCCAGATCGAACACGAGGAAGCGGGTTTCGTCCTTTTCATGCAGGCCATAGGCAAGGGCCGCAGCGGTCGGCTCGTTGAGCAGGCCGGCCACGTTCAGGCCGGCCAGTTCCGCTGCTGCGCGGGTCGCCTTGCGCTGGGCATCGCTGAAGTACGCCGGCACCGTGATCACGGCGTCTGTCACCGGATGCCCAAGATGCGCCTCGGCATCGGCCTTGAGCGACTTGAGCACGAATGCCGACAGTTCCTCCGGACGAAACGCCCGCGAGCCAAGCAGCGTCGTGCGCGGCGTGCCCATGTAACGTTTGAATACGGCGGCAGTGGCCTTGGGATGCGACTCCAGACGGTCGCGGGCCGCGGCACCGACGATGATGCTGTCATCGGCAAGCACGCTCACGCACGAGGGCGTAAGCACACTGCCCAATGCATTGGGAATGAGCTCCGCACGGCCGTTACGCCAGATTGCAACGAGACTGTTGGTCGTACCTAAATCTACCCCGATAGTGCAGCGAGCTTCTTGATCCATTCTATTTTTTTAGATTCTTTGGACTGCAGACTTGCATGAGTATGCCATAGCAAAATTGAGAACCATGACAAGCCCTGAATCCATTCAAATCCTCGATCACATGCGATTGCATCGCATCCGACGTAGCGCTACAGTAGCCGACATACACCGCGCCCCTAACGAGCCAACCACGCCATGACACGCAAGACCCAGTCCGCAGCGGCCCCGCTACCGCTGACCGATTTCCTCTGTTTCGCGATCTATTCCACCAATCTTGCCTTCGGCAAAGCCTACAAGCCCATTCTCCAGGCGCTCGGGCTGACCTACACCCAGTACATCGTGATCATCGCGCTCTGGGAAGAAGACCATCAGACAGTGAGCAGTCTGGGCGAGAAGCTCTTTCTCGAGTCGAACACCCTCACGCCGATGCTCAAGAAGCTCGAAGCGATGGGCTATGTCAGCCGAGCGCGCAATACGGCGGACGAACGGCAGGTCGTGCTCAGCCTCACCGACGAAGGGCGGAAGTTGCGCGAGAAAGCGTTCTCCGCGGATCTGACCGACGCTTGCGGCCTGACCGCCAACGAGTTCCAGCATATTCGCGAGTCCATCGTTGCACTGCGCACGAACCTCCTCAAGCACGTCGCCGAGCACGAGTAAGGCCGGAACCGGGGGCATTGCGCGCAGTTTTCGCACTTTTCGGTAAACTGTCGGTTTCCGGAAGGCCCTGCCTCCCGCTGCCGAACCCGCATCCCCCATGTCGAACACCCACGAAATCCGCCCCGGCCAGTCCATCGAACTGCTCAAGGAACTCCACATCCTGACGCGCGACGGCAAGATGAATCAGGACAGCCGCCGCAAGCTCAAACAGGTCTATCACCTGTTTCAATTCATCGAACCGCTGCTCCAGGAAGTCAAGACGGCGAATGGCCGTGTGACGCTCGTGGACCACGGCGCGGGCAAGTCCTATCTGGGCTTCATCCTCTACGATCTGTTCTTCAAGGCGCTGGCGGACGACTCGCATATCTTCGGCATCGAAACTCGCGAAGCCCTCGTCAAGACTTCGACGGCACTGGCCGAGCGCCTCGGATTCCCCGGCATGTCGTTCCTGAATCTGTCCGTGGCCGACTCGATCACGTCGCCAGCGTTGCCCGACACGGTCGACGTCGTGACCGCTCTGCACGCCTGCAACACCGCAACGGACGACGCGATTCGCTTCGCGCTCGCCAAACAGGCTCGCCACATCGTGCTGGTGCCATGCTGTCAGGCCGAAGTCGCCGCCGTCCTGCGCAAGCACAAGGGGCAGCAACTCGGAGGCAACCCGCTCACCGAAATCTGGCGTCATCCGCTGCACACGCGCGAATTCGGCAGTCAGGTGACCAACGTGCTGCGGTGTCTGCAACTGGAAGCCCACGGCTATCAGGTCAGCGTGACCGAACTCGTGGGCTGGGAACATTCGATGAAAAATGAGCTGATCGTCGCCCAGTACAAGGATCTGCCCCGACGCCGCCCCGCCGAACGGCTGGAAAGCGTGCTGGCATCGCTAGGACTTGAAGAAATGCGTGAACGCTTCTTTACCGGTCCGCTTCAGGCGTCGCTTCCGACGACCTGAGCGGCGGGATGCGGCGTAAAATACGCGCTTTTGCCGCTTATCGGCGGTTCCCCTGCATTCCCGGCCCGCCCTCACTAGCCATGCCCAGAAAAGCTGCTTCGCCCTCGGATTGGGTGATGCGCTCGACGCCCTTGCAAGGCGTCGAGCGTATCGAAGCCTGGTTCCAGGACAAGGCGTATGCCATGCATCGCCACGATACGTACGCCATCGGTCGTACGCTCGCCGGCGTGCAGCGCTTCAACTATCGACGCGATCAGCGCGACAGTTTGCCGGGCAACACCATGGTGCTGCATCCGGACGAGGCGCATGACGGACAGGCGGGCACCAGCGAGGGGTTCCGTTACCGCATGATTTACGTCGAACCGGCGCTCTTTCAGGACGTGCTCGGCGGACAGGCGCTCCCGTTTATCGAGGGCGGCGTATCGACGGACCCACGTCTGGCTGCCGCGACGCAAAGCCTGTTGCAGCACGTCGGCCATTCGCTGGAGCCGCTCGAACAGAGCGATGCGCTGACAGAACTGGCGCACGCACTCGCGGACGTTTCGGGCATGTCTCGCATGCCGGAGAAAGGCGACTACGTCGCAGCGCAACGCGCACGCGACTATCTGCATGCGAACGGCTCGCGCGTCGTCACGCTGGAGGAAGTGGAAGCCGCAACCGGGCGGGATCGCTGGAGCCTGTCGAACGACTTTCGCACCTTTTACGGCACCAGCCCGTATCGTTACCTCACGATGCGCCGCCTCGATGCCGTACGTCGCATGCTGCTCTCGGGCACCTCGCTGGCCACGGCGGCGGCCGAGGCGGGATTCGCCGATCAGAGCCATATGAGCCGCCATTTCCTCAAGACTTTCGGCCTCACCCCCGGCCGCTGGCGCCGGATCGCCAGGGCAATGAGCGGCGCCTGAGCACGTCCCGATCCCTCCACCCACGATCGTTCAATACGCCCCGCCCGGCACGACATATTTTCGACGTCGTCACCCCAACAACGGAGAGAACGATGTCTGCATCCCCCCATGCCCATGGCGCACCTGCGTCGCGCGGTCAATGCGAAGCGATTGATCTTGCAGGGAAAATTGCCCTGATCGACGGTCACTGGCAACCGCGCGTCGTGGCCGAAATGAACGATTACCAGTTCAAGGTCGTCAAGCTACAAGGCGAGTTCGTCTGGCACCAGCACGCTGACACCGACGAAACCTTCATCGTGCTGGAGGGCGAGTTGCGTATCGACTTCCGGGGCGGTCCCGCCGCAGACGGCTCGATGCAGCTTCGCGCCGGTCAGATGGGTGTCGTGCCGAAGGGCGTGGAGCACAAGCCGTGCGCGCTGACCGAAGTGAAACTCTTGCTGATCGAGCCACGCGGCGTCGCGAATACCGGCGATGGCGCCGCCACCGAGCGCACCGTCGCGAACGATCAGTGGATCTGAGGCAAGGATCCGGCCGCCCGTCGGCCGGGTAGCCGAGTTTTCGCTTCCTCCCTCAAAAATAGTTTCCACCGCATATCGGCGTGAAGCACTTCGTGGTGACGCAATCGCGCTGAAGCTCGCCGATGAACCCCCTGAGCATCGGGGTTTTCTTGCATCCGACCGAACGTTTCCATATTATTGGAAACGTTGTATTAAATTCCGGATGCCCACCATGTCTGTCGTGCCTGCCCACCCCGCCCCGCTTTCGACTTCCCTTCCTGCCGTGAAACCGGACTATCTCGACACGTCCATCGCTTCCCGGTTAGGCATGCCGGATGCACCGCCTGTGCGCATTCTGATGCTGTATGGATCGCTTCGGGAACGCTCCTACTCACGACTGCTCACGCAGGAAGCCGCGCGGCTCCTTACGCAAATGGGGGCAGACGTGCGCATCTTCGATCCGCGCGGGTTGCCGATGCCCGACGACGTCGCAGGCGACGCGCACCCCAAAGTCAAAGCGCTCCGTGATCTTTCGGTCTGGTCGGAAGGCCATGTCTGGTGCAGCCCGGAGCGTCATGGCACGATTTCGGCCGTCATCAAGAACCAGATCGATCACCTGCCGTTGTTCATGGGCGGGATTCGCCCAACGCAAGGCCGCACGCTGGCCGTCATGCAGGTCAGCGGCGGCTCGCAATCGTTCAATTCGGTCAACCAGTTGCGCCAGCTCGGTCGGTGGATGCGCATGTTCACGATCCCGAATCAATCGTCCGTCGCCATGGCGTTTCAAGAGTTCGACGAGGCGGGACGCATGAAACCGTCGGCCTATTACGATCGCGTGGTCGACGTAATGGAAGAGCTTGTGAAGTTCACGCTGCTGTTGCGTGAGAAGCGCGAGTATCTCGTAGACCGCTACAGCGAGCGCGTCAAGGCGGGCAAGCCGCTGGATCCGACGACGGACCTGTCCGCGCTTGCCGTGGGTGCCGCCCCGACGAGCCGGTAGCCGGTCGCGCACTGGCATGAGGCGAGCGCCGCGAGTGCGGCGCATGCGGTGCCCCTCAGCACTTGCGGGGCGACGATCGTTCGCAAAGCCCCGCCACGCCCTGGCAACAGTTCTCGGTCAGAAAACCGATCAGGGCGTTCATCCGGTCGATGGACGCCGCGTAGTAGATATACCGGCCGTCCTGTCGCGAGGTGATGAGGCCCGCGTGGGCAAGTTCCTTGAGGTGAAAGGACAGCGTGGCGTTGGGAAGACCCAGCGTTTCGGCGATGTTGCCCACGCGCAGTCCCTCGGGGCCTGCCACGACCAGCAGCCGGAACACGGCGAGTCGATTGCCTTGCGCCAGCGCAGCGAGGGCCTGGACGGCATCGGCATCGTTCAGATGGGTTTGCATGGCATCGGGCATTGAATTCCCACACGTTTAACGCGCTTTCGTTATTTCGATATTTCCGGAATTTTAATGCAAATGCATGCAGCCGACACGCCCATGCATGGATGACAAACACGGGCATTTCAGACAGAATTTTCCCGGCCCGCTCGATTCGGACTCCCGCGTATTGGCGTGCCCTGTTCCGATGCACCGACCCACTTAGCCGAAGGCTCAAGACATGTCCCATCCTGTCTTTCTCGAGAGTCCGCCGTGGCCACGCATGCCGGAGGGCCGTAAAGGCGAACTGAAAACCTATTTCAGCGCCGATGGCCCGTCACTCGAAGCCAACGCCTATTTCCCGCTGTTCTGGCGGGTTTTGTTCGCCGTAGAAGACATCCGTTTCGCCTGCGTCATCGACGATTTCGATCCCGAGGACGATGCCACCGAGATTCAGGAGTTTCTCGAGGGCGCCACGCAGGACGAGCGGGATGCAAAGTATCCCTACCTCGTGACGACCAAAGGCCTCGCGCTCGAACGGGCTGCGCGGCGTCGCGAGAACGTTATCGCCCTGATCGGTGAGCGCTATCGCCCGATCTTCGACGCGTTCGTCGACCATATCGCCTCGGCGTACGGCGACTTCATCCTCATTCGCACGAGCGGCCTGCCGGACGTGACCGATGCCACCGCGGGCATGACGACCGAAATGGAGCAAATGGCAGCACTGGATCACGGCACGCACGTCGCGCCCGGACTGGCGCAGGACGCCGAGGAACTGAAGCGTGCCGCCGATACGGACGCCGTCTGGCAAGCAAGCGGCGTCGGCAATCGGCGCGCCGAGGTCAATCCGTGGCCCAGCAAAGCGCTGGTCGAAGCCTTTCCGGCGTGTGCGCCGCGTGCACGACCCGTGGCCTCTGGCCGCTTTCCGGTCGCGGATGCTCATCAGTACCGCTCCCCCAACACGCTGGACAAAGTACTGGAATGGGTCGCGATCTTCGTGTTCGCCGGGGTCGCGGTCGGCACTTGGGCGACGACGCACTCGATATGGAAAGCGGTTGTCGCCACGGCGCTCGTTACGGCCATCATGGCGTGGTTGTTGGTCCGGGTGCGGCGCACCGATTGATTGGGGGCAATTCCGCCTGCAACGCCCGGTAGCTGGCGTTCAGACGCGCGTCGCTTCGACGATGCACGCGTCCTGATCGCCGGTGGACTGCTTGTCCGGTGCATCCAGACACTGCGTCAATGCGCTGTCGATATCCCTCGCCGGCGGCTCGACGGCCGACATCTGACAGACCACGCATAGCGCCAACGCTGGCAAGCACCGCATCAGAGCGCCATTCGACATCGTCGTCAGGTCTTCTTGCCGGTCTCACGTCGGGACGGCGCGTGGCGCGCTCCCGTCGCGGGCAGGCCATCGGGTCGGGATCCGTGGTGGCTCAGGGCTTCGGCCAGTGCCACGCGAGCGGCCATCAACATGGCCGTCAGTTCTTCCGCGCGCACACGCAGGGCGCGATTCTCGCCCTCGAGGCGCTGCAGGCGCCGGTAGGCATCTGCGGCATCGAACGGCGGCTCGCCCGCATGATCGATCGCCTGAAGTCCGCTGCCGTCGGGGCTGAGCAATGCCATGACTCGCGCCACATGCTGGGCCAGGGTTTGCTGCGCTGCGGCGCGCATTCCCAGCCCGCCTGGATCTCCCGTCTCGCTGGCCGTCCCGGTACGGGCTCTCGTGATGGCACGTTGAACGGTGCCTGCACTGGGCAGACGCTCGATCCCTGCGCCCGCCAGCACGCGTAAATAGGTCTGCGCGCTGTGCAGGCGATGCGTCGTGCGAAGCGCGTCGCGAATGAACTGATCGAGAAACGCCGTGTTCGAGTCGCGATGGGCGGCATCGGCCTGACGCGCGGCCGCGTAGAGCAGGTTCAGCGTGGCGTCGTCGAAGTGCGGGGAAGAACGTGGCATCGGAGCTCCTCGTCAATTGGGAGAGCGACGGCTGGGGCGGTGCGACGGCACCGGAGCGTACAACGGCGGCAGGTCGTCGGTCCGGGTCGACCGACGTGAGGCTCGATTCATCTGTTTGCGGATGGTCTTTAACGTGGGTGCCAGCGACGAATCGACACGGTCCGGAGGATTCGGCGAATATCGCGCATATACGGCCTTGCGCAACGCGGCGATCTCTTCGGAAGCATCGGCGCACGATCCGCCCGCCTCGCTCAATCCGGTCGGCGGTTGGCCACGCGCCGACGCGCGGCGGTCCAGCCAACCGTACAACGCGCTGACGAACGCCTGCCACGAACCGGTGCGTGCCTCGCGCTGCAACTGACGCCAGGCATGCGGCTCGCCAGTGGTGATCGCGTTGCGCCACGCACGGAGATGCTGCCGGGCACGTCGCCCTGCTCCGACAATACGCGGTCCGATCCATAGCAACCCCAATACCAGTGCAACGCCTGCGCCCGCGACCCACAGGTCCGAGCGATCGAGCACGATCACGCGGCGAGCGGCGCGTCCGACGGCTTCCACCGGAATCTCGAACAACGGCGTTTCATGCGCCCCGCGCGCGCTCACCGAGACTGCGGGCAGCGTGACCTTTTCGCGTCGGTTCGACGTTGTATTCCACCATTCGATGTCGATGGCGGGCAGCTCGATGTGACCCGACCGGTTGACGACGTACATTGCCGAATCCGTCCGGACCCCGGCGACCAGTTCGCGCCCGCCTTGCAGGTCGTCGTGCGTCGTGGCGGGGCGCGCATACCGTTGCATTCCGTCCACGTCGGCCAGCGGCGCCGGAGGAATGAGGATCGCTTCGGTGCCCGTAGCCCGCTGTGTGACCGTACGCGTGATCGTGTCGCCAACCTGAACGTGTGAGGAAGACGGGTCGATCTTCTGCGTCACCGACAGGCCACTCGTCGGGAAAAACACCTTCATGCCCTCTGCCCCCGGCGGCACCGTCGCAACGAATGAGAGCGAAGGTGTCTTCAACGTGACCGGGGCCGTAGCCCCACCGGGTTGCACGTGGATGTCGAACACCGGGGTGGTGTAACGTTGCCCCGCCTGCGGCGCAATACGGTAAGCGCGACTCACGCCGAACCAGCGCTGGTCGCCGATCATTTCACTGAGATTTCGCGCCTGCTCGTCAGGCAGCGTGACAATCGCCCCGGGCATGTCGAACAAGGGCCAGTCGGGGGCGTCGCTCAGCCATGTGGTCGTGAGGATATCGACGACGAGCTTGACCTGCGTGCCCGCGACCACATTGCCCGCCGGTTCGAGGTGCGCGCGAATCATCGTCTTCGGCGGCTCGTCGGCGACCGCGTTCGAGGCACCGGCGACGCCCAGCGCACCGCACATGCCCAGCACCATCAGCACGGCACGAGCCATACGGGCAACATGGAGGTCACGGACAATAAGGACAATACGGACAACACGGCACCAGCGGGCAACGAAATCTCTCATGGCGTACCTGCCTTCGCCGCACTGGCCGCACTGGCCGCACTCGGCGCACCGCTGGCACTGGTGGCGCTCACCGCCGCCGCCTCTCGCGCCGTCGATCTGGGCGGTGGCGCGGCCGCTTCCTGCGCGAAGCGCTGACGCAGGAACATGGCGGGCGACGTATTGAGCCCGCGCATCCACACGTCCTCCGACGGCGCCAGCGACACCACCGTCTGCGTCTTGCCCTGCCCCTTCTTCGGGTCCACCTTCTGCTCGCCCTGCGACGGCTGCTGGGTCGCATCCTCCTGCTGTTCGTCGGCCTTGAGCAGGTCCTTCATCAAGGCGATATTGGCGCTCGCCTCCGCCCAGCCCGGATGCAGTTTGAGCGCGATCTCGTAGGCCTTGATGGCGCCCGCATAATCGCCCAGATGCGCGAGCGCATTGCCCATGTAGAACGCGGCCGTGTCACGCTTTTGCTGGGCGAAGACCTGAGAGAACGTGGCGAGCGCGTCGCTGTAGTCCTTGGCGGCGTACTGCGCGCGGCCCTTCCACATGGGGTCTTGGAAGCTGGCCGCCGCCTTCGCGTACTCTCCCCGGGAGAAGTACCAGCGGCCTTGCTGGTCTCGCGTGGCAAAGGCATCGATCCATCGCCAGCCGGTGTGCTGGGGCGCGGCCTCGGCCGCATGCGCGACGTCCGGCGTCGCGGCGAACGCCAACGACAACAGCACGATCGGGAGCCACTTCACCGTCCAGCCCCGGCGGAACGACGCCAACACCAGCAGCAAGACCGGCACCACAAGCCAGAAACCGTTCTCCTGCCATCGCGGCTCGCGATGCGCTTCGTCCATCTCGGTCAAGTAGGTCTGTGCACGGCGCTGCACCCACACGACGTCGTCGCCGTCGGCGCGCAGGCTCGCGAGCGGAATGCCTGCATCGCGGGCCAATTGGCGAATGCCGCCGGCGTCGAAACCGGCGGTCACCGGATATCCGTTGGCGTCCGTCGCAATCGTGCCATCGGCATTGCGCACCGAACCACCCTTCGAGGTGCCTGCCGCGAGCCACAACAACTGCTGCTTCGAGGCTTTGGCGCTGGCGACGAAGGCATCGCGCGACGCCGCATCGAACCCGTCGCCGATGAATACGATCGTGCCCGCCGCCGTGTCGTGCGCCAGCAGACGCTGTGCAACATCGAGAGCGAGATCCATGCGTTTGCCGTCTTTGGGCATCAGGCCCGTGGCCAGCGCCGGCACGTACAGCTCAAGCATCGCGGGGTCTTCGGTGGGCGGCACGACCAGATGCGACGTGCCCGCATAGACAACCAGCCCGGTGCGAGCCCCCTGACGTGCGCGGGCGATATCGAGTACTTTGGCTTTGGCGCGCTCGAGCCGCGTTGGCGGCACGTCCGTAGCGTCCATCGACCGGTTCAACGCCAATGCAATCACCATCGGCGCCTTGTCCTGGCTGAACGGCGGGCGCACCTGCTCCCACGTCGGTCCGGCCGCCGCCAGGGCGCCGAGCGCGAGCGGGATCGCGAGCGTGTGCACCGGTTGCAACCGATACGAGCGTGTGTCGCCGACCAGGAGGTGCTCCAGCAGCGCAGGTGCGATGAATTTCCGCCAGCGCGCACGAACGTCGCTGCGCCTTCGCCAGACGAAGGGCAACACGAGCGCGGGCGCGAGCAGCCATAGCCAGATCGGGCGCAGAAAGTGGAAGGCGCTGACGTCAATTTCCATGCGCAGCCCCCCGAACGACGGCACTGAGCATGGCAAAAAGGTGATACGCCGCCACGATCAGCAAGGCGAGCCCCAGCGGTACCCAGAAGTACTCCGTCTGTGGACGATAGACGTCCTGCTTGATGCGCTCGGGCGTTAGCCGATCGAGCTGCGTGTAGACGTCGGCCAGATCCTGTTCGCGTCCGAAAGCCTGATAGGAGCGCCCCCCCGTGGCGCTCGAAATCCGCTGCAGGGCCGCCAGATCGACACGATCTTCGCCGGTGGCGTTGGCGTCCCCGATGCCGATGGTGTGAATCACCAGCCCATGCGTCTTGGCGATCCGCGCGGCCTGATCCGGCGGGATCTTGCTCGCGGTGTCGTTGCCGTCGGTGAGCAAAATCAGCACCTTCTCCGGCGCCTTCGAGTCCGCGAGCAGTTTGACGGTCAGGCCGATGGCGTCGCCCAGTGCCGTGCGAGGGCCTGCCATGCCGATCTGCATCTGATCGAGCAGGATCATCACGCTGTCGTGATCGAGCGTGAGCGGCGCCTGCGGATAGGCCGCGTCGCCGAACACGACTAATCCGATGCGGTCGCCCCGGCGCTTGGCGATGAAATCGGCCACGACGTGCTTGACCGCCGTCAGCCGGTCGGTGCGCTCACCGGTGGCAGCGCTCACGAAGTCGGTCGTCTCCATCGACTGGGACAGGTCGATCGCGAGCATCAGATCGCGCGCCGGTGTCTCATGCGTGATCGGCGCTTCCACGTGTACCGGCCGGGCGGCGGCCAACACCACGAGCGCCCACGCCAGCGGCAACAGCAGCCATTGCAGCCAGTTGCGGCGCAGATGTACGCCACCGGGCGACGGACGCTCACCGGCCGCCTGCGCCATTTCGTGAAAGAACGGCGTGCGCACGGCAAGCGCCATCGCCCGATACGGCGGCGCCCGCCACGCGACCAGTATCGGCAGCGGCAACAACGCGAGCATCCACGGCAGATCAAACTTCCACATGGTGGTCATGTATCCATTGACGGGCGCGCTGCATCAGCGCGTCGATCTCGCCCTGCGGCGTGTCGTCCACGCCACGCGGCGCGTAGCTGGCCATCGCCAGGTACTGGCCGTCGCGCGCTTCGAACCGGCCGCGATGGCGGTTGAGGAATTCGATCCAGGTCGCGCCACGCATCGCCCCGACGTTCGCGCCGGGATAAGCCGCCAGCGCCGTACGTTTGAGCAACACAGCCATCGATGCGACGGCAATCGTGCGGCGGCCCGGCTCGCGCGACATCGCGGCGAGCCGTTCCAGCTCGGCCAACGCCAGACGACGGTAATGGTCGCGCCGGTATCGCCGCCACGCGCGCCAGACGCACCACGCCACGCCCAGCAGAATCAGCACTGCCACGACGCCCCAGCCCCACGTCTGCGGCATATACGACACGGGCGGCGGCAGCGGCAGTTCGTCCAGCCCCGTCAATGCCACGGACACGTCCATCGTCTCGGGCACGTCGCTCGGAAAGTCCGCCGTCATCGGGGTCGCCTGAGCCGCATCGCTCATAGGCCACCTCCATGTGCCGTCGTATGGCGCGCGCCAAGCAGCCGGCGCACCTGATCGACGGCGGGCTCCGCACTCGAGAGCGGCATCCACGGCACGCCGCTCAGGCGCAACAGTTCGGCGACTTCCGCCGTGCGTCCTTTGAAGAAGGCGGCCAACGGTGTGCGAACCCGTTCGCTGGCGATACGCAACTCCACCTGGAGATGCCCTTCGCTCACCACCAGCGCGCTGCGCTCGTCCACGTGCTGCCACAACGGATCGAAGACGAGGCCCGCGACGACATCGTTGTGCACGCTCAGTTGGCGCAGCAGCGCCTGCGTTCGGGCATCGGCTCCGGCGAAGTCGCTGACGATACAGATCAGATGATCGTGCGGCGCCATATGCAACAGTTGGCCAAGCGCCAGATTGAGTTGCGCGTAATCCGTCCGTGCCGGACTGTCGGCGCGCAATTCAGCATTCATTTCGGCGATGGCGCCGAACAATCGGGCAATGCGGCTCATACTGCGCAGCGGCCGGACGCGCTCGACACGCGTGTCATTGAAGACCACGCCGCCGACGCGATCGCCTGCGGCGTAGCCCATCCAGGTCGCGAGCGCAGCAGTTTCGGCCGCGACGACGGACTTGAACGCCCGCTGCGAGCCGAAGTGCATGCTCATGCGCTGATCGACCACCACCTGCACCGGACGGTCGCGCTCTTCGGTATAGGCGCGCACGAGCGGGCGTCCGAGACGCATCGATGCCCGCCAGTCGATATGCCGGATATCGTCCCCCGGTACATAGCCGCGAATCTCGTCGAAGTTCAGGCCCCGGCCGCGCAAACGCGAGGCGTGATTGCCCGAGAGCACGCTGGTGACAGGCGCAGGCGCAACGAAACTCATACCGTGCACGCGAAAACGCAGTCGCATCAAATGGGGCACGTCGACATGCACCGTACCCACGGTGTGGACCGGGACTTCACGGCGGATGACAGGCGAAGCCGGCGGTGCGGCCATGGACACCCTCCCCGGGGTTGGACTGCGTTAGCCGAATACGCTCAATACGCCCAATATGCTCAGGCAGGCACCGGCGTCGTTTCCACGAGACGGTCGACGACCTGATCGGCGTCGATGCCGTCGGCGTTCGCGTCGTAAGACAACACCATCCGGTGGCGCAAAACCGGATGCGCCACCGCGCGCACGTCGTCGGGTGTCACGAAGTTCCGGTCCTCCAGCCACGCGTGCACCCGAGCGGCGCGGTCCAACCCGATGGCGCCGCGCGGGCTCGCGCCGACCTCGATCCAGCGCGCCAGATCGGCGTCGCCGGCAATGCCATGACGGGTGCCGTTGACCAGCGCGACGATGTACGCGTCGATGGCGGGGGCCACCGTCACATTCTGGATTTCACGCCGCGCCGCAAACACGTCTTCCTGCGACAGCGTTCCTTCGACCGCCCGGGTCTCTTTCGTTTCGTTGCGCAGCAGTTGCAGCATAGCCTGCTCGCTTTGCGGCGTTGGATACGTAATGAGTATTTTTAAAAGGAAGCGATCCATCTGCGCTTCCGGCAATGGGTAGGTGCCTTCCTGCTCGATGGGGTTTTGCGTTGCCATCACCATGAAAAGATCGGCCATGGCATGCGTCTTTCCGGCGACCGAGACCTGGCGCTCCTCCATCGCTTCAAGCAATGCCGACTGCACTTTTGCCGGTGCACGGTTGATTTCGTCGGCAAGAATCAAGTTACCGAATATCGGCCCCGGCTGAAACTGAAGTACGCGTTCGGCGCCCGACTGGAGCAGCGTCTCACCGCCGGTAATGTCTGAGGGCAACAGGTCCGGCGTGAACTGAATGCGACGCATGGTGGCCGCCAGACGGGCCGCAATCGCCTTGACGGTGCGGGTCTTGGCCAGTCCCGGCAGACTCTCCAGCAACACGTGCCCGTCGGCAAGCAGTGCGATCAGGATCTGACGGACCACCGCCTCCTGACCGACGACCGCCTCGCCGATATGCTTCTCGAATTCGATAATCGTATTTTTCATAATGCCGGTAATTTAAATTACTTTAAAAATAACTCGGCGCCGCCTCGAACCCCTGATACCACACGAACATTAAGCAAACAAACGAGTTGCGTCAAAGATTAATTTCCATAGGTATTCAAAATTTCAATTGAGTTTACGCAAATTAGATAATAGTCTTGAAGCCAATTCTCAGGCCGGCAATTCACGCACCCCGGGGCATCGGGCAAGAAATGCCGGTGCGCAATCCAGGAGTTTCGGGACATGTCACGACGCAAACGAATCGCGCAACAGGACACGGCTTCAGGCAAGACGCAGGTCGCTTCGCAGGCAGTGCCAACAAAAGGACGGCGGACATTTCTGATGTGGGCCGGCGCGGCCCTCGGCGTGTCGGTCGCAGCCGGCGGCGCCATGTCATGGGCGATGACGCGCAATGACGCGGCCGCGCCGCGTGAGATCAAGATCGTCGTTGGCGACGGCGTTCGCGGCCCGAAAGGCATGGCATGGATTCCCGGCGGTCAGTTCCTGATGGGCAGCGACAGCAAGATGGCGCAGCCCAATGAAAAGCCCGCGCATCCTGCCCGCGTCCACGGTTTCTGGATGGACCAGCATCACGTGACGAACGCGGAGTTCCGCCGCTTTGTCGACGCAACGGGTTACGTCACGACGGCCGAGCGCAAGCCCGACTGGGAGACGCTGCGCGTTCAGTTGCCGCCTGGCACCCCACGCCCGCCCGAGAGCGCGCTGGTGCCGGGCGCGATGGTTTTCGTCGGCACCGACAAGCCCGTGCCGCTACAGGACTATTCGCGGTGGTGGCGCTTCGTGCCCGGCGCCGACTGGCGTCATCCCGGCGGCCCCGACACCAATATCGTAGGCAAGGACGACCATCCCGTCGTGCAAGTCTCTTTCGAAGACGCCCAGGCGTATGCAAAGTGGGCGGGCAAGCGCCTGCCGACCGAGGCGGAATGGGAGTTCGCCGCGCGCGGCGGCCTTGAGCAGGCAACGTACGCCTGGGGCGAGACGTTCGCCCCCAACGGCAAGCAGATGGCCAACGTCTGGGAAGGCGAGCAGGCACAACCCTTCCCGGTCGTCAATCCGAAGGCCGGCGGCGCGGTCGGCACAAGCCCCGTGGGTACGTTCCCGCCCAACGGATATGGCTTGTCCGACATGACGGGCAATGCATGGCAGTGGGTGGCTGACTGGTACCGCGCGGACCAGTTCCGGCGCGAGGCGGCGGCGACCAAACTGGCCGACAACCCGACCGGGCCGTCCGACTCGTGGGACCCGGCAGATCCCGGCGTACCGGTGCAGGCTCCCAAACGCGTGACGCGCGGCGGCTCGTTTCTCTGTAACGAGGCGTACTGCCTGAGCTACCGGCCGAGTGCCCGGCGCGGGACCGACCCCTACAACAGCATGTCGCACCTGGGTTTCCGCCTGGTGATGGACGAGAACGCCTGGCAGGCCTCGCGCCGGGCGTCGCAAGACAAGCTCGCATCGAACACGCCCGCGCGCTGACGCCTGGATCTGCATTCGCGCCTGCGAACACCCATGATTCGATACGACAAACAAGGATGGGGGATGGAAAGACTCGCTCTGCGTGTGTCAGCCGCCGTGGTGCTGGCCGTGTCGCTTGCCGCTTGCGGTACACCGCCGACGTCGGCAAGCTCAAGCGCGACCGCGCCACAACATGCACAGTCCGTCGCCACGACGAACGCCCTGCCCTCGTGGCGCGACGGGGCAGCTAAACAGGCCATCGTGCGCTTCGTGACCGACGTCACCCGCGAAGGATCGCCGCAGTTCGTGCCTGTTGCCGAACGCATCGCCGTGTTCGACAACGACGGCACACTGTGGAGCGAACAGCCGCTGTACTTCCAGTTCGTGTTCATGATCGATCAGGTCAAGGCGCAGGCGGCGTCGCACCCGGAATGGAAGCGTAATCCGGCGTTTCGCGCGCTCATGGCGGGCGACACCGCCGCGCTCAGCGCACAGAAAAAGCCGCTGCTCCAATTGCTGGCGGCGGCAAATAGCGGCATGGACGTCGAGGCTTACGACAAACGCATCGACGCATGGCTCGCGAGCGCGAAGCACCCCACGCTGCATCGGCCGTACACGTCGCTCGTGTTCCAGCCTCAACTGGAACTGCTGGCCTACCTGCGTGCGAACGGCTTCAAGACCTACATCGTCTCCGGCGGAACGACGCAGTTCATGCGCGCCTGGGTGGAGCGCGTGTATGGCGTGCCCCCCGAGCAGGTCATCGGCACCGACGAAGGTGTGAAGTACGAGAGTCGCGACGGGCAAGGCCGACTCATTCGGCAGCCCAAAGTCGATTTCGTCGACGACGGTCCCGGCAAGCCGGTCGGCATTTTCCGACGCATCGGCCGCAAGCCGATTCTCGCGTTCGGCAATTCGGACGGAGACCTTCAGATGCTCGAATACACGACCACCGGCAAAGGTCCCCACCTGGCCCTGCTGGTTCATCACGACGACGCTGCGCGAGAGTTCGCGTACGACCGCCAGTCGAAAGTCGGCAAGCTCGACCGTGCGTGGGACACCGCCGTGGCCCGAGGCTGGACGGTCGTGAGCATGAAGGACGACTGGGCCACCGTGTTCCCGGCAGCACCGAATTGATTCCCGACGATTTCCTCACCAACCCGAAGCTAAAGAAGAAGTTCCGACAACACCCTCAACAGCATTGGCAGCAATAGCAGCACTCACGCGACACGACTGCGCCGCGCATCGGGGTTATGCAGGAAACGGCAGTGCTTGCACGGCGCGCGTTCGACTTTCCCTTAACGGAGACGAAGATGTCATTCTCACTCAGACGAGTCTTCAGCTTTACCAGCACAGCGATGGTCGCCGTTACGGCCGCGTACGTGCTGGTTGCGCCCGGCGACGCGCCAGCGCAAAGCGGCACCAAGCCACCGAACATCCTCGTCATTTTTGGCGACGATATCGGTCAGACCAACATCAGCGCCTATTCCAACGGGCTGGTCGGCTATCGCACGCCGAACATCGACCGGGTTGCGAAGGAAGGCATGATCTTTACCGACTATTACGCGGAAAATAGTTGTACGGCGGGACGCTCGTCGTTCATCACCGGACAGTCACCGCTGCGTACCGGGCTGTCCAAGGTCGGGGCGCCGGGTGCGAAGGTGGGTCTGCAAAAGGGTGACATTACGATTGCAGAGGCCCTGAAACCGCTGGGCTACGCCACGGGCCAGTTCGGTAAGAACCACCTGGGCGACCGCAACGAGTACCTGCCGACCAACCATGGCTTCGACGAGTTCTTCGGCAACCTGTATCACCTGAACGCCGAAGAAGAGCCCGAGCGCCCCTATTGGCCGAAGGACCCCAACGATCCGTATGTGAAGAACTTCTCGCCGCGCGGCGTGATTCACAGCACGTCGGACGGCAAGGTCCAGGACAGCGGTCCGCTCAACAAGAAGCGCATGGAGACCATCGACGATGAAACCGGCGCGAAGGCGGCCGAGTTCATCCAGAAGCAGGTCAAGGCGAACAAGCCGTTCTTCGTCTGGATGAACTTCACGCGCATGCATATCTACACGCACGTGCGGCCTGAGTTCAAAGGCAAGAGCGGCATGCCCGGCAACGAGTACGCCGACGGGATGTGGGAACACGATCAGGACGTTGGCAAGCTGCTCAAACTGCTTGACGATCTGAAGATCACGGACAACACCATCGTGATCTACACGACGGACAACGGCCCGAACATGTTCACCTGGCCCGATGCGGCAATGACACCGTTCCGCAGCGAAAAGGACTCGAACTGGGAAGGCGCGTTCCGTGTGCCCGCCATGATTCGCTGGCCGGGCAAGATCAAGCCGGGTAGCGTGTCCAACGAGATCTTCTCCGGTCTCGACTGGTTCCCGACACTGCTCGCCGCTGCCGGCGACGATGGCATCAAGGATCGTCTGCTCAAGGGTTGGACACCGAAGGGCAACAAGACCAAGTTCCGCAATCACCTCGACGGGTACAACCAGTTGCCCTACCTCACCGGCAAGTCGCCGAAGGGTGCACGCGACGAGTTCTACTACTTCAACGATGACGGGGAACTGGTCGCCATGCGCTGGGGCAACTGGAAGGCCGTGTTCTGCGAACAGCGAGCGCCGGGTAACTTCAACATCTGGCAGGAACCGTTCGTCTGCCTGCGGGTGCCGAAGATATTCAACCTGCGAATGGATCCGTATGAGCGTGCCGATATTACGTCCGACCAGTACAACGACTGGCTTGCGAAGAACGCGTACCTCACGGCGATCGCGACCATGAAGGCGTCGACATTCCTCGAGACCTTCGTCGACTATCCGCCTAGCCAGCGTCCAGCAAGCTTTAGCGTGGACCAGGTGCGCAAGCAGGTCGACAAGAAGATCGATCAGTCGTTCAAGAACCGCGGTCTGGAGTAAGTCGGATCGCAAGTCTGGTAATACGCCCGCCGCGCCGGAGTCGCTTCACTTCCGGCGCGGCCGGGTGGTTTCACTGGCACCTGTGTCACCCCAATACGACATTCAAAGCGCGACATGACCGATATGCTGGCTTCTCCGTCCATTCCCGCGCCTCGCGACCGCCGCAAGGGCAGCAAGCCCGCATCGGCCACCGCGCCTAATCCCTCCACCCCGCCAGCCCCGTCGCCCGCTGCGGCAGACGCCTCTGCCTCTTCGTCCCTGGCTTCTCCGATCGAGACGGCGGCCCCGCCGCTGGCATGGCCGGCGTTGCTGCTCGTGCTCTCGGGCGCCTCGGCCCTTGTATTTCAGATGCTCTGGATCCGGCAACTCTCGCTCGTCGTCGGCGTGGAGGTGCATGCGGTGTCCATTGCCATCAGCGCCTTTTTCTGCGGACTGGCGTTGGGCGGCTGGTACTTCGGACGCCGCGCCGACGACATCGCGAATCCGATGCGTCTTTACGCCGCGCTCGAGGCGGCGGTCGCGCTGAGCGCGGTCGTCAGCACGCTAATGCTCGCACGCGCCGCCGCGCCCTTCGCATGGCTCGAAGCCCATCTGGGCATCGCCGCGTGGGCGCTGCCGTTTTTGCTCGTGGGTTTGCCGGCCGTCTTCATGGGCGGAACGCTACCGGTGCTCATGCGCTCGCGCGGCGCCATCGGCGGCCATGTCGGCCACGTAGGTGCGCGCCTTTACGCGGCCAACACCATCGGTGCGGTCATCGGTGTGCTGGCCGTGCCGTTCTGGCTAATTCCCGCGCTCGGCATGCAGGGGGCAGCGTTCGCAGCGGCAGCACTGAACGTGCTGCTCGCCGTCGCAGCGCTCATCGCGTCGCGACGTGCGTCGGCCACGCTGCCCTTCACGCCGGTCGAGATTGAGAGCGACGTACTGACCTCGACGAGCGACACGTCGCTCGCGCGGCGGCGCGGCGCGCTTGCCGTCTGGCTGTACGCTGCTGCCGGCGGTGTCGCGCTCGGCTACGAGGTGATGTGGTCGCAGGCCATCGTTCAGTTCATCAGCACGCGGGCGTTCGCCTTCGCCATCGTGCTGGCGACCTACCTGTGCGGCCTTACGCTCGGTAGCGCGCTGGTCGCCCGTCGAGTGGAACGCTCGCGCGACCCGTGGGGCATGTTCGCGATCCTCGTCGCCGGTGCGGGCGTCGTTGCGGCGGGCACGCTTTACGGGCTGGGCGACTGGATTTTCATCTCGCAAGGCTGGCTCGCGAGCGTGGCCTACTCGGTCACGCACAGCACCACGGTGGCCATGTGCGCGCGCTTTCTGGTGGCGGGCCTTGGCGTGGTGTTCCTCCCCACATTGCTGCTGGGCGCGGCATTCCCTTATGTCCTGCGCATTGCCGTCGACGCCGGTTACGTCGGCCGGGGTGTCGGACGCGTGGTCGCGCTCAACACCGCAGGCGGCATCGTCGGCTCGCTGGTGACGGGTTTCTGGCTGGTACCGTCGCTGGGATTGGTGCGCACGCTGGGCGTGCTCGCTGGCGTGGCGTGTGTCGTCGCGCTGATTGCCGTATCGAGAGGGGCGGGGGTAGGCAACGTGTCGCGCGGCGGCGTCGTCGCGCTGACGGTCTTGCTCTGTGCGGCTGCCGTCGCGACACCGCCGCAACGGCTCGCCACATTGCTCTCGCAGGCACGCGGCGGCGAACTCACGTTCTACGAGGAAGGCCGCGGCGCCACCGTCGCGGTGCTGCGTCAGTCGTCGGGCACGCACCGGTTCGAGCGCCTCTATATTCAGGGCGTGTCGAATTCGGGCGACGCCATGACCTCGCTGCGTTATATGCGCCTTCAGGCGCTCCTGCCGCTCATCGTCGCTCGCACGCAGCCGCAAAGTGCCCTGGTGATTGGCCTGGGTACCGGGATTACGGCGGGCGCGCTGCTGCAATATCCGGGACTCACGCAGCGTGTCACCGCCGAGCTGCTGCCGGGCGTGGTGCGTGCCTCGTCGCACTTCAAAGGCAATTACGGCGTGGCGGAAGACAAGCGCATGGACATCCGTGTGCGAGACGGCCGACGCGAACTGCTGCGCAGCACCGACCGGTACGACCTGATCACGCTGGAGCCGCCGCCGCCGAGCGCTGCGGGCGTGGCGAATCTCTATTCGACGGACTTCTACCGACTCGCGTCGTCGCGCCTGCGCGATGGCGGCGTCGTAGCGCAATGGCTCCCATTGCCCACGCAAAACGAAGCCGAAACGAAGGCCCTCATCGCCAGCTTCATCGCCGTCTTCCCGCACGCCAGTCTGTGGACGACCGAGTTGCACGAGATGCTGCTCGTGGGCGGACAGACGCCGTTGGTGCTCGACGCCGCGTCGATCCGGCAGCGCTTTGCTCAGCCGGGCGTGGCTCAGGCGCTCAAGGAAGTCGGCATCGATTCGCCGGGCGCGCTGCTCGCCACCTGGATGACGGACCGCTCCGGCCTCGCCTATTACGTGGAAGATGCCGCCCCCGTCACCGACGACCGTCCCGGCATCGAATACGCGCCGTGGGTGGGCCGTCAGGCATTCGCCCCGACGCTGCGTAACCTGCTCGCCTTGCAGAACGAGCCGCCGGTCGTCGGCGCCGACGATGCGCTCAAGGCCGAGTTCACCCGGTCGCGCGACGCGTTGCGGGCCTTCTACGGCGCGTCGCTGGCCGCGCTCGACGGCGACCGCAGCACGTGGGCGCGTCAACTCAACACGGCCATGCGACTGGATGGCGACAACCCGTACTTCCGCTGGTTCGCAGGCAAGCCCGATAACAACTAAGACAACGACAACCGTTCCCGTCAATGATGTCCGAGACCACGACCATGGCGCATTCGCTCTCCACGCCCGATACGTCGACCACGAACGCATGCGCAGTGCGCCAGCGATTCCCTCAATTGCGGCCATGGCGCCCGGCGCTGACGCTGGGAGCCGCGATCATGACGCTGGCCACCATCGCACCGTCAGCCAGCGCGACCGAAGGCGCGCTCGGGCGACCTGTGAGCGGCACAGGGGTGCAGCCAAACGCCGGCGTGGTCTCGCCGGAACCCATCTGGGCGGTCAATCTGGCCGAAATCTACTTCGACGGCAACATTAGCGGCAGCCGTCAGGTGCCGATTGCGGGCAAGACCTCGCTCGGGCTGGACGGCGAACTGTCGTTCACGCTCGCTACCCTCATGAAGACGTGGAATACGGGCACCGGCGCGTGGAACTTCGCGTCCAGCTTCACATTGCCGTATCTGTGGACAAAGGCGACGGCTTCCCTGAGCGGCGGCCGCGGAAATTCCACGAGTACGTCGCAGACCGCATCGAACCTGTTCGATATCACATTCACACCGATCATCGCGGGCTATCACTTCTCGAAGACCGACCACATGTCGTTCTCGGTGGCGATCTGGGCGCCGACCGGGCGCTACGATCCGAATGCCCTCGCCAACCCGAGCCTGAATAACTGGACGTTCATTCCGCAGGTGGCCTACACGAAGTTCGTGCCGGCCTACGATCTGGAATTCGACGTGATCGCCGGGGTGCAGTTCTACACGCGCAACACCGCCACCGATTACCAGAACGCGCCGCTTTTCACGCTCGACGTCATGGGACTGAAGAAGTTCTCGAACGGACTGGGCATCGGGCTGGTCCTCGGCACCACCCAGCAGTTGGGCAGCGACAGCGGCCCCACCGCCGACCAGCTCAATGGCTTCCGGGGCCATGACTTCGCGCTGGGCCCCATCGTCACCTACGACACCAAGCTCGACGGCAAACACCCGCTGTCGTTTTCCGCACGCTGGGTGCCGACCATCACCGCGACGAACCGCCTCAAGAGTACGAAGACGTTCATGGCGACGGCGACGCTGGTGTTCTGATCCAGGCCCCCGGCGCGGCGGGGGCTGATTGACCCGGTCGCCCTTGCGGCACGCGCCGCCGCGCCTGCACCTCGCCTGCACCGCACATTCGCGCGCACGGTTCGCGACGTTGATCGCCCTTCCTCGCCCTCCCTTCCTCCCTCCTTGCTTCCCTGCGCACCTTCCCCTGCGCCGCTTCTCTCCCACACGGATCACGCCGCCGGGCTGGCTCGCCGCCCCCCGGCATCGGAATTTAAGTAGAAGAAATCCCGCGAAACACTGTCGGCTTGTCGACAGATCGCCTCGCCCGGCCGCTCACACAATAGTCCTGACGCGTTTGTCAGGGCTCAACATCCCGCCCCTCGCTGATCGCCTGCAAGGCTGCCATATCCAGCAACGTCACGCGCCCGTAGCGCACGCGCACCAGTTGCCGGTCCAGAAACCACCGGAACTCCCGGTTGAGGTACTGGCGCGAGGCCATCAGCAAGGCGGCGAGGTCCTCCTGCGACAGCCGGAGGTTCAGTGTCACGCCCGATGCGTCGGGCACGCCGTAGCGCCGGGCCAGCGCCAGTAGCTGATACGCGAGACGTGCGCGAAACGGCTGGAGGCTATGCCGACCGAGCCGGTCATGCAGGCCACGTGCGCGACCGGCGATCAGGCGCAGCAGCGATGCGGTGAGCGTCGGGTCCCGTGCGAACTGTTCGTGCAGTGCCTGCGCGGGAATGTGAAAGAGCCGGGTAAGGCCCCGGGCGCGTTGATGGTGAACGGAGGTCTCCCCAGTGAGTACCGCAATGAAATTGGCGACCTCCCCCGGCGGAATGAAGTCTTCGACGGCGCGACCGCCCTCTGGATTGGTCCACTCCCATTCGAGCACACCGGACAGGATGACGTGGACATCCGGGCATGGATCGCCGGCGGCGTAGATGAGCGTGGCGTCGGGATAGGTTTGCAGGCGACCGGCCTGAATCAGGGCGAGAAGGACGTCGTCGCGCCATTCGCGCAGGCCCGCGTTGTTGCGAAAGGCGGTCCAGATGATCGCACGCTGGCGCTCGGTCAGATCGCGGCCATTCGCGTGCAGGGGCAAATGCGAAGCGGCCTGCGCGGCAATGTCGCGCGCAGCGTTGGCGTAGCCGGCGGGCGGCGTGGGTGTAGACGCGGAGGGTAACTGCATGACACCGAGAGTTTGGGGGAATGAGCGGGAACGTTTGCCGGTCGACCACCGTAACGCGTTTCGGCACCGCGCCTAGTAATGGATGGGCATATGGAAATTCGACTCAGGAGCGTAAGTAAATGAAGACGAGTGTGGAATCGAGCGTGACATCGAGGTCGACCCCGGAAGCGAGATCGCGCAAAGTCACGGACGCCTTTGTCGGCAAGCGTCACGACACGGACGTGCTCGTGATCGGCGGCGGCCCTGCGGGAACATGGGCCGCCATCAGTGCCGCCGCAAAAGGCGCGACAGTCGTGTTGGCTGACAAGGGCTACTGCGGCACCTCCGGGGCAACGGCGCCCTCGGGTACGGCGATCTGGTACGTGCCGGACGATGGTCAGACACGCGAGCGCGCCAAGGCCAGCCGCTTCGAGATGGGCGGCCAACTTGCCGAGCATGCATGGATGGATCGCGTACTCGATCAGACCTGGGACAACGTCGAGCAACTCGCGCAATGGGGCTACCCGTTCCCGGTCGACGAGTTCGGCCAGTCGCAACGCACGTCCGTGCAGGGGCCCGAGTACATGCGCCTGATGCGCAAGCGGGTCAAGGAAAGCGGCGCACGTATTCTCGACCATAGCCCTGCCCTCGAACTGCTGGTCGACGACGATGGCGCCGTGACTGGTGCGACCGGCGTCAACCGCCAGACCGGCGAGACGTGGCTCGTGCGTGCGAACGCCGTAGTCATTGCGACCGGCGGCTGCGCATTTCTGAGCCGGGCGCTGGGCTGCAACGTGCTCACCGGCGACGGCCAGTTGATGGCCGCCGAGGTGGGTGCCGAGCTCTCGGGCATGGAGTTCTCGAATGCCTATGGTCTTGGCCCCGCCTTCGCCTCCGTCACCAAGTCCATGTTCTACAAATGGGCGACGTTCTACGATGAAGACGGCCGGAAGATCGAAGGCGCGGGTTCGGCGCGAGGGCGAGGTGTCATCGCCCGCGAACTGACCACCGGGAAAGTCTTCGGCTGCCTCGATCTGGCCGACGATCAGATTCGGGCCTGGATGCGCACGGCACAGCCGAACTTCTTCCTGCCGTTCGACCGGCTGGGCATCGATCCCTTCACGCAACACTTTCCCGTGACGCTGCGCCTGGAGGGCACGGTACGCGGCACGGGCGGGCTCAACGTCACGGACCACGATTGCGCCACTTCGGTAACCGGGCTTTACGCCGCCGGCGACGCCGCGACACGCGAATTGATCTGCGGCGGCTTTACCGGCGGCGGCAGCCATAACGCCGCGTGGGCCATGTCGTCGGGATTCTGGGCCGGCGCCGGGGCGGCGACCTTTGCGAAGGACAACCGTCGCGCGACGTCCGTTTCGCTCTATCACACGGGTGGCGTGGGACTACAGGCGTCGTCGTCATCCGAGGCCATCGACAGCGCGCAAGTCGTCCGCGTCGTTCAGGACGAAGTCTTTCCGCTCGAGCGCAACTGGTGGCGTCGGGCCGATCTGCTCGACGATTCGCTAACGCGGCTCGACACGCTATGGAAACGCGTGCGCTCCGGAAGTCCGGCAGGCACTGCGCAAGAGGCCGTGCGTGCACGCGAAGCCGCCGCCATGCTTGCGACTGCGCGCTGGATGTATCGCAGCGCGCAAGCGCGCACCGAAACTCGCGGCATGCATCGACGCGTGGATCACACCGCTGTGGACGACGCACAGCATCACCGGCTACTGAGCGGCGGACTCGACGACGTCTGGGTGCGCAGGCAGCCGGTCACGGTGCGTGCCACACCCGACGCCATCGCCCAGGGAGCCCTCGCATGATCGAAATCGTGAACGAGGCCCGCTGCACCGGCTGCAACATCTGTGTGCGCGCCTGCCCGACCAATGTCTTCGAGGCGGTCAAAGGCGGTGTTCCCCGCATAGCGCGGCAAGACGACTGCCAGACGTGCTTCATGTGCGAGTTGTATTGCCCCGAGGACGCCCTGTTCGTCGCCCCGCAGGCCGATCGTGCAACGACGCAAACCGACGCGCAGCGCCTGCGCGACGTGTCCTGGGGCAGCTATCGCGATGCCGTCGGCTGGGGCCCCGGCCGACACTCCACTGCGGCGCTCGACGCCAGTTATGTTCTGTTGACGAAGGCACATTGATGACGAAAGACACACACAAGGGGCTGTCCCGCACGCGCCGCACGCTACTCAAAGGCGCAGCCGCGGGACTGATGATGGCCGGCAGCGGCGCACGTGCGGCGATCGCAAACGGCAGCGGCAAGACGTTGCGCTTCGGTGTCATCGGTCCGGCCCGGGCGCCGGCCGCGCCGACCGGCTATGCGCTCGATCGCGGCTACCTGCTGCGCGAACTGGCGCCATTGGGTTTCGATAACGTCCGTTTCGACATGTTTTCGAACGGGCCCGACCTGAACGAAGCGTTCTTCTCCGGAACGCTCGACGTCGGCATTTACGGCGATACACCCGCCGTGGTCGCGCGCTCTCAAGGTCTCAAGGCGCGCCTGATCGGATTCGAGGAGATCGGGCTGGCGGCATGGCTGCTCACCCCGCGCGGCGGCGTGAGCAGCGTCAAGGCGCTCGAAGGCAAGACCGTGGGGGTGCCGCTCGGCTCGTACATCCACCGGTATCTGCTCGGCGTGCTCGACGGCGCAGGGCTGACGGGGCGTGTGCGCGTTGTGCATATGCTCGGGCGCGACGCCGGCGCTGCCCTCGAACACGGTTCCATCGGCGCCTATGCGGCGCAATCGGATCTCGGGCCGACGCTCGCCGCACAGGGGTATCCCGTCATCGACAAGGCGGCCCAGCATCCCGAATTGCTCGGGTCGTCGGTCATCGTGGCGTCTGACAAGGTGCTCGATCAGGCCCCGGCATTGCCCGCCGCATGGAACCGGGCGCGACGCGATGCGCTCGCCGACATCAAACGCGATCCGGCCGCTTATTTCGACTTTCACCAGCGCACGAGCGGCATTCCGATCGAAACCGTCAAGATTTCACATCCCATTGCCAACTACCCGGGCGATGCACTCCCGTCCTCCGGCATCCAGCTCCTCGATGGCGTCAAACGTTTCCTTCTGGACAGTCGCCTGATTCGTCACGACTTTGCCGTGCAGCAGTGGCAGACGTGAGCGGCACCGCGGTGTCCGCCAGGGGCCGGGCACTGACGCCCCGCAAGCGCACAAGCGCCCGCCCGCGCAACGGGTTGGCGCTTGTGCGTCGGCAAACTACAGCGAGACAACTTCCAGGATGGCGTCGGCAAACGCCTTCGGCGCTTCCTGCGGCAGGTTATGGCCGATGCCGCCGCCAATGTCGCGATGCTGATATTTGCCGGTGAACTTTTTGGCGTAGGCCGCCGGTGCGGGATGCGGCGCGCCATTCGCGTCGCCTTCCATCGTGATCGTCGGCACGCCAATCGTCGGACCTGCCGCCAGACGTTTCTCCAGCGCGTCGAAGCGCGCCTCGCCCTGCGCGAGCCCGAGACGCCAGCGGTAGTTGTGAATCACGATGTCCACGTGATCCGGGTTATGAAAAGCGGCGGCCGAGCGGGCGTACGTTGCGTCGTCGAACTGCCACTTCGGCGACGCCAGTTGCCAGATGAGCTTGTTGAACGCGTCGGTGTTCGCGGCGTAGCCCTTCGCGCCGCGCTCGGTCGCGAAGTAGAACTGGTACCACCATTGCAGCTCGGCCTGCGGCGGCAACGGCGCGGCATTGCCTGCCTGACTGCCGATGAGATAGCCGCTCACCGACACCATCGCCTTCACGCGCTCGGGCCACAGGGCGGCGACGATGTTCGCCGTGCGTGCCCCCCAGTCGTAGCCGCCGAGAATCGCCTGATCGATCTTCAGGGCGTCCATCAGTGCGATGACGTCGGCGGCCACCACGGCCTGCTGGCCGTTGCGCGGCGCATTGGCCGAGAGCAGACGCGTCGTGCCGTAACCGCGCAGATAAGGCACGATCACGCGATAACCGGCTGACGCCAGCAGCGGCGCCACGTCAACGTAGCTGTAGATGTCGTACGGCCAGCCGTGGAGCAGGATCACGGCCTTGCCGTGCTTCGGACCGGTCTCGGCATACCCGACGTTCAGATCGCCGGCCTCGATCTGTCGAAGCGCTTCGAACGACGTATGTGCGCCGACGGATGCCGGGGTGGCCGCGCTGGTCGCATTTGCCAGTTGCGACAAACCGATTTCGGCGAGGGTTACGCCTGCGAGCGTGGTGCCAAGAAGACGACGACGGCGAAGATTGACCGGATCCGACATGACCTATGACCTCTCTGAGTGATATACCGGCGCACCGGTGAGCGATGGCGCCGAGGGTTACGCCGTCCGTGTCCCGCCGGGCTTCCATGGCTGACGGATCACGGGTTGAGCGCTTGCCCACCGTTATATCTGTCGGATCGAAGCCGTTTATGTCCGAATGTATCCGTCGAGACAAGTGACACATACGGATTCAAAAATCCGCGCCGCAGGTGGCTGCGGCTCGCCGGATATGACAAGGGCGACAGCGTTCGACAACGCTGTCGCCCTTGCCTTCACTGCCTTGGCTAGCGATTGCGCAGTGTCGCCCTGCACCGTGTCACTTCACGCTGGCCACGGCGTCGAGAATCACCTTCGCCACGTCGGCCGGACGCGACTGCTGCGGCACGTGGCTCGTGGGCAACTCAGTGACCTTTGCGCCGATCGTGCGAGCCATGATGCGCTGCGCTTGCGGGTTGATCATGCGGTCGTTCTGACTCACGACGAACCACGACGGCTTCTGACGCCAGGACGCGACGCTCAGCGTGTCGGCGAACGCGGCGCCCTTGATCGGGCCTTGAGTGGCGGCCATCACACGGGCTTGCCTGGCGGGCACGTCCTGCGCGAAGTACTGGGCGACGTCGGCCGGCGGCAGGCTGAGCCAGCCGCTCGCGTCCGCCACGATATGGTCGATGCCGGGAGCCTTGGGCAGATCCTTCGAGAGCGATTCGACCGACTGGCCGGCGTCCGGCGCGAAGGCCGCGACGTACACGAGGCTTGCCACCTTGTCGTCCTTGCCGGCTTCGGTGATGACGGCGCCGCCCCACGAGTGGCCCACAAGCACGACCTTGCCGGGCTGGTTGTCGATGGCGCGCGTGGCGGCGGCAACGTCGCCCGCGAGCGAATCGAGCGGGTTCTGCACGGCGGTGACCTTGACGCCCTTGTCCTGAAGCAGCCCGACAACCTTGGCCCAGTCCGAGCCGTCGGCGAAAGCGCCGTGTACGATCACGACGGACGGCGCGGCGTCGGCAGTTGCCGCAGTTGCCGCAAATGCGCCCTGCGCGGCGGCAGCGCCCAGAAGACCGGTGCTCAACAGGATGGCGGCGAGGGTAGAATGGCGGTTCATGAAAATCTCCTTGATGCTCGATTAGCAAGGTTTGCGGGGTAAGTCCGAAGGGTGTCGCTCGGCGGTTTGGCTGCCTGACTCGACTGGTTGCCAGTGTCGTCGTCCGGCGCGTGCTGCGGTATCGGACGATCGACCGACCCGCGACTGTCTCTTGATGACGACGTCGGTCGACAGTGGCCCACTTTCGTTACCTTCGATGCCGCTCATGCCCTGCATGTGCTTCATGCCCCTTCTGCTCTACTGACGGCCACGCCTTTGTCCCGCGCCCTTAACACGCCTTCGAGCACCGCCGACCTCACCGACGCGATTCTTGCGCTCGCTTTCATTGGCGATCTCAGCATGGGTCGCTCGACGGATCACTCACGTCGCGCCGCCTGCCTTGCCGGGTGGCTCGCCCAGGCGTGCGGCGCCGATCTCGATGCGCAGAATCACGCCCGCGCCACGGCCTTGCTTCGCTGGTCGGGATGCACCGCCAACGCCGGGGGCTTTGCGGAACTGCTCGGCGACGACGTCGCTGCGCGCGAAGCAATGATGGCCCAGACCTTGCCGGCGCTCTCCGCACACACCCAATCGTTCATCGTGCCGTTGGCCCTGATTCACTGCGAAGTGTCGGGCGACGTCGCCGCCACGCTGGGGATGCCGTCGGCCGTCGTCGATGCATTGCGCAATGTGTTCGAGCGCTTCGACGGCAAAGGCATGCCTGCCGCGCACGCCGGCGACGCGATTCCCGCGACAGTGTTCTTCGTGAACGTTGCGAGCGACCTGGAAATCCTTGCCCAGGCGCACGGCCGCGATAGCGCCTTCGCCTTCCTGCGCAGTCAGGCGGACGCCAAGTACCCCGCACGGCTGGTCGACACCGCCCTGCACCATGCCGGACACTGGCTGGACGCGCTCGAATCCGCGTCCCCCGATACGGGCGACTGGCAACTGGCGCCTGTCGGGCGCCACGCCGACGTCCCCCTCTCGCTGCTCGCCGATGTCACCGAGCTCAAACTGCCCTGGCTCGCAGGCTTCTCCCGTCGCACGGCCGATCTGGCCGCTCGCACGGCACGCAGCCTCGGGCTGGACACCGACGTGCAGACGCAATTGCATGCGGCGGCGCTGCTGCATGGCATTGGCCGCGCGGCACTGCCGAACCGGCTCTGGGAGACGGAGGGCAAACTGTCCGCCGACCAGTGGGAAAAGGTCCGCCTCGTGCCGTACTGGAGTTCGCGGGCAGCCCGGCAGATCGAAGGATTGCGCCAGACGGCGGAGCTGGCGTCGTATGCCTATGAGCGGCTCGACGGCAGCGGATACTTTCGCGGCGTCTCGGGCCCGGCCTTGACCACGCCGCAGCGCGTGCTCGCGACGTCGGTTGCGTTTGAAGCATTGCTCGCACCGCGTCCGTGGCGCGACGCGATGCCGTTCGACGAAGCCGCCGACACCCTCACGCACGACGCGCACGCGGGTAAGTTCGACGCCGATGTCGTGACGGCCGTCGTAGCGACAGCGCAAGGCCAGACGGTGCGCCCGCGCTCGAGCGGCGCCGGTGCAAGCGCGCTCCTGTCGCCGCGCGAGCTCGACGTGCTGCGTCAAATCAGCGCAGGCCTGAGCAACAAGGAAACCGCACGCGCATTGGCGCTCAGCCCGAGCACCGTGCGCACCCATGTCGAGAGCATCTTCCGCAAACTGGACTGCTCGACGCGGGCCGCCGCGACCCTCAAGGCGCTGACAGCGGGCATGCTCTGACAGGCCGCGTGATAGCATTTCGGCTTCCATAGGAATCGCCTCTTGTCCACACGCATGACATCCAACGCACGCAAACGCCTGAGCGCATGGCTTGGCCTCGCGGCCATGTGGCTCGCCGTTTGCATGCCGATGGTCAGTCAGATGCTCGCCGCGCATCGCACGGAAGCCGCGCGCATGCTGGACGTAGCGTTCTGTGCCGTCGACGGCGATGCCCGCCCGCTGTCCGCCGTGACGACGGCATCGGGGCAAGCGCACGGCAGCGATGCCGTGCACGCCATGCACACCGACGGGAACCACGCGTCGCCGATGTCGCATGGCGCGCACGATAGCCAGAGCGACCTGTGCGGCTACTGCTCGCTGCTTGCCAACCATCCTCCCCTCGTCATGCCGGCGCTGACCGGCGCGGTGCCGGTCGCCTGGATTGCGCGCGCGGGACCGCTTGCCGATCGCGTTGCGTCCCACACCGATCCCGCCCGCACGCCGCCGGCCCGCGCGCCGCCTGCTCTTTCCTGATCTCGCACTCAGTCCGATGCCTCGTCCCGCCCGGTGACGGCGTCGTTTCCCTGTTCGCGTGTACGCCCGACGGATCGTCGCATCCGTGGCTTGCATGCGTCGCTGCCACCGCGTGGCGACACGAGACGGAATCGTCGCAATATGCAGATCCCCTACACACAGACACCGCATACGCGTGAGGCACAATCCGCATCCGCCGCCGGCCAGTACCGCACGCTCTGGCGTTGGCATTTCTACGCAGGTTTGTTCGTCATGCCGTGGCTCATGGTGCTGGCCATCACCGGCACCCTTTACGTCTTCCAGCCGCAAATCGAATCGTGGCTGTATCAGGACCGGCTGGCCGTCGTAGCGACCGGCGCGCCGCGAATCAGCGAGCAAGCATTGATGGAACGCGCAGCGGCGACGCTACCCGTTGGCTCACGGATCAGTTCCGTCGAGGTGAATCGCGATCCGGCGCGCAGTGCCGAATTCATTTTCCGCTTGCCGGGTGGCGAGCGGGAAAGCGTGTATGTCAACCCTTACACGGGCGCAGTCCTCGGTACGTTGAGCGTCGAGCATCGGCTCATGGCGCAAGTGCGGGCGCTCCATCGCTCGCTCATGCTGGGCAAGCCCGGCGAACTGCTCATGGAACTGGCCGGTTGCTGGACGCTGGTGATGCTGGTCACGGGCCTCGCGCTCTGGTGGCCGCGTGCCGGAGCAACGTGGGCCAATGCGTTGCGCCCGCGTCTGCAATTGCGCGGACGCGCGCTCTTGCGCAATCTGCACGGCGTTGCCGGACTGTGGCTTGCGGCGGGCGGACTGGCGTTCGTACTGACGGGTCTGCCCTGGTCCGGCTCCTGGGGCGCACAGTTCAAGGTGCTGACGTCAAGGATCGGCATGGGCTCGCCGCCGGGCGTCTGGGGCGAAGCGCCGGTGCGCTCGCAGGTTCCGTCCAAGCCAATGAAAATGGACGACCTGCCCATCGCCCAAATTCCCTGGGCCGTAGGCAATACGACCGTGCCGCGCTCGATGCCCCGCACGATGCCGCCCACCGCCGCTGACACGGCGACGGCGATGCCGGGGATGCAAGGAATGCCCCGCACAGCCCATGGCGCGAACGACATGCCCAGCGCCTCCGGCAACACCGACGCGCATGCAGGGCACACCGGACATGGCGCCGGGCGCGACGCCGGTCTGACGCCCGCCGGTCTGCGCGCGAAAGGGGCGCTGCCGGTCGATGCGGTGATGGCGATTGCGTCGCGTCTGGGGGTTCAGACCGGCTACAGCCTCGTGGCGCCCAAGCGGCCGGACGGTGTCTACACGGTGTCGTACTTCCCCGCCGATCCGAAGGCCGAGCGCACGATCCACATCGATCAGTACAGCGGCAAGGTGCTGCGCGACATCGACTACAACGCCTATGGCGCGATCGCGCAGGCAGTCTCCTACGGAACCTCGTTGCACATGGGCCGCTACTTCGGCCGCGCGAATCAATGGCTTTGCGCGTTGATTTCGACGGGCTTGTTCGCAATGGCGGCGACCGGCTTCGTCATGTGGTGGATGCGGCGCCCGGCGCGCGCGCTGGGCGCACCGTCGCGCCCCGCATCGCGCCCGCCGATGCGCGGCTGGACGCTCGGCATGATCGCGCTGGGCTGCGTCTTCCCGCTGATGGGCGCGACGATGGCGCTCGTATGGGTGGGCGATCGTGCCGTGTTCGGACGTCGTGCGAAGCCATAACAAGCCCTGGCAAGCCATAAGCGGGGGCGATGGCGCGGTCGACGACAGCGCGCTCAGCAGGTGCTGTCGCAACGGCTCACGCTGGTCGCACGCCCACGTAGGCTGCACGAGGACGTATTAGTTGCGTACTCTCGCGCTGCTCTCTGGCGTGTGCGATCCAGCCGATGGTGCGCCCAAGCGCGAAGAGCCCGAACGCGGCGCCCACTGGCAAGCCCAAGTGACGCCGCACCGCCACCAGCGCGAAGTCGAGTGACGGGCGCTGGCCGATCAGAGCATCGGCCGCGTCGATCATGGTCTGCCACGCCGGATGAGCAGGCAGCACGCGAGCGAGCATGGCGCTGGCCCGCACGTCCCCCGCCGGGTACAGGTGGTGGCCAAAGCCGGGCAGTTTCTCGCCACGCGCAAGACGTTCGCGCATGCGGTTCGCGGTGTCGATGTCGCCGAGTTCGTCCCACATCGCTTCGTTGCGGGCCGTCGTGCCGCCGTGGCGTCCGCCGGTCAGGGCCGACAGCCCTGCAATGATCGCCGCGCGCAGACTCGCGCCCGTGGATGCCACGCAACGTGCCGTGAAACTCGACGCGTTCAGTTCGTGGTCGGCGCACAGCACCAATGCCATTCGGATCAGGTCGGCCCCCTCGGCGTCGTTCACACCCCAGGCGTTGGCACATTGCTCGTGAATTGGCGCAGCGCTCGGCAGCGTGCCCAACAAGCATGCCGTCATCTGCCGCAGCAACACGGCGCTGCCCTGTGCGACGCGCAACGGATCGCGTTGCCAGATCGCCGTGGGCGCATCGTCGCTCACGACGGTAAACGTGGGGAGCAGCGCCGCTTCTGCGCGACGATCTCGATAGCGCTCGAGCAGCATGACCGGCCAGTCGGCCGCGAGCGTTCGCGTGATCTCGCTCGTGTCGCCACAGGCAAAGGCTTGCGCCTCGTCGCATTGCCACAGCCACGCCGCCGTCGCCTCCACCGATGCCGTTTGCGCCATCGTCAGCGCATCGCGCCCGCGGTAGTAGCAGCGACCGTCCTCGATCAGCGTGATGGAGATACCGTCTTGCCCGTCAAGCGATTGCGACGTAGTTCGCCCGATAAGGCTGTCGTGTCTTCAGAACGCCGAAACACAGATGCACAAGCTTACGCATTGCAGCGCCGAGTATAGACATGGTGGATTTGCCACGCGCTGCCAAGCGTTCACACAATGCCTTGATGTGGGGGTTATAGCGTTTAGCGACGACGGCCGCCATGTAGAGAGTTGCCCGTACCTTGGGCGGCCCGGCCTTCGATAAACGTGAAGGGCCCTGGATCGACGATCCCGACTGCCTCTGCACCGGCACCAGGCCGAGATACGCCGCAAGTTGTTCTGCAGAATCGAAGTGGCGCGCGTGCATGATGGCAAGCAGCGTGCGGCCTACCTGAGGGCCAACTGCCGGGATACTTTGCAGCAACATCAAGTTTGCTTTAAGGCCCGGATGGGCAGCAATGTGATCATCGATCTCGCGTTGCAGGCTGGCTAAATGGCGCTCCAAAAACTCGATCGTCTCGAGAATCGAATGCAGGACTAGCGCCGTTGGAGCCGTGATTTCCGCTTTCTCATGCCGGTTGCGCTCACGCTGAAGATCTTGTGCAAGCGCTTCACGGCGCGCCATCAGTGCTTGAAGTATGCGAGCCTCGGGCGCTGGAGGACTCCAGCGCATTGGCCGTGCGTGCATCGCAAAGCGCGCTAACACGTGGCTGTCTACAATGTCGTTCTTCGTGCGCACGCCCATTCCGGTCGCAAAAGCACGCACCTGCGCAGGATTAACGACAGACACGGAGAGCCCGGCATCGTGCAGGCCACACGCGGCCATCTCGTGATAGACGCCGGTACCTTCGAGCGCGACATGTACGTGGCTCGGCTCGGTGTGTCTCTTGCCCAACCAGCCCAACAGATCGGTTAGGCCGGCGCGGCTATTGGCAACAACCTTCGTACTACGCTTGCCGTTTGTCATGTCCAGCAGGCAGCAATCCAGCTTGGCTTTGGCAACATCAATACCGAGGTAGAACATCAATTTGATCCTTAATCGAGGAATCAATACCAACTCACCCACTTGCCTTGTACATACAGGGTCCACGCCCTTGGCTACCGTTCAGTGTCTGTGCTGGTGAGGGCGAGGCGAAGGGCATTATCTCCACAGCAAGGTCCAAGCCTTCAGGCTCCAAACATGCTCACTTCACCTCATGTGACGGTAGCTAACCATCACGAAGACGAAGATACAAGGACTCCAGCACCGGCGTCCCCCAATCGAGCGCAGCCTTGGCCACCTCTTTAGGTTTGCGCCCGCGCGTGCGCTGCGCCGCAAGGCGCTCGACGTCAGCCGCACGGTAGCGACGCTCGCGATGCGTCTTGCCCGGCTCCGCATGCAATAGCCCTCGGCTTACGTACGCGTAAAGCGTCTGGCGCGACACGCCGAGACGTTCGGCCGCTTGCGCCGCGGTGAAATAGTTCATGGTCGAGTCCCCGACGAATACGGAATGAGGGAATGAGACGCCAACAGATTGATTAAGTTAATCAATATTGACAATAAAATCCATGGGCTTAAGCTTCAATGCGCCGGCAGTCTTGCATCGCGACTCACTGCGACGCCACGTATCGAATCGTTCGAGGACTTCCCATGCATTGCTCTGCATCCGACGCCGCTTCTGTTTCTGCATCCGCCTCAGTCTCCCTCCCCGGCACTGTCATCCCGCTCGCTGAGGATACGGGCTTCGTTGCGGCCTATCTCTGCGCAATGCGACGTGCCGTCACCGGCAGCGCTGGCGACATCAGCGATGGCGGCCCTGAGATCACTCTCACGATCAGCGGCGAAGGCGCGTTGCCATGCGCATTTCCTTACACCGACTTCGCCACGTCGGCCATTGCGACGGCAACGCTGGCCGTGGCTGGACTCGCGGCCGGTGCGGCAGGCGACTACGGCTTGAACGCGCGTGCCGCAATGCCTCGCGTGAACGTCGACCGACGGTTGGCGTCGTTCTGGTTTCAAACATCGTTGCGGGCTCAGGGCTGGTCGTCGCCTCCCATGTGGGACCCGATCGCCGGCGACTATCGAACCGAGGATGGCTGGATCCGGTTGCACACGAACGCCGCGCACCATCGCGCGGCAGCACTGGCCGTGCTCGGCGTCGAGGCAAAGCGTGAGGACGTGGCGCGCGCCGTGACGACGTGGAAAGCCGACGCGCTGGAGAGCGCGATCGTCGCTCAGGGAGGATGCGCTGCCGCCATGCGCACGCTGGCGCAATGGCGCGAGCATCCGCAAGGCATGGCCGTCGCGGCCGCGCCGCTGCTGCAATGGGAGACCTTCGATGTCGCCGATACCCCCCGCGCACGTCAGTGGCAACCGATGCGCGAGCGGCCGCTGAGCGGCATTCGCGTGCTCGATCTGACCCGTATCCTCGCTGGGCCGACGGCCACGCGCTTTCTCGCGGGCTTCGGCGCACAGGTGCTACGCATCGATCCACCGGACTGGGACGAAGTCGGCACGGTGCCCGAGGTCGTGCAAGGCAAACGGTGCGCCCGACTCGATCTGAAGCAGGCAAACGGGCGAGCCGTGCTGGAGGATTTGCTTCGCGATGCGGACATCGTCGTCCACGGCTATCGCCCCGATGCACTGGAACGTTTAGGATTCGGCGCCGCGCGCCGTCGTGAACTCAACCCGGCGCTTATCGACGTCTCGCTCGACGCCTATGGCTGGCAAGGCCCCTGGCATGCCCGGCGCGGCTTCGACAGCCTGGTGCAAATGAGTGCCGGGATCGCCGATGCCGGCATGCGTGCCGCCGGCGCTCAGCGACCGGTGCCGCTACCCGGACAAGGCATCGATTACGCGACGGGATATCTCATGGCGGCAGCGGCGGTCCATGCGCTGGCACTGCGTCAGACACGCGGCGCAGGCACGACGATTCGTGCGTCGCTCGCGAGCACCGCCGGCTTGCTGGCGACGCATCGCTCGTCGGTCGATGGCCCCTCACCACTGGCCGGAGAGGCACCTGCGGACCTGTCGTCGCGCATCGAAGATACGTCGTGGGGACCGGTGCGGCGTGTCGCAACGCCGATGTCGATCGTCGGCACGCCGGTCGATTGGGCCCTGCCCGCCATGGCGCTGGGTACGGCAACGCCTCGCTGGGCATGAGTGTCGGGCATCAACGCGAGCGATGCAGGGCGTGTGATGCCCACGCGCCCTGACCTGCTTGCCACAGCGGCCCACTCGAGCATTTGTCGATCATTACCCGATCACTAGTCGATCGCATGACGCCGGGCTTGCCGGGCGGCATGCAATTGGCGCTCGGCCTGACTCAGTAGCGACGAGAGATTTGGCGGCTCGCCGGTTGGCGCCCCCTCGGCGTCGAACGTCGTGGGGTCCGCCATCGCAATCCCGAAGCTCGCCGTGAGCGGCAGCACCTCGCCGTTGGGGAGCTTCAGGGCCGTGGCTTCGATGCGTCCGCGCAGCAGTTCGGCAAATTGGCGTGCCCGCGACTCGTCCAGCACGCGCGCCAGCACCACGAAGGCATCCGCGCCCAAGCGCGCCACGACGTCTCCCGGCTGCGTCGTGTTCAGGCATACCGCGCCCACACGACTCAGCACGTCGTCGCCCACGCTGTGACCCCACGCGGCGTTGATCTGGGTGAAGTTGTCGATATCGAACTTGATCAGCGTGACCCGGCCCGGCGCTGCCGCGGCGCATAACGTCTGCGCCTGACGCGCAAACGCCCGCCAATTCATCAGTCCGGTCAGCGTGTCGGTGTCTGCGGTCATCTCCAGCTCGCCCAACAATCTCGCGCGTTCGCGCCGCAGTTGCACCAGTTCGACGGCGTTGAGGCGCAATACGCGCAGGGCATCGAACACCGCGCTGACCTGAGGGCGCTTTAACGGCAAGCCTTCGCCGGGCACAGTGGCATCGAGATTGCCCTGCGCGAGCGAGTCGACAAAGCGGGTGGCCGCCTCGAAGGGAAGCACCACCGTGCGCCGGAAGTTCCGCAGGACAACCACGATCACCAACACGAGGATGACCTCGGCCACCGCCGTCAGGATCAATAGCCGCAGTGCGTTGGTGCGCCGCGCCTCGACGTTGTGCTTCGCGCGCGCGAGCATGCTGTCGCGCAGGTCGGTGATCGCGCGCATCGTCGGCACATAGTGGGCGGCGAACTCGGCCGTCGTCATCGAGGGCGGGCGTGGCTGGGCGGCCAAGGTACGCACCGTCGCCACGTAATGCAGCCCTGCCCCGAAGTACTGCGAATTCAGGGCGTTGAGCGTGCCGGGGCCGAGTTCCGGCGGGTCCGTCACCCGGGAAACGATCATGTCGCGAAGCTGGTCGATGCGCCCGAGCGTGCGCTCAATGGTGCGCTGATCCGCTTCGTTGAGCATTTGCCGGGTGGTGAGCGCGGCGGTGAAGTGCGAGCCGAGTTGTCCTGCGTGCTCGCGAAGATCGGCAGCCAATCGGGCGAGGATGATGTAGTGAAGTGCGTCTGGCGCGCCACGCGAGACGACATCGATGCGCGACGACGCGACCGGCGTGAAATCGGCGATGACGCGGACCATACGCTCGACAGCGTCTCGCACGGCCGCGTCGCTACGCATCTCGCGTGGACGCTGCACCAGCAGGTCGACATTGGCGCTTGCCGCCGCGAGGTCGAGTCGTGCCCGTTCGACGGCACGCAGACTGCTCGCGCATTGACCGCATCGGTCGGACGAGAGCACGGTGAGCAATGCCTGAAGACGCGCATTGGTCGCATCGCGCGCGTTACGCAACGCGATGACCGAGGCGTCGGGCAGCGGGAGGTCTGCGCCGAGCACGGCATTGGCCGGCCCGCGTTCAGCAGACGCTTTCTCCATCGCCAGCAGCGTGGCGCGCAACGCTTCGAGGGCGAGCTCGGCGTCGCTGGCCTGGCGGTAAGTTCCCCAGGCCAAGACAAGCAGGCCACTACAAAGGATGACGACAGCGGAGACAACGGCGAGGTTCTGTAACCGGAGACGACCGGTGAACGAACCGGCCGAGAGTAACTTGCGCTTCATTGACGATGACACCGTCGGCCACACGGTACAGGTTCCCACTGAGGCCGCTGCGAAGACACCGTGACGGCGCACCGTAACGGTGGCATCCGCAGCGTGCCGCGGAAACGTCGTGCCCGGCACTTGGCACGTACGCTTGGCATCGTGAAACCGCCTTCAATCAGCGGGATTCACGAGGCCTCATTCTCTCACAACGGTATGCCGCGCCCCGCGTGGCTCTCTAAAGTTATAGGTCGATCGCCAGCTCCGTTCCCTGCCGGATCGCCCGCTTTGCATCGAGTTCCGCCGCCACATCGGCCCCGCCAATGACATGGACACGCACACCCGCAGCACGCACACCATCAGCCAATTCCCGCATTGGCTCCTGTCCCGTGCACAAAACTACGTTATCAACGGATAGGACGTGAGGCGTGTCGTCGATGGTGACGTGCAAGCCTTCATCGTCGATACGGCGATACGTCACACCGGGAATCATCTCTACGCCACGGTGTTTGAGTGAAGTTCGATGAATCCATCCCGTGGTCTTGCCCAGCCCGTCGCCGACTTTCGACGTCTTGCGCTGCATCAGGTAGACCTTGCGCGGCGATGTCTGCGGCGCAGGGGGGCGCAATCCGCCGGCATGCGCATAGGACGGGTCGATGCCCCACTCGGCATAGAACTTCTCCGGCACGAGCGTGGCGCTCTCACCGGCTTGCGTCAGGAACTCGGCGACGTCGAAGCCGATGCCGCCCGCCCCGATCACGGCAACGGTCTGGCCGACCGTCGCATCGTCGCGGAGCACATCGATATAGCTGAGCACCTTTGGATGATCGATCCCCTCGATCGCGGGCGTGCGCGGCACGACACCGGTCGCCAGCACGACGTCGTCGTAGCCGCCCTCGACGAGCGAGTCCACGGTGGCACGCGTGTTCAGCCGGACCTTGACGCCGCTCGCGTCCAGTTCGTGCCGGAAATAGCGCAACGTTTCGAAGAACTCTTCCTTGCCGGGAATCCGCTTGGCCATATTGAACTGGCCGCCGATCTGCGCGTCGGCCTCGATCAGCGTGACGTCATGCCCTCGGCGGGCCGCGACGCTCGCGGCGGCCAACCCGGCGGGCCCAGCCCCGACCACCGCGATACGCCGCCGGCGCCCGGTCGGCTCGATGCGCAACTCCGTCTCGTGACACGCCAGGGGGTTGACCAGACACGACGTGATCTTGCCGCTGAAGGTGTGATCGAGACACGCCTGGTTGCACCCGATACAGGTGTTGATGGTCTCGGCGCGATCGGTGGCTGCCTTGTTCACGAACGCCGGATCGGCCAGCAGCGGGCGCGCCATCGACACCATGTCCGCCTCGCCGCGGGCAAGAATCCGCTCAGCGACGTCCGGCACATTGATGCGGTTCGTCGTAATCAGCGGAATGCCGACATGCCCTTTGAGCTTGCCGGTCACCCACGCAAAGGCGGCGCGCGGCACGCTCGTGGCAATTGTCGGAATACGTGCCTCATGCCAGCCGATGCCGGTATTGATCAGGGTGGCGCCCGCGGCTTCGACCGCGCGCGCGAGTTGCACCACTTCGTCGAACGTGGATCCCCCTTCGACCAGATCGAGCATCGACAGGCGGTAGATGATGATGAATTCGCGCCCCACCCGCTCGCGCACGCGTCGCACGATCTCGATCGGAAAGCGGATCCGGCGCTCGAAACTTCCGCCCCACGCATCGGTGCGATGGTTGGTGCGAGCCGCGATGAACTCGTTGATCAGGTACCCCTCGGAGCCCATGATTTCGACGCCGTCGTACCCGGCACGCCGCGCGAGCGCGGCGCAGCTCGCGAAGTCGTCGATGGTCGCCTCGACCTCGTCGCTCGTCAGTTCACGCGGTTTGGCTGGCGTGATCGGCGCCTGCAAGGCGCTGGGGGCGACGAGATCGGGATGGTAGGCATAGCGCCCGAAGTGCAGGATCTGCATGGCGATCTTGCCGCCGGCCGCATGTACCGCTTCGGTCACGACACGGTGTTTGTCCGCTTCGTCTTCGGTGCTGAGCTTCGCGCCGCCCGCGTAGGGACGTCCGGCGTCGTTCGGTGCAATGCCGCCCGTCACTATCAACGCCACACCGCCTCGCGCCCGCTCGGCATAGAACTCGGCCATTCGGGCGAAGCCGTTGCGAGCCTCTTCCAGACCGACGTGCATCGATCCCATCAGCACACGGTTGCGCAATGTCGTAAAGCCCAGATCCAGGGGCCGCATCAGGTGGGGATAGCCGCTCATCGTTTTGTCTCTCTCTCGTCGTCCGGCGTAGCGCCTTGGGAGGTGGGGGTTGAAGGCTGCGGGCAGTCTCGCAATCGCCGGTTATGCAACCGGTTGCATAGTTTGACGACGATTCTAAGCGCCCGAGTGACTATGCAACAAGTTGCATAGTGAGATTAGAGTCCCTAGACTACCGGGCATGCCGCTTGCTCACGCCCTGATGACCTCTTTGCTGGAAAAACCCTCGTCGGGGTACGACCTCGCGCGCCGGTTCGACAAGTCCATCGGCTTTTTCTGGCGTGCCACGCATCAGCAGATCTACCGTGAGCTGGCCCGCATGGAGGCGGCCGGATGGATCGATTCGATGGCGGCGCCCGATGGCGGGCGAACCCGCAAGCGCGTCTACCGGGTGCGCGACGCCGGGCGTGACGAACTGCTGAGCTGGGCCGGCACACGGACCGAGCCGTCCGATCTGCGCGACGACCTCATGGTCCGCCTGCGGGCGGACGCCGCCATCGGCCCGCTGGGTCTGCAACCCGAACTGGCGCGTCGCGCCGCGCTGCATGCGCAAAAACTGGCGGCGTATCGGGCCATCGAGGCGCGCGATTTTCCGTCAGGCGGAACCGCCCCGCCGCTCAGCCGGGAAGCCGCGCTGCAACGACACATCCTCCGACTGGGCGTACGTTACGAACAGGGCTGGCTCGACTGGACCCGCGAGGCCTTGCAGTTGCTGGCGCACTGGGACGGCGCGACCGCCGCGGACCTCCCGTCGCCCTGATCTGACGGCACTCGCTTGGGATTTCGTCCCATTTTCTTGTCAACGGACGGGATGTCTGGCGCGTTTAACGTGAGAATCGACGTTAAGTTAGTCACCCATTTGGTAACCGATAGTGTGCATCGGCATGGCTGACCGGCAAACGTCACCGTTTTTCGCCCTACCCTAGGCATTCATGGTGTTTTCTTCCAAGCCCCCGAAGCTTTCCTGGCTGGCCAGTCGTTTGCGCGCCGCGGCGACGTTCTCGATGCTGGTTGCCGCCACGCTTGCGCTGACCGTTTCGTCCGCCCACGCCGGCACGGTGATCGTGCTCGACTCCGGCGCCGCGCAACTCTCCCTCATCGATCAGGCCTCGCATAAGGTCGTCGGCACGATGCCCACGGGCAAAGAGCCGCATCACCTCATGATCACGCCTGACAAGCGTTCGCTGATTGTCGCCAACTCGGTCTCGAACAGCCTGATGTTCCTCGACCCGACCACCGGCAAGTTCCAACGCCAGGTGGCCGATATCGACGATCCGTACCAACTCGGCTTTTCACCCGATCGCAAGTGGTTCGTCACGGCGGCGCTGCGTCTCGATCGTGTCGATCTTTATCACTACGACGGCGAAAACGTCACGGTTGCCAAGCGGATTCCCCTGGCCAAGACACCGAGCCACATGACGTTCTCGTCCGACAGCAAGACGGTCTTCGTGACGTTGCAGGATTCGGGCGAAGTGGTGGCCATCGACCTGCCGACGCAGACCGTGAAATGGCGCATGCCGGTCGGCAAGACCCCGGCTGGCCTGTGGATGACGCCGGGCGACAAGTACCTGCTCGTGGGCATGACCGGCGAGGACGATGTGGCCGTCGTGGACTGGCGCACCCAGAAAGTCGTCAAGCGCATCCAGACCGGGCGCGGCGCCCACAACTTCCGCTCGCTCTCCGACGGCCGTCACATTGCCGTGAGCAACCGGGTCGAGAGCACCATCAGCATCATCGATTACGAAACGCTCACCAAGGTGGCCGACATCACCGGCCTGATGCCGGGACCGGACGATATGGAATTGTCCGCAGATAAACGCTATCTTTGGGTGACGTTCCGGTTTGCACGCCACGTTGGCGTGATCGACCTGCCTGCGCGCAAGCTGGTCGACACCATTGCCGTGAACCGGTCGCCGCACGGCATTTACTTTGCCGATCGGGCGCCCGTACTTTCACCGAATCCGGACTGACACGACCGACAGATGATTCAGGAAGCTCTCAACTTCGTCGATAGCGGCATTTCCGCCGTCCAGACCCTCATCTACGTCGATGTGGTGCAGCCACTGCTGTTCCACTTCAACCTGATGGGCTATGACGACGATATCTACGACGCCCTTTATCTCGTCATCATCGGGGTCATGCAGGTCGGGCTGACCTATTTGCTGCTGCGTCCCCTCGAAGCCCTGCGCCCGGTGGAGCGATGGCAGGATCGCAAGCAGGTCCGTGCCGACGTCATCTACACCTGGATCGCCAAGCTCGGCATTCTGAATTTGCTGTTTTTCATCGTGCTGCAACCGGTGTTCAACGAATTGCAGAGCCAGATGGTGATTCACGGGTTGCCGAGCGTCGATCTCGACGGACTGTATCCCGGCGTGACCGATCAGCCTATCGTTTCGTTCCTGATGTACCTCACGGTGCTGGACTTCGCCGGTTACTGGTACCACCGCTGGCAGCATCGCTTCGGCGTCTGGTGGGAGCTTCACGCCGTGCATCACAGCCAGCAACAGATGTCGTTATGGTCGGACGACCGGAATCATTTCCTCGACGATATCGTTCAGGCGGCGTTCTTCGCGGCGATCGCCCTGTTCATCGGCGTGCAACCGGCACAGTACGTCGTGCTCGTGGCCGTGGGCAACTTCCTGCAAAGCGTGCAGCACGTGAATGCCCGTCTGCCTTATGGGCCGGTGCTCGAACGCCTGATCGTGAGCCCGACCTTCCATCGTCGCCATCACGCCATCGGTTACGGTCATGAGGGTACCCGCTACGGCTGCAACTTCGGCGTGCTGTTTCCGTGGTGGGACATGCTGTTTCGCACGGCGTCGTGGGAGCGCACCGTCGAGCCGACGGGCATTCGCGACCAGTTGCCCGCGCCGGAGGGCCGGTCCCGCCGCTATGGCATGGGGGTGATTGCGCAGCAAGTGCGTGCGTTGGGTCGCATCGCCCGGCGCCTTGCGCCGCGTCGCACGTCCCCGCGCCAGCCGGTCTGACACGCTTGCGCGGCAGGGCTTTCACTGCTCGGCCGCCGCTGGGTCACCTTCCGGCGCCTGCCGAGCTTTCCTTACCCTCTTACCCTGCCCGGTCAGATCCAGCCGAATTCAATCACTTCGCACCGGCAGCCGTCGGCGCCGCGCAGCAATGCGCGGCGTCGATAGACTTGCCGCGACACGCGCTCAGCGACGGCGTCGTCCTGCAAAGCAGCGCCTGATACGACCAACCGTATCGGAATCCCTTGTCGAGCATGCAAAGCTGGGCCGATGCCACGTCGTTGAGCTTCATGGTGTCGGACGGCATGTCGAAATCGGTATAGCCGCAGGCGGCCATTTCACGCCTCACCGTGCCGACATCCGCATCGGGGCGCGTCCAGTCGGTGTAGGCAGGCTTGACGCGCCGCCCGGACTGCGGCGTGCCCGGATCGACGTTGGCCGCCGTGACGAGAGTCTTCGGCCGTGGCGCGTTGGCGCAGGCGGGCAAATGTGGGGAATAAACGCACAGAATCTGCCCGCTCACCACGGCAACGCTCGACATCGTCCGCCTGACGGTCCGAACAGCGCTTGTGCAGTCCCTCAGCATGCCAACCTCATGAAGTCCCCGATATTGTGTTGTACGACGAAATTCATCGATGGGCGCGCATTGTAACGCCCGCCTTGCAGGTGCATGACGTCGCTTCCCCGAAGACCTGACTCACGCTATGCTGCGCGCAGTGGTACGCTCGCCGGCCCAAGGGCCGCGAACCGTCTGCGCGGCGACCGCCTCGGATTGAATTCAGCAAAATATGGTGCAACTGCAATCCCATGCTGGCGACGCGCTCGTCAGCCATACCATCGCGTGGTACGTCTATGTGCTGCGCGCATTTCTCGCCCTGCTCGTGCTCGGCGCATGCGCCTGGGGATCGATGGCGCTTGCCTATCGATGCCCGGGGCCGGCGCCGGTGCGTTATGGCGTCATCTCACTATGGGTGTTGCTGGGTATCGCCGCCTTCATCGCCTTGCTGCGCGTGCGCGCAGGCGTACCACTGCGAGGCTGGCCGCTCGGTTTTTGGGTTGCGATGATCCTGCTCGTCGGCTGGTGGCAGACGATCCGGCCCTCCAACGATCGGGACTGGGCCGCCGATGTCGCCCAGCGCCTCGACTCCCGACTCGACGGCTCCCACGTCACGCTGCATAACGTGCGCAACTTCGAATGGCGCACGGAAACCGACTTTACGCCGCGCTGGGAAACGCGTGACTACGATCTCGACAAGCTCGTGAGCGCCGATCTGGTGCTCTCCTACTGGATGGGGCCGGCCATCGCGCACACCCTGGTGTCGTTCGGGTTCGCGGACGGCAAGCGCGTGGTGTTCTCTATCGAGATTCGCAAGAAGCAGGGGCAGAAATTCTCGGCCATCGGCGGGTTTTTCAAGGACTTCGAGGCAACGCTGGTCGCCGCCGACGAACGCGACATCCTGCGCGTGCGCAGCAACGTACGCGGCGAGACGACCTATCTCTATCGCCTGAATATCCCGCCCCAGGCGCTACGCCAGGTCTTCCTGGGCTATCTCGAGCGCGCCCGCGAACTGGACAGCGAACCCGCCTGGTACAACACGCTCACCAGCAATTGCACGACCATCGTTTTCGAGATCGCGCGGCTCATCGCCCCGGGGCTGCCGCTCGACTACCGCTTGCTGCTCTCGGGCTACTTCGCCGAATACGCCTACGACCAGGGGGGCCTGACGCCGGGCTTCACCTATGCGCAACTGCATGAGCGCGGCGACTTCGTGCAACGCGCCCTGGCTGCGGGCGACTCGCCAGACTTCTCCACGCGCATTCGCGAAGGCGTGCCGGGCGACGACCCGAAGGTGACGCCATGAGGCTGCCGCGCACGACATCCCGGCTTCGACACATCGGCGCACTCGCGGCCATCGTCTGGCTCACGGCCCTGTCGGGCTGCGCCATGGTGGAGGTCCGCTCGCTCGGTCCCGAGCAGTACATTGCCATGAAGCGTGGCGACATTCTGTCCACAGGCAAGCTCAGTGCCTCGACCGACGAGACGATTCGCGTGGCGGGACTGGACGAAACGGTGTGCGCCAAGACGTCGCTCGACTGCATCGACGCGCTGGGGCGCGCCAAGGAAATCGACGTCGACCGGCGGCTCGCGGCGATGGCAGAGATTTCCATGCAGCTCGCGATTGCGCAAACGTCGCCCGGCGACAAGCAATGGAACGACGCCCAATTCGATCTGTGGCTGCGCTCCGCGCGCTACGCTTATGCCTATCTGTTCTACAGCGACCGGGCGTCGAGCGAACGCGCATTCGAGGATCGTCAGACGCAGGTGCGCGACTATTACAACTACGCGGTGCAGAACTTCTCCGTCGCGCTCTTTCGTCGTGTGCAGCAAACCGGCAGCGACAAGATCGCCGGATGGACGCTGCCGGTCGACGCCAGCAGCGTTCGCTTCGCGGACAACCGCACGCAGCCGCGCGAAGTGCTGCCGGCCTCCACACTGTCGTTTGCCGGGTTGCGAAGCCCGTATCGGCGCGACGGCTTCGGCGCTGAGCTCGTCGCCGTGCTCGACGAAAAATCGGCCGCCGACGCGCTCGCAGCCGCCCGCACCCCGGCGCCGCGTGGCGACGCCGCGACCGGCCCCGCGCCCGACAATGCCGGTGCGGCACCGGCCAGCGAGAGTCGCGGCAACGGGAGCGCGAGTTCGCGCAACGCTCGCGAGAGCCGCGCATCGCGCGACTTCCGACGCGCGACCGATCCGAACGCGGGCCCCGTGTTCAGCGAAATGCCCTCGCCGTCGCTCACGCTGCTGCTTCGCTTTAACGGCACCACGCTGGAAGAGGTGCTGACGACGCAGCTCGCCACACTGGTCGTCTACGACCCCTACCGACAGGCGTCGGTCGAGATCAATCATCAACTGGTGCCGCTGGCAGGCAACTTCACCGCCGGCTATGGCCTGTGGCTCGCACGGTCCGGCTTCGCCGAGCAGTCGTTGCGAACCTTGTTCGGGCGCGACCGGGGCATCGTGCGCCCCCACATCTATCTGATGCAGCCGTTCGATCCGGGACGTCGCGTCATTCTCATGCTGCACGGACTGGCCAGCAGCCCCGAAGCGTGGGTGAATCTGGCCAACGAGATTCAGGGAGACGCAACCCTGCGCGAGCATTTTCAGGTCTGGCAGGTCTATTACCCGACGAATGCGCCGATTCTGGTGAACGCGATGGCGATCCGCAACGCGTTCGAAGCCACGATCAAGCACTTCGATCCGGACGGCCAGTCGGCGGCCTCGCACGACGCGGTGATCATCGGACACAGTATGGGCGGCGTGATCGCACGGCTGATGGTATCGAGCTCGGACGACGATCTTTGGGAAACCTTCCAGAACGACTATCAGCTCGACGACGATCAGATCGACCGAGCGCGCGACCGGCTCGACCCGCTGTTCAACTTCAAGCCCATCCCGCAGTTCGAGCGGGCGATCTTCATCGCCGCACCGCATCGCGGCACACCGTTCGCACGCAACCGTATCGGGCGCTGGGTCTCGAATCTGATCAAGCTGCCCGTCACATTGCTCTCGAGCATCGACGACGTACTGCATTACGCCACCGGCTCGGAAGACAATCCGTCCGAGGGCAAGACACGCTACGTGCCGAACAGCATCGACCAACTGCGCGACAACGATCCCTACGTGGTCGCAGCTGCCGGGCTGAAGATCTCGCCGGCCGTCCACTATCACTCGATCATTGCGCGGCGAAGCCCCAAGGGGCTACTGGCGGAATCGACCGACGGCGTGGTCCCGTATGCGAGCGCGCATCTGGCGGGCGCCGAATCGGAGCGCGTCATCGTCGCGGGGCACAGCGTGCAGGAAACGCCGCAGGCCATTCTCGAGATACGCCGCATCCTGCATGAAGACGTCGATGAACTCGACCCGGTCAAGTTGCCGGGGCGTCTCAACCCCTATCAGGCCATCGATCCGCCGCCACTCGCGCCCACGCCGCCGGGCCGACCGACATCTCATTGAAGCGTCGACGGCCCCCTCCCGTCAGGACACCGCATTGACCTGAATGTGGTACACGCCCCACGGGCAAAGGGCGAACCGTTCCTTGAGCGGTTTGCCCGCCAGCGCCGGAATCCTTGCCGGATCATAGACAGCCCACAGTGGGCCGAGTCCGCCGAGCGCGAGAGGCTTGTCGTCGATGTGGGTCGCCAGCAAAAAACCGTACTCGCGCACTTGCCCCAGGGTCGTGGCGACAACGTACCCGTCGATGGCGCGCAACAGCACCTGTGTCAGTGGATTGGTGGGAATGCCGGCCTGCGCCAGCACGTCGGCTAGACGCGGCCCGCGGAGCGTGTGCGATCGGGCGTCGTACTCCAGCGTCGGACGGATTGTCTGCGCCGGCATGCGGCTCAGCATGCCGAAGTCGAACGCGTAACCCGCATCGAACTGCACCAGTTGCTTATGAAGAAGCTGATCCAGCGCCGGGTCGACCACTCCCCGATTGTGGCGCTCGATGGCACCCGACAGGGTGACGATGGGCGTCGAAGTCGGTGCGGTGCGAGCCCCTGCCTCAGCCTGTCCGTTCGATTTGGCGGATGGTTTGGCAAACACCGGCACCGAGGCGCCGAGGGCAACGGCGCCGGCAAGGAAGTCACGTTTTTTCATGGCGTTGGCAAAAGCAGATGACACCGCATGGCGCGATGGGATCGAGAGACCGGATAACAAGCGCATGCGCGCAAATGTCCCATCGCCTGCGGACGCACGAGCGTACCACCAATGCCGCCCGACTTGCCAACGCGCAGGGCTTGTCAGACGGCGCTTTCTTGCCAACTCGGTCAACGCCGGCTTGAATCAGCCAGCGGCCTTTTCGAACGTGAAGTGCACGCGCCCGTCGCGGATCGGCAGGATATCGGGCCGGTCTTCACCGACCTCGGCGTCCAGACGGTCGTTGAGCAACGCATTCATCGCAAGAATCAATGGCCCGTTGCGCTGCCGATCGAGCGCGAGGTTGTGCGACTCGGTCGGATCCACCTGCAAGTCGTAGAGTTCCACATCGTTGCTGGCAAACAGGGTTTCGAGCGTGGACGGCCGGTTGAACTGCATCGGCGAGAAGTAGCGCGAGAAGCGATAACGCCCGTCGAACACACTGCGGATCATGCCGCGATGACGGAAGTCCGGTTGTCGCGCAATCACACGCCGGTGGATCTCCTCGACCGGCATGCCCTTCTGCCGCAACGTCGCGTATTCCTGCGCCACCCACTCGCTGTCGTAGAACAGCAGCATGGCGTAGTTGAAGAGTGCTGCGGGGCGCAGCGCATCGACGGGCTGTGACTCCGGACGCTTCAACAACGGCGTGAGGTCGTGCCCGCGCGCCGCAGTGCCGGCAACCCGGGCGACGCCGGCGGCGTCGAGCCCTGTCAGGCCGAGCAGCGTCGGCGTCATGTCCAGATGCGAGCTCAACGCGGCGCACTGCTTGCCGCCCGGATACGCCGGGTGACGAATGACCAGCGGCACATGGTTCTGCTCGCGATACGTCGTCGGCCCCTTGCCGACGAGCTTGTGTGCGCCCACGTGGTCGCCATGGTCCGCGCTCATGACCACGATGGTGTTCTTGTCGATGCCCAGCTCGCGCAGCGTATCGAGCAACTTCACCACATGCGTATCGCAGTCGCGAATGCAGTTGAAGTAATAGTCCTGATAGACCCGAAGCCGCGCGTCGTCGATTGGATAATCGCCCACGAGCACGCCCTCGGACGCGTTGTAGACGCCATGCGCCGCCGGGCGCCCCGGGGCGTCGTAGGGTTGCTTGCGCGTTGCGGCGAGCGGCACGTCCCAGTGGGCGTCGTAGAGCGCGTCTTTCGGCGCGCGGGCATTGCCCAGCGTCGGGCCGTTGGCGTTTTGCGTATCGACGCCGGCCGGGTCGGTGTTCAGGAACATCGCGTCGTGCGGATTGACGAGATTGACGGCCATGAACCACGGCTTGCGTTCGCTCGCCAATTGCGCGCCGCGACCGCGCAGCCACGACACCGCCGACGATGTAGTCAGCCCATCGTAGGTGTAACCGCCCCGCACACGCCCGATCAGATCGCCAACGCCAAAGTAATCGTCGAATCCGTACGCCTTGAAAAGTTCGTTGTATTCCTTGGTCGGGGTGTCGTACGGCGTATGGTTGTGATGCAGTTTTCCGCTCAGATGCCATTTGCCCAGATAAGCGGCGTAATACCCGGCGTCGCGCATCATGTGGCCGATGGTGCGCAGATCCGTCGACATGTCCGGCTGCCAGGGAATGCCGCAGTTATCGAACACGCGGGTGTGCTGGATGTGCTGGCCGGTGTACACGACGGAGCGCGACGGCGAACAGACGCACGCGGCGATCTGGTGATTCGCGAACGTTACGCCCTCGCGACGCAAACGCTCCCGCCCCGGCACGGGAAACGGCCACTTGTCGAAGTAACGTTCCTGATCCGTAAGGATGAACAGGATGTTGTACCCCTTCGGCGCTACGGCCGGGGCCTCCTGGGGCATGACGTAGCCGTCCTCGGTGGGCTTGTCATGACGCGTAATCTTCGGCGCGGCGATGGCCGACGTTGCCAGCCCGGCCGAAGCCACGGCGGCGCTCGCCTGCTTGAGAAAGTCGCGACGCGACGCGTGCGGGCCGGGCAGCGTGTCGCGCCGGGTCCCGCCCACGGATGCTTCGGCACGGTCGGAAGCGGGGGCGGAGGCAGAGGATTCGGAAAGCCCGGCGGACGCCGGGGATGGCGGCTTGCGTGTTGTCATGCGTCTCGCTCCTGATGAGGCGCCAGTGTCTTGTCTTGCCCTGGCTACCGGATGGAAGTCTCATTATTCGATGAGACTCAGCACTCATCGATGAAAAGTCACGCTATATTCATTACGAAAGCGACATCAATGCGTGGCAACAATGCATACAACGACGCGTGACATTGATGCCGACATCGATCCCGATGTCGGCGATACGGCAACCCCCGAATCCCGCCCCCGCCTCCATGACCGACAGCCAAGCCCCCTCGCCCAAAGATGCCGGCCCTTTGGTACGGCAGATTCCCGCCGTACTGCGAAAACTCCGGATCCGCGATCTGGAGACCCTTCGGTGGCTGGGCCGCACACGAAGTTTCGCCCGCACGGCGGAGGCTGCGGCCATCACGCAGCCTGCGCTGTCCAAGTGGCTGCGTGAGATCGAGCAGGCGCTGGGCGTGTCGCTGTTCGAGCGCACCACGCGTCGTGTCACGCCCACACCGTATGGCGATGCCTTGCTCGAGCGCGCCGAGCGCATGCTGACGGATCTCGCGGGTGTGGCCCCGGCCATGCAGGCGCTGCGCGACGGACTTGCCAAGCCCGTCAACGTGGGCATTCTGCCGGGCATGGCAAGCGTGCTCATGCCGCAAACCCTCGCGCGCCTTGCCCGTACAGGGCCCGCGCTGCGGGTCAATCTGCTGGAGGAGACGCTGGATCGCCTGCTGCCTCGCGCACACTGGCACGAGATCGATCTGCTGATTTGCCGACTGGACGAGACCGCCATGAATGCCGGTTTCGGTGTCGTGCCGTTGTACGACGACGACGTGCGTGTGTTTGGCGCGCGCCATCATCCGCTTGCCGCACATCCCGCTCCCGGTTGGGCAGACGCCGCTCGCTACCCATGGATCGTGCCGCCCCCCGGCACGCCGATGCGAAGGGCCATCGATACCGAATTCGCGCATCAGGGACTGCCGCTACCCCGCGTCATCATGGAGTCCGTCACGCTCATGACCAACGCCAGCACCGCCCAGGCCATGCCTTGCCTGTTTCTCGCCTCGCGACTGGGCGTGGCTTGCTCGCCGCTGGCGACGTCGCTGCAAGACTTCGGGCTACGTTTTTCGCACGTGGCCCCCACGGTCGGCGTGCTTCACGGGCATGCCCCCAGTCCCGCCGCACTTGCCCTCATCGAGACCCTGCAAGACGTCGCCCGCACGCTCCCTGCGCTCCCCGCGTTGCCTGTCGAACATGAAAATAATTAAAGACAATCGCAAATAAGACCATTTTCATTCATGAACGTGAGTCTCTATGATCGATGCCACGATTTCACTCATCGGGCGGCTAGCGTCGTTAGAGAACATGGCGAAGACACATAACCTGGGATTTCCGCGCATCGGCGCGAAGCGTGAACTGAAGTTTGGACTGGAAGCGTACTGGAAGGGGCAATCGTCGCGCGATGCGTTGGAGGCGCTGGGCGCCGCGCTGCGCAAGCGTCACTGGCAAGACCAGGCGGCGCTCGATCTGGCACCGGTCGGCGACTTCGCCTTCTACGATCAGGTGCTCGACATGAGCTTCACGCTGGGCAACCTGCCCGCGCGAGTGCAAGGCTTTCACGGTAGCGTGCTGGACAACTACTTCCGTGTGGCCCGGGGTCGCTCCGCGCAGCGCGCGGAAGCACACGCCGAGTGCTGCGGTGGCGTCGCCGCCGGGGAAATGACAAAGTGGTTCGACACGAATTACCACTACATCGTCCCCGAGTTCAGCGCCGGGACCGCATTCACGCTGGACGCTTCACGTCTGATCGATCAACTGGCGCAGGCCCGCGCCGCCGGCGTGAATGCCAAGCCAGTCATCATCGGGCCTGTCACCTATCTGTGGCTTGGCAAGGCGAAGGACGACAGCGACAAACTCGCGCTACTGCCGCGCCTGCTGCCCGTCTACGTCGAATTGCTGCACACGTTGGCCGCCCAGGGCGTGGAATGGGTACAGATCGACGAGCCGATCCTCGTCACCGAACTCGATGCGCGTTGGCAGCAGGCATTCGAGACGGCCTACGCCGCGCTGGCCGCCGTGCCGGTCAACCGCCTGCTCGCCACGTACTTCGGTGAATTGCAGGACAACCTTCCCCTCGCCTGCCGACTGCCTGTCGAGGGCTTGCATCTCGATGCGCTCAACGCGCGGGATGAAGTCGCCACCGTCATTGCCGCGCTGCCGGACGACAAGGTCGTCTCGCTGGGGGTCGTCAACGGTCGCAACATCTGGAAATCGGACCTCAACGCCGTGCTGGACTGGCTCGAACCGGTGGCCCGGCAACTGGGCGAGCGTCTCTGGATTGCGCCATCGTGCTCGCTGCTGCACGTGCCGGTCGATCTGGACAGCGAACAGAAACTCGATGCCGAGATCCGGTCATGGCTGGCGTTCGCGAAGCAGAAGCTGGTCGAAGTGACTGTGCTGGCCCGGGCAATCAACGAGGGTCGCGAAGCGGTCGCCGCCGAACTGGACGCCAATGCCCAGGCCGTGGCCAGCCGACGCACTTCGCCTCGCGTGCACAACCCTGCCGTGAAAGCCGCAGTGAGTCGGATCGAAGCGGCGCTGGGGCGTCGTCAGCGGCCCTATGCCGAGCGAGCGCCGAAGCAGGCGGCCAAACTCAATTTGCCGCTGTACCCCACGACAACCATCGGTTCGTTCCCCCAGACAGCCGAGATCCGTGCCGCGCGCAGCCGGTTCAAATCGGGAGCGCTCGACCAAGCGGGCTATGTCGCCGCCATGCAACGGGAGATCGAGCGCAGCATACGCGAGCAGGAGGCGTTGGGACTCGATGTGCTGGTGCACGGCGAAGCCGAGCGCAACGACATGGTCGAATACTTCGGCGAACAGCTCGAGGGCTACGCGTTCAGCCAGTTCGGCTGGGTGCAGTCCTACGGTTCGCGCTGCGTGAAGCCGCCCATCATGTTCGGCGACATTCGTCGACCCAGGCCCATGACCGTGGCGTGGATCACCTACGCGCAATCGCTCACGAGCAAGCCGATGAAGGGCATGCTGACCGGTCCCGTCACGATCCTGAACTGGTCGTTCGTGCGCGACGATCAGCCGCGCGCCGTCTCATGCCTGCAACTCGCGCTCGCGATCCGCGACGAAGTTCTCGATCTGGAGCGCGCCGGCGTGCGTGTGATCCAGATCGACGAGGCTGCCTTGCGCGAGGGCCTGCCGCTGCGCCGCGCCCAATGGCAGTCGTATCTGAACTGGGCGGTCGAGTCGTTCCGTATCACCGCGAACGGCGTGCGGGACGACACCCAGATTCATACCCACATGTGCTATTCCGAGTTCAACGACATTCTCCCGGCGATTGCCGACATGGACGCGGACGTGATCACCATCGAGACCTCACGCTCGGATATGGAGCTGCTCGACGCGTTCGACGCGTTCCAGTACCCGAACGATATCGGACCGGGCGTCTACGACATCCATTCGCCGAACATCCCGACGCAGGCGCACATGGTCTCGCTCATGCGCAAGGCGGCCCAGCGAATCCCGGCCCAACGCCTGTGGGTCAATCCGGACTGCGGGCTGAAGACCCGTCAGTGGGCGGAGGTCGTTCCGGCGCTACAGAACATGGTGGCGGCTGCGAAAACGTTGCGGGCCGGATGAGGTAGCCCGGCGCGGTGCAGGTATCCAAATGCGGATCGCACGCCAGGAAAATGACCAAAATCGACGGGCCGGCGTTTCTGCCGGCCTGTTTGCGTTGGGCGAACGGCACCGGCTCGATCTCGGCATCACTTGAAAAAACTTCGCTAAGTCATTGAATGCCTAATAGTTTGCATGGCATAGTCGCGCCACTGAACGCGCCTGCGCACTAAGTTTCTCCTAAGTTTCGCGCGCTATCTTGCGCCCGAGCCGTCCCGGAAGGACGGCAAGGATTAGGCGTAGGCTGATAGGGTCACGCCAGAATGCGTACGAAAACCATGCGGATATTGCTTGTAGAAGACGACGCCATGATTGGCGAGGCCATGATGCAGGCGCTCAAGGACGCCTCATATGCGGCCGACTGGTGTCGCGACGGCGAAGCCGCACTGGCTGCCCTTGCCTCGCATGCTTATGACCTCATGCTGCTCGACCTCGGCCTGCCCGGGCGAGATGGCTGGGACGTGCTGCGCGCGCATCGCGGTGCGGGCGGGCGCACACCGATCATCGTCGTGACGGCCCGAGACGGGGCCGAAGACATCATTCAGGGCCTCGACCTCGGCGCGGACGACTTCGTCGTCAAGCCGTTCGAAGTGGGCGAGCTGCTCGCGCGCATGCGCGCCGTGATCCGGCGTCATGCGGGCGTCGCCGTGCCGGTGCTGACCAACGGCACCCTCGTCCTCGACCCGGCGACCCATCAGGCGACCTACGGCGAGAACAGCTGTGTGCTGTCGGCACGCGAATATGCGCTGCTGCACGCCCTCATGCTGCGTCCCGGCACGATCCTCTCGCGCGACGCCCTCGAACATCGTCTGTACGGATGGGGCGAAGAGATCGAAAGCAACATGATCGACTTCCTGATCCACTCGATCCGCAAGAAGCTCGGCGCGGACGTCATCCGCAACATCCGCGGCGCGGGCTGGCTGGTGCCCAAGGCATGATGCGTTCGTTGCAGTCACGGCTGGTCGTCACGCTCTGTGCCTGCGCGCTGGGGCTGGCGATCGTCGCCGGATTCGTCTCCTATGGCGCGGCGTTTCGCGAGGCCTATCGCTTTCAGGACGATCAACTGCTGCAACTTGCGGCGCTCGTCGACACCCGCAATCTCGCGGGCGCCGACAGCGCCATGCACGGTCTGCCCATCGAGGACCACGACTACCGTCTCACGGTCCAGCGTCTGGGCGGCACGTTTCCCGTCACGCTGTCCGACGGATTTCACACGGTCGACACGGGCGAGCATACGTGGCGAGCCTTCGTTCGCACCATTGGCCCGGATCTGCGGATCGTCGTGGCCCAGCCCACCGAAGGCCGCAACGAGATCGCGCGCAACAGCGGCCTGCGCACCGCGCTGCCGTTCGTCGGATTCGTTCCCTTGCTCATCGCCGCCATCGTCTGGACGGTGCGACGCGCGTGGCGACCGGTTCAGCAACTGGCCGCCGACGTCGACAAGCGGCGCGACACCGATCTGCGCGGTCTCGACACACAAGGGGCTCCGACGGAGATCGAGCCGTTCATCGTGTCGATCAACCGGCTGCTGTCCCGTCTGGACAAAGCGCTCGACGAGCAACGCCGCTTCGTCGCCGACGCCGCCCACGAACTTCGCTCGCCAGTGACGGCGCTGGTGATTCAGTCGGAAAATCTCGACCGGGCGCTGGAACCCGCTGGCCTCGACGCGGAGACGCGCAACCGCCTGATCAAGCTCAAGAGCGGCCTGCGTCGCACCCGCACGCTGATCGAACAGTTGCTCACGCTCGCACGGGCCCAGAGCGCACCGAGCGTTCCGGCAACGCCGCTCATCTTGCTGCCCGCCATTCACGAAGCGCTCGAAGACGCCTTCGTACTGGCCGATCGCAAGCAGATCGTGCTCGATCTGGCAGATGCGTCTTCTGAATCTTCCGCCTCTTCCGCCTCTTCCGCCGCCCTCACCGCTTCCGGCACGCCCGGGCGTTCAAATCTGCGCGTGGCGGGATCGAAGCGCGACATCGTCACCCTGCTGAGCAACATCGTCGGCAACGCCGTGCGCTATACGCCCGCAGGCGGCACGGTGTCCGTGCGTCTGTCGGCCACGGGGGGCGAGGTGGTCATCGACGTCATCGACTCCGGCCCGGGCATCGATGCGGACAAGCGCGAGCGCGTTTTCGACGCGTTTTACCGTGCCGCCGATCACCGCGAATCGCGCGATCACGGCGACGAAGGCACCGGACTCGGACTGGCCATCGTGCGCGCCATCGTCGACCGTCTGGGCGGCCAGGTCACACTGAACGACGCCAACCGGTCGGGCCCGCGCGGCCTGCACGTCCGTGTCACACTTCCCAATCCCGATGTGTCCGCGACGGCCATGCGCGCGCCACAGCCCGCTCAGCCGCCCAACGTTTAGCCACCCATCCCTAGTTCATCAAGACCGGAAGCCTCGCATTCATGTCCACACGCCCTCAACGTGACGCCGGGTTAGAGCCCTGGCCGATTTCCCCCACTGCCCTGCTATGGCTGCTGGCGATGTTCGCGCTCGTCTGGTTCGGCGTCTTGAACTTTCGCCATCTGATTCCCAGCGACGAAGGCCGCTACGCCGAGATGGCGCGCGAGATGCTGGCCACGGGCGACTGGGTCACGCCGCGCTACAACGGCTATCTGTACTTCGAAAAGCCGCCGCTCCAGACCTGGATGAACGCGCTGACGTTCATGATCTTCGGTCTCGGAGACTGGCAGGCCCGTCTGTGGACGGCGCTCACGGGTTTCGGCGGCGTGCTGCTCGTCGGCTACACGGGGCGAAGGGTGTTCAGCGCGCGCGCGGGTTTCTTCGCCGCACTCGCGCTGGCGAGCGCCCCGTTGTGGAGCCTGCTGGGGCACTTCAACGTGCTCGACATGGGGCTGTCGTTCATGATGACGCTGGTGTTGTGCTCGCTGCTGCTGGCACAGCGTCCGGGACTGAGCGACACGCAAACGCGCAACTGGATGTGGCTGTGCTGGGCGGCGATGGGCCTGTCGATCCTGAGCAAAGGGCTGATCGGCGTGGTGCTCCCCGGTGCTGTCCTGGTCATCTACACGCTGATTTCGCGCGACTGGGCGCTGTGGAAGCGGCTGCATCTCGTGAGCGGTCTGATCGTGCTGCTCGCCGTCACCGTGCCGTGGTTCGCCGCCGTGATGTCGCGTAATCCGTCGTTCTTCGACTTCTTCTTCATCAACGAGCACTTCAACCGCTTCCTCAAGCCGGACCACAATCGTCCGGGCGCGCTGTGGTACTTCGTGCCGGTGCTGATCGTCGGGTTCCTGCCCTGGCTGTCGATGATTCCCCGCGCGGTTGCGGGCTCGCGCGCCGTGCCACGTCAGGCGAACGGCTTCCGTCCGGTGCTGATGATCTCGGTCTGGGCCGTCTTCATCTTCTGCTTCTTCTCGCTCTCGCACTCGAAGCTCATTTCGTACGTACTGCCGATCGTACCCGCGATCGCCCTCCTGTTCGGGCTCGGGCTGGCCGGCATGACACGTGAGTCGCTGCGCAAGCACCTCGTCGTGTCGGCCGTGCTGTTTATCGCGACCATCGTCACAGGGTTGGTATTCCTCTCGCATCACTCGGACAGCCGCAATCCGGTACAGGCCTATCAAGCCTTCACGAACTACCTGTATGCCGCGAGCGTCGTGGGACTGATCGGCATCGCCATTACCCGCTGGCTGAGCCTGCGCAGCACCAAGCAAGCCCTGATCGCGTTCGCGGGGACGTGGCTGGCCTTTGCGATGATCGGCGGCTCCGGTCACGAAGCCTTCGGGCGCGCCAGCTCGGGCATCGACCTGGTGCCGGCGGTGCGCGCCGAGATGGATCGGCTGGGGCCGGATACGCCGTTCTACTCGGTCGGCACGCTCGACCACACGATGCCGTATTACCTGCGTCAACCGATGATCATGGTCGCGGTACAGGACGAACTGGAATTCGGCATCTCGCAAGCGCCCGATAGCTGGGTACCGACGCTGGAGAAGTTCGTGGATGTCTGGATGGCGGCGCCGAAGGCGCTTGCACTGGTCGACCCGCAAAAGTTTACGGTGCTCGAAACGCTCGGCTTGCCGATGAAGATCATCGCGCGCGACAACCGTCGGGTGATGATCGAGAAGCCGACGCTCGGCGAACCGGCCACCGGTGGCGCACCGGCGAGCGCGTCGTCGCCTGCGGCCAACTGATCGAGACAACCCGACGGCGACACGCCCACGAAAAAACGGCTGAGCGCGGAATTCCGCCTCAGCCGTTTTTCTTTTTGCATCAGCGAGTTAGACGCGTTACTTCGACTTCTTTCTCGCACCGACAGGTTTGGCGTTGCCCACCGAAACACCCGCTTCCGCCGTGAGCATCAGGAACGTAAACGTCTCTTCCAGGTACAGACGAACGGTCGTGGCCGTGTGATCGAGATAGCCAATGGAGACGTCCTGACCAATGTGCATCTCGTAATCGCCGCCGCGCGTCGAGAGAATGCAGCCGCCGTCGATGGCCGGCGCCCAGATGATCTCGCCGCTCACAATGTGGCCGATGTGCTCGAGAATCGGGTAACCCTGATCGTTGGCTTCGGCCACGGCGGTGTACGCGTCGGCGCCCAGCAGCACACTGTACGGACCGTCGACGCCTTCCAGGCGCAGTTGCTCCAGCGCCTTGGCAATGACCGTCGGGTAATCGGCGATGTCGTCCGGCAGCGGCAGCACGGGATTCGAGGACCCCTGACGCACACCGGTAATACGCGCGGCTTCGTAGCCGTCGAAGATGGCTCGGTCTTCGGCGTACGCCAGCTTGATCGCTGCGTCCTTGGCCGGTTGCCAGTCCGAATCGTTCGCGCCACGCTCGACATCGTCGATCGCTTCGCGCGAGAGCTCGAACGGCACGCGCAGCACCACGAGCGGCAGCACCTCGCGCTGACGCGCGCTCACGCCGTCGAGCGGCGCGTCGATGGGCTGCTGATGACCGGTGCCGACACCGGAGAGCGCCAGACCGCTCGGGCCCTTGACGTCGACGACGCGGCGCGCGGCCACCGTGCGCTTGAATGTACGGGCCACCTCTTCTTCGATTTGCGCCCACGCGGCGCTCGAAATGGGGGCCAGTTCGCGATGCAGGTTGTTCATGCCTGAGAAACTCCTTTGAGCGATCCGATTTGCAACGAGCCGTCCGCAATGGCGGGACTCGCCTGATGAGAAGTGGTTCGCACCGTTGCCGCCGTGGCAGCAGACCTGTCGAGCACCTGAACGCTCGACGGCTGTGCATCGATCAGGGTTTGAATGACGTTAGCCGATTCGACCGCAGCCGCCTGGGGCGAGCGCTCTGCCAACGCTTCGAGCAGGCCCGCCGAGGGCACGAAGAACAGTCCGCCGGTCACGGCCGTGCTGAAGTCCAACAGGCGGTCGTAGTTGCCGGGCGGTTTGCCGACGAACATGTTCTCCAGCATTTGCTCGATGGGCCAGGGCGAGCGGGCGTATCCGATAAAAAACGTGCCGAACTCGCCCGATCCGGGCCGCCCGAACGGCATGTTGTCGCGCAGGATCTTCACTTCCTTGCCGTCCACTTCGAGCGTGGTCAGCGCGCTGTGAGAATTGCTCGGCTTCACATCCTCGTCGAGTTCGACGTCCGAAAATTTGGTGCGGCCGATAATGCGCTCCTGCACTTCGACCGGCAGTGCGTTCCAGCCCGTCATGTCGTGCAGATACTTCTGCACCAGCACGTAACTGCCACCGGCGAACTCGGGGTCTTCGTCGCCCATCACCGTGAAATCGAGCGCCTCCTGGCCTTCCGGATTCTCGGTGCCATCGACGAAGCCGATCATGGCGCGCATATCGAAATAGCGGAAGCCATGGACTTCGTCGACCACGGTCACGGCGTCGCCCAGCTTGCCCAGCATGAGCGTGGCGAGATCGAAGCACAGGTCCATCTGCTCGGCGCGAATGTGCAGCAGCAGGTCGCCCGGCGTGGCGGGGGCGTGACGCTTGCCCGAGCCGAACTCCCGAAACGGATGAAGCTCCGCCGGGCGCGGCGCGCCAAACAGGCGATCCCAGGCGTTGTCGCTAAAGCCGACCACGCACGACAGATTGCCCGTCGGCACGCGCTTGCCGACCGCGCGCACATAAGCGGCGGCATCGGCACACCAGCCTCGCACGGCGGCGTGCGCGGCCTCATCGTCGCGAATCGTGGCGACGAGGAAGATGGCGCTGCGGGTGACTTTGCCGGAAACCGGCTGAGGTTCAGGGGGAGACGTCGGGCGTTCGATCATTGCATTCCTGCGTGGGGCTTGAGTTCTCGACGCCAGCGGCGGCAACGGAGGTCGAAAGGTAGACCGTAGGCTATCGGGCGGCGACTTTTGGTACGTCAACTTTATAACGCAACACGCCGTAATATGCCACTCCCGCAGGCATGCCGTCGAGCAAAGCCTTATACGGCGCGGGTTTGCGGACCATCTTCCGAATTCTGTCAATTTCGCCATTTTCGCGCCATTTTGGCGTTGGGCATGCGCCCCTACCATGGCAGCGATCCTTCCGATACCGGTGGCGCGCCGTCATGCGCTCACCGGACGGCCCTTGTCCGTAAGCCTGCGACTGCGCCCGAGCGCGTCTGAATCATGTGGATTGTCAACGTTGCGCTCAAACGGCCCTACACGTTCATCGTGATGGCCATTCTGATTCTGCTCGCCACACCGCTCGCGCTCATGCGCACCCCCGTGGACGTGCTGCCGGAAATCAACATCCCCGTCATCAGCGTCATCTGGACCTATAACGGCCTGTCCGCCCAGGACATTGCCGACCGGATGATTTCCGGCAACGAGCGCGGGCTGACGACGACGGTCAACAACATCGAGCACATCGAGTCGCAGTCGCTGCCCGGCATTGGCATCATCAAGATCTTCCTGCAACCGACCGCCAACGTTCAGACCGCCATTGCGCAGGTCGTCGCTGTCGAACAGGCGCAGGTCAAGCAAATGCCCCCGGGAGCAACGCCGCCGCTGGTCATCAGCTACTCGGCGTCGTCGATTCCCGTCATGCAGTTGGGCCTGTCGAGCCCGAGCCTGTCCGAACCGGCGCTCAACGACACCGCGCTCAATTTCCTGCGCCCGCAGCTCGTGACGATTCCCGGGGCCGCCGTGCCTTATCCGTACGGCGGCAAAACGCGGCTGATTTCGGTCGACATCGACACGCGCGCACTGCTCGCCAAGGGCCTGACCGCGCAGGACGTGGTCGCCGCGGTCAATGCACAGAACCTGATTCTGCCAACCGGCACCGCCAAGATCGGGCCGCGAGAATATACCGTCGACATGAACGGCTCGCCGCCAACGGTGGAGGGGCTGAACAACATTCCGGTGCGCACGGTCGCCGGCGCCACGACCTATCTGCGCGAAGTCGCCCACGTTCGCACCGGCTTCTCGCCGCAGACGAACATCGTGCGTCAGAACGGCCAGCGTGGCGTGCTCATGTCCGTGATGAAGACGGGCGACGCCTCGACGCTGTCGGTCGTCGACTCGCTCAAGGCGATTCTGCCGGAGGCCAGAGCGGCGTTGCCCGCCGATCTCCACATCTCGGCCCTTTTCGACCAGTCCGTCTTTGTGAAGGCTGCGGTGCAGGGCGTAATCCATGAAGCCCTGATCGCCGCCGCGCTCACTGCCGCCATGATCCTGCTGTTCCTTGGCAACTGGCGCAGCACCTGCATCATCGCCATCTCGATCCCGCTCTCGATCCTGTCCTCGCTGCTGGCGCTTCATGCGCTCGGCCAGACGATCAACATCATGACGCTGGGCGGGCTGGCGCTGGCGGTGGGGATTCTGGTCGACGACGCGACCGTGACCATCGAGAACATCGAGCGGCATCTCCATATGGGCACGCCCCTGCATCAGGCGATTCTCGACGGCGCGGGCGAAATCGCCGTACCGGCGCTCGTCTCGACCCTGTGTATCTGTATCGTGTTCGTGCCGATGTTCTTCCTCACGGGCGTGGCGCGCTACCTCTTCGTGCCGCTGGCCGAAGCCGTGGTGTTCGCCATGCTCGCGTCGTACATCCTCTCGCGCACGCTCGTGCCCACGCTCGCCATGCTGCTCATGGGCCATGCGCATGCAGCGGCGCCGAACGCCAGGCCGGGCGTGTTCCGCCGCCTCTACCTGCGTTTCGACGCCGGGTTCGAGCGCATGCGCGCGGCCTATATCGTGGTGCTCTCCACGCTGCTGGTGCGCCGCCGCGTTTTCGCGAGCGGCTTTCTCGCGTTCTGCGTTCTGTCGATGGGGCTGGTGTTCGCGCTGGGCGCCGACTTCTTTCCGTCGGTCGATGCCGGCAACATCCGCATGCACATGCGCGCGCCAACGGGCACGCGTATCGAAGAGACGGCGCGGCTGGCCGATCAAGTCGAGAAGGCGGTGCGCGAGGTGGTCCCCGCCAACGAGCTGGAGACGATTCTCGATAACCTCGGCCTGCCGTACAGCGGCATCAACCTGTCCTACAGCAACGCCGGGACGATCGGCGCGCTCGATGGCGAGATTCAGATCGCGCTGACGCCGGACCACCACCCGAGCGCGACATACATAGACAAACTGCGCGCCCTCCTGCCGCAACGCTTCCCCGGCGTGGAGTTCTTCTTCCAGCCAGCGGACATCGTCACGCAGATCCTCAACTTCGGCCTGCCTGCCGCGATCGACATTCAGATCAGCGGCAACCAGCAACTGGCGAATTTCGACGTGGCAACGAAGCTGCTCAAGCAGGTACGCCAGGTGCCGGGGACCGTCGACGCGCACATCCAGCAACGGGTGAACGCCCCGACGATCCACCTCGACATGGACCGCACGCGTTTGCAGCAACTGAATCTGAACGCCAATGCCGTCGCCCAGAACGTGCTGATTTCGCTCTCGGGCAGTTCGCAGACTTCCCCCGGCTTCTGGTTCAACGAGCAGAACGGCGTGGAGTACAGCCTCTCGGTGCAGTCGCCGCAATACCGCATCAGTTCCATCGACGACTTGCTGCGTCTGCCGGTCGCAGGAACGACCGGCACCGGACAGTCGCAGTTGCTGGGCAACTTCGTGAAGGTCGAGCCGACGCAGCGCTTCGCCGTGGTGAGCCACTACAACATCCGACCGGTCATCGACATTTTCGTGAGCGTGGAAGGCCGGGATCTGGGCAGCGTGGCCAGTGACATCAATCAACTGGTCGCAAAGACCAGGCAGAACCTGCCGCGCGGCAGCCAGATCGTCGTGCGCGGGCAGGTCAGCACGATGCAGAGCTCGTATCTGGGCCTGGGCATCGGCGTGGCGATGGCCATCGTGCTCGTGTACCTGCTCATCGTGGTGAACTTTCAGTCGTGGGTCGACCCGCTCATCATCGTGAGCGCCCTGCCCGCCGCGCTGGCCGGTATCGTCTGGATGCTGTTCCTGTCCGGCACCCGGCTGTCGGTGCCCGCGCTGACCGGCGCCATCATGACGATGGGGGTCGCGACCGCCAACAGTATTCTCGTGGTCGCCTTTGCGCGACAGCGCATGCAAGCGGGCATGACGCCGCTCACGGCCGCGCTGGAAGCCGGGGCCAGCCGGATTCGGCCGGTGCTGATGACGGCGCTGGCCATGATCATCGGCATGGTGCCCATGGCGCTTGGCCTTGGCGAGGGGGCGGAACAGAACGCGCCGCTGGGCCGCGCGGTGATCGGCGGACTGATGTTCGCCACGGTGTCGACGCTCTTTTTCGTGCCGCTTGTCTTCGCTGGCGTTCACACGCGACTCGCACGACGCCACGCCCGGCGAGCGGCCCATACCACCCATACCACGCGTGAGACACAAGGCGACGGCGACGAGCGCGCGAACCGCTGAACGCGCCACGACCGGCGCCCAACATACCAGATACCAAGATTTGACGGGTTGAACGACATGACCGAGAAACATCACGCCGAACTGGCCATTCCCGAGCACGATCCTGCCGACGGTCGGCAACTGCCCCCTCGGCGGGGCGAATTCCGACGCGCCAGGGTTGCGCTGATCGTCGTGGCCTTGCTGCTGGTGGCGGGCGCCGCACGCACCACGATCTCGAACGCGCTACAACGCCGCGAAGTGGCCGAGGTGACGCAGCGCAATGCCGCGCAGTACGTCAGCATCGTCACGCCGCAGGCGACCGAGGCGAGCGAGACGCTGCTGCCCGCCACGCTGCGCGGCGCCGTGGAGTCGCCGATCTTCGCCCGGGCGACCGGGTACGTGCTGCACCGTTATGTCGACATCGGCGCGCGCGTGAAGCAAGGCCAATTGCTCGCCGATCTGGACACGCCCGAAATCGATCAGGAACTGGCGCAGGCCGTCGCCCAGCGCAATCAGATCAACGCGTCTCTCGGACTGGCGAAGTCGTCGCTCGCGCGCTGGCAGCAATTGCGTCAGCGCGACGCCGTTTCCCAGCAGGAACTGGATGAGCGCCAGAGCACCTACACGCAAGGCGTCGCCAACCTCGCGGCGGCAGACGCCAACGTCAAGCGGCTCCAGCAACTGGAGTCGTTCAAACGCATCGTCGCGCCGTTCGACGGCGTCATCACGCAACGCAACGTCGACATCGGCGATCTTGTCTCGGCGGGCAGCGGTAGCAGTCAGGCGTTGTTTTCGCTGGCGCAGACGGACCCGCTGCGCGTCTATGTCCAGGTCCCGCAGGCGTATGCGCAGGGCGTGGCCGTCGGTCAGTCTGTCGTCGTGACGCAGGCCGAACTTCCCGGCCAGCACTTCCAGGGTAGGATTACCCATGTGTCAGGCGCCATCGACGTGACGACGCGCTCGCTCCAGATCGAGGCGGCCTTGCCGAACCCGGACGGGACACTGCGGCCCGGCGCCTACGTGCAGCTGGCGCTGCCCAGCGCCGTGCAGGCGCATCTGAGCGTACCGGCCAATGCGCTGCTGTTTCGCGCGGAAGGTCCGCGCGTGGCAGTGGTCGACGCTCAGGGGGTCGTGCATCTGCACAAGATCGTGATCGCCCAGGACCTCGGACAGTCGCTGGAACTGGCCGATGGCGTCGCCCCGACCGACCGCGTGATCGTCAATCCGAGCGATTCCATCGACGATGGCGACCACGTGCAAGCCAGGGCGCTCGACATGAAAGCCTCTTCCGGCGTGAAATCGGGCGGCGGCAGCGGTGAGCGCCGTCAGCACGGCGCGAGCGCCAAACCGCAGGGAGCCAAAGCGTGAGCGCGGCCACGCGCGGCGTCCCGCTCGGTGCGACGCTGGCGGCTGCCGCGCTCAGCGCGCTGCTCGGCGCGTGTGCGGTGGGACCGGATTACCATCGCCCCGACGTCGCCGCCCCGGCCGACTGGAAGACGGACGGTTACTGGAAACTGGCGCAGCCCTCGCACGCGGCGTTGCAGCCCGACTGGTGGAAGGCGTTCCGCGAACCGGCGCTCGATGCGCTCGAGACCCAGGCGCTCGCCCAGAACCAGACACTTGCCGCTGCCCTCGCCCATTACGATCAGGCGCAGGCGACCCTGTCCGGTGTGTCGGCGCAACGTCTTCCGGAGGTCGATGCGTCTTTCGGACTGGCGCGCCAGCGCATTTCGGCAAACCGGCCGGTCACGAGCTACTCGTCGGCGAGCATGTCGACGGTCCAGAACAACGTGCAGCTCGGCCTCGGCGTGAGCTACGACACCGACCTGTTCGGGCGCATCCGTCGTCAGGTGGAAGGCGCGCAGGCATCCGCCGAACAGGCGCGCGATGACCTGGCGAACGCCCGGCTGATCCTCACCACACAACTCGCGACTGCGTACTTTCAGTTGCGGGAGGTGGATGCGGAGATCAAGGTACTGGATCAGTCGGTCGCGTTGCAGCAAAAGGCGCTCGACTACGTGAGCGCGCAGCATGATCTGGGGGCCGTCTCGGGACTGGACGTGCTCCAGCAGCAATCGCAACTGGACACCACGCGCGTGCAGGCGCGTCTGTTACACCAGCAGCGCGATCAGTACGAGCATGCCATCGCCGCCCTCGTCGGCGTGCCGGCACCGGCATTCACCCTGGCCACCGGCCCGTTGCCCGGCGTGCTCCCGGCGATTCCCCTCGGCGTGCCCAGCGACATCCTGCAACGGCGCCCCGACGTCGCCGCCGCCGAGCGCAACATGGCCGCCGCGAACGCGCAGATCGGCGTCGCAAAGGCGGCGTTCTTCCCCAGTCTGACGCTCAATCCGGGGATCGGCTGGCAGAGCACCGAATTCGCCAGCCTGCTGTCGGCCCCGAGCCTGTTGTGGACGCTTGGCACTGTGGCCTCGCAAGTCGTCTTCGACGGCGGCCGACGCCAGGCCAACGTCGACTTCGCCAGCGCCGGGTATCGCGGGGTCGAAGCGAACTATCGCCAAACGGTGCTCACCGCGTTCCAGCAGGTACAGGACGGGGTCACCGGCCTGTCGGTGCTGGACGCGGCCGCCCGCGAGTCGCGCGCGGCCGTCGTCGACGCCGAGCGGCTGCTGGGCCTCGCCAACGATCGTTATTCGGGCGGTCTCACGGCGTATCTGAGCGTCATCACGGCGCAGCAGTCGGCGCTCGCGAGCGAACGTCAGGACGTGCAGATACGCGGCCAGCAACTCGTGCTGTCGGTGGCACTGGTCAAAGCGTTGGGAGGTGGATGGCAGCCTTCGGAGACCTCGGCCCCCTTAGCATCCTCAGCATCCTCAGCATCCTCAGCATCCCCGGCGCCGCCGGTCGCCCTCACGCCCGCCAGCGCATCCGCTGACTCGTATAATGCGCAAAGATGAGGTAACGACATGAAAGTGCTGATCGTTGAAGACGAACAAAAGGTGGTGGACTATCTGTGCGCCGGGCTGACCGAGCAAGGCTGGGTCGTCGACGTGGCGCTCGATGGCGAGGAAGGCACGCATCTGGCGCTGGAGTTCGACTACGACGTGATCGTGCTCGATGTCATGCTTCCCAAACGCGATGGCTTCGCGGTGCTCGCCGCCTTGCGCGAACGCAAGTCGACGCCGGTCATCATGCTCACCGCCCGCGATCATGTGACCGACCGTGTGCGCGGGCTTCGCGAAGGCGCCGACGACTATCTGACGAAACCGTTCTCGTTCATCGAACTGGTCGAACGACTCCATGCGCTGGCACGCCGCACACGCGTACAGGAGTCGACGCTGATTTCGGTGGGCGATCTGTTCGTTGATCTCATCGGGCGCCGTGCGACCCGAGACGGCCATCGCCTCGATCTCACCGCCAAGGAATTCCAGTTGCTGTCGGTCCTGGCGCGCCGTCAGGGGGACATCCTGTCGAAGACGGCAATCACCGAACTCGTCTGGGATGTCAATTTCGACAGCCATACGAACGTGGTGGAAACGGCCATCAAGCGGCTGCGCGCCAAACTCGACGGCCCGTTCACGACCAAGCTGCTGCACACCGTGCGCGGCATGGGCTACGTGCTCGAAGTGCGCGAGGCGCAGGTCTGAGGCCACATCCGAGCGAACCTGCACCCACATCACCCTTGTGAAACACTCGATCTCCCGACGCCTTGCCGCCATGTTCGCCGTTGTGGCGCTGTCGGTATTCGCCCTCGTGGGCGCGGCGTTGTATCTGGTGCTGCGCGCGCAGTTGGAGCGGCACCTTCGCGAATCGCTCGACGATCGGGCGCAGATCGCCCATATCATCGTCTACCACGGCGGTACGCCCGAGAAGTGGCAGATCGTGCGTGAGAAGCTGAGCGACATGACGCCGCGCGACGGCACCACGACCTACGCGGTCACCAGCGACGACCCGCGTTACACGTTCGGTACCCCGGTGAGCGGCATGTTCGTCAAACGGCTATCCAACGGGTATGTCCGGCTGAGTCCCGACAACGGCGGCGACGACATGCTGACCACGCGCGAAATTTTGCCGCCTTACGGCACGCGCCCGGCGGTCGCGCTGCAAGTCGCCGCCAGCTATGCCCCCAACGAACAGACATTGCGGGCGTTCGGCCTGAGTCTGGCGGCGCTCTCCGGATTAGGTGCGTTGGGCGTGCTGCTGCTCAGTTTTTCCGTGACGCGACTGGGGCTGTCGCCATTGCGGCGGCTCACGCGCGAAGCGTCCGAAATTCGTCCGGACAATCGTTCGCAGCGCCTGGATACCCGGTCACTGCCCGTCGAGCTCGACGATCTTACCCACTCGTTCAACGGCGCGCTGGCGCGGCTGGACAGCGCTTACGAGCGACTGGAGTCTTTCAACGCCGATGTCGCCCATGAGTTGCGCACACCGATTACGATTCTGATCGGGCAGACGGAAGTGGCGCTCACGCGAGCGCGGCCGGTTGAGGCGTTGCGAGCCTTGCTGCAGTCGAATCTGGAAGAGCTGGGCCGCATGCGCACCATCGTCAACGACATGCTGTTTCTCTCCCGAGCCGATCAGGGCGAGCGCGCGACCGGACTCACGGCGCTGTCACTCGCCAGCGAAGCGGCGCACACGCTGGAATTTCTGGAGCTTGCGCTCGAAGAGGCGCAAGTCACCGCGCGACTGCACGGCAGCGCCTTTGCCCCGGTCAACAAGGCGCTGTTCGGACGCGCCTTGGCCAATCTGGTCATGAACGCCATCGAACATTGCGCGCCGGGCGCCAACATCGATGTGCACATCGCTGTGCAGGCGGCCGGACCGAACGACACGCGCACGGACGACACCCGACGCGTGCACATCGAGGTCGTCAATCCCGGCGCACCGATTGCACCGGATGTGCTCGCGCACCTGTTCGACCGCTTTTACCGCGCGGAGGCTTCGCGCACGAACAGTCGCGAGAATCACGGATTGGGGCTGGCAATCGTCAAGGCCATTGCCGAAATGCACGGCGGGACGGTGTGGGCACGCAGCGCGAACGGCCTCAACCGGTTTGGTTTTTCCGTCGCCGCCGGACGTGGCGGCAGTGCTGGCTCGAATGTCGACAGCGAGACGCGCCCCGCCGATCTTGGGACAGAGGGCAACGGCAGGGGCGACGGCGGCGCGCCACCGGCCATGCCGCCCTCGCCCTCCGGCCCCGCCACGGCGACGCCTGCGCGTCAGGCGCCGTGACGGCTCAGGCTGCTGACCTGCTGCAACGCGTGCGGTGCGAAAACCGTCAGCGTCTCACCCAGCGCTTCGCGGGCGTAGGCGGCGGCGACCGTCATCTGCGCGAGGCGCGCACGTAACTCCAGATTTTCCCGTTCGAGATGCTGCACTCGCCGCATGGCGTCCGCAACGTCCGCCACGCCGTCGCCCAGCGCGTTGTGGCTCTCGGGCATGGCGTCGAGCAGCGTCATGGCGCGCGCCAGATTCTGCTCCAGTTGCTGCGCCCACACGGACCCACCTGCGGCCGGCAAGGCGCCGAAGGCCGGAGCGAGCGGTGTTTCGTAAATCGACCGCGCGCGGACAATGGCCTTTTGCACCGTGCCGGCGCTGGGGCGGCGTGTCACCCCCGCCTGCGCCATGAAGCGCAAATACGTTTGTGCGCCGTAAATCCGGTGCGCGGCTTTCCACGCGTCCGCCAGGAATGCGTCGAGAAAGGCGGGGTTGTTATGAGGATGTGCTGCGTCCGCATCGCGTGCGGCGCCGAGCAAGGCAGCATAGGTTGCATCGTCGAACTTCAAGGCGGACCGAGCCATGGCGATCTCCGGGTGCTTGCCGTATCAGGGGGGGACTCGTGCGCCGATGGGCCATCGCTGGCGACACCGGCGACACGACCGTCAACACTCGGCTGCGGAAAATGCATCGCAGCCGTCAGTCGGAACGACGGAACTTCAGGGCTTCGGTGCCGATGCCGGCACCGGCGGCACCCACTTCTTCGCCTTGCTGCCGGCCGACGGATCGGGCGTAACGGCAACCGCGATCGCTTCGGTGTAGTTCACCGTCACGGAATCGCCCACCTTCACGCCTTCGAGCAGCTTCGGATCTTCGACATTGACGTCGACGGTGCGTTGCGGGCCGCGCAGCGTAATCACGTTCGACTTGCGATCGATGCGCTGCACTGTTGCCACGACCTTCAGGTTACGGGCGGCGTCGGCGGCGGGCTTTTCGCCCGGCGCGGCGCGATCGGCGCCTTCGGTCAGCACCCGGCTGCGAATGCCGTCGCCCGGCGCTACCGAAATGGCCACGGAGCGTTCGTACGCGACGATGACCTTATCCCCTTTACGAAGCTGTTCAAAGTTCCTGACGTCCGGGCCGACGAGGAACGTCACCGGCTTGCCGTGATCGTCTGCAACTTTGATGCTGCGATTCTTCGCATCGACGCCCAGCAAGGTGGTGCGGTATTCGACAACGCCACCGGCGACGATCGGCGCGGGACGCGCTGCGTCCTGTGCATGCACTACTGTATTGACCCAGTGAAACCTGCACAGGTTAAGCGGCTAAAGCGAATGCCTCAGCCGGGGTCTTCATCTTCAGTGCCTGGTGTGGCCGTCGATGGTTGTAAAACTGGATCCAGTCGGCAATCGCGCGGCTGGCATGTTGCAGCGTCTCGAACCGATGGCGATGCACGCATTGCTCTTTGAGCGTGCGGATCACGCGCTCAACCATGCCGTTTTGCTGCGGGCAGTGCGGCGTAATGAACTCCTGCCGCAACCCGTAACGGCGCACCAATGCCGTGTAATCGCGGCTCGTAAAGACCAGGCCATTGTCGCTCCGGAGCAGGAATGGCTTTGGCACCCGTCCGAGTGTCCCGAACCGGGCAATCAGCGCATGCTCCAACGCGCTCGAGGCAGTGCTGGCCTTGCCGCTGCGCGACAGGCGCCAACCCAGTAGTTCACGCGTATGGCAGTCGATCACCAGCGCCAACGTAGCCCAACCGTCGCGACCGGCCCAGACGCGGCACATATCCGTTGACCATCGCTCGTTCGGTGCGGTGGCGACCGACGGCATCGCTTGAACGCGAGGCCGGAAGCCAATCGGTCGCTTGCGAACCTGCCAGCCCTTCAACTGGAAGATCCGCTGCACCGTGTTCTTGTTGAACCCCAGCAGGTGCGCCACGGTCCGGTAGCCGAACGACGGCGATTCCTCAATCAGTGCTTTGATCGGTTCGGAAAAACGCGCCTGAACCTTCGGTGCAGACTTAACCGGCCGGTAATACACGGTGCGACGCGGCACCTCGAACCAACGGCACAGCTTCGAGATCGAGACGGTAATACCGTCAGCTTGCAGTCCCTGGCGGATCGTCTCGATCACTTGTCGTCCTCGCCCAGCAGGGACTGCAATTTTTTTCGGGCGCGCAGCTCCAGCATCGCTTCGCCATACGCCTCTTGCAATTCCTTGATCTGCCGTTCGTACTGCTCTTTCAGATCCAGTGGATTGGCCCGCAGCGCGTTCTCCATACCCCGCTTGCCGTCGTCGACCCAGTTCTCAACCTCGGAAGGCGACAGGTCATAAGCGCGACTGGCTTCCGCCACCGTCGTTTTGCCTTGGATGATGTCCAGCACCAGGGCGCTCTTGCGCTTCGCCGTCCATCGCTTGATGTCTTCGTCCATCTTCGTGCTCATCGTCTTTTCGTCCATTATGGCGTGAGCAGGAATTCACTGGGTCAATACACTACCGTTCCCAAGGACAACAAACCGGCCAGAATCATGGCATTCGTGAGCTTCATGGTGAGTCCTTTTGTTATCGATGAATGCGATTCCCGCCACTGGGACCGCATCTAGTTAATTATCCGAACTAAAACACCGGGTGCTGGGGACCGCGTATTAACCCGTATGTTTCCATCGGATAGTAACAAAATAATTCAAAGGCGCAAGTTGATTTCGGATTGCATACCAAATATCAAAATAGAGAAACGTAATTTAAATTACTGCCGAATTTCCCTGCGTTACCCAAAAAACGCCGACACATGGCTCAATAAATATCCCGCCTTGATGCAGATCAACGATTTTCACCAGCGAAAGTAGTAACGAATTGCATTCGCGCATCGATATCGTCACACCTTGTTACAAAAATATTCGTGGAATTCAAGTAATTCTTAATCCGTTCGGATGATGGTTTCCGGTCTTGACAGTTTGCAATCCAAATCACTATTCTGGCTCCACGCATTCTGTCCCGGCCTGCCCCTGGCATCAGGCGGCACGGGGGCTGATTTTCGACCTGTCGCGAAACCGCACGGCGCATCGTACGGCGCAGTGAATCAGGGCGTTGTTGCATGGTCATGCCTGCGCGCCGTCCGGCGTCGCGTCTGCATTGGTTGTCGTCCCGTTCAGTTCCACCATTCGAATGAGGTCACACAGTGCCTTTCCCGTACTCTCGACGTACTCCCCGACGAAATCCGCCTCGCGCCCTTGCCATGGCCGTGCTTGCAAGCGCCCTGCTCGCGACCACGCCGGCCATGTCTCAGGCGCCGCAGGCGGACAGTTCGCTGCCCGTTCAGGGCATGCCGGAAATGCAGCAGGGCGCGGTGGACGCGCTCACCAAAATGAGTCGGTATCTGCGCTCGCTCAAGCGCTTCCATGTGGACGCGGATACGGTAACGGACGCCGTGTTGAGTACCGGACAAAATGTCGGCTTTCTCCATCACACCGAGTTGTCCGTTCAGCGCCCCGACAAAGTGCGGGCCGTCGTGACCGGCCAGGCACGCAATCGCGGCTTCGTCTATGACGGCAAGACCTTTACGCTTTATGAGCAATCGCAGGGCAAGCGCTACTACAGTCAGGTCAGCGCCCCGCCAACGATTGACGAACTGATTCGGGATATCGACGAGAAATACCGGATCGGCATGCCATTGGCGGATCTTTTCTATTGGGGAATGGATCCCGACGACGCCGCGCAATTACGCTCGGCCTTGTTTATCGGGCTCGACCGGGTCGATGGCGAATGGTGCAATCACTACGCCTACCAGCAACCGGACGTGGATTGGGAACTGTGGATCAGCGCCGGCTCGCGGCCGGTACCCTGCCGGTTCGTAATTACGGATACGTCGCAGCCGTCACGCCCGCGACATTCGGTGAATTACCGCTGGGACGTCAATCCCACGTTCCCCGCCGGTACGTTCACATATAAGGCGCCAGCAGGTGCGCAGCGAATCGAGATGCGCCCGCCGCCCGCGGCCCTGGAAGGCGCGCCTGCGACAGGAGGTCAGAAATGATGCGATCGACCTCAGCCTCGTCTGATGCCGGAAAATTCCGCAAGCCGCGCGTGAGCGCCATTGCGCGCGCCACTTGTCTGGCCGCCGCGACGGTTCTCGTCATGACGTCCACCGCGAGCCACGGATTCGGTTTTCGCGGCGGCGCGCGCACCAGCCTGCATGCTGGCGGCGGCGGGTTCCACGGAGGTGGCGGGTTCCATGGCGGTGGTGGATTCGAGGGCGGTGGCGCCCCCCATCAGGGCAACTTGAGCGGCGCCACCCGAGGCGGCGCGCCGATGCACGCCAATGCGGGCGGTCCTTCCGGCGGCCCACCCCATGCCGGCGGGCAACCGCCGGGGCCGGGACCGCATCCCGGGCCCGGCCCGGGTCCCGGACCGAATCCGTCGCCCAACCCCGGCCCGGGACCTCACCCGCCTGGTCCTGGCCCTGGTCCTGGTCCTGGCCCGGGGCCTCACCCGCCGGGACCGCCCCCCGGACCCGGGCCGGGGCCGGGACCTCATCCCCCCCGCCGCCACCGCCGCCCCCTCCCTACTATTGGGGCGGGGGTTGGTATGACCCCGTGGCTGCAGCCGTGACCATCGGGGTGTCAGCCGCGATCATCGGCTCTACGGTCGCCTCGTTGCCACCGAGTTGTGTGAGTACGGTCGTCAACAATGTGGCCTATCAGCATTGCGGCTCGACGTGGTATCAGCCGGTCTATTCCGGCACCACAGTCAACTTCGTCGTCGTTGCGGCGCCGCACTGACGCGCCGGTCTCGCGCAGCGCCCCTGGCTGCAAGAATGGCGTCGGACATTGCGTCCGGCGCCATTCGCAGTCCGTCGGCACATGCCGGGCCGCATCGGGGCGCGCTTGTGGATGGCTTGGCGGCAACGGTATCCTTGCGCCATGAACCGACGCATTCTCATCGCTCCCGAAGACGTCGAATTGACGGCCATGCGCGCTCAGGGCGCCGGCGGTCAAAACGTCAACAAAGTCTCCAGTGCCATTCATCTACGGTTTGACGTCATGCGCTCGTCGTTGCCCGACGAGGTCAAGGCTCGCCTGCTCGCCCGGCTCGACAGCCGCATCACCCAGGACGGCGTGATCGTTATCAAGGCACAACAACACCGTTCACAGGAGCTGAACCGGGCCGACGCGCTTGCGCGCCTGCAAGCGCTCGTCGATGCTGCCGCGGTCATCCCGAGACGCCGCGTCCCGACACGGCCGACGCTTGCGAGTCAGGTACGCCGCCGCGACGCCAAACAGGTTCGCTCGCGGGTCAAGGCCTCCCGGGGCAAGGTTCATTCGGGACGCGACGAGTAATGCTACTTTTTCTTAGCATTTTCCACAAAAAGCTAATTTAAATTAGCTTTTTGACGTGCGCCATCTTGAGAAAATGCTAAGATAAAGCATCATTTCTCACAAAAAGCGCATTGCCATGAGCTTTATGGAACCGCTGATTGCGGCACGCAAAGACGCTGGGCTGACGCAGGCTGAACTCGCCGATCGGGCGGGCCTGTCGCGCATGACCGTACAGAGAATGGAATCCGGCACGCTCGACCCCCGCATGTCGACTGTGTTGGAGATGTGCCGCGCGCTGGGCCTCGAACCCATGCTGGTGCCCACAGGGCTCCGGCAGGAAGTCGAGGCCTTCCTTCGTTCAGGCGGCAAATACCTTGCGCAGCCCAGCGGGGTATCCGCGCCCCCTTCCATCGTCGAGACGCTCGGCGGCTGATCCGGCCGTTCTGCATGAACTCGCCCATGGCGATGCCCTCAATGTGCCGGAGCCAACGAGCCAGACGAGACAACCAGGACGAACGGGACCAACCGGGCTCACGGGACTAACTGGACTAGTCGGGCCAATGAGACGCTTGCCATGAACATCAAATACTTGCGCGCTTATCTGCACCAGCCTGACGGCACGCGTTGCGCCATCGGCTACCTCTCGCAGTACGGCGATATTCTTCGCATGTCGTTCGACGAGGACTACATCGCCGACGCCCGTCGGCCGGTACTCTCGCTCGCATACCGCGGGGCCAATGAAAGCGCAACGCGCGAAATTCTTGCCTCCCCTCAGGACGTTCGTCTCGTGCGGACCGACGGACGCTGGCCGGTGTACTTCGAAAATCTGCTGCCCGAAGGTCACAACCGAGAACGTCTCGCCGCCGAGCGCCATTGCAGCCCGGACGACGAATTCGAACTGCTCGCCGCCGCGGGCCATGATCTGATGGGCGCACTGGAAGTCGAACCGGTGCCTGCTCGTGAAGGCGTGCCGGATGTGGTGCATCGCTGGCATACGGCACTCGGACTGGAAATGGTCGAGCCGGGTTTCGTCGACACGCCTGTGGAAGATGCCGCGTCCTTGCCGGGCGTGGTGACGAAGTTCTCCGCGATTCGCGACGGGCGTCGCTACGTCGTGAAGCGTCAGGGACGTGCAGGCTCGGTCATCCTCAAGCTGCCCACGACCCGCCATCCGGATCTCGTCGAAAACGAGTACACCGGCTACCGGCTGTGTGAAGCCCTCTCGCTCGACTGCGCAAAAGCGGAAATCATCTCCCGGCATGACGCGGATCTACCCGAGCAAGTGCCGTTCGAGCATATCCTCGCCGTGCCGCGTTTCGATCGCCTGCCCGACGGTCGACGTGTGCACATGGAGGAGTTCGCCCAGGTGCTTCAATATCCGCCGCGCAGCAAGTACGGACGCGGTCTGGACATCGACTACACCACGATGTTGCGCGTACTGGATCAGCTCTCCGGCCAGCCGGTGCAGGATGTCCGGGAGTTTCTGCGCCGGCTGATCGCCTTCATCCTGCTGGGCAATACGGATGCGCATCTCAAGAACTGGGCACTGATCTATCCGGACGCCCGAACGCCGCAACTGGCGCCGGTCTACGATCCGGTGTGCGTCGCGGCGTTCTTTCACGACGTGCCGCCGTCGCACTATGGCGTGAATCGCGCGATCGACAAGACGCTGCGCGCGTTTGACTGGACCGCCCTCGAAGCGCTTATCAAGGGGGCCGGACTGTTACGTAGCGGCCGGCTGATGACGATTGCGCGGGAAACGGTGAAGCAAGCACAGGCCGATTGGCCAGCGCTGCTCGACGATGCCCCGCATGCGGTCAGGGCCACCGTGCTGGAACGTCTGAACGGCGGCGTGGCGTTGACTGCCTGAGCACACGAGTCCACGAACGCAAGAGCACAAAATATTATCCGGGTAATATTGCACTTCAATTAACACCCGGGTAATATTCACCAGTATCGACACTACGCTATCGCTACTGGAGTCTGCCGTGAGCACTGCATTGACCACCGGATCACTCGGATACACCGTCTTTCGCGACAAGCGCCGCATTGCCGCCGGCTCGCTTGCCGACGCCGCCATCGCCTTTCAGCAGGCGATGCTCGCCGACCCGAACGCGTCGGTCCTCATTTTCGATAACCTCACTGGCGATACGCGCGATGTCGACGTGCGCGGCACCGCCGCCGACATCCGGGTGCGTTATCCCCTACCGGCAGCCTCCACGGCCGACATGACCGCTGGCACGGCAAACGACGCTGCGCACGATGCCGACGCCCCGCCGAAAAGCCGGGGACGTCCCAAGCTCGGGGTCATCGCGCGCGAAGTGACGTTGCTGCCGCGCCATTGGGACTGGCTCGCGGAGCAACGCGGCGGCGCCTCCGTCGCGCTTCGCAAACTGATCGATGAAGCGCGCCGCGCCAATGTCGAGCGAGACACACAACGGCGCGCGCAGGAACGGGCGTACAGCTTCATGTCAACGATGGCCGGTGACCTGCCGCACTTCGAGGAGGCATCCCGCGCGCTCTTTGCGCACGACCTCGACGCACTGGAGGCACGCATTGTCGAATGGCCGGAAGACGTGCGTACGCATCTGATGCGCCTGACGTCCACGGAAGACCTCGTCAGCGCCACGCCGTAAGCGCAGAAGGTGCCTCCGGCGAAGTAAGCGAAGCCAGGTCCCCTTCCGGCCCATTCCGTGATTTCCGTGCACACCCCGAACGGTTCGCCGTTCCGGGCGGACCTCTTTTTGCTGTTCGTCCGGTTCATTCCCATTCGTTCGATAACAAAAGCAAACACACCATGAAGCCAACCACCTCTGCTTCTCACCCCCCGCCCAGACCTCTCTGGAAATCCTGGCTCCTGATCGCGGTACCCATGATGCTGACCAACGCGCTCCAGTCGATGGCGGGCACGGTCGACGGCATTTACCTCGGCCACCTGATCGGCACCGACGCGATTGCCGCCGTCTCGGCGTTCTTCCCCGTCTTCTTCTTTTTGCTGGCGATCGTGATCGGTCTGTCAGCCGGCGCGACAGTGATGATCGGGCAGGCATGGGGCGCGAAAGACATCGCCCGCGTGCGCAACATTGCGGGCACGGCCTTGATGATGATGTGCGGCGCGGGCGTCGTCGTCAGCGTGCTGGGTGGCTGGCTCGCCACGCCGCTCATGCATGCGTTCGGCACGCCTGAGCGCGTATTCGAAGCGGCCACGCAGTACGCTCGCGGGATGCTCGTCGGCATGCCCGTGGTGTTCCTGCTCTGGCTGACGACATCGATGAGTCGTGGCACGGGCGATGCCGTCTCGCCGCTTCTCGCCCTGCTCATTGCCACGCTGCTTTCGCTGGGTCTCACGCCGGCATTCATCGTCGGTTGGGGCCCCTTCCCGGCATTGGGCGTCACGAGTGCGGTGGCATCCACCCTGCTGGCGTTCACCGTCGCCCTCATCTGGATGGGCCTTCACTGGCGACGCAAAGGTCACCCCCTCGCGCCGAATCGCGAGCTTTGGCGCGCACTTCGATGGCATGGCGAACTGGCGCGCGGGATCCTGCATATCGGTGTGCCGACGGCCATTCAAATGCTGACGATGGCGATCGCCGAAATGGCGCTGCTGAGTATGGTCAATCGTCACGGGGCGAATGCCACAGCAGCGTATGGCGCAGTTACCCAAGTCATGAGCTGGCTGCAACTGCCCGTGATGACGCTGGGTGTCAGCGCATCGATCCTTTGCGCCCACGCCATCGGGGCTGGACGCAGCGACCGCATCGGCGCCATCGTGCGCACGGGCTTGCTGTGCAATTTCGGGCTCACCGGCACGCTGGTCGTCGTGATCTATCTGGTCGCGCCAACGATTCTGCGCGGGTTCCTGACCGATCCCGACGTGCTGTCGCTGGCGACGCACTTGCTCTATATCGTCGCGTGGAGCGTGTTGGTGATGGGAACGACGGCCATCATGACCGGCGCCATGCGGGCGAGCCGCAAGGTGTGGGTGCCGACGTTGCTCGGCGTCGTCGGGCTGCTGGGCATCGAGGTACCGGCGGCATGGATGTTCGAGCGGATCGCCGGGCTGACCGGCATCTGGTGGGCGTACCCGCTCGCCTTCATCGCCATGCTGGCCATGCAGGGGATGTGCTACCGGGCCTTCCGCCGCGCGTCGCGGCGTGCCCACAGGAACATGACCATCCCCGCGCAGGACAGCAAAGCGCCGACCCAACCGGTCGACGTCCAGCCGTAACCGGCGGTGATCGCCACGCCGCCGAGCCATGCGCCCGCGGCGTTGGCCATGTTGAAGGCCGAATGGTTGAGCGCCGCCGCAAGGGTTTGCGCCTCGCCGGCGACATCCATGAGACGAATCTGCAAGGCCGGACCGATGATGATGATCGTGCCAATGGCGAGTACGTTGACACCCGCCAGCCAGGGATTCGCCGACGTGAACGTAAAGGCGATCAGCAACAACGCCGACCAGATGAGCGTGCCGCCGATCGCGCGCATGAGCGAAGCGGCAGCGACCAGACGCGGCCCGATGATCGTACCGCCGACCATGCCCATACCAAACAGCGCGAGATAGAACGGCACCCAGGCCTCGGGAACGCCCGCGACCTGCATGAGCGTGGGCTTGATATAGCTGAACACCGCGAACATGCCGCCAAAGCCGATCGCACCAATGCCGAGCGTGAGCCATACCTGCGAGTTACGCAGCGCATTGAGCTCACGCAGCGGACTGGCGCCATGCGGTGCCGGCGCATCGGGCACCCAGCGCCAGACGAGAAACGCGGTCAACGTGCCAATGAGGCCGACCAGCACGAACGCGGCACGCCAACCGAGCCATTGGCCCAGACCGGCGGCAAGCGGCACTCCGAAAAGGGTTGCGAGCGTCAGTCCCAGCATGACCTGTCCGACGGCATGCACGCGCCGATGCGGCGGCACGAGCGAAGCGCCGACAAGCGCCGCCACACCAAAGTAAGTCCCGTGCGGCAGGCCGCTCAGGAAGCGCAGAATGATCAGCGAGAGGTAGCCCGGCGCCATGGCGCTTGCAAAATTGCCGACGGCGAACATCGCCATCAGTGCAATCAGAAACGCGCGGCGCGGCAAACGCACGCCCAACACGGCAAGCAAGGGCGCGCCGATCACCACACCCAATGCGTACGTGCTGATCGCATGACCGGCTTGCGGGATCGTGATGTCCAGACCTTTGGCAACGTCGGGCAACAAGCCCATGATGACGAACTCGCCAGTGCCGATGCCGAACCCGCCCATGGCCAGCGCCACGAAAGACAGCCAGACGGGGATGGACGACGGGGGCAATGCTTCGGACGTCTCGGCGGGGAGAATTTGGGGGGTGCTCATGGGGTTCGATCATGACGGCCGGCATGGCGCCGGCAATGTTCGTCATCCGTGCGTGTCGGTGACGAGGGCGATGGGGAAACGGAAGAACGTCGGCATGGAGACTACGCTACAGGCGCCATACGGTCGCGCCGCAGCAAGGCATCTCCCCTTCAAAGACGTCGATTTTACGCCAACGGGGCAATCCTTGCAGGACGGATACCGCAGCGCAACATCATGAAAACGTCACAATGACGTGCGTTTCGCAATCATGAAGCCCTCGTTTGTCCGCACCGCAATAATCGAACGGGCCGAGTGCAATGTGCATCGAGAACAGCGCCTCTGAACCGCACGTAGAAGACACCTGGAAGGCACGCGAGTGGCCCAAACAACACGCCCGCGCAGCACATAAAAAAACCGGCCCAGTGGGTGGGCCGGCAAGGTACGGTTGCGCTCCGGTTGCGGGAACCGGATGCAATCGTATTGGGGGTCGTCAGGGAGCGGCTTTGGCCTCCCCCCCTGGAACTACCGATCAGTGATGTTTCTTTTCGTGCCACCGACCGGACTTGTCATCCTTTTCATACGTTTTCTTCACGGCGGTCCACGCCACTTTGTGGGCGGTCTCTTCGCGCGATTCGTGACCGCGCCGCTCGCCCGGATCCTTGTATTCGTCCCAGGCCGAATTGAACGCCTTGAGGTAAATCTCCTGCGCGTGCGCCGGCAAATGATCTTTGACACTCGACGGCAATTCATGCGTCTGTCGATACGGCATGATGGGTCCTCCTTGTGCGACTTGCGCCTGTGCAACATTGACGGGCGTCAGATATGCCCCATCACCACAAGCAACACGACGATAAGCACGATCAGCCCGATGCCGCCGGACGGGTAGTAGCCCCATTCCCGGCTATGCGGCCAGGCAGGCAGCGCGCCGACCAGCAACAAAATCAGAACAATCAACAAGATGGTGCCAAGCATGACTTTCCTCCCTTGCCGATCCAATGTTCAGCAGTATTTGCCCGTCGCCGCCCGATCCTATGCGCCCGTTGAGTACCACATCCGTGCGCGACATCGTTGCCCAACAGCGTGAGGCGACGTATTTGCCCGGCGGTCTGGCAGGCGGCTCCTCCACTGGCGGGTCAAGCGGTCGGTCAGGCGGGGGCATCGGTGTCGGTTCGTCCTCATCTGGGGGCGACTTCGGCGGCGGCGTCCCCGGCGGCTTGCCCGGCCCGTTCGGGTCAAATGGCTCGGGCAGATGGGCATGCTGACGGCGAACCTGCATCGTTGGCCGGCAGATGTCGGTTTCGCTCGGCATAGACAAGTTCTCCCCCGGTGGAGCGGCCCCACGTATCTGAGGACACGAGGACTCTCTTAAAATAAGGGATAGTCTTGTGCCTATCAGTAAGCCTAGTCATTACGTGGAAAGCATCGAAATTCTGACCGAGCCGGAGCGCCGTCGTCGGCGCACGGCGCAGGAAAAAATCGCCATCGTGCAGGAAACATTGGAGCCGGGAGCGTCGGTGTCGGCCGTTGCACGTCGGCACGGCGTCAATGCCAACCAGGTGTTCGGCTGGCGCAAGCAATACCAGGAAGGCAGTCTGGCGGCGGTGAAGGCGGGTGAAACCGTTGTGCCGGCATCTGAGCTAGCCGCCGCCATCAAGGAAATCAAGGAGTTGCAACGGCTACTCGGGAAGAAGACGTTGGAGGTCGAAATCCTGAAAGAAGCCGTGGAATGGGGCCGGTCAAAAAACCTGATTGCGCGCTCGCCCTTGCTGCCGGGGGACGACCGATGAAGACGGTCTGCGAAGTTCTCGGCGTGGCGCGCTCTGCCGTGGCGGTGAAGCGAGCTCGCTCGTCCGACTGGCGCGATGGTCGCCGTGCCCGCGTGACCAACGATGCCGGGCTGGTCGAGGAGATTCAGGCCCATGTGGCGCACCTTCCTACCTATGGCTACCGGCGTGTCTGGGCGCTGCTGCGCCGCAGTCGGGAGCAGAGCGGTGCGCCGTGCATCAACGTCAAGCGCGTGTATCGGGTCATGCGGGAGCATCAGTTGCTGCTGCGCCGCCCCGGCGTGCGGCAAGACAAGCGGCGGCATGACGGTCGCGTTGCCGTGGAGCGCAGCAACACCCGCTGGTGCTCCGATGGCTTCGAGTTCCGGTGCGACGATGGTACGCCGCTGCGCGTGACGTTTGCGTTGGACTGCTGCGACCGCGAGGCGATTAGCTGGGCCGCAACGACCGGCGGGCATAGCGGTGATGTGGTGCGCGACGTGATGCTGGCCGCCGTCGAACAGCGCTTCGGCACCACGCAGGCCGCGCACCCCATCGAATGGCTGACGGACAACGGCTCGGCCTACATCGACTACCGCACGCGCAGCTTCGCTCGCGAACTGGGTCTTGAGCCGCTGACCACGCCGGTCCGTTCGCCGCAGAGCAATGGCATGGCCGAATCGTTCGTGAAGACCATGAAGCACGATTACGTCGCCTATATGGACAAGCCTGACGCACCAACAGCGCTCTCGCGTCTGGCAATCGCGTTTGAACACTACAATGAGCGCCACCCGCACAAAGCCTTGAAATACCGCTCGCCTCGCGAGTTCAGGCGTAATGCGGTGTCATCAACCTAACAGTGTCCGCCTGTCCTGAGTTACAGGGGCAACTCCACCCGGCTTAATGCCAGTAAGGATCAACGGTGTAATAGGTATGCACCTGTTCGGCCCAATGCATGTCGGCCATGCTCGGCCAATGGTCCTTGTCGAAACCCGGCGCCTTCTTGAGGGCTTCCTTGTCGATGTCGAGAATGAAGCGCTTGTTCTCGACGTCGAGTTGCAACGCATGCCACGGAATGGCGAACAGTTTGTCGCCCATGCCGAGGAATCCCCCGAACGACAACACGGCATACGCCACCGTGCCGCGCTGGACGTCGAGCATGATGTGCTTGACCTTGCCGAGGCTCTCGCCTGCGGGATTCACAACGTCTTCCGCGTCGAGCGTGTCGGCGGCCATCACCGATGGGCCCGGACCGTCGGGCAGCTTGTGCGAAGCGCCCACGATACGTGCCCCTGATTGTCCTGTCTGGGGCGTCTGGCCCCGGCCGGTTTGCATGGTCATGATTCCTTCCTCCGTCACAAGTGAAGTCGAGGCGCCCATCCGCGCGATGGCTGGCAATGCATGACATCGTTTCAGGCGGGTTGGCGCGCCGACATGGAAAGAGTGCGGTCTCTTGCTCGGCGCCGCCAATTGGGCGACGCGACACCGTGTCCTGCAAATACTGCGACTGGCGTACGGTCTACCGCTGTCCGGCGTTACTTGGTCGACACCTTCAGGTCGTTCTTGACGTCGACGACGCCATCCACGCCCTTGACCGTATCCTCGATGAGCGTCTTTTGTGCCGATTCAGGCACCGAGCCCGTCAGATGCACGACACCGCGCACCGTCTTGACGTGCACCTTGGTCGACGGCACGTCCTTCTTGGCCAGGAGTTCGGCCTTGACCTTGGCGGTCAGCGCCGAGTCGTCGATCTTGCGGCCCGTATCGTTCATCGCGCTACTGGCGCTCGCGTTGTCGGCGATCTTGATGATCCCGCCTTGATCGAGCGCATGTGCGGCGATACCGGTGGTAGCGAGCGCGCCCGCCATGATGAACTTGAGCAGATTGGCTTGTTTCATTGTTGACCTCCCGAAATTAGCCGTCACATCGCCAGCATTGCTGCCTCGGGGCGTCACCTCCAGCACACTTCACGTGCGGCGCCCATGCGACGACCGAGTCTTAGGTGATACATCCCCTCGCCCGGAGATGCCCGGTCTTGCCTCTTGACCGGCACCTGCCGACGCGTCGCCGCATCGCAGATGCCGAAGTGTCCTTCTTTCGGTATTGGTTCCATACCGGCCCGGCAGCGTCCGTCGACATCGACCGAGACACAGACCGTCCGCGCCGGAACAACGTTAAATCTTGTGGCCTTCCTGGCTCTCGCCGGGACGGCTCATCGCCTTCACCCGGCGTTCGTGCAACTGGTTGTCGACACCGAGCACGCCCTCGACCTTGGCCGCTTCCGTCTGCACGACGTGTTGCATCCAGCGTTCGGGCACATAGCCGGTGAGCAGCACCAGCCCCGAGGTCACCGTCACCTCCACATGAGAGATGTCGAGATCGATGGCGTTCGACAACGTCTTGCGGATGTCCTCGTGGATGGCGGCGTCCGACCGCGACGAGTCGCGCGCATGCACTATCGTCTGCGCACCGACCGTGCCCTCCGGCCAGTCGACGCGACGCGCTTCGGACGGACTCTTCACCGGCTCGCTTGCGTTCGCAAACCCGGAGGCGTCGCGCCCCGTACCCGCGTAATCGTCATGCGGCCCGTAAGCGCTTTGCCGCCCGAACCTGGGATGCGCGCCTGGCGCAGCATCCGCAGGTCCATAGCCGCTCTCCTCGCCATGAGCAATCTCCGGCGCATAGCCGTGACCGCCCGAACCACTTGTCGAATCCTTTGCGCGGCCATCAGGGCCCGCTTGCCCTCCTTCTGCCTGGCCGTTGCGCTCGCCCTCAACGTCGCCCTTTGACCCGTGACGCTTGGGCTCGGAAGCGCCCAGCCACTTCGGATCGCGTTGCTCGTGGGCGTGAGCCGATTGGGCGTCGCGCTCCCGGGACTGTCTGGCCTCATGCGACTGAGGTGGCGCTTCACCGTCCGGTTCTGCAGGTTGCGCACCGCTCGTCTCGGCGTCTCCGTCTTCATGCGTCAATGCGTGATGCTGGTGTTGCCACTGGTCCTGCTCGCGCTGCTTTTCGTCACTGGCCATCTCGCGCATCTGGCGCGGCTTTGGCGACGGGGGGATACGCTTCGCCATGTCAGACTCCTTGACTGCAGTCCGTGCTGTCGAGGCTGGCACGTGACTTGTTGAAATTGATTGTAGGGAGCCGGTTCCATTCGGCGAATCGGCGGAATCTGAAAGATGTGTAGGCGGGCGCTGTCAAACACGCTTGTCCCGCTCCACCCCTAAATCGGGAAACCACGATCTCACGCTATATCAATGGGTTATCCAACATACTTGAGGTGACGATGGAGGATTGAGACCAACAAGAAAAAGGGACCGCAATGCTGTCGCGGTCCCGGCGGATGAAGAACAAACCAGACGATTCCTACGCCATGCTGTGCTGCGCAGGATCGGCGCCCCGGCGTCAGACCGGTGGCGTAGGGGGTGTGGGCGGTCGATGTGCGGCGTGCTCCGCATGCGGCGCGTCGTCCTCCGACGCCACGATGACCCGGTTGCGGCCAGTCGCCTTGGCGCGGTAAAGCGCGTCGTCTGCGGCCTTGACGAGCGCGTCGACCGTCTCTCCCGCACGCGGCTTGCGGCATGCCACGCCGACACTCACCGTGACGTGCCCAAAATCGCTCGACGCGTGCGCAAGATTGAGCCGATCGACGGCCAGTCGAATCCCCTCGGCCACCCGTTGTGCACCAATCGTGTCGGTGTCCGGCAACACGGCGATGAACTCCTCCCCGCCGTAACGTCCGGCGGCGTCCGACGGCCGTTGCAGCGCCGCCCCGATGGCGCCTGCCACGGCGGCGAGCGCGGCGTCGCCTGCCTGATGCCCGTGGGTATCGTTATAGCGCTTGAACCAGTCGATATCGATGAAAGCCACTGCCATCGAGTGCCCCGCCCGCCGCATGCGCCGCCATTCATTGGCCAGGATCTTGTCGAGCGAGCGGCGATTCGACAGCCCCGTGAGACCGTCGGTGCGCGCCAGCAAGCTGAGTTCGCGCTCCGCGCGCAAGCGCCGCCGCAACTGTGCCGCCAGCAGCGCCGACGTGGCAACGAACCCGATGTTGAGCAACAGGAACAGGCCACCGAACTCGATCACCCGCTTGTGCCATGGCGCCAACGTCTCTTCGCTCGACATCACGACGATCAGCGTGAGCGGGACGTTGCTCAGGAACCGGCGCGACATCAGGCCATCGCGCCCGAGAAAGCGGATGGGATAGATGCGATGATCGTCACGCCCCGGGGGCAACGCCTCGTAACGGCCGGTTTGCGCCATCGTGAGGCCGATCACGCTCTCGTCGTACGGTTTGCGCATGAGAATGGCGCCGTCTTTGCCCAGCAGCAGGATGACGCCCTCCCGCCCGACTTCGATGTGATCGAACAGATGGCGGAAGTACTCCGTATCGACGGCAAGCGACACCACACCGCCAAAGGCCCCGTCCGGGCGCGTGATGCGTCGGCTCAAGACCATGGTCGGCTTGTTATCGCGCAGGCGGGAATGCAGGAAGCCGCTGACGAAAAGACCGGCATGCGCGTCATCGCGATGCACCTGGAAGTAATCGCGATCCGAGAAGTTGAAAGGACGCGGCACCTCGCTCTCCGCGTCGATGACGATGTTGCCCTTCGGATCGAGCACCACCAGCGACCCGATATAGCGCGACGCGCCTGCCCGCTCGAAGATCAGTTCGCGGCGCAACGCCGGTGTCAGTGCGTCGACATCCGGGCGGGCCAGCAACTTCACTACCGCGTCGAGCGATGCTTCATAGACACGGAAATTGAGCTCGAGATCGCGCTCCATCACTTCGGCGATATTGCGCTGGTTGTCCGCCGCCCGGGCCAGCACCAGTAGCCGCCCTTCGTAGAGAAGCGCCACGGCCACCGCCATGACCAGTATGGAAATTCCCACGCCGCTCCAGACGATCAGCGTAGGCGTGCGCGACACCCAGCGCACCGCTGTACTCACCGCCACCGCCATACGCGCACGCAACCGATGCATCGGCATACTTCCCCGCTCTCCTCTTTCTCGGTGCACTCGGTGCATCAAGGTATCGATCATGACCGGATCAGACGTCCGGCCATGTCGCGCCGCGACTGCGCGACGGCTGGGCGACGGTTGGGCGATGTCACACGGCGTCACGCCATGAAATCGGCCGCCATGTCGGTATCGGTCCGGGCCTCGAGGCGTCCGTCGCGGCACGCCTTGCGGAACACCTCGTAGTCCCGTTCGACCTGATCGGCGTAATCCGTCGCGTAATGGATGAGAGCCTCACCCAGACGAATGCCCTTGCCCACGTAGCCGACCAGTTCCGCCGCACATCCGCCGGCCTTCGCATGTGCGCGGGCGAGTACCCATCCGCAAAGGCTGGCGTACTCGCGAAAGCCATCGGCACGGAACAATTCGAACTGGGCGGAGATTTTCATGTCGCGCAACTGGCGCCCATAGATACTCCGTCCGAACGGTCCGGTACCCCAGCCGAGGAAGGCGTCCGAGGCCGCCTGCATCAGACGCTGCCCCTCGACCACGCGACGCCCGTCGTGCTTCGGCGTCACGTTCTTGAAGAACCGCGAGACGACCGATTTCGACGCCTCCTTGAACTGAAGAAAAAGCGGTTGTTCGTGCGTATCCATCATCAGCAGCACAAGGCAACGCGTGCCGACACTGCCGACACCCACGACCTTGAACGCCAGATCCTGCTGCGTATAGCTCTCCAGCATACGGGCACGATCGGGGGGCAATGAACTGGTGTAACTCTTGTAGACGGGGGCGAACAGCGTGCGCCAGTCCCCCAGGCCGAGCCAGTCGTCCTCGGGACCAAACAGGGTCGTGGCCCCATGCACATGAAACACGGTCGGCGGCGTGTCCCGAATCTGCCAGTGATCGCCGATCTGCTGGGCGAACTTCGGCAGCACGTTCTCATGGGTGCGCCCGGCAGCGCGGGCAATACCGCGCTTGACACCTTCACGCACGCGCTCGGTACCCGCCATCTCCAGCATGCGCTCGAACGTAATCTGCTCGTGCCACAGCTCGATGGTCGGCATGTGCGCATACTCGTCCAGACGTCGCGCATACGTGTCGACGGCAGCGCGCACCATCTCCACGCCAAGCGTGTCGCCGAAACCAAACTGCCTCGCGGCCAGCACCAGACTGGCGCACAAGCGCTTCAGATCCCACTCCCACGGCCCCGGCGCCGTTTCGTCGAAATCGTTCAGGTCGAAGATGAGCTTGCGCTCTGGGGTCGCGAAACCGCCGAAGTTCGCCAGATGGCAGTCGCCGCAGATCTGCATCGTGAGCCCGGAATTCGGGGTGCCCGCCAGATCATGCGACTGGACGATGGCGCTCCCCCGGTAGAACGCGAACGGCGACGCCAGCATGCGCCCGTAACGCAGCGGCACGAGCGCCGCCACGCGGCCCTCGCTGCTCGTGCGCAGCAATTCCACGATATCCCGGTCCGTGTTCCCGAGATGCGAATGGCTGCTGCGTGGCGTTTTTTCGCGCAACTGGCGTCCGGCCGCAAGGCGCGCTTCGAACGGCACCGTCGGCACGCTCGGCTGCGAGGCAACGGTCGCCGGCGCCGCCGTCGGTGCAGCGGGCGCTGACAAGACGCACGCGCCGGCGTCCGGCGAACCGGCCTTTCGTATCAACGGCGTGGCGGGCCTAGCGGGCTTCACGGGCATGGCCGACTCCTTGTTCTTGTGATGTCGAAGCAGGCGTGAGCGACGCGTCCACGCCCTCGGGTGCGCGCGCCGGCGCCGGATACCAATGTTCCGGGCGGATTGTGAGCGGCGCATGCGGCTGTTCTTCGAAGTGCGGCGACATGATCTGCACGCCGTACTTGTTGAAGACGTCCTGAATGCTCTCGTGCAGCGCAGAGATCGCAGCGAATCGTGTGGAGGGGTCTCGCAGGGTAGCGAAAATTTCGTACTCGACGTAGAAGTCCGACAGCGCCCTTTGCAGCACATACGGCGCGGGATTTGCCGCGACCTGCGGCGTCTGGCCCGCCGCCTCGATCAGCATGGCGTGCACCTGTCGCCACGGCGTGTCGTAGCCGATGGTCAGCGTCGTGCTGATCGCGACGCCACGCCCCCGTCCCTGCGTCGTGAAGTTACGCACGGTCGACGCCACCACGACCGCATTCGGAATCGTCAACTCCTCCTGCGCCAGATTCACCAGCTTCACCGATAGCGCATCCACGCCCACGACCACCCCCGTCGCCTCGCCGATCGACACCAGATCGCCCTTTTTCAGCGCGCGGCTGTAGATCACCACCATGCCACTCATCAGCTGATTGACGATACCGCTGGAGCCCAAGGTCACCATCAGCCCCAGCAACACCGACAGCCCCTTGAAGACGTCGCTCTGCGCGCCGGGCATGTAGGGATAGGCAAAAGTCAGCGCCAGCCCCCAGACGACGACCGACACCAGACGACGTGTGGCGCCGGCGGTCTCGGGATGCATGCCGGGAATGGCGAGGCGTCCGCTCTGTACGGCATCGAAAACGTTATTGATCAGGCTTTGCAGCGCACGTGTGAGCAGGAAAATGACGATGACCGTCAGGATTCCCGGGATCGAGGCAGCCACGCCGATGCCGAAGCGGTCGACGAGCGACCAGAGGAAGTCGGACAAACGGGCGGCCGTCGGCTGACTGGCCGGGAACTGCATCAGCACGAAGATCAGATACAGGTAGGCGAAGGCCAGCGAAATGCAGACCGCGCCGATCTGCACCACCTGATGCACCAGATGGACGGCCGACCCGGTCCAGTCGAACGTGCGTGCCGTGCGTTGCAGGACGCGCTTCTCGAATGCGGTCTGCAAGCGGGACTCCAGCCGCGATCGCGCACGACCAATGGCGATCACCAGCAGGGCAAGCACCACGGCGCCGAGGGCCCCAAGCGCGATGCCGCGCAAAATGGTCGGCAAATGAAGCTGCTCGCGACGCGCCTCAAAAGCGATTTTCAGATGCTTTTGAACGTCGGCGACCGCGACGTCGAGCGTGCGTGGATCGCCTTGCGCCAGATCGTCGGCCGTCAAGGCAAAGAGAATCCGATCCTGAAGCCGAAACGCCACGCCCGAGACGCCGCCAAGCGACGCACGCAGTACGTCCACGGGCGCATCGAAGGCGCTGCCCGGCAGGCTGTCGAGCACCGCTTTGGCGCGTGCGGCGCGCACTTCGGGGCTCGCGCCGCCGAGCGCGGCGCGAAACGTCACGATTGGACGATCCATGAAGCGAAGCTCCACGCCATCGCGCGGATCGCTGGCGGACGCGTCGGCGTCAGGCGCCGATTGTCCGGCAGGGGCCGACGTGTTGTTGCCTTGCGTCGACACTGCGCCGGACGATGAAACTTCGAGGGCAAACGCTGCCGAGATTGCCGCAAACCCCGGCCCCACGGCCACTCCACACACCACCAGCACTTGCAACAGCCCCATGCGAATGCGCATATCACGGCTCCTGCGGGCAAGTTGGCCACCCGGATTGCACTCAGTAAGAGGAATTCCTACGGAATTCAGGCAAAATCTAGGGCTGCCGTACTCTGCCCCCTGATAGTGTTCTCAAGTCACGCCTGATTGCGTAGCCCCCGACGGGTTGCCACCTGGCACATTGCGTGAGCGCGATACGACGTCGAAGTCGCCAAATTCGCCGTATGCGCTCACCGCACAATGCGGTGCCAAGGGGCAGGTATGGACGGATTATTCACTATGGCATCGGCACTGTCGAGCATCGACGCGGATCGAGTCGCGTCGGACCGGATCGCATCGAGATGATGCGACATGACACATCGCGGGCGTCTGCCGCTGCCAAGGCTCTTGGAAATATTCCACCGCAATCCTCAACTCTCGGCGCCACGTGCCGATAACCAGTTAAGCGGGACTTTTCGGTCGGTTTTCATATGTCCAGTTCGTACAGTGGTTGGCTCGTTGCGCTATCGCTAGCAGTTGCCGTGCTGGCGTCGTTTACGGCGCTCGACCTTTCAGGTCGCATCTATCTCATGACCCACCGCGGCATGCGTCACGCGTGGCTCGCCGTGGGCGCGACCGCCATGGGCATCGGCATCTGGTCAATGCACTTCATCGGCATGCTTGCCCTGTCGCTCTCGCCGTCGTGGTCGCCCCTGGACTCGAAAGCCACGCTCCAGCTCGGCTATGACCCGGCCATCACGGCGGCCTCGCTCGGCATTGCCATCACGATCTCATGGGCCGCCCTCTGGCTCGTGGCGAGCGAGCGGTTCACGCGGTGGCGACTGGGCGGCGCGGGCGTGACCCTGGGTATCGGCATCGCCGCGATGCACTATTCGGGCATGGCGGCCATGAAAATGGACCCGGCCATCCGCTATGACCCGGTGCTCTTCACGGCATCGATCCTCATTGCCATCGCCGCGGCCACAGCGGCGCTCTGGATCGCGCGGACGTTGCGCGACGGCAGTCTGCGTTATGTCATGGCCAAGCGCATCGCCGCAGCGGGTGTGATGGGGCTTGCCATCACGGCGATGCATTACACCGGAATGTCGGCGGCGACCTTCGCGGCAGAGGCCATTTGCGGCGCGGCTAACGGCGTGAGCTCGTCGTGGCTGGTCACGACCGTGAGCCTCTTTACGTTCCTGATTCTGGTGACCACCCTGCTCGTCTCCCGCCTCGACGCCCGCACCAGTTTCCTTGCCAGTTCGGTCCTCCAACTCAACTCGCAGATCGCACGCATGGCGACCTACGATGCGCTGACCGATCTGCCCAACCGTCGCGCGTTGCATGACGCCGCAGCGCGCATGCTGATTAACTCGCGTCGTGACCAGCGACGGTTTGCCGTGCTGTTCATGGACCTGGACGGCTTCAAGACCATCAACGATTCGCTGGGCCACAACGTGGGCGACGATGTCCTGCGCGCGTTTGCCAAGCGCTTGCGCAAGAACGTGAACGGCGACGATGTGGTGGCGCGTCTCGGCGGCGACGAGTTCGTGGTGCTGCTCGGCTCCCTGTCGTCGCCGGAAGTCGCCGGCCGCGTGGCGCAGCGTCTGCTCGACGACATGCGCGACGGCCTCAAGGTCGGCGACCAGTCTCTGCACGTGATGCCGAGCATCGGCGTGGCACTGTATCCGGACGATGGCGACAGCATCGATTTGCTGCTAAAGCACGCCGATACCGCCATGTACGAAGCAAAGCGTGCCGGACGCGGCATCTTCCGCTACTTCGAGCCGCGCATGAATGCTGCGGCCCAGCGCACCTGGGAGATCCAGCAAGCGTTGCACGACGCGCAGAGCAACCAATACTTCTCGCTGCATTTCCAGCCGAAGTACCGGGGCGATACGGAGGCGCTCGCCGGCGCCGAAGCGCTGCTGCGCCTCACGCACCCGACCTTCGGCGAGTTGCAGCCGGTCGATTTCATTCCCGTGGCAGAGCGCACCGGCCAGATCGTGCAGATTGGTTATTGGGTGGTTCGGGAGACTTGCCGTCACATCCGGGAATGGGACGCCGCGGGCTTGCCGCCGGTCAAGGTCGCGATCAATCTTTCGCCCCGGCAGATGGCGCAATCGCTGCTGGTCGAGAACATTCTGGAAATCGTGCGCGATGCCGGTATCGCATGCTCCCGACTGATGTTCGAGATCACCGAGACCGTGGCGATGTCGGACGCACAGCACACGATCGACGTGATCCGCGCGTTCCAGGACCATGGCTTTGAAGTCGCCATCGACGACTTTGGCACGGGCTATTCGAGCCTGGCGTATTTGCAGCGCTTCCGTGTCAAGCAACTGAAGATGGACCGATTCTTCACCAACGGCCTGGACACCTGCGGGCGCGAAGGCAGCGCTGTCGTCTCCGCGATCATCGCACTGGCCCATTCGCTTGACATGGACGTGGTGGCCGAGGGCGTCGAGACGCCCTCACAACGCGAAGCGCTTCGGACGCTCGATTGCGATGAGTTGCAAGGCTTCCTGTTGGGCAAACCCCTCACGAGCGACGCCTTTGCCCGTCTGCTCGCTTCACTGCCGGGCATTTCCGGCGCCCCGGCGATGGCGTAACCGGTTCTTGCCGGGTCTTGCGCCAGGCCGATACAAATCCTGATTTGTATCTTCTATATACAAATCAGGATTTGTGTATACCTGCCGAATCCAGTTGAATTTCGCAAAAAACAAACTAGAATTTGTTTATCGAAAAAACAATCCAGGATTTGTATGGGTAACTTTGCAGTTCGGTCGCCGACGGACCTTACGCAGTTGCTGCAAGCATTCCGAAAGCAAACAGGCCTGAAGCAGTCGGAAGTCGCGACACGACTGGGCGTCACTCAGCAAACCATCTCCGCGCTGGAGCGCAACGCAGACAAGGTCAGTGCAGAACGGCTCCTTCAGTTACTGAGCATTCTCGGCGTGGAGATGATCCTGCGTACCGACGAGCCCTCCATGCAGCGGCCCCCACCTGCCCCGACCCAAGGGACCAAAATCTCGACTGACAAGGAATGGTAATGGTGACGGCAGGACACGGACGTGCTCGTGCGCAAAGGCTGGGCTTATGGATGAACGGCGCATTTGTCGGGACGTGGAGCATTGGCGCCAATGGCCGTGACTTGCTGCAATACGCCGAGACGTGGGTCGACTCGAATGAGGGCCGTCCAATCTCCAGATCCCTCGGATTTCTTCCTGGAAATGCGCCCCACCGGGGAGCCACTGTACAAGCCTATTTCGAAAACCTGCTGCCAGACAGCAAGGCCATCCGGGAAAGGGTCGCGCGTCGGTATCAACTCACAACGACCGATGCTTTCACGCTGCTGAGCGAGGTCGGTCGCGATTGCGCCGGCGCACTTCAGCTACTCCCGGACGGCATGGCGCCGGACGACATAGAGACGATCCACGCCACCCGACTCACCGACACGGAGATCGGCGATATTTTGCGCGGCACCGCTGACACCGCGACGACAGGACGTTCACCTCAAGACGATGTGCCAGACGATTTCCGCATATCCATTGCAGGCGCGCAGGAAAAAACGGCTCTGCTCAGACACGTCAGGAGCGGTCAATGGTGCATGCCCCATCGCGCGACCCCGACTACGCACATTCTCAAGCTTCCCATCGGGATGATTGGGCATGTGAAGATGGACTGGCGCGATTCCATTGAGAACGAATGGCTTTGCGCACAGATTTTCGCAGCGTACGGCCTTCCAGTCGCCGCATGCGAACCCTTGACGTTTGACGGCATGAAGGTGCTGAGCGTCGAACGCTTCGATCGGCGTTGGGTGGGACGAAACGAGCATGATGACAGCCCGTGGTTGCTTCGCATCCCACAGGAAGACATGTGTCAGGCAACGGGAACACCCCCGCACCTGAAGTACGAGAACGAGGGCGGGCCCGGGATCGACGCCATCATGGATGTGCTTGGGAGTTCACGCGATCCGGCACGAGACCGCAGGCATTTCTTTCTGGCCCAATTGCTTTTCTGGATGCTCCGGGCTCCCGACGGCCATGCAAAGAACTTCAGCGTCTTCATCCGCCCTGGCGGCAAAGTCGAACTCACGCCGTTTTACGACGTGCTCTCCGCATATCCGATTTTGGGTGACGGCCCGTCGCAGACGCCGGCAAACCGGATCTCGATGGCAATGGCGGTACGAGGGAAGAATGCCCATTGGAAGATGGTCGGCATCCACTTGCGCCATTGGCTGGCGCTCGCAGCCCGTCACGGCGTCACGACAGAGGATGGGCAGCCCGGCAAAGCGCTCATCGAGGCAATCGTGGAGATGACACCTCAGGTCGTTGATGCGATGAGTACACGACTTCCGCCCGATTTCCCTTCGAGGGTTGCCGAACGGATTCTGCACGGGTTAAGTGCCGCAGCCGACCAACTCGGCGCCGAACTGCTCAACGACTAACCTCCGTCGCGTCGGAAACGGCTGTCGCCTCATCGTCGGCGGCCGGAACGTCCGGGGTCGACTCGCCCGTCACGAACTCGGCCGCTCGCGCGAGCCGCGCCCGCATGTTTTCGCTGGCCGCCGGCCCGGCGCTCGGGATATGACGCTTCGGGTCGAGACGTGCGCCAGTCACGGCATCGACCACCACCGGCTCGACGACCTGGCCCGTCTCGCGGTCAACCAGTTGAGCCGCAATTCCCTCCGGTGCGAAGTGCCGGTTTCCCCACGCCAGTAGCGCCCACAATACCGGACGGAAATCGCGCCCCGCATCGGTTAGCACATATTCGAAGCGCGGCGGACGGTCGCAATACTGACGGCGCTCGAGCAGTCCTTCCTCGACGAGCGCATTCAATCGCCGCGTCAGCATATTGGGCGCGATATCCAGACGACGCTGGAAATCGTCGAAACGCGTCGTCCCATACCCCGCCTCACGCAGAATCAGAATGCTCCACCATTCCCCCACGCGTTCAAGGCTTCGGGCAATGGGGCATTGCATATCGCGGAATGTTTTTCGGTGCATACGGTTTCCTCGCATTCAGGGAAGTGACGGCATCGGACACCGGTGCGCGTCGCGCCCTGCCTATTACCATGCAAGTGAGCATAAGCGCGTCGACACCGTCGAGCAAGCCACCGAGGCTCGACGCGCTGCGATTATTCGGTCCTCGGTCGATTAGCCCACAAAATCTGATCGCAAATATCGATGAATATCAATCAGTTAAGAGATATTCGAAAAGTAATTTACTTGAAGTGAATTCTTCTGCCGGCGACCTCAATGCGCGTCCGCGCTCGGTGCTTTGGGCGGTGCAACCTTGCGCATCAACGGCACCATCAACGTGACGAACAGGAAGATCACGCCCAGGCCGCCGAAGATGTCGCCGAACGTGATCGTTTGCGCCTCGCGCAACGTCAGGAGCCAGAGTTGCCGTAGCGCCGCCGCCTGCGCGTCGAGCGCATCGAGGCCCGCCGCGCCCATTCGCGCCCCCACGCCGGCCAGCCACTGACCGACCGCCGGATTACCCTGCCCCATCGTTTCCGCAAGCCGAAAAAAGTGCAGGTTGGTCCGGTCGTTGAGCACCGTCGTACACACGGCAATGCCAATGGCGCCGCCCAGGTTTCGCATGAGATTGAACAACCCCGATGCCAGACGTAACCGTGCAGGCGGAAGGCTCCCCAGTGTGAGCGTCACAATAGGCGCGACCGCGAACTGTTGCGCCGCGCCGCGCAACGCTTGCGGCAGCAGCAGCTGCGCCGTGCCCCAGTCGTGCGTGATCGGGGCGAATTGCCACATCGACAAGCCAAACCCGCCAATGCCGACCATCATCAATATCCGCAGGTCGACGCGATTGGCGAGCAGCGTATACAGAGGGATCGACAGCAGTTGGAAGATGCCCGTCGAGAAGACCGCCATGCCGATCTCGAACGCCGAAAATCCTCGCACCCGGCCGAGGAACAACGGCGTGAGGTAGATCGTGGCGAAAATACCGATCCCCGTGGCAAACGAAAAGAAGCAACCGAGCGCGAAATTGCGCTGCTTGAGCGCCCTCAGGTCGACGATGGGCTGGGCGTATACGAGCGAGCGCCAGATGAACGCCACGCCGCACACTCCCGCCAGCCATGCCGTGGCGCGAATCGTGTCGTCGCCGAACCAGTCCCAGCGCGGCCCTTCCTCCAGCGTGTACTCAAGGCAACCGAGACTGACGGCCATGAGCACCATGCCGAGATAGTCCGCGCCGCGCAGCAACGAGACATCCGCACGGTCGATGCGCACCATCAGCGGCACGGTGACCGTCACGAAAATGCCCGGCACGATGTTGATGAAGAACAGCCAGTGCCAGGAATAGTTATCGGTGATCCATCCGCCGATGGTCGGGCCCAGCGTTGGCGCCAGCGACGATAGACCGCCGATCACCGCTGCGGCCACGACCCGTTGCGAACCGCCGAAAAAGGCGAACGCCGTGGTGAACACCAGCGGGATCATCGACCCGCCCAGGAACCCTTGCAATGCGCGAAACGCGATCATGCTCTGGATGTTCCACGCCGCACCGCACAGCAGACTCGCCAACGTGAAGCCCGCAGCAGACGCCGCAAAGACCCAGCGCGTCGACATCACCCGCGAGAGCCACCCCGAGAGCGGGATCACGATGATCTCGGCGATCAGGTAACTTGTCTGCACCCAGGCCGTTTCGTCGGCTCCCGCAGACAGCCCGCCGCCGATGTCCCGGAGCGAGGCCGATACGATCTGAATGTCCAGCAGCGCGATGAACATGCCGACGACCATCGTCCCGAAAGCAATGATCTTGGCAGGCGTGGACATGGACTCCGCCGAGAATCCGCCGCCGATGGGTGGTGACGGTGGCGACGGTGGTGACGGTGGCGACGCCGGCGCCGGGCGCTCATCGTTCGCGGAATGCGCGGGCTTGGCGGCATCGCTCACGCCTGCGGGAAGCGGCGACACCGCCCCGGCTTGCGCGGCGCTCATCTTGCCGCCACCTTCGCGGCGGCCGGCGCGAGCGCCTTGTCGCCATGGCGCTCACCACGCGAGTCCACTTCCGCGGTCACCGAGAGGCCCGGGCGCAACGTCCCCAGGCGCGCATCGACGTCGTCGAGTTGCACACGTACCGGAACGCGCTGCACGATCTTGGTGAAGTTACCCGTCGCGTTCTCCGGCGGGAGCACGCTGAACTGCGCGCCGGTCGCCGGCGCCAGGCTGGCGACACGACCGTGGAACACACGCCCGGGCAGCACGTCGGCCTCGATCTTCACCGGCATGCCCGGACGCAGATGCGCGACCTGTCCTTCCTTGAAATTCGCGTCGACCCACAAGCCATGCGCCGGCACGATCGCAAGCAGTTGCGTGCCCGCTTGCGCATAGGCGCCGGTGCGCGCGCGACGATTACCGACCGTGCCATCGACCGGTGCGCGCAGCACGGTGTACTCCAGGTTGAGCCGGGCGATGTCGCGTTCGGCCACCGCCTGCGCCAGCGCCGCCTGCGCCTGCTGTTTTTGCGTCGCGATGACATCGAGCTGACGCTCGGCGGCCACCGCGCCGGCCTCGGCCCGCTCGCGATTCGCGCTGATCTGCTTGTAGTCCGCGTCCGCCTTCTGTGCGCTTTGCACCGATACCGCCGACTTGGCGACCAGATCCTGATAGCGCACCTGGTCGTCGTGTGCGCGGCGCGCGTCCGCCGCCACCGCCACGACACTCGCTCGCGCCTGCGCAATCACGGCCGTCTGCAATCTGGCGGTCGCGTCGAGATTGGCCAACAACGCCTGTTGGGCGGCAACCGCCCCTTCCGCCTTTGCCAGCGCGGCCCGGTAATCGCGATCGTCCAGGCGCACGAGCACGTCGCCCGCGCGCACCGCCTGGTTATCCGTCACCAGCACTTCGGCGATATATCCCGGGACTTTCGGTCCAAGGACGGTAACGTCGCCACCGACATAAGCGTCGTCCGTCGTCTCGAAATACCGCGCAGTTGTCCACCAGTAGGTCCCGTACGCCACTGCGGCAATCGCTGCCACGACCACGGCACTGCGCACGACAAGACCGCGCGGAAACGATCGCTCAAGGGGATGGCCGCCCGTCGGGCTGTCGCTGTGGGTCGGCGTGCTGGGGGATGTCATGGGTGGGTCCTTCTTCGCTCTGGAGGGAATATCCGGTGGTGTCCATACGACACGCAACCCGGGGTTGCTTTCATAATGGAAGTGAGTATAGAGTTGCAACTATCATCTTGCAAGTAACTCGTTAAATTCCATGACCCCCACTTCGCCGCCGGTTTTGCCAACCTCCTTGCCGATGCCTTTGTCGACATTGCGCCTGACACCGCTCGCTAGCCTGCGCAACGCCGCCCTGGCGTTGTGCGTCAGCGCTTTGACCGGCTGCGCGGTCGGCCCCGACTACGTCGCCCCGGGCGCGAACCTGCCGCCGCACTTCGAAGGCAGCGCGTTGCTGGCGCAGCGCGATGCGACTCACGCAGGCGCAGACACGCCCCTCTCGCTCGACACCTGGTGGACGCGTTTTCACGACCCCGTGCTCACCGGCATCGTCGAGCAGGCATTGGCGCAAAATCTGGATTTGCAGGCGGCGATGGCACGTGTGGCGCAGGCGCGGGCGCAAGCCCAGGCGGCTGGCGCACGACGGCTGCCGTCATTGACGCTCGATGGCAGCGTCACGCGCGAACATCAGTCGCTGGACAGTCCGCTGGGGGTCGTGGCGCGCACCGTCCCCGGCTACAACCGCAACATGACGGTGTACGACGTCGGGGCGGGCGCAAGCTGGGAACTGGATCTGTTCGGCGGATTGCAACGCTCGGCGCAGGCGGCAAGCGCGCTCGAACAGGCGGCGCAGGCGGAGCGTGACGGCGTTCGGGTGAGCATCGTGGCCGAAGCGGCAGACGCCTATTTCCGGGTTCGGGCGGCGCAGCGGCGCCTGGCGATTGCGCAGGATCAGATCGATACGGACACGCGTCTCATGGAGATCGTGAGGTTGCGGCTGAAGGACGGCCTGGCGACAGCGCGCGAGTTGGCGCAATCCGAGGCGCTGCTGGCACAGGCGCGCACGACACTGCCGCCGCTGCGCATCGAGCGCGAGACACAACTGAATCGACTCGATGTCCTGATGGGCGCCGCGCCAGGCACTTACGCACGCCGCATGAATGCAGCCACGCAGGCCGACGACACGAAAGCGCGTGCGTTGACGATCCCCGCAATTGGCGACGCCAGCGCCCCCGCCGACCTGCTGCGCCGCCGACCGGACGTCATCGCGGCGGAGCGCAGGCTTGCGGCCTCGAACGAGCGCATCGGCGCATCGCTTGCCGAGTATTACCCCAAGCTTTCCCTGTCCGGCGCACTCGGATTCGATACGCTGGCCGGCGGACGTGTACCCAGTGCCGCCACATTCCAGCCTCTGGCCGCACTCGGTCTTCGCTGGCGATTGTTCGATTTCGGACGTATCGACGCAGAGGTGGCACAGGCGCGCGGGGCGAATGCACAGGCGCTGGCAGAGTATCGGCTTGCAATGCTGCACGCCACCGAGGATGTGGAAAACGCCATCGTCACACTCGTCGAACTGGAGCAGCAGCGCAAGGATCTGACGGGCGCGGTGGATGCCCAGACGCGGGCCCGCGACAGCGCACAGGACGCCTATACCGGCGGCGCCGTCAGCTTGTACGAAGTGCTCGACGCCGACCGGCAATTGCTGACGCTGCGCGACGCCGACGCCCGGGCGCAGACCGACAATGCACGCGCCGCTGTCGCGACGTTCCGCGCGCTGGGCGGTGGCTGGACGTCCGACGTGAATCAGGCGGCGGACCTACGGACGGCGCAGGCGTCGCAAGACCGACGTTGACGGCGTTGCGGCACTGCTCGCGCGACGCCTCGCCCCCGGTCCGGCGCCTCGCGCGGCGCTGCCCGCGCCGCCGACACCGGCAACCGCCGTCGGCAACGTCGCCAGCATCGTCTGATAGGTTGCCGTCAACGCCTCCTGCATGCTGACCTGCTCACGCAAGCGCGCAACGACGCCGTCTTGCAACGCCTTGGCCGCGCGCATTTCCTGTTGCGCTTCGGTCATCGCGGCAAGCGCGGCTTCGGTTTCCTGCGCCTGACGCTGCATCTGCTTGCGCTCTTGTTGCAGCGACTTGATCGACTCGCGGGCGGCGTCCAGCTCAAGCATCAGACGACGCTCGCTCGCATCGGCGCGTTCGGCGATTTTGGCGCGCTCCGCATCCCAACCGGCGCGATGCGTCGCGTGCTCTTCCTGCAGCGCCTGCATGGCGTCGCGGGCGGCGGACAGCGCTTGACGTGAAGCGACGGCATCGGCCTGCGCGTCGATCAGCAAGGCCTCGGCGCGGCGCGCCTGCGCCTGCGCTTCGTCCCGCCCTTGTCGCGCATCGGCCGCGGCCGTCTCCGCCGACGCAATTCGCTCATGAAGGACGGCGCGCGCCTGTGCCAGCGCCTCACGATCCGCATTCAATTCCGCCTCGCGCGCGTCGAGCACTGCGCGTCGGACCGCCGCCTCCTCCACCAACGCTGCACGCCCCTCCTCCAACGCCAGCGTCCACAAGTTCATCGCAGCGCGCGCCAACGATTCCGGCATCTCGACGCCTTCGGGCACACCGGCCATCCTGTCGCCCCCCCGTTGCAAACGTGCGCCGAGTCCGGCGAACCAGGCGTCCAGATACGGGCTCACGGTATTCGGCGAGCCTCGACCCAACTGCTGACGGATGCGCTCGATCGTCGGACGCTGTCCTGCCATCAGCAGCGCATCCGCCGCCGTCCAGACGTCATGCTCGGAAATACCTCGGCCGCCTTGCCTTGGCGACGGCGTGAGAGAGGCGGATGTCGGTGTTTGGGACGCGGTCATCGGAAGCACTCCTTGAATTCGGCAGCATTGCCAAATAACCCACGATAATGGAATATTATCGAGAGTTATTTCTCGAATGCGTTATATATCACACATCATACATATGAAATCATATGTTCAGAAGAAAAATTAGCACCCCCGACACACCGTCGCGCAAATCGGACGACCGCAACCTCACCGAAAAATCGCCCGCTGCCGGCCTGCCTGCGCCGCTCAACCCCGCAGTCCTCGACGCCGATGCGCGCGAAGCGGCGCAGGCCCTAGCCCGTGAAGGCGATTCGGCGAACACGCGTCGCAGCTATCAATCGGCAATGCGTTACTGGATGGGGTGGTACCGTCTGCGGTACGGCGAGGCGCTCGTCGCGCCGTTGCCGCCCGCCGTGGTCGTCCAGTTCGTCGTCGATCATGCGCAACGCCAGAGCCATCACGGCCTGACGACGGAGATGCCCGATGCGCTCGACGGCGCACTGGTCGCGCAAGGGCTCAAGGCGCGACCCGGGCCGCCTGCGCTGGCGACACTGCTGCATCGGATCAGCGTCATCGCCAAATGGCATACGTCGCGCGACCTGCCCAACCCGTGCGCGGAGCCCGCCGTACGTGAACTGCTCGCCAAAACGCGCCGCGCCTATGCGAAGCGCGGCGTTCGCACGACGCGCAAGGACGCCCTGACACGTGACCCCTTGCGCGCGCTGCTCGCCACTTGCGACGACTCGCTGCGTGGCAAGCGCGACCGCGCACTGCTGCTGTTTGCATGGGCAAGCGGAGGACGCCGGCGCTCCGAAGTCGTGCGCGCGACGTGCGAGAACGTCCGACGCTGTGGGCCAGCGCATTACCTCTACACGCTCTCGTGGTCCAAAACGAATCAGCAGGGCGTGGATCTGCCGGAGAACGAGAAGCCCGTCACCGGCGCCGCCGCTGCCGCGCTGACGGATTGGTTAAGTGCGTCCGGCATCGAAAGCGGCCCGATTTTCCGTCGCGTGCGGCGCGGTGGGCATGTCGGCGAAGCGCTCTCCGAAGCCGCCGTTCGCGACATCGTGCGCGAGCGCTGCGCCCTCGCCGGCCTGGAGGGTGACTTCTCAGCGCATTCGTTGCGCGCGGGCTTCGTGACCGAAGCGGCACTTCAGCAGGTGCCGCTGGCCGAGACGATGACGATGACCGGCCACACCAGCGTCGCCACGGTCGTTGGCTATTTCCGTCGCGCCGACATGCAACGCTCACGGGCAGCCGATCTGATGGGAACGGATGCGCCCGACATCGCCCATGAACCCAATGCGCAGGACGAAGCGAACACCTGATCCGGAAGACGAAAACAACGCGAAGCATGTCCTGCCTCCCCGACGCGATACCCCTTCGATCGTCAACGACACCTCGTCCTGGCCAACATAAAGATGCATTTAAGTGGTATCTTTTATCGCGCCGGGCGTATGCCATAGTGGACCTATTGGACATTTCGCCTGCAATGACTGCCGCGGTTCCCCCCTTTGAACACTCTCAGGTGCAGATCGTCATGCTTAGCTCCAACGCCTCCCAGTCCCGCAATCGCGCCCTCGTCGAACGTTTGGGATTGCAGACCCCCATCATTCAGGCCCCGATGGCGGGCACCTCCACACCGGCGCTGGCTGCCGCCGTCTCCAACGCAGGCGGCCTCGGCTCGATCGGCGTGGCGGCCGCCGGTCCGGACGCGGCACGCAAAGCCATCCATGACACGCGCGCGCTCACGCGCAAACCGTTCAACGTGAACGTCTTCTGCCACGCGCCAGCCAAACTCGATCCTGCGCGCGACGCCGCATGGCTTGCCTATCTCGCCCCGGAATTTGCCCGCTTCGAGGCGACGCCGCCCGCCGCGCTCAGCGAAATCTACAAGAGCTTTGTCGCAGACGACGCCATGTACGAGATGCTGCTGGAAGAACGTCCGGCTGTCGTGAGCTTCCATTTCGGATTGCCTTCGCAGGAAAAAATCGACGCACTTCACGCCGCAGGCATCACGCTCTTCGCGACGGCAACGAATCTCGCGGAGGCCAGGGCCGTTCAGGCGGCGGGCATCGATGCCATCGTCGCTCAGGGCTTTGAGGCCGGCGGCCATCGCGGACGCTTCGAGGACCTTGGCGACCGCGTTCCTACCGACGACGAACAACTCGGCACGCTCGCCCTCGTGCGTCTGATCGTCACGCATACGTCGGTGCCCGTCATTGCGGCGGGCGGCATCATGGACGGCGCGGGCATTGCCGCCGCGCTCGCGCTGGGCGCGCAGGCCGCACAATTGGGAACGGCGTTCGTCGCTTGCCCGGAATCGGCGGCCGACGCCGCGTACCGCGAACGTCTCACGCGTCCGAATCCACCGCGCACAGCGCTCATCCGCGCCATCTCGGGCCGCCCCGCTCGCGGCTTCGTCAACCGGCTTTATGCCATCGAACAAACGGCCGGGCGTCCCGACCTGCCCGCGTATCCCGTGACCTATGACGCCGGCAAAGCGATCCACGCTGCCGCCAAGGCCAAGGGCAACAGCGACTACGCCGCGCAATGGGCAGGTCAGGCCGCGCCACTCGCGCGGGCGATGCCGGCGGCCGAACTGATCGACGTGTTACGTGCGGAGTTGCGTCAGACGCTCGACTCGCTACGCGAACTGACCGTCGCCTTCTGAGCGGGGAATCCATGACCGCCAATACGACTGCGCCTAAGACCGGCCGCGCCCACGCGTCGCCACGCATCCCTCGAATCACCCAGCGCCTCGGCATGTCCACGCCGATCATTCAGGCGCCGATGGCTGTGGCATCGACCCCGGCACTCGTCGCCGCCGTGTCCAACGCAGGCGCGTTGGGCTCGCTCGCCGTCGGCAACATGGACGCGAGCGCGGCCCGCGAGGTCATCCGCCAGACACGCGCGCTGACCGACCGCCCGTTCAACGTTAATGTCTTCACCCACGTGCCGGCCCGCGCCGATGTCACCCGGGAAGCCGCATGGCTCGACTATCTTGCGCCTGAATTCGCACGCTACGGGGCAACGCCGCCCGCGACCTTGCGCGAGATTTATCTGAGCTTCGTCGAGGACGTGGCGATGTACGAGATGTTTCTCGAGGAGCGCCCGGCCGTCGTCAGCTTCCATTTCGGCTTGCCTCGCCAGGCATGGATCGATGCGCTGAAAGCCGCAGGCATTGTGATCTTCGCGTCGGCCACGAACGAGGCGGAGGCCGACGCCATCGAAGCGGCGGGCATCGACGCCATCGTCGCACAGGGCTACGAGGCCGGCGGTCATCGCGGACGTTTCAACGACGAAGGCGATCGTCAGCCGAGCGAAGACGAACAACTCGGCACCTTTGCCCTGGTGCGGCGACTGACGGCGCGTACCTCGCTGCCCGTGATCGCTGCCGGCGGCATCATGGACGGGGCGGGCATCGCCGCCGTGCTCGCGCTCGGGGCGCAAGCCGCGCAAATGGGAACGGCCTTCGTGCCATGCCCCGAGTCGGGCGCAGACGCCGCGTATCGCGAAGCCTTGCTCAGCGCACCGCCGCCACGCACCGCACTGATTCGCGCGATCTCCGGGCGCCCCGCGCGCGGGCTGGTCAATCGCTTCTGGACCCTGGAACAGACGCCGGGGCGCCCCGCCATTCCGGACTACCCGATCACGTACGATGCCGGCAAGACGCTCAACGCAGCAGCCAAGGGGCACAAGGAGAGCGGCTATGCGGCACAATGGGCCGGTCAGGCGGCGCCGCTCGCACGGGCACTCCCCGCAGCGACACTCGTCGAAGTCCTGACGCAGGAGACGCGCGACGCGATCGCAAGCGTTATCAACGCAGCGAAGTGACCTGCCGAACACACTTGGCGCTTGGCGCAGCGAACACGCCGCGCTCCTGCGCGCTTGCGAACGGCGAATCAACGCGACATCGCCAGCGTCCCCCGCCCCTTAGCATCGGAGACACCCAGGCATGTTCAAGGCAATCTTGTTGACGCAGTCCGACGGCACGACGCAAGCGGCCGTGACCGAATTGCAGGACGATGCGCTGCCCGCGAGCGGCGACGTCCTCGTCGCCATCGATTACTCCACCGTCAATTACAAGGACGGTCTTGCCATCACCGGCAAGGCGCCCGTTGTGCGGACGTGGCCGATGGTCGCCGGCATCGATGGCGCGGGCACTGTGCTCGAATCGTCACACCCGGCGTGGCGCGCGGGAGATCGTGTCGTGCTCAACGGTTACGGCGTTGGCGAAACGCACTGGGGATGCCTGTCGCAGAAGGCCCGGCTGCGTGGCGACTGGCTCGTGCGATTGCCCGAGCGCTTCACGCCGCGTGACGCGATGATCATCGGCACGGCCGGCTACACGGCCATGCTTTGCGTAATGGCGCTCGAGCGCAGCGGTGTCGTGCCCCATCATCGCGACGTGCTCGTCACGGGCGCATCCGGCGGCGTCGGGTCGGTCGCCATTGCGTTGCTCAGCTCGCTCGGCTATCGCGTGGTGGCCTCCACCGGCAAACTGCACGAGGCAGACTATCTGCAAGCGCTGGGGGCCGCCGAAGTCATCGATCGCAGTGCCTTGTCCGAGCCGGGCAAGCCGTTGCAGAAGGAACGCTGGGCCGCGGTGGTCGACGCCGTCGGCTCTCACACGCTGGTCAATGCCATCGCACAATTGCGTTATGGCGGTGTGGCCACGGCCTGCGGTCTCGCGCAGGGCATGGATTTCCCGGCGAACATGGCGCCCTTCATTCTTCGCGGCGTCACGCTGCATGGCATCGACAGCGTGATGGCGCCGCGTGAGTTGCGCGAAGAGGCATGGCAGCGGCTCGCGCGCGATCTGGAGCCGCAGAAACTCGGCGGCATTTCGCATGACGTCGGCCTGGCAGAGGCAATCGCCGTCGGTCAACGCATCGTCAAGGGAGACGTCCACGGTCGCGTGGTCGTCGACGTCAATCGCTGACAACCCATACAAAAAGGGCGGCCGATCCATGAACTGACCCCCAAGAGTTGGACATAAATCCAACCCTTGGGGGTTTTTGCATGACGAAGTACGACGAGGCGTTCAAGCGCCGTGCAGTTCGCGAATATCTAGACGGTGGGCGTGGCAGCCGGCATGTAAGCCAGAAGTACGGTGTTGGTTGTACGGTGCTACGGCGTTGGGTGAATGCTTATCGTGAGCATGGCGACGCAGGGCTTCGCAAGAAGCACGAAACCTATAGTGCCGAGTTCAAGATGTCGGTGCTCCAGCACATGTGGCATCACGAGCTGTCGTACCAGCGCACATGCGCGGTGTTCGATTTACGCGAAGGCAATAGTGTCAGCCGTTGGGAGCGCCAGTATCATGAGGGTGGTTTCGAAGCTCTCAAGCCTCGCCGTAAAGGCCGGCCACCCAAGATGTCCCAACCCAAACAGCCACCCCAGCCGACGACGCCCGGCGACGAGCGTGCGCGTGAAGACCTGCTCAAAGAAATCGAATACCTGCGCGCGGAGGTGGCGTACCTAAAAAAGTTGGACGAACTGCTCCGGGCCAAGGAGCAGACAGCGCCAAAGAAAAAGCGCAAGCGGTGAGCACATTGCGTGAGCGTCACCCGCTCGGGGCACTGTTAAAGATTGCTGGCTTAGCGCGTAGCACGTTCTATTACCAGATGACGGTGGCTAAGGCCGGAGATCGTCATAGCGAGCTCAAGGCGAAGATCGCGCAGGTCTTTGCGTACCACAAGGGTCGCTACGGCTACCGCCGCGTGACGGCCGCGCTGCGCCAGAACGGTACTCCCGTGAATCACAAGACGGTGCAACGCTTGATGGCACTACTGCGGCTCAAGTCGCTTGTGCGCCCTAAGAAGTACCGCTCCTATCGGGGAGAGATCGGGCGTATCGCGCCGAATCTACTGGCTCGTCAGTTCGAGGCCAAACGACCCAACGAGAAATGGGTGACGGATGTCACGGAATTCAACGTTGACGGTAAGAAGCTATATTTGTCCCCGGTTTTAGATCTCTACAACGGCGAGATCGTGGCTTGGCAGACCAGTGAGCGGCCTGATTTTGCACTCATCCAAGGCATGCTGGACAAGGCCTTTGTGCGTTTGGCCGAGGGCCAAGCGCCAATGCTTCATTCCGACCAGGGCTGGGCTTATCAAATGCGGGCATATCGCGAACGGCTTGCCGCACGGGGCATCTCACAGAGCATGTCTCGCAAAGGCAATTGTCTGGATAATGCCGCCATGGAGAGCTTTTTCGGCACGCTCAAATCCGAGTGCTTTCGCCTGGCGCACTTTGACAGCGTTGATCAACTACGCCGAGCGATTGCCGAGTACATCCGTTATTACAACCACGATCGCATCAAGCTCAAGCTAAAAGGGCTGAGTCCTGTGCAGTACAGAACCCAGCCCTTAACCACATAACTTTCCCGTCCAACTTTACGGGGTCAGTTCACCATCGATCGGCCGCCCTTTTTGTTGGCACAAACGCCAGTGTCGAATCCGAGGTCAGTGACTCCCGCCCAGATAGGCCGCGCGCACCTTATCGTCGTTGCGCAGACTTTGCGCGGGACCGTGCACGGAAATGCTGCCGTTCTCGAGCACATAACCGTAATCGGCGACAGCCAAAGCGGCAGCGGCGAACTGCTCCACCAGCAACATCGTCACGCCTTCGGCCTTCAGATTGCTGATGATGCGAAACACCTCGTCGACCAGAATCGGCGCCAATCCCATCGACGGCTCGTCGAGCAGCACGATATCCGGGCGCAGCATGACCGCCCGCGCCATCGCCAGCATTTGCTGCTCGCCGCCCGAGAGCGTGCCCGCCAATTGATTGCGCCGCTCCTTCAGACGCGGGAACAAGTCCATTGCGCGGTCCAGATCGGCGGCCACATCGCCGCGCGGACGACTGCCCGTCAGGCGCGGAAACGCCCCCAGGCGAAGGTTGTCCGTCACCGACATGGTGGCGAACACGCGCCGCCCTTCCGGTGAGTGCGCCAAACCCAGCTTGGCGATGCGATGAGAGTCGAGCCCGTCGATACGCTTCTCGCCGAGGGTGATCTCGCCCGCCGACGGCTTGATCATGCCGGACACGGCGCGCATGGTGGTCGTCTTGCCCGCACCGTTCGAGCCGATGAGGGTGACGACCTGGCCGCCCGGCACATCGATGTCGATGCCGTGCAGCACCTGCACCTTGCCGTAGCCGGCTTGCAGATTACGAATGGAAAGCATAGGAGTTCCGTTTTTCCGTCTATTCGTCTATTCGTCGTGTGCGTCAGTGCGTGGTCGACGCGCCGCCCAGATACGCCTCGATCACCTTTTCATCGGCCTGAATCTGCGCCGGCAGACCTTCGGCGATCTTTTGGCCGAAGTCCAGTACCGACACGGTCTGGCAGGTGCTCATCACCACGTCCATGTGGTGCTCGATGAGAATCACTGTGATGCCGTGATCGCGAATCTTGCGAATGATGGCGAGCAACTCGCGAATGTCGGGCGCGGTCAGACCGGCCGCCGGCTCGTCGAGCAGCAGCAGACGCGGATCGAGGGCCAGTGCGCGGGCGATTTCGAGCAGACGCTGCTTCCCGTACGGCAGGTTGCGCGCTTCTTCGTCCGCCAGCGACGCCAGGCCGACGAACTCCAGCAGCCGCATAGCCCGCGCACGCGCGCCGTCCTCCTCGCGCTTGTATCGCGGCAGGCGCAACGAAACGTCCACCAGTGTCGAATTGAACGTGTGATGCAGACCGACGAGCACGTTTTCCAACGCAGTCATCTCGCCGAAGAGCTGCACGTTCTGGAACGTACGCGCCACGCCGGACAGCGCAATGTCGGCGGACGTGCGCCCGGCCAGCGACTCGCCGGCGAATTCGATGCTGCCCGCCGTGGGCACGTAGATGCCCGTGAGCACGTTCATCATCGTGCTCTTGCCGGAGCCGTTCGGGCCGATCAGGCCGTGAATGGTGCCGCGCTTGACGGTGAGGTCGACCTGATTGAGCGCCTTGAGCCCGTCGAACTGCATCAGCAACTGACGCACCTTGAGCAATTCTTCCGGTCCGTTCGCGGCTTCTGCCAGCACCGGGTCGTTGCTGCCGGCGGCCGACTCGTTCACTTGCGTGGCGGAGACGGTGAGCGTGCGGCGGCGATGCAGAATGCGCGAGCGCAGGAAACCGATGATGCCGTCCGGCAGGTAGTACACGACGAACAGAATCATCAGACCGAAGATCGTCAGACGCCAGTCCGTGATGCTCTCGCGCCACCAGGTCACACCGGCGAGCGCGATCGTACCGATGACCGGCACGGCGGCCTTCGCCAGCGTGGTCCGTGCACGCGCCACGCCCATGATGGCCGCAACGGTCGTGACCACGGCGATGAGCGAGGCCACGATACGGAAGATATTGATGTCGTCGAGCAACTGCGGCAGCAACACGATGATCGCCGCGCCGAGCAACGAGCCGCTACGCGTCTTGCGACCGCCCATGATGACGGCCAGCAGGAACAGAATCGTGAGCTCGAAGTTGTACGTGTTCGGCGAGATGTACTGCTCGGAATAAGCGTAAAGGCTACCTGCGAGACCGGCGAAACCGGCGCTGATCACGAACGCATACACCTTGTAGCGATACACCGACACGCCCATACAGTCCGAGGCGACCGGCGAATCGCGCAACGCTTCGAATGCACGGCCGAGGTGCGACTTCAGAATGCGGTGCGCCACGAGCATGCTCAGCAACAGCAGCACGGCAACGATCCAGTAGTACTCGACCTCGTCGATGGGATGTCCGCCAACGACCGGTTTCGTGAGCTTGATGCCCAGCGGCCCGGACGTGAGGAAGTCCATCTCGTTGATGAGAATCTGGATGATGGTGCCGAACGCCAGCGTCACCATCGCCAGATACGGCCCGATCACGCGCAGTGCGGGCAACGCGAGCACCGCGCCGAACGCCGCCGTGACGAGAATCGCCGCCGGCAGCGCCAGCCAGAGCGTGAGCCCGAGCTTGGCGAAAAACACGCCCGCGACATAGGCGCCGATGCCGAACAGCCCTGCATGGCCGAGTGACACCTGCCCCGTGTAACCCACGACGATGTCCAGCCCGAAGAGCAGGATCGCGTAGATCATGATCGTCTCGATCATGTGGATGTAATACGGATTGCTGACGGCCATGGGGAAGCCGAACAGCGCGACGATGCCGACGATCGCGGCAAGTTTGGTCGTCGTGCGCAGGCCGCCGAGATCGCCGGCCCCGCGTGCAGTGGAGGTCTGTGCGGTCATGGTTACACCTTCTTGATGGCGGTCTTGCCGAACAGGCCTGCCGGCTTCACGGCCAGCACGAGCAGCAGCAGTACGAGACCCGGCACGTCTTTGTAGCCGGTGGAGATGTAGAACGCGGTCGTGGTCTCGGCCACGCCGAGGATCACGCCGCCCACGAGTACGCCCATGCCGCTCGACAAACCGCCGATGATCGCCACAGCGAACGCCTTGAGCCCCAGCACCGCGCCCATCGTGGCGCCGGTCAGCGTGAGCGGCGCCACGAGCACCCCTGCGAACGCCGCCGCCATCGACGACAGCGCATAAGAGAACGTAATCACCAGACTGGTGTTGATGCCCATGAGCCCGGCGGCGTCGCGATCGTTCGCGGTGGCCACCACGGCCTTGCCATAGATCGAGCGACGGTTGAAGAATTCGACGGCGGCCATCATGAGCAGCGCGCCCACGACAACGAGCAGTTCCATGGGCAGCACATTCGCCCCCATCAGATTGATCGGCGCTTCGGGCAGCGGCGACGGGAATTTGAGGTCGTCACGCCCCCAGAGGTTTTCCGCCACGTTCTTGAAGATGATGCCCAGCGCGATGGTGGACATGATCCAGCCGAATTCCGACTTGATGCGTAGTGCGGGTTTCACGCCGATGCGCTCGACGAACGCGCCTTGGACGAGGCCGAACAGACAAACGATGGGAATCATCAGCCAGTAGTTCAGACCGAGGGTGTCGACCAGCGTCAGGCCGACCAGCGCGCCGAGCATCAGCGCTTCGCCCTGGCCAAAGTTCAGGGTGCCGGAAGTCGCAAACGTCAGTTGGTAACCGAAGGCGATCACGGCGTAGATCATCCCCAGCGCGATACCGCTGTAGATGAGTTGAATCAGGATGGTCATGCGGTCCTCTCTCGCGAGTGCGAGCCTACGAGCCTACGAACGGTGCTCGGGAGGCATTCGATGCGTGTGCCGCACGCCGGTCCCGAGTGCCGGCGGCGGGCAACGGTGGCGTGAAGACAGCGCGTCCGCCCCGCGCCGATGCCCCTGATCGAGGCACCGGAACGAAGACGACGCGCGCTGTCGTTCACCCGTCATGGCTGCAATGTGCAGCGCCGGGACGAAAGACGCCTTACTTGGACGCCGTGCCCGCCTTCTCGCGGACCTTGCTGCCGGCCTTCAGGTCGGCGTCGTACGCGTACACGACGCGGCCGCCCTTGACTTCGCCGAACACCGGAATGTTCGCCGTGATGGCGTCGTGATCGTCATGCGTGAACGGTCGGTCGTAAGTCGTGACCACCCCTTCGACCGGCGTCTTCAGATCCTCCAGCGCGGCGCGCACCTTCGGGCCGTCCGTGCTGCCGGCCTGCTTGATGGCCGCGGCCAGCAGGTAGATCGAGTCATAGCCCTGCGCTGCCGAAACCGCCGAATCGATACGGTTGTTCTTCGGCTTGAACATGGCCAGGTAGCCGTCGATGAAGGCCTTGCGCTTGGGCGTATTCGGTTCCTGAATGAACGTTTGCGGCATACGCGCGCCTTCGCCGTTCGCTCCCGAGTTGTCGATGTAGTTCGCCATCGCCAGCGTCCAGCTGCCCACGATCGGCAGCTTCCAGCCGAGCTTGCCCATGCCGTTGGCGATCTGCGCCAGTTCCGGGCCGATGCCGTACGTGAGGATCACGTCGGCGCCTGCCTGTTTGGCCTTGAGCAGTTGGGCCGTCATGTCGACGTCCTTGATGTTGAACTTCTCGACGGCGACAGGCGTGATGCCCTTGGCCTTGAGCGCCTTTTCCAGATCCTCACGACCGAGCTGACCGTAGTTGGTCGAGTCGGCAAGAATGGCCGGCTTCTTGAAGCCGCGACGCGTAATGGCTTCCTCAACGATCATCGGCGCCTGAATGCTGTCCTTGGCCGAGTTGCGGAAGACGTAGTTGTCCGGATACTGGGGCGGCTTGAACTGGTCGGTAATGACCGTGCCCGTGGCCACGTTGTTGAACACCGGAATCTTGGCGTCCTGATAGAAACGCTGCGAGGCAAGTGCGACGCCCGTGTTGATGTAGCCGACGGTGGCGACCACCTTCTCCTTGTTGATCAGTTCCTGTGCGACCTGCACGCCGCGCTCGTTCTTGGCCTCTTCGTCACGCTCGACCAGCACGATCTGACGACCGAGCACGCCGCCCGACTTGTTGATTTCCGCTGCGGCCAGACGCACGCCGTCGCGCATGGACACGCCCATCGACGAAGAACCGCCGGTGAACGGGCCGGACACGCCGATCTTGATCGGATCGGCCGCGATGGCCATCGAGGCGGACAGGGCAAACGCCACGGCGCCGGCCATGAGCTTGAATCGGAATTGCATAAGGGTCTCCTTCGGTGCGATGCGTTTCGATATGACGCTTTTCTGCTGCGATTTTCCTTGGTGTCGCAGGCCCTGCCGTGGATGCGCGATTCACGGGATATTGCCCCCCTCACACCGCCCCGGTCCTTGTAATTCGTATCAGGGCGATACCGTCAAGCACGCGTCGAACGACCAACCTAGCGCGCCGATTATGTGATCGCTGAGTTTCGCCCGCAAAGGCGGGAATACCCCTACGGGGACGCGGGTTTGCGCCCCGTTAGCACCATTTGATGCGGGTTTCCAAGCCATTTGGCGTCACGCGCCCATGTACGGCGCGTGTCTGGAGAACGGCACGGAGTGCCAAAGAGTTCGACTCGGGTGACGGGTCGTAAGGGAGTTGTAAGCGAGAGCGATTATTCGCGAAATCAGTCGCCCGGCGCGACGACTTCGCGCGTGCCGTTTCGCCCCATGGGCGTAACGAGCCCCGCCGCTTCCATCTGCTCGATGAGTCGCGCCGCACGGTTGTAACCGATACGCAATTGCCGCTGCACGGCGGAGATCGACGCGCGCCGCGAGTTCAGCACGAACGCGGCGGCCTCGTCGTACAGCGGATCGGCCTCAGCATCCCCGCCCGTGTCGCCGAACAGGTCGGCCGAGGCGGCGTCCGCCGGATCTCCCGCGAGGATGGCTTCGTCGTAGTCCGGTTCGCCGTACTGCTGCCAGTGCTGAACGACGCGATGCACCTCGTCATCTGCCACGAATGCGCCGTGCACGCGCTGCGGGTAACCGGTGCCCGGCGGCAGGAACAGCATGTCGCCCTGGCCGAGCAGCGACTCCGCCCCCATCTGGTCGAGAATCGTGCGGGAGTCGATTTTCGATGACACCTGAAACGCGACGCGCGTAGGAATGTTCGCCTTGATCAGGCCCGTGATGACGTCCACCGACGGGCGCTGCGTCGCCAGAATCAGGTGGATGCCGGCCGCCCGCGCCTTCTGCGCGAGGCGTGCGATCAGCTCTTCGATCTTCTTGCCCGCCACCATCATGAGGTCGGCCAGTTCGTCGATGACGACGACGATGAACGGCAGCCGATCCAGCGGCTCGGGCGCGTCCGGCGTGAGCGAGAACGGGTTGCTCACCTTCTCGCCGGCGGCACGCGCCGCGTCGATCTTCTCGTTGTAGCCGGCCAGATTACGTACGCCGAGCGCCGACATCAGCCGGTAGCGCTTTTCCATCTCGCCCACGCACCAGTTCAGCGCGTGCGCGGCCTGCTTCATATCGGTGACAACGGGGGCGAGCAGATGCGGAATGCCGCCGTAGACGGACAGTTCCAGCATTTTCGGGTCGATCATGATCAGGCGCACGTCGTCCGGCGTCGCCTTGTACAGCAACGACAGAATCATGGCGTTGACCGCCACCGACTTGCCCGAGCCGGTCGTGCCGGCGACCAGCAAGTGCGGCGCGCGGGCCAGATCGGCCACGACCGGCTCGCCGGTAATGTCCTTGCCCATCGCCAAAGCAAGGCGCGAACGATGCGAGTCGAACGCGGGCGCCGTCAGAATTTCGGACAGTCGGATCATCTGACGCTGCGCATTGGGCAGTTCAAGCCCCATGCAGGTCTTGCCGGGAATCGTCTCGACGACGCGAATCGACGTGACACCCAACGCCCGCGCCAGATCTTTCATGAGACCGACGACCTGTGCACCGCGCACGCCGACCGCTGGTTCGACTTCAAAACGCGTGATCACCGGCCCGGCGGACGCCCCGACGACCGTGACCGGCACCTTGAATTCGGCAAGGCGCTGTTCGATCAACTGGCTGACAGCGGCGAGTGCTGCATCGGATACGACGTCGGCAATGTCTTGCGAGGTCGCCGGCGACAGCAAGTCCAGCGCCGGCAAGTCGTAATCGATGGCCACGCGCGGCGGCGGGAGTTCGTAAGGCGTGTCCGGCGAGAAGTTCGCGGCGGGCGGGTCCGCCGGAGACAACGCCCCGAAGGACGGGATCGCGGGGACGGACGGCGCAGGGGACGTCGAGGGCGCAGTCGCTTGTGCAGCGAGATGCCCGCGCGCCCTGACTTCCTCGCTCGTCATCGGCACACCATCGGCGCGCGCCCATGTGCCGTCGGCACGCAGCACGTAGTGCGGCTTGGACAACGGTGCAAGGTCGCCGCCCCCGTCGTCGATTTCGCCAGTTGCGCACTCGCCGGAAGTCTCGGGACTGGCCGACACATCGGCGACCTCCGACATATCGGCAACCTCGAACGGCGGCCGGTCGTCCGTCATGTCGAACGGTGCTTCGGTGACGGCGGTCGGTGGCGATGGCGCAGGCGCCGGCGTCGCTTCAATGACCTGAGGTCGTGCCACAGACACGAATGCGGGTTCGCCTGGTGCGGTCGGGCCCGTCGGGTAGTTCGGTGCGCTGCGTTCGCGCGGCGCGTCATCGACGACGACACTCGCGAGCACGTCAGCGAAAACAAAGGGGCGCGACGGCGCTGCGGCCGATGCGTGCGCAAGCGGTGCTACCGGCGCAGACGCTGCGGCGACGGCGGACTTCGGCAAAAGCACCGTCGGCGGCAGATTGAGGACGTCCTCCGGCGCGAGCGACGTATCCGTCGCGAGCGCTTCCGGCTGGGCGGGTGACGCAGTGGGTGGCATCGGGTCGGTCGATGGCTCTCGTTGGGCCATGCCAGCCGCTTCAACGGTTCCTCCCCTAACCCCACGCTCTGCCCCCCCTTCCACCGGCGCGACGGCAATTGCCGTCACATCGCTTCGCGCGGGCGCCGGAGGCGGCTCGGCGGACGTCACGTCGTCCCCCTCCACAGTATCGGTACGGCTCCACTGACGCAGATCGCGAAGCAGCGCCTCGGCTTCGTTGCGCAGCGCGGCCATGGCTGCGATACGTGTCTGCTCCGCCACACGAGCGGCTTCGGCCTGAGCGAGCATCTCCGGCGTCGGTCCTTGAGACGCGGCTTCGACCGGCGGCGTATCCATGTCGTTGACCGACCAGTCGATGGGTGAGAAATCGGAAACGTCGGACGCCAACGGCGTGGCGGCATCTGTGGCCGACCACGACGCCGCCCCCCGCATGACAGGTCCCGCAGCGGAACGCGCCACGGCGCCGACCGGAGTCGAAGCACCGGCGGCGTCTGGCGTCGAGGCCGTCGCCTGGAGGTTCGACGGCGTCGCACCACCGGTTGCGGGAGTTATCGTCGGATCGATGGGGACCTGCGTTCGCGGCGCCACGGCCGGCGCCCCGCGCGGCGGAACATCCTCCAGTCCCAGTTGCGGCTTGCGGAACGGGCTGTGCACGACCGTGCCGCGCAAGTGCGCCGGGGCCATGCCAACGGGACGTCGATAGCCCGTCGTCCCCGGAATCGACGTCGAATGCAAAGGATCCACGGGCGACGTTGCGTCCGCAGTTGTGCCCGTCGTTGCGCCTGTCGTTGCGCCTGTCGTTGTACGTGTTGCGGCCGACGACGCCACAGAGGTCGCCCGTGGCGCCATCGGAGACGACATCGCGTGAGGGCCCGCTGCTCCCGCTGCCCCCGCTGTCCCATTAGGCATCGCCATGCGTGGTTCGCGCGACGACAGCCCGGGCTCGGCACGAACGAATTCGGTCATGCGAAGGGCATCGCCTCGGTTCGGTCCGCTCGCGTAAGTGCCACGCGGCAAGACGGCACGGCTCGCGCCGGGGGCGTGACTGGCAGCGGCGGCGGCACCTGCCGTGCCCACTGTGGCGCCGAGCGCCGCGCCCGAGCGTCCGGCCAACGCGCCCTTGCCTGTCGGGCGAATCCGTGCGCTGCCACCGAACGATGGTTCGGCGCGCGGCGCACCGCGAATGGCCAATGGCGGCGGTTGCATGGCGTCGAGCCTTGCGCGCTCTTCGTCGGTCAACTTCCAGCGCGGCTGCGCAGCAAGTCCGCGGCGGCGCGGCACCGGCTCTTGCGTCAGGCTACCAACGTTGTGATGACCTTGACCGACCGTAGGCGTGAAGCTGCCCCGCTCGCTGCGATCACTGCGATCGCCAGGTTCTGCCGGGTCGAACGACATCTGCGACAGGCCGCGCGCCGGCGCGCGCGCGATGGCGTCGAAACGCGACTCACGTGAATCACGCAGCTCGAACGCCGGCGCATCGTCATCTTCGCCGCTCGATGGGCCGCGCGAGAGCATGCCCCACCAAGTGGCGCCGAAGACAAGAGGAAGGGAGAAAAGGAGGACAAAGCCGGCAACGCCCATCGCGAGCGTGCCTCCCAGCGCAACCTGCATGCCGTGCGCCAGAGACTGGCCGACGCTGCCGCCGGCGGTGCTGCCGTCTGCGCCGGTGAGCGCAGCGAGCGTGGCGCTCGACACCATCGTGAGCGGAACGCCAAGCAGCATACGGAGCGTGCCGGGGCCGAAGATTCTTATCTCACCGCCAAGCAGACCCCGTACGCCAGGCCAGCACAACGCCAGCAACCAAAACGTCGACAGTCCGAACCAGCCAAACCCCATAATCGCTCATTGCTTCAGGAAAACCCGGAGAGCGATTGTAGCAGGTAGGTCACCCCTCGGCGGCCCGACTGCACGGACTTTTGCGCGCCCGGCGTGCCGGGGCCCTGAGTTATGCGTGGGGCGTTATGCGTGGGCGTTATGCGCGACCATGCGTTCCGGTGGGACGCAATGTCGATAAGGTGTCCACCGCCACATGCTCGACGGCGGCGACCGGCAACGCCTCGTCCGGCACCACCAGGCTCAGGTTCCGGCGGCGCAGCGAGCGCCAGTCGACCTTGGCGAAAATGTCCTCGCCGAGTGCACTGGTGGGCGACAGATTCTCGACGCGCACCCCGCGCGCGCGAAGCACTTTAGCGGCGTGTCGGAACGAGGGCTCGATGAGCGTGGCGAACTCCGCGTCCAGACGGGTGGGTGCGCGCGTCTGCATCGTCTCGTAGAAGCGCGGCGTCTGCGAGGCATCGCGCAGGTCCAACCCATGCATGTACATCTCGGTAAAACCCAGCCACGTGGCAACCTGCAACGCGAAATACGCCACCGTGCCGCCGTGGAAGAAACCGTTATCGATATCGAAGCTGAAGCCGATCTGGCTTTCGTCGCTCAGGAACGACGCACTGGCCGCGACCTGTGCGTCGCCACGCAGCATGGACGTTGTGCGCGCCGCTTCGAAGCCACGCTTGAAAATATCGTCGACGAGATAGAAGCGGCAGCCGAAGGCCGAGGTCGGGAACTTCTCGAGCAGCCGCGCAAGCACGACCGGCGTGACGAACAGAACCAGATCGCGCGCCACGATGCGGCGCGCAAGGTCCGGGCGCTGACGCACGAAACCCGCATCGAGAATGCAGTAGTAATCGAATTTGACCGGTGCATGGGCGCTCAGCGCAATCGCACCGTTCACGCCCATGACGTGATGCATGGGCAGCGCCTCGTAGTCGATCTCGGCGATCGACGGACCGCTGGCAATGATATGGCACGGCAGGCGTCGCAGACGTTGCAGTTCTGCGCGACGCGCGAGCGGCACATGACGCCCGCGCCACGTGAATCGTTGGATGGCCCCCATCGCATCGCGCTCGATGCGCGCATGCGGCCACAACCGTTCGTTGTGCCACCACCTGGCCGTATGGCTGTGACGGTAGACGAGTTTAAGGAAGGTCGAAAACATTGTCGTTGTTCTGGTTAGGTGTTCTGGTTGCGCCGCGCTCGCCTTTGGGACGGACGGTCCTAACCCCGTTACGTAGTCATTACGCAGTTACGTATCGCGTGTCGATCAAATGCCGAGTCTCTGTGAGCGGTGCTGCGCCGCGTTGCCCCCAAGCTTGCGGTCCGGCTCACAAATCGCATGAAGACGTTGCCCCATCACGTCGATGAATAAATTCTGCCACCCGGACTTTGCCCGGGACAAGATTTATTCCAGTTGGAAATCTTACACTGAGTTACCTTCAAGCGCAGATGACCAGCGACATGCTTGACACCGGAATCCCCGGCTCATGCGGGTTTCCGGGCCGATGCAATCAGCCTGTCAGGCGAGAAAGGAAATTTGTCGAGAAATACAGCATTGCGCGAAATACAGACAATGCTGAATAAGAAAACGCGATTGATGCGCCTTGCAAGGGAACGGTTCCGGCCCTTCGTTCCCGCAGTTCGTCAGCGATCCTGAACCCCCGCCAACGCTCAGTGCAGCGCAGCGCTCCCGCTCGGACGCGGATAAAAGGACTTCTCCAGCTCGACGAGCAAGGCGCAGAGTTGCGGGTCACGCACGAAGCTCGCCGCAGAGTCGGCGGCGAGAATGGCCTCCGGCGTTTGCGGGCGCGCGATCAGAAAACCTTGCACGTAGTCGACGCCAAGTTCCGAGAGCGCTTCGAGCGTGGAGGCATCTTCCACCCATTCCGCCACGCTGCGAATGCCGAGATTCTTTGCCAGCGCCACGATGGCCTCGACGATCGCCAGATTGGCCGGGTGCGCCGCCATACTCTTGACGAAGGCACCGTCGATCTTGATGGCGTCGACCGCCAGGTCCTTGAGATAGGAAAACGAACTGAAGCCTGCGCCGAAATCATCGAGCGCGATGCGTCCGCCCAACTGATGGATGCGGTCGACGAAGCGCCGGGTGTTGTCCAGATCGTGAAGCGCCACCGTCTCCGTAATTTCGATACACAGCAAGCCCACCGAGCGCTCGTGCGCGGCGAGCGTCGCGAAGATGTCCCGCACGAAATGCTCGTCGTTGAGCGATGCCCCCGAGAGATTCACACACACGAAGCGGGTCTTCGAGAGCTGGTCGCGATGGGCGTCGATCCACGCGAGCGTGTTCGTGAGCACCCATTTGTCGATCATGCCGATGGTGCCGTTCTCCTCGGCCGCGCTGATGATGCGTGACGCAGGCACGACGTTGCCGTCCGAATCGCGCATGCGTAGCAGCACTTCGAAGTTCAATGACTCGCCAGGCGAGGCCATCTCCATGATCGGTTGCATCTCGAGAAAGAGCGTATTGGGTGTCAGACCCGCATCGAGCGCATCGATCAGACGCAGCTCGGCGAGCCGTTCTCGAAACGCCGCCGCGCCGCGCTCGTAGACGACCAGCTCGCGTCGGCTCTTCTTCGCCTCGCGGCAAGCCCGGTCGGCGGACGAAATGGCGTCTGGCACGCGCATATCCGTCGTCAGCTCGATCACGCCCGCAGACGCACGCACCTGAAACGCCCGATCGCCGATCTGATAAGGCTCGCCCGCAATGGCGTCGACCAGACGGCGCGCCACCGCGGCGGCTTCCTTGATCGTGGCGTCGCGAAAGACCACGATGAATTCGTCGCCCCCGGTGCGCCCGACGCTTTGCTCGGTCGACAGACGTGCACGCATCCGGTCACAGGCCTGGCGCAACACCTCGTCGCCGGCCGCATGGCCAAACAGATCGTTGACGAGTTTGAAACGGTCCAGATCCAGGTAGGCCAACGCCGCCGGACGGTCCTCGGACAGCGTGCGAATCGCCTCGCCGAGCGCCTTCTCGATGCCCCGCCGGTTCGAGACACCGGTGAGCGGGTCGTTCTCCGCCAGATAGCGCAATTGCTCCATCGTGCGGGCACGTTCCGTAATGTCCTGCAACGATCCTTCGATGCGACCGTCCGAGAAGATCGCCTTGACGAGATAACGGCTCACGCGCCCGTCGTCGCGCGGCAACGAGAGGATTTCGAGCTCGGACTCGTCGCTGTGCTGTGCAACGTCGAGCAGCATGCGCCAGGTGCTTTGGCCGAAGTACTGGTCCCAGCGGTAGGTACGTCCGCCGGCATGGGGAATGCCCAGCATGGTGTGCAGCGCGGCGTTGCCTCGCACGAACACGCCCTCATCGTTAAGCGTGAACAGACCCACGGGCGTGACGTCGTAGGCATTGCGCAACTCGGTCTGGGCTTCGAGCTTGCCCTTGTGCTCCATGCGCATCTGCTCCGCAATGGCGAGTGCCGCCATCAGGCTCGAGAACAGCGCCGCGGTCACACTGTTGAGCGCCGACGATAACGCCCTGGCGTTGAAGGCCGCTGCGATCACTTCGGAAAACGTGGCGAACAGCACGATGGCGAGCGACGCGCTGTACCACACGGCGACCCGCGAATGGGTCAGTACGAGAATCCGCGCAAGCAATACCAGCACGATCACGATGCCAAGCGCCGCCACCGCCCACAGTACGGGGATGAAGTGCGCATAAGGCAATGCGATCGCCGCGCAGCACAGCACCACGCCAGCCCATTGCAGCACCATCACCATCCATCGCAAGCCAATGCGCTGCAGTTCCTTCTTGAACAACTGCGTGAACAGCGAGTACGTCAGCACGTAATAGACCGCAAACGTCGCCTTGCGCACCAGCGCGTCCCAATCCATCGGAATGGCACGCTCGAGCCATTGCGTGTCGGCGCCCAGCGAGTTCGCCGCGAGCCGCAGGTTGCCGATGAGCCATGCCGCGAAAAGGACGTAGAGCCATTCCTTGTTGATGATGGCGGTGACCAGCACGAATGCCGACAGCGTCAGCAGACCGCCCTCGAGCAGACCATTGCTACGATGAAATTCCTTCTCGGAAATACGAAGCTCGGCGCCCGGCCAGGCCGTCAGCGAGAGATGTGCCGGGCCGGAAAACGTGCCCTGACACAGCAGTGCGACCGGCTCGACGATGTGACCGAGATCGATTGCGAAACCGGCTTTGGACACCCGTATCGCCCCGCTCACGCCGCTGCGGTCGGCGCGGCCGATGGCCGGGGCGTCCGGGTTTCGCCAACACGCCAGCGTCTGCGCGTGGCGCGAAGGGAATTCGATGACGGTGCGCTCATCGCCGCCCACAGGCGGTACGGTGAATCGGAACCAGACCGGCGTTTCGGACAAATGCGTACTGAACTGCTGCACGGCCGGCACATGCTCGAGCGCGCCTTGCGCCATAGATGGACCGAACGTTGCGGGAAGATCGCCTTGCGCCTGAAAACTCAGCGGCGTTGCACCGCGCACGGCGTACTGGCTTTCCTGAAACAGGAGCACGATGCCCGAGAGCAGCATGATGGCAGCGGGCACGGCATACAGGGAGATGCTTCGAAAGAGTTCGTCGAGCCTCGCGGTGATGCGCCAACGGCGCCGCGCGCCGGTGAGTTCGCTCAGCTCATCGGAGAAATCATTCGTATTACGGCCGTGATCGTCACGCTCGTTGCCGAGGTCCCCCGCCATATGCCTCTTGTGCCCTTATCTCGTTGGTCGCCCCCGTGTCGAATCCCGGACAAGGCTCGCCTTGCAACTCGCGTTGCGGCGTACCTTGCCGGCCGGGCCGGCCCTGTCCCGTGCGGCCAGTCTTTCGGCCTGCACGGTCAGGTGTCTCTTGCCCGTATTTCTCGTCACCGCCTTCGCCACCCGAAAACCCATGCGGGACGCGACGGGATAACGTTAATTCGCATAACGGCATTACACCGCCAGGCTGAAGCCTGCTGCTACGCATCGTACCTCGTCGGCACTAAAAGATAAATCCCGCAAATGCGCGCCAACACTGGCTTCGACCGCCAAAGGCCCGACCTCGCGGCCCCGCTCTGGGGCGCCCACCTCTGCCCCTTCCGGCTTCTCGCCCGGCATGCCGAGGCGCAGGTCGGGATGATGCGTCAGGCACATGTAGGCAAACAACGGATGCCCTGCCAATTGCCAACGGGTGCGCGCCTGTGCGACGTCAAGCGCCAGCACCCGGTGCCCGATCCCGCCAACGTGCGCCATCGGAATCAGATCCTGTCCCGGAAACACATCGGCAAACATCAGCGCTTCGTACTGTCGATGCAACGGCGGACGCGCCGTAATCACCATCCAGTCAATCCCCGAGAGCAGGCAATACTGGTAAAAAGCCTTGAAAAGCGCCGTCTTGACGACGCGTCCGACTGGGCCAGCGACCACGCCGAGGCGTGTGGCCTCGGCCAGCGCCGCACGATCGAGCCACGCCGGCAACGGTGCGGAATCCTCAAGATGCAACGCCTGATAGCGATTGGTCTGAATGCGCATCGTGCCGAGCACCGCGCCGTCGAGGCGGGCACGCGCCACGAGAACGATGGCACCCGGCTCCCGGTCACTGGTCTCCGGCTCGCTGAGCGTGGCGGCCAGATCGGGCAGATGGCGCCCGTAAGCGGCCTGACGCATGGCGACGGCGTCGCGCAACGACGATTCGTCTCCCGCAATCGTGACGACGAAAGGCAGACGCTCCTCGCGCAGCGCCGTCGTCTGCGGCAAGTCGGCTACCGGCGCGCGGGCCGCAGCGGGCGACGCCGCCGGGCGACGATTGCCGCTCGGGAAATCGACGCGCGGGATGGAGAGGACGTCCGAAGCTTGGGCAAGGTCAAACATGATTGACACTCCTTAAGGTCAATGAAAGGGTTTGGTGCGGTGCACGGGCGTTCTCGCCGGTGCACCGCACAATGCCTTTCTTGACCCGCCGAGGCGAAGTGTCAAGTGCTTATTTTCGCTAGGTTTTTCACATTTCGATGGGGCCGCTACGGCGCCCCTGCCGTTTGTCGTGTCGACCGCCCGCGAACCCCCGTCGCACCGCCCCAAACCGCCACAAACCGGCTGCTTTGCGCGCTCCGATCCGATTCGCTGTCACCTATTTACGACAGTTGCCGTCCAAAGAGTGACTCTGGCAAAATGCTAAACCTGTTTATCAATTTGCCGGACGACAGGCCATGGGCCGTGGCAACACGCGGACGCCATTGCCTTGTCCGTCCGCAGGCTCCATCCACCTTTGCGTGAAGACGACACCATGTCGAAAATCGATTGGTCCTCCCGGTTCGGCACGCTGGTTCATGATGTCGCGCGCGTCTACTCGCGGCACTTCGACCGGCGCGCCCGGGGCAACTTCGACCTGACGCGAGCGCAATGCCGCGTGCTGGTGACGCTGCACCGCTATGGCGTGCAGACGCAGGCCGAACTGGCCGAGCGCATGGAACTTACGCCCATGGCGCTTGTGCGGTTGCTCGATCGCCTGCGCGAGAAAGGGCTGGTGCGGCGCGAGCGCGATCCGCACGACAAGCGCGCTCATCTGCTTTATCTGACGCAGGCGTCCGAAGCCGAGATCGACACCATCGTGGCGTTCGCCAATGGGGTGGAGCGCGACGCGCTTGCCGACCTGAGCCCAGCCGAACGCGCCGAGCTTTCCCGACTGCTGGGCAAAGTGCTGGCAAACCTGACACGCACCGAGGCCGACGCTGGCGCGCCGGCAAAGCCCGTCAGGGGGATGCGCGACACCAGTCGCATGAAACAGGAGACGGCAACGCCATAGCACGCACGCAAAGAGGGGCAGGAGACAAGCAAGACAAGCCGGTCGACAAACAAGACGTTCGGGCGAGGCGTCACGCCATTGCACCGGACAGCGCCGTCGGGCGCGCCGCTCACCTTCATTGCGGCGCGCACGACGATTCACCAAAGGAAATACCGTGGCATCCCCCGCAAAAACTGACGATCCCGGCAAGCACCGGGCGCTCGTCAGCGTATCCGTCATGTTGGCGACAGTGTTGCAGACACTCGACAGCACCATCGCCAATGTCGCGCTGCCGCACATGCAAGGCAGCTTGTCCGCGTCGCAGGACTCGATTACCTGGGTGTTGACGTCCTACATCGTCGCCGCGGCCATCGCGACGCCGCTCACCGGCACGCTATGCGCCCACTTCGGGCGCCGACGCGTGTTCCTGTGGTCGGTCGCGGGCTTCACTATCGCCTCGGCGCTGTGCGGCATGGCCCACTCACTCACCGAAATCGTGGCGGCACGCCTGTTTCAAGGCATCTGCGGCGCGGCCCTCGTACCGCTGTCGCAAGCCACCATGCTCGACATCAACCCACCGAGCAAGCACGGCTCCGCCATGGCGGTGTTCGGCATGGGGGTGATGGTCGGGCCGATTCTCGGGCCGTCGTTGGGCGGCTGGCTCACCGACAGCTACAACTGGCGGTGGGTCTTTTACATCAACCTGCCCATCGGACTCATTGCCTTCCTCGGCATCGCGGCCTATCTCAAGGAGCCCAAAGAACAGAAGGCGGGGAAATTCGATGCCATGGGTTTCGTCACGCTTGGACTCGCCATCGGACTGTTGCAGTTGCTGCTCGACCGGGGCGAGCAACAGGACTGGCTCAGTTCGACGGAAATCTGGCTGGAAATGCTGGGCGCGATCATATGTTTCGCGTACTTCATCGTTCACACATGGACAGCGGGCGAACATTCGTTCTTCAACCGCGCACTGTTACGCGACCGCAACTTCAATACGGGCGTCATCTATATCTTCGTAGTCGGCATCATTCTCTATGCCACGCGCGCGCTGCTCCCGCCAATGCTGCAAAGCCTGTTCGGGTATCCGGCCATTCTGACCGGCCTGGTCACAGCCCCGTCCGGCGCAGGAACGATGGCCGCCATGCTCGTCGTTGGACGTCTGGTGGGGAAAGTCGACGTACGCTATCTGCTGGGCTTCGGTTTTGCGCTGACGGCCTATTCGCTGTATCTGATGGCCGGATATTCGCTGACGCTCAGCCCGTCGGACATCGTCTGGCCAGGCGTCATTCAAGGCTTTGGGCTGGGTTTCGTGTTCGTACCGCTGACGACGGTCACGTTCGCAACACTCCCCGGCCAGTTCCGCGCTGACGGCGCCGCGATCTACAGTCTGTCGCGCAACATCGGCAGCAGTATCGGCATTTCGGTCGTGCAGACGCTGCTCACGCAAAACACGCAGATCAATCACGCGGTGCTGTCCGAGCGGATTACGCCATTTACGCAGGGCATCGAGCCGTATTTGCAGACCTACGGCGCGGCCGCCATGGCAGCACTCAATGCCGAAGTGACGCGACAGGCCGCGATGATCGCCTATCTCGACGACTTCCGGTTGATGCTGTTCCTGACCGTCGCCGTCATGCCCCTGCTGCTGTTCATCCGGATGAAAAAGAAAACGCCGGGCAAGCCGGAAGCGGCCGACGAGCTGATGCATATCGCCGCAGACTGACGCGGCACGGCGATCCGGAGGGGCCTCCCCCCTCCCTTCCCTCTGCCTTCCCTCTGCCTTCCGTCTTCTTCCGCCCTCGCCTACGCAGGCAGCTTGCGCGCACGCTTGTGGGCGGCCCCGCGCGGCTTGCGCGGCTTCGGCTCGATGCCGATCCGCGGATCACCCGCTAGCACCAATGCCGCGAGCCGCTGCGCCACCGCTTCGAACGCCACGTCGGACTGCGGGACATAAAGCCACTTCCCCAGTACCGGATGCGCACGCAACGCCGGCATCTCCTCCATGAGCGAGGTGTGATGTTCGCGCGACGTGCAAACGAGCAACCCGTCCCACGGCGCATCCCGGTCGATGACCGCAAGGCACTGCCGGCCATTCACATAAGCGGCTTCCGAACCGAACATTCGCCTGCGCAAATACGTTTCGTTACGTTCGAAAGGGTCGAAGACCCAGAGCAGTGAATTATTGACGGAAGACGGCATGAGATTGGATTCCACGAATTCATTGAGCGCTCCGTCACTTTACAGGAGCCCGGAAAACATCGCCACGCCATGATTTCGCCCACCTGACATCAACGACCATTTAAATCCCGAAAGCCCAAAAGATTGCGAAATGAATTCCCACGAAAGTCGAGACATTCGTAACAACTTTTTACAACTCACAAAAATACAACGACGACATTTGTGGGAAGCGAATTAAACATCTAATTTTAATTCAGCTGAATCAAGACCGATGAACCGAGGATTCGCTACCATTAGGAGTTCGACATGACCATCTCGTCCCGTGCGATTCGGCCCACCCGATCCTCTCGTTCCTCCCTGACTTGCGCAACGTCCTTATCCGTCGTGTCCGACAACGCGCTCGCCGCCGTGCGATGTCCGCTGCCGCTCAAGCCGATGATTCTCGCGCTATCGCTGTGTTTGAGCGCACAAGCGCGGGCGGCCTGCGATAACGTCGCCCCCGCGAGCGGCACGACCGTGACATGTACCGCGACCGGCAGTATCGTCGCGGCGCAATCCGGCAGCACCGGCGTTACCGTCAACGTGCAGCCGGGCGCCAGCGTCACATCGAACCGCACCACCGCCGACGTGGCCACGATCACCGTGGATTCATCGAGCACGATCACCAACGCGGGCACCATCGGCATCACCGGAACCAACCAGCCCCAGCCCGGGCGCGGCGCCGCCATGCTCGGCGCGCATGACTACAACACACTGGTCAATACCGCCACCGGCGTCATTTCGACGTCCGGTTACGAAAACGACGGCATGGCCATCAACGGCAACCACGGTTCGCAGACCAACAACGGCACCATTACCGTGAACGGCCCGAACGCATTCGGCATGACCTCCGCCTGGGGGCAATCCTCCGGTCTCGGCCTGTACAGCACCTTCGTCAACACCGGGACCGTCACGGCGAATGGCGGGGGCAGCCGCGCGATCAGTGTCGTGGGCGGGCAAAGCACGGTGACGAACAGCGGCACACTCATCACGACAGGCGGAACGGCATCGAACCGGTCGTTCACCGTCTTCATGCAGGGAAACAACAATAATTTCACCAACAGCGGTTACGTCGAAGCCCGCGGTATCAGCAGCGACGCGGTGGTGTCCAACACCGCTTCGGGCTTCACTTCGTCGATCGTCAACCAATCCGGCGGACAGATCATCAGCCGCCAGGGCTTCGCTGTGCGCACGGTCAACGGCACAATCACGATCACCAACGCGGGGTTGATCGAGAGCGACGTGGGCACCGCCATCGCCATGAACGCTGCCGCGCGATCCAATACCCTCACGCTCCAGACGGGTTCGCAGATCATCGGCACGGCAAACGGCGGCGCCAGCGCCGTAAGTCGCGTCAATCTGCAAGGCACTGGCACCGCGAGCAATGCCTTCGTCAACTTCGGTACGCTCAACATGCAGGGTGACGACTGGACGTGGACCGGGAGCGGTGACTTCACGTCGGCGCAATTCCAGCGCGGGGTATTCCGCCTGAACAGTTCGCTGGGCGGTGCGACGTCGCAGGTCGCCTCCGGCGCAACCCTCACCGGCACCGGCACGCTCACGGGTAACCTGACCAATGCCGGCACGGTGCGTCCCGGGGACGGCAATGGCAACGGCACATTGACCGTGCTCGGCAACTACACCGGCCAGAGCGGCAGGCTCGCCATCGACACCGTGCTTGGCGACGATACGTCGAAGGTCGCACCGCTCACGGTAAGCGGCGGCACGCTCGGCGGCAACACCATCATCGCCGTGAACAACATGGGAGGCGTTGGCGGACTGACCACGGGCAACGGCATCCCGATGGTCAATGCCGTGGCCGGCGCCACATCGTCGGCGAGTGCATTCGCGCTCAGCGGCCCCGTGAGTCAGGGGGCGTACACCTACTACCTCTATAAAGGCGGCACGACGCCCGGCACCGCCGATAGCTGGTTCCTGCGCTCGACGGTGCCCGTGGCCACCGCCGTCACCTTCGTCAACCCGATCACAGGGCAAACCGTAAGCACAGTGCTCTCCCCTGTCGGCGCGCTTGGCAGCCCGCCCACCGCCCCCGAAGGGTCGGCGCCGATGCCGATCTACCGCGTGGAGGTTCCGGTCTACTCAGCCATGCCGGAAATCGCGCGCGTTGCAGGGTTCGCCCAGATGGGGACTTTCCACGAGCGACAAGGCCAGCAAGGCCTGCTCGACGAGAACGGATGGCTTGGCGCCGGATGGGCCCGTGTCTGGGGCCAAACGGAACAGTATCGGTCCAAGGGGGATGTGTCCCCGCAGTTCGACGGCAACATCGGCGGTGTGCAGGTCGGTCACGACATCGTCTCGCGCCGCACGGATAGCGGACACAACGACCACATCGGGATACTCGGCGGATGGACGCGTGCATACGGCGACACGCAAGGCAGCGCCCTCGGCGCGATGGATACGCATACGGGCTCGCTCGGATTGGACATGTACAGCGCCGGTCTGTACTGGACACACGTGATGCCCAGCATGGCGTACGTCGATGCCGTCGTGCTCGGCTCTGCCATGCAATACGAGTCGAAGCCGGTCAGCGGCATGAACACGAGCACGCACGGCAAGGCGATCTCGGCATCGCTCGAGACCGGTTGGCCGATCCGCCTGACGCCGACGCTAACCCTGGAGCCGCAGGCGCAGATCGTCTATCAGCATCAGTCGCTCAACGACCTCTCCGACGCCGTCTCCACGGTGTCGTTCGACAGTACCAATAGCTGGCTGGCACGCATCGGTGCGCGCCTGGAAGGCAATTACGATGGCGCACGCGGCCTGATGCGCCCTTATCTTCTGTTCAACCTGTTGCATACGTTCGGCAACGACGGCCGCGCGGTCTTCGGCGGCACCACACCGATTGTCTCCAGCGTCAACAGCACGGCGGCACAGTTCGGCATCGGCGTCGCGGGGCGCTTCAACAAAAATGCGAGCGTGTACGCCACGCTCGCCTACCTCACACAGCTCGACGACACGCGCCAGCAGAGCGTATCGGCCACCCTCGGCCTTCGCTGGCGGTGGTGAGCGGCGGCTGGGGCGACGCGCGACGCCGTTGCTCTGCCGCCCCCCCATCCCGTCATCCAGCCATCTGGCCCTAGCGTGCGGATTCGCGCACGATGTCGCCCGGCTTCCACGTCTTGTCGAACGCCGCCGCCTCCGGTCCGTAGATTCGGAAGTACGCGAACCAGCCGCGTCCCGGCACCGTCTTGATCCAGTGCGACGCATCGCCCTTGGGCGGATTCGGCCCGAACGAGAGCACGACCGGCTTGCTCGTATCGATGTTCTTGAGTTCGAACAGTGAACGTAAGGCAGCCTTGTCCTGATCGGTCTGCACCTGCGAGCGGGTCTGAGCGTCGTACAACGTCACCGACCAGAAGAGCTTGCCCGGCACCGGCTGCGGCACGGTGAGCGTGTACTGCTTGCCGCCGTCCAGATAGACGCCCTGACTGTCCCGTGCGCTCAGCCAGTAGAGCGATCCGGCGCCGGCATCACGCTTGAACATCGCGGGCGACGTGACGATCGCCTGCGCAAACCAGCGGTCGCGTGCGTCGAGATCCATACCTGCCGGTGTCTCGAACTGTGCGGTTCCCGGCACCAACCCCACCCATTCCCAGTGGCGATCAGGCCAGTTCCTGATGCCCTCGCGCTGGCTGTCGAACGCGGAGACCAGCATCTGGTCTCGTCCCAGCCGCGCGGCCCTGGCCAACAGGTCCTTCGTGCGGGCGTCCGGCGTAAACGGCTTGCCCTTCTCGATGCCGACTTCCGCAAGCAACCCGTACATCGGCAGGTACTTCCCCTGAATCGGCTCTTCCTGAATGATCTTGTCGAGCTTCTCCCAGAACTGGAAGTTGCCTTCCCACTTCAACGACGAGCTGTCGAGCGCGACCTTGGAGGTGTCGACAATGGCCAGCGCCGGTCCTGTAACACCTTGCGGCGTCCAGCGCTGAATCTTGATCGTCTCGAAGGCGGCCATGGCCTTGGGCAGATCGCCACCGACCGGCATCGACCGGATGGCCAGCAGATTCTTGAGCGACGGCGATTGCGATACGAAGTAGCCCTCGGACTTGTCCGGCACTTTGCCCTGATACCCCGGTGGCAGGATCAGGTGCTTGCCCCCTTTGCCCGCGTCCGGCCCCGGTAGTCCGAGATCGGCGACCCAGCCCTGATTGTGATCGTTGACCAGTCCGATGAAAGCGCCCTGCGGCAAATCGATCAGCATCGGCCCGCCGGAAAGGTCCAGCACTGCGGAGCCATATGGCGTGTCGGAGTTCAGCGTAAAGCCGACCTGCCGCGGTCCTGTGGCCGCAATACCCCATTGCTTCCCGTCTTCGATACCGGCCGCGCGATTGCCGTTGTAGATGCCCTCCATCGAGACCGTCGGGTACCAGAACCGGTACGCAACGATCGCGCGCTGCAATGCTTCGTCGGCGCGCACGTGCTGCGACGCCGTCGGCGTGGGATAGCCCTGCTTGAACGGGTACGGATTGGCGTCCGCGGCCTGCGACGGTCCACTGGCTGCGAAAATGCCGCCGACCGCCAATGCAAGGAAACAACGATTCAATCGACGCATTGCAAATTCCTCCGGCCTTTTGGGGAAACGATCAGAAATGAAACGAAGCGAATCAATGAGTATTTAAATTACCGATCGATTCGGAAATTCATTTCGATGTTCTTTTAACAATACGAAAATGTCAATTTTCAAATCATGATGACGCAATTGCATCCGACGCAAAGCAATTCGTTCACGTCACCGCCCGACGACATCGTTTGCCGACAGCGATCTCCCGGCCCCGAAGGACCCATCGGCGTGTCCTTTCCGCCAGACCGCGCCGTCAATGTTTGACAACAGCCGCATTGACCGAAACGCGAACATGGCGCCACATGGCAGTTATTAATTTTCATGAATGATTATTTTTATTACCATCGAATCATAAAAATCAAATAACCATCGCAAATCATCATCGAGAAATCTAGAATCAGACTCCATTGGTGCAACATCAATGAACTAATCGACGAAATGGGGGGCTGTAATGACGCTAAGTCGCCGGTGTCTTGTTACGGGCATGCTGATGGCGGGCTGCACTTGCGCACAGGCGCAAACCTCGGCCGAGGACGCCAACAAGAGCAACAACCCGCTCAATCTGGCGGCGTCGTTCAACGTCCAGAACTACTACACGCCGTCGATTTTCGGCAGCGACACGCATACGAACGATTTCCTTCTGCGTCCGACGGTGCCGCTCGGGCCGAATGGCATCGTGCCCGTGCCGCAGATCCTGCGCGGCACCATACCGATCAGCACTCGCCCCGACGCCAACGGCGGCTACAAGACCGGGCTTGGCGACATCAACCTGTTCGACATCTTCTTGTTGAACCCCGGCGCGGCGATGGAGTTCGGCGTCGGACCGCTGGTCACGATACCGACGGCGACCGATAAATCGCTGGGCACAGGTAAATGGCAGGCCGGTCTGGCAGCGGTCGGCGTGCATGCGAGCAAGACGGGGTTGCTCGGTGCGCTGGTGCAGTGGCAGCACTCCTTTGCCGGACAGGGCGACCGGCCGACGGTCCAGACACTCACGGGGCAGCCGTTCATCATCTACAACCTGCCTGAGGGCTGGTATCTGCGCTCCACCGGGACCTGGACGTTCGATCTGCAACACGGCAGCTACTACATTCCGGTGGGCTTCGGTGCAGGCAAGGCGTGGAAGATGGGCAAGACGATCGTCAATGCTTTTGTCGAGCCGCAATATTCGGTGGCGCATTCGGGCAACGTCCCCAAATGGCAAATCTTCGCGGGGCTGAATTTCACGTTCGGACACTGAGCGGGGACCGGGCGCGGACCGAGCCCGAGCAGCCTCCCCGCGTCAACCTCAACCGCCCGCCGCTGCGCGCAGTACCGGCGCCGTCACGTCGGCGCGCTGATCCACAACGGGCATCGCCGTCTCCGGCGTGTAACGAACGCAGCGATTGCGACCGGCCGCCTTGGCCTGATACAGCGCCCGGTCCGCACGTTGCACGAGCGACGACAACTCGCCGCGCGAACGCTCGTCGCAGGCAATGCCAATGCTTACCGTAGCGGCGACCCGCTCGCCCTGCACCACGCATGCCGCCCGCTCGAACGCCTCACGCACGCGCTCTGCGATCGTCTGCGCCTCGTCGGCGCCCACGCCCGGCAGGAACAACGCAAACTCCTCGCCGCCATAGCGCCCGAAGATATCGTCCGAGCGCAGTTGCTGTGCAGCGGTGCGCGCGAACAACAACAGCACAGTGTCGCCGAACGGATGCCCGTAGGTGTCGTTGATGCGCTTGAAGTGATCGAGGTCGAGCAGCAGCAGCGCCACGGGGGCGCGCGCGACCCCGTGACGTCGGAGCTGTTCGCGAGCCAGACGCGTGAATTCCGGGCGGTTGAACGTTTGCGTGAGGCCGTCGCGCGTCGCGGCCCGATGCAGTGCGATCTCGGAACGCTCCTTGCCCAAAGACACCATGAGGAAACTGGCAACCACAATCAGTACGAGCATTTCGGTCGTCGACACCTGCGGGCCGAACCACGCGAGAAACTGGGCATCGCGCGGCCCGAGCCAGACGAGCGCCACGGCGCGCGCCGTGTAAAACGAGCCGTGCAGTACCGCCACGACTGCCAGCACGATGCTGCTGGGTAATCGCGGCCCCGACGCCTGCCAGAACTCCTTGGCCGCCATCAGGCTATAAATCGCCAGCAGCGAGAAGAACAACACACCACCACTCCACGCCCCCAGCGGTCTGGCAAACAGCCAGGTTCCCCAAAGCAGCATCGCCGGACCGCCGAACACGCCGACCCACTGCACGCTACGGCCGTAAAAGCGCCGTGCGCCGCTCCACACCATCGCGAACGCAAGCGTCGCCACGGCATTGCCCAACGGATAGAGAATCGCGAGCTGCGTGCTTCGCGCCGCGAGCAAATAGAGAATGGGAGAGAATGTGGCAAGCAGGAACGCCAGACTCCACCATCGCGGAGATTCGGCTTCGTCGCGCCGCAGGGCATCGAGCATGAACAGAATGCCTGTCGCAATGCTCAGCAGAAAGGTCACGAACTGTAGTGTCGGCAGATCCAACGCCGGTAACGACAAACCAAGAGCCATGGCTCCGTCCCCCGTACGCGTCGCGGCAGACGGAGGGGCATTTCCGTCCCGGGCGCGACACGCAGTTTGAAGTTCGGGGGATAAGTCCTGATGGAACGCGCAGCGGTTCGATCAGCGGTTCCATCAGCGGTTCGATAGTTTGGAGAGGGACAAACGCGGTAGCCGCTTGCGCGCCGTATGTGGCGCACCGTCTGGCCGCCCCGGTCCGGCCATCGGTTTCGTGTCTCCAAACTCATGGGGCGGGATTCTAGCACGTCGATTTGAGACAGCCATCGGCGCGCGAGCCCATGGGCAAAGGAGGTCGCTTTCCCGGTCCTTTCGGCTGCTGTCGTCACATTTCCTGACGGCGCCGCGCGGACAACGCGCCGGCGGTCTGGATCACGAGGTCGGCAAAGCGCCGCTCGTCGCGCCCGGCATTCCAGCGCACGCGCGGCACGGCAATGTTGATCGCGCCAATGGCCCTGCCGTCCTGATTGACGACCGCTGCTGCCGTGGAAATGTCGCCCATGAAGTACTCGTCTTCGGTGTGCGCGTAGCCCTGCTTGCGTATACGGGCGAGTCGCTCCTTGATCTTGCGCGGTTGCGCCACGGTCGCCGGGGTGAACTGGACGAGATGGGTGCGCGCGAGGATGTCGTCGATCTCGGCGTCGTCGAGCGTCGCGAGCATGGCCAGCCCCGGCGCGGTGCAATACGCCGGCAGGCGCGAGCCGACGATAACGTTCGCATTGAACACGCTCCGGCTCACGATGCGCAGCACAAAGACAATGTCCGTATCGAGGCGCACGGTCAGGTTCGTGGCTTCTTCGGTCTCTGCGGCCAGTTGTTGAAGGTATGGCGCAGCCCGGCTGACGAGTTCGTTGGAGACGAGATAGTGATAGGTAAAGTCGAGCAGCTTCGGCGACAGTTCGTACTTTTTGCTCTGCGAATCCTTGAGCAGATAACCCAACGCCGAGAGCGTGAACGTGAAGCGCTGCGCGGCGCTGATGTCGAAGCCGGTGGCCGCAGCGATTTCGGAGAGCGACAGATGCCGCTTCGAACCGTCAAACGCCGTCAGCACTTTCATCGCCTTTTCGACCGAGTTGACGTAGAGCGTAGATTCGGTGGGCGCGCTCGACGCCGTCGTCGTGTCCGCTTGCGTGTCGATCGCCTCGGCAGCTTTGGTTGTTTTGGCCGCTTTGGCTGCTTTGGCGCGCGTGCGTGGAGTTTTGGTGGTGGCCACAGGTCGTTGAATGTCGGACTGATTTTCCCGGATTATCTCATGAAAATAACACTCTATTTACATGCGATAAGCGCTTGGCCACCACGCAACCTCACTTTACTCACCTTGCGGAGCCGGACTCCCACGCGAGCGCCGTGTCGCGAGACAACAGGTGCTTGCGGATACGCTCGGACGGCGTCGTCTCGAACTGCGCCGTCTCGCGATAGTAGCGTGGCCGCTGATAGCTGGCGAGTCGCTCCGACGCCCATTGCGACAGCGTTGGCCAATCGATCGCCTTGTCGCGGAACTGCACGTACAACAGAATGTCCTGTTCGCCGACGTCGCTCGCCACGCCAATCGCGGCACACGCCGCGATCGACGGATGCCGGGCGAAAACGCGCTCGATCTCCCAGGCAGACACGTTCTCGCCCCGGACGCGCATGCTGTCGGTGCGGCGACCAATGAAGACGAGGCTGCCGTCGGCTGCGCGCCGTGCGCTGTCGCCGGTATAGAGTTTGCCGTCGCGCAACGCTTTGGCGGTGGCCTCGGGATTATCGAGGTAGCCCGGCAGGAAGACCCCTTCCACCTCGCTCGACAGCACGATTTCGCCCGGCTCGCCGTCCGCGACCGCACGTCCCTCGTCGTCGAGCAATTCCAGAGTCAGCCAGGGCAGCGCGTGACCGATCGAACCCGGCTGATCGGCGTCGTTCAACGTGGCAAAGCTCGAACACTCCGTCATGCCGTAGCATTCGCGCAATGCACACCCCAGACGCTCGCGCGTCGCCTGCCATGCGCTTGCCGACACCCCCGCCCCCCAAGCGACACGCAACGAGTTGGTGGCCGGCTGCGCGTCTCGCGGCAACTGCATGAGAATGTCCAGAATGCCGCCGAGGTAATGCAGATGCGTTGCCTGCGCCTGCTCGCACTGCTGCCAGAAGCGGCTGGCGGAGAAGCGCTCCACGACATGCATTTCGACATCGACGAGAAATGGCAGCAACAGCATCTGCGCGCCGCCGATATGGCACAGCGGTTCCCACAGGAACAACCGATCGCCACTGCCTGCATCCGCCACGCGCAATGCTGCCTCGCTCGCAATGCGCATCATGCGATGCGTGAACAGCACCCCCTTCGGCGCGCCGGTCGTGCCCGACGTGTAGATGATGCACAGCACCGAGGCCGGCGTCACGTTCGCGGCGACTGGCGGCTTGCCCGCATGCGCCTGCGCTTGCGTCATGACATCGGACAGCCACAGACGCAGGACGCTCGGACCATGGTGTCCCGCCTGTTCGGCCGCGAGCGCGACGCCGGCATCGATCACCTGCGCAAACGCCGGCTCGGCAATCAGCAGCTTCGGCTTGGCGTGGCCGAGCAGATACTCGATGCCGTCGCCCTTCAGGCGCGTGTTGACCGGCACCCAGACGAGGCCGGACAGCATCAATGCGTAGATGAGCGCAATCTGCGCTGCGCTATTCCCCAGCATGACGGCCACACGATCGCCAGGCATCAGCCCCTGCGCAGCGAGCCACGCCTGCATGGCCCCGACGCGCGCGGCCATCTGTGCCCGATCGATGGCCTCGCCCTCGAAAACCACGACCGGCTGCGTCGATCCGCCGTGAAGCCCGGCCATGAGCAACGGGACGACATCGAGCCGGTCGCCCTCGGCGCGCTGAGGAAAATACCGCGTGTAAGGATGTGACGGAGACTGCGAAGCCTGTTGCGCAGGGCAGTGCGTCTGCGCATTCACCGGCGCAACTCGGGCAACGTTAGACATGGACATACGGGAATCCGGAGATATCAGTAGCTCTTGCGTTTGAAGATGGAAGACAGCCAGACGACGAACACCATCAGGAACACCAGCGACGTGGCGACAGCAGCGAGCGTCGGCGTGACGGCCAGTTGAATGTCGTCCCACATCTGCTTGGGCAGCGTCGTGTTGATGCCGCCGGAGACGAAGATGGCGATGGTCAGGTCGTCGAACGACACAATGAACGCAAACAGGAATGCCGAACCGAGGCTTGCCGCCAGCAAAGGCAACAGCACGGTGCGCACGCGGGTGAAGGCGGAGGCGCCGAGCATCTTGGCCGCATCGTCGAGCCGCCAGTCGAAGCGCTTGAAGCTCGCCGACAGGGTCACCACCACATAGGGAATCGCCAGCACGGTGTGACCGATGACAAGTCCCGCATTGGTGCCCGCCAGTTCCCAACGGGCGAACAGATAAAGCAACCCGACGGCGACCACGATGCGCGGCACGATGAGCGGCGCAATGAACACCGCAAACAGCGGCTTGCGCCAGCGCGATGGCAACCGAACCAGCGCCAGACTTGCGCCAAAGCCGAGCACCAGCGCCAGTGCCGCCGTAGCGAACCCCACACCGAGCGAGCGAAGCAACGCGGCTTGCCACACACTGGATTCGAGAAACGCCACGAACCATTTGACGGTGAACAACTCCGGCGGGAACGACACGAACGACTGTCTGGTGAACGCGAGCGGCACAACGAATGCAATCGGCAGCACCAGCGCGAGCACGACCGCCCACGTATAAGCCTTCAGTCCGACGCCGCCCTCGGCGCGCTCACGGCCGCCGGAGAACGAGAACTTGCCGGCGAGGCGTCCCACGGCGATGAGCAGGGGCAGCATGCGCCCGCCCGAACCGGCGCGCCGCTGCGGCGCTTCGCCCGCCAGCGACGACAACCCCACCACACGGTCGTAGACAAAGAACACGACGATGGAACACAGCAGCAAGACCGTCGAGAGTGCTCCGGCGAAGCGCAGATCGAACAGTTCCAGCACGGACGTGATGACCAGTTGCGCCACCATCGACTCGCGCGGCGACCCCAGCAATGCCGGAACGATGAAGAATCCCAGACTCGTGATGAACACGAGCAAACCCGCTGCCGCGGCCCCGGCGCTCGAGAGCGGCAGAAAGACCGTGAAAAATCCTGTTGCGCGGTCCGCGCCGAGTGTCTGCGCGGCCTGCACGAGTTGCATGTTGATGCCGCGCATGATCGGCAGCATCGTCATCACGGCCAGCGGCAACATCGCGTGCACCATGCCGATCAGCACCCCGGCCATGGAAGGCGCCAGCGTGCCCGCGCCATCGATCAGTCCCAGATGCGTCGCCAGCGTCGTGAGCAACCCCGTCTTCGAGAGCAACAGCATCCAGGCGTACGTCTTGACCAGATAGCTCGTCCAGAACGGCAACACGATCCACAGCAGCCAGCGCTCGCGCGAACGCGCCGGGAGGCGGGCCAGCAGATACGCGACCGGATAGCCGAGCAACACGGAGAGCGCGGCCGTCAGGAAAGCGATCCAGAAGGTCGAGCCGAGCACCTTGATATAGACGGCGGAATGCGTCATGCGCGCAAACTGCGCGACCGACAACACGCCGTCGGCGTCGTAGAGGCCGCCCTGCAGAATCTCGACGACCGGCACGATGAAGAACACGGCAAGGAACAGCAACGCGGGCAAGGCCGGCAGCCAGCGGGCCAGATGCTTCGGCCAGGCAATACGAGGCCCCGCCTGAGGCAGGCGTTGAACAAGCCACATGGCAAATACTCCTGAAGCGGATGACCGGGGCGTTCACGCGAACGCCCCGAATGGCAGCTAAGCGACTTAGCGTGTCAGTAGCGTGGCGCGTGCGTGATCCCAGGCCAGTCCCACCCGATCACCCACGCGAGGCGTCAGCTCGCGAGGGCATCGCACGGTGAAGTCCGCGGCGTCGCCCCCCGCCACGCTCTGGGCATCGCCCCCCTGCCCCAGCGACACGATGGCGCGCGTGTCGGCGCCGAGAAACACGACTTCGCGAATCGTACCCGCGAGGGCGCCCTCCTCCGGCGACGTCAGACGCGCCGCCTCCGGCCGGACCAGCAGGCTGGCATTGCCCGCGGCCGGCAGATCGGGGCTGGGGCCGATAGGCACGAGGCGCGCGCCCACCCGTAGCGCCACGCGCCCGTCGGACAGACGCTCGACGATGCCATCGAGCAAATTCGAATGTCCGAGAAAATCGGCTGCGAAGCGCGTGGCCGGACGGTCATACAATTGCGTCGGCGTCCCGATCTGTTCGATGCGCGCCTGATTCATCAGGCAGATCCGGTCGGACAATGTGAGCGCTTCATCCTGATCGTGTGTCACATAGATGAAAGTCGCGCCCAGTTCCTGATGCAGGCGACGTATCTCCAACTGCATGTGCTCACGCAACTTCTTGTCCAGCGCACCGAGCGGTTCGTCGAGCAGAATGATCGACGGACGGAACGCAAAGCAGCGCGCGAGCGCAATACGCTGCTGCTGACCGCCCGAGAGTTCTGCCGGCAGACGCTGCGCAAAGGCCTGCATCTTGACCATGGCCAGCGCGGCGTCGACGGCTGGCGCCAGTTCGGCGCGCGGCAGCTTGCGCATACGCAGGCCATACGCCACGTTTTCCCAGACGGTCATGTGCGGAAACAGCGCATAGCTCTGGAACACCATCCCGATGCCGCGCTTGCCCGGCGCCTCGTGCGTGGCGTCGCGCCCGTCGATGAGCAACTGTCCGGCGCTGGGCTCGACCAACCCCGAGATCATCTGCAACAGCGTGGTCTTGCCCGAGCCGGACGGCCCGAGCAATGTGAGAAATTCCCCTGCCGCGACGCGCAGATCCGTCGGCAGGAGCGCGGGAGTCTCGCGATATGTCTTGGCGAGACCGATGGTTTCCAGTTTGGTGCTCATGTTCGTGCTCATCCTGCTCCGCTGCTCCGGTCTTCGCCACGCTTACGACAACAACCACGCGTTGAAACGCTCGGTGGCCTTGGCGCGATTGTCTGCCCACCACTGCGGGCTCGGCAAACGCATGCCCTTGAGGTTGGCGGGGGCGGTCGGCAACAAGGGCGCACGCTCTTTCGGAATGCCGTCGAAGGCCTTGAGGTTGGTCGGGCCGTAAGCCAGATCCTGCGTAATGAGCGCCTGACGCGCCGGATCGCCGCAAAAGCGCACGAACTGTCGGGCGAACTCGGCACGCGGCGTGCCCTTCGGAATGCCCCACCCTTCAATCGAGTACAGCCCCTGATTCCACACGATCTTCACCGGCGCCTTATTGTCGATGGCGGCTTGCGCGCGTCCGTTCCACGTCGACATCATGTCGACATCGCCGCTCTGGATTGCCTGCATGGCCTGTGCGCCCGACGTCCACCACAGGTTGATGTGCGGCTTGATCTTGTCGAGCGACCGGAACGCACGGTCGAGATCGAGCGGGTACAGCTTGTCGATAGGCACGCCGTCGGCCATCAGGGCCTGCTCCAGGGTGTCGAGCGGGCTGCGGCGCAGCGAGCGACGACCGGGAAAGCGCTTGACGTCCCAGAAGTCGGCCCACGTTTGCGGCGCTTCCTTCTGGAACTTGTCGGTCCGGTACGCCAGAACCGTCGAGTACACATCGACCCCCAGCCAGTCGGACGTGACAGCCTCGGGCATGATGCCGGGGAAATCGCCCGCCTTCATGCCGATGGGCTCGAGAAAGCCCTTGGATTCGAGATACGGAATGTCGGCCGAGAGCGTGAGCGTGGTGACGTCCCACACGAAGTTCTTCGTCTGCACCATGGCCGCGAACTGCGCCACCGGCTGCGAATCGCGTGCCACGCTGACCACCTTGATGCCGGTCGCCTTTTCGAACGGATCGTAGAACGCGCGACGATACGCGACGGTGTACGGACCGCCCGGATCGGACACGATCAGTTGCCGGGCCTGGGCGAATGCGGTGTGCGAGGTCGCGAGCGGCAATGCGCCAGCCAGTGCAGTGGCGCCCGCCATCTGAAGCAGGCGGCGACGAGACGGGTTTTGCGGGTCGTGCGAGTCAAACATAAGGAACTCCGCTGTGCAGTGGACGTGCGCGCGGCGCAAGTCCTGTGTGGGTGGTCACGCGGCGATGCACCGCAACGCGTGACGCAACTTCATTCGCTTCGGTCGGTAGCGATCTTTTTTGGGAAACGCGCTCGCGTCACGCCTTGGCCGTTTCCGACTTCGCGGCACGCTTGGCGAAAAACGCGGCCATCATGCGCGCCGGTTCGCCCGACTCGTACGACTCGCGCTGAATGCGCATGCCGGCTTCGATGGCGTCCTGGAACGTGCCCTCGGTCATTTCGCGGAAGCGCTGCTTGTCCAGACGCATGGCGACCGGCGGCTTTTCGGCCAGCTCCGTCGCAATCTCCAGCGCCTTGTCGAACACCTTGTCTTCCGGCACGAGATGATGAATCAGGCCGAGTCGATGACTTTCCTCGGCATCCATCAGGCGGCCGGTGAGCGTGAGCTCGATGGTTCGCGACAGGCCCAGCATGTGGTTCATGATCCACGGGCCGGTCGTGCTGGCGATGCCCGCATTGATTTCCGGCTGGCCCATGCGCACGCCCGGGTGACCCACACGGATATCGCCGAGCAACGACACCTGGAACGCCGAACCTGCGGCGGTACCGTTGAGCGCCATCACCAGCGGCTTCTTCAGGCTGCGAATCACGTCGTAGTAATGCTCCCAGCCCTTGATCCACTCGATGGCGGTGTCGCCGTCGAAGTGCTTCGCTTCGGCCAGATCCTGCCCGGCCGAAAAGGCGCGCCCGGCGCCGGTCATGATCACCGCCGCCACGTTCTCGTCGGCGTTAAAGCGCTGGAGCGCGTCGATGATCAGCTCGCGCATGGCGATGGTCCAGGCGTTGAGCGCCTGCGGGCGATTCAACGTAATCACGGCAACCTTGCCGACCTGCGTGAAGAGCACTTCCTGTTCCGTTTGCTTTGCGGTCTCGCTCATTTGAACTCCATGGACATCGACGCGTGACATCACGCGTGCATTGAGATGACGACAATGCGGTCAACGCATTTTTCGCTAAACAGTTATCTCAGTGCAATAACTGTTATTTGAAAGAAATATAGTTATTTCAAAAAGATGGCGCAAGTCGAATCGCTTCAGGGTTTACCTCAGGCGGTTGCACCGCATGCCGAGGCGGCCGAGGAAGATCGGTGACCTGTCAACGTTGACAGTTGTGGGTGTATGGGCAACCGCAGACGATGGCGTAGCGTGGTCTCGCTTCATCCGCCGCATCTTTCTCTGTCCTGCAGGAGGACGTCATGAGCACGTCGAGCAACACATCCGAGGCCGCCTCGGGCAACGACACGTCGAACACGTTCGAGCTCGTGGCAAAGCCAATGCCGAAGACCAGCATGTACGACGAAGGGTCCGGCGCGACCATTTTCGTCTTCGGGCCGACGGGCGGCGGCGAACGCGGGATCCTCATCGAGGCGCGTGCGCTGCCCGGCGGGCAGCCGATGGAGGGCATCCCTTGCAGCATCATCAGCCTCACCCCACCCGACTCGGTGACAAGCGGCGTCATGACCCTGCCGATTGGCGAGACCCGATTCACCGACGCCAGTGGCGTCGCCGAATTTCCTGTGACGTACCGTCGGGATCTTGGGCTGTTTTCGCCTGCAACCTTCGTCGTAGCAGGCGGACCGTCGTACAGGAACTATCGAATCATCTTCAGGCGATGCGCGTCGAATCCGGAGGAGGCCACTTATATGGCGGTGTGGTACCCGGGCCGCCCGGAACTCGGCGAGGCTTACGCCGATCCGCATTTGCGCGTCTATGGCATAGCCGGGAGTTACGTTCATCCCGCCAGCGGCGTGCCCGACATCGAAGGAACGGTCACTGCCCGCCTGTTTCAGACGAACGGGGCACTGATGTGGGATGTCGCTGCGAAAGCCGAATTTTCGGAGGTTCTGAAGACGCTTTCCTTCCGACACGACCGAACGATGACGGGGATCGAGCAGACCTACAACGTCGGCAGCATGAATGTCGAGGCGACCACGAATCTTGCCGGCGAATATCACATTGGCGGCCGTCGCATTGACGTCAACAACGACTTCCCGCCCCTTCTCGAAAACTCGCAAGCGCCGTTCCTCTACGCCCCTGTCAAGTCCGCACCGGTAGGCGAGCCGATCTATTTGCAATGGCCGACGTATGCGAACAAGCAGCCCGGCGAGGAGTACCGACTGAGCAGCGGCGATGGCCTGAGTGTCCAGATTTTCCCCTTCACGTTCGGTGAAGTCGCCTTGGCTCGCATCATCGGCAACAAGGCGTTTTCACCTGTCATCGATCTGATTCGCGAGGTCAACGGAAAAAGCACATTGATCGACCGGGTATTGCTGCGTTGGGAGTAAGCCGACAGACGTTTCGGCCGGGGTCGACGATGACACCAAAGTTGCCAGCGTCGACGGTGGCCGGAGTATGGCCAGTTTTTTGGCGAGCGCATCCCGCATTGGCGAGATGAGAATTTCAAGTTTTGGAGGATGTCATGAACGCTTCAGACAAGGTGAACAACCCCCAGGGCGCCCCCGGCCACGACACGTCGAACACTTTCGAACTCGTGGCCAGGCCGATGCCGAAGACCAGTATGTACGGCGATAGATACAACTCGGTCTTCGTCTTTGGCCCGACGGGGGCTGGCGAGCGCGGCATTCTTGTCGAAGCGCGTGCACTTCCCGGCGGGGAACCGATGGAAGGCATTCCTTGCAGCATTTCCAGTCTCAATCCGGACGACGCGGTGAGTAGCGGCGTCATGACGATGCCCATCGGCGAGACCCGATTCACGGATGCCAATGGAATCGCAGCGTTTCCGGTGACCTATCGTCGGGATGCCGGGTTGTTTCCATCTGCCAGATTTACGGTCGCTGGCGGCCCATCCAGCAGGCAATATCAGATCGACTACAGGCGATGCGCGGGGAGTCCGGATGAGGCCACGTATATCGCGGTGATGTACCCCGGCCGCCCGGAACTCGGCGAGGCTTACGCCTACCCTCATTTGCGTGTCTATGGCATTGCGGGAAGTTACGTCCGCGGCGCCGAAGATCTGCCAGATCTCGAACACGCGGTAAACGTCCGCCTCTATCAAACTGACGGCGCCGTCATGTGGTCCATCCTGGCGGACGCGTTTCTTTCTGAGGCGGACTACACGCTGTCGTTCAGGTTGGATGAGACGATAACGGGATCTGAAGATACCCATGACATCGGCAGCATGGACGTTCGTACGACCGGGCCGCTTGGCGGGTCGTATCACATCGGCGGTGCCGGAATCGACGTCAAGAACAACTTTCCGCCGCTCATCGAGAAATCGATGGCGCCGTTCCTGTATGCCCCGGTCAAGTCCGCCCCCGTGGGCGAGCCGATCTATCTGCAGTGGCCGACGTACGCCAACCAGCAACCCGGCGAGAAGTACCGTTTGACCGACGGCAGCGGGCTGGACGTCGAAATTTTGCCGTTCACCTTCGGCGAAGTGGCGCTCGCACGCCTGACGAGTAGCAGGGCCTGGTCACCTAACGTGTATCTCTACCGAGAGGTGGATGGCGTTGAGAAGTTCATCGATGCGGTACTGCTGAGCTGGGAATGACATCAGGAGCGCGCCATGAGCACATCAAACGATGGAAACAATCCGAAGGGAAGCCCCGACGCTGGCAGTTCGAACACGTTCGAGCTTTTCGCAAAACCAATGCCGAAGACCAGTATGGGTGCTGAAGGCGCCTTCGTCTTCGGACCGACTGGTGGGGGCGTGCGCGGCATCCTGATCGAAGCCCGCGCGCTGCCCGGCGGCGAGCCAATGGAAGGTATCCCTTGCAGCATTGTTTCCCTTACGCCGGACGACGCGATAACGAGCGGAGCCATGGGGATGCCGATCGGGGAGCCCCGATTCACCGACGCCAATGGCGTTGCGGAATTTCCGGTGACGTATCGCCAGGATGCCGGGTTGTTTTCCCCGGCCCGGTTCATGATCGCCGGGGGCCCGACGACCAAGCAATACACGGTCTACTACATGCGGTGTCCGTCGGATCCGGACGAAGCCACTTACATGGCCGTCGTCTATCCTGCCCGCCCCGAACTCGGCGAAGCCTACGCGCACAACCACGTCCGCATCTATGGCATCGCCGCTCGATACGCGCACGGCGCCGCAGGCGTGCCGACTGACCCCGACACCCAGGTTTCCGTTCGGCTCTATCGACGCGACGGCTCGGTCATCTTTGCCTTCAGTGCGCCAATGTACTTCTCGCAGTCGGATGGCAGCATCTCCTTCAGACACGATGAGACGTTGCGTGGGGACGATACGGCTTACGACCTCGGCAGCATGGACGCTTATGTGATGCCGCCGTTGAACGTGCGATATCACATCGGCGGACCGGACATCGACGTCAAAAACAACCATCCGCCGCTCATCGAGAAATCGATGGCGCCGTTCCTGTATGCGCCGGTCAAGTCCGCCCCCGTGGGCGAGCCGATCTACCTGCAGTGGCCGACGTACGCCAACCAGCAACCCGGCGAGAAGTACCGTTTGACCGACGGCAGCGGGCTGGACGTCGAAATTTTACCGTTCACCTTCGGCGAAGTGGCGCTCGCACGCCTGACGAGTAGCAGGGCCTGGTCACCTAACGTGTATCTCTATCGAGAGGTGGATGGCGTTGAGAAGTTCATCGATGCGGTACTGCTGAGCTGGACGTAATTCATACGCCGTCGGACTGTGCCACGGGGAGTTCTCAATGGGTCGCAAAGCAAAAGCATCGGTCTACACCAGCCCGCTGATCGAGCGGTTGACGAAGACGCAGTCCGACGCCGCTCAGCAAGTAGCGCAGGCAGCAGGCGATGCGGTGACGCTGGGCAGCCTGTCGGCAAGGCAATGGCTCGAGCGACGTCCCGACCTGCATATCGACGAAGCCCGCCAACTGCAGCAGCGCGCGGCCGCTGCGGCCGTCGTCGTCGCCCGACGGTTTCGGGAGCAAGAACTGATCCGCAGCGAGCAGACGGCGCCCGACATCGCGCAGGGCTTCGAGGCGCTGGCCAAGGGTCCGCAATATGGCAACCTGTTCGACGAAAACTGGGCTGCCATGGCACGACCGAACGCCATCGAGGCGCGCACCTCGCCCGTCGCGTATCTGACGATGTTGTATCGCCGCGCACGGTCGCTGGAAGCATCGGGCGCGCCAAGCCCCTTTCGCTTGAAACTGGACGACCGTCGTCCGGACATTGCCGACGAAATCCTCGACGAGCAAGCGTTCAATGCCGAAATTCCGACGCTATCGGTCTCGACGCGCGTACTGGAATTCGCCATTTCCGCCTATCTGAAAGTGTTGTCGGGCCGCGAAGATACCGCGCCGGACATCGACATGGCCATGTCGCAAGTGCGCTATCCAATGTCGATGCCGTACGAACACTGGGCCACGCAGATTCGGGAAATTCTCTCGCTCGCGCGAGGCGAGCGACTCACACTGGGCGAAGTCGCTCGTCGGGTGGATCCGAAATACCACTATTTCGTGGATCAGAGCATGCAATCGACTTGGGGGGACGACGCCATGCTGCTGAGCTTGCCGCTAGGCCCCAACCGGCGCGAATTGCTCACGGCGCCCTACTTCACCGGCACCGGCACAGACGAAAGCGATACCGATTTCTACCTCCAGACCTTCGGCGTGAATCACCTGACCGAACTCATCGATACGTCGATCTTTTGCGCACGCACCCATACGGCAAGCAACGCCTTGCCGCAGTTGTTCGCCGTTCAGACCGCCGCGCCGGTGCCCTCCGAGAACGTGCCGGGTCTGCCGCCCGCGAGCGCAGCGGCATTTGGCGCGGTCTATCTGAACGGCGCAGAGACGCCCGCTATCGCCATCGAGACCCTCCCGCCGCCCGAGACAGCACGCAGACCGGTACGAGCGGACATGCCGCAGATCAATGAAGAGGATGACGACACCGAACCGGTGAATCCCCCGCATTACTTCACCGGCCTGACCCCGAATCGTGCCGACCGGATACATCGCATCATCCGACTCAGTCGCTGGCTTGAACTCAGCTATTGCGAAACGGATCGACTGATCATTTCGGCGCACATTGCCCAGCAGTCCCCCGGCGCGCCGGCCATCACCACGAACACCCTTCGTGCGCTGGGGGTCTTCAAGGACTTTCAGATGCGCTACGGCGTCGGCGCAGAAGACTTCGCCGCGTGGATGAGCACGCTTGCTCCGTACAGTCTGAGCGGCGACGGCCCGTCGCAGTTCGATCGCGTGTTCAACGAGCCGCGCCTGCACTCGAAGCCGCTGGTGCTCGACGGTGGACCGATCGAGTGGCGTAGTCGCATGGGACAGGACCCCGGTGCGCAGGCGGCGCAGCACATCGCTGTTGCACTGGGCCTCAGTCCCGACGAGTTCATCTACGTCGCGCGTACCCTCTGCGCGACCCTGGGCGATCGACCGCTAACGCGCTCGCTCGACGTGGTCTCGGCCTTTTATCGCATTGCCAGCCTTGCACGCCACCTTTCGATCTCACCGACGGTATTCGTCGGTCTGCTCGAAACGCTCGGGCAAGCGGGCGCGCCAGTGGTAAGCCAGTTCGCGGGAACGCCTCGTGTGCAGGCCATCGCGACACTCGGAGACACCGATTTTCTCAGTGCCCTGGTGGCCGTCGAAGGGTGCGTGCGATGGTGTCGCGACAACGGCATCGACGTGGCATGGATGATTCAGCATCTGCGTGCGCCTTCGACGCCGCAAATCGCGGGAGGTCCCGAACAGACGCTGATTCGCAGCCTCAAGAATCAATTAGCGACGTCGCGCATTACGCCGAGCGTGCTGTTCGAGGCCGGCATACCGGAATCGCTGCAATTGTCCGATCCGCCGGAAGACCCCGATGAAGACCTTCCCGCGCCAATCACGCCCGACTGGTTGTGTCAGTTGTCGGAAGTCGTCGATACCGATGGCATTGTGCTCGATGGCGTGTCTGGCACGGACGTCGATTTCGAGACGAGCGCCGCCGCGATCATCCGTTCGGCGGTGGAGGCCCTTTTCAAGGGAGAGATGTACGAGTGCCTCGATGTCGGCATGAGGATCTCCGGGGACGATGCCGACGGAATCCCCCCCGGCAGAGTCCCGCTCAGGGAACAGATCGTCGATACGCTCATTTCGATCGTCGTGCGTACCCGGGCCGCACAACGCGCCATTGTCCAGGAACATCTCGGCAGCTATCTGGGCATTGCCGGCGAACTGGTGCTACCGCTTGTCGACTGGGCCGGACAAAGCGTGTACGAGATTCTGGGGTGGGCGTGGAAGGCCATCCCCGAGCCGACACTTCAGACGGCGCGCCGTCAGATCGACGCCATTCTCACCTGGCCCGCTTCGCTGCACGCGAGCCGCGATGTCAATCGGTTCGAAGCGTCGGAAGTCATGCTTTACCAACTGAGCGAGTTGCGACGGCAAGCCGAGATCGTGGTGCATTTCTCACTTGACGGCGCCATGCTCGCACAGCACGCACAGCATTACCGTCAGGAGGAGTCGCGCGAGCGCGATGCCTTCGGCTTCGCGCCCGGCGGCAAAACGCTGCGCGACTTCTATTACCTCAGGACGTATCGGGACATCGTCGAGCGGGGGCATTGCGCGCCGGCGGACCTCCTCGCGTACCTTGCGCTCGTCAACACGCCGGGCGTCATCGACGAAGAGGGTCTGGAGGCGCACGAAGGCTACGCACGCCTGATGCGTGACGCGGCGGCGGGTCATGTGGCGTCATTGATCGGCGTGGGCGCACGCGACGTGCTCGACGCCGCCATGATTGTCAGCCCCTACGGCATCGTACGCCGGCTGAGCGACTTCGCCGGCTTGCTGCGTGTGCTGCATCTCTCTCAGATCACTGGGCTCAGCGTCATTGCGCTGGACCGGCTCGGTCGTCTTGCCGAAGGCTCCGGTACCGCCGAGTACCGTCAGGCGGTGCAGGATGCACTCGCATGCCTGAGCGCCTCGGACGAGGAGCATGGTGCAGACGCCGCCGAGGTGACACCCGAGGTGGGACAAGGCGCGACCAGCACGTGCACCGTATCGAAGCAACTGCTCGTGGCCAACTGGGACGACGCCTCCGGGGAAGACGACAACGAAGCGCGGTTTGCACTGACGATTCGCGACCTGAGCGGAGAACCGCTGGCCGGGGTACCGGTGCGGTGGTCACAGTCCGGTGTCGGCGTTATCGATGCCGACTCGGCCACGACCGACGCCGACGGCGTCGCGCGTCTGACGCTGTATCCCGGACTGACGATGGGCATGGCCTACGTGTTTGCCACCCTCGGTCTGGATCAACGCATTGCGTTGCCGGCCGTGCGCGTGGATTGCGACGAGGCGACGGTGAACCTGCATGACATGGATCCGCCAGGGGAAGCGCTTGCGGGCGAACGCGAAATCATGCCGCTGTCGGTCTATCTCGACGATCTGCATGACAATCGGGTCATCGGTCGTGAGATTCGCTGGGAAGTCACGGACGGGCCGGGCCGTTTGCTGCGCACCTCCAGCTTCACGGATCGGAACGGCGTCGCACAAACCTCGCTGGTGAGCCGCGAGACAGGAACGGTCGCTGTGATCGCGCGCTTCGGCAGCGGGTCCGCAAACGTCCTCTTCACCGGCCTCAGGTTCGTTGACAAGGCGTACGTGAGCGGCGATTACGGCATCCGCCCGGTGACGCCATTACTCGCAAATCAGGCCATCACCGTTCGATGTCAGGTGCTTTCGCTGACCGGTCGCCCAGCGCCGGACGAGACGGTCTCATGGATCGTGGATGGCGAGCCGGCGTCCACTTCGAAATCGGACGCAAACGGTTTCGCGTCGCTCGACTTGTCGGCACTTGGCGTGAGCACCATCGTCGTGACGGCATCCGTTCACGGCAGGAGCGTTCAGTCGCAGTTCGACATCGTCGATGGACCGCTGGCTACGCCCATCACGCCAAAGGATCAGAAATTCATCGAGGACGCGCAGCGACTGGCGTTCGTCGGGGTACGGGTCGAAGCCAGTCAGTTTCCCGGCAGCGGCGATCCCGGCAGCAAGCGGCCGCCGATCTCCGATTTGCCTGTGACATGGACGTTCCCCGGCAACGAGACGGCAACCGCACTCACCGATCTGGCCGGACACAGCCGCGCGCCGGTCTCGCTGGCGGTGCCTGGCACGCACACGATCAAGGCCGCCCCCGCCGACCTGGCGCCCGTGGAATTCTCGATAAGCGTGGTTGCCGCACCGGCGTGGATCATCACGCTCGACGGCGCAGAGATCACCGACCTGCTCTCGCTGCGCGTTGGCGACACGGGCGTCCTGCGGATCAAGCCCGCCTCGGGGCATGAGCATCTGGTGGGCGAACACGTGCTGCTCACATGGGAAGGCGCCAACCCGACGGGTCAAGGTCTGCTCGCGACGCCGAGCTACATGCAAATCCGCGAGATGTCGTCGGCCGGCCTGGAGTGGACGCTGGATTGTCGGCGCGAGCCGTCGGAGAGCGCGCGCTTTGCGATTGGCATACGGTTGGTCGATCCCCGTCACGTGCGATGGATCAACGTACGGATCGCCCCGGCATCCGCGGCGTGACCCCCTTCAGGAGCCACCTCATGAGCGACGACATCCGAGGCATGTACGACGTATTCGCCAGAACCCGCCAGCGTGCCCTGACCGACTTCTACCTCGGACAGGTAGTGGTGAGGGCAGAAGTCGCCCAGGGCACACCGGTCACGACCGAGGACCTCAACCACTATCAATTGCTCGACCATCTGGTCGAAACCGCGCCGACCACGTCGGTCGTCGGCGAATTGATTGCGTCGCTGCAACGCTACATTCACGCCGTTCACGCCGGCGAGGAACCCGGCTTCGCCGAGCCGCTCGATACGGACGACGTGGCGCGCTGGCGTGACTGGGAGTCGCGCTACGACATCTGGGCGGGCGCAGAGCAACTTCGCTCGTACCCTGAAAACTACATCGACCCGACACTACGCATTCGGAAAAGCGAGTTCTTCCGCACGCTGGAAAACGACCTGGGACAGGCCCGACTCAACAAGGATCGCGCGCGCGTGGCGATTCTTTCTTACCTGCGCGCCTTCGAACACGTGGCCAATCTCGACGTGATGAGCGGTTACATCGACGGCTCGGACCGGCGCGACGCACCTTACTACTTCATCGGTCGGCATAAGGCCGTGCCGGGACAGTATTACTGGCGCAAGGCCAACGTGTTCCTCGGCGAAAAGCAGACTCGTCTCAGTCCGACAGCGTGGGGCGAGTGGCAACCGATCGGGGCCAAAATGTCCGACGACGTCACGCACATTCGCCCCGTCTGCGTGAACGGCAGGCTCTTCGTCATATGGGTGGAGCGGCACGAAAGGAAATTGCCGCCGGCGTCCGGCATCCGCACATCGACCTGGCACTTCAAGCTGCACTACGCGTTCGTGGACCTGAACGGGCTCTGGGCGCCAGCAACGCTCATTAGCGAGATCGAAGCGGATCGCGACACCGACTTTCGTCTCATCGCTATCGGAGTCGATGCCGCAAATCCGAGCGAATCGTCGATGGCGGTGGCTCTCATCGCAAAGGACGACGCATCGCTCGACAGCGCCCACGTGTGGGACGCCCTGTTCAATCCCATTGCGCCCGACGCTCACCTCGTTACGCTTCGCGCGCTTGCCACCGGGCGCTTTGCCAGCTCGCTGGTTTTACAGAACCGCTTTCCGAATCTCGAAGCGGTCATCGACCCGAAGAACCTGTACGTTGCGAACATCGTCGCCACACCGGAGGGGAAGGCATCGCCGACCGATTCACGCATCGCATCGCAGTTGTCGCTTCGGGCAAATTACTTCGTGACGGGCAGCAGCGAGCGTCCGAGCGGCAACCTGGAAGTCACGGCGCTGTGTACGGCGGTCGTCCCCGAATTCAAATTCAGGACGGGCCGATTGTTGCTCAAGGTTCGCGATCCGATCGGCGGGTACCGGAACGTCGCGTCCCTGCACATGACAAAAGCCACCGACAGTCGCGTGGACGTCGTCATGCAGGCTCTGCACCCCCACCTGGTCAGGGCACAGATCAAGATGCCGTCCGGGAATCTGATCGGCGCGACCTGGGACATTTACGATCCCACGCCCTACAAGTACTTCACGCTAAGCGGTTCCGATGCCGAACGTATCCTGAACATCTCGGAAGCCGCATTTCACGAGGGGGCCGGACTGAGCGTCAATGATCTCACCATCCTCACGCTGCCACCGGTTGACCCCCACTTCCGTGGGGACCTCCTCAGCGGCGACACCGTGCCAAAGTTCGTGGAGTTTTCGCTCTCGCATGAGGGCGTTCAGTCGTGGCGGAAAATCCTGGTCGCCAATGGCGGCATCAGCGTAACGTCCAAGCACCCACTGGCAGACGCAGAGAAATTTGAACACACGTTCTCCTTCGGTGCGGTCTCGCCCGCCTCCTGGCGCAATACCTACAAGGTGACGCTGGCCGAACAGGTCGGCGATTTGCCCGAGATCGTCAATGGCACGCGTGGCGGCCAGTTCCTGAGGTTCGACGAAGACGATCTGTCGTCCAAAGACGTCCGCCTGAACACGACTTTTACGGGTGCGTTGATTCAGCGCGCTTCCATCTCCCTTGAACGCCTGCTCGACTGGGACGCGCAAACCACCGAAGAACCCCCGTTCCCCGACACTCCCGATACGCCTGAGGAAATCGACTTCACCGGGGCCAACGGACGCTATTTCTGGGAGATTTTCTTCCACTTGCCGCATTTGGTCGCCTATCAGCTCCGCGCCGAGATGAGCTATGGCGACGCACTCGTCTGGCTCAATTATCTTTTCGATCCAGCGCGCCCCATTCTTGCCGCGAAATCAGAAACGCCACGCTACTGGCGTGTGCGGCCGTTGGTGGACGACGGCGACGACAGCTACGAAGTGGCCGAGCCCGCCGACCCCGACGCCATCGCCTACAGCCACCCCGTGCACTACCGCAAACGCGTGTTTCGCGACTACGTGGAGACGCTGATCGAGTGGGGGGATATGCTTTACCGTCAAGTGTCGCGCGACAGTCTTACCGAAGGCAAAATGTTGTATGTCCGTGCCGCGCGGATGATGGGGCAGGCCCCCGACTTCAAAAGCGCGCCGCACTGGACGCCGGCGTCGCTCAGGGAGCTCGATGCACAGCACGACGCCACGCGTTTCGCCGCCATCGAGGCCCAGATCACCGACGACGACCTTGCGAATCTCCCCCCGACACCTGGGGGCTTGCTGAACGCAGAACTTCTCGCGCATCCGGCATTCCGTCTACCGCTCAACCTCGACCTGCTCTCGCTTTGGGAAACGATTTCGTCGCGACTGTTCAACCTCCGGCATCACCTGACCATCGATGGCAAACCACTGCAGCTGCCGCTTTACGACACGCCGGTTTCGCCGTTCGATCTCATGCGGGCGCAGTCGGGAGACGGCGGCTTGCATCGTCGCGACATCGGTGGCGGGTTGTTGGTGCTGCCGTTCCGGTTCGCCACGATCCTCCCGCACGCCCAGCAGGCCGTCCAGACGCTATGCCAATTCGGCAATCTGGTGCGGCAGTACATGGAGCAGGGGGAGCGCGCACAGCAAGAAGAAATCGCCCAGCAGCACGTGATCGAAATGTCGCGCTTCATCATTCGTACTCAGGAGGAGATGCTCACCCACGCCGAAGCGGTGCGCGATTCGATGCTCGCGGCTCGCGCGAGCGCGAAGATGCGCCATGACTGGTTCAAGCAAATGTTCGACAAGGACGTGTCGCCGATGGAACTCTCGTCCACCGCGCTACTCGCCGCCGGGCAGATCTATCAGACCATGGTCCCCATCGCTTCGCTCGCAGCAGCCATCGCCGATTCCATTCCCAACATCTACGGGATGGCCACTGGCGGCGCCCAGTATGGCGCAGTCGGCCACGCCGCTGCCAAAGGAATGGAAGTCACTTCGAATTCCCTGACGATGGGCGCCCAGTTGCTCGATCGCGCCGAGGGGTTCCGGCGTCGCCGGGTCGAATGGGCCTTTCAGCGCGAGATGGCAGATGCCGAGATACGCATGATCGACACCCAACTTGCCGCACAGGACGTGCAAATTCAGGCAAGCCGTACGTCGCTCGAGCAGCAGACCCGCGCCATGGCGCAAGCCGAGGAAATGTACACGTTCCTCACGCAGACGCGCGGAAGCCGGGCCTCGCTCTATCGCTGGCTGCAAAGTCGCATGGCAACCCTCTACTTTCAGGCTTTCGACGCCACGACCACGCTGTGTCAGGCCGCACAGGCCGGATGGCAGTACGAAGTCGGCGATTATGAAACGCATTTCATCGAGCCCGGCAACTGGCTCGACGGCTATTACGGACTGACCGCCGGAGAATCTCTGTCGCTCGCCCTGCTCAAGATGGATTCAGCATTCCTGCATCGCCGGGAGCGTCAGTTGGTCATCAAGAAGAATATCTCGCTCAAAGCGCACCTTGCGGCGACATGGGATGACGATCTTCAGAAATTGCAGAGGGACGGCAAGCTCGATTTCTCGCTCAACAGCCAAGTCTTCGACGCCGACCATCCCGGGCTCTATCTGCGGCAATTGCGACGGGTCTCGGTAACCGTCCCCGCAGTGATCGGGCCGTATCAGACACTGAACATGACGCTCACCCAACTGGGTAGCCTGCTCGTGATCAAGCCCGACATCAGGGCGATGCGCTACGTCTATAACCCTGCCGATACGGAAGGCAGTTCTCAGTATGTCCGGCACAACCTTCGCATGACGCCCAAGGTGGCGGTAAGTACCGGCCTCGACGACGACGGCACCGGCATGCGCTTTCTCTTCGACAACGATCGTTACGAGCCCTTCGAACGAATGGGGGCCATCTCGACATGGCAAATCGAGTTCGCACGCCCCGGCGTGTCGCCACATAAAGAAACGCTGGCCGCGATTACCGACATCGTCATTCATATCGAGTACACCGCAGCGGATGGTGGTCCGACCTTCGCGAAGGAAGTTGAAGAGACGTTTTTCGACGATGTCGATGCCGATCGGAGGATGTCGTGAAGACCTCACGCAACCGCAAAACCCGCCGCAGTCTCCTGCCCTACGGCAACCTCGGCAACGACTGGCGCGACGGGTGGACCAACGTCAACGGTAGTGGCGGCGTCTCGCTAAGGCTGGTCGAAGGCGTTCGGACGTATCTGGATATTTCGGGCACGACGCTCGTCTCGAAGCGGGTGCCGATGCCTGTCGATCCCAAGTTGCTCACAGGCAGCGAGTTGGGATACCGACTGCATATGCGCTATCAACCCACCGAGAACGAAACGCCGCCTGAGCCCAATGCCACGTTGTACGCTCACCCGTCAGGGCACTACGCTGTGCTCCCGCTGCCGGTTCCTGGAGACGGCAAGCGCAACACCGGCGAATGGCTCACTATCGAAGCCGATTTTCCTGAAGTTGCGGGGGACAGCTCATTCGAACTGCATCTCGCCTCAGGACAGCAGGCGGACGACGCGCCGCCTGACGACCCCGCCGACGACGCACGCGAGCCCAACTGGCCGGTGCGTCCAGGACAAGTCCACATCTCCGGCGCGTTGATTCAAGATCCCAACGACGACGGCGTGTCGGTACGGCTGCACCTGCCAGGGCTTGCGCTTCGCGACGCCCCGTTGCCCATCTCGCTCGATGGCGTTGCGGCACGCTGGAAGGTCGACGGCAAGATTCCCATCTGCATCGGTGCACGGCACACACTGACGCTCCCCATCGACGATGCTTGCGGATGGGGCGGGAGTGCCGACGGCACATATCCGGGATCGCTGGCCTATGCGTATTGGCAGGACAGCAGCAGCGAAGACCTGACGCTCACGCCTACCGCGCCTACCGCCCCGCACGACGACGCGCAACTCGCGCGAGACGCCTGGAAACTGGATTGTCCCATCGAGACCGAAGCCGGCGTCACGCACGGCATCACCTTCGAAAGCGCTTACGACGCCCCGCCCTTCACACTCGATTGCATCACTGGCGAGTTCAAGGTCTATGTCGAAGACATCCAGGGGCCTGACTATTGGCCGTGTGTGCCGCTGGACGAAACCGCCCATGTCCGTGCCCGCGTGATGAACGCTCTCACGCATACTCCCAGCGCGGGTCTGCGCGTCACATGGCAAGCGGACGGCGTCGATATCGGTACGTCCACCACCAACGCGGACGGCTGGGTGGGCGTGACTTTCACGCCTAAGGCAGACACCACGGTGACCGCCATTGCCGATGCGCCTTTCAACGAAGCTCCCGCCGCCGCGTCGGTGGAAGTCCGGACGCTTTCCAGACTGCCGTGGGAGTGTTTCTCGCTCACGCTCGACGGACGCGTCATTGAGCCTATCGACGGTCGACTGTTGATCTACTCAGGCGCGGCATCTCATAAGCTGGCGTTAAAACCCGTGGCGGATAACGCTTCGATCGGCAAAGCCTGCTCAATTTCCTACGCCCCCTCGAACGACATCGATGATGACGAGAACATCTCGTTCAATCCGGCACAGGGCGTCGCTCGTGAAATGGGGCCAGACGGGCTCGAATGGACCTTGACCGGACCCGCCGGGGATCCAGTTTTCCCTTTTGAAATCAAATTCGATTGCGAGCCGTGGCAATCGCCCTTTTCCGCCTTCGGCGTCGTCGTGGAAGGACCCATTGAGCTTTTCGCATTTCCGACCGATGCGACTTGCATGCGCGATGACGCATTCGTCTTCGGCCCCGTGTACAACAGAGCGGAAGAGACCAAAGGCATCATCATCGAGGCACGCGTTGCCAATGGCGGCCTGCCGCGCCCCGGCATTCCATGCAGCATTGGGGCGGTCTACCCACCGACGGCAATCGAAGCGGGCGCCATGTCGATTCCCTTGGGCAAGACGCAACTTACCGGTGCCGATGGGCGTACGGTGTTTCCCGTTTCGTACGACGACTATCTCCACTTGTACCCCATGGAGGCATTCACGATTGTGGGCGCCGAAGCCGTCAAGCGGTATCCCATGCAATGCAGACGCACGCCGTCCAACCCCCAGGATCTCGCCTTGCTCGCCACGCTCTATCCGGGCCGGCCTGAATATGGAGACGCCTTTGCCTCCCCGCACTTTCGGATGTTTATCAGCATGGGCGTCTACCGATCCCGCTACGTCGACCCCGTGCCGAGTTTTGGCAACGATGCGGAAATTCTTCTGGATTTGGCCGATGGTTCCCGTCTGGGACCCTATGTGTTCAAACCAGAATGGACCAGCGTAAAGCCCACAGTGACGTCCATCCACATCCAGGCCCGCCTTGATCTGGATTTGCCACACGGAGAGTACGCCCCCGTTGTCATGGCCCACGTGCGCGCGAAAGGCGACATGGAGAAGGAGTACTTCTTTGACTTCGACCGCGCGACGACCGTCGATCACGTCAACATGGACTTTAGTCCCGACCCCGTGGACTATCCCGTCCACGAACTGTACCTATATTGTCCTGTGACCACCTTGCCCGCAGGCGAACCATTTCTCCTGCAATGGCAAACCTGGTCTAACACCCTTCCCGACGAAAAGTACAAGCTGTTGATTGAACCGAAAGTGGACGAGGCCACGATACTGCCATTCGATTTTGGTGAGGTGGCTACCGCTCGAGTTTGCAGTTCGACGCCCACCACGACCCGCATAAGGTTAGAGCGAATGCTCAGCAAATACCGCGGCCGTATCGTCGCAACGATGGATCTCACCTGGGTATAGCCGCACGGTCGACCTCAACCGACTCACGCCGATTCCGGAGCCCACCATGGCCAAGCCACGCAACCGCAAGACCCACCGCAGCCTCCTGCCCTACGGCAACCTCGGCAACGACTGGCGTGACGGGTGGACCAACGTCAACGGCAGTGGCGGCGTCTCGCTAAGGCTGGTCGAAGGCGTTCGGACGTATCTGGATATTTCGGGCACGACGCTCATCTCGAAGCGGGTGCCGATGCCTGTCGACCCCATGGTGCTTGGGGGCGTCGGGTTGGGATACCGTCTGCACATGCGTTATCAGCCCACCCGGAATGAGACGCCGCCGGAACCCAGCGCCACGTTGTACAGCCATCCATCGGGGCAGCGCGTCGTGCTCCCGCTGCCGGTTCCCGGCGATGGCACCCGCAACACAGGGGAATGGCTCACCATCGAGGCCGACGTTCCCGAAGTCGCGCGCGACGACGCCTTCGAACTTCATCTCGCCTCGGGGCAACAGGGAGACGATCCGCCGCAGGTCGGTCAGGACGGTCCGGACGATCCGAACAACGACGTCGAGGACGGACGTGAGCCGGACTGGCCGGTTCGCCCCGGACAAGTGCATATCTCCGGTGCACTGATTCAAGTCCCCGGCGACCCGGGCATCGCCGTCAACTTGCGTCTGCCCGCGCTCGCGCTTCACGATTCACCGGTGCCCGTCTCGCTCGATGGGGTTGTCCCGCGCTGGACCATCGACGGCAAACTGCCCATCTGCATCGGCGCCGCGCACGTGCTCGCCCTCCCGATCGACGATGCGTGCGGCTGGGCAGGCAGCGCCGACGGCAAGTATGCCGGCTCGCCAGCGTACGCCTACTGGGACGACGAAAACGGCGCGGATGCGCACGGGCTGACAATCGAGCCCACGGCGCCGGTCGACCCCGGTGACGATGCCCAACTCGCCCGAAGCCCTTGGACGCTGCGATGCGACATAAAGGCCGATCCCGACATCGCAAACACCATCGTCGTCGAGAGCATCTTCGACGCCCCACCCTACCCGCTTGACTGCATTACCGGCCATTTCAAACTGGCATTCGAATCCGTCGATCCACCCGCTTACTGGCCGTGCCTGCCTTTGGGTGAGACCGCGCTCGTGCGCGCACGCGTGCTAAACACCGCCGCCGCAATCGCAGCGACCGGAGTGCCCGTCCAATGGCAGGTGAATGGCGTCGATAGCGGGACGACACGAACCGACGATGAGGGCTGGGCAGAATTCGAATTTCTCCCAAAGGCAGATGCCACAGTGACCGCGGCAATCGACGCCCCCTACAACGAAGCCCCGTTGAAAGCGTCCGTCGAGGTTCGAACGATTTCGTCATTACCCTGGACTCAGTTCATTCTGACGATGGACGGACGAGAAATCGACCCCGTCGAAGGTCGCGTCGTTTTCGGCGCGCAATCGTCTCCTCACACGTTGACGCTAAAGCCAACGTCGGACAACGTTTCGCTCAACAGGCAATGTGCCGTCGACTTCCGCATTACCGGTGATTTACCGGCGAACGGCGCCCTGCGCTTCGAGCCCCCGCCAGGCGTTTTTCGCGAAATCGATGCCAACGGCCTCGAATGGACCGTCACGGTCGATCCCGATGCCGACGCCCCCGCTTACTTCATCGAACTCGACTTCGCCTGCGAGCCGTGGAAGTCACCGATCTCGACGCATGGCACCGTCGCGGACAGACCGTTCGATCTCGTCGCGTTACCAACGCCGAAAACAAGCATGCGTGGCGAGGTTTTCGTCTTTGGACCGTCTTACGGTTCGGGGAACGGCATCCGGGTGGAAGCGCGGGCAATTCCCGGCGGCGAGCCGGTTGCCAACGCGCCGTGCTGCATCGCGAGCCTGATACCGGACACCGCCATTGTCGAGGGCGCACTGTCCATGCCGATCAACGTCGCCAAGCGCACCGACGCCGAAGGCGGGTTCGTGTTTCCCGTGACCTACCGTCAGGACCGTGATCTGTATTCGCCAGCGCAAGTCACCATCGTCGGCGGCGAACGGGCCAAACGCTACGGCGTCGATTTCAGGCGAACGCCCTCGGATCCGGACGAGTCGACGGCCATCGCCGTCATCTATCCCGCCCGACCGGAGTTCGGTGAGCAGTACGCCACGCCTCACCTGCGCGTATATGCCATTGTCGGGAAATACTTCATGGACGGCGTTGGCACGCATCCCGTTGCGGGGCGCACGTACGACGATGCGGTGGAGATCCGGCTACGGCAGGCAAACGGTGAAACCCTTGGCCCATACATCGCGAGTGCGTCCACGTCAGCCGAGTCCACCCTTTCAATACGCTTGGACACGGACCTGGAACCCGGGGACTATTCGGCAATCGTCGTCGCGCATATCCGCGCAATCGGCTCGTTCGCGCAGACGTTTCACTTCGACTTCGATGTCGACACACGAAAAGACCATCCGGGGAGATTTTATCTCCCGGAGCCACCGTTCCTTTATGCGCCCGTCAGGTCGGCCGCCGTCGACGAATCCATCTACGTTCAATGGCCGACATACACCAGCCATCAGCCCGGTGAGCACTATCGCCTGACCAACACCATCGGGCCGCCGTACAGCCTCATCTATCCGTTCGCATTCGGCGACGTCGCCTGTGCGCGCCTGACCAGCGACACCGCATTTTCTCCGATCGTGGACTTATATCGAGTCGTGGCGGGAGATTCACGCGCGATTGACCGCGTGCTGCTGCACTGGACATAGGCGTTGCGAACCCGATGAGGACGAGAAATGAACGACACCGCCAATCTCGCCATCCACCCGCCCGCCCTGCCCAAGGGCGGCGGCGCGATCCATAGCGTCGGCAACGGCTTCGGCACCGTGGGCGCGACAGGCGCTGCGACGATCTCCATCGCGTTGCCCATCTCCGGCGGGCGTGGGTTCGCGCCCGCCCTGTCGCTCGGTTACAGCAGCCAGGCGGGCAAGTCGGAATTCGGTCAGGGGTGGCAGATGCCGCGGCCTCGCGTCGCCCGGCGCACAGGCAAAGGCACGCCGCGCTTCGACGACCGCAACCTGACCGACGACCTCATCGGCCCCACCGGTGAAGTCATCGTTCCCGAGATCGGCGCGAACGGTCAGCCCGTCACCCGCACGATGTCGACCTTTCGCGGCGCGTCGCTTGCCCAGTCTTACACCGTCACGCAGTACTTGCCGCGTGTCCTCGGTGAGCCGGTACGTATCGAATCATGGCGCGGCGAAACCGATGGCGAATGGTTCTGGCTCATGCACGACGCCACCGGGGCCGTCCACGTCTTTGGCAAGCGCACTCGCACGCAGGCGCCGTCGCTCGATCCCGACGTGGATCTGCCCCGCATCGCCGAATGGTGGCTCGACGAATCCGTCGCACCGAATGGCGAACAGATCCGCTACGAGTACGCCCGTGACGACGAACACGACACCGGCGACGAAATGGCGCAGCATCGCGCCGACGCGCACTACCTGCAACGCGTGTGCTACGGCAACGCCGTCGCCAGTCTGATACCGCCCTCGCTACTCGGCGAAGCCGACGACAGGACGTGGCATTTCGAACTGGTCTTCGACTTCGGCGAGCGCGCCACCGGCGTCGACGAAGCGCCGACTTACGCACCGCAGACACCGTGGCCCGTGCGTCAGGACCCGTTCTCCTCCTTTGGGTTCGGCTTCGAGGTTCGCAAACGGCGTTTGTGCCATCAGGTGCTGATGTTTCATCGTTTCGACGAACTCGGCGACGCACCGGTGCTCGTGCGCAGAACACTGCTGGAATACGACGAGAACACCACGTGCACAAGACTGAGCGCCGCCCACGAGATGGGCTACGACGCCGACGACGTGGTCGCATTCGGCGCACCACTGGAGTTCACCTACACCGCTTTCACCTTGCCCGGTGCCGACGACGATGCATTCGTTCCCATGCCCGATATGCCCGGCATGAACGACGGCGAGGCGTATCAACTGGTGGATTTGTACGGAGAAGGCATCGCTGGCGTGCTGCACCGCGCAAGCGGTGGCTGGTACTACCGGGAACCCATGCGCGCCGAAGATGCCGGCGACGCCAGCGACGCCAATGACGGCATGCATTTCGGCCCGCTTGTACGGCTCGACCGTGTCCCGATATCCGACGCGCAGGCACCGATGCAACAAACGCTCACCGATCTGACCGGCGACGGACGACTCGACTGGCTCGTCGTCCAACCCGGCTTTGCGGGGTACTTCAGCATCGGTCCGGATCGTGAATGGTCAACCTTTCTTCCCTTCGCGGCATTCCCCACGGAATTCACCGATCCTCGCGGACAACTGGCAGATCTGACGGGCGCCGGGCTACAGGACTTTGCGATGATCGGGCCGCGAAGCGTGCGACTGTATGCCAACCGACGCGAAGCGGGATTCGCCGCGCCGGTCGACATCGCACAGGAGTCGCCCCTGCCCGGCATATCCGACGACCGCGCCGAGCTGATCGCCTTCGCCGACTTTCTCGGCGCGGGCCAATCGCAGCTGGTTCGTGTGAGACACGATGGCGTGACGATATGGCCCAACCTCGGACATGGCCGCTTCGGCGCTCCCCGCCTGTTCGGCAAGTTGCCTTTCGATGCCGAGGATTTCGACGTTTCGCACGTGAGGCTTGCCGACCTCGACGGCAGCGGCGCCGTCGACCTGATCTATCTGCGACCGGACGCCGCACAGATCTTCCGCAACGGCAGCGGCAATGGATGGTCGGGGGCCGGGCGCATCTCATGGCCGGCTGGCGTGCGATACGACCGCACCTGTCAGGTGAGTATCGCCGACCTGCAAGGGCTTGGGTGCGCCAGTCTCGTGCTGAGCGTGCCGCAGACCGTGCCGCATCTGACGCCCCGACATTGGCGATGCGACTTTGCACCCCACGGCAAGCCCTACCTGCTCGAAGCCTCGGACAACAACATGGGGCTCGCGGCAACGATTCGCTACCGCAGCTCGGCACAGGAATGGCTCGACGAAAAGCGTGAATTGACCGCCCTTGACCGACCGGCGCGCAGCGGCATTCCGTTCCCGATTCCGCTTGTCGCGCAGCAGTCGCAAGTCGACCAGATCACCGGCGGCGAACGCCGTGAACGATTCCAATACCGTCAAGGCTATTACGATCCTGTCGAGCGTGAGCTGCACGGCTTCGCTCTCGTGCTGCATTACGACAGCGAACAGCCCGCCGGGACGTCGAGTTCCGACGATGTCTTCACCGCGCCGCAACTCACGCGCACGTGGTACCACGTAGGGCGTGACGAGGCCGACGACGTTCGGACCGACGAATTCGACGACAGCGATCCCGACGCCTTGCCGCTTGGCCCAACGTTGTGCTGCCATTTCGATGCCGGAGACAACGTCGACACCCCCGCATACGATTGGGACAACGAGGCGCGCCTTGACATGGCGCGGGCATTGAGCGGTTCGGTGCGACGTGTGGAAATCTTCGGCATGGATGTCGCGACGGCGTCGCCCTATACCGTTGCCGAAACCCGCCATCTGATACGCATGATGCAACCGCGCGGCCCTGCGTTGCGGCATTCGGTCGTACGGCCGCTCGTGCTGGAGACGCGTGAACATCACTACGAGCGGCAGCCGAGCGACCCCCGTTGCGACCACTCGATCGGCCTGCGGTGGGATGCGCACGGCGCAGCGCTACATGCGGTGCAGGTGCATTACGCGCGACGCGAGGGCCCGCCGCCGTTCGATGACGACGATGTCTGGCAGATTCGCTGGTGGCAGGACGCACATGACGACGCCCAGCGCATCAGCTACGTATCCGAATCGAAGCTCGCCTGGTCAGGCCTCGATACCGACGACCAGTGGCGCGCCGCAATGCCCTGGCGCTCGCGCGTCGACGCGTTGGCATTCCATGCGGGCAACTTGCCACCTTCGAACATCAGCTACGAGTCGTTCATCGCAGGCGACGGGCCGCTCACCGCTCCGGACGAACGCGAGCTTGGCGCCATGTCCGAGATCCATTACGTCACGAACGACGACGCAACGCTGCTCCTGGCCGGGCTGGTCGAGTACGAGGAACACGCCGAACTGGACGCGATTGCCCTGAGCGCTTACGACGACGTTCTCAACGAGACCGAACTCGATGTCGAACTCGAGGCGGCGGGCTACGTTCGCATGCAGGCTTTTCTGCCGGAGGACCCAATGACGTTGTGGGCGGTACATCGGGACTGCACGACATATGGCCCGCTCGATACGTTTCATCACGTCCGGACGTGGCGTCAGGCGAGTCTATTGGGCGACGCCACGCTCGAATACGACGCGTATCACTGCGCGCAGACCCGGGTGGTCACCGCAGACGGCTGCGCCACGCAGGCGGTCATCGACTACCGAACGATGCAGCCAGTGAGCGTGACCGATCCCAACAGGATTACGCAGGAAGCGCGCTATGACGGTCTCGGGCGGCTCGTCGCCAGCACGATCCACGGCACGATTCAGGGTCAGCCCGCAGGCTTCATGCCAATGTCCGATTACTTGCGGGATGTCACATCGCCCGACGAGGCTATCGCCCAGCCGCAAGCGGCCCTTCAGGACGTTGCCAACGCGTGGTTCTTCGATGCACTGTCGTGGATGGGCCGCGTGGAGGACACGCACCTGCCCTCGCAGGACGTCCGGCAGACATGGGCCCGGCATCGTTGGGTGACGCCGCAAGGCTATGTGCGGGCCAGTGCACGCGCTCGCGCAGAAGACGTCGTGGCGCAGTGTGCGCGCCGCCACGGGCGTGATGGCGGAACAGGCGTGGCGCATATCGACCACACGGCAGACCACACGACTGACCACACGGCAGACGACGCAGCGGCAATGGCCATGCCCGACGCAGTCGCCGCCGCCCTGCTCGCGACACATCGCCGTCCACCGCACGGGTTGCACTTGCTCGCCGACCGTTACCCGGACGACCCCGAGCGGCAGATCCGCATGCACCTCGTCGATTCGGACGGCTTCGCCCGCACACTTCAGGAAAAGCAGCTGGTTCCGCCAGGCGCCGCTTATCAGGTCCTCGACGACGGCTCGCTCGCCATCGACGACGACGGACAGCCGGTCGTCGCTCCCGCCAATCCGCGCTGGCGAGTCAGCGAGCGCGTGGAGTACGACAACAAGGGGCTCGTGGTTCGTGCCTATCGGCCCTATTTCGCGAACAGCCATCGCTATGTCGACGACGCCGCCATGCGAATGTTCGGTCTTTGCGACCGTCAGTCCTACGACCCGCTGGGCCGCCCCACCGTGACCGTAACGGCGGCCGGATATCTGCGCCGAGAGACCTACTGGCCGTGGCACACCGTTTCGGAGGACGAAAACGATACGGCGCACGAACGCGAACAGGCACGCCTTGGCGAGACCGGGAAAGCATCGATATGACGACGCGTCGAACCTCACTGCATGCCTCACTGCATGCTTACACGCCGTCCGTCACGGCGGTCGATGCTCGCGGCGCAACCGCGCGCGGTGTCGAGTACCTGCGTAGCCCCGATCGCGACGAGACCACCGCGCTGGTCACGCGCCATCACCTGAGCACGGGACAGCGTCTCACCTCGCAACAAGACCCGCGACTTGGCGCATCGGCGTTGACGTCGGGCAAACGCTCGACGCTTCGATCCGGCGCTGGGCAAAACCAAACGACATTGCACAGCTTGTCGGGCGAGGTGCTGCGCTCCGAAAGCGTCGATGCCGGATGGCAGATTGCATTGCTCGATGTCGCCGGCCTGCCCCGCTTGGGCTGGGACGCCAGGGGGAGTCGCCAACGTTTCGAGTACGACGCGCTCGCCCGCCCGACGGCGATCTTCGAGGGCGCTCGCGACGAGGCGTCCGAGCGCTGTACCGAGCGCATGGCGTACGCCGGGCCGGACGCCTTCGACGCCAACGCCTGCGCGCAGCGCATCCGTCACGACGACCCCGCCGGAAGCCTGCACTGGGAAGCCTTCGATCTGAACGGACAGCCATTGACCGAGACGCGACGCTTTCTCAACGAAGTCGAGTCACCCGACTGGCCGGAAGACGAGAGCGAGCGCGAGACGTGGCTTGAGGCGACCGAATGGACGACGACATGGCATGCCGACGCGCTCGGGGAGGTCTCGCGTCAGACAGACGCTTGCGGCAATACGACGACGCAGCGCGTCGACGTCGCCGGTGCGCTCAAGACCGCCACATTGCTGCAAGCGGGCAAACGCAGCGAACAGATCATCGTGCAGGACCTGCATTACGACCCCATGGGCAACTTGCGCGCGCAAACCGCCGGCAATGGTGTCACGAGTGAATTCGTCTACCGCGAGACCGACGGGCGAATGATCGGTCAACGTGCGAGCAAAGCCGATGGGAGCACGGTGCAGGCGTTGCTCTACGAATACGATCCGGTGGGCAACGTGGTCCGGATCGAGGATTTGACCGTCGCGACAAGATTTCACCGCAACCGACGCACGGACGGCGTGAGCCTGTACACGTACGACACGATGTCGCGGCTCGTCGAGGCGACCGGCCGGGAAAGCGCACGGCCGTCGCAAGGCCCCGAGTTGCCGACACCGGGCGACGAGACGTTGCTTGTGCCCTATGTGCGTCGATACACCTACGACCACGGCGGCAATCTGACCCGTATGGAACACACAGGCGATAGACCGTTCACGTCGGAGATGGTCGTCGCGGCTACCAGTAATCGCGCGCTTCTGAACGACGGCGATGCGCCGCCCGACTTCGATGCGGCCTTCGACGAAAACGGCAATATGCGCACGCTTGCGCCGGGGCAGTCCATGATCTGGACAACACGCAACGAACTGCGCCGCGTGACACAGATCGCACGCGACGACTCGGCCGACGACGACGAACACTATCAATACGACGCAGGTGGGCGGCGCATACGCAAAGTGACGCGGCGCGTGGCGCAACGCGTCACCCATCTGGCGGAGGTTCGCTACCTGCCGGGACTGGAGATTCGCACTGACACCGCTACAGGCGAAGTGCTCCACGTGACTTCCGTGCCGGGCGGTGCGTCGAGCGTTCGACTGCTCCACTGGAGCGAGGGACTTCCCGAAGGCATCGACAACGACAGCATCAGATTCCGGCTCGACGACCGGCTGGGCAGTAATGTCTGCGAACTCGATGCCGATGCCAACATCACGAGCCGAGAAGGCTATTACCCGTTCGGCAGCACGGCATGGCAGGCGAGCCGTCACGCCGTGGAAGTGAAATATCGCGTGCTGCGATATGCCGGACGTGAGCGCGATGCGACCGGGTTGTACTACTACGGCTACCGCTATCTCGCGCCGTGGTTGCATCGCTGGATCACCCCCGATCCGGCAGGCGATGTCGACGGCCTGAATTTGTTTGCGATGGTCGGTAACAATCCAATGACGCTGACCGATTGGCAGGGGTTGGCAGCGCAGGAGCCGAATCGCTCCCACATTGGCGGGACAATCGCGTCGTTGGCATTCGTGGCATTGCTGTTCCTGGTGGCAGGCTATTTCTGGTTCTCGAGCAAAGCCCGCAAAGCGCGCGCCGCAGCCAGTCAACTGACGCCAGGCAGACGCGCGTCCGCATCCCCGAAGGGCAAACCGCCCTCCGCTACCCTGAGGCAACGCGCCAACTCGCAAAGCCCTCAATCCAATATGCCCGACGCCACCGTCGACACGCCCCCCAGTGGCAACCATCGACGTCAACCCAGTTCAAGCTCCATCGGCTCGTTCCACCGCGGTGGGCTGCGTGCTTCGAACATGAGCGTGCGAAGTCAGGCAAGTGTCAAGTCCGCCCATAGTTCCGAATCCAACTTCTCTGCGTCAATGTCGTTAAGCACGGCGGAAAAGGAGGAAATGGCGCGAAAGGCGGCGGAGAAGGCTGAGCGGCGGGGTTCGGGCGCGTCTTCGACCACGAAACAGAAGCCGAAAGTCGTGCCGATCGCGCAACGGGCTGCCGCACGGCCGGTCGCCCCCGTAAAAGCGCCGGTGCCTGAGCAAAAATGGACCATCGTCAAGTCGACCCGATACGTAGAGATGAGAGAAGACTACACGCTGTCAAGAATCATGAAAGCCAGCCTGGATGAATCGGAGGAACGACTCAAGAATGGGGAGACGCCGGGAAAAATTGAACACGCCCGTGGGGTGCTCCTCGGCTTCACCTCTTACTGGGCAGACGACGTCAGAGACGGACAGGGCGGCCGAGGCGTATGGCGTCTCATATACACCCGCAATGACGTTGAAAAGGAGGTCTACATTCATGGCGTCGGGGACTACCATGTGTCCAAGGGGAGAGGCATGGAGGCGATCAAATGGTACTGACCACACGGCGACGCCCCGCCGTGTGGGACAGGAAACAGGGAGCGATGGCGACTCCCCTTCACCCCGTCTGCGTGCGCGACTTCTGTTTGCGCATGCGACGGATCGCCTGCAACTGCGCCACGGCTTCGGTCAGTTCGGCCTGCGCCTTGGCGTAGTCGATGTCGCCGGTCTGCTGCTCCAGTAATGCCGCCGCCGCTTCGCGTGCGCGTTCGGCGCGCGCCTGATCGAGGCTGTCGGCGCGCATGGCTGTGTCGGCCAGCACTGTCACCCGGTCAGGCTGGATCTCGACGAAACCGCCGGCGATGTACAGAAACGTCTCGGTACCGTCCGCGGCCTCGATACGCACGGTGCCGGGGCGCACGCCCGAGAGTAACGGCGTGTGCCCCGGCAGCACCCCCAGTTCGCCAGCCGAACCCGGGACTTCCACGAAGCGGGCTTCGCCCGAGAATATCGAACGCTCGGTACTCACCACGTCCACCTTGAGTAATGCCATGGGTCTGTCGTCTCCCTTACAACGTGCGCGGCGTCGCTACACCGAGCTCCGTCGCCATCTTGAGCAACGACTCCCAGATCGGCGTCGTCAGGTCGATGTGATCGTGATGCTTCTTGCGATTTTCCGCTTCGTACTCGCCCGGATATTGAACGCGGTCGAAGCCGGGCTGCGGTGGGCATGAGGTCAGATAGTCGATGAATGCCTCCACTTCATGCGAGCGCCACGTCGCCGCGAAATCGACCTGCGGATTCAGCACGATGGCGAACATGTTGTTCGTCGCCACGCCCGCACGCGGGTGCTCCGGCTGAATCGTGCCACCGCCCGAGAGTACGCCCGCGAGCAGTTCCGTCACGATGCCCAGCGCATAACCCTTGTGTCCGCCAAACGGCAACAATGCGCCGAAGGGTTCGGTAAAGAGCGCATTCGGGTCGGTGGACGGATTGCCGTAGCCGTCGATCAGCGATCCCGGCGGTGCCTGTTTGCCCTCGGCCGCCAGCACGCGGGCCTTGTTGATGGCAATCGCGCTTGTCGCCATGTCGACCACGAGCGGCGGACGATTGTTCGGCAACGGTCCGGCGAAGCACAACGGATTCGTCGTCAGACGCGGCTCGCTGCCGCCGTAGGGCGCCACCATCGGCTGACGGTTCGTCACGTTCGTGAAGGCCATGAACACCAGCCCCTGATGGGCCGCCATCTCGCCATACTGGCCCATGCGGCCGAGGTGGTGACTGTTGCGCAACGTGAGGATCGCCACGCCCTTGTCGAACGCGCGCGCGATCGCATGCTCGACCACGAATTTCCCCACGTGCTGCCCGAAACCGCGATTGCCTTCGTACAGCAGCAGATTGCCGTGATCGGTGAGCACGGTCGGGCGTCCGGTCGGATTGACCTGATCGTCCTCCAACACCTTTCGGTAAGTCGGCAAAATGGACAGACCGTGACTGGCATAGCCCACGCGGTCGGACTCCACGAGATGTTGGGCAACGTCGAGCGCGATGTCGTCCGGCACGCCTTGCGCGAGCAACAACTGCTTGCCGAAGTCGACGGCGTCTTTCAGGGGGATTCGCATGGTGGCTCCTTGTTCGGCGGCGCGCATTACAGCCAACCCAGCCAACGCCAGTACGTCGCGGCGAAGGCGAGCAGCAGAACGTAACCAATGACGGTCACGACGATCCCGACCTTCGCGAACTGCTTCGCGGTGAAGGTATCGGTGCCCAGACACACCATGTTCTGCGGCGCATTGATCGGCAGAATGAAACCAAAGCTGACGGTGAAGCCCAGCAGCATGGTCATGCCTAACCGGTTGAAGTCGCCGGGCAGCGTTTGGAGCACCGCGATCAGGATCGGCAGCATGGCCGAGGTCAGTGCCGTGGCGCTCGCGAAACCCAGGTGAATGAGGATGAGGAACGCGGCGAGGATCGCAAAGATCCACAATGTCGATAACGTATCCAGACCGGTAGCGGCCACCACGTGGTTACCCAACCACTGCCCTGCCTGCGTCGTGAGCAATGCCGTCCCGAGACTGATGCCGACCCCGAACACGATCACCGTGCCCCAGGGAATGCGCGACTGCACGTCCTTCCAGGTCATCACGCCAAAGCGCGGCAGCATGAGCACCACGAGACCGACATAGGTCACCGACGTGGTGTCGAAGCGATGCAGTTTGCCTTCCGTCGCCCAGAACAGCAGCAAACCGATCGACACGGCCAACAGACGCTTCTGTGCGCTCGTCATCGGCCCCATCTCACGCAATTGCGCCTCGACGGCCTCCTTGCCGCCGGCGATGGCGTCGGCCTCGGGCGGCATCATCTTGAGCACGAGCACCACCAGAACGACCGACATGATGATGGCCCAGGGCGCGCCGGCCACCAGCCACTCGGCCCACGTGATGCGCTCGCCGAGCATTTTGTCCATGAACCCGACGGTCAGCAGGTTTTGCGCAGCGGCGGTCTGGATGCCGACGTTCCAGATACTGGTGGCCTGCGCCACGATGATCATGACCCCGGCGGCAATGTTCGAGCGCTTGTCGACGCCGAACGCGGCGATCACGCCCATCATGATCGGCACCACACAGGCGCTGCGCGCTGTCGCGCTGGGCACGACGAGCGAGAGCAGGATGGTGACGGCCACGGCGCCGATCATCACACGCCGGGTACTGGTGCCGATCTTCGAGAGCGTGACGAGCGCGATACGCCGGTCCAGGCCGGTGAGTGTCATGGCCGCGGCGATGAACAATGCGCCGGCCACGAGCGCGAGCGCCGAATTCGAGAACCCCGCAAGCGCCATGCTGATGGCGCGTGAGGTGCCGTATTCGACGCTGGGGTCCTGCACCGTGGGCGCCGTGCCCACGAGAAATGCCATTAACGACGTGATGATGATGGCGCTGGCTTCGTACGATACGGCTTCCGTAATCCAGACGACGACGGCGAAGGCGAGAATCGCCAGCATGCGATGACCCGCGACCGGCAGGTCGTCGGGCATGGGGATCAGGAGCACGGCGATCATCACGATCACACCGGCAAACAGCCCGATAGGAATCGCTTTTTTCTGGGGAGGGCTTTGCACAGATACGTCAGGCGTGCTCATAGGGGGGCTCCAGAACGGAATGGCATGCCAGCAGTCGGCATGTCTTGGGAAAATGCCACGCTTGAACTGCGGGTTAATCCTACCCGCATTGAACTTGGCGAGGCAAGCACAAGGGAAGTGCACGCGCAAGCCGCAGCGCGTGTCGCATCGACCCCGCACGCACCGCCGGCAGGCGGGTCGAGGCACCCGCAACGAAGGCCAGCGCCGCCCGGGTTCGGGCGATGCGTGGTTAGCCTCGCAGCCGAGCGCACAACTGAGCGCTCACCCGAGCACTCGATTAGGCGACTAGCGGGGTCATCAGCGAGATGATTAATGAGGTGAACAACGAGGCGAACAACGAGGCGATCGACGATGCGATCAACGGGGCGGTGAACAGGGAACGGAATGCGGCGTTCAGCCGTGTCGCGTGTCCGGCGGACCGGCGAGCGACGACTTAGAAATGCAGTCCGAAGTATTCCGGCGCCCCGGCGAAAAGCTGCGTGCTCAACGCGGGGTTGGTCAGCGCGCGATGCCAGACGGTCTGGTACAGGCCGGTCAGCCCGGCACGTGGCCCGGTCACCAGACCCTCTACGCCGTCCGTCAGTCCGGCATTGCCCAGCGTGCCGCTCAACGTCCGACCGCTCACGATGACCGGATCGGGGGCCCAGGCGCCCGCCTGCGCGAACACGTCGTGCCAGGGAGCGGGCGCCGCGCCGACGAGCGCGGGCGGTGGTGACCCCGGCGGCGAGTAGGCCGACGCTCGGGCCGCACGCCTGACGCGTGCGGCCCGAGAAGGCCGGGCGCCTTGTGTACTGCTGGCCGTTATGGACTTCGTCGCCGACACACCGGAGTGATTCGCAGTGGCGGTTGGACTGGCGGCATGTGCCGATGCCGCCATCCAGAAGCAACACAACAACGCCAGCGCCGACGTGGCGCCCGTGAGGCGGGTAAGCGACTTCGTCATGACATCCTCGTGTGCCGGCGGTGAGTCCCGCCTGTCCTGAATCATTCACAGCAAATTCCGGACCACGAGCGACAACCTTTTGATTCTTATGCACTTCTAATTCCACCATTCGCGAGAAGTCCGAAAAATTTCCGAGAAGTGTTTCATTTCAGAAACATCGGGCTGCTGCGACAAATCATCGGCGCCGCGCACATGTCAGGCCTCATGGACCTGCATATCACGCGCCGGTGAAGCATTGATCGACCTTCGACGCCTCCGATTGTCGGTCCGCGTTTCGCCTGACGCATTGATATGCGTCAACAAAAATGCACGATCGTGCGAAAACCCCGATTGACGTTGAACCGGTCTTGTGAGGTCAGCGTTCATCAGACGACGATGCGGCGCGTTCCATGGCGCACTCCGAGCCGTGCATCGGACGTCCCCTAAAACGCAGGGGTGCTCGGATGTATGGCGCATGTCTCTGGCACAATCGCTCAACGCATTCATCTATGGGCATCGACACGCAATCCGATGCACCCAATGACATCAAGGAGTCAGCAATGTCCCAGTTCGATGTGGATCTGTTCGTGATCGGCGCCGGTTCGGGCGGCGTGCGCGCCGCGCGTGTCGCCGCGCAATACGGCGCCCGAGTAAAAGTGGCAGAGGAGTTTCGCGTCGGCGGCACCTGCGTCATTCGGGGTTGCGTGCCGAAGAAACTGCTCGTCTACGCGAGCCGCTTCGCCGACGAATTCGAGGATGCCGCTGGTTTCGGGTGGCAGGTGCCCTCCCCGACCTTCGACTGGAAAACCCTGATCGCCCGCAAGGACGCGGAAATCGCCCGGCTCGAAGGCATCTACCGAACCAACCTCGAACGCGCGGGCGCAGCGCTCGTCGCCGCGCGCGCCGTGGTCGAGGGACCGCATACGGTGGTGCTGCCCGCCACGGGTGAGCGCATCACGGCGCGCCATATCCTGATCGCAACCGGCGGACGTCCCTCCGACCAGCCGCACTTCGTGGGTCGCGAGCACGCGATTTCGTCCAACGAAGTGTTTCATCTCGAATCGCTGCCCGAACGCATCACGATTATCGGTGGCGGCTACATTGCGCTGGAATTTGCCGGGGTCTTTGCCGGTCTGGGCTCGCAAGTGACGGTCGTGCATCGTGGAGCGCATCTGCTGCGCGGGTTCGACGAGGAAGTGCGCACGGCGCTCGAAGCGGCCTACCGCGAACGCGGCATCGAGATCGCGCTCGAGCGCACCGTCGAGCGTGCGCAGAAGGTTCAGGACCGGCTGCGCGTCACGCTCTCGGATGGTAGCGCGCACGAAACCGACGTTCTGTTAAGCGCAGCCGGGCGCGTGCCGTACACGCAAGGGCTGGGCCTGGCGGCCAGCGGCGTCGCGCTCAACGATAACGGCGCCGTCATCGTCGACGAATTCTCACGCACCAACGTGCCGTCGATCTTCGCGGTGGGCGACGTGACCGATCGCGTCAATCTCACACCGATGGCGATTCGCGAAGGACAAGCGTTTGCCGATACCGTGTTTGGAGAACGCCCGACGCGGGTCGATCACAAGCGTATTCCGACGGCGGTATTCAGCACACCGGAAATCGGTGTTGTTGGGCTGACGGAAAGCGAGGCACGTGCGCAGTATGCGCAGCTCAAGGTCTTCAAGGCGTCGTTCCGTCCGCTCAAGGCAACGTTGTCGGGTCGCCAGGAAAAAACGCTGATGAAGTTGCTGGTGGACGGTGCGACCGACAAGATCGTCGGCGCGCATATGGTGGGCGATCACGCCGGCGAGCAAGTGCAGTTGCTCGGTGTGGCCCTGTCGATGGGGGCCACGAAGGCCGACTTCGATCGCACGCTGGCGGTGCATCCGACCGCAGCCGAAGAATGGGTGACGATGCGCACGCCGGTGGCATGACCGCGTGGTTCGACACACTAAGCTGCGCTGTGAGGACGCCGTAATGGCGCAGTGAGGGCGCAGTGAGGGCGCAGTGAGGGCGCAATGATCGGTGCATCGATCGACGGATTTGTGGGGCATTGAGAGGTATATCGCGAGGGGCATGGATATGGCCGCCGACACGCACACTGTCAGGTGCGCTGACATCGACGCGGGTCGCACCGCCCGCGTCGGAACCACGTGTCAGAGGCTCTGATACCAAACGCCAAAGATGGCGATCGGTGTGAGCACCAGCAGCAATACGCGCCAAAGCGGCAAGAACCACTGGGCACGTGAGCCTTCGAGCACGGTACGCGCTGTCGGCCAGATACGCGCACCGACGAAGAGCGCGACGCACAGGCCCCCGGCGGGCATCAACAAGTTGACGGTGACGTAGTCCATCAGATCGAAGATCGTTCGATTGAAAAATCGCACATCCGACCAGATGCCGAAGGACAAGGCGGCAGGCGCCCCGAAAAGAAACGTCGCAACGAGCACTGCGACGACCGCGGGACCACGACGCCACCCATACTCGTCGATCAGGAAAGCCGTGACCGGCTCGAAGAGCGAGACAGCAGACGTGAGCGCCGCGAAAAGCAGCAGCAGGAAAAATGCGACGGCAATGGCGTGACCGAACGGCATCTGCGCAAAGATCGCCGGCATGGTGATGAACGTGAGGCCCGGCCCGGCGTTGGGCGCCACGCCGAAGGCGAACACGGCGGGCAAAATCATCAGGCCGGCGAGGAAACAGGCGAGCGTGGCCAGGGTGGCGACCCAGACGGCGGATCCCGCGAGGCGCGCATCCTTGGGCAGATAGGAGCCGTAGACCACGATCATGCCTGCGCCCAGCGACAACGAGAAGAACGCCAACCCGAGCGCTTCGAGCAATGTGTCGCCCGAGATGACCGAGAAGTCGGGCGTGAGAAACCAGGCGACGCCGGCCATCGCCCCGGGCAGCGTAAGCGCGCGGACAATCACGAGCAGCATCAGGAAAAACAGTGCCGGCATGAGCCACTTGCCTGCGCGTTCGATGCCCTTTTGCACGCCCGCGGCAACGATGAGCGCCGTGAGACCGAGAAACGCTCCCATGCTCGCGAGCGAGGCAACCGGGTCCGCAGTGAACGCCGAAAACTCGGCGACCAGGCGGGTCGTGTCGCTGGCCAACACCGAGCCGGTCATCGCTCGTAGCAAATACGCGACGGTCCAGCCACCCACGACGACGTAAAACGACAGGATCGCGAAGGCATTGAACGTTGCGATACGGCCAACCCATGCCCAGGCGCGACCGCCCAACGTGCGCATCGCCGTCGTAATCGACTGCCCCGTAAGCCGCCCAATAGTCATCTCCGCGAGCAACAGCGAGACGCCCAGCGTCAGTACGCAGCCGAGATAGACGGTGAGGAATGCCCCGCCACCATGCTCGCCGACCACATACGGAAACTTCCAGACTGCACCCAACCCGACGGCGGAGCCGGCAGCGGCGAGAACGAAGCCCAGTCGCGAGCCCCAGGTGGCGCGCGTCGCTGCGCCGGACGCGTCCGAGCCATTGGGCGGCGCGGCCGGCGCAGCAGGCGTGGGGGGAGTGGTAGGTAAGCGGGACACGTGTTTCCTCCGGAAACGGACGCGCACGGCCCGCGGCATGGCATCCGCATGGCTGTGACACATCACGGGTTCATGGCATGGCGTCAGGCAGATTACTGGTGCGACCCGGCATCGGCGACGTGCCGACGCGGCGCAGGTGCACCAGCGCAAGACACCACAAGGGTGGCCGGAGAGTCTACGCGGGAAAAGATGCTTGTCGGTTTAGGAAAGCACCTAAAGGGAGGGCAATGTTCGCCGATCGCGGGCCGCACAGCCTATCCGGCGGCCCGATCTGGCGCTTGAACGGCGAAGGCGACGCCGCGAATAAAGTCAGTGGCCGAGCTCGACCTCGCCCGCCGACGCCGAACGGGACCCCGGCTTTGGCGGATTACTCACGCCACGGTACGCGAAGACGACCGAGAACTTCGTGGTATCGCCTTCGTTGCGCCCTGCGGCATGAAACAGTCCGCTGTGAAACAACACCACGTCGCCCTGCGCGAGCTCGACTTGCTTGCCACGCGCGACGAGCGGCTGGTTGTCGGGTTCGTCCAGACGCAGAAAGTCGAGCGAATCCAGTTGATGCGGCTTGAGCGGTTCGCGATGCGAACCGGGAATGAAGCGAAGCGCCCCGTTGGCGCGCGTCTCCGGCCCCAATGCCAGCCACACGGAAATCAGCGAGTTTTCCGGGAACGACCAATAGCGGATGTCCCGGTGCCAGCCCGTGGCCGTGCCGAAGTGCGGGTGCTTGGTCATCACGCAATTGTGGTGCGCGAGCGTAAGCACGACATCCTCCCCAAAGATCTGCGCGAGCGATTCGATCAGATCGGGGCGTGTGGCCCACCGACGCAGCGCATCGCCCCGGTCATAGGCCTTGAGCAAACGACGCACCGTCTGACCGCCGACGGCGTCACGCGACTGCGGCGCCCCCTCATAGCCGACATCGGCTTCGAATTCCAGCGGCAGCGTTGCCGCTGCCAACTGCGCTCGCGCATCGGACAGGATCGCCTCGCACTCGGTCGGCGCCACATAGTGCGGAAGGATCAGATAACCGTCGTTACGGAAGGTTTCGAGTTGCGATGCAGTAAGCGCCATGATGGTCGGCGAAGCGGGCAGAAGGCTGGCTAATGGGGGGATTCGCTGGTATTACCGGGTAGACCTGAAAGACTTGCCTTGCGAGCAGCGGTGACATCGAAAACGGGGGCTGCGGCCGTTGCGGCGGTTAGGCTCAGGCGGCACGTTTACGTCGTCGTGGCGGCAAATCGGGGGCAGCGGATGTCGAGGTGGACTTGCGTTCGCGCTTGGGTTCGGGCTGCGGCACATCGGTGCCGGGCAGCGACGCCTGGGGGTTGCCGGCCGGACGCGGCGTGTCGACCACGCTGCGAAGTCGATCGAGTTCACGCGTGAGCTTGGCCAATTGGTACTCGAGCTGGCAGTTACGGCGGTAAAGCGTGCGCATTTTCTGGCTGAGCGCCTGCGTCTGCGTCCAATACTCCGGATACATGACGAAACGCCCGTCGGGGCGCTCGACGACGCCAAGCCCGCTCTGCCCCATCACGTCGATGGTTTCCAGCGCGTAGCGTCGAACTTTTTTTACCGTACCTGCCGCCATTTATTTCCTACAGTCCCAGCCTGAGAGAGTCAGGCGCGGCATTTTGCCACGAATTCGACCTGTCCGGGCGGCAAACCCGCGTCAGACTGGACATTTATTTTTCGCTCGCGGCCCCGCCGGACGGGGCCGCGAGCGAATTTTGAAAGCACCGCAGCACGATTTACCGGCATCGCCCGGCCAACGTCAACGCTTCGGCGACTTCCCCGTGTCGATGGATACCGGATCGCTCGCCGGGAACGTTTCTTCAAGTCCCTCGTCGAGCCGCTTGGTTACCGGCGATTTCGACGCCGAACCGCGCTTCGGCTTGTCCACCTCGATCGATACGGGATCGCTTGCCGGAAACGTCTCCTCAAGCGCTTCGTCGAGGTCGCGTTCCACTTCGTCTTCCTTGTCAGGGCGCTGTGGGCTGGGCTTGCGCGTGGGGGTATCGCTCATCAAGTCCTCCGCTAGTCGTGGGGCCGCGCCGGTGCGCGACCGTCACCCCTACTATACCGCGAGCAGCGTACCTTCGCCCGAAACCGGGGGTTCCGCAGACCTGACGTGACAAGTGCAGTGGGTGAAGTTCGGGGCTCTCAGGCACGCTCAGCCTGCCGGGGTGAGCCTCCCGCGATGGCGTTCGAGCGCTTCGCGCACCAGGGCGTGCATGTCGTCTGCCGCTGGCGTGCCGACGAGGGAGAGGATCTGGGTGCGCATGCGCGGGTCCCAGAACTTGTGAAGATGAGCGGCGACCTCGCCGAGCGCTTCCTCACGATCGGGCAACGATTCGAAGAAGTCCGCGATGCGATTCGCCATCCGCAAGAGATTGTTACCGTCCATCGAGCATCTCCTGCTGCTTCATAGAGTTGGGCATCAGGCGCGCTCGTCGAGCGCCGCCCCGCCGGCGTAAATGACACATTGTTCGCCGCGCACGAAACCCACCAGCGCCACGCCTGCCGCCTGGGCCGTACGCACCGCCAACGCCGTCGCCGCAGACACGGCGGCGACCATCGGGATACCGACCTGCGCGGCTTTTTGCACGATTTCGACGCTCGCGCGACTCGTCATCAGCACGAAACCTCGATCGAACGCCTGCCCGTCGCGCGCGAGTGCGCCGATGAGCTTGTCCAGTGCGTTATGGCGGCCGACGTCCTCACGCAGCACCAGAATCTCGCCTGACGGCGAGCACCAGGCGGCGCCGTGCACGGCGCCCGTAACACCATTGAGCGGTTGATGCGACGCCAAACCGGCATGCGCGGCCGCCAGCGCCACGTGCGTGACGCGCAGCGGCTCGCCGGCCGACGGCAAGGGACGCAGGACCTGATCCAGACTCTCCGTGCCGCATAACCCGCAGCCAGTGCGCCCGGTGAGGTTGCGACGCCGCTCCTTGAGCCCCGCGAATGCCCGCGACGAGATCTCGAGGTGCGCGGTAATACCCAGCGAAGTCGCCGAGACGTCGATGCCATAGCATTCGCGCCTGTCGTTCAGAATGCCTTCGGACAGCGCGAACCCCAGCGCAAAATCTTCGATATCGGCGGGCGTCGCGAGCATCACGACGTGCGAAATGCCATTGAATTCCAGCGCGACGGGCACTTCTTCGGCGAGCGCATCACTCGCCTGCTGCCACCCGCCGTGACGAAATCGCCGGACGGCGAACGTCGCATGCGGCGACAGACTCTCGGGATCGATGGCGGCGGGCGCCACGTCGCACACAGGGGCGACGACGCCGTCGTCGGGCGCACCGACGGCATCGCTCACCTTTGACGTATCTGCCGTATCAAGCAAGGGGTTGGACATCGGTTAACGCTGACTCCACTTCATTCCAGGGTTCGCTCCCCCTACTTCGCCGGCACCGGTTCGGCAGGGTTGCGGGCCGCATCGAGCAATTCGAGCTGCGTGCGGTTGAATTTCGAATACTTGTCCTGCCAGGCCGAGGGCTGCGCCACCGGCAACACCTGCACCGCCGTCACCTTGTATTCCGGGCAGTTCGTCGCCCAGTCCGAGTTATCCGTCGTAATGACGTTCGCCCCGGATTCCGGGAAATGGAACGTCGTGTACACCACGCCCGGTTGCATACGCTCGCTGATCACGGCGCGCAGCACAGTCTCGCCGGCGCGGCTGCGGATGCCGACCCAATCGTCGTTCTTGATGCCCCGCTCCTGCGCGTCGTGCGGATGAATCTCCAGCCGGTCCTCGTCATGCCAGTGAACGTTGTGCGTTCTGCGCGTCTGCGCTCCGACATTGTATTGCGAGAGGATCCGTCCCGTGGTGAGCAGCAGCGGATAGCGCGGCGTCACCTTCTCGTCCGTCGGCACGTAACGGGTGATGATGAAGCGCCCCTTACCGCGCACGAACGCGTCGACATGCATGATCGGCGTGCCTTGCGGCGCGTCGTCGTTGCAGGGCCATTGCAGACTGCCCACCTCGTCCAGACGCCGGTAGCTCACGCCCCGGAAGGTCGGCGTCAGGCGCGCGATTTCATCCATGATCTGTGACGGATGCGTGTACGGCATCTCATACCCCAGGCGCTTCGCGAGGGCGATCGTCACTTCCCAGTCCGCCATGCCCGGCAGCGGCGCCATCACACGACGCACGCGCGAAATGCGTCGCTCGGCGTTGGTAAAGGTGCCGTCCTTCTCGAGGAACGTCGTGCCCGGCAACAGCACGTGGGCATACTTGGCCGTCTCGTTCAGGAAGATGTCCTGCACGACGATACACTCCATCGCCTCCATGGCCGCAGCCACGTGCTGGGTGTTCGGGTCGGACTGCACGATGTCCTCGCCCTGGCAGTAGAGCCCCTTGAAGCTGCCGTGAATCGCCGCATCGAACATGTTCGGAATGCGCAACCCCGGTTCGGCCTGAAGCGTCACACCCCACGCAGCCTCGAATTCCTCGCGCACCAGCGTATCGGACACGTGGCGATAGCCCGGCAGCTCGTGCGGGAACGAGCCCATGTCGCACGATCCCTGCACGTTGTTCTGTCCGCGCAGCGGGTTCACACCCACGCCCTCCCGGCCCACGTTGCCGGTGGCCATCGCCAGGTTCGCAATGCCCATCACCGTGGTCGAGCCCTGCGCGTGCTCGGTCACGCCAAGACCGTAATAGATCGCCGCATTGCCGCCCGTGGCGTACAGGCGCGCAGCACCCCGGATCTGGTCCGCAGGCACACCGGTGACGACGGACACCGCTTCGGGCGAATTTTCGGGCAGCGCCACGAAGTCGCGCCACTGGGCGAACGCGCGGTCCTCACATCGCTCGGCGATGAACGACTCGGCCAGCAGCCCTTCGGTCACGATCACGTGCGCCAGCGCGTTGACCATCGCCACGTTCGTGCCGGGACGTAACGGCAAATGGAATGCCGCCTTGATATGCGGCCCGTCGACGATATCGATGCGGCGCGGATCGATCACGATGAGCTTCGCCCCTTCGCGCACACGCCGCTTCAGGCGCGAGGCGAAAACGGGATGCCCGTCCGACGGGTTGGCGCCCATCACCAAAATGACGTCGGCATGCTCGATGGACTTGAACGTCTGCGTGCCCGCGGACTCGCCAAGCGTCTGCTTGAGCCCATAGCCGGTCGGCGAATGGCAAACGCGCGCGCAGGTGTCGACGTTGTTGTTGCCGAACGCCGCACGCACCAGCTTCTGCACGAGATAGGTCTCTTCGTTCGTGCAGCGCGACGAGGTAATGCCACCGATCGCGTCCACACCGTACTTCGCCTGAAGACGCCGGAACTCCGACGCGGCGTAGTCCAGCGCCTCGTCCCACGACACCTCCCGCCAGGGGTCGGTGATCTTGCGTCGGATCATCGGCTTGGTAATGCGCTCCTTGTGCGTGGCGTAGCCCCAGGCGAAGCGCCCCTTCACGCACGCATGGCCTTCGTTGGCGAGACCGTCCTTGTACGGCGTCATGCGCACCACTTCGCCGCCCTTCATCTCCGCCTTGAACGCGCAACCGACGCCACAATACGCGCACGTCGTCACCACGGCGTGCTCGGGCTGGCCCATCTCGATGACGCTCTTCTCCTGCAACGTCGCCGTCGGGCATGCCGCAACGCACGCGCCGCATGACACACACTCCGAGTCCATGAACGGCTGATCCTGCCCGGCCGACACCCGTGCCTCGAAGCCGCGACCGGAAATCGTCAGCGCGAAGGTGCCCTGCGTCTCCTCGCATGCGCGCACGCAGCGATTACAGACGATGCATTTCGAGGGGTCGTAGGTAAAGTACGGGTTCGATTCGTCCTTGGCGCTGTGCAGATGATTGTCGCCCTCGAAGCCGTATCGGACCTCGCGCAAGCCTGTCACACCCGCCATATCCTGCAACTCGCAGTCGCCGTTGGCGGCGCACGTCAGGCAATCGAGCGGGTGATCCGAAATGTACAGTTCCATCACGTTGCGACGAAGATCCTGCAACTTCGGCGACTGCGTGCGGACCTTCATCCCGGGCTCGACCGGCGTCGTGCAGGAGGCCGGAAAGCCGCGCCGCCCTTCGATCTCGACCAGACACAGGCGGCATGAACCGAAAGGTTCGAGCGAGTCCGTGGCGCACAGCTTGGGAATATTGACGTCGTGGCCCGCCGCAGCGCGCATGATCGACGTGCCGGCCGGCACCGTGACGGTCTGGCCGTCGATCTCGAGCGTGACGTCGACTTCGCTCGTGCGCAGCGGCGTGCCCATGTCCGGACCGTGGCCCGGGCAAACCTGTGAATTCGGATGGATCATGTGCGTCCTCCTGGCGTTCTGTTCTGTCGGGTGCGCCAACGTCGAATGTCAAATGTCAGGCGGCTTCGGCGCGTTTCGCGCCATCGGGCAAACCGAAATCCGCCGGGAAGTATTCGAGCGCAGAACGCACCGGAAACGGTGTCATCCCGCCCATCGCGCAAAGCGAGCCGGACACCATCGTGTCGCAGAGGTCGTGCAACAGCGTCACCTGACGCGTTGACGTGTCGCCGCGCCGAATGCGCTCGATGACTTCGACACCCCGTGTCGACCCGATGCGGCACGGCGTGCACTTGCCACACGACTCCAGCGCGCAGAATTCCATGGCATAGCTCGCCAGTCCGGCCATGTCGGCCGTGTCGTCGTGCACCACCACGCCGCCGTGCCCTACCACGGCGCCCACGGCGGCGTATGCCTCGTAATCCATCGGCAAGTCCCATTGCGCGCTCGGGAGATAGGCCCCAAGCGGTCCACCGACCTGAATCGCTTTCGCAGGACGCCCGCTCGCCGTCCCGCCGCCGAACTCGTCGAGCAGCGTGCGCAGCGTCACACCGAAGGCAAGCTCCACGAGTCCGCCGCGACGGATGTTGCCCGCGAGCTGCACGGGCAGCGTGCCTTGCGAGCGACCCATGCCGAACTCGCGATACGCCTGGGCGCCATGGGCAAAGATGTACGGCACGCTGGCGAGCGTGATCACGTTGTTGATGAGCGTCGGCTTGCCGAACAGGCCCGACAAGGCAGGAATCGGCGGCTTGGCGCGCACCACACCGCGCTTGCCTTCCAGACTCTCGAGCAACGCGGTCTCTTCGCCGCAAATGTAAGCGCCTGCCGCTTTGGCCACTCGCAGTTCGCAGGAGCGTCCGGATCCAAGCACATCGGCGCCCAGCCAGCCTTCTCGACGCGCGATCCCGATCGCCGCTTCCAGCATCGCAATGGCGTGGGGATACTCACTGCGCACGTAGACGATGCCTTCGCTCGCCCCCACGCTCAAGGCCGCGATCACCATGCCCTCGATCAGCACGAACGGGTCGCTCTCCATGATGAGACGATCGGCGAACGTGCCGGAGTCCCCTTCGTCCGCGTTGCACACGACATATTTCTGCGATGCCTCGGCACGGCTGACCGTGCGCCATTTGATGCCCGCCGGGAAAGCCGCCCCGCCACGCCCGCGAAGCCCCGAGTCGAGCACCGTCTGGCACGCGGCCTCCGCGTCGAGCGCGAGACAGGCGCGCAAACCGGCCAGACCGCCATGCGCTTCGTAATCCGTCGGGCTCAGCGGATCGGTCACGCCGATTCGGGCAAACGTCAGGCGTTGCTGCTTTGCCAGATACGGAATCGCGTCCACCCGCCCGACGCAATCGGGCATCGGCGCCTCCCAGCTTCCGTGCGGGTCGACCGGCGCCATCTCGCGCTCACCGTCCTGTATCGCCCTCGCGGGCCAACCGCTGTCGAACAGTGCCGCCACCTGCGACGCCTGCACGTTGCTGTAGCCGATGCGACCGGACGGCGTCTGCACTTCCACCAGCGGTTCCAGCCAGAACAGGCCGCGCGAACCGTTGCGAACGATGTCGACGGCAATACCCCGTTTGGCGGCCTCGGCCGCCACTGCCGCAGCCACCCGATCGGCGCCGAGCGCCAGCGCCGCCGAATCGCGCGGGACGTAAACACGGTGCGCGCGCATCCCGGAGATCTCAGTCATGGGCGACCTCCTCCCGTGTGGCAGCAAGCAATGCATCGAACCGCGTCGGACTGACCCGCGCGTGCAACTCGCCGTTAATGGTCACGGCGGGGGAAAGCGCGCACTGCCCAAGGCAGTAGACCGATTCGACACCAATGCCTTGGCACGGCTCGCCGTCGATACGCGCGCCGGTAGCAGCTTCCACGTGAGCGACGAGCGCTTCGCCATCACGGCTGCGACACGCCTCTGCCCGGCACACCTGTACGACGGTCGCAGGCGGCGGCGCGCTACGGAAGTGGTGATAGAAGGTGATGACGCCGTGCACTTCGGCCCGGGAAAGGTTCAGTGCGGCAGCAATCGCAGGCACGTGTGCGGGGTCGACATAGCCTTCGCTGTCCTGCAAGGCGTGCAGCAACGGCAGCAACTCGTGCGCACGGCCGGCGTGGCGAGCCAGCAGCGGCGCGAGCGTCGCATGAGGTGTGGGGACCATCTCGAATTGTCTCCTGGGGCAAGATGGCGGCTCATATGTTCTTGGTTGCATATGATAACGACACATCTTTTGGGGGCTCAGTGCTCAGACATTAGTCCAAACGCCGCGCTACAACAAGCCTCGTGGAAACACCGATAGCCGCAAACCGAGATTTTCAACGCCCGGCGCCATGCAATTCGGCCCAGAGCGAGGCGAGCAAGCGGATATCGCGGGAAACGTCGTCACGCCCGTCATATGCAAATAAATACATATAAATTACCCTAGCGACGGAAACGCCTCCGATAACGGGGTCACACGTCCGGTGGCGCTTTCGCTGTAGCCCGGAATGGCGTGAACGGCCTGGCGGTATGCCTCGCTTTGAAGAATCTCCAACAGCGCTCGCAAGTGCGGCGATTCGCTGGCGCTTTCGGGGAACATCAGGCAATAGCGCTCGGTGAGCATCGGAATGAAGTCGAGCCCGAACTGACTTGCCGCTGCTTCGATCGCAAGACCGGTGTCGGCGCGACCGCTGGCGATATAGGCCGCGACGGCTGCATGCGTGAACTCGATGTTCTCCGCCCCCGGCACGGTGGACGGGTCGATGCCGTCACGCGCGAGCAACAAGTCGAAGATGATGCGGGTCCCCGACCCTCGCTCACGATTCGCAAAACGCGCACCGGTACGTGGCACGTCGGCCAACGACGCAATACCGAGCGGATTGCCGCGCGCCACGAGCAAGCCAAGGCGGCGCGAGGCGACATCGGCGACACGGTATGCCTTGCCCTTGAGCAACGGCACGTAGTGGTCGAGCACGGGCTCGGCGAGCGCACCGATCGGCACGTGAAAACTCGCGACCTCGCATTCGTGCTTGGCCAGCGCAGCGATTGCCTCGATGCTGCCGCGATAGCTGACGTCGACCGGCAGCCCCGCACGCCCCGCAAAGTCGACCAGCGCCGCCACCGCGAGTCCGTGACTGGCAAAGAGCCGCAACTGATCGCTTTGCTCGAGCAACAGATCGTCGAGTTCGGTCTGCAACTCGGAGGCCATCGTCTCCAGCAGCGGACCGAGCCGTGCCTGCAAACGCTTCTGCCCCCAGAGCAAGCGCTGCGCAAGCGGCGTGAGCACCGCCCCGCGACCGCGGGCCATCGTCAGCAACGGCGCGCCCATCAGCGACTCCACCTCCTTGATATGCCCCCACGCGCCACGGTACGACTGTCCCAGCGCCTGGCTGGCCGCCTGCAAATTGCCGTGTGTCTGTACCTCGGTGAGCAACGACAACACCTTGTCGAGCGCAAGCTCGTTGCCGTCGCGGCGAAAGCGCAACTGCGGTGCGATGGAAATACGCTTCATGCCCCACCTCATATGCTATTCATTGCATAAATCAATCTATGCAAATTCCTGATAAGATGCCTGAAAACGTCGAATCAACAGGATTCCTGGCATTCTTTTTTAAACAGGCGCGACCTGTAATATGCGCCATATTATGCATCAGATTGCCTATTTGACGTCAATCGTTTCTGCTCCCGCTTTCGTTACCGTCTTTCTGGCGCCCGCCTTCCCCTGAACGTTGCGCGGCGCGTCAGCCACACTAGCCAGAACCCCGTCATGCCTGCCCCGAAAATTGCCCCGTACGATCGCCCCGCTGGCGGTTGGGGTGCGCTCAAGAACGTTGCGATCCAGCTCGTCGCCCAGGGAATCCCGCTCAAAGGGGCGCGCACGTTGCTCAGCGCGAATCAGCCCAGCGGCTTCGACTGCCCGGGCTGCGCCTGGCCCGACCGCGAGCACGCCTCGACATTCGAATTCTGCGAGAACGGCGCCAAGGCCGTGGCGGCCGAGGCGACCAGGCGGCGCGTCACCCCCGAATTCTTCGCCTCGCACAGCGTGAGCGAACTGCTGGAACTCGACGACTACACGCTCGAAAGCTATGGACGCCTCACACATCCGATGCGTTACGACGCCGCGACCGACCGTTATTTGCCCATCGCGTGGGACGCCGCGTTCGCCCTGATCGGCGAGCATCTGCGCGCGTTGCCCGACCCCGATCAGGCGGCGTTCTATACCTCCGGGCGCACCAGCAACGAAGCCGCATTCCTTTACCAGTTGTTCGTTCGCCAGTACGGCACGAACAATTTCCCCGACTGCTCGAACATGTGTCACGAGCCGACAAGCGTGGGCCTGCCGCCTGTTGTGGGGCTTGGCAAGGGCACCGTCACCCTCGAAGACTTCGAGCAGGCGGATACGCTGCTGCTCTTCGGCCAGAACCCGGGCACGAACCATCCGCGCATGCTGGGCGAGCTTCGCGAAGCCGCCAAACGGGGCGCCGCCATCGTGTCGATCAACTTGCTGCATGAGCGCGGGCTCGAACGCTTTGCCGATCCGCAAAGCCCCGGCGAAATGCTCAGCATGGGGGGAACCGCGATCAGCGGCCATTACGTGACCCCGGCCAGCGGGGGCGACTTCGCCTTCGTGATGGGGGTAATCAAACATGTGCTGGAGCGCGACGCGCAGGCACGCGCCAGTGGCGAGGCGGCCCTGCTCGACGACGCGTTCATCGCCGAACACACCCACGGATTCGACGACTTCGCCGCCGACGTGCGCGCCGAGCGTTGGGACGATCTCGAACGCGCCGCCGGGGTATCGCAAGCGCAGATGTGTCAGATCGCCGATGTCTACCTGCGGGGCGAGCGCGTCATCGCCACGTGGGGGATGGGCATCACGCAGCACAAGCATGCCGTGGCGACCATTCAGATGATCGTCAATCTGATGCTGCTGCGCGGCAACATTGGCCGCCCCGGCGCCGGCCTTTGCCCCGTGCGCGGCCACAGCAACGTGCAGGGCGACCGCACGGTCGGCATCAACGAGAAGCCGTCGGCCGCCTTCCTCGACCGGATCGCCACAGTGTTCGACTTCGCACCGCCGCGCCGCGAAGGGCTCGGTGTCGTCGACACGATCTCGGCAATGCTCGCGGGCCGCATCAAGGTCTTCATCGGCATGGGGGGCAATTTCGCGATGGCCACACCCGACACGCCGCGCACCTGGGCAGGGTTGCGTCAGTGCGACTTGACGGTGCATGTCGCGACGAAGCTCAACCGCAGCCACCTCGTGCACGGACGCGACGCCCTGATTCTCCCGTGCCTCGGCCGCACGGAAATCGACATGCAGAATGGCGCCGTGCAAGGGGTGACGGTCGAAGATTCGATGAGCATGGTGCACCTGTCGTACGGCATCAACGCCCCGGCGTCCGAGCACCTGCGCTCGGAGCCCGCGATCGTTGCCGGCATCGCGCAGGCCACGATGGGCCGCGCGCTCGCCGGGCATGACGACTGGCATTGGTACGTCGAGGACTACGATCGCATTCGCGACGCCATCGCCGCCACCTTCGACGAATTCGCCGAATTCAACCGTCGCGTGCGGCATCCGGGCGGTTTTCGACTGCCGGTCCCGCCCTCGCAGCGTCAATGGCGCACGGCCAGCGGACGCGCCAATTTCACCCGCCATGCGCTGCCCGCCGAACTTCCCGTCGACGTGGCTCGCCGACAGGCCGGCGAGCGTGGCGCACAGGTGCTGCAACTCGCGACGATTCGCTCCCACGATCAGTACAACACCACGATCTACGGTCTCAACGATCGCTATCGCGGCGTGTTCGGACAGCGTCGCGTCGTGTTCGCCAATCGGGAAGATCTCGATGCACGGGGTTTTCGCGCCGGTGAACGCGTCGACATCGTGGGCGTGTGGCACGACGGCATTGCCCGGCGGGCAGAGGACTTTCTCCTCGTCGCGTACGACATTCCACGCGGCAGCATCGCCGCCTACTATCCGGAGACCAACGCTCTCGTGCCGCTCGACGCCATCGCCGACGGCGCGGGCACGCCGACATCAAAGTCGGTCCCCGTGTTGCTGGAGCGACGCGTTGGCTGACATTCCGGCAAGCGTCGAGCCCGACCTGGGGTCCAATACCGGGGACAACGCCGGGTCCCGCGCCGGGTCCAACGTCGCGTGCGGCGGCGACGATCTCGAACAGGCAGCACAGGATCTTGCTCGCCTGCTGAGTACACTGGCCGACGGGCGACGCGAAGGCCGCGAGGCGCTCTCGCTCGCCCGCCTGGCCAAGCGCGGCGGACTGCCGATGAGCACGCTGCTGCGCTACCTCAACGTGCTGACAGACGCCGGATGGGTCGCCCTTGACGACAGCGAACGCGGTTTGTCACTGGTGCGGCTAACCCCTGCGGGCGCCGCTCAACTGGATAGCCTCCGCTAATACCGGCGCCACCGACGGAACTGACGATACCGACGTCGCACGATGACCGGGGGCGCGGCCGATGCGACCTTGATATGACGGAAATGCGACGAAAGTAAGGTGCTGCAACACGACTGACATATTCTCTTCCCAGGTCGCGGCATACACTCTCGACGCCGTGTGCCGGGCACGCGCCGAAGTTGCTTAAGATGGCGTCCGGCATGCCCCATTTGCGTTGTTACGTTGTACGTCGCATTCACGTTGTGTCACGGAGACCGGAGACCCCATGGAGAACGTCGTTGCGCGCCCGCACGAGATCGACGCCGCTTCGCCTGTCGCTTCCCCCATCGCTTGCCTTGCCCCCGCACCGGTCGATACGATAAGCGCCGCGCCGACCCGTCTGTCGGGCGCAACGCCCGTCGTTGCGCCCCCGGGTACCGCGACTGCGCAGCCGTCAGTCACGCCATGCGCCAGCGCCACGCTGGCGAGCGAAGCCATGCCGTCTCCCGCCTTGTGGCGCCACGCAAAGCCATCGCCCTGGAATCCCTGGTTGATCGGCCTGACGGGCCTCGCCGGTCTCTGGCAATGGCTGGGGCTCGGGTATGCGCTGCGTCAATGGGGCGAGTTGGCCGCGCTGAGCGCGCTGCCCGTGCTGCTGCTCACACCAATGCACTGGGGCCTGATCCACGAGTCCATTCACGGCCAGTTGCGCCTGAAGCCACGCGCCAACGAGCGCACCGGACGCGCCCTGTCGTTATGGCTCGGCCTGCCGTACGAGATCATGCGGTTCGGGCATCTGATGCACCATCGATTCACTCGTCAGCCGTACGACCAACCCGACATTTCGCCCCTTCTCGCCGACGCCCCGCTTGCCTCGCGCGCCGGGCGCTGGATCGGCTATCAGTCGCGTCTGCTCGGCGGCATGTGGTTATCCGAACTGTTTGCACCGCTCATCACATGGGTTCCCGCCAAACGGCTGCCCGCCCTCGCCCACCGCGCACTGGGCGCCGACCCTCAGGACGAAGACGTTCGTCGGCGGGCCGTCATGTTCGCCACCGACCCTGTGCGGCGGCGGCGGATTCAGCGCGACTTCGTGGTCCTGCTCGTCGCGTTAGGGCTGGCGTTGTGGGCGTACGGCCCATGGTGGCCGGTGTTCGTGGCGACGTTTGTGGCTCGCGGCGTCTGGCTGTCGATCGCCGATAACTTGCCGCACTTCGGCGTGGCGTTGGACGAGCCGGCGCGAGCACGTAACTTTCATGCGACCGCGCTTGGGCGACTGCTGGTGCTCAATCACCATCTGCATCGAGTGCATCACCAGTACCCGACCGCGCCATGGCATCTGTTGCCGGAAATCGACACTGCACAGCCGACCCAGGGCCCGGTGATTGCCTACTGGCGCGCGGTGCTTCGGCAGTTCGCCGGGCCGTTGCCCCCGAGCAGTTTGCGCGCCGACACCGTGCAAGCGTCGCCCGTGTCGCAAGCCGCCCCTTGAGGCGCTGAGCAGTCGAAGCTTCCGGAAATCGCCAGAATCATGATATAAATGCGAATCGTTTTCGTTAACGTTTACGTTCAATGAGTACCACTGAACGTTCGCGCACTGCGCGGGCGTGATGTCGGACCTGGCGTCGAGCGTCACCGTTTGCGTCGGGACGCCGCCAGTTACGTCGCCCAAGGGCGGCGTTTTCGTTTGTTCGAATTTGTCCGGGCTGCCGGTGGTCTGCATTGGCGGGCTCCGTTTTTCATCGCTCATATTCCACGACGCACGAGCATGTTGATTACATTGGCCCTTGCTTTGGCATGGGCTGCAGGCGGCGCCTGCTACCTCACTTCGGAACACCAGCGCTTGCGGGCGCGCCGCCTCAACGCGCAACCGGCGCGAGCGCTGGCGCTCGTTGCCGCGATTGCCAGCGTTCTATGCTGGTGGCTCGCCGCTGGTCCGTCGGCCGGCATCGCATCGGCGTTCATGTCGCTGTGTTTCGGATTGCTGTTCTGGCCGTATGCCGCTGGCGGCTGGCACTGGCTGCGCGGAGACGCCCATGTGGAGTAGAACGTTTGCGGGCCTGGTGCTCGGCTTCTTCGCTGCCATGGCGCTGTGCGGCGCGTTCGCCTACATGACGCCGTCCGGCTGGCATACGGCCGCCATCCCCGTCATTGCCCTCTTCCCGCTCGTGTGGCTCGCCCTGTTTGCCGTGGTCTACGCGAGCCGCACCGCGGCGCGCGCCTGGATCGGCATGGGCGCCACCACGGTTGTCGCCTGGGCCGCGCTGCTGCTGGCGCGCGCCGTCTGGTAAGGATCTCCCGATGCGCGCGCAAACTCTGCGTCAATACCTCAGTGTCCATACGTGGGCCGGCATCGTGGCCGGCTTCGCCTTGTTCGTCGCCATGCTCGGCGGCGCGTTGACCGTCTTCCATCACGAGATCGAACGCTGGGAGCAACCGGCCACACGCCATGCGCCGCTCACGCTTGCCCAGACGGAACAACTCGCCGACATGGTCCGCGCGCAGTTTCCGGCCGCGCGCGAGCAAATGGGCGTGGTGCTGCCAAGTCATTCGCCCGTGCCGTTTGCCTACTGGCAGCAGCCCGACGGCGAATGGATGCAAGCCCGGTTACGTTTACATCCGGACGGCAGCGCGCCATCGCTGGTGACCGGCGACGCTCGCCCCGGCCTGTCGAACACGGTCAACGCGCTGCACTACTCGCTATCGATCCCGACATACGGGCTGTATCTGATGGGCGTGGTGTCGCTCTTTTACGGCATGGCGCTGATCTCCGGCGTGATCGTCCATTTGCCGCGCGTTGCACGCGACATCTTCGCCTTGCGCCCGGGCCGGAACCTGAAGCGATTCTGGCAGGACGCGCATAACGCCATCGGCGTGCTGAGTCTGCCGTTCCACATCGTTTTCGCCCTCACTGGCGCCCTGCTCTGCCTGAGCTTGCCGCTGATGATGGCGTTCAATGTCCTGACGTTCGAGAACAAGCTGGCGCCGCAATTCTTGCAGATGACGGGCGCTGTCCCCGCGAAGATCGCGCCGGTCGAGGGCAAACCGCTCGATCTGCATGCCGTGCTCGCGCGGGCCGAACGTGCCGCACCCGACCTGGAAACGACGGCTGTTGCATGGTCGCGCTACGGCAAGCCCGACGCCGTGGCCGAGGTCTATGGCGAGGCGAGCGATTCACTGGGCGTGTTCGGCGCGGTGGCCATGCGCCTGAACGACGGCGAAATCGTCGGGCAGCACAGCCCGGGGGTACGCGACACGAACCACGCCGTGCTCAGCATGATCTACGGCGCGCACTTCGGTAACTTTGCGGGCGACGCCATGCGCTGGGTGTATTTCATCCTCGGCCTGATGGGCGCGGTGCTGGTCTATAGCGGCAACCTGCTTTGGCTGGAATCGCGTCGCAAGCGCAACGCGGCCCCCCAACCGGCCAACTTGCGCTGGATGGCGAAGGCGACGGCCGGGATCTTCCTCGGCACATGCCTCGGGATCGCGGCGGCATTCGTCGGCGCGGTCATTGCCCCCACGACCACCGCGCTGTCGATCTTCGTCGTCACGCTCGGACTCGCCGTGCTTTTCGCGGCGGCTACCGCACCGGCCGTCGCAGCGACCGGCCTGCTGATCGCCACGGCGCTCGCCTGCCTCGCCATTCCGATCGTCGACGCAACGCTCACGCCGGATAACGTCGTGCGCACGCTGGCCAATGGCGACTGGGTGCTCGCGGGCGTCGATCTGATCGCATTCGCGAGCGCGGCGATCTTCGCGCTGTTCGCCCGCGCCACGTGGCGTCGTGCCCGACACGGTGACCCGAACAGCGTCTGGGCGTTTCCGTATCCGGTGGCCCGCCCTCGTGCGCTGAGCGCCGACGACGCGGCGCAGACGTCCGAGCGGGGCATTGGCAACGCTGCTGTCGACACGGGGATCACAGAAGCCGCGCAGGCCGCCCGAGCGCTGCCTGAGCCGCCGAATCCCGCGAGACGCTGATCACGCAGGCCGACGGTGGCTAGGCACCGCCGTCGCGCGTCCCCACACAACAAGATCATTCAGGACAGACGCGCCGGCACACGTCGCGTCGACAACAGGGAGATTTACCGATGTTGCAACACCGCCCGCTCGGAGAGCGCGGATTCGCTCGCCCCTACGCTGCGCGCAACCTCACGCCGTCTTGCATCACGCGCGCCGTTGCCGGCGTCTTCGCCATTTGCACCGCTTCGCTCACGCTCGTCTCCGGCACGGTCCACGCGCAGCAGACAGCGCAGGCAGCGCAAACATCACGGACGTCGGACGCACCGTCGGCATCGAACGCGTCGGCCACGCAGGACACCGCCGCCCTGCCTGCGACGACGGTGTCGGGCAGTCGAGACGACGACGTGAAGGTCGAGCGCGTCTCGAGCGGCGCACTCGGCACGCGACGCGCGGTGGACACGCCCTTCTCCGTCGTTGGCGTGAACAGCGAGCAAATCAAGAACCAGATGGCGCAAACGGCAACCGACGCCTTCAAGTGGGATCCTGCCGTCACCACGCTTTCCGAGAACAAGCGCAACGAAAATTCGTATTTCGCGGTTCGCGGCATGCGCGTCGACATGCTCGACGGCACGAAGATCGATGGACAGAACTTTGTGTCGTGGCAGGCCGACATCCCGCTCGAACCGTTCGAGCAAGTCGAACTGCTCAAGGGCTTGTCCGGTTTCATGTATGGCTTCGGAGCGCCCGGCGGCATCGTGAACTACGTGCTCAAGCGCCCCACGGACGAACCCCTTCGCCAGTTCTCCGTCGGCTATGAAGCGAGCAACGTCTGGAGCGAAAAGCTCGACCTCGGCGGACGCTTCGGCCCGGATAACCGCTTCGGCTATCGCCTGAACGTCGTGAACGAGGAAGGCAACACTGCCGAGCCGAACAACCACGTGCGCCGCAAGACCATTTCGTTTGCCACCGACTTTCGCATTACGCCCGACCTCACATGGTCGGCCGACGTGGCGTACTGGAAACGCCAGACGACGGGCACGTTGTTCGGCATGAATTTCGCGGGGGCAGGCGCCGTGGCCGATGCCAACAAGGTCTCCCGCAACCTTGCGCAGCCGTTCACCTATTACGAGACCGATGCCCTGAGCGCCGGCACCGCCCTCGACTACCGCATCAACGATCAGTGGAAGGCGAACTTCAAGTACCGCTTTGCGCGTCAGAATCGCCTGAACGGCGACAGTTTCCTGTCGGTGCTCAATTCCGCCGGCGACTATGCGGACACGCAGTACAAGTGGAAGACCGCCTACTACTATCAGGCGTGGGATGCCATGGTGCAGGGCAAATTCGATACCGGTCCGCTCAAGCACGACGTGGTGTTCGGGGTGGCGTATCAGACGCAGGTGAAGCTCAATGACAACGGGCTGGGCGGCAACGGCATCTCGCTCGGCACGAGCAATATCTACAATCCGTCGCTGCTGCCGAATCAGGATATCGGACTGGATTACCAGCCGTATCGCAGCGAAAAGATCTCGCAGCGCGCCATCTTCGCGAGCGACACCGTCGGCATTACGTCGCGCATCTCCGCACTGGTCGGCCTGCGCTACACGCAGTTCAACGACGACCTTTACGACGTCTCCGGGCAAATGGGCGCCTCGTACAACGCCAAGCCGGTCACGCCGACGCTGGCGTTGATGTACAAGACGGACGCCGACTCGACGGCTTACGTGAGCTACGTAGAGTCGCTGGAACCGGGCGGCTCGGCCAGCATCACCAACGTCAACTTTCCGACGACATACGGCCCGCTGAAGAGCAAGCAGTACGAAGTGGGCTGGAAGGCGGACAAAACGTCGTGGGGTGCCAATCTGGCGCTATTTCGCGTGGAGCGCGGCTACGGCTATACGAACCAGTCGAATTTCTACGTGCAGGACGGCACGCAGCGCTTTCAGGGACTGGACGCGAGCGGCTGGGTGCGCCTCGCGCGTGACTGGCGCTTGATGGGCGGCGTGCTTCTGCTCAATACGAAGGCCGTGAACGTCGACGATCCGAGCGTGGCAGGCAAGCGCATCTTTGCCACGCCGCGCTACGTGGTGACCGGCCGTGTCGAGTACGACACGCCGTTCGTGCGCGGCCTGACCGTGGCGGCAGGCGTCAAGGTGACCGGGCAGCAGGAGGTCGATGCCGCCAATACGCTGTCGATTCCCGCCTTCACGACCATCGATCTGTCGGCAAAGTACGCTACGCGCATTGCGGGCAAATCGGTCGTGTTCCGTGCGGCGATCAACAACGTCACCGACAAGCACTACTGGACGACGACCTACAACGGGTTCGTGCTGCCGGGCTCGACCCGCACCTTCCTCGCGAGCGCCACGATGGACTTCTGATGGCCGCATGAGCGTTGGCGCAATGACGAAAAGGCCGCTCGATGAGCGGCCGTTCCTTTGCTGACGCGGCGATGCGCCAGACGTGTCGCACCAGTCGCGATGGACTGCGTTCGTTGGCTTAGCCGACGAACGCGCGCTCGACCAGATAGTGGCCCGGCGCGTGGTTATGACCTTCGACGAAGCCACGCTTTTCCAGCAGTTCGCGCGTGTCCTTGAGCATGGCCGGGCTGCCGCACAGCATCACGCGGTCATGCTCCGGCGAGAACTCCGGCAGGCCGATGTCCGTGAAAATCTTGCCCGACTCGACCAGTTCCGTGATGCGGCCCTGGTTCTCGAACTCTTCACGCGTGACCGTCGGGTAATAAATGAGCTTGTCACGAACGTATTCGCCCAGATACTCATGCTCCGGCAGATGCTGGGTGATGAGGTCGCGATAAGCCAGTTCGCTGGTAAAGCGGCAACCGTGCACCAGGATGATGTGCTCGTAGCGATCGTAGACTTCCGGATCGCGAATGATGCTCATGAACGGCGCCAGACCCGTGCCCGTCGAGAGCAGATACAGGTTCTTGCCCGGCAGGAGGTTGTCGTCGATCAGCGTGCCCGTCGGCTTGCGGCCAACGATCACCTTGTCGCCCGGCTTGATGTTTTGCAGACGCGACGTGAGCGGACCATCCTGCACCTTGATGCTCAGGAATTCCAGCTCTTCCTCGTAATTTGCGCTCGCCATACTGTAGGCGCGCAGCAGCGGCTTGCCATCCACTTCCAGGCCGATCATGGTGAACTGGCCATTGACGTAACGGAACGAAGCGTCGCGAGTGGTCTTGAAGCTGAACAGCGTGTCGGTCCAGTGGTGGACTTCCAACACGGTTTGTTGATTCTGAATGCTCATATTGACTTGACGTGTGACGGAGGACGGCGGCTCGGCGCTTCAGCGCCACTGGCCGGGCAATTTGCCCGCTCAGCTGGCATCGCCTGAAAAAGCGCTTTCACGAACCGTCCCTGACGGCCCCGATGCCCGGACTCCAGGCGCATCAGGTATACGCACTATCGGTTATGGACGGGAAAACGTCGCCATTTTACCCCAATTGGGAATTGCTTTCATTTGTCCCCTGAGTCATTTAAGGCATATCAATATGCTTATCGGGCATATCGGACGGGCCTCCGGGGCCATTGCACTCAGCGGTATCCGTCCGGGTTCAGCCGCTGCCAGCGCCAATGATCGGCGCACATCCGGGCCAGGTCGTACTCCGCACGCCAGCCCAGCAACGCCTGTGCCCGGGCCGGGTTGGCGCCGGCAAGGGCCGCCAGGTGGCCGCGCGCCAGATCCACTACATGGATGTAGTCCCGAATGCCCGTGCCGTCCGGCGTTGGCCAGTCGCCGCCGTACACGTTGAGCAGGGGCTGCTTGCCGACCGCCATTTGCGTGCCATCGGCATGTCGGGCTTGCGGTCGTGGGGCTTGCTGTCGTCGGCCTTGTGTCGGGCTTATCGCCTCACGTCCCCTGCCCCATGTAAGTTTCGAATTCGAGCGCCGCGAGACGGCGCGACAGCCGATGCGCGCCCAATCCGAGCACGCCACCCAGCGCGAACGCGAACCCGTAGCCGTACGACGCGGGTCCCAGGCGCAGGCTCGCCCAGGTGAAGAGCGCATTGAGTCCCGCCAGCAACACGGTCAGCAGCAGCACATCGCGCCGACGGTCCAGATAGAACAGCACGTTGAGCACACCGAGCAGCAACACCTGCAATCCCGCCGATACGACGTCCACGCGCAACAGCGTCACGACCGCCTGCCCGACGGTCGGCACGCCCGCCAGTCGCAACAGGTCTTCCCCGAACGCAAAAACCAGCAGCGTCACCACCGCCTGCACCTTGAGAATCTCAAACAGTCCCGTGCGCACCGCTCGCACCATCAGCACGCGCGAAGCCGAAATCTGGCCCAGTGTGCCGCCGCGACGTACCGCGTCGAAAAACCCCGTGTAGGCTTCGGCGAAGTCGGTCTCGATGCGCAGCAGGAACACCGCCATGCCCGGAATGACGCACAGATAGGAAAGGAAAACCGGCAGATCATAGAGCGGCGCCGCACGCAACGGCCCGATGACGTTCACGCCCGTTGCGGGCCACATCCAGAACATCAGCTTGTCGATCCATACGCCGAGCCCGAAGCACAGCCCGACGCCGACGAGCGAGAGGCGTAGATTGCCCGGGACAAAGACCGCCCAGGACAACCACGTGGACGTACGGTAATGGCGCGCGACGATAACGGTGAAACCGAACAGCAAGGCAGTGTGCCCGATCACGAAGCCGCTCAGCAGCCCGGCGAGTCCGTAGCGGCCCAACAGCACTGCGCATACGACCGTGAGACTGTAGCCCGCGCAGAACACGCCGAGGATCGCGCGGTACTGTTTCACGCTCGTGAGAAACAGCACCACGATCCACAGATTGCCAAGCAGCACGAAGCCGATCCACATGAGCCAGCGATAGCTCAGCGGTTGATTGACCAGTAGCGTCTGCGACAGGCACAGGCCAATTCCGCCGAGCACCACCGTGGTGACCAGCGAAACCGCGTGGAACGACGGCATCACGGCCTGCGGTTCCCCGGCATACAGCCGGTCGCTCAGGTAGCGCGTGAACGCCAGCTGAATCAGTCCGGTGACGATCACGCTCGATGCGATCAGATACGTCACCGACACCTGAAATTGCCCGAGCACGCCCTGCGAGTGAACGCTCGTGAGGCTCATCAATCCGACCAGGATCACCCCGACCATCGAAAGCACGAGGGGGCCGGCACTGATGATGCCGGCATAGCTGTATGCCGCGAACGTGGCCGATAGCGTATCGCTGCGCAGCAGGCGTCTGAGTTCGAATCCGATGCCGGCCATCAGTGCGCGTCTCCGGGCGCATGCATCCACCGTCGATATAGCGCGCGATAGGCGTCACGCACGGCGTCGAGCCGATATGACCGCTCGACCCGGGCGATGCCGGCACGGCTCGCCGCATGCCACGCCTCGGGTTCGAGCAGCTCGACGATCGCCGCGGCGAGCGCTTCGGGATCCGCCATCGGCACGATGCGCCCCGAGCGGCCAAGCGCGCGGTCCTGAGTGTCGCCGCCCTCGATCAGTTGGCGGCAGGCCCCCACATCCGTAGCGACGACCGGCACGCCCGCCGCTGCAGCTTCCAGCATGACGAGCGGCAGCGCTTCGGAGACCGACGACAACGCGAGTACGCCGATATGCGGCAGCACCGATTCGACCGCGCGATATCCCATGAACCTCACCTGATACTCCATGCCCAGACTCGCCGCGAGATCCCGGCACTCCTGTGCATAGGCCCGGTCTTCCGTGTCCGGCCCGACGATCCACCCCTGCAGGTCCGGCCGCTCGCGATAGGCGAGGAAGACGGCGCGCAGAAAAGTCTTGATGTCCTTGACCGGCACCACGCGGCCAATGAGGGCGACGACCGGCGCAATCTCGCCCGGGCGGCGGGCCTGGCGCAAGGCGGCGAAGCGCACAATGTCGACGCCATTCGCGATACAACGCGTCTTGTGCGCCGGCGCACCGTCACTCACCTGCCGCAGACGACTGCCCTCGTAGAGCGCGACGATCTCGTCTGCGGTGTCGTAGCAGACCCGGCCGATGGCCTCGAAGAAGCGCATCCAGAGATTCTGGAAATAGCCCACGCGTGAAATGTCGCGCTCGAACGGCCCACGGTTGTCGCGCAGCCATTCGCTTTGCAGCAGGTCGAGTTTGCGCTCCTTGGTGTAACTGCCGTGTTCGGTCACGAGCAATGCCCGCCCCGTCGTCATGCGCAGCATCGCCCCCAGCAACCCGGCATAGCCGGTCGACACCGTGTGATACATACGGGCCGGCGGCAAGGCTCGGGCGATTCGCGCGAGTTGCCAGACCGGCTTGTGCATCGCCCTGATCGTCCAGAAATAGTCCGTGAACGACGGGTCATGACAGAACCGCTCGTAGCGCTGCGTAATGAACGCCCATGACGGCTCGCCGTGCAGGAATGCCGAGCGCGACAGCGGCTGGCCGTCGCCGAGCATGGGAAGGAGTCGAGCCAGCATGCTGCGCAGCCCGTCCACGGTCATGGACTGCGCGGCCTCAGCCGCCGTCGCCCGATCTTCGTGGCGCTGGCGGAATAGGTCATGCATCGTGGCGACCTGTGCAAATGCGGCGGCGGTGTCCGCCTTCGTGGTCGGCCCGGTGGTCGGCCCGGTGGACGGCTGTGTGGACGACTTGGTGGTCGGTCTGGTGTTCGGGTTGCGCGTCGGCGCGGCAACGCCGGCGCTGGCTTGCGGCGGCGCGTCGGCCGTCTCGTAGAGGTAATGCGCCTCGAAGTGCCTGACGTTGGCGGGCATCGGGTACGCCGGCGCACCGTAGTCCGCCCGGCGGCTACCGATGAACACGACCGCAAAGGTGAGATCGGGAAACGCGCGAATGAGCTGATCGACCCACGACGACACGCCCCCGCGCACGTACGGGAAAGTGCCTTCGAGCAACAGCGCAACGTCCGCCATCTCGGGCATCTTGTCCATCTCGAACGCATCCGCTGCCGGGTGAGGCACGCGATTGCCTTGTTCGGCACTTGTCATGGGGCTCGCCGCGTCCAGAAGCGCACGACCGGTTGCACCAGGGGCGACGCCGTCGCGCTGCCTGTGGCTCTCGTGCCTGCGATACCTGCGATATCCGCGATACCGGCGGTACTGGCATCGCCTCCATTCCCAGCGCTCCCGGCACTCGCCGCACCGAGGCCACCAAGCAACTGGGCCACGCGATCGTAACGACGCTTCTGAAAGGCCGCCTCGGCCAGCCAGGGCAACAATCGCTCGGTCGGAAAGCTATGGAACTGCGCCTGACGCAGATGCATCTCGGCCACGTCGGGGTTCTCGCGCAAAAGCGCGCAACGCCCCAGCAGGTACCACATGGACGCGTCGTCCTCGCGCTGCTCGATCGCTTCACGTGCGAAGTGCTCCACGCGCGCCAGCGTAAAACGCAACACCTCGCCTCGCACGAGATCTTGATAAATCAACTCCCAATAGAGTTGGGCGAGACGCACGCAGGCATGGGCCCGTTCATCGTCGTCCTGCGCTGTGGCGTGCCGCTCGCGCATGGCGAAAACCTGCTGCATGATGCGCTTCTCCAGCCCGTCGAGAATGCCGTAGGCGAGTAACCGGACTTCCTCCACTGGGTCGGCCAGCAGGTCTCGCGCGATCTCGCTCGTGACCCGCGAAGGCAGCGCCTGCACGGAAATCAACGCCGCCACCCGGTCGTCGAGCTCACCCTGCACATTGCGCAATCGCGCGCGCAGGCGCATGCCCGCGCCGTGCCGTACACGCGTCACGAGATGCGAGATGAAGCCGGGCGTCTCCACCCTGCCCGCAGCAAGCAGTTCGCGCGGGGGCGGGAACAGATAGCCCATGAGCAGCACGCCCATTACGACGACCATGCCGGCCACCGGCAGAAAGAACGTCATCAGCGCGATATGCGAGAACACGCCGCGTCGCTCGCGGTAGCCTGACGGCAACGCGCACGTCATGAACCCGCCTGCGAACACGGCAGCGATTGCCTGCCATGCCAGCGCGCAGGCCATGGGGTCGGAGAACACGGCATGCGCCACCATGCCAGGCATCGCCCCGCCCAGTACAGGGCGCAGCGCCTGCCATTGCGCCAGTGCCGCGAGCCCGGCCAGCGCTGGCGTCGACACCCATCGCAGCAAACGCAGCATAGGCACGCCGGGCGCCGCACCCTGCTCGCAGAACCGCAAGAATTTGGGTGCCGGGCCACGGCGTCCGCGGGTGCGCTCAGGCATGGTCGACACAGCGCTCCATCAGTTTTCGCAGACCGTCGCCAGGTGTTTCGGCGTCGATACGTGCGGTGTGCACGGCGATGTGCCCGCTCTGGAAATCGACGTCGTATTGCTGGCGCAACAGTGCCTCGACACGCATCAGATAGCCATCGATACCGTGCTCGTCCGTGATCGGCATCAGGGCAATGGCGATTTGCGTGCGCGGCGTGCTCATCGTCCACAACGCATCGAGCGCACGGCGCTGCCGCACCGTCTGCTCGAACAGCGAGTCGCCCCGGGCTCCACGAGGAAACGAGAGCGCCACGAGCGACGACTCGATGCCGCTCGCTCGCTTGAGACGGGCAAGACGTCCCAGTTCGAGCGCAAAGTCGTACGGCGCCTGCGGCACCGATGCACGCACCCCCGCCACCAACGGTTGGTGCGCCACGCCGTGCGCGTAATACGCGAGAAGCACCAGCAACAATTGCAGGTTGTCGTGATTGAGCGCGAGGAACGGCATGCGGCGCACGATCAGCACGCATAGCAACGTGCCGTCGGCGTCGAGCAGTGGCGCACAGGCGAGATAGGGGCTGCCGTCGGCCGTGGCGTCATCTGCCTTCACGTGCGCCAGCGCGCCCTCCTGAATGCAGTCACGTATGAGCGGGTCGTCGGCGTCGGGTTCAAAGCCCTCACCGACGCGCGCGATGGGCGTGCTCACCAGACGACCGCCTTTCACTGCGAACATCGAGGCGACTTCGATCTGGCAAGTGAGCGCCGCGAATTCGAGCATCGCCTGCGCATTGGGCAGGCCGCCCGGCGCGCCTTGCGCGTCGGCCGACCGCCGTACGGTGAGATCGCGCAGGCGCGTGAGTGCGTCGCGCAACGTCAGCGGCCGCGCGAGCAGATCGCGCTCCAACCGTTCGTGCGAGACGCGCAGCAGATAGTGGTTATGCGTGATCGCGACCAGGCGATCGCTGTAATACGCGTTAATACCTTGCGAACGCTTCGCGCGATGCGACCAGATATCGCAGAAGTGGCCAGCAACGAGCGCCATCGTCATGCCACCCGCGAAGTGCGCCATGGGGAACGGTCCGAACGCGGGGCCGCACAACACATGCCAGGCGACGATGAGCAGCGCGCCGCTGACAGCGCCGGCCAGCGAGCCGTACCGCAACGCGCCAATGAGCGTGACGAGCCACAGCCATGGAAATTGCGTGCTCAGCAACAAAGGATCGCCCGGGCGCAACCGCCATGCGATGAGCACCGCGATCAGCGTAAGATTCAGCACTTCAAGCAATGCGAAGGGACTTGTCACGGCTGGCGCAACCCGCTTGCCCCAGCGGCCCAAATTGCCGAGCGGTTGCGAGCGGCGCACGCGGGCCGTGGTTGCCGGCGTCTCGGGGGCCGAGCTTGTCCCCGCATGACTGGACGAAGCGGAAGACGAAGCCGACGAAGTCCCGGCGCGCGAATCGCTTGATGCGTTGGCGCGCGAAGCGTTTGAGGGGTCGGCGTCGTTGGGCGTAGCAGCTGTCACGTGAGATTTGTGCAAATGGGGACTCACCAGGCGCCCGCGCGCTGCGAGCGGCACGCCGTATTAACGCAAGCCATCGAAATGCCCGTGCAATGCGGGCGAACGCGCAAGGGCTGCGCGATGGCGGTGTGCATGATTCCCCGTTATCAGAAGACGCCCCGCCCGGCCTTGTCATCATGCCTGGGTCATGGGCCACGGATCGACAGTTCCTGTTGAAAGACCCGTCGCTCCCGTCCCGCGCATCTTGCGCGACGGGACGGCCTTTGACTGCTGATCCGAACTGATCTCGTATGTTTGATGGGGTGCACTTTACACACGCGCGGTCCCACTTTCGTCCCCATTTTTTGCGGCGGAAGACCCGCTTGGTTCCATCAGGACACCGATTCACCTTCGAAGGTGTACGGCCCCTCGAACGGGCCGACATAAGCCAGATGCGTACGCAATCCCGCCCCCCGCTGCCACAGATGCATGGCGAAGCCCGGCGGCTCCAGCGTGATCGACCCGGGTGCGCCCGAGGCGAGCGCCAGCGTGATCTGATGCGCTGTCGATACGCACGTGCTGGCCATGATCCCGGGTGCCCCTTCGACGCTCGCCTGAATGCTTCGATGCAGATGTCCGCAGATCACACGTTCAATGTGCGCGTAGCGCGATGTCACGAGAGCGAAGCCAGCACGTCCCTGCGCCGACAGGCCATAGCCGTCCATGAATTCGATGCCCGTCTCGAACGGCGGATGATGCATTGCAATGATCGTGGGGCGGCCTGCGCAAGCCAGAAGTTGTTCATCGAGCCATGCAAGCCGCGCGTCGCACAAATGCCCGCCGGCGCCTGGCGGGTCCTGCGTATCGAGCACTAACACCGTGACCGGCCCCAAATCGATGCGGTACTGCACGAATTCGCCGCCGTCGCGCAAATAAGCGTGCGCCGGGAATGCATCGCGCAAGGCTTCGCGATGGTCGTGATTGCCCACCACGAGATACAGCGGAATGTCGAGATCGCCCAGACACGCCCGAAGTACTTCGTATTCCAAGGGATGCGGCGTGTCGATCAGGTCGCCGGTGGCAATGACCGCATCGGGACGCGGCACCCAGCGGTTGATGGCCGCGATGGCGTGACGCAGCGCGCGCGCCGTGTCGACGCGCCCGCAAGCGAGTGTATCGGGACGCGTGACATGAAGATCGGTGATCTGGCAGAGCAACATAGCGTGGTTTCCTTGAGAGCCGACGGCGGCGTCACGCTAGCCATCGCAGATGACACCCGAATGAATTTTAGGCGCCTGCCGAAAATCGGGCCGCAATGCCAACCAAAAGACGGTCACCTGCGCAAGCCCCAAAACGCTAGGGAAACTCCCAAAGCCCGCCCAGCAAGGGATTGCGAGGAGGCATGACCGGAGATGCCCGCAGTTACCGGGGTTTTACCATCAAGAACAAGAAAGTACGCGGCATAGCGCAACAAAATCGCCGCAAACCGTTGTCAGGACTGGCCCACAGCCCGCCGAAGGCTCTATAATGCGGCTGCCCGGCCAGTGCCGGCGCCCTCACGATGCGTGACGAAACGGGTCTCCGGATTGCGTTTGCGTAACGTGCCGCGAAGGCGACATTCTGGCGTGTGCCGCGTGCCTTATGGCGCGGATACAACACCGACACTCGTCAAATGGCGAAAGTGTTAGAGTTGTCGCCGGTATTCACCACCTCTCAAGGGAAACACACATGAACAAACAGGAACTGATCGACGCCGTCGCCGGCCAAACGGGTGCAAGCAAGGCTCAGACCGGCGAAACCATCGACACGCTGATCGAAGTCATCAAGAAGGCTGTCGCCAAGGGTGATGCAGTCCAGTTGATCGGCTTCGGCTCGTTCGGTTCGGGCAAGCGTGCCGCACGTACCGGCCGCAACCCGAAGACCGGCGAAGCGATCAAGATCCCGGCAGCCAAGACCGTGAAGTTCACGGCTGGCAAGGCGTTCAAGGACGCTGTGAACAAGAAGTAAAACCAGTTGCGCGCAGGCCGGCCTCCGTGCCGGCCTATCTTTTTTGCTCGCATTTGCACCGCGCAGTGCGCAGCAATGAGAAGGCGTCACGTCATCCTCTCGCGAGGTCCACGACTGATGTGACGCTGCGTGCCTCGCGGGTGTCCTGCATACCGCTTCCAGGAAACCGGGCGCCCGCGACGCAGTGCGATGAGACAGTGCTGCGGCATTCGCCCGCCTCTGGCCGACCTGCCCGACCGGCCCAAACCTGCCGCGCCTGGCAGCGTTTCCGCCCCCTTCGCAATACCCCACGCTGTGGCTATGGCCGACATGGCAATTGTGCTATGTTGCGCAACATGATCCGCGCGCCGACAGCGGCTCTTGCCGCCTCCCCTGCCTCATCCGATGATCCAGACACTGCCGGCGATGCCACGGCGGAGAAACGCGCGCTGCCTGGCGCTTCCCGAATGCGTCGAATCCCTCCCGCACGTCTGCTCGTCATGCTCGCGTCTGCGCCGCTGGCGCAATGGCCCTCGTTGCCGACGGCCACCGAGGCTCCCGATCGGGCCGAAGACATTCCGGCAGAAGCCGTGCACCAACTGCGTATTGCGACCCGGCGTCTTCGCGCGCTGATCGACATCTTTTCGCCCTGGCTGAAACCCCGTTGGCGTCGTCGGATGAAAGAGGAGTTGCGCTGGCTCGGCAACGCGATGGGCCCCGCCCGCGACGCGGATGTTCTGATCGGCGAAACGTTACCGGCCCTGCGCCTCGAATACCCCGGCGTCGACTGGATTGCTATCGAGGCTCACGTTTCGCGGCTGCGAGCAGAGGCACGCGCGCAAGCGGCGCAAGCACTGAGCAGCGAACGTCAGCACGCGTTGCATGCCCTGCTCATCGACGCCTTCGGCATTTGCAGCGAGGGTCGCGCCGACGAGCGTGCCGCCCGAGGGCTGCGCCGGGCGTCGCGCACGCCCGGCAAAGCGCCCGGCGCATTGGCCAGGCATGCACACAACATGCTGCGCGAACGCTACATTGCGTTATTTCCCAATTGTCGCCAATTGGCAATGCTCGACACCGAGCAGTTGCATGCCTTGCGCGTGAAGATCAAGCAGGCGCGCTATAGCGCCGAGGCCCTGACGCCGTGGCTGCGCAAGTCGGTTCGCGCGCCGTACCAGGACACCTTGCGCGCCGCACAGACGCTACTGGGGCATTTGAACGATGCGGTCGTCGCGCAACGGATGCTCGAAGCAGCGCCCATTCCCGCGGACCATCGCGACATGCTGAGCGGACGTCTCGACACGATCATCGTCAACGCCACCAGCCGTGCCGCCCATGTGCTATGCCAGTTGCCCGACGCCCATACCCTCGAGCGCGCAATGCGCAAAGGCTGAGCGCCGGGCGCTGCGCCGGCGCGCTGGCGTTCACGCGACTTTCGTGCGAAGCAGACGCATGCCGTTGGCAATCACCAGCAGGCTTGCCCCCACGTCGGCAAACACCGCCATCCACAACGACGCCACCCCCACGACAGCCAGCGCGAAGAACACCGTCTTGATGGCCAGCGCGAGAGCAATGTTCTGCTTGAGCACTGTGGCACTACGTCTAGACAGCGCAAGGAACGCAGGCAACTTGCGCAGATCGTCGTCCATCAACGTGACATCCGCCGTCTCCAGCGCACTGTCGGTCCCGGTCACCCCCATGGCGAAGCCGACGTCGGCCGCCGCCAGCGCGGGCGCATCGTTGATGCCATCGCCGACCATTCCCACGTGACCGTACTGCTCGCGCAAGGACGATACCGCCTGCCACTTGTCCTCCGGCAACATTTCGGCGCGCACATCCGTCACGCCCGCCTGCTCGCCGATGACCTGCGCCGTCGCACGGTTGTCGCCTGTCAGCATGACGGTGCGAACGCCCAATTTGGCGAGTCGCGCGATGGCCTCCCGGCTTTCTTCGCGCAACGTATCGGCCACGGCAAGCACGGCGAGCGCCTGTGTTTCGCTAGCCAGCACGATGGCGGTGCGCGCCTGAGATTCGAGGCGGAAGAGTTCGGCTTCGACCTTCTCGTTGCACACCCCGAGCGACTCGATCAGACGATGATTGCCGAGGTAATACAGCGTCTGGTCGATGCGCCCCTTCACGCCCATGCCTGCGAGCGCCTCGAAATCGGTGACGCAAGGCAACTGACCAAGCCCGGCCTGGGTGTGGCCATCGACGACGGCGCGGGCGATCGGATGTGTCGTCTGGGCGTCGAGCGCGGCAGCCAGTGTGAGCGCTTCGTCGCGGGACACTTCGCCCAACGGCACGACGTCGGTCAGTCGTGGCTCGCCGCGCGTTAGCGTGCCCGTCTTGTCGAGCGCTACCGCCTGAATCAGACGGCCGGTCTCCAGGAACGCGCCGCCTTTGATGAGAATTCCTGCCCGCGCGGCTGCCGTCAGGCCACTCACCACCGTCACGGGTGTGGATATCACCAACGCGCACGGACATGCGATCACCAGCATGACCAGCGCCTTGTAAATCCATGGCGCCCACGCAAGCCCGAATGCCAGCGGCGGCACGAGCGCAACCAACAAGGCGCAGAGCACGACGACGGGCGTGTAGATGCGCGAGAACTTGTCGACGAAGCGTTGTGTCGGCGAGCGCTGCTGCTGTGCGGTCTCGACGATTCGCACGATACGCGCGAGCGTCGTATCGCCGGGGGCAACGCTCGTGCGGTACACGATCAGTCCGCTTTCGTTGATGCTCCCCGCGTAGACTTCGTCGCCGACCGCCTTGTCGACAGGCACGCTTTCACCTGTGATCGATGCCTGATTGAGTGCAGAACTGCCCTGCTCGATCACGCCATCGATGGCAATACGCTCGCCCGGCCGGGCGCGAACGCGTGAACCCACGGCGAGCGACGCAGCCGGCACGTCCGCCCATGTGCCATCCGCCTGTTCGACCGACGCCTGATCGGGCGCCAGCCGCATCAACGCCTCGACCGCCCGGCGCGCACGCGTGAGCGATGCGGCTTCGAGTTTCTCGGACAGGGCGAACAACACGATCACCATGGCGGCTTCGGGCCACTGACCGATACCCATGGCGCCGATCACGGCCAGCGACATCAGGAAGTGAATATTGAGCGTGAAATGGCGCAGTGCAATCCAGCCTTTCTTCAGCGTAGGCAGACCGCAGGCCACAATGGCCGCAACCACGACCGCGCCGATCCACGGGCTGTGTTCGGGCACCCCCGACCAGACGGCCATTTCGCTGGCCGCGGCCAGCACGCCGCCCGTCACCAGACGCGCTACGTCGCCCTTGCCACTCGTAGGCGGCGGCGCCGCACCTGACGCATCGCCGGAAAGCGGCACCGGTGTCATGCCCAGTTTGCGCAGCGTTTCGGCAGCAGCGTCGCTTTGGCGGCTGACGTCGCCTGCCGAGGCGCGCTTGTCGAAGACCACCGTCAGTTCGCGCTTGAGGAGATTGAAGTACAAGGCGTCGATGCCGGGCTGCCGCTCGAGCTGATCGCGAATCAGGCGCTCTTCCGTGGGGCAGTCCATCTGGTCGATGCGAAACCGCGACTGCGGGGCGCCCGTCTCGGGCACAGGCTGCGCGGACGCAACGCTCGCACCGCTGCCGCAGCAGGCGCCGGCACCGTGGACATGACCCGCTGTCGAATCCCCGTCACGAGTGTGGTCATGGGTGTGGTCATGGTCGTCGTCGTGGTGATGCCCATGATCGTGGCGATGCGACTGCCCCTGGCCATGCCCGTGGCGCTGCACGTTGCGATCCGCCGTCGTCGAGCTCGCCGCGCGGGCCGAATCCGAAGGGTTGGACATGTGAACTCCTGGTTACCTGAATCGTGTTACCCTTTATTCAAAACCCTGTAGTGACTACGGAGTCAAGCATGAAAATCGGAGAACTGGCCCGCGCGGCGGGTACCGATGTCGAAACCGTGCGCTATTACGAGCGGGCGGGCCTGCTTCCCCCGCCGCCGCGCAGCGACGCGGGATACCGAACCTACGGCAACGAGCATCTGGAAGCGTTGCGCTTCATCCGGCATTGCCGCTCGCTCGACATGCCGCTCGCCGACGCCAAGCGGCTCGGTGAGCTTGCGCACGACCACAGTGTCACCTGTGAAGACGCTAACCGGCTGATCGAAGCGCATCTCGCGCGTGTCCATGCACGCATCCATGAACTACAGGCGCTGGAGCAGCAGTTGCTGCACCTGCAGGCACAATGCCGCAGCCGTCACGAAACGAGCGACTGCGGCATTCTGCGCGCGCTGATGCAAGGCGCGAACGGCGAGGCGTGTGCCTGCCACAGCGACACCGATCCCATCGCACCCTCGTGCGATCACGATCCTCTGCACGCCTGACGCTGCGCGCATCACATGTCTGGCGCTAGCCGACCCACACCGTTGGCTCGGCGCGCAGCTGCGTGCCGGCATCCCGATCGGGATGTCCGCGTCGACATCCTTCGCTTTCGTTTCCGATGCACCTCTGCATCGCCATGTCTCGTTATTACTGTCTCTGGTTCGAACGAAAAGCATGTTCGCGCGCCCGGGGAAACAGCGGCAAACGGATGTAGTTTCTATACAATGTCCCGCACGCCTCGTAGCGCTCGTCACCCGTGCATGAATGGATGGCTCGTGTGACATACGTTACGTCAGGCATCGGCATTCATCGAGCGACCTCGATGTGTCGCAGTCCATTTTCCATGCTCGTTCACTTGTCGGAGACCTTATGTCCAGCGATGTATCCGCTACGCCAACCACCGCGACGGAGCGCAGCGCCGACATCGTCATCATGGGGGCAGGTGCCGCAGGCATCTCCGTTGCCGCCAGCTTGCGCCGCCGCAGACCGTCGCTCTCGATCACGATCGTGGATCCGGCCGACACGCATTACTACCAGCCGGCATGGACGCTTGTCGGCGCCGGCGAATTCGACGCCGCACGTACTGCGCGCCCGATGTCGAGCGTCATTCCGCAAGGCGTGAACTGGATTCAGGCGGCGATCACCGCGTTCTCTCCCGAACATCAACAGCTCCTGCTGTCCGACGGCCGGCGTCTCGCCTATCGCTTTCTCATCGTCGCTCCCGGTCTGCAACTCAATTGGGAGGCCATCGACGGGCTTGTCGAAACGCTCGGTCGCAACGGCGTCACGTCCAATTACCGCTTCGATCTTGCGCCCTACACGTGGTCGCTGGTGCGCGAATTCAAAGGCGGAAACGCGCTGTTCACGCAGCCGCCGATGCCGATCAAATGCGCCGGAGCGCCGCAAAAGGCGATGTATCTGTCAGCCGACACGTGGCGTCAAAACGGCGTGCTCGACAAGACGAATATTGAATTCCATCTCGTGGCGCCGTCACTGTTTGGCGTGAAGGATTACGTTCCCGCGCTCATGCAATACGTGCAGCGGTATCGCATTTCTCTCAATCACCTCTCGCATCTGCGCGCCGTGGATGGCGAGCGCCGCGTGGCGCGTTTCGAGATCTTCGACGCCGACGGGCAGTCCCGGTTTGTCGACAAGCCCTTCGATATCCTGCATGTCGTGCCGCCGCAAAGCGCGCCGGACGTGCTGCGTGCCAGTCCGCTCGCTGACGCGGCAGGCTGGTGTGAGGTGGATCCGAAAACACTGCGCCACGCGCGCTACGCCAACGTGTTCGGTCTTGGCGATGCGATCTCGGCGCCGAATGCCAAGACGGCGGCGGCCGCCCGCAAACAAGCCGTGGTCGTGGCGGAGAATTTGCTCGCGTCGATAGATGGGCGTCCCCTTGCATTGCATTACGACGGATACGGCGCGTGTCCGCTCACCGTCGAACACGGCAAGATCGTGCTCGCCGAGTTTGGCTATGGAGGGAAACTTCTCCCTACATTCCCCATCGATGGCACGCACGCGAACCGTTTTGCCTGGATGTTGAAAAAGTACGTGCTGCCAAAGGTTTATTGGGATTTCATGCTCAAAGGCCGCGAGTGGTTTGCGCGTCCGCGCTGAGCGCCCCATAGGTGAAACCCGCACTCAATTTTCGATTTCGGGTGCCGTTAAAGGTCAAAGGACCCGGTCTCGCAACCGGGCACGAGCTTCCAGTCGGGCCACGCCTTGCGCGCGGTCTGCCGGAACGCAGGGACTGACAATCTGCGCCAAGGGCGCTCCCCGCCTCGTCCCGCGTCCACCGGCCGACAAATTTACGCGTCTTATGCAGAACATGATTCAAGGGTTTTCTGGCGGCACGACCTGTTCGACGCGTGGGCTTTTTCTGCTCGATGGCCTCACCAGTCGCCTCGTCGGCATGACACGCGGCGGTGACAAACGTTCAAACGTTCAGGCGAAGTCTGCCTCCCTGCCGAGATGAACGATACGAACGCGCTGCGACGCCAAGTCGTCCTTGCCGATCTGCTGCTGGACCGCCAGCGGCTATTGCGCGCCCTCAGCCTTGAGCTGCGCACCCCGAGTCCGCCCAATAGTCACAGCGCGCTGGTCGTGCTGCATGTAGGCCGGGGCCAGCGCATGGCGACCAGTCAACCTGCCATTTCCGACGCCGACCTGCTCGCGACGGTCGCGTTCCGGGTCGGCTCGCGAATCCGCCGCCGCGATCTGATCGGTCGCGTCTCGGACCAGCAAATCGCTATCTTGCTGCGCGACCTGGGCAGCCGCGACGCGGCCGTTCAGGTCACGCGCCGCTTCATCCGCGCGGGCGAATCCCCCGTACCTTGCGGCAACGGACTGCTCTACCCGATCGTCTCGGCGGGTATCACCCACCTGCCGCAGGTGCCAGTTTGGCCGGCCACGTTGCTGGAGCATACGTCGGACGTCGCGGATCAGGCCATACGCGAGAGCGCATCTCGTTTTCTCGTCACGGAAGCGCCCACCGCCCCGACGGAGGGCATTGCGCCGCCGGACGATGCGGGCAACGAACATTACTGGCGAAGTGCGATCGGACGCGCGCTGTCGGGCTCGGAATTCCGTCTGCACTACCAGCCGCAGATCGACATGCGCACCCATCGGCTAACGGGACTCGAAGCACTCATTCGTTGGCAACGCGACGACGAACTGATCATGCCCGGCGAGTTCATCCCGGCGGCCGAGCGCTGCGACGTCATCGGGCCCATTGGCGACTGGACGTTGCACGAGGCGTGCCGTCAGCTCGACAAGTGGCATACGGATGGGGAGGAATATCCCCGCGTGGCTGTGAATCTGTCCGCGCAGCAAATGCGCGTGCAGACGCTCGAGACGGTCCGCTACGCGCTGAAGCATCACCGTGTGCCACCGGACAAGCTCGAAATCGAGATCACCGAGTCGTCGCTGATTTCGCATCTCGACGAAGCGGCGACCCTGATGAACGAACTGGTGGCAATGGGCGTTCGCCTCTCGCTCGACGATTTCGGCACCGGCTACTCCAGTTTCGTGCGCCTCAAGCGCTGGCCTTTCGGGACCGTGAAGATCGACTATCAGTTTGTCGCGGGCGTTCTGCTCGGCGGCTACGATACCGAGTTGATTCGCGCCATCATCGCCATTGCCCGCAAGCTCGAAATCGAAACGGTGGCCGAGGGCGTGGAGACCAGTGCGCAGCGCGACGCGCTCGCATCGCTGGGCTGTCATGCGTGGCAGGGGTATCATTGCACGCGTCCCTTACCGCCCGGGCACATCGAGACGTTCATTCGAGACTGGCACGGGCGCCTGTAAACGCGTCAGTCGCCGCCTTCGCCGTTGGTTATCGCCCTATTCGACCGCCGCCATGCCGCTCCCGCTTTCCTGCGCGGCGTGGTCGTTCTCATTTGCGTGCTCACCTGCGTGCTCATCGCATGGGCGCTGGCGCGCTTCGCTGCCGATCAACTGGTGGCCAGCCGCGCCGCGCGCCTGCTGTATGAAGAGCGCAGCATCGCTACCCGGCTCGCGCATGGCACGGTTCACACAGTCAATCAGGACCTGATCCTCATTCGCGGAATACCGCGAGTGCTCGCCCAGATCGAGCAGATTCAGACAGCGGCTGCAACCATCGCAGCCCATCCGCTGACCGACGTGCCTCACGACAAGGCTCGCGAGCAACTGCTTGCGAATCCGGTCCTCACCCCCGTCAATGAACTGCTGCGTGCCGCGCAACTCTACTTCGGCGCCGATCTCGTCTGGCTGGGCACCCCCGATGGCATCACCATCGCTTCGAGCGATTTCAACTCGCCCGACCCCCTGGTCGCCGACCGGTACGGCGACCGCGCCTATTTCAATACCGCCGTGCTCGGGGGCGCCGGACAGCAGTACGTCGCCGGCCGAAAAACGGGGCTGCCCGGCATCTATTTCACCGCCCCCGTGTACCACGACGGCACGCTTGTCGGCGTCATGGTCGTCAAGCTGGGCATTCGACGCTTGTCCCACTGGGCGGACAGCGGTGCGTCGTTCATCACCGACACCAATGGCGTGATCGTGCTCGCCAACGACCCGACATTCACCGGACTCGCCGTGCCCGGCGGCGCGGTCTTCAAACTCTCACGCGAGGAGCGCCGCCGTCTCTACCAGCAGGAGGACTTCACCGTCGTGCCCATCGAGAGTTACGATCTGGCGCCCGGCACACCCGATTTTCTGCACCTCCAATCCGATGACGACAGCACGCGCCACGCACGGCTGGTACGCGTGCGCCCCGACAATCAGCCGTACCTGCTGGAGGCCGAAGCGTCGTCGGACGGCGAGATGGTCGTCTACACCATGAACGAGGCGCCGACATTGGGCAGCCTTTCCATCGAACGGCGACGGTATGTCGCGCTCGTTTTTGCCCTGCTGCTCAGCCTGAGCGGCGCGGGGTATCTGTTGATTCGTTATCTGCGCCGCGAAAAGCTGCATCTGACGGACACCCTCGCCAAAAACGCCGCCCTCGAGCACGAGGTCAAATACGACGCCCTGACCGGGGCGCTCTCGCGCGGTCACTTCCTCAAGCGTTTGCGCGCGGAAGTCGGGCTGGCACAAGCCAGGGATTTGCCAACGTGCGTCATCCTCGTCGATCTGGACCACTTCAAGCACATCAACGACACCTGGGGGCATTCGTTGGGCGATACGGTGCTGTCCGCGTTCGTGCGCCTTTGTCACGATTCGTTACGCGAAGATGACATTTGCGGTCGTTTGGGGGGCGAAGAATTCGCTATTATCCTGAGTGGCGCTACCGAGGCGCGCGCCTTTGACGCCGCCGAACGCCTACGCGAGGCGGTTCGCGCCGCACGCATCAACGTCGACGGCAGAACGCTACAGTTCACCATCAGTGCCGGCGTGGCCCAATGGCACGAGGGCGACGACGACAGCGCGTGGCTGCAACGCGCCGATGCAGCGCTTTACCTGGCCAAATCTCGCGGACGCGATCGCTGCGCCCGCGAATCCGACCTCCGGGTGCTCACCGGAGGCGGGTCGTAATCGACTTCGGGCATCCCGTCCCGAAGTCGCCAACTCAGACCGGACCGATGCCCAAGACGAATCTCGACACATTCGCCCCATCGCCGCTTCGCGCCATCCAGCTCGGCGCGGCAGCCCTGTGCCTGGCACTGAGCGGCGTGGCACACGCCGATCTCTCGCTCCTGCAACCGCCCAGGGCGCTGAGCGGCGGCGCACCACTGCAACTGACGTTGCTGGCCACACAGGACTCGCCGGGCCGTGCGGCCATCAAGCTCCCCGATGAGATCGTGGTTCGCATTTCCAACGACGACTTCAAGCCCACATTGCTGCACCTGAAGCGCGAAGCCGTTGTGCCGGCACAGATCACGCTCGCCAATGGCCAGTTCCGCCGCGTTGCCTATTCGGCGGTGCTGCCCAAGGAATTGCGAGGTGCGGTGCGTGTCGAACCGGTCGACTGGGACGCATCGACCACCACGATCGTGCTCGACCGCGCCGCCGCCGCCGAGCCGATGGTCGCGGCCGCCCCCTTGCCCGTCGATAACGGAACGAACGCCACCGGCGCTGGCGCCGCAAGTGCCGCAGCGGTGGCGGCGACATCCGCCTCCGGGGCCGGAGCCGTCGCGTCCTCCGACGCGATCGCACCGACATCCGACGCCGAGTTCGCCCGTATTTCGTCGCATGAGCCGATGTACATCGCCTTCGGAAAAAACGGCGATGCCAACGCCCGCTTTCAACTCAGCTTCAAGTTCCACATCCTGAAGCCGGACAACCCGGCGTCGAAGTCCTTTCTCGACAATCTGTACTTCGGCTACACACAGTTGTCGATCTGGGATCTGGAAGCGGAGTCGGCGCCGTTTCGCGACTCCAACTACCGACCGAGCCTCTTCTACTACGTTCCCGATACCGGTGTTCGGGCAGGCTGGTTCTCCTCGCTCGGTGTTGCCGCCGGTATCGAGCACGAGTCCAACGGCAAAGCGGGCGACGACTCTCGCAGTATCAACACCGTCTTCGTCAAGCCGATCCTGACGTTCGGCAATCCTTCCGAATACCACTGGACCGTCGCGCCGAAGCTATACGCGTATCTGGAGAAAAAGGACAACCCCGACATCCAGAATTACCGCGGCTATATGGATCTGCTCGTGCTATGGGGCAAGCCCAACGGCTGGCAGATCGGGGCGACGCTGCGCAAGGGCATGAAGCGCAACTACGGCAGCGTGGACGTGCAAGTGACCTACCCGCTCGGCAAGTTGATCCCCGGCACCGGCGGCTACATCTGGCTGGGGTATTTCACCGGTTACGGCGAAGACATGCTCGACTACAACCGACACTCGCCGTCGCAAGTGCGCATTGGTTACAGCGTATTCCGCTGGTAACTCCATGCCCCGACCTTGACGCGGGCGGCGCGGCAGCGATTCGCCCGCCGCTCCCCGCGACCACGCCCCACCGCCTCCACCGCCCCCCCACCGCCATACGGCGTCGGCGTCACAGCACGAGAACCAGGGCCCCGGCAACGATCAGCGCGCCGCCCAGGGTTTCCTTGAGCGAGAACGGCTCACCGAGCGCCACCCAGCCGATGAGCATCGCCATGGCCACGCTCAGCTTATCGAGAGGCGCCACACCGGACACAGGACCGAGTTGGAGCGCCCGGAAGTAGCACAACCACGACAGTCCGGTCGCGACACCCGACAGGATGAGAAAGAGCCATGTATTTGCGCTCAGACTGGTCGGCCTCTGCCACTCCCCGCGCATGCCGACGATCGCCAGCGTGACGCCGAAAATGATCACCGTGCGAATGAGCGTGGCCATGTTCGAGTTGACCTGCGCGACCCCGAGCTTGCCGAAGATTGCCGTGAGCGCCGCGAAAAATGCCGAGCCCAACGCGAAAAGTTGCCAGCTACGCAGCATAACGATCGTCACCTTTCAAAAATCACCCGCACTTAACCGAAAATCGGCGTGAGTGTCCACCACCGGCACCCCGCCGTAGGGGGATTGGGAGGCCCGCCGGACAACAATGCGATAATGACGCTGTCTTTGAACACGCCAGCCCCCGGTTGGCCGAATCCGCCGCTTATGTCCGAATTGCACGACCGTCCCGACAGCCCCTGCATTGGCGTTTGCTCGACCCTTTTCGACGACGTCTGCAAGGGCTGCGGCCGCACCGCCTACGAAGTCTCCAACTGGGTGTTCTTCACCGAGCAGGAGAAGGCCGCGGTGTGGCAGCGCATCAGCCGCGACGGCACGGCGATGCGCTTTTGCGACAGCGGCGCTACGACTTCGCAGACTTGAACTGAAGCGACTTGTACTCGAGGAATTCCTCGAAGCCGTAGACGCCATTTTCACGTCCGTGCCCCGACTGCTTGAAGCCACCGAACGGGGCCTGGACGTTAAATTCCCCGCCATTGATATCCACCTGTCCGGTACGGATCCGACGCGCCACACGCACCGCCCTCGCCTCATCGCCCGACCATACGCCACCGCCCAAACCATAGATGGAATCGTTCGCGATGCGCACCGCGTCGGCTTCGTCCTGATAGGTGATGATCGATAGCACCGGACCGAAAATCTCTTCCTGCGCAACCGTCGCATCCGGTGTCACACGCCCCAGAACCGTCGGCTGCACGAAGAAGCCCGCCTCGAACCCTTCAGGCACCGTATCGCCGCCGGCGATCAGCTCGGCCCCTTCGGCCAGCCCTTTGCGGATGTAGGTTTGCACGCGCTCCTGTTGGGCAGCAGAGGCCAGCGGCCCAAGACGCGTCGTTTCCTCGCGCGGATCGCCCAGCGTAAAACGTGCCACGGCGTCCCTGACCAGCGCCTTGACTTCGTCATAGCGCGACGCGGGTACCAGCATGCGCGTGTGCGCCGAGCAAGTCTGTCCCGAGTTCAGATAGCAGGCGTTGAGGGTGCCCTTGACCGCTGCCGCAAGGTCGGCGTCGTCGAGCACGACCGACGCCGACTTGCCGCCAAGCTCCAGCGCCACACGCTTGACCGTTTGCGACGCCACTTCGGAGACACGCTTGCCGGCCCGCGTCGACCCGGTGAACGACACCATGTCGACATCGGGATGTCTCGCCAGCACCTCTCCAACCACCGGCCCCAACCCTGTCACCAGATTGAAGACGCCGGCGGGCAATCCCGCTTGCGCAATGACCTCGGCGAGAATGAAGGCATTGAACGGCGCGACTTCGGACGGCTTGAGCACCACCGTGCAACCGGCCGCCAGCGCCGGGGCAACCTTCAGCGTGATCTGGTTGAGCGGATAGTTCCATGGCGTAATCGCGCCGACCACCCCAACCGGCTCACGCACCACCAGAGAGTTGCCCACGCGCGCCTCGAACGCGAACGATTCGACCAACTCGGCGTACTTGTTCCAGTGATAGACCGGACCACCGACCTGAATCGCGCGCACGAGCTTGATCGGCATGCCCGTCTCACCCGTCATCACCTCCGCCAATTCGTCGGTACGGGCCTTCAATCCCGCAGCAATCTTTCGCAGATAGCCAGCCCGTTCGGCGGGCGACGTCGCCGCCCAAGTGTCACGCGCCGTGCGCGCGGCGGCGACGGCGGCTTCGGCGTCCTCGACGGCGCCCTCGGGAATGCGCCCCATCAGCTTCGCATCGGCCGAATGAAAAACGTCCAGCGTGCCGCGCCCGAGCGGCGTTACCCACTGGCCGTCGATGAAAAATTTGTCGTACGTCTTCATGCAATGTCTCCTGCTGACGCGTCCACACGACGCGTGATTGGCGAACCAACGACGAACGGCCATTGTAGTCCGCACATCGCCGGGCTTCTCACTCCCGACGAAAAATCAGGTCACGCCGACCCGCAACGTCCATTTTTCCGAGACGATCATCGGACGACACCGCCCTCGAGGCTTCGTGCCGGGACGCGTAAACGCAAACAGGGCGCCTGCCATGCAAGCGCCCTGTCGGAGGACTACGGAGAACAACGCCCGGCGCGTCAGACTTCCACGCCCTGGCTCGCCAGATACTCCTCGTACGTACCGGCATAGTCGACCAGCGTGCCGTCGCTCTTTACCTCGATGATGCGCGTGGCAAGACCGGACACGAATTCGCGGTCGTGCGAGACGAACACGAGCGTGCCCGGATATTTGTCGAGCGCAATCTGAAGCGACTCGATCGATTCCATATCCATGTGGTTCGTCGGCTCGTCCATCATCATGACGTTGTGACGGCCCAGCATCAGCTTGCCCCAGATCATGCGGCCCTTTTCCCCACCGGAGAGCACGCGCACGGACTTGCCCACATCATCGCCACCGAACAGCAGGCGACCCAGCGAGCCGCGAATGACCTGATCGTCGTCGCCTTCCTTGCCCCACTGCGTCATCCAGTCGGTGAGCGTCTGGTCTTCCGGGAACGCCTCGGACGTATCCTGCGGGAAATAGCCGATGTTCGCGTTTTCGGCCCACTTCACGGTCCCCGAGTCGAGCGCCAGGTCCGCCATCAGGCTGCGCAGCAGCGTGGTCTTTCCCGCACCGTTCTCGCCGATGATCGCCACGCGTTCGCCCGCGCGCACCGCGCCCGAGTAATTCTTGAAGATCTGACGGTCGTACGATTTGGAAATGCCCTCGAATTCGAACGCGAGGTTGTGCAGCTTCTTCTCGAACTCGAAACGAATGAACGGATTCTGACGCGACGACGGCTTGATGTCCTCGACCTTGATCTTGTCGATCTGCTTGAGACGGCTCGTGGCCTGACGCGCCTTCGACTTGTTCGCCGAGAAGCGGCGCACGAAGTCCTGCAAGTCGGTAATACGTTCCTTCGCCTTCGTGTTCGCCGCCATCTGACGCTCCCGGGCCTGAGCCGACGCCAGCATGTAGTCGTCGTAGTTGCCCGGGTAGATCTTCAGCGTGCCGTAGTCCATATCGGCCATGTGCGTGCACACGGCATTGAGGAAGTGGCGATCGTGCGAAATGATGATCATGGTGGAGTTGCGCTCGTTGAGCACGTCTTCCAGCCAGCGGATCGTGTTGATGTCCAGGTTGTTGGTCGGTTCGTCGAGCAGCAGCACGTCCGGATTCGAGAACAGCGCCTGCGCCAGCAGCACGCGCAGCTTCCAGCCCGGGGCAACGTTGCTCATCGGACCCTGATGCTGGTCCGTCGGAATGCCCACGCCCAGCAGCAACTCGCCCGCACGCGCTTCGGCCGTGTAGCCGTCGTACTCGGCGAACTTCGCTTCGAGTTCGGCGGCGTGCATGTAGTCGTCGTCCGTCGCTTCGGGGTTCGCATAGATGGCGTCGCGCTCGCTCATGGCGGCCCACATTTCGGTGTGGCCCATCATCACGACATCGAGTACGCGCATGTCTTCATACGCGAACTGGTCCTGCTTGAGCTTGCCCAGACGTACGTTGGGTTCGAGCATGACGTTGCCGGCGCTCGGCTCCAGATCGCCGCCGAGAATCTTCATGAACGTCGACTTGCCGCAACCGTTGGCGCCGATCAGGCCATAGCGGTTGCCCCCGCCAAACTTGACGGAAATGTTCTCGAAGAGCGGCTTGGCGCCGAATTGCATCGTGATATTGGCGGTTGACAGCACAGGCGGTATCCGGGAGATGAAGTGCGGTGGCACGATATTGCGCCACGAAACCTGACATTTTAGCACCGATGCGTGTCACGTGCCCCTGCCCACCCGTCCCTCGCGGGAACTCTCCCACGGGTGGCGACGGGCGTCGCGCCCGTCTTCCGCGCCAAAGGCTGCGCCCGAGCGTGCCGCCCGCCCGGCGCCCAATAAAAAACCGCCGGAGAACCGGCGGTTTCATCGCGGCTCAAGGCGGCCCAACGGCCGCCCAGGCTGATACCCTCGGATACCCTCGGATACCCCCCGATACCCCGCCTTACTGCTTCGGCAGCGACCCCTCGACGCCTTCGACGAACCAGTTGATCTGGTGTTTCTCGTCGTCGTTGAGCGTCTTGCCAGCCGGCACGATTTCCTTGCCGTCCTGCCCCTTGATCGGACCGGTGAACGGATCGTACTTGCCGTCGCGAATGGCGTCGTGGCGTGCGGTCACGGCCTTGCGCGCCGCTTCCGGCACGGCCTTGTCATTGATGGCGACGAGCTTGATTTCGTCTTCCTTGATGCCACCCCAGACCGGCGTGTTCTTCCACGTGCCCTGCATGACTTCGTCGACCGTACGGATGTAGTACTTGCTCCAGTCGATGGCCGCCGACGCCAGGTGCGCATTCGGGCCGAACTTGCTCATGTCCGAATCCCAGCCGAACGCATGGATCTTCTTCTCTTCGGCCACTTGCATGACCACGGCGGAATCGACGTTCTGCATCAGCACGTCCGCGCCCTGTCCGACGAGCGATTCCGCCGCCTGACGCTCCTTGCCCGGATCGAACCAGCTATTGATCCAGACCACCTTCACCTTGACCTTCGGATTGGCTTCACGTGCGGCGATGGTGAACGCATCGATATTGCGGATCACTTCGGGAATCGGCACCGATGCCACGTAACCGATCACGTTCGATTTCGTCACATGACCACCCACGACGCCGGCCAGATGCGCGCCTTCATACGTGCGGACATCGTACGTGCCGAGGTTCGGCGCCGACTTGAAGCCCGTCGCATGCTCGAAGGTCACGTCTGGGAAATCCGCCGCCGTCTTGACCATCGAGTCCATGTAGCCGAACGACGTACCGAACACCAGCTTGTTGCCCTTGCTGGCCAGATCGCGGAACACGCGCTCCGAATCCGCGCCTTCCGGCACGTTTTCCACGCGGGTCACAGTGACCTTGTCGCCAAACTTGGCTTCCACGGCCTTTGCGCCCTGTTCGTGCGCATAGGTCCAGCCCGCATCGCCCGGGTTGCCGATGTAGACGAACGCCACGCCCATCGGGCCCTTGCCTGCGGGAGCGGCCGATGCCTGGGCGTCGGAAGCGGCCGCAGGGGCGTTCGCCGTGGTGTTCTCCTGCTTGCCGCAGGCGGAAACCAGCATGGCGGCCGCCAGGCTCGCCATCGTGATCAGGACTTTACGTCGCATCGATTCTCTCCTCGTCATCGATTGTTTCGGTTGAATGCTTGTATCGCTTGGCGCCGCGTCCGACTCAGGACCCGGCGAAGAAGGGTTTGCCCAGCGACGCCGGGGCGTTCAGGCGTATCGTCTGGCGATTGCGCGAGATGATCACCAGCACGACGATGGTCGCGAGATACGGCAGGCTCGCCAGCGCCTGCGAGGGGATACGAATGCCCATCGCCTGCGCCTGGAATTGCAGCGCCATCACCACGCCGAACAGCAACGCGCCGAGCGCCGTACGTCCCGGGCGCCAGGTGGCGAACACCACCAGCGCCAGCGCGATCCAGCCGCGTCCGGCCGTCAGGTTCTCCTGCCACAAACGCAGGTAGCCCACGGAATAATAGGCGCCCGCCAAGCCAGACATCGCGCCGCCGAAGAGCGTCGCGAGATAACGAATGCGCACGACCGGATAGCCGATGGCATGCGCGACGGACGGCGCTTCGCCAATCGAGCGCAGCACCAGTCCGGCGCGCGAGCGGTACAGGAACCACGCAATCGCCACGAGCAGCGCCACCGAGAGATAACCCAGCGGATTGAGCGAAAAGATCGAGGGCCCCAGTACAGGGATCGACGAGAGCCCCGGGATCGGCAGGTCGCGCAGCATCGGAATGGTGGCATCGGTGTACGGACGCCCGACATAGGCCGACAGACCGATGCCGAATATCGTCAATGCCAGCCCGGTGGCAACCTGATTGGCCATCAGCGACAGCGTGAGCCACGCGAAGATGGCCGACATGACGACGCCGGCGGCAATGCCCGCGAGCACGCCGAGCCAAAGGCTGCCGGTCTGTACGGTGACCGCGAACGCCCCGATGGCGCCCATGAGCATCGTGCCCTCGACACCGAGATTGAGTACGCCCGACTTCTCGGTCACCAGTTCGCCCAAGGCAGCCAGCATCAACGGAATGGCCGCGATCACGGCACTTGCGGCCAGCGGCGTGAGCAGATTGATCCAGTCCATGCCGCGCTCCTCAGGCGTCTCGCGTCATCGCATGGGTGCGACGACGCAGGCGGTAGTTCACGAAAACGTCGCAGCCCAGCAGACTGAACAGCAGCAGCCCCTGGAACACGCCGCTGATGGCCTTGGGCAACTGAAGCGAGGTTTGCACGGCTTCGCCGCCAAGATAGAGCAGCGCCATGAGCAGGCTTGCCAGCACGATGCCGATCGGGTGCAGGCGTCCCACGAACGCCACGATGATCGCCGTGAAGCCGTATCCCGGCGCCCACGTCGCCTGCAACTGCCCTACCGGCCCTGCGACCTCGCCTGTGCCCGCCAGCCCCGCCGTTGCGCCACCGATCAGTAGCGCGAGCCATACGGCGCGAGGCTCGGAATAGCCGGCATAGCGCGCGGCAAGGGGGGCGAGCCCCCCGACTTCCATGCGGTACCCGGCAAAGCTCTTGCGCATGAAGCACCACGCGAGAGGCACCGCCGCCGCCGCCATGAAAATCGACGCATTGAGCCGCGTGCCGCGCCATGTCGCCCAATGCCAGTCACCGAAAAAGCGTGGGAAAAGCGCGTCTCGGCTGAAGTTGATCGACTGGGGAAAGTTCATGCCGTGCGGATCCTGCCAGGGACCGCTGACCAGATAGATCAGCAACTGTGTGGCCACGTACGTGAGCATCAGGCTCACCAGAATCTCGTTGGCATTGAAGCGCACGCGCAGCAGCGCCGGAATGGCCGCCCACAGCATGCCCCCCACCGCGCCGGCCGCCATCATCAGCGGCAACAGCCACGGACCGCCGTGGCCGTCGAAATGGATGGCGACGCCGGAAGCGAAGATCCCGCCGAGCAGCAGTTGCCCCTCCGCGCCAATGTTCCACACGTTCGCGCGGTAGCCGATGGCCAGCCCCAACGCGATGAGGCAAAGCGGCGACGCCTTGAGCAACAGTTCCGACCAGCCGTTCAGACTGCTGATCGGCGCAAGGAAAAACGCCGCCATCGCCTGTGCCGGATTCTTGCCGAGAAAACTGAAGATCAGCACGCCGCCGATGAGTGTCATGAGCGTGGCCACCAGCGGCATGGCGAGCCGCATGGTGCGGGAGGGACTTGGCCGTGGCTCAAGCGTGAAATCGAGCATGATGTCTGGGAGTCGATGAAAACGTTACGGCATCGGCGTCGTACGCACGCCGGTGAAACCGTGAAAATCCGAAATCGGGGTCATGCCAAAAGGTCGGCAACGAGGCGTTCGTTCAGGCGGCGCGCTCTCCGGGACCGCCGGGGAACATCCCCGCCATCCATAAGCCGATTTCACGCGCGTCGGTCTGATCCGGCTTGCGAACGGGCGACAGACGTCCCTGTGCCAGCACCGTGATCCGGTCGCATATCTCGAACAGTTCGTCGAGCTCCTCGGACAGCACCAGCACGGCAACGCCGCGCGTGGACAGGTCGAGCAACTGCTGGCGAATAAAGGCCGCTGCGCCCACGTCGACACCCCACGTCGGCTGTGCGACGACCAGCACCCTCGGTTCCTGAAGGATTTCGCGCCCGACGATGAACTTCTGGAGATTGCCGCCGGACAGGCTCTGCGCAGCTGCGTCCGGACCGCCCGCCTTCACGTTGAAGCGCTCGATGCATGACGATGCGAACTTGCGCAGCGCGCCGCGACGAATCCACCCGCCGCGCAGCAATCCGAGATGCGCCGTACCGGACGCGCCCAACAACGCGTTATCCGCGAGCGACATGCTCGGCACCGCGCCGCGCCCCAACCGCTCCTCCGGCACGAATGCCAGCCCGAGGCGTCGGCGCGTGGCCGCCCCCATGCGCCCGACCGCGCGGTCGTTCAGCGCAATGGCCTCCGCGTGCGGTGCACGCGCCTCGCCGCAGAGCGCCGCCAGCAGCTCGGCCTGCCCATTGCCCGACACGCCCGCAATCCCGACGATCTCGCCCGCGTGCACATTCAGGTTGATGTCATGCAGCGACGTGCCGAACGGGTCTTCGCTCGCCATCGACAGATGGCGCAGCGACAGCAGCACATCGCCCGGCTGATGCGCGCGACGCTCGATTTGCGGCAGTGCGCGTCCGATCATCATCTGTGCCAGCGTCTCGGCCGTTTCCTCACGCGGTATGGCGTGACCGGACACCCGCCCGCCGCGCAGCACGGTGGCGCGGTCGCACAGATCGCGAATTTCGTCGAGCTTGTGGCTGATGTAGACGATGCTGCAACCTTCGGCGGCGAGCCGCCGCAGCGTCGTGAAGAGCTTCTGAACGGCCTGAGGCGTGAGCACCGAGGTCGGCTCGTCCATGATGAGCAGCCGCGGGTTCTGCAACAGGCAGCGCACGATTTCCACGCGCTGGCGCTCCCCGACCGACAGGCTGTGCACATGACGCTCGGGATCGACCTCCAGACCGTACTGGGTGGAGACGTCGCGAATGCGATGAGAGAGCGCCTTCAAATCGTGACCGGCGGCGTCCAGCGCGAGCGAGATGTTCTCGGTGACCGTGAGCGTCTCGAACAATGAGAAATGCTGGAACACCATGCCAATGCCGAGCTTGCGCGCGGCAGCCGGGCTTTCGATGGTCACCGGCTGCCCTTCCCAGCGGATTTCCCCGGCGTCCGGGCGCGCGGCGCCGTAGATGATTTTCATCAACGTGCTCTTTCCCGCGCCGTTCTCGCCCAGTACGGCATGGATCTCGCCGGGTAACACGCTTAACGCGATGTCGTCGTTGGCCACCACGCTTGGATAGCGCTTGGTGATGCCGGTCAGCGCCAGACGTGGCGTCGATTGCTTGGAAAGTGTCACTGGCGACGTCTGACAGAGTCTGAATGGGGGGCTTGGGCGGTCCGAAAATACCCAATTCGCGGGGAAATGTCGAGCGTGTGTCAATAACACGGCATCTAAGGTCCCTTTACGAAAGACGGACATCTATTTTGGTGATAGGGACTTTCCGCTATAGAGGCGCCAGACCTTGTCCTTCATAATGATTTCCTTATGCACTACAGGGTCCGACATACTCGGATCGTTATATTTCTCATGAGCCAAAACCGCGAACCGATTGACACTTATTTGCTGCGCGTTCTTCACACCCTGTTGATCGAGCGCAGCGTAACGCGTGCGGCCGTCAAACTGAATCAGTCGCAGCCGGCCATCAGCGCGGCGCTGCGTCGTTTGCGCGACATTACCGGCGACCCCCTGCTGGTTCGTGGAAAATCGGGCATGGTGCCCACCGAATACGGTCAATCGCTGCTGGAACCGACGCAGAACGCCCTGCGTGAGATCGAGCGCATCACGGTCCAGCAATCGAATTTCGATCCGGCCACGACGGTGCGCACGTTCCGTATCGGCTCCCCCGACTATCTGAACACGCTCTTCGTGCCGACGGTCGTCGAACGTTTCCGCCAGCAGGCCCCCAACGCGCAACTCGAACTGCATTCGCTCGGCCCGGCGTTCGATTACGAGCATGCGCTCGAAGACGGCAAGGTCGACATCGTGATCGGGAACTGGCCCGAGCCGCCCGAGCAACTCCACCTGTCGAATCTTTTCGTGGACCAGATCGTGTGTCTGGTGCGCAATACGCATCCCTATGCGAAACGCGGCCTGACGCTGGAGCAATATCTCGGTAGTCCGCACCTCGCCCCAACGCCCTACTCCGTCGCGCAGCGCGGCGCAATCGATATGCATCTGGCGCGCGAGCGCCTGAAGCGCAATGTCGTCGTGACCATTCCGTACTTCAATCTCGCGCCATACGTCCTGCTGAAATCCGATTTGATTTTTACGACGACGCGCCTGTTCGCCGACCATTACGCGGAGTTCCTGCCGCTCACGGTGCTTGAAACCCCGATCGACTTCCCGCCGATGCAGTACTACCAGTTGTGGCACGAGCGCACGCACTATTCGGATGAGGTGCGCTGGCTGCGCAGCGTGATTTCGGACGCCACACGCACGTTGCTCGAATCGCGCACGCAACCTTGATGATCGCGATCGTCGCCGTGCAGGCGACTGGCCCGGTTGGCGCAATGGCTGTCTTGAACGCCATCACATCATGTCGTCCGGGGCGCACGCCGCCCCTGGCCGCTTTTTACCGACGGAGCGGCCCCCACCGCTCCGTCGAACCGCACGGCGGCGTTCCCCATGCACAGGAACACCGCCCCGACTTCCCGTTTGCCCATTGCCACGCGGCGCCCGCTCACCGGAATCCGGAGATCGGGGTGAACGGACGCCCCGGCTGCACGCCATGAACATGTGGCCGGTATGGCAACGCCTTTATCGGGAGGCCTCGGCCAGTTGCCGCGCAAGCGCGTTGTGACGCGTGACGAGCGACGGCAGGTCGAGCGTCTCCAGACGCCCTTCACGCACCACCACCCGACCGTTCACCACGCTGTACGCAGCTTGTCCGGGATGACAGAAGACGAGCGCCGCCACCGGGTCGTGCAGACCGCCCGCCATGCCGACGCCGCGCGTATCGAACGCCACGAAGTCCGCCGCCATGCCTTCGGCGAGCACGCCGATGTCATCGCGCCCGAGCACGCGCGCGCCGCCCACCGTCGCGATTTCCAGGGCCTCGCGCGCCGTCATGGCGCTCGGGCCGAAACCCACGCGTTGCAGCAGCAGCGCCTGACGCGCTTCGTTGATCATGCTCGCCGCATCGTTCGACGCCGAGCCGTCCACCCCCAACCCGACGGGCACACCGGCGTCGCGCATACGGCGAATCGGCGCGATGCCCGACGCCAGGCGCATATTCGAACAGGGACAGTGCGCCACGCCTGTGCCCGTCTTCGCGAACAGTGCGATGCCGGCATCATCGAGCTGGACACAGTGCGCATGCCACACGTCGTGACCGACCCAGCCGAGCTCGTGTGCGTATTCGGCCGGCGTCATGCCGAACTTCTCACGGCTGTAGGCAATGTCGTTGACGTTCTCGGCAAGATGCGTGTGCAGCGACACGCCATAGTGGCGTGCCATGGCGGCCGACTCGCGCATCAGGTCGCGGCTCACGGAGAACGGCGAGCACGGCGCGACCACCACGCGCAACATCGCGTAGCGGCCTTCGTCGTGATACGTCTCGATCAGGCGTTGCGTGTCCTTGAGAATATCGTCCTCGCGCTCGACCACACGGTCCGGCGGCAGGCCGCCCTGGCTCTGGCCGACGCTCATGCTGCCCCGGCTCGCGTGAAAGCGCATACCGATCTCGGCCGCGGCTTCGATGCTGTCGTCGAGCTTGCACCCGTTCGGGTAGATATAGAGATGGTCGCTCGAGGTGGTGCAGCCCGAGAGCAGCAGCTCGGCCATGGCCGTCTTCGTCGAGACGCGAATCATCTCCGGCGTGAGGTTGGCCCACACTGGGTACAGGTTCGTGAGCCAGTTGAAGAGTTCGCCGTCCTGCGCGGCCGGAATGGCGCGCGTGAGGCTCTGATACATGTGGTGATGCGTATTGATCAGGCCGGGAATGACGACATGCCCGGTCAGATCGAGCACTTCGTCCGCCGTGCACGGCAGCGAATCGCCACTGCCGACCGCCACGATCCGGTTGTCCTCGACGTACAGCCCGCCGCGCGTAATCTCGCGGCGATTCGTATCCATCGTCACGAGAACTTCGGCATTCTTGACGAGCAACGTTTTCATCAGTGCGCCTCCAACCCCATGCCCGAGCCGTTCTTCTTGCCATGGATGTCCGCTGCGGGCGCTTTGAAGCCGTTGAAATAAGCGTTCAGAATCACGGCGGACAAGGTGGCCAACAGAATTCCGCTATGCAGCAGCGGCGCGAGTTGCTCCGGCATCTTGGCAAAGAACTTGTTCGATGCGACCGGAATCATGGCCATGCCGATGCTGATCGCTACGATATACAGGTTGTAGCGATTATGCGAGTAGTCGACTTTCGACAGGATCTTGATGCCCGTGGCAAGCACCATGCCGAACATGACCACACCGGCGCCGCCCAGCACGAACTGCGGAATCGACGCGACGACCACCGACATCTTCGGAATCAGACCGAACACGAGCAGGATGACACCGGCGGCTGCGCACACCCAGCGACTCTTCACCCCCGTGACGCCCACGAGACCGATGTTCTGCGAAAACGACGTATGCGGGAACGTATTGAACAGACCGCCGATCACCGTGGCCACGCCGTCCACGCGCAGACCGGCGACCAGCGCCTTCTCGTCGACCGGCTTGCCGACGATTTCCCCCAACGCGAGGAACATGCCCGTCGATTCGATGAACGTGATCAGAATCACGATGGTGAGCGTGAGAATGGCCCACGGATCGAACACCGGCATGCCGAAATGGAACGGCAGAACGATGTCGAACCACTTCACCTGATCGAGACCGTCGAAATTCACCTTGTGCAGCATCAGCGCAATCACGAAGCCGAACAAGATGCCCAGCAGCACGGCAATGTTCGAAAAGAACCCCTTCACGAAACGCGTGATCAACAAGATGAAAATGAGCACCGCGAACGACACGCCGAGGTAGACCGGGTCGCCGTAATCCGGATTGCCCACACCGCCGGCCGCCCAGTTGATGCCCACACCGATAATCGTCAGCCCAATCGAGGTAATGACGATGCCCGTGACGATCGGCCGGAAGAACCGCAATAGCTTACCCACGAGCGGCGCGATGAGCGTGCCGATGATGCCGGAGGCAATGGTCGCGCCGAAGATGCCGGGCAATCCCAGCGAAGGGTTCGTGCCAATGGCAAGCATCGGACCGACGGCCGCGAACGTGACGGCCATGATCACGGGCATGCGAATGCCGAAACGACCGACGCCTACGCTCTGAATCAGCGTCGCGATGCCGCAGCACATCAGATCGGCGGAAATCAGAAACGCAATCTGATCCTTGGGCAGCCCGAGGGCGCCGCCAATGATGAGCGGCACGGCGACCGCCCCCGCATACATCACCAAAACGTGTTGCAGGCCCAGCATGAACAATTTTCCGATCGGCAGTCGCTCATCGACCGGATCCACGGCATTGGTTGTCACACTCATTGCGTCTCCGTCCCTCGGGGGGCTGTTTGATGTCTATTTTTTGGGTGACTCAATGGTGCAGGTCGACGCCTTTTGCGGCAAGACCACCCACGGCTATAGTGTTTTTTTCATGGAACGTATGCATGAATGCTTATCATGCGTTTCGGGTTTTCCCCAAGCATGCATGTAGTCATTGGGCTTTCCGGGCGGTTGATCGCGTGTTACGGCAACGGCTCATATGCGCCGCGTTATAGGCCGGATAGCGCATTCGAATAGTGGTCCAAAAAATCCCAATTCCGGTGCACCCGACCTACGCTGAAGACGTCGCCATGCCATATTGTCGTGCTGGATCCGGAACACGGTTTTTTGTCTGGCGTGACAGGGTATGTGCGCGTTTTTATCTTTGGTATTGCGCGCGTTGCCGGGCCGCCATCTCCCTACAATGCACCCATCCATCACAGGAGACATCATGGGACGACTGACTACCCACGTACTTGATACATCGCACGGCAAACCCGGCGCCGGCATTCGTGTCGAGCTTTGGCGCGTGGACGGCGAGCGCCGTTCGCTGCGCGACGTGCAGACCAATGCCGACGGCCGCTGCGACGCGCCGCTGCTCGAAGGCGACGCATTCGTTGCCGGCGAATATGAGCTGGTGTTCCACGCGGGCGACTACTTCGCCGCGCAGGGCGTGGACGTGCCCACGCCGCGCTTCGTCGATCGCGTTGTCCTGCGTTTCGGCATCGCCGAGCCTTCGCAGCATTACCACGTGCCCCTTCTGGTGTCGCCGTGGAGCTTTTCCACGTATCGCGGTAGCTAAATCGCGAACGTGAACGTCAGGCAGTTGAGGAGAACATAAGATGGAAGCGTTTATTACCGACTGGGTCAATCTGTTGCTGCGGTGGCTGCATGTGGTCGCCGCCATCGCCTGGATTGGCGAGTCGTTCTATTTCGTGATGCTGGACAACGGCCTGAAGCCGCCCAAGGCCGCCGAAGACAAGCAAAAAGGCGTATTCGGCGAGATGTGGTCGGTGCACGGCGGCGGTTTTTACCACGCGCAGAAGTACCTGAATTCGCCGCCGCAGATGCCCGAAGACCTGCACTGGTCCAAGTGGAAGTCGTACACCACGTGGCTCTCGGGCTTTGCTCTTTTCTGCGTGCTGTACCTGCTCCAGCCGCAAACCTATCTCATCGACAAGAACGTGATGGATCTGCAACCGGGACAGGCGGTGGGCCTGGCGGTGGCGTTCCTCATCGGTGGCTGGTTCGTCTATGACTTCCTGTGCCGTGCACTGGGCAAGAACGAGCGCGTGCTGGGCATTGCCGTCGCGCTGTTCGTGGTGGCCGCCACGTATGCCACGACGCATATCTTCGCCGGCCGCGCAGCGTTCCTGATCGTCGGCGCCATGATGGCAACCTCGATGTCAGCCAACGTGTTCTTCTGGATCATTCCGGGGCAGCGCAAGAGCGTGGATGCGCTCACGAAGGGTGAAGTCCCCAACCCGATCTGGGGCAAGCTCGGTAAGCAGCGCTCGGTGCACAACACGTACTTCACGTTGCCGGTCGTGTTCATCATGATCAGCAACCACTACGCGTTCACGTACAGCAATTCGTACAACTGGGTGATTCTCACGATCATCATGGCCGCAGGCGCGATGATTCGTCAGTTCTTCGTGCTGCGTCACGCGGGCAAGAACCTGTATGCCCTGCCGGTGGCCGGCGCCGCCCTGCTCGCGGGCGTTGCCGTGTTCGCCGCTCCGCGCACTGCCCCGGCCCCTGCCGCGGGCGCACACGGCGACGCTGCCGCCCCGGCCGTGAAGCTCTCGGAGATTCAGCCGATCCTCACGCAGCGTTGCGCTACCTGCCACTCGGCCAAGCCGACGATGATGGGCAGCGCACCGGCGGGCGTGATGCTCGATACGCCGGCCGAGATCTCGCAGAACGCGCAACGCATTTATCAGCAATCGGTGACGCTCAAATCGATGCCGCTGGGCAACGTGACGCAGATGACCGACGAAGAACGTCAGAAGATCGCCGCGTGGTTCAACGGCGGCGCACAACAATAACGACGTATCGGAACTGCGACAGTCTTTCTTGCTGGACCCATGTTGGGGCGCTTCGGCGCCCCTTTTTTTCGTTCTCCTGGATCTCTTGGTTCGCGTCCTGTCGCGCCACCCGCCCCGGATTCCCATCATGGCAGCCGCCCCCTGCATGCCCGACACCGCCTCCGCCGTGGGCATCTTCCCGGGAACTCACGAGTGACAGTGCTTGTCTGTCATACGTGCCCGAACCTCCGGGACGAACGACAAACCTCATGAATTTCCTGCTTTTCTCCGCTTCCCGACAAGGCGTCGTCTGGGTGCACCTGCACCAGGCGATGTTCCCTCCGTCCGCCTGACCGCCTCGCCGGCGTTGCCCTCGCCGGGCTGACGCCGCGCGGCGGAGCGCTCACGCCATCGCTTGCGCGTGAGCGACACCCTCTGCTCCCGCTTCGATCCGAAGTTTTCGATGTGCAAGCCACGGTGAGCCGCGTCCCGACACGACGCGGTGAGATGTCATCGGGGGGACCATGTCTCTGTCTCCATCTGCGAATCAAAACACTGCCGTACAGGGCACCACGACGTCCCTGCTCAAGGAATACACCTCTCTCGCCATTCCGACGATCCTCTCCGGCTGGGTCTACACGATCTACACGCTGATCGACGGCATTTTCATCGGCCGCTATGTCGGCCAGCAGGCGCTCGCCGCGCTGAACCTCGTCGTACCGTTGCTGTACGTGCCCTACGCCATCAGTGTGATGGTGGGCGTGGGCGGCGCGACACTCATTGCCCGTTTGCTCGGTGAGCAGCGACAGGCACAGGCGCGTCGCGCGTTCTCCCAGGTCCTTTGGGTGATGCTCGTTGCAGGCATCGTCATGAGTGCGGGCGTGCTCGTCTTCACGCATGAGATCGCCGCCGCGCTGGGCGCGCAGGGGGCCGTTACGACGGACGTCGTCGCCTACCTGTCCGGCTGGGGCTGGTTCGTGTTGTTTGCGAACGGGCTTTACGCGATGGAGTTGTTCCTGCGCGTGGAAGGCGCCGCGGCTGCACGTTTCGGCCTGTACGCAATGTTTCTCGGCGCGCTCGCGAACGTCGCGCTCGACTATTGGCTGATCGTCGTGCGCGAGATGGGCATGTATGGGGCTTCGCTCGCCACCGGGTTGTCGATGATGGTGTCGAGCAGTGTCATGCTCGGCTACCACTTCCTGTTCGCCAAGCAAGTCGTACCGGCGCGTGGCGCATTAGCTTGGCGTGGTGAGAGGCATGTGTGGCGGGCGATGTACAACGGCGCCTCCGAGTTCCTCGGCGCCATTGCGCCGGCGCTTACCGTCTTCGTCTTCAACCGCGTCATTCTGACGAACTTCGGCGAACCGGGTCTCGCCGCCTACGCGATTCTCGAATACATGACGCTCGGCGCAACTGTCACGATGGTCGCACTGGTGCAAAGCATGCAGCCGATGATCAGTTTCTATCGTGGGGCACGGGATACGACGGCGCTTCAGGGGGCATTCCGGCTCGGCGTGATCGCCGTCATGGGATTCTCCCTGCTGGTCGCAGCCGCCATGACAACGCTGGCCCGTCCGTTGACGTTCCTGTTTCTGCCTGCGGGCGGTGAGGCGTGGTCGATTCTCGAGCACGCCGTCGTCTGGTACGCACTGGCCTTTGTTCCGGCCGCGGGCAACCTGATCGTGGCCGGCTATCTGACGGCCGTGGAAGCGCCCGGCCCGTCCGCCGCCATCGCCATGTTGCGAAGCTGGGTTTTGCTGCTGGGCGTGCTCTGGACGCTGAATGCGCTACTGGGCGGCAACGCCATCTGGTACACGTTGCTCGTCACCGAAACGGTGACGCTTGCGCTCAGCGCCTGGCTGTATCGGCGGCAGCACCACGCGCACCACGCACATCACGCGGGCTGACGGGCTGACGGACTAATGACCCGACCGACACCCCCCGCTCGCCACCCTCGCTCACGACGGCATCTTCGGCGACACCGTTTGTGCGAGCGACTGCACGCTACCCGCCTCGTGCGCACCGGGCATGCCTTCGGGCGGCTCGGCACGCGGCGGCAGCGAGGCAGGCACGCTCGTCGTGTCGAGCGTCGCCCATTGCGGCTCAGGCAACTCGCCGAACACCTGACGCAGCCGCGAGCCCCACGTGTCGTGGATCATCTTGTAGTAGGCATTGTCGTCGTCGAGCGACGCGAAACGCGTCACGCGCAAACTGTCTTCCTCGTAGACGAGCAAGTCGAGCGGCAGGCCGACCGAAACGTTGGAGCGCAGCGTGGAATCCATCGAAATCAGCGCACACTTGGCGCCGTCGTCGAGCGACGTGGCAGGCGTGACGAGCCGGTCGATGATCGGCTTGCCGTACTTGGACTCGCCAATCTGGAAATACGGATTGACGGACGACGCCTCGATAAAGTTGCCCGCCGAATACAACTGGAACAGACGGCTTCTGGCACCGGCGATCTGCCCGCCAAGCAGGAAACTGCAATTGAAATCCACACCGAACGCTTCGAGCGATTTGGCGTCGCGCGCGTAGACGTCGCGAATGGCCTGCCCGACCACGCGGGCGACGTCGCTCATGGTCTTGGCCGTCCACAGCGTTTCGGCGTCGCGCGCTTCGACGAGTTGCTGGCGCACCGCCTGCGTCAGCGCCAGATTGCCCGCGGAGAGCAGCACGATCACGCGTTCGCCCGGACGCTCGAAGACGAGCATCTTGCGGAAAGTGCTCACATGATCGACGCCCGCGTTCGTGCGGGTGTCGGAGAGAAAGACCAGCCCGGCATCGAGCTTCATGGCCACGCAATACGTCATGTCGTTCCTGTCTTGCCGTGCGAGGCACGCTGCCTCGTCACGCGAAAAGCTATTGTTGTTGGTCGAGCGGCGCGGTGTCGACACTCACCGACACGTGCAGCGCCTCGCTCGCCCCGCCGCTGCGCATGCCTCTGACCGGCGCGGCAGATTCATAGTCGCGTCCGACGGCCAGCCGGCAGTAGTTGCCGCTGGCAAAGCACGCATGGGTGACGTCGATGCTCACCCACCCGGCCCCGTCGACCCACACGTCGACCCACGCGTGGCTGGCCGCATGCGGCACGTCGCCCGGATCGATGTAGCCGCTGACGTACCGCGCGGGCACGCCGCGCGCCCGGCACACGGCGAGCATGAGGTGGGCATGGTCCTGACAGACCCCCCGCCCCAGCGCCAGCGCCTGCGCGGCAGTGCTGGTCACTGCGGTAATTCCCGATTCGTAGTCGACCTGTTCGCAAATGGACGCCGCCAGCGCCAGCAAGTCGCCCGGCGTGGCAACCCTGGCCTGCGCGGCGAGTGCGTCGATCCCGTCGCTGCGCCCGGTCAGGGGCGTTGCGCTGGCGAAGCATAACACCGGCACGGCATGACTCGTCTCGCCGAGCTTGCCGTCGGTGAGCGGCATCGTTTCGACCTCGCCTTCGGCCAGCAGATGGATCGTGTCGTGCGGCTGGTGGAGTACCAGCGTATGCATGTCGTTGCCGTAGGCATCGCGCGAGGGCGTGAGCTTGCCGGGCGCGCTCAGACGCCAGTGCACGACACGCTGCACTTCCGACGCTGCCGGTGTCAGCCGAAGCTGCTGAATGGTGTAGCGCACCGGCGTGTCATACCGGTACGTGGTCTCGTGACGAATGGTCAGGCGCATGGCGTCAGGCGGCGAGCGGGATCAGGAAGGTCTGGCTGATCTTGTTGCCGAGCACGGAGACTCGCTCGAGAAACTCGGTCAGGACGGGGTGCAGACCCTGTTGCCGAATCTGCTGGATGTCGGTGTACTTGAGGTCGGCCTGAAGTTTCCCGGCGTAGCGCTCCACGTCGCCCGACTGGCCGTTGGATAACGTCGCGAGGTTCTCGCAGACACCGTCGAGCGATGCAAGCAACGAACGCGGCATATGGGGATTGAGCATGAGCAGTTCGACGACGCGCTCGGGCGTAATCACGTCGCGGTAGACCTTCCGGTAGATTTCGAACCCAGACACGCTGCGAAGCACGGCGGACCAATAGTAAAAGTCGGTGGGATGGGAGGTGTCGGGACCAGCCTTGTCCACGCGAACGGCTTCGTGAAAGCGCACGTCGAGTATTCGGGCGGTGTTGTCGGCGCGCTCGAGAAAGAGGCCAAGGCGTGTGAAGTAGAAGGCGTCGTCCTGGAACAGGGTCCCGAAGCTCACGCCCCGCGAAAGATGCGAGCGCACCTTCACCCACTCGAAGAGATGCGCCGGATCGCGTTCGAGCAGGTCGAGCATGCGCGGGAATTCGAGCCAGGTGCTGTTGACCGTTTCCCAAAGCTCAGTGGTCAGTGTGCCGCGCACGGCACGCGCGTTTTCCCGGGCGGCGGCCAGGCAGCACGCGATGCTCGACGGGTTGTCCCGATCGCGCACGACGAAGTCGAGAACGTTGGCGCGCGTGGCGCGTGCATGCTTGCGATCGAAGGCGGGCTCCAGTTCGGAGATGCGCAAGGTGGCGCGCCAGCCCGCCTCGTTTTCGATGTGGCCGGCAAGCGCATGCGCCATGTCGGTGTCGTCTTCGTCGTCGACGGCTTCCATGGCCGCCTGCGGCAGCAACAGGTTTTGCAGATTCACGTCGAGCAGACGCGCAGTATTCTCCGCCCGCTCCATGTAGCGGGCCATCCAGAACAAGTGGTCGGCGGTACGGCTGAGCATGATGGCTTCCCGATGGTTTTCGTTGTCTCTGGCCGGACGTCCGTTATTTCTCCAGCACCCAGGTATCTTTCGTTCCTCCCCCCTGCGAGGAGTTGACGACGAGCGAACCCTCGGTGAGCGCAACGCGCGTGAGTCCGCCCGGCACCATCGTCACGCCTTTGCCGGACGACAGTACGAACGGACGCAGATCGATATGCCTCGGTGCGATGCCCGCTTCGACGAAGGTCGGGCATGCCGACAGCGCCAGCGTGGGCTGCGCGATATAACCATCGGGTCTGGCGATGAGTCGTTGGCGGAAGGCCTCGATCTCGGCTTTGGTCGACGCCGGTCCCACCAGCATGCCGTAGCCGCCGGCGCCGTGGACTTCCTTGACGACAAGTTCACCGAGGTTATCGAGCGTGTAGGCGAGATCGTCGGGACGACGGCACTGGTAGGTCGGCACGTTGTTCAGAATGGGCTTCTCGCCAAGGTAGAACTCGATCATGTCGGGCACGAACGGGTAAATGGACTTGTCGTCGGCAACGCCGGTGCCAATCGCGTTGGCCAACGTGACACGCCCCGCCCGATAGACGCTCAGCAGGCCTGGCACCCCGAGCGTGGAGTCCGCGCGAAAGGCCAGCGGGTCCAGAAAATCATCGTCGATACGTCGGTAAATGACGTCCACGCGCTTGGGGCCGTTGGTGGTGCGCATGTAGACGAGGTTGTCCTCGACGAACAGGTCTTGCCCTTCGACAAGCTCGATACCCATTTGCTGCGCGAGGAACGCATGCTCGAAATAGGCCGAGTTGTAGATGCCCGGCGTCATGACGACGACCGTGGGATCGTCGACGCCCATCGGGGCTACCGCGCGAAGGTTGTCCAGCAACAGGTCGGGATAGTGTTCGACCGGTGCGATGCGGTTTCTGGCAAATAGCTCCGGGAATAGCCGCATCATCATCTTGCGGTTCTCCAGCATGTACGACACGCCGGACGGCACGCGCAGGTTGTCCTCCAGAACGTAGAACACGCCGTCATCGCCCGTGCCCGCCCTGACGACGTCCACGCCCGCAATATGGGAATAAATGTCGCCGGGAACGTCCACGCCCTGCATCTCCGGACGGTACTGTGCGTTCTTGAGCACCTGCTCCGCCGGAATGACGCCCGCGCGAAGAATGTTCTGATCGTGATAAACGTCGTGGATGAATTTGTTCAGGGCTTCGACGCGTTGACGCAACCCCGTTTGCAAGGTCTGCCATTCATGCGCCGGAATGATTCGGGGAATCAGGTCGAAGGGAATGAGACGTTCCGTTCCCGCTTCGTTTCCATACACGGCAAACGTGATGCCGACCCGCCGGAACGCCAGATCGGCCTCGGCGCGCTTGTGGTGCAGGACATCGTCCGTCTGACATCGGAGCCAATCGTCAAACCGCCGGTAGTGCGAGCGCGTCGCCCCTGTGATGCTCGCCATCTCGTTGTAGCTCTCGACCATACGCTTCTCCGCAGATTGCCGTGTCGAGATCGAGCAATATCCATGCCCGAGCTGTTGTCACCCTTTGCGCACGTTTTCGGTGCGACGCGCCTGACAAGCCTCCCCTGCACCGCCAAAACGCCCGCGATGCACCCAATCGCGCCGTCAAAGACGCACCACTTCGGTGATTCGAAGTATAGGAGCTGTTTTTTGGCGAAGACGCTTGTGTTTACCCCGGTTGGCGTGCGACCGCAGCATCCGCCAACCGTGCCCTGCCTGGTGTCCTGCTTCATGTCCTGCCTCGCGCGCTCGCCCGTTTTGCCTCCGCAAAGGAAAAACGCCGGGCTTGTGCCCGGCGCTCTCTATTCCTGCCCCGTCTGCCTTCTCTGCCTTGTCTACCTTGTCTGCTCCGTCCGCTCCGGCTGAATCACGCCGCTTTCGGTCTGGCCTGTACGGCGTCCAGTTCGGCCTGCGTGAGCCAGTACGTCGAGGGCAGATCCAGTTCGTCGCAGTTGTGCCCGTCGCCGCCCCGATCCACGACGATGAAGTCGCTCACCTCGTGCAACGCGAGCAGCGGGTGGTGCCACACGCCCCTGGCGTAGTTCACACCCTGCCAGCCATCCGAGACGAACGCGCGGATCCGGCTCACGTCCAGCTCGCCCGCGGGCGCAACGACGACCAGATACGGCGTGGTCTTCAATGGGATGAACGCCTGACTGCCCAGCGGGTGACGCTCCAGCATCTTCACCTCGTACGGCAGCTGCCGCGGCTGACCTCGGAAGACGTTGACCAGCGTGCGCCCGCCCTCCGGGCCCAGGTCCACCGTCGCCAGATCGTGGAATCGCTCGGTCGTGCCGCCATTGATCGCGAAATGCTTCGCCCCTGCCAACTCGATCACGTCGCCGAACGGCGCAAATGCCTCGCGCGTGAGTCGCTCGATCTTCAATGCCGGTGATGCCGTATCGGACATATCGCACATATCGCGCACATCGCGCATACCCTGCTCCTTTTTTGCCTTGTTCGTTGCGCCCCCTCGCGCCGCGCGTCGATCGTCTGTCGTCGACTGCGAGAGGGCGTAGTGCTGCCACTTTCCTGCTATTTGCCTGCTAATTCCGCCATGCGGCTTATGCCGTCTTCTCGCTCAGGCGCCCCCACAGCCGCAGACGCGACACCCCGCCATCCGGAATGATGTTGAAGCGGATGTGCGTGATCGCGCCCAGCTTCTGCACCGGCTCGTCGAAAGTGAATTGCCTGTCCATCGCGAGCTTTTGCTCCGGCAGCAACACGGGCCAGAACATCGACTGCGTGATGAGCGACTGCTCGGTGCCGCCCGTGACGAACGCGGCCTGAATCGAGCAGCGGTCCGGGAAGTTGCCCTTGAAGTGCGCCGTGTCGACTTCGATCTTGCTGATCTCGCCCGGCTGCGCGAGCGCGATGATGGCCCAGTCGTTGCCCGGCTCGCGACGACGGCGTGTCTCCCACCCGTCGCCCATGTTCACGCCGCGCCCGGGCATCAGCAGGTTGGAGGCGAGGCCGAAGTGTTGATTGTTGACCGCCACGACATAGCCGCCGTTTTCCATCGCGATCAGGTCGATGAGTTCGTCGCGCGAGCGTGCGGCCCAGTCGCTTTGCGGCAGGCCGTACAGGCGCAGGCGGGCGAGCCCGCCGTCGGGATACAGGTTCACGCGCACGTGCGTGACTGCGCGCTGCTGTGCAATGGCATGGTAGTGATGCGCGTTGCCCTGCAACGTCGTCGAGGGCAACAGTTCGAACCATTCGGCCGAGTCCGACGGCGCGCCGTTCGGGCTGTAGCAGCCTTCGAGCGATGCGGCGGGCGGGAAGTTGCCGGTGAAATGGCTGGTGTCGAGATCGACCCCGAACAGCACGCCCGGGCGCGCGAGCTTGACGATGCACCAGTCGTAGCCGTTCACGCGCTTGCGACGCGTCTCCCAGCCGTCCATCCACTTGCCGTTCTCGTCGTACTTGCCGGGAATGAAGACGGCAGGCTCGGGACTGAGCATGCGCTCCTTGGCCGCAAAGAATTCGTCGCTGGCGATGAGCGCCTGAGCGCCAAGACGCGGGTCGGCCAGATTGACGTAACGGCGCACGAATTCCGGTGCGTTCGGGTCTTGCGGGGCGAGGGCCATGCCAACTCCTGATGATTCGGTAAAGTCTGAAACGGATTCGAAACCTGCGCGCGACGCCGATCAGTCGCGCAAGAGATCCTGCAAACGGAAACCGGCGATGCGGAAAATCTGACGCAGACACGCCTCGATTTCCTCCGCACGGCTGTTCTCCAGTCGTGCAGCGAAGTCCTCGATGATGCTGCTGCGCGTGTGCCCCCGCACTGCCAGGATGTACGGGAAGCCGAATTTGGCCTTGTACGCGTCGTTCAGCTCGGTCAGGCGCGCGAACTCCTGTTCGCTGCACTGATCGAGGCCGGCGCCTGCCTGTTCCCGGGTCGACTCGGCCGTCAGTTCGCCACGCACTGCCGCCTTGCCGGCCAACTCCGGGTGAGCGCGGATGAGCGCAAGTTGCTGCGCTTCGCCGGCGTCGATCACCGCCTGGCACATGGCGTCATGCAGCGCATTGACTGTGGCGAACGGACGGTCGTCCCAAGCCGCTTCGGCCACCCACGGCGAGTGCTCGAAAATGCCGTCGAGCGCGGCGATGAACTCGGCGCGCGGCAGCGCCGACAATTCGGCTACGGTTCGTTGGGTCATAGGCAACGGGGCATTCATTCACTGCTCTCCTGGAGAACCAAGGTGGCGCCCCGCCGCACGCATTGCGCAGCCCGATGACGCCTGTCGGATTCAATTTTCGTTTTGGCCGCCACGCTCGGCAGATGGCCAGCCCGCGGACAACGGTCCCCGCTTCGCTCGATCACGTGCGAATCCAGCCTGCGGACCGAGCTTGCCACTCAAGCGCGCGGTTCAGGCCGCCACGAACGGGTGGCGTTCCTGCCAATGCCGCGCCACGTCGATACGGCGGCACACCCACACGCGGTCATGCTTTTCGATGTGATCGAGAAAGCGCTGCAACGCGGCAAAACGCCCGGGGCGTCCGAGCAAGCGGCAGTGCATCCCGATCGACAGCATCTTCGGCGCCTCATCTCCCTCGGCGTACAACACGTCAAACGCATCGCGCAAGTAATGGAAGAAGTGGTCGGCCGTGTTGAAGCCCTGCGGCGCCGCAAAACGCATGTCGTTGGAATCGAGCGTGTACGGCACGACCAGATGCGGTTTCACGTCGCCGTTAGCGGTCTCTACCTGCGTCCAGAACGGCAGGTCGTCCCCGTAGTTGTCGGCGTCGTAGACGAAACCGCCCTGCTCGACCACGAGACGGCGCGTATTGGGGCTGTCGCGGCCCGTGTACCAGCCAAGCGGCGCGCTGCCGGTCATTTCCTTGAAGATCTCGATGGCGATGCGCATGTGCTCGCGCTCGGTCGCCTCGTCCATATTCTGGTAGTGAATCCACCGCCAGCCGTGACACGCGATTTCGTGCCCCAGTTCCTGGAACGCAGCCGTCACCTCCGGATGACGCTGCATGGCCATCGCCACACCGAATACGGTCAGCGGCAGGCCGCGACGCTCGAACTCGCGCAGGATGCGCCACACGCCGGCACGCGATCCGTACTCGTAGATCGATTCCATGCTCATGTGGCGTGCTTCGTACGCGGCGGCGCCGATGATCTCGGACAGGAACTGCTCGGAGGCGCGATCGCCATGCAAGACACAGTTTTCGCCGCCTTCTTCGTAATTCAGCACGAACTGAACGGCAATTCGCGCGCGTCCCGGCCAGTCGGCAAACGGCACATGGCGGCCATAGCCGACGAGATCGCGCGGGTAATCCTTCGAGGTGGTGCTGTTGCTGGCCATGATGTCTTGGCATCCTTCTGATGGCGAAACGATCGAAGAAGTTTAGCCAAATAAGGTCGGGCGAAACATAGCCATATTCAGATATTCAGGCTGCGCTCAATCGTATAGTCGCCCCTGCCCCGGCCCACACCCCTCGTGCGCATTGCCGTCGACGCCCACCGTCGCGACGCTAACGCGTTCAAGATCGTGCGTGCCGATTTGCCTCAAACGTTCATCAAGGTGCATCCAACGTGCGCAAAACACACGCGTTCTGGCCATAACAAAAAAGCACGCGGGGCCGTCGAATCGACCCGGCGTGCTGCTTTGTCCTACGCTTGCGTTACGCTGCGGCGCCTGAGCCGCCCTCAGGCGCCGATATAGGGATATCCCGTAAGCGTGAGCGTGACCTGTGTGGCAGACGTCTGCAACCTGGCCTGCCCACCCACGGGCAAAGTCAGCTTGTCCGCGCAATGGCCGAACGGCATATCCGTGATGATCGGGATGCCGATGACGCGCCGCATGCTTTCGATCATCGTCGCCATGTCGTAACCATTGTCGTAATCGGTGACCCGGTACTGCGAGAAGTCGCCCAGCACCAACGCCTGCTGACGCGCCAGAATGCCGGACTGGTGCAGTTGATACAGCATGCGCTCGACACGGTACGGCGGTTCATTCACATCTTCGACGAACAGCACCCCCCCCTCGATGGACGGCAGATATTGCGTGCCGATCAGGCTGCACACCATGGCCAGATTGCCGCCCCACAAGGTGCCCGAGACGTCGACATTGCCGCTGGCCCCGTCAGCCGTCCACTGAACGACATGATTCGGTGAATACAGCACAGCATCGAATTGCCGGAGCGTGAACTCGCTCAGCGTCTCGGCGCCAAAGTCTGCGAGCAACATCGGCCCGGCAAACGTGGTGATATGCGCTTGCGAGAGCAATGCCAATTGCAACGCCGTAAAGTCGCTGTGACCGACGATGGCCACCGGTGCACCGGATAGCCGATCGCGCAGCTTGCCGTAATCGAGGCGATCGAGCAGATGTACCGCACCATAGCCGCCGCGCACGGCGAGCACGATCTGCGGTAGCGCAGCGCTGCCGTCGGCAAGACGGTTGATCTCGGCGGCACGGGCGTCGTCGGTGCCTGCGAAACGCAAATATCGTCGCTCTAGCACCTCGCGATTTCGTACGGTATAGCCCAGCCGCTCCAACGTCTGGATGCCGCGCGCCGCGACATCGGGAAACGGAGCATAGCCGGAGGGGGCAATCAGTTCGACAAGCCTGGTCTGCGTCAATTGGAAGCTTCCGAAGGGGGGACGGAGGACTCGCCTGCCGCGGTGGCGGCAGACGCCTGAGCCAGCCGACGCGCTCTGGCCGCCGCGCGCCGCTCGCTAAAGAAGGTCTGGAGAATGCCGACGCATTCGTCGCGCATGACACCGCCAACGACCTCGGCATGATGATTCAGGCGCGGTTCCGCAAACAGATCGACCACGCTGCCGCAGGCCCCCGTTTTGGGGTCGGCCGCGCCGTACACGACCCGCTTGATACGCGCATGCATGATCGCGCCCGCGCACATTACACACGGCTCCAGCGTCACGAACAGCTCGCACTCGGGTAGCCGGTAGTTGCCCAACGCCTGCGCCGCCGCGCGCAGGGCCTGCATCTCGGCGTGCGCAGACGGATCGTGGCCGCCGACCGGACAGTTGTGTCCGAGCGCCGCGACCTGGCCGTCGCAAACGACCACGGCGCCGACGGGCACTTCGCCCTGCTGCATCGCGGCGCGCGCCTGCGCAAGCGCCAGCGCCATGTAGGTCTCGTCGGTCGCAGGTAAATCTCGATTCATGAAACGTTACGATAAACCGCAGGGCACCGGTCGCCCCCGATTGTTTCAGGAACACGCCGCGCCCCGCGCAATTGGCCGAAATCGGCAATGCGCTATTTTCGCACAGGGCTCGCGCACACCCTCGCGTGCCACAGACTCACGCCGTCGCGGCATTCGGCACGCTGCGCCTGCGGTACAGCACCCGCGTCGCGATCAGGCCGCACACGGCAGCGAAGGTCATCCACCAGCCCGGCGCCGCCTTGTTGCCCGTCAGGCCGATCAGCCCGGTCGCCACGGCCGGCGTAAAGCCGCCGAACAACGCCGTCGCCAGACTGTACGCCAGCGAGAACCCCGCCGTGCGCACGTCCACCGGCATGATCTCGGTCAACGCCACCACCATCGCGCCGTTATAGCTGGCGTACAGGAAAGAGAGCCAAAGCTCGACGACGAGCATTTTGCCGAACGTCGGCGTCACCACCAGCCACGCCATTACCGGATACGCCGTGAGGATCGTCAGCACCGTAAAGACGAGCAGCAGTGGCCGACGCCCGACACGGTCGGACAGCGCGCCCATCACTGGCAACCAGAAGAAGTTCGAGACCCCCACGCAGAACGTGACGATGAGCGCATCGGTTGTCGACAGCTTGAGCACCGACTTCCCGAAAGTCGGCGTGTAGACGGTGATCAGATAGAAGGACACGGTCGTCATGGCGACGAGCATCGTGCCCGCCACCACCAGCCCCCAGTTCTGCACGATCGAGCGGAAAATCTCGCGCGTGCTCGGACGGTGCTTGCGCGCCAGAAACGCCTCGGTCTCCTGCAAGGAACGCCGGATCATGAACAACACCGGCACGATCAGGCAACCGATGAAAAACGGAATGCGCCATCCCCAATCGGCCACCTGCGCTGGGGCCATCCACTTGTTGAGCAAATAGCCGAGCAACGCCGCAACGATGATCGCGACCTGCTGACTCGCAGACTGCCAACTGACGTAGAACCCCTTGTGACCCGGGGTCGCCATCTCGGACAGATAGACGGAGACGCCCCCCAACTCCACGCCGGCCGAAAAACCCTGCAACAGCCGGCCGACCAGAACCAGCAGCGGCGCGAGATAGCCGATGGTCGCGAATCCCGGCACAAAAGCGATCAGGATGGTCCCCATCGCCATGATGGACAAGGTAACGATCAGCCCTCGCCGCCGACCGATGCGGTCCACATAGGCGCCGAGAACGATCGCCCCCAGCGGACGCATCAGAAAGCCCGCCCCGAAGGTCATGAACGTGAGCATGAGCGACGCGAATTCGTCGCCCGAGGGAAAGAACGTGGCCGAGATGTGCGTGGCGTAAAAGCCGAACAGGAAAAAGTCGAACATCTCCATGAAATTGCCGCTCGTGACACGAATTACGGTGGCAACTTTCGAGGCAGATGCCTGCGACGCGGACGCAGCGCTCGCAGAATACGCGGAACGATTCGGGCTGGCAGCCATGGCGCTCACCTCCGACGAGTGGATGCCGCCCACGATAGCACCGGTTTGAACGCCCGCCCATGGGCTTCGGGGTGTCGTCGTCCAATGCCCGGGCCTCGTGTATTACGAAATATTTCCGGCGCTCGGCGACAGCCGCACCGCCTCGGCGGAAGCTAGCGTCGCAGGGACCGCAGCGGCAGGACTCAGAAGGCGGCGCGCGACAGAAAGCCGAGGTCCTCACGCGCCATCGCCTTGATCTCGTTGCGCGTGGTGAGGATGTGCGCTTCGAGCATCGATACCACGGCCGTGACGTCGCGCCGACGGCAGGCCGCGAGAATCTCGTAGTGATCTTGCTGAGGCTTCTCCTTGCCGGTCGCCTGCGACATCGCGAGATGCGAATACCGATCGGTATTCAGGCAATACTCCTCGATCAACACTCGCAAACGACGGTTGTTCGCCGGCGCAGACAGCGCCAGGTGAAAACGGCGGTTGTACTCCGCCCATTCGGAGACCACTTCAGACGCCGAGTAGTCGGCCAGGATCTGCTCCATGACCTGAAAATCGCGCTCCGCCATGTTCGGCACGGCCAGCTTCGCCGCATGGCATTCGAGCGCCACGCGTATATCGAGCATCTCGCACAGTTGTTCGAGATTCATGCTCGCTACCGTGGCGCCGCGGTTCAGGTGATGCACGACCAACCCTTCCGCTTCGAGCTGGCGCAACGCCTCGCGCACGGGCACCCGGCTGGAATTGAAACGCTCCGCGAGCGCTTCCTGGCGCAGTTGAAATCCACCCGGGAGCACGCCGCTCAAGATCTCGTCTCGAAGCGTGTCGCGGATGGCCTGATGAAGTGCTTGGGGTCCGGGGGTTCGCATATGGCGCGATTAGAGCATATTTTTTACCCACATTGCGATTCTGGATCCAATCATATAGCATTGGATCCAATATATTATTTTGGATCCAAAAAACGCTTCGTTTCAGGACCCACAACCATGTTTCATCAGGGGATACAGCAGGTTCGACGGCGACGGTCGTTGGGCGGCAACTCGCCTGAGCGTCGCCGCCGACATGTGGACGCACGGTCTTCGGTTCAACGCATTGTCTTGCAGGCTCCATTGACTCTTCACTGACTCTTTTCGGGGGAAAAACCATGTCATTGAAACTTCGTAAGTTGATCGTTCCCGCCGCCATGGCGTTCGCTTTTGCTTCGAACGCACATGCTGCGGACGACGCCGTCCAGATGGGCGCCGTGCTCTCGCTCACCGGCGCAAACGCCACCGTGGGGGAAGATGTCCGCCGCGCCGTCGCCCTCGCCGTCGAGAAAGTGAATGCGCAGGGCGGCGTCATGGGCAAGAAGTTCGACGTCATCGTCGAAGACTCCGGCGGCAATGCCACGACGGCGTTGAACGCCGCACGCAAACTGGCGACCGTCGACAAGGTGCCGGTCGTCATCGGGGAATACTCGTCGGGCATTACGCTGCCGATGGCGCAGTACCTCGTGAAGGAAGGGGTGACGCACATCAATATCGCGAGCACCAGCGTAAAGGTCAGGGATCTCGGCGCCACATCGTTCAACCTGATCGGTCTGGAAAATCTGGGGAACAAGTTCTCCGCTGCCGATGCCTGGGCGCTCGGCTATCGCAACGTGGCGCTCATCGCGCCGAACAACGCCTACGGTCAGGGCGTCGCCCACGGTTTCCGGGAGGAATTCGAAAAGCTGGGCGGCAAGGTCGCCACGGAACTGCTCTATACCGCGGGCCAGTCGACGTATCGCCGCGAGCTTCAGCAAGCCTCGCGCAGCAACCCGGACGCCTACATCTATACGGCCTACGGACAGGAATCGGCGGTTCTCAACCGCGAAGCGTTCGAACTCGGACTGCGCCAGAAGCCGTGGTATGCAATTCTGCTCTCGATGAGCCTCTCGGATACGCCTGCGAACATCGCCAACGGCCAGCTCGGCATGGAAGTCGGTTCGGTGCAGGGCGCGAACGGCAAGGCCTATATCGACGCCTTCCAGGCGAAGTACGGTCAGGCGCCGAAGACCTCGTACACCGGTTATGCGTATGACGCCGTCATGCTCACCGCTGCGGCCATCAACAAGGCGAAGTCGACGCAACCGGCCGCCGTGCAGGCCGCCCTCAAGGACGTGGGCAAGAATTTCGCCGGCGTGACCGGCCCGATCTCGTTCGACGCGGATCGCCAGCGCATCGACCCGCCGTACGCGAAGCTCAAGTACGACGGCAAGGTGGTGCCGCGCTGATCGTCCTCGCCTTCGCTGACGTCGAGCGCCCCGGGGGCGTTGAAATTGCGCATCGGCAACGTGCTTGCGGACGTTGCCGATGGCGTGTGCGGTATGCCGTATGCCGCGCACACCGCACAGACACCGTCACCCACGGCGCGCTCGTCAGCGCCATTGCTCCACCGCGGATTCATTTTTCATGCTCCAACTCCTTGTCGATACGCTGTTACGCGCGTCCGACCTGGCTCTGGTCGCCCTCGGGCTGTCCATGGTCTACGGACTCGTCAAATTCCCCAACATCGCGCATGTGCAATACGCGATGGCCGGGGCCTACGTCACGTATGCGATGTTCGCCTTCGGCATGCCGCTCGTGATGTCGCTCGCCATTGCGGCAGTCGCCACCGGCGCCCTCACGCTGGCCATGCACCGCCTCGTCTTTCGCAAGCTGCTGCGCGGTGGCCCCGCCATCGCGATGATCGGCTCGCTCGCCGTGTCGATGCTCGTCATCGCCGTGTGTCAGGGCGTTGCCGGCTCGTTTCCGAAGATGTTCAACCTGCCCCTCACGCAACCGATGGTGATCGGCGATGCACGCGTGACGCACGTTCAGCTCTATTCGGTGTCGACGACGCTCGGACTGCTTGTCGTGTTCGCACTGATGCTCTTTTACACTCGCGCCGGACGCGCCATGCGGGCACTCGCCACCAACCCGGCACTGGCGGCCGCGTCGGGGCTCAACGCCGAATGGATCACGCGAGGCGTAACGTTCGCGTCGGGAGCCGTGGCCGGTCTCGGCGGCGGGTTGCTGGCGCTGTCGGCCGGCGCACACGTGCAACTCGGCAACGACATGCTGCTGCCCGTGTTTGCCGCCGCCATTCTCGGCGGGCTGGGCAACCCGCTCGGTGCCGTTGCCGGCGCGCTGCTGATTGCGCTCACGGAAACGCTCGTCACCAATCTGAATTTCGGGCCGGTGCTCGGCAAGGCGGTCGCCTTCCTGCCGGTCGGCTACATCAACGCCGGCGCGTTCCTCATCCTGCTGCTGGCACTGCTCTTCAAACCCTACGGATTGTTCGATCGCGAGGTGCGCCGTGTTTGAGTTCATCGTCGCCACGCTCACGGTGGCTGGCATCTACGGGATCATGGCGCTCGGCCTGAACCTGCAAGCGGGCTATGCCGGCCTGCTCAACTTCGGTCACATCGCGTTCGCGGGACTCGGGGCCTACGCCACCGGCATCACGATTCAGGCGGGTGGCTCGCCGCTGACCGGCATGGCCATCGGTGTCGTTCTCGCCGTGGCGCTCGGTGCCGGCATCGCCCGACTGGGGCGACAACTCGGCGCAGACTACTGGGGGATCGCCACGCTTGCGGTGGCGGAAATTCTGCGCACCGTCGCGACCAACGAAGGGTGGCTCACTGGCGGGGCCAACGGCATCAGCCCGATTCCGATGCTCTTCGACGCCCTTCCCCGCCCGTATGACACGCTGGCGTTCCTCGCCCTTGTGCTCGGCGTGCTCGGCGCGTTCACGTGGCTGACGAAGCGGCTCGCTGATGGACGCTTCGGACGCGCCCTGCGGGTCATGCGCGAAGAACCGAAGCTGGCCGCGTGCTTCGGCTACAACCTGCGCTCGCTCAAGTCGCGCGCCGTGATGACCAGCGCCGCCGTGACCGCCATCGCCGGCTCGCTCTATGCGCATTACATGAGCTTCACCGGCCCCGACTATCTGCTCTCGTCGGAGACGTTCGCGCTGTGGACCATCCTCATGATCGGCGGCATCGGCAACGTCTGGGGCGTGCTCGTCGGAACGGCGGTCGTGCAAGGCGCCTACACGCTGGTCCCGTTCGCCAAGGACTATCTGCATTTCAGCTCGGACAGCGCCGGCGCGCTGCGTCTGGGTGTCATCGGTCTGATCCTGCTCGCCTGTCTGATGTGGCGCAGCGAGGGACTCGTGCCCGAAAAACTGAGGAAGATGGCATGACACATCCCGTCAAACCGTTGCTCGAAGTCCGTTCCGTCGCCAAGGCGTTCGGCGGCAACAAGGTACTTCAGGACGTCACGTTCGACGTCATGCCCGGCGAAATCGTCGGGCTGCTCGGCCCCAACGGCTCGGGCAAAAGCACCCTGCTCAACACGATTACCGGCTTCGAGAGTCTGGACGCGGGCAGCATCTCGCTCGATGCCCATCGCATCGATACGCTGCGCGCCGACAGGATCGTCGCGCAGGGGGTCGCGCGTACGTTTCAGTTGCCGTCGATGCCCGCACGCATGTCGGTCATGGAAGTCGCGATGGCGGCCGCCACCGCGCATCACGGGGTGTTCTCCACTTTGCTGCGTACGCGTGGCGCGCGCGAAGCGGAGGCCGCAGCCCACGCCAAGGCAAGCGCCCTGCTGGAGGCATTGCTCCTCACGCCGGTGCGCGATCTGCCGTCGAGCGCCTTGTCGGGGGGGCAGAAGAAGTTGCTCGGCATCGTCTGCGCGCTGATGGGCTCGCCCCGAATGGTGATGCTCGACGAACCGACCGCAGGGGTGCATCCGAACCTGCGACGCGACATTGTGGCAGCGCTCAAACGGTTGAATGCGCAAGGCATGACGCTCGTTGTCGTGGAGCACGACATGCACTTTATCCGTGAGCTGTGTACCCGATGCATCGTGCTCGATCGCGGGCACATCGTGGCCAGTTGCCATCCGGACGATCTGTCGTCCAACGAACGCGTCTTGCAGGCGTATCTCGGCGGCGGCGCGCACAGCGCAGCCCCGAATGCCTGCGTCGGCGAAAGGGAGTGCGCATGATCGAGATCGACAATGTCGTGGCGGGATACACCGCCGAGGTCGACATCCTCAAAGGAATGACGTTGCATGCCGAATCGCGTGAGATCGTCACGCTGCTAGGTCCAAACGGCTGCGGAAAGTCGACACTGCTCAAGACCATCGCCGGGTTCCTGCTCCCGCGCACGGGCCGCATCGTGCTCGAAGCGGCCGACGTGTCGCAGGTGCCGGTGCACCGCAAGATCCGCCAGTGCGGCGTCGGTTTCGTGCCGCAGACGGACAACGTTTTCGGCACGCTGACGATTCGCGAAAATCTGCAGGTCGGCGGGCATTACCTGAGCGAGAGCGCATGTGCCGCACGTATCGACGAACTGTGCGACCTATACCCCGTGCTCGGACGCAAGCGCAATGCCCCGGCGGCCTCGATGTCGGGCGGTGAGCGTCAGATTCTCGCGCTCGCGCGGGCGTTGATGCCGCGCCCGCGTCTGCTGCTGCTCGACGAGCCTTCCGCCGGCCTGTCGCCCAAGGTATTGCACGAAGTGTTCGACGCCATCGTACGCGTACGCGATCAGGAGGGTGTGACGATTCTGATGGTCGAACAAAACGCGATGGAAGCGCTCCGGATTTCGGATCGCGCCTACGTACTGTCGATGGGCGCCGTGGCACTGACCGGGGCTGCGAACGCCTTGCTGGCCGACGAGAAAGTGCGGGAGTTGTATCTCGGCGGGCGTGCCGCGTGACGCCAATCCCAGCCCCCGTGCGCATTGGCGCGAGGGGCCGATGACGTGCAAGGCGCGCCGAATTTCGGTGCGCCTTGCGTCATCGGATGTCGCGCTGAGATGGCGGCCCGGCTGTCCCTGGGTCGCCACCGTCACCGGACCGACGCGAGCGCGCCTTACTTGCCCGCGCGGGCCTCGGCCAGCGCGATGGTCAGATGGGCGACCTTCTTCTTGAGCGCGTCGCGCTCGGCCGTCATTGCCTTGAGTTCACGGGAGAGTCGCGTCAACTCGTCGGACGGATCGGCCGTGGTGTCCCACGGCGGCGTGCCGTCGTCCTCTTCGGCGATCTCCTCTTCCTTCTTCTTGCGCGGCTTGACCGGACGCGCCTCGCGCACCGAGCGCGCCAGTTCGCGCAATTCCTGCTTTCCCGCAACCACGGCTGCGACCTGCGCCGCCTGAGGCAGGGTCGACACGGCCGCTGCAGCATTGATCGAGACGTCGCCGCGCTTGACCGCCTCGACAAGTTCGGGGGCCGCCGCGGTATGGATCTGCTCGATCTGTCCCAGGGTGTTGCTCGACAGGCGCGCCGCCCGGGCGAGCGCCGCGCGCGTGAGCGCCATGGTGTGTGCCGGAATCGACGACTTCGCGCCTTCCGTGGCCGGCCTGTCCAGGACGTCGCTCGCGGTGGGTGCGGCTTGCGCGGCTTGCGCAGCGTCTGCCGGATCAGAGGTCGCGACGGAGGCGTCGCGCGCTTCCAGAATCGTCTTCTTGCGCAGCGCCAGCACGCCGCGCTGATAGTCGGATACGCTGCGGCGTCCCAGATGGTTGTCGATCATCCACAGATGCACGTCCTCCATCGATCTGAACGACGGATTCTGGACGGTACGGAATTCGATGCCGTGCTTGCGGCAGATTTCGTAGCGGTTGTGACCGTCGACCAGCACGTCGCCCCACAGGACTAGCGCGTCGCGGCACCCTTCGGCAAGCAGACTCTGTTCGAGCGCAGCATATTCGTCAGGCGTGAGCGGATCGATGTACGCCTTGAGTTCTTCGTTGATCTGGACTGTCATGGATGTGTGTGACGATGCCGTCGCGACACACGACGGCATGGGAAACATGGGGAAAAACGCGGCAGGCGACATTATCGCCTTTCCGGCCGGGATTGACGAAGTCCCGCTCACCGGCTCATCCACTGATCGTCCTCGGGACTTCAGCCCTCAGGACAATACGCCGTGATCGGTCAGAAAGGCCTGAATGCGGGCGAGACGCGCGACCGGGTCGTCAATGCCCAGCAGCGTCTCCTTCTCATGCGCCGGCAGTGGCAGCAACTCTGCCCAGCGATCGGCAACCCAGCCACACTCGTCGAGCCGATAAGGCGGCGCCAGCGGCAGCTTCGCCGCACGGGCTGGATCGCGCTGCAAACCGGCGATCAGTTTGCCCAGCGTATCGGCACTGATCTGAAGCGTGTCGGGGATCGCGACGCCCGCGTCGTCGGGCAACATCTGCGCTTCGCCCATCCACAAGCCGTACTTGCCGAGTTCCACCGACGAGAGCCGGAACTTGGTCGTGCCCCGGCACACCAGTTCAAGCAATGCCGGCATGGGCGCGCGCCAGTCCTCGATGCGTGCCATCGTGCCGATCATCGCAGGTTCTTCCACGCTGTCCGGCAAGCGCACTTCACTGCCTTGTCGCAACACCACGACACCGAACTCGGTGTCATCGGCAAGGCATCGCTTGATCATGTCGAGATAGCGCACCTCGAAGATGCGCAAATGCAACACCCCAGCGGGAAACAAGGCGTTGCCGAGCGGGAAGAGCGGGATCTGGGCCATGCCGTATGATGACATGAAGTCACACTTGGCAAGTGCCAATGTCGGGCCACGCCGCCGACTCGGCGGCAAAGCGCTCGATCAGGAAGTCGAGCAAGGCGCGCACACGCGGCGCCATATAGCGCGTGCGGTGCCGCACCGCGTACACGCCGGCTTCCTTTGCGATGTAGTCCGGCAGCACGATCTTGAGTCGACCGGCACGCAAGTCGTGCGCGGCATCCCACAGCGTTTTGCGCACGATCCCCCGTCCGTCGAGCGCCCAGCGGCGCGCCGTGGTGCCGTCGTTCGTCTCCCACGCCTGCGCCATGGGCACGGTGAACTGCCATGTCGCGTCGTCCCGGCGGAAATGGAACTCGTTGAGCGGGCCGGATGAGGTCACGAGCACGATGAACCGATGGGCCGACAGCGCCTCAGGCGTCATCGGCGCCCCATAACGCGCCAGATATTCCGGCGACGCGCACAATACCCGGCACATCGGCGCCAGACGGCGCGCCACGAGCGTGCCGTCGTTCGGCTCGCTAAAACGGATCGCCAGGTCGACGTCGTCCTGTACGAGATTCGAAAGGGAGTCCGTGAGCGTGAGCGATAACCGGATCTCGGGATAACGCTCGACGAACGCGTCGAGCCATGGGCAGAGCGTGTGTGTGCCGAAGTCGGTCGACGCAGACAAACGGATCTTGCCGCGAATGGCCGCGCACCCCGCCTGGAGCGCCGCTTCCCCGTCATCGATGGCCTGCAATGCGACGAGGCAGTGCGACAGATACACGCGTCCCTCCTCCGTCAGACGCAACTGCCGCGTGGTCCGCATGAACAATCGCGTACGCAACGACGCCTCCAGCTTCGCCAGGCGCGCACTCGCTGCCGCAGGCGACAGTCCCAGCTTGCGGCCCGCCGCAGAGAGGCTCCCGAGCGTCGCCGCCGTGGTGAACAACCGCATGTCGCCCAACCTGTCAGTGGCCATTCTTCATCCAGATTTGAAAGTCATTCAAATTCGAGACAGATTATCAAATCGGTTGCGCGTTGGCAGACTACGTCGCGTCGTCCTATCAGGGACATTCGTTTGGCGATCGACCATGTCAGCCTCGACAACTTCCCCGGCTTCTACAGCCGCCTCCCCTCCCCCTGGCGCCGAATCACGCGGCGACGTTACCCCCCGGGCGTCGCTTGTCGCGCTAATGCTGGCGACGTTCATCGCCGCGGCGAACGAGACAGTGCCCGCCGGTCTGCTACCGCAATTGGCCGACGGATTTCACATCACCGAATCGTGGGCGGGCCAGATGGTCACGCTTTGCGCATTGGGCGCCGGTCTCGGCGCGGTGCCCCTCACGATATTGACGCGTCGCTGGTCACGTCGAACCGTGCTCGTCGTCGCACTGCTCGGCTTTGCCCTGTGCAATGCCGTGACGGCCGTGTCTCCGGTCTTCACGTTGACGCTTGCCGCGCGCTTCGTCGTCGGTGTGGCCACGGGACTGGCGTGGAGCGAGATTGCGACCTACGCGCGGCGCCTGGTGAGTCCGGAGCGTCAGGGGCGTGCGCTCGCCTTCGCCATGCTCGGCATACCGCTTGCCCTTGCCGTCGGCGTACCGGCGGCGACCGCGTTCGGGCAATGGCTCGGTTGGCGTTGGGTGTTCGGCGGCTTGTCGGCGCTCGCACTGGTGATGGTGGGATGGATGCTGCTGATCGTGCCGGATGTCGCCGTCCCGCGTGGGAATGCCGACGATCCGTCTTCCTCTGGGCTCTCGGGCAAGCCCGGACTTCGGGACGTCCTCCGCTTGCCCGGCGTGCGCCCGGTACTCGCAGTGGTCCTGTTGTGGGTCGTCGCGCACTACACGCTTTACACGTACATCGCACCCTTTCTCGCCGCCGTTGGCATGAGTGCACACCTTGCGACGATGCTCACAACGTTCGGTCTCGCCACGCTGGCGGGCACCTGGGGGATGGGGCTGTGGGTCGACCGGTGGCTGCGCACGCTCGCCCTGATGGCGCTCGCGACCTTTACCGCGGTCATCGTCGCGTTTGCGCTCTGGCCCACCTCCTGGATGGTGCTTTTTGTCGGCGCCGTGTTCTGGGGACTGAGCTTCAGCGGCGCGCCGACGATCCTGCAAACCGCGCTGGGTAACGCGGCGGGCCAGCACGAAAACGTGGCGCAATCGATGCTGGTCACCGTCTTCAATCTGTCGTTCGCGGGTAGCGGCGTGCTTGGCGGCGCCGTACTGTCGACGCGGGGCGCGCTGGCGCTGCCGCCGGTGCTGGCGATCCTTGCTCTGGCCGCATGGGGTGTGACATTCGCCGCCAGCCGCCACGGTTTCGCACGGCGCGCCCCCCGAGCCTTGGAAGACGCCCTGCGCTAGTGCGCGGCCCTCGCCTCTCGCAACAGCCATTCGTGAACGCTCGCGATCTGCGCTGCATGACGTGAGCGACGCGGATACACGATGAAGAAGCCCGCCCCGGTCCTCAGTTCGGTGTCGAACAGGCGCTCAAGACGACCGGCGGCGAGGTCTGGCGCCACAAAGTCCCGATGGGCGAGCGCCAGCCCTTGACCAGCAACCGCGGCATCGATGGCGAGCGCGGTCTGATTGAAGCGGACATTCTTCGCCGTGGACAGCGCTGTGTTCGGCAACGCCAGTTCAAGGAATTGCGGCCATGCATTGTGCGCATCGTGGAGCAATGCATGGCCTTGCAGGCTGCCGGTCTCACGGGGATGCCCCGCCGTGGCGATCGCGCTTGCCGAGGCCACGGCAATCTGCACCTCATCGAAGAGCGGCTCGACGACCAGACCGCCTCCCCATGGCGGCCGTCCGTAGCGAACGGCGAGATCGACGGCATCGGCATGAAATTGCGACAGGCGGTCGGTCGCGAGGATACGCAAGTCGATATCGGGATGCGCTTCCAAAAACGCGGGCAAGCGCGGGATCAGCCATTTCGACGCGAACGTGGGCGTCACGCTGATCGTCAGACGCAACGGTTCCGGGCGCAAGGTCTGCGTCGCCTCCGCCAGCATCTCGAAAGCGCGTCGCACGCCACCGGCATAGCGCCGCCCATTGTCGGTCAGCGACAGCGCGCGCGGATGACGGTCGAATAGCTTCATCCCCAGCTCCGCTTCAAGTCCGCGCACTTGCTGGGCGACCGCGCCCTGCGTCACACCCAGTTCCTCGGCCGCGAGCCGGAAATTGAGATGGCGACTCGCTGCCTCGAAAGCCCGCAACGCATTGAGTGACGGCAAGCGGCCGATGGCCTCTGTCATGGTGTAATTTTTCTACTGGATGGAATGTGGAAATCTGATTCGTCGGGCCGGCCTTGCAATGTTACGCTGTTGCACATGTTGCACGAGATCTGGCCACCGATGGGGTGAGTGCCGGCGTATCCGGAGGATATCAGGATGACAGTAGAAAAAGTGGCGTTGATTACAGCGGGCGGCAGTGGCATGGGGGCCGCGGCTGCACGGCGTTTGGCGGCCGATGGGTTCAAGGTCGGCATTCTGTCGTCGTCCGGCAAGGGCGAGGCGCTGGCCGCCGAACTGGGCGGCGTGGGGGTGACGGGGTCGAATCAGTCGAACGACGACCTGAAGGCACTCGTCGATCTTGCCATGCAACGCTGGGGACGCATCGATGTCCTGGTCAACAGCGCCGGCCACGGACCGCGCGCCGCCATTCTCGAGATCAGCGACGACGACTGGCATCGTGGCATGGACACCTATCTGATGAACGTGATCCGGCCGACGCGACTGGTGACGCCGATCATGCAACAACAACGTGCGGGCGCCATCGTCAATATCTCGACCGCATGGGCGTTCGAGCCCAGCGAGATGTTTCCGACCTCAGCCGTGTTTCGTGCCGGACTCGCGTCCTTCACCAAACTCTTCGCGGACAAGTATGCGAAGGACAACGTGCGCATGAACAACATTTTGCCGGGCTGGATCGATAGTCTGCCGCAGCAGGAAGCGCGACGCGAGAGCGTGCCGATGCAGCGTTACGGCAAAGCCGAAGAAATTGCCGCAACGGTGGCGTTCCTGGCTTCCGAGGGCAGCGGGTACATTACCGGCCAGAACATTCGCGTTGACGGCGGGCTAACGCGCTCGGTCTGAGCACGCCGCGCGCGAAGGCGGCTCGCGCAGGCGAGCCGCTGCCGTCGTCGCCATCATCCCCATCATCTCCATCATCTCCATTGCCCCCCATCTGTGGGACCGGGGAGTTCAGCGCGAGGCCGGCGCGTCCCGCCCCTGGCGCAAGAACGGCAGCACGTCCGCCAATAGTGCTTCTGGCGCTTCCTCCGCAATGTAGTGACCGCAGGGCAACGGATGTCCGCGCACATCGGACGCTACGCGTTGCCACTCCGCCAGGGGCTTGAAGCATCGGTGCACGACACCCTCCTCACCCCATAACGCCAGCACGGGCATGTCGATGCGACGCCCGGCGTCGCGATCCGCGCGGTCGTGTTCGAGATCGATCGTCGCCGCCGCACGATAGTCCTCGCACACGCCATGCGCCGCGCCCGGCAGCGACAGACAACGCTGATACTCCGCCCATGCACGTGGGTCGAACGGGGACAGTCCCGCACTGCGACGGCCCATTACGTCACGCAGGTAGGCCGCCGGGTCTGCCTCGATGAGACGCTCGGGCAACGGTGCCGGCTGAATCAGGAAGAACCAGTGCCAGTAGGCGCGGGCAAAAGCGTTGCTGACCTGCTCGTACATGGCGAGCGTCGGCGCAATGTCGAGCACCACCATGCGATCGACGGTGTCCGGATGGTCCGCCGCAAGGCGATGGGCGACACGCGCGCCACGGTCATGCGCCAGCACCGAGAATGTCGCGTGTCCCAACGCGCGCATCGCAGCGACCATGTCCTGTGCCATGACGCGCTTGCTGTAAGCCAGATGTTGCGCGTCGCCGGCAGGTTTCGCCGAATCGCCATAACCACGCAGATCCGCCAGCACCAGCGTGAAATGTTGCGCAAGCCGGGGCGCCACCTTGTGCCAGATCGCGGACGTTTGCGGATGCCCGTGCAGCATCAGCAACGCAGGACCGCTGCCACCGGTGAGCGCATGGACGTGGTGGCCGTCCGGCGTCGGCAACTGGTAGGCGGCAAATCCGGGAAAGAGTGCTTGGGTAGTCATAGGCCCTTTGCTGACATCAGGTTCGGAGGGGTCGCCATGCACGACGAGGTGCTACGCACATCCTATACATGATGCAAAGCGACATAAAGTGACTCAGAATCACTTCATTCGATGCACGAATCGACATGTCAGCGGATGGCTTTTCCGATCCGCGTTTTTTCATGACGCTCATGAAGGGAGGCAGCATGGCGGCGGCCCGGAAAGCGAAGACTGGTCAGCCGTTGAGAGACTGAGGCTCGCTCAATTCCAGCTGATCGCCACGATCCCGGCTAACACGACTATCGCCCCGACGATACGACGGGCGAGATGGTTTTCTCGGAAGAGCCGATAGGCGAGCAGCGCGCCGACCACGATCGATGACTCTCGCAAAGGCGCGACCAGCGCCACCGGGGCGGTTTGCATGGCCGTGAGCACGAGGATGTAGGCCAGCGGGGAGCACATCGCCACGATGAGGATCGGTGCCGCGTCGGCGCGCAGCGTCCCTGATATCTGATGCCGATGGCGCCACGCGAGGGGCGTTAGCATCACGCTCTGCAACAGCAGCGTGCAGGCGTAGTAGCTGACGGGCGCCAGATGCCACGAGGTGACCGAATAGCTGTCCCACAGGGTATAGCTCGCGATGGTGGCGCCGGTGACGGTTCCCCACAACACGCCCTGCAGCGCTCGGCGGCTACCGTTTCGGAAAGGATTGCCGGTGACAACGAGCATCCCGGCGACGATGAGCAGCGCGCCAACGAGCGCCATCGCCCGGAGCTTCTCTCCCATCAGCGCGACGGCAACCAGCATCGTGAGCATGGGCGCCGTGCCGCGAGCGATCGGATACACCACGCCGAGTTCGGCGCGGTCGTAGCCGTCTTGCAAGGTCTTGGCGTAAGCGATGTGCAACGCTGCGGACACCGCGGCAGCGACGGCAAGCCGCCAGTCGAACGGCTGGTGGTCTTTCACCATGAGGGCAATGCCAATCGGCACGCACCAAAGCGTCGAGACGCAAGTGTAGGCCCAGACGAACAGCACGGTATTGCCTCGCTTGTGCTTCGAGGCGAGATTCCATACCGCATGGGCGAGCGCTGCGGCCAGCACCATGGCGACGATAGCGGGCGGCATCAGTCGATATCGGGCAAGTCGATGCCTGCCCGCTCGGCCCTGCGGCTGCGCTCCGGGTCGCGCAGTGCAATCGCCGCGACCAGTGCATCGATGACGACGAGTTGGGCCAGTCGACTGCCCGATGCGGCCATTTGCGCCGGTAGCGGCACACCGCCGACCACCAGTGCGATGTCGGCGAGGTTCGCCAGCGGCGTGCTGTACTGGTTGGTAACGCCAATGAGTGAGGCGCCGGCGGACGACGCCGAATCGGCGACGGCGAGCGTCGTGGCTGTGCGCCCGGTCGAACTGACGGCAATGACGACGTCGCCAGGGCCGAACAGGCGCGTTGCGATCATGGCCGACAGATGGTCAGGAATGCTGATTGTCGTCACGCCCACCGCGCGTAGCCGGAAGACCGCATCAGCGGCGACCGTCGATGACGGGCCGGCCCCGAATGCCATTACCTGACGCGCGGCGAGAAGCGTATCGACCGCCTTGTCGAGCGCAGCGAGTTCCACGGCGCCGCCGAGTGCGGTCAGGGCGTCCGTGCCTGCGCGAATGGAGGTCTCCAGCACGGCAGCGGACGTTGCGTCGGCGGCAAGGGCTTCGGGCGGCGCGAAGAACCTTGTAGTGCCGCGTGCGCGGGCGATCTCGATCTTGAGTTCGGTGAAGCCGCCGAACCCGATCGCACGCGCAGCCCGCACCACGCTCGGTGGCGAAACGCCCGCGCGGGCCGCTACCTGCGCGGCCGTGCTCGCGCCGACGAACAGCGGATCGGCGAGCAACAACGCGACGACCTTGGCTTCACTGGCGGCAAGATCGCCACTGCGGGCCTGAATGCTTCCGAGCCACTGTCCGAGGCGCCCTTCCTCGCCTGAAATTTCATTACAATTATCTTTATTCATTTGTAATATGTTACACAGTGAATGGGAAGCTCACAACCGCTGCGCGAGCGAGCGCGGTGCAACGAAATGCAAGGAGTCTTGTAATGAAAACGGAAACCCTGCCAACCGTGGCCGTCGTTGGGCCGGGCGCCATCGGCACGACGATCGCGGCTGCACTTCGCGACGTCGGCCGAACGCCCATGCTATGTGGGCGCACCTCTCGCGAGCATCTGACGTTGCATGATGGGGAGCGCACTTTGACCATCCCCGGCCCCGTCCATACGCATCCCGCCAAGGTCGAGCACCGGGTGGATCTCGTGTTGCTTGCGGTCAAGGCGACGCAGACCCATGCGGCGAAGGACTGGCTTGCGGCGCTGGCCGGCCCGCACACCGTGGTGTGCGTTCTGCAAAATGGCGTGGAACAGTTGGAGACGGTTACCCAGTACGTGCCGGACGGGCGGACGATCCCGGCCGTTGTGTGGTTTCCCGCACAGGCCCAAGCTGATGGCTCGGTACGCTTGCGTGGCGACGCGCGCCTCAGCGTGCCGGATACACCGGATTCCTGTGTGATAGCGCAGGCACTGCAAGGCACATTCTGTTCGGTAGAGTTGGCAGCAGATTTTCGGTCTCTTGCCTGGCGCAAGCTATTGCAGAACGCGGCTGCGGGGCTCATGGCGCTCACGCAGCGTCGCTCGGGCATGTTCGCCAGATCCGATATCGCCCGGCTCACACTGGACTATTTGCAGGAATGTCTGGCGGTCGCGCGGGCGGAGGGTGCTGAACTTCGTGACGAGGTACCGCAAGCGATTCTGGACAAGTTCCAGGCGGCGCCCGCCGACATGGGCACGTCGATCCTTACGGACCGGATGGCTGACAGGCCGCTCGAGTGGGAGGTCCGCAACGGTGTCATCTCACGTCGCGGCAGGATTCACGGCATCGCCACGCCGATCAGCGACGTGTTGGTGCCGCTGCTTGCCGCCGCGAGTGATGGACCGGGGTGATGATCGATCGTCGGCGGTCTCATCAACAAAAAAAGCCCGCAGTTACGCGGGCTTGGCAGTGACTTACCGTTCTTTCGTGCCGGTCTATGCCGGACGGGAGATTACTCCCACTCGATCGTCGCCGGCGGCTTGCCCGAGATGTCATAGACAACGCGGTTCAGGCCACGCACTTCGTTGATGATGCGGTTCGAGACCTTGCCGAGCAATTCGTGCGGCAGGTGCGCCCAGTGAGCCGTCATGAAGTCCTGCGTCTGCACCGCGCGCAGCGCTACGACCCACTCGTAAGTGCGGCCATCGCCCATCACGCCCACGCTCTTGACCGGCAGGAATACGGCGAACGCCTGGCTCGTCAGTTCGTACCAGGTCTTGCTGCTATTCGGCTCGACCGTGTTGCGCAGTTCTTCAATGAAGATCGCATCGGCTCGGCGCAGTAGATCGGCGTACTCCTGCTTCACTTCACCAAGAATACGCACGCCCAGGCCCGGCCCCGGGAACGGGTGACGGTAGACCATGTCGTGCGGCAAGCCCAGCGCCACGCCCAGTTCGCGCACTTCATCCTTGAACAGATCGCGCAGCGGTTCGAGCAGCTTCAGACCCAGCGTCTCCGGCAAGCCGCCCACGTTGTGGTGGCTCTTGATCGTCGTCGCCTTCTTCGTCTTTGCGCCGCCCGATTCGATCACGTCCGGATAGATCGTGCCCTGCGCCAGCCACTTCGCGTTCTTCAGCTTCTTCGCTTCCGCCTGGAACACTTCGACAAACTCGCGACCGATGATCTTGCGCTTCTGCTCCGGATCCGTCACGCCCTTGAGATGCCCCATGAACTGTGCGGTGGCGTCGACATGCACAACCTTCGCATGCAGTCGGCCCTCGAACATCTCCATGACCATCTTGCCTTCGTTCAGACGCAGCAGACCGTGATCGACAAACACGCACGTCAACTGGTCCCCGATCGCACGGTGAATCAGCGCCGCCGCCACGCTCGAATCCACACCGCCCGACAGGCCGAGAATCACTTCCTCGTCGCCCACCTGCTCGCGGATCGCCTTCACGGCTTCCTCGATGTGATCGCGCATGATCCAGTCCGGCTTCGCACCGGCGATTTCCAGCACGAAGCGCTCGAGCAACTCACGGCCCTTCACAGTGTGCGTCACTTCCGGGTGGAACTGCACGGCGTAGTAATGACGCTTCACATCCGCCATACCCGCGATCGGGCAGCTCGGCGTGGACGCCATCAGCGCAAACCCTTCCGGCAACTGCGTGACCTTGTCGCCATGGCTCATCCACACCTTGAGCATGCCGTGGCCTTCAGCCGTGCGGAAGTCCTCAAGCCCGTCGAGCAACGGCGTATGACCATGCGCGCGCACTTCCGCATAACCGAACTCACGGTGGTTGCTTGCTTCCACCTGACCGCCCAACTGAACCGTCATGGCGAACATGCCGTAGCAGATGCCCAGGACCGGCACGCCCAGATCCCAGACCGCCTGCGGTGCGCGCAGATCCTGATCCTCGTATGTGCTCGCGTGGCTGCCCGACAGAATGATCGCCTTCGGGTTGAATTCGCGGATGAATTCGTCCGAAACGTCGTTCGGGTGAATCTCGCAGTAGACGTGCGCTTCGCGAACGCGGCGTCCGATGAGCTGGGTGACTTGCGAGCCGAAGTCAAGAATGAGGATTTTGTCGTGCATCGTGAGGTACGGATGAAGTGGATTCGTTGGACGTCGGCGCCGTGGTCGAAGGCACGGGCGTGACAATGCCGGTGGCGCCCACGGGCGCGACCGGCGTGGTATTGACGGAAGCGGAGCCGCCACGAGGCGTCTCCATGCGCGGCTCAGCGCGCGCGCCACGGGTCTCGTCGACGACCCGGGCATCAGAATAATCATGTGGCGTGTCGTGCCGCGTGTCGCTCACGACACCGCCACGCACCCGCTCGCCGGCCTGTTGCGCCGCCTGCACACGCTCTTTCGTGCGCACACTCGACGCCAATTTGACGAGAATACCGCCTACCACCAGCAAAACGGCGCCAAGCGTGGCCAGCATCAGCTTGCCACCGGTCGACACCACCAACTGGCCGGAGATCAGCCAGCCCAGCACGAACGCACCGCTCACCCAGTTGATATGCCCCGTCACTTTCGCAACGGTGGCCGTCAACTGGCCGTTCACAGTGGCGTGCCATTGCAGCCAGGCCACGCCGATGAAGGCCACGCCGAGCACCTGTGCGTAAAGCACGGGCGACGGCGCAGGCACATCAATGGCCGCATACAGCGATGACCAGAACGACGCGATCAACAGCACGCCAAGTGCCAGATTCAACGCCGCATCGAGGAACAGTACCGTACGCAACATGGCCTTCATGGGCAATTACTCCACGTGGTAGTTGGGGGCTTCCTTCATGATCTGGACGTCGTGCACGTGCGATTCGCGCATGCCCGCGGCCGTGATTTCCACAAACTCCGCCTTTTCGTGCAGATCCTTGATCGACGGGCAACCCAGGTAACCCATCGACGAGCGGATACCGCCAGTCAGTTGGTGCAGGATAGCGTTCACGCTACCCTTGTAAGCCACGCGGCCTTCGATGCCTTCGGGCACCAGCTTGTCGGCATTGTTGGCCGGATCCTGGAAGTAACGGTCTGCAGCGCCGTCCTTCATTGCACCGACCGAGCCCATGCCGCGGTAGCTCTTGTACGAACGGCCCTGATACAGGAACACTTCGCCCGGCGCTTCTTCCGTACCCGAGAACATGCTGCCCATCATCACAGTGTGCGCGCCGGCGGCAAGCGCCTTGGCAACGTCGCCCGAATAACGAATGCCACCGTCGGCGATCAGCGGAACGCCCGTATCCTTGAGCGCTTCGGCCACGTTGGCGATTGCCGTGATCTGCGGCACACCGACGCCGGCGACGATACGCGTCGTGCAGATCGAGCCCGGGCCGATACCGACCTTGACGGCGTCCGCGCCGTGTTCGACCAATGCCAGCGCCGCGCTTGCCGTGGCGATATTGCCACCCACGACTTCGATCTGCGGGAAATGCTTCTTGACCCATTGCACGCGGTCGAGCACGCCCTGACTATGGCCATGCGCCGTATCGACCACGATCACGTCGACACCGGCAGCCACCAGCAATTCGACGCGCTCTTCATTGTCCGGCCCCACGCCGACGGCGGCGCCGACACGCAGCTTGCCGTGTTCGTCCTTGCTTGCCAGCGGGTATTCCGTCGCCTTGGTAATGTCCTTGACCGTCATCAGGCCGCGGAGTTCGAAGGCGTCGTTCACGACCAGCACGCGCTCAAGGCGGTGGTCGTGCATCAGGCGCTCGGCGTCTGCAGGCGAAGCGCCTTCACGTACGGTGATGAGCTTTTCCTTCGGCGTCATGATCACGCGCACCGGTTCGTCCAGGCGGCTCTCGAAACGCAGGTCGCGGTTCGTGACGATACCGATGAGTTGTGCGCCTTCGACGACCGGGAAGCCGGAAATACCATGCTGACGCGACAGAGCGATCACGTCGCGCACCTTCATGTGCGGCGGAATCGTGATCGGATCGCGCAGCACCCCCGACTCGAAACGCTTGACCTTCGAGACTTCCCGCGCCTGCTCGGCCGGCTTCAGATTCTTGTGAATGATGCCGATACCGCCCTGTTGCGCCATGGCAATGGCCAGACGCGCTTCGGTCACCGTATCCATGGCGGCCGACAGCAAAGGCATGTTCAGGGTAATGTTGCGCGTGAGCTTGGTTTTCAGGCTGGTGTCGCGCGGGAGAACGGCAGAGTAGGCCGGGACGAGGAGCACGTCATCGAATGTGAGTGCTTTTTGGATCAGACGCATGGCAAATCCTATAGGCGCAAAACCGAATTATACAGAAATCGCGAGATGCATGGCACGTCTGCCCCACATGTCAAGGGGCTTTTTCCCCGAGGCGTCCGTGCGATGCTGGCCAAACACGCATAACGCGCCAGACTGACTACCAGTCGGTATTTGCGGGCTGCGGTGCCCGGCCGCGTCCCATTGCGGCCAACTGCCGGATTTCACAATAGCGACGCGAGCCTCGAATGCTATTCTTGCGCCCTTCCCGATCCCCCCGAGCCGAAGCGCTGGGCGATCGGCATCGACTCGGTAGCGAGCATGACGGGCTAACCCGACACACCGGCGGCTCGGCGGCTCGGCGGCTCGGCGGCTCGGCGGCTCGGCGGCTCGGCGGCTCGGCGGCTCGGCATCATCAGACACGGACACGAATTTCATGGGGAAAGGCATTGCTTACGGATTGGCGGCGGGCGCGCTATGGGGGCTGGTATTCCTGGCCCCGCAACTGTTGCCCGGTTTCTCGCCACTGGAACTGTCGGCCGCCCGTTATGTGCTGTACGGACTCGTATCCGCCATCCTCCTCACTCCCCTCTGGCCCCGCCTGCGTCACACCGTTACGGGCAGCGATTGGCGCGCACTGTTTCGCTTGAGCCTCGTCGGCAACCTCGTCTATTACCTGTTTCTCGCGGGGGCGGTTCAGATGGCGGGCATCGCGCCAGCATCATTGATCGTCGGCGTGCTTCCCGTGACGGTAACGCTCGTGGGCAGCCGCGACCACGGCGCCCTGCCCCTGTCCAGGCTTGTCGGCCCACTCGCGATGATTGCGGCGGGCATCGTCTGCATCAACGTGGACGTCTTTACTCATGCTTCGGCCACTGGCGGCGATTGGCGATTGACGCTGGTCGGCATCGTCTGCGCCATTGGCGCCTTGCTCAGCTGGACCTGGTACGCCGTTGCGAACGCCCGGTATCTCGCGAAGTTTGGCCACTTCACCAGTCAGGAGTGGTCCCTGCTGACCGGTGTCGCGACCGGCGTGCTCGCCGTGGCGCTGGCGATCCCGGCCGTGGTGCTGCCGCATCCGGTCGCGGTCGACGCACCGCGCGACTGGCAGATGTTCCTGATCGTGAACGCTGCGGTGGCCATTGGCGCATCGACGATTGGCAACGCGTTCTGGAACGCGGCAAGCCGTCAGTTGCCCTTAACCCTTTCGGGGCAGATGATCGTGTTCGAAACGCTGTTCGCGCTCGTCTATGGATTCATTTACGAACACCGGCTTCCGCGCTCTCTGGAACTCGCCGCTATCGTGCTGTTGTTGGTGGGCGTGAGCGCATCGGTTCGGCAACACGCACGAGGATCGGCACACTGACTGGATCCGGGGCAACTGAGCGGTGAATCCATGGCGCCATAGCGCCGTTGCGGGAAACCGTGCTCCGGCTCAGCTTCCGCGACGGCTGCTTCCGAGCCATTTCTGCCCTTCTCGGCTGCCCTCGCTGCGGACTTTCTCGACCCGACGCTGACGCGCGAGTTTCGGGTCAGCCTTGAGCGTACGATAAATCTCGACGCGATCTCCCGTCTCGAGGAGCGCATCCAACGCCCGGACCTTCCCGAACACGCCAGCTTTCATCCGCGTCAGATCCAGCTCCGGGAACCGCTGCAACAAGCCGCTGCGCTCGATCGCGTCGCGCATGGTCGCGCCCGAGGAAAGCGTCAGCGGCACGATCGTTTGCTCGCTCGGCAGTGCATAGCAGACCTCGACATTCACCTCACTTGACATACACGGTCTCCGCACGCTTCACGAAGGCATCGACAAACGTATTGGCGATATGACTGAATACCGGCCCGATCACTTTCTCAAGCAGGAAATTGGCAAATTCGTAGTGCAGGCTGAACTCGATCTTGCAGGCATTTTCGCGCAGTGCAGTGAATTTCCACGTGCCGTGAAAACGCTTGAAAGGCCCTTCGACGAAGGTCATCTGGATGGAGTGCGGGCGCTCCTGGATATTGCGCGTCGCGAACGAATGCTTCAGCCCCTTGAAATCGATGATCAACGACGCTTCCATGCTGTGCTCGTCCTGATGCCGAATATCGACACCACCGCACCAGGGCAGGAATTTGGGGTAATCGGCGACATTGGTCACCAGATCGTACATTTGCTCATCCGAGAAGTGCACGAGAACGGTTTTACTGACTTCAGCCATCGTCGGTCGGGCGAGGTGTGCTCACGGCGCGCTCGCTCTCGACGCTTTGTCGGTACGCGTGTGCCGCTGGCCGCCTCTTGCCGAGACTCTTTGTTAAAATCGCTATTTTACCCGAGCCCGACTCACCGGGTCCGACCAAGTTACCCGCCAAGGATCCATGAGCATCATCGACAATAGAAAGGCCTTCTTCGACTACTTCATCGAGGACCGGTACGAAGCCGGGATCGTGCTCGAGGGATGGGAAGTCAAGGCCATTCGCGCCGGGCGGGCGCAAATCAAGGAAGGTTACGTCGTGATCAAAAACGGCGAGATTTTCCTGATCGGCGCGCACATCAGCCCGCTGCAATCGGCATCGACACACATCAAGCCCGATCCGGTACGCACTCGCAAGCTGCTTCTCAAGGCCGACGAGATCAAGAAGCTCATCGGCAAGGTCGAGCAGCGCGGCTACACACTCGTTCCGCTCAACCTGCACTACAGCAAGGGCCTTGTGAAGTGCGAAATCGGATTGGGCAAGGGTAAGAAGCAACACGACAAGCGTGAGACGGAAAAAGAACGCGACTGGAATCGTGAGAAAGCTCGCCTGATGCGCAACCCGACATGACGCTTCATCCGACATCGCGAGTGTCGCGGAGTGTCGCGTCAACCAACGCTCCCCATGAAAAACGGCCCTTTCGGGCCGTTTTTCACGATGACTGGCGTCAAAGCCGCATGACTCGCTCAACGGCGTGTGCCTGAGTTGCCGAATCCCGTGGCGGTGCCGTCTGCGGGCGCGTTCGAGCCGCCCTCGGTGCCGCGCACAATCTTGAGCGCCGAGGCAATCATGCCGCTCATGTCCGAGAGATTACCCGGCACGATCAGCGTGTTATTTGTCTTCGCGATCTTGCTGAACGCATCGACATACTGCTCGGCCACTTTCAGGTTGACAGCCTCCATGCCACCCTGCGTCTGAATCGCCGTCGCAATCTTGTGGATAGCCTCCGCGTTGGCTTCCGCCACCGCAAGAATCGCTGCCGCCTCGCCCTGCGCCTGATTGATGGCCGCCTGGCGCTCACCTTCCGACTTCTGGATGGCCGCCTCACGCGCGCCGGACGCCAGGTTGATCTGCTCCTGCTTCTTACCTTCGGAAGCCGCAATCAGCGCCCGCTTCTCGCGCTCGGCGGTAATCTGCGCCTGCATGGCGTGCAGGATTTCCTTCGGCGGCGTCAGGTCCTTGATCTCATAGCGCAGCACCTTCACCCCCCAGTTCGCCGCGGCCTCATCAAGCGCGTTCACCACGCTGTGATTGATGAACTCGCGCTCCTCGAACGTCTTGTCGAGTTCGAGCTTACCGACCACGCTGCGCAGCGTCGTTTGTGCAAGCTGCGTGATGGCGACGATGAAGTTGCTCGATCCGTACGACGCCTTCATCGGATCCGTCACCTGGAAATACAAGATGCCATCGACCTGCAACTGGGTATTGTCTTTGGTGATGCAGATCTGGCTCGGGACATCGAGCGGAATCTCCTTGAGCACGTGCTTGTAAGCCACCCGATCCACGAACGGCACAACGATCGACAGCCCCGGCGTGAGCGTCGCGTGGAATTTACCGAGGCGCTCCACCACCCAGGCATGTTGCTGCGGCACGATCTTGATCGAGCGCGCCGCGATGATCACCGCGATGATGAAGAGAATGAATGCGACGTTGGATAACATGGTTTCCCCCGAATACGCCAACCTTGCCGGCCGGCTGGTTCCCCGTCACCCGCGAATGCGGGACTTGCTGTCTGACTGCGGCGAAACCCAAGTGTTCGCTGCGATGGTCCCATTGCGCACGCCCACTGTCGAAAGTGACAGTGGCAACGCCCGCGCCCCCGACTAAGTCGGTGCGTGAGCGACGTACAAACGGCTACCGCGAATCTCTCGGATAACGAACCATCCGGCATCCGGGGCTTCACCTGGAAGCAGCTCGACGTCCCATTCGGCACCGCGATACATGGCCCGCGCCTGACCGTCCGGTCGCCACGCCTGCACATGCAGACGCTGACCGATGTCGAGAATGGTGTTCGGGTCGGCCGAAACATCGACCTTGATGCGTCGCTGACCGAATCGGCTGCGCCGCAGCAGCCAGACGGCCACGCCGGCCACGATCGCCGCGCTCACCCATTGCAACGGCCAATCCGCCCGTAACAATGCAGCAATGCCGCCAGCTGCCACGCCCAACGCTACCATCAGGAGATAGAACGTCCCGCTCGCCAGCTCCAGCACCACGATCAATCCGGCCACGCCGAACCAAAGCCAAGCCTGTTCCATCGCCACTCCCAGACACAAAAAAACCCCGGTGTAATACCGGGGTTTATAGCATGAAACCCACCGATCGGCGCAGGCATCCCAAGATGCTGCCGCACTTTTCAGTTGCGTCCGAGATGCCGCTCGGACGCGTCCTATTTCAGACGTTTCTTGTGAACGATTACTTCGTCACCTTGGCAAGCTGCTGCCACGTTTCAACCACGGTGTCCGGGTTGAGCGACATGGACACAATGCCTTCCTTCACCAGCCATTCGGCCAGATCCGGATGGTCCGACGGACCCTGCCCGCAGATGCCGACGTACTTGCCCTTGGACAGACACGCCTTGATGGCACGGCTCAGCATGAACTGCACCGCCGGATCGCGCTCGTCGAAGTCCTTCGCCAGCAATTCCATGCCCGAATCGCGATCCAGACCCAGCGTGAGCTGCGTCAAGTCGTTCGAACCGATCGAGAAGCCATCGAAGTACTCGAGGAACTGGTCTGCCAGAATCGCGTTCGACGGCACTTCGCACATCATGATGAGCTTGAGACCGTTTTCGCCACGCTTCAGGCCATACCCGGCCAGCATGTTGACCACGCGCTCGGCCTGGCCCAGCGTGCGCACGAACGGCACCATGATTTCCACGTTCGTCAGGCCCATCTCGTCGCGCACGCGCTTGAGGGCACGGCACTCCATTTCGAACGCTTCGGCAAAGTCTTCCGAAATGTAGCGCGATGCGCCACGGAAGCCCAGCATCGGGTTCTCTTCATCCGGCTCGTAACGCGAACCACCGATGAGCTTCTTGTACTCGTTGGACTTGAAGTCCGACAGACGTACGATCACGCTCTTCGGGTAGAACGCCGCCGCAATCGTGGCGACGCCTTCGGCGAGCTTGTCGACGTAGAAGGCGCGCGGCGACGCGTGACCGCGAGCGACCGACTCCACCGCCTTCTTCAGGTCGGCGTCAATGTTCGGGTACTCGAGGATGGCGCGCGGGTGCACACCGATGTTGTTGTTGATGATGAATTCCAGACGCGCCAGACCCACGCCGCTGTTCGGCAGTTGCGCGAAATCGAAGGCCAACTGGGGGTTGCCCACGTTCATCGTGATCTTCACCGGGATCTTCGGCATTTCACCGCGCTGGATCTCGGTCACTTCGGTCTCGAGCAGACCGTCGTAAATCTTGCCTTCGTCGCCTTCCGCGCACGAAACGGTCACGAGTGCGCCGTCCTTGAGGACTTCAGTCGCATCGCCGCAGCCGACGACAGCCGGCACACCGAGTTCACGCGCAATGATGGCCGCGTGGCACGTACGGCCGCCGCGGTTCGTCACGATCGCCGACGCACGCTTCATGACCGGCTCCCAGTTCGGGTCGGTCATATCGGCAACCAGCACGTCGCCCGGCTGCACACGTTCCATCTCGCTCGGATCCATGATCACGCGCACCGGACCGGCACCGATCTTCTGGCCGATTGCGCGGCCCGTGGCCAGCACCGGGGCATCGCCCTTGAGCTTGAAACGTTGCTCCGCCTTGCCGGCCGACTGGCTCTTCACCGTTTCCGGACGTGCCTGAAGGATGTAGATCTTGCCATCCTTGCCGTCTTTGCCCCACTCGATGTCCATCGGACGACCGTAGTGCTTTTCGATGATCAGCGCGAACTTGGCCAGCTCGACGCAATCGTCGTCCGTGATCGAGTAGCGGTTGCGCAACTCCATCGGCACATCGATGGTCTTCACACGGCCCGGTTCGCCCGGTTGCGTGAATTCCATCTTGACGAGCTTGGAACCCAGCGTGCGGCGGATGATCGGGTACTTGCCGGCATTGAGCGTCGGCTTGAAGACGTAGAATTCGTCGGGGTTCACGGCACCTTGCACGACCGTCTCACCCAGACCATAGCTGGCCGTGATGAATACGACGTCCTGGAAACCCGACTCGGTGTCGATCGTAAACATCACGCCCGACGCGCCGCAGTCCGAACGCACCATCCGCTGAACGCCGGCCGACAGCGCCACTTCGGCGTGCGTGAAGCCCTTGTGAACGCGATACGAGATCGCCCGATCGTTGTACAGCGACGCGAACACGTGCTTCATGCGATCAAGCACGTCATCGATACCGACGACGTTCAGATAGCTTTCCTGCTGACCGGCAAACGAAGCATCCGGCAGGTCTTCGGCCGTGGCCGACGAGCGCACGGCGAACGAGGCGTCCGGCTGATCGGCGCTGATGCGCGCGAACTGCTCACGAATCTCCTTCTCGAGCTGCGGTTGCAGCGGCGCGTCGACGATCCATTGACGGATTTCGGCACCTGCCTCCGCGAGCGCCTTGACGTTGTCGACGTCGAGGCCCTCGAGACGCTTGGCGACACGCTCGGTCAGATTGTTGTGCTGGAGGAACTCGCGGAACGCGAAAGACGTCGTGGCGAAGCCACCCGGCACGCGAACCCCTGCGTTGGCCAGTTGGCTGATCATTTCGCCAAGCGATGCATTCTTGCCGCCGACCGACTCGACGTCGGTCATGCGCAGATGCTCAAACGGCACCACGTAGGCGCCGTCGTGTGCTGCGTTAGTCATAAAAGCCCCTAAGGTAAGAAAAAAAATTCTCGGAGGACCGGCTGGGACTGACGAGGGCCGGTCGACCTGTTGGATAAGGAATCGCGCTTCGCTCACGCTGAGCATCGTCGAGTACCAGGGGCTAGCGCCCGACGACCTGCGCCAAACCATCGCCGTTTCCCGGAACTCCCCGTCAGACGGGGCTGACCGGGAAAGACACGCGATGGTCGCGCAATTGCTTATCCAACAAGTTGCCGCTATTCTACCGTGCAATGCACCATTTTGCGATTCTGCGCATGAGCGAAGCCCCCACTCCCGGAAATTCCCCGACGCCCGCCCCTGGCACCCCCGCCGCCGCGGCCAAACCGGTCGCCGCAAGGCCCGTTTTCATCGTGTCGGACGGCACGGGGATTACGGCGGAAACCTTCGCGCATTCGATCCTTGCGCAGTTCGAGATGCGTTTCCGTCAGATTCGCGTACCGTTCGTGGATTCCGTCGATAAAGCCTATGAAACGGCGCAACGGATCAATGAAATGTATCGGACCGACGGCGTCCGCCCCATCATTTTCAGCACGTTGGTGGACGCACGCGCAAACGAGATTCTGCGCAACTGTCAGGGCGTGATTCTCGACATGTTCCAGACGTTCATCGAACCGCTGGAGCTGGAACTGGGGCTGAAGTCCATGCATGCCATCGGCCGCGTGCATCAGAACGCCGACAGCGAGGCGTACAAGAACCGGATCGAGGCAGTGAATTTTTCACTAGCGCATGACGACGGGCAGTCCAACAAGAATCTGCAAAGTGCCGACGTGATTCTTGTCGGCGTATCGCGCAGCGGAAAGACGCCGACAACGCTGTATCTCGCCATGCAATACGGCGTGAAGGCAGCGAACTACCCGTTGATTCCGGACGACTTCGAGCGCGAGAAACTGCCCTCCACGCTCGATCAGTACAAGGACAAGATTTTCGGACTTTCCATCGATCCGCAACGCCTCTCGGAGATCCGTAACGAACGGCGTCCGGGCAGCAAGTACGCATCGCTGGAGAACTGCCGCTATGAAGTCAACGAAGCCGAAGCGATGATGCGCCGCGAAGGCATCAAGTGGCTGTCGTCGACGCACAAGTCGATCGAAGAGATTGCGACGACGATCTTGCAGGAAATCAAGCTGGAGCGCGACGTCTACTGACGCCCTGCCCAAACCTGAAAGCACAAAGGGACGCCCTCGAGCGTCCCTTTTTGTTGAGCCAGACCGCGCAGTGTCAGGACAATCGCTGACGCACCGCCTCGAAAAGGCAGATCGCCGCACACGCCGCAACATTTAGCGACTCCATCCCCCCCGGCTGCGGAATGCGAACAGGTGTTTGCACCCGATCGAGCCAGTGCGGCGACACCCCCGCCCCTTCATTCCCGAACACCCACGCCACCGGCGCACGCAAATCCTGCTCGTAAAGCGACGTGCTCGCCTGCAAGCTGGTCGCCAGCAACGGCACCGCAAGGCGCGGTGCGAGCGAATCCGGCGTGCAATGTTCGACGATATTCAACGCGAAATGGGCTCCCATCCCGGCGCGCAGCACTTTGCTCGACCATGTCAGTGCCGTACCGGACATGCAGTACACGTCGCGCACCCCCGCCGCTGCCGCGCTACGCAGAATGGAGCCAACGTTACCCGCGTCTTGCACCGCGTCGAGAATGACGCAGTCGGTAATCTGCGCCGCCGGCAACTGGCCGGATGGCATTTCCACGACGAACAGCAGCGACACACCGTTGACGAGTGTCGAAAGCGGCTCGAACAACGCCTCGGGCAGGCACACGCGGCGATCTGCGTCGACGCGCGCCCAGATCTGCGCGACCTCATCGTTCACCAACGCCGACTCCGCCGCCACGCAGACAAGCGGCTGGCCCAATGCGCCGAGATAAGCATCGGCCAGGTGCACGCCTTCGAGCAGCGTCTGACCGACCTTGCGACGCTGCTGATTCGACTGCGCCAGTTGCTTCAGACGCTTGTAGAACGGGTTGTCTTTGGAACTGATGAGCTTCATGACGAACGGACCACGCGCGACACCGTGAGCGTGCCGAAAATTTCAAACGCCTCACGCACCGGCGCAAACGACTGACGATGATGCGGACTCGGGCCATGCGCGCGCAATGCTTCGAGATGCCTCGGCGTGCCGTAACCGACGTGCTCGTCGAAACCATACTGCGGAAATTCTTCGTGCAACGCGGTCAACTGGCGATCGCGCGTGACCTTCGCCAGAATCGACGCCGCAGAAATCGCCGGCACCTTGTCGTCGCCTTTGATGACGGCCTCGGCGCGCATTGGCAAGACGGGGCAACGATTGCCATCGATGAGCGCGAGCGTCGGCACACGCGAGAGCCCGTTCACCGCGCGTTGCATTGCGAGCATGGTGGCATGGAGGATATTGAGCGAATCGATCTCGGCCACGCTCGCCTCGGCGATACAAAACGCCAGCGACCGCTCGACGATTTCCTCATAAAGTGCCTCGCGACGCAGCGCCGTCAGCTTCTTCGAGTCGGCAAGTCCCTTGATCGGACGCGACGGGTCGAGAATGACGGCCGCCGTGACGACCGGACCGGCAAGCGGCCCACGCCCCACCTCGTCGACCCCGCATGTCAGATCAGCGGCGACGTCGGCAAACAGGTCGAACACCATTTGCGGCGGCGTGGCCTTGGAGCGTGCACGCGTGCGCGACTCGGAGGCGCCTCCACCATCGCTCGACGTCGATTTGCGTACGGGACGACGCACCTTCACGTCTTCGCTCATATCCGCCCCTTTTCCCTCAGCACGCGCTCGATCACCTCTGCCGAACGTGCCGCCGTGTTTTGACGAAGCTGTTCATGGATCTTGGTAAAGCGCGCTTGCAGAGATTCGCGAAGCGCGGGGTCAGTCAACTGTTGCCATACGGCGTCTGCCAGGGCTTGCGGCGTCGCGAAATGTTGCAACAGCTCGGGCACAACGGACTCACCGCACAAAATATTGGGCAAACCCACGTACGGCAAATAACCCTGACGTTTCATAATCTGCGCAGTCAGCCAGGGCACCTTGTACGAGATCACCATCGGCTTCTTGTACAGCGCCGCTTCAAGCGTTGCCGTTCCACTCGCGAGCAACACGCTGTCGGCGGCCTCCAATGCGAGCGGTGCACGTCCCTCGATCACGGTGAGATGAAGGTCGCTGTGCGCATCGAAAATTGGCTGCATCAACGCGCGCAGGCGCGGCGTTGCCGCTGGCAGTACGAATCGAATCGACGGATCTCGCGCGGCGAGCAAACGCATCGCGGCAAAAAACACCGGCGTCAGTCGCTGTACCTCGGATGTGCGGCTGCCCGGGAGAATCGCAACGACCGGACCATCGCCGGCGAGCCCCAGTTTGGCTCGCGCCCCCGCAACATCCGGCACCATCGGAATCTTGTCGGCCATCGGGTGACCGACGAACGTCGCGTCGATGCCAGCACGGTGATAGATCTCCGGCTCGAAGGGAAACAAGCACAGCATGTGATCCACCGCGCGCTTGATCTTCTTGATCCGTCCGCCGCGCCACGCCCAAATCGACGGACTCACGAAGTGAATCGTGGGAATGCCTGCCTCGCGCAGCTTGATTTCGAGATCGAAGTTGAAATCGGGCGCATCGAAGCCAACGAACGCCAGCGGCTTCTCAGCCAACCAGCGCTCACGCAATTGCTTGCGGATCGAGAGGATTTCGCGCAGATGCTTGATGACTTCGACATAGCCCATGACGGAGAGCTTGTCGATGGGCCAATAGGCATCGAAGTCCTCTTCCGCCATGTGCGGACCACCGACACCGGCGTACGCGATGTCGGACGGAAGGCTCTGCTTGAGACCGGCAAGCACGTTGCCGGCAATGAGATCGCCTGACAGCTCCCCGGCCACCATCGCCAGGGTTCGCTGGCCGGCGCCGGGAAGGGTCGGCGACATAGGTCAGCGCACGATACCGCGCGTGCTTGCGTTGAGGAAGTCGAGCAGTGCGCGCACCGCCTCGAAAACGTCCGGTGCACCGGCATTGCCGAAGGCTTCAATCTGCACCTTCGCCTCGTCGAGCGTCAACCCGCTCTTGTAAAGGAGCTTGTACGCATGGCGCAACGCCGTAATCGCATCGGCGGTGAAGCCGCGACGGCGCAAGCCTTCGACGTTGATACCGTAGGGCACTGCGCGGTCGCCCGACGCAATGACAAACGGCGGAACATCCTGCACCAGCACCGAGGCGCCCCCGACCATCGAGTGAGCGCCAATGCGCACAAACTGATGCACGCCAGTCATACCGCCAATGATCGCCCAGTCATCGACATGGACATGCCCGGCCAGTTGCGCGTTGCTCGAGAACACCGTGTGATTGGCCACATGGCAATCGTGCGCGATGTGCACATAAGCCATGATCCAGTTGTCGTTGCCGACACTCGTCAGGCCACCGTCCTGCACCGTGCCGGTGTGGATGGTCGTGAATTCGCGAATGGTATTGCGATCACCGATGACGAGCTTGGTCGGCTCGCCCGCATACTTCATATCCTGCGGATTTCCGCCGATCGATGCGAACGGGCCGATCTTGTTGCCCTCGCCCAGCGTCGTGTGACCGTCGACGACCGTATGCGCGAGAATTTGCGAACCCGCACCGATCGTCACGTTCGGACCGACGATCGCGTAAGGACCGACGACGACGTCGCTCGCCAGTTGCGCCTTCGGATCGACGACTGCAGTGGAATGAATGTTCGTCATGAGCGTCTTGGTTCCGGTTATTCGCCGTTCTTCTTGACCATGCACATGAACTCGGCTTCTGCGGCAAGCTTGCCATCCACCGTCGCCACACCCTTGAACTTGAAAAAGCCGCGCTTGTGGCTGATGAAGTCAACCGAGAGGATGAGCTGGTCACCCGGTTCGACCGGACGCTTGAATCGAACGTTCTCGATGCCGACGAAATAATACAGCGTGTTTTCATCGTGAACGGGTTCTTCCGAGAACGTGAGCAGCGCAGCCGCCTGTGCCAGCGCTTCGACGATCAGCACGCCCGGCATGACCGGTCGCTGCGGGTAATGGCCGGTGAAGTACGGCTCATTGATCGTGACGTTCTTGATGACCTTGATATTCTTGTGCGGCTCCAACCCGATTACGCGATCCACCATCAGCATCGGATACCGATGCGGCAGCAGCTTCATGATCTTGTGGATGTCGATATTGATAGTGGTCTCGCTCATTTGTCTTGCAGGTCCTTGACCTTCGCTTCAAGTTGTCGCACGCGCTCGCGCATCTTGTCCAGATTGCGCATGATGGCCGCGTTTTTGTTCCATTCGGCGTTCGGAATCGCCGGAAATGCACTGGTATAGGTGCCCGGGTTGGGAAGCGACTTGGACACCCCCGACTTGGCGGTCACGATGACTTTGTCTCCAAGCGTCACGTGTCCGGCAATGCCGACATTGCCTCCCAACATGCAGAATTTTCCGATCGTGCTACTACCGGCAATGCCCGTGCACGCGGCAATCACCGTGAAGGCGCCGACACGCACGTTGTGCGCAATCTGCACCTGATTGTCGATCTTGCACCCGTGTTCGATGACCGTATCGGCCATTGCGCCACGATCGATCGACGTGGACGCCCCGATCTCGACATCGTCTTCGATCACGGCTCGGCCGACCTGCGGAATTTTCACCCACTCGCCGCCCGCCGCGGAGAAATCCGGGGCGAAGCCGAAACCATCGGAGCCGATGACGGCGCCCGCATGAATCACGCAACGCGCACCGATGACGGTCGTGTGATACAGCGTCGCGTTCGGATAGACGAGCACGTCGTCACCCAACGTCGTGTCGCGACCGACGAACACATTGGCCATCAAGCGAACGCGCTCGCCCAGACGCACGCCCGCTTCGATCACGACGTTCGGCCCAATCACGCACGATGCGGGCACCACGGCCGTGGGATCGACCGTCGCGCTCGGATGAACGCCAGCCGACGGCACCGGTGCCGCGGCCTGTGCGAACATCTGCGCGACACGCGCGAAGTAAGCGTAGGGATTCGGCGCAACGATCCACGCACGGCCTTCATGCGTCGGCAGCTTGTCGAAATCGGCTTTGGAGAGAATGACCGCGGCAGCGCCGGAATTCGGCACTTCTGCGAGATAGAGCGGATTGGACAGGAAAGCGAGTTGGCGTGCACCGGCACGATCGAGCGGCGCCAGACCTTCGACGGCAACCTCACCGTCGCCCACCAGATCGCCGCCGAAGCGAGCGACCAACTGAGCAAGCGTGACGGTGGGTGCGGACGGCACCCCCGACGTGGATTGCGCGCCCGTCACTTGCCGCTGGTGCTGCCCGAACTCGCGTTCAGGGTCTTGAGCACCTTGTCCGTGATATCGATGCGCGGGCTGACATAGACCGCTTCCTGCACGATCAGGTCGTACTTGTCCGTCTCCGCGATTTGCTTGATCACGCGATTGGCGCGGTCGAGCACTGCAGCGAGTTCTTCGTTGCGACGCTGGTTCAGATCTTCACGAAACTCACGCTGCTTGCGCTGGAATTCGGTGTCGGCTGCGGCCAGATCGCGCTGGCGCTTGGCGCGCTCGGCGTCGCTCAACGTCGGATTGTCCTTGTCGAGCTTGTCCGACATCACCTTGAGACGTTGGGCCATATCCTGCAAAGCCTTGTCTCGCGAGGAGAACTCGGCTTCGAGCTTGGCCTGCGCAGCCTTGGCCGGTGTGGAATCGCGCAGAATGCGATCCGAATTGACAGCGGCGATGCGCGCATCCTGAGCCGAAGCGGCAAAAGCCGCACCAGCCAGCAACGCCGCGGCGACGCCGCGAAGGCAATGCTTACGGATACCGTTCAATGTATTACCCCTTACAACGATGAAACGTTCGGAACCGGTCGAGGCGTCGTCATTAGAACGACGTACCGACCTGGAACTGGAATTTCTGATACTGGTCGCCCGTTTTCTTGACGAGCGGGAAGCCCATCGAGAGCTTGAGCGGGCCAATCGGTGAAATCCACGACAGACCGAAACCGTAAGAATAGCGCAGGTTATTGAAGGTAATCGCCTGGCCGTTATCGAACACGTTACCACCGTCCAAGAACGTGAAGATACGGAGCGTGCGGTCATAACCCGTGCCCGGCAGCGGGAACGTAAGTTCGATGTTACCGATCAGCTTCGATGCACCACCCAGCGGTTCGCCGTTGGTGTCCCTCGGACCCAGCGAGCTTGGCTCATAACCACGCACCGAGCCGATACCGCCGGCGAAGTAGTTCTTGAAGATCGGGAACGGCTGACCACCCAGGCCGTGACCGTAGCCAACTTCACCATTGAGCGCCAGCGTGAAGCCGCGGCTCACCGGGTAGTAGTACTGGTGCTGATAGTACGCACGGAAGTACTTGGTCGTCCCGATGGGCGTACCAACTTCAAGGTTGGCCTGCTGATAATGACCGCGGTTCGGAATCAGTGCGCTGTCACGCGAATCGCGCGACCAACCCACTGTCAGCGGGTAGTTATTGCTGACATAGCCGAACTGCTTGGCGTAGTCGACATAACGCTGAGGCGTCGTGCCGTCGGTCGTGAGGTGCAGACGCGTCTGTTCGAAGCCCAGACCGAAGAACACCGTATCGACTTCGGAGAACGGCACACCGAACTTCAGGTTACCGCCGAGCGTGTTGATACGGAAATCCGAATCGCTCGTGAGCAGCAGCGGCTGATACGTGCGGTAGTAAATATCCGTAATACGGCTCACACCGTCGACCGTGAAGTACGGATCGACCTGCGTGACCGCCAGAGTGCGGTACGTCTTACCGGTGTTCACGTTCACCGACAGCGACGTTCCCGAACCGAAAACGTTGTCCTGGCTGATACCGGCCTGCAGCACCACCTTGTCGGTCGACGAGAAGCCGGCACCCACGTTGATGGTACCCGTCGGCTTTTCTTCGACCTTCACCTGAAGATCGACCTGGTCGTTCGATCCGGCGACCGGCTCGGTGGTCACGTTGACGTCGGTGAAGTAGCCCAGTCGGTTGATACGGTCCTGCGAGAGCTTGAGACGGTCCGCGTCGTACCACGAGCTTTCGAGCTGACGCAATTCACGACGAATCACTTCGTCACGCGTACGCGAGTTGCCCACGATATTGATCTTGCGGACATACACGCGACGACCCGGATCGATCGTCATCGTCAGCGCGACGGTGTGGTTGTTGCGGTCGATCGTCGGTTGCGCATTCACGTTCGCGAACGCAAAACCGTAGTTGCCGAGCAAATCCGAAATGGCTTTGGTACTCGCTTGCAGCTTGGCTGCCGAGAACGTATCGCCCGCCTTCAGTTGCACAAGTTTCTGGATGTCATCCTGCTTGCCGAGCATTTCGCCCGAAAGCTTCACATCCGACACTTTGTAGGGCTCGCCTTCGTGCAGATTGATGGTGAGGAACATCTCGTCCTTGTCCGGCGTGATCGAAACGTCGGTGGAGTCGATGTTGAATTCCAGATAACCGCGATTCAAGTAGAACGAGCGAAGCTTTTCCAGGTCGCCCGTGAGCTTGTCCTTGGAATACAGATCGTTCTTCGAATACCAGGACAGCCAGTTCGGCGTACCCAGTTCCATCTCGGACATCAGGTCCGACGAGGAGAACGCCTTGTTGCCAACGAAATTGATCTGCTGGATGGTGGCCTTCGGGCCTTCCGTCACCGCAAACTGGATGCCCACACGGTTGCGTTCGAGCGGCGTGACCGTCGTCTTCACCTCGGCAGCGTAGTAACCGCGCGTGAGATATTGACGCTTGAGTTCCTGCTCCGATTTGTCGAGCAGGTTGCGGTCGAACGTGCGGCCTTCGGTCAGGCCGACCGAGCGCAGCGCCTTCTTGAGACCGTCTTTGTCGAATTCCTTGATGCCGAGGAAGTCGATGGAAGCAATTGCGGGACGCTCGTTGACGTGAACCACCAGCACGCTGCCCTGCGCTTCAACGCTCACGTCCGAGAACAGACCCGTGGCATAAAGGGCACGAATTGCTTCGGTACCCTTATCGTCGTTGAACTTGTCACCCGGTTTGACCGGCAGGTACGAGAACACGGTACCGGGTTCAATGCGCTGCAAGCCCTCCACTCGGATATCCTTGACCACGAACGGCTCGACGGCGCGTGCCAGGAAACTGTGTGCCGCCAGAACCGCAATCACCAGGGTCTTCGGAACAAGGTGGTATTTATTCGACAACTTGCTTCCCCAAGAAACAATTGAATCGTAAAAACTCGGATTTGCCTGCGACCGGCAGGCACGTGACGCTGTCCTAGTGCAGCAACTTCGACAGGTCATTGAAAAGTGCTACGGCAGAGAGCGCAAGGATGCAAACGATGCCCACTCGTTGCAGCGCGCCCTGCCACCGCTCGGAAACTGCCCGACCGGTAATCGCTTCGACCGCATAATATAACAGATAGCCACCGTCCAAAACCGGAATCGGCAACAGATTCAATACGCCCAGACTAATGCTGACAAGCGCCAGAAAGGCGACGAAATAATCCAGTCCCAGACGCGCTGAACGCCCTGCATAGTCCGCAATCGTGACCGGACCGCTCAAATTCCGGAGCGATGCCTGCCCCGTGATCATCTTCCCAAACATCCGAACGCTGAACGCCGTCACATCCCACGTACGCTGCGCCCCTCGACCGATCGCCTCGAACAATCCATACCGAACCGTCACCGAATCGACCTGGCTCGCCAGTGCCGCCCCGATCTTGCCAACGCGGGCGCCGCCTGCAGCCGGATCGGCGTCCACCGACGGCGTGAGCGTGACGCTGCGCGAGCTGCCGTCCCGCCGCACGGTCAGCGTCATCGGCTTGCCCGGATGGGCGCGCACCGCATCCACGAATCCCTTGGCCGACGTCACGGGGCTGCCATCGACAGTCGTGATCTCGTCGCCGACGCGCAGTCCGACAGCGCCCGCCGCACCGCCCGCCATGATCTGCCCAACCTTGACCCGCGCCGATGGGACAAGCCCCAGGCGCTGCATGAAATCCTGCTCGCCGTCCGCATCGAAATGCTGCCCGGCTGCGTCCAGCGTGAATTCAGCTCGCCCGTCGCGCGTGCGGGCCACCAATGTCACGCGCTGCCCTTCGATCATCGGATCGACCAGGCGCCAGCGAAGGTCCTCCCAGGAGCGGACCGGAGCCTCGTCGCCAATCGCCTCGTCAGGCTGCCTCCCGCTCTCCCGGACCGCCGTGATCAACTCTCCGCCAGACATGCCCGCACGCGCGGCCAGTGTTCCCGCCGCAGGCGGCGCAATGCGCGCGACCGGTTCGGTCACGCCCGCCAGATTGAGACCGGCGTACAGCGCAATAGCCAGGAGGAAATTGGCGACCGGACCGGCCGCGACGATGGCGAAACGTTGGTAGACGGACTTTCGGTTAAACGCCCGGGCGCGATCCTCGGGCGCCACGATCTGCGTCTCGTCGCGCTCGTCCAGCATGCGGACATAACCGCCGAGCGGCAACGCACAAACCGTCCATTCCGTGCGGTCCCGGCCCATCGTCCATTTGAACAACGGCGCACCGAACCCGACGGAAAACCGGAGCACCTTCACGCCACACAACCGCGCGACGGTGTAGTGGCCCAACTCATGGAACACCACCAGCACGCCAATGGCGATGGCGAACGCAAGCAACGTGGTCAGCAGATTCATGAGCAGACAGGCCCCGGGGACGTTACGACATGGTCAGCGGCGTCAGGAACGCGCCGGAGCGGGCAACCTGGCGACGATCGACGCCGCCAATTCACGCGCCCGACGGTCAGCGTCGAGCACGACATCGAGCGATGTGGCCTCACCCACCGGCAAGGCATCGAGCACCTGCTCGACCACCTGAGCGATGGCCGTGAACCGGATACGTCCCTCGAGGAACGCCGCCACGGCAATTTCATTGGATGCATTGAGCAGCGCACCGGCGGTGCCGCCGCGATGCAGCGTATCGAATGCCAGACGCAGGCACGGAAAGCGACGCAGGTCCGGGGCTTCGAATGTGAGCTTGCCGATATCCGCGAGATTGAGCGAAGCCACGCCCGACGTCACACGGTCAGGGAAGGCGAGCGCATGCGCAATCGGCGTACGCATATCGGGGTTGCCGAGTTGCGCCAGCGTGGAGCCATCCGTGTAAGTGACCATCGAGTGAATGACGCTTTGCGGATGGATCAGCACCTCGATCTTCTGCGGCGGCATGTTGAACAGCCAGTGGGCTTCGATCACCTCCAGGCCCTTGTTCATCATGCTGGCGGAGTCCACGGAAATCTTGCGCCCCATGACCCAGTTCGGATGGGCGCACGCCTCGTCCGGCGTCACGTCGTCAAGCGATGCCAGTTCGCGCTCGCGGAACGGACCGCCCGACGCCGTCAGCACCAGCTTTTCCACGCCGCGCGTGGTCGCACGGTTCTCGGACGCCACCTGAGGCAGGCATTGAAAAATGGCATTGTGCTCGCTGTCGAGCGGCAGCAGCGTTGCCCCGGCACGCTCGGCGCTCGCCATGAACAGCGCGCCGGAGAGCACCAGCGACTCTTTGTTCGCCAGCAAAATGCGCTTGCCTGCGCGCGCGGCCGCCAACGTCGACTGAAGTCCGGCCGCCCCCACAATGGCGGCAACGACCGTCGTCGGTTCCGCCGCCTCGGCGATGTCGATGAGTGCCTGCGGACCGTACGCAACGTCGATCTTCAAACCGGCCTGGACCAGGCGCGCCGACAAGACGGCCGCGCCTTCAGCATCGGCCACGACCGCCACTTGCGGACGATGGGCGACACACTGCTCGAAAAGGCGATCCAGATTACGGTGCGCCGACAACGCATAGACCGAAAAACGGTCGGGATGACGCCCCACGACGTCGAGCGTGCTAACGCCGATGGAGCCAGTGGAGCCGAGAATGGAGAGACGTTGCGACATGATCAGACGAAGAGCAGAGCCAGCGGGAGCACAGGGAGCAGTGCGTCAATTCTGTCGAGCACGCCGCCATGGCCGGGCAGCAGCGCGCTGGAATCCTTCACGCCGGCTTGCCGCTTGAGTTGAGATTCGAACAAATCGCCCACGACCGAGAAGGCCACCAGCACGGTCAGCGTCACCGCGCCGACAAACAAGCCCTGCGCACTGGCGAGATGAGACACGATCGTGGGTGCCTGCAGACCGCTGACGAACACTACAGCAGCAACGACAAGCACCAAAAGCCATCCACCGATCGCCCCTTCCCACGACTTTCCCGGACTGATGGATGGTGCGAGTTTGCGCTTGCCGAACGCACGGCCTGCAAAATAGGCGCCGGTGTCCGCCAGCCAGACGATCACGAGTACGGACAGCAAGAACGCCACGCCGCGCTCACGCGCCAGACAAAGGGCCTGCCAGGCGGCGATCAATAGTACGGGACCGGCGACCAGCAACAGGCCACGCCAGGCGCCCCGAGTCGCCGGCTTGCGAGCAAGCGTATAGGGACCGGCCAAAATCCAGAAAACGGCAGCGGGCTTGAGCCAGATCAAGGACAGCGTCCATCCGCCCGCCCATGTCAGGCCGACGCCCAATAATGCGAGTGCGCCATAGAAAATAGCGCCAGCGCCGTTCAATCCGACCAGGCGGCCCCATTCCCACCCGGCGGCCGCCACAATGATGGCCGCGAGCAAAGCGAACTGCGCCGGCGTACCGACGAAGATCACAGGCAACAGAATGGCGAGAAGTACGACAGCGGTAATGACGCGTGTCTTGAGCATCAGGCGGATTGTCCCGAGGGGTTCTGGACTTGTGCGCTGGTACGACCGAAACGGCGCTCGCGTTGCTGAAACTCGGCAACGGCCCGTTTAAGCGTATTGGCGTTGAAGTCCGGCCAGAATTCTTCGGTGAAATACAGTTCAGTGTACGCCAGTTGCCAAAGCAGAAAATTACTGACGCGCTGATCGCCGCCGGTGCGGATGAAGAGATCCGGTTCCGGTGCGTAGGCCATGCTCAGATAAGGCGCGAGGTCGTCTTCCGAAAACGATGTCTCGAGCGCCGCTGCACCGCCCTGCGCAACACGCGCGGCGGCGAGCTTTCGCGCTGCCTGGAGAATATCCCATCGCCCGCCGTAATTGGCAGCGATGGTCAAGGTGAGCCCTTTATTGTCCTTAGTGCGCTCTTCCGCGCGCCGGACAAGCTCCTGAATGCGCGGCTCGAACGCTTCGAGCGCGCCAATCACGCGCAGTCGAATGCCGTTGCTGTGCAGCTTGCCCACTTCGCGCTCGAGCGCCAGGATGAACAACTGCATCAGCGTCGAGACTTCATCCTGCGGACGACGCCAGTTCTCGGAACTGAACGCGAACAGGGTCAAGTACTCGACGCCGAGCTCGGCACACGCCGTCACCGCTTCACGCACGGCATCGACGCCACGCTTGTGCCCTGCGACGCGAGGCAATTTACGACTGGTAGCCCAACGCCCGTTGCCATCCATGACGATGGCGACGTGACGCGGGATGCTCGCTGTGTGGGGAGCAGAAAGCGTAGAGCTTAGAAAACCCATTGAGATACGGCGCGGGAGTCGAGCGCGAAAGTCTGCGGAGATCTTGCGGTAAGTGCCGAGGCACTCACACCGTCATGATCTCGGCTTCCTTCTGCGCAACAAGTTTGTCGATCTCAGCGACGAACTTGTCGGTCAGCTTCTGCACGTCGTCATCCGAACGGCGCTGATCGTCTTCCGAAGCTTCCTTGTCCTTCACCAGCTTCTTGACCTGATCGTTCGCGTCGCGGCGCAGATTGCGCACGGCGACCTTGGCGGCTTCGCCTTCGCTCTTGACCAGCTTGGTCATTTCACGGCGACGCTCTTCGGTCAGCATGGGCATCGGCACACGAATCAAGTCGCCTTGCGTCGCAGGATTCAGTCCGAGGTCCGATTCGCGAATCGCCTTTTCGACCTTGGCCACCATGTTCTTTTCCCACGGTTGAACGCCGATGGTACGGGCGTCGACGAGCGTCACGTTCGCAACCTGGCTGATCGGCACCATCGAACCGTAATAATCGACCTGCACGTGGTCCAGCAGACCGGTGTGCGCGCGACCGGTACGGATTTTAGCCAGTTGGCCCTTGAACGACTCGATCGAGTTGGTCATCTTCTGCTCGACATTCTTTTTGACGTCAGCAACGCTCATGGCAACCTCCAAACCTTGAAATTTGTTACGCAAACATAAATGATACGGCGTCGGCGCGCCAATGCACGCCGACGCCGCAATTTGAACTCAAACGTGGACGAGCGTTCCCTCGTCTTCGCCGAGGATGACGTGCTTGAGCGCCCCCGGCTTCACGATCGAGAAAACGCGCACCGGCATCTTCTGATCGCGGCACAGAGCAAAAGCCGTCGCGTCCATGACCTGCAGATTCTTCGAGATCGCCTCGTCGAAGCTGATGGTCGAGTACTTTACAGCGTTCGGATCCTTCTTGGGGTCAGCCGAGTACACGCCGTCGACCTTGGTCGCCTTGAGCACCACTTCCGCGCCGACCTCCGAGCCGCGCAACGCCGCAGCCGTGTCGGTCGTGAAGAACGGGTTGCCCGTACCGGCGGCGAAGATCACGACTTTGCCCTCTTCGAGTTGACGGATCGCGCGCGGACGAATGTAAGGCTCGACGACCTGGTCCATACGCAGCGCGGATTGCACACGCGCTTCGATGCCAGCGTGACGCATGGCGTCCTGCAGCGCCAGCGCGTTCATCATGGTGGCAAGCATCCCCATGTAGTCGGCCGTCGCCCGGTCCATGCCGGCGGCACCGCCTGCCACACCCCGGAAGATATTGCCACCGCCGATCACGACGGCCAGTTGCGTGCCCAGGCGAACGACTTCGGCGATGTCGCCAACCATCCGCTCGATGGTTGCGCGATTGATGCCGAACGAATCGTCACCCATGAGGGCTTCACCAGAAAGCTTGAGAAGTACGCGTTTGTAAGGAGTAGACATGGCGGTCCTTAAGGAGTCTGGTCGGGCACTGTGGGGGTATTCTGGATGAAACAACGGGGACGGCACCGCCGCCCCCGAATACTACGGTACTGCGCGAATTACGACTGCTTTGCAGCGGCCACCTGAGCTGCCACTTCGGCAGCGAAGTCGTCTTGCTTCTTCTCGATGCCTTCGCCGACGATGTACATCGTGAAGCCCTTGACCGTCGTGTTGTTGGCCTTGAGCATCTGTTCGACGGTTGCCTTGTCGTCCTTCACGTACGTCTGGTTGAACAGCGAGACTTCCTTCAGGAACTTCTGCACGCTGCCTTCCACCATCTTGGCGACGATCTCGGCCGGCTTGCCCGATTCCGCGGCCTTTTCTGCGGCAACCTTGCGTTCCTTCTCGATCAGTTCCGGCGACACCTGGTCACCCGACACGGCCACCGGCTTCATGGCGGCGATGTGCATGGCGACGTTCTTGCCAACTTCGGCGTCCGCGCCTTCGTACTCGACGACCACGCCGATGCGCGTGCCGTGCAGGTAAGCAGCGAGCTTGCCCGACGTTTCGTAGCGCTGGAAGCGACGGATCGTCATGTTTTCGCCGATCTTGCCGATCAGGTCGGCACGCACTTGATCAACGGTCTTGCCGTCGAGCGGCAGTGCCGACAGGGCTGCAACGTCAGCCGGGTTGTTCTCGGCGACCAGCTTGGCCAGATCGTTGGCGAACTTCAGGAAGTCGTCGTTCTTCGAGACGAAATCGGTTTCGCAGTTGATTTCGACCACGGCACCCTTGCCGCCGTCGATGTAAGCCGAGATCACGCCTTCAGCCGTGATGCGGCTAGCGGCCTTGCTGGCCTTGCTACCCAGCTTGACACGCAGGATTTCTTCAGCACGGACCATGTCGCCGTCGGCTTCGGTCAGCGCCTTCTTGCATTCCATCATCGGCGCATCGGTCTTGGCGCGCAGTTCGCCCACCATTGCTGCAGTAATTGCCGGCATATCATTACTCCTGTATATCGAATCAGTCGGGAGGGGGCTTCACTAGGACGGCCTCATTGCCCGCCCCTGGCGCCCGCACACCCCACACGGGGAAATCGGACTAAAAAAAAGGGGCGCCACAAGCAGCCCCTTTTGTTACGCAGCGGTGGCCGCTTACGCCTCTTCGTTCACTTCGACGAACTCGTCGCCTTCGCCGCGAACGGCTTCAACGACTTCCTTGACGGCGTTTGCACGGCCTTCGAGGATCGCGTCGGCAACGCCTTGCACGTACAGCTCGACAGCCTTGCTCGAGTCGTCGTTACCCGGGATCACGTAATCCACACCTTCCGGCGAGTGGTTCGTATCGACCACTGCGATCACGGGAATACCCAGCTTGTTGGCTTCCGTGATGGCGATCTTGTGATAGCCGACGTCGACGACGAAAATGGCGTCGGGCATGCCACCCATTTCCTTCACGCCACCGATCGACTTTTGCAGCTTGGCCATTTCGCGATCGAACAGCAGCGCTTCCTTCTTGCTCATGCGCTCTTGCTCGCCGGCTTCCAGAGCCTGCTCCATGTCCTTGAGCTTCTTGATCGACGACTTCAGGGTCTTGAAGTTCGTCAGCATGCCGCCCAGCCAACGGTTGTTGACGTAAGGCATACCGGCACGTGCTGCGGCTTCCGCCACGATGTCACGCGCTTGACGCTTCGTGCCCACGAACAGGATCGTGCCGCGGTTTGCTGCCAGCTGACGCACGTACTTCAGTGCGTCCTGGTACATCGGCAACGTCTTTTCGAGGTTGATGATGTGAATCTTGTTGCGATGGCCGAAGATATAGGGGGCCATCTTGGGGTTCCAGAAACGGGTTTGGTGACCAAAGTGGACGCCCGCTTCCAGCATCTGACGCATCGTGACAGACATGTGATTCTCCGTGAGGGTTAGGTCTTAGACCGGCTGCCGTACCCGTTTCGCCAGACTGCCATACAGCTTTGCATGACCCGCCTGCGAAGATCGGGCACCCTGGGTGCGCCGGCCCGCGATTTCAAAATTTCCAAGCCGACGACGGACATGCCACTCGAGACCACCGAAAATTGCGCCTGTTGGCACCATTTTGGGGCTAAACACCCCAAAACTTCGGCGAATCTCGCAAAAAACCAAGGGGAAACCCTCGACCTTATTGACAACTCGTCCTCGACTTAGCCCGAGATTATAGCATCGGGCCGTGCTGGCACTCAAGCGGCACGTGAACTTGTGATGACAGGCCGTGAATGCCCGATTCGCGCGGCTTGCGGGCGAGTGCAGCACCCGCTTCACGCACGTCGTCGGATTCACGGCAATTCACCGTCGGAGCCCTTGTATCTTCGTCTTCGTGATGGTTAGCTACCGTCACATGAGGTGAAGTGAGCATGTTTGGAGCCTGAAGGCTTGGACCTTGCTGTGGAGATAATGCCCTTCGCCTCGCCCTCACCAGCACAGACACTGAACGGTAGCCAAGGGCGTGGACCCTGTATGTACAAGGCAAGTGGGTGAGTTGGTATTGATTCCTCGATTAAGGATCAAATTGATGTTCTACCTCGGTATTGATGTTGCCAAAGCCAAGCTGGATTGCTGCCTGCTGGACATGACAAACGGCAAGCGTAGTACGAAGGTTGTTGCCAATAGCCGCGCCGGCCTAACCGATCTGTTGGGCTGGTTGGGCAAGAGACACACCGAGCCGAGCCACGTACATGTCGCGCTCGAAGGTACCGGCGTCTATCACGAGATGGCCGCGTGTGGCCTGCACGATGCCGGGCTCTCCGTGTCTGTCGTTAATCCTGCGCAGGTGCGTGCTTTTGCGACCGGAATGGGCGTGCGCACGAAGAACGACATTGTAGACAGCCACGTGTTAGCGCGCTTTGCGATGCACGCACGGCCAATGCGCTGGAGTCCTCCAGCGCCCGAGGCTCGCATACTTCAAGCACTGATGGCGCGCCGTGAAGCGCTTGCACAAGATCTTCAGCGTGAGCGCAACCGGCATGAGAAAGCGGAAATCACGGCTCCAACGGCGCTAGTCCTGCATTCGATTCTCGAGACGATCGAGTTTTTGGAGCGCCATTTAGCCAGCCTGCAACGCGAGATCGATGATCACATTGCTGCCCATCCGGGCCTTAAAGCAAACTTGATGTTGCTGCAAAGTATCCCGGCAGTTGGCCCTCAGGTAGGCCGCACGCTGCTTGCCATCATGCACGCGCGCCACTTCGATTCTGCAGAACAACTTGCGGCGTATCTCGGCCTGGTGCCGGTGCAGAGGCAGTCGGGATCGTCGATCCAGGGCCCTTCACGTTTATCGAAGGCCGGGCCGCCCAAGGTACGGGCAACTCTCTACATGGCGGCCGTCGTCGCTAAACGCTATAACCCCCACATCAAGGCATTGTGTGAACGCTTGGCAGCGCGTGGCAAATCCACCATGTCTATACTCGGCGCTGCAATGCGTAAGCTTGTGCATCTGTGTTTCGGCGTTCTGAAGACACGACAGCCTTATCGGGCGAACTACGTCGCAATCGCTTGACGGGCAAGACGGTATCTCCGAAATCCTCGTCGGACAAGGCCAAAACGGTTCATTGATGCGATAATGCGTCACTATTTACGTAATTTGCCCGACTCCGCAATGGCCATTACCCTCAAGAATGCCCACGACATCGAAATGATGCGCGTCGCTTGCCGCCTGGCGAGTGAAGTGCTTGATTTCATTACGCCGCACGTGCGTGCAGGCGTGACCACCGGGGAACTCGACCGTCTTTGCCACGAGTTCATGGTCAAAGAGCAAGGCACGGTGCCCGCGCCGCTGAATTACCAGCCCCCCGGTTACCCCCCCTACCCCAAGGCGACGTGCATCTCCGTGAACGACGTGATTTGCCACGGCATTCCCGGCGACAAAACGCTCAAGAACGGCGACGCGCTCAACATCGATATCACGGTGATCAAGGACGGCTATTTCGGTGACACGAGCCGCATGTTCATCGTGGGTGACGGTACGATTCTCGCGAAGCGCCTGGCACAGGTCACGTACGAATGCATGTGGCTCGGGATCAATCAGGTTCGCCCGGGCGCGCACCTGGGCGACATCGGTCACGCGATCCAGACGCACGCCGAAGCCCAGGGATATAGCGTGGTACGAGAATATTGCGGCCATGGTATCGGCCAGGTATTCCACGAAGACCCCCAGATCCTGCATTACGGGCGTCAGGGAACGGGCATTGAGTTACAGGCCGGCATGATCTTCACCATCGAGCCGATGATCAACGCCGGCAAGCGAGAAATTCGCACGATGCCGGACCAATGGACCGTCAAAACGCGTGATCGCAGCCTCTCGGCCCAATGGGAGCACACGGTGCTGGTGACGGAAACCGGCCATGAGGTGCTCACGCATTCCGCGCTGACGCCACCGCCGCCGCCCGGTTCGTCCTATGTCACGTCGTTCGCCGCGGCCGCCTGACGATGTTCTCTGGCGGTCCGTCGACGATACGGGCGGCCACGTGAGCCTGTCAGGTTCTTGTCGTCGTTTTCAGAGCGCTTTTCCAACGTTTCTGCCGTTTCTAACGTTTTTCTAACGCATTTTTTTCGTAGCCGGACTTCTTCACGATCAGTCCCCACCGGCCCCGACGGCGCCTTAGAAGCTCTAACAAAATGATTTCCTGAGATGGCGCCAGCAGATGATGCAACCAGCCATTTTCAGGAAGGCTTCGTGAATGATTGCGAGGCGCTCGAAGCGGACTCGCAATCGCTTGAAGTTGTGCAGCCACGCGATGGTTCGCTCGACAACCCAACGCGTCTTGCCAAGACCGCTGCCGTGAGGCTCGCCGCGGCGAGCAATCTCGGTGGCGATGCCGACGGCGTGCAGGGGCTTGCGGTACTTGTCGTGGTCGTAGCCGCGATCACCCTGAACGATGTGCGGTTTAGACAAGGGGCGACCGCGCTTGCCTCGAATCGGAGGAATCGCCTCGATCAGTGGCAGCAGTTGGGTAATGTCGTTGCGGTTGGCGCCCGTGAGTATCAGCGACAGTGGAATGCCTTGGGCGTCGGTCAGGACGTGGTGCTTTGAACCTGGTCGCGCGCGATCTGTGGGGTTAGGTCCTGTTTTTGACCCGACCCCACTGCCCGGATAGAAGAGGAATCGACGACTACACGAGACCAGTCGATGCGATCGGCCGCACGGAGCTTGGCCAGAAGTACCTCGTGCAGACGATCCCAGACGCCAGCCTTCTGCCAGGCATGTAGCCGTCGCCAGCAACTCATGCCTGAGCCGCAGCCCATTTCCTGCGGCAGCATTTCCCAAGGGATGCCGGATTGCAGAACGAACAGGATGCCCGTGAGCACGGCACGATCGTCCAGCGGCTTGCGCCCGGGATAGCGGGCGCGCCGAGGCTTCGGTGGCGGCAGCAGTGGCTGGATGATTGCCCACAGTTCGTCGTCGAGTATTGGTTTGGCCATGTCCTTTGCGCAGCGATGACTGCGCAAAGGTTAACAAAAATCACTTTGAGTTAACAGCCCCCGTAAACTCATTTTGTTAGAGATTCTTAGGGGCTTTAGGTAGCTTAGGCAAGTTCAGCCAGCTTTTTCCAGCTTTACGTCATCCGATTACCCGCCGAGCTCACAGAGTTCGGCACTTTACCTGCAGGCGCCCGGCCGTACCGGCCTGACTCGTCCAACCCTATCCTGGAAACCGCCATGCACGCACGTGCACACGCCCCGTCTCCGCTTCGTCAGGTCCTCAAGGACCGCAAAGCCGAACTCGTCGAGCGCTTTACCGCGCATGGCAAGATCGACGCTCTTCTGCATGGCCTGTGTCACGCCGTCGACCAGTCCATGAAAGACGCGTGGGCCGAGTGCCGGATGCCGGACGACTTTGCGTTGGTGGCAGTGGGCGGATACGGTCGCGGCGAGTTGTATCCCTATTCGGACGTCGACATCCTGCTGTTGCATCAAAACGCCGACGGCGACGCGCTGACGTCGCACGTCGAGCCGTTCATCGGATTCCTGTGGGATATCGGCCTTGAAATCGGTTCGTCGGTGCGAACCGTCGACGAGTGCATTTCGGAAGCGCACGCGGACATCACGGTGCAAACCAGTCTGCTCGAAGCGCGCCTGCTCACGGGTAACGAGGCGCTATTCCAAGCGTTCCAGCAACGCTTTTCCGCGGATCTGGACCCGCTCGCCTTTTTCCGCAGCAAGCAGCTTGAGATTCGCCAGCGCCACGCGAAGTACCAGGACACCCCATACAGTCTCGAGCCGAATTGCAAGGAAAGTCCGGGCGGATTGCGCGATTTGCAGGTCATTCTGTGGATGACGAAAGCCGCGGGCCTTGGCAACAGTTGGGCCGAATTGTCCGCACGTGATTTGCTGACCGACCGGGAACTCAAGGAGTTGCGCCGCAACGAGCAATTCCTGAAGGGCTTGCGCGCGCGACTGCATTTGCTGGCGCGACGTCGTCAGGATGTGCTCGTTTTCGACCTTCAGACGGCACTTGCGCAAAGCCTCGGATTCAACGCCACGACGACCAAGCGCGCGAGCGAACAGCTCATGCGACGTTACTACTGGGCAGCGAAAGCGGTCTCGCAGTTGAACACGGTGTTGTTGCTGAACGTCGAAGCGCGATTGTTCCCACAGACCAGTGGCGTGACGCGCGTCATCAACGAGCGATTTGTCGAAAAGCAGGGAATGATCGAGATCGTGGACGACGAGCTTTACGAGCGTCACCCGAATGCGATCCTCGAAACGTTTCTGCTTTACGAGCAGGTCGTCGGCGTGAAAGGCCTGTCTGCGCGTACACTTCGGGCGCTGTATAACGCCCGGGAGTTGATGAATGCGCAGTGGCGTTCGGACCCTCAGAACCGTCGCACATTCCTCGACATTCTTCAGCAACCCCAGGGCATTACCCATGCGCTGCGGCTGATGAATCAGACGAGCGTACTGGGGCGATATCTGATCAACTTCCGACGCGTGGTTGGCCAGATGCAGCACGATCTCTACCACGTCTACACCGTCGACCAGCACATCCTGATGGTCGTGCGCAACATCCGTCGCTTTGCCGTGGCGGAACATACGCACGAATACCCGTTTTGCAGTCAGTTGATCGCCAACTTCGACCGGCCATGGGTCCTGACGATCGCCGCCCTTTTCCATGACATTGCGAAAGGACGTGGCGGCGATCACTCGACGCTCGGCATGGTGGACGCGCGCACGTTCTGCGTGCGTCACGGCATCGCCAGGGAAGATACGGAACTGATCGTCTGGCTGGTGGGCGAGCATCTGACGATGAGTACTGTCGCCCAGAAGCAGGACACCACGGACCCGGAGGTCATCCGCCGCTTTGCGGACAAGGTGGAGACCGAGCGACGTCTGACGGCACTGTATCTCCTGACCGTGGCGGACATCCGCGGCACCAGCCCCAAAGTGTGGAACGCATGGAAAGGCAAGTTGCTGGAGGATCTTTACCGCGTCACGCTGCAAGTGCTCGGCGGCGCCAGCCCGGATCCCCATTCGCAACTGAAAACCCGCAAAGAGGAAGCGCTCGGACTATTGCGGCTGTACACCGTCCCCGAGCGCGCTCAGGAGGCACTCTGGAACACGCTGGACGTGGCGTATTTCCTGCGCAACGACCCGGCGGACGTTGCCTGGCAGACGCGTCATCTATGGCGCCATGTCGATAGCGCGTCACCGATCGTCAAGGCGCGTCCGTCGCCGATCGGTGAAGGTCTGCAAGTTCTCGTCTATGTCCGCGATCAGGTCGATTTGTTCGCGCGCATTTGCGGGTACTTCGAGCGCAAGGGACTGTCGATTCTCGACGCCAAGGTGCATACCACCAGCCAGGGCTTCGCGCTCGACAGCTTTTTGTTGACCGACCCCGGACTGGACACGAGTTATCGCGACATCATCAATCTGGTCGAAAGCGAACTGGTGTCGCTGCTCACACGTGCGGAACCCTTGGCGGAGCCGAGCAAAGGCCGCCTGCCACGGCGCTCGCGCAGCTTCCCCGTGACGCCTCGCGTCGATCTGCGCCCGGACGAGCGCGGCCAGTACTACCTGCTATCGGTGTCGGCTAACGACCGCACCGGTTTGCTTTACGCGGTCGCACGCGTGCTTGCGCGTCACGGCGTTAGCGTGCGAACCGCCCGCATCAATACCCTCGGCGAACGTGTCGAAGATACGTTCCTGCTTGACGGCAGCCGCTTGCAGGACAACCGCCTGCAAATTGCCGTCGAGACCGAATTACTCGAAGCATTGGAACCATGAGCGATACCCCCCGCGCCAAACTGAGCGCCAAACACCCCCGCACCCTCGACAAGACTCGCGCGCCCGTGCGCTCGGCTGGCGCGTTGCGTCGGCCGACCAAGGCGGTGCCCGCGTCGATGCTCGACGCCAGCGGCGCGAAGAAGAAGCCCTCAGGCAAGCCGGCGCGTCCACGTCCGGCAGATGATGCCGCGACGCCGGGCGGTCCCCGGCGCCCTTCCGGCAGCGGTGCCGCGCCGCGCAAGCCGGTGGGCGGCGGCGCCCCTTACGAGAAGCGGTCGGTGGGAGAGCGCCCGCCCGCGCGCGGTCAGCGCGAACGTGTTGCCGGTGCTCGCCCTGCCCGCTTCGATGAGGACCGTCCGCGTCGCAATACCGAGGGCGGTGCGCGTGGCGATTTCGCACGTCCGGCAAAGCGTGACTTCGATGACCGCGCACCGCGCCGCTTTGACGAAGACCGTCCCCGTCGCAATACCGAGGGCGGTGCGCGTGGCGATTTCGCGCGTCCGGTCAAGCGTGACTTCGATAACCGCGCACCGCGTCGCTTTGACGAAGACCGTCCCCGTCGCAATACCGAGGGCGGTGCGCGTGGCGATTTCGCACGTCCGGTCAAGCGTGACTTCGATAACCGCGCACCGCGCCGCTTTGACGAAGATCGTCCCCGTCGCAATACCGAGGGCGGTGCGCGTGGCGATTTCGCACGTCCGGTCAAGCGTGACTTCGATAACCGCGCACCGCGTCGCTTTGACGAAGTTCGTCCCCGTCGCAATACCGAGGGCGGTGCACGTGGCGATTTCGCGCGTCCGGTCAAGCGTGACTTCGATAACCGCGCACCGCGTCGCTTTGACGAAGATCGTCCCCGTCGCAATACCGAGGGCGGTGCGCGCGGCGACTTCGCACGTCCGGAAAAGCGTGATTTCGATGCGCGTGCACCGCGCCGTTTCGAGGAAGATCGCCCGCGTCGTAACACGCAGAACCCGTCAGGCGGCCGATTTGATCGCAATGACCGTGACAATCAGGCAAAACACGCCACGCGCGCGGTTCGCGCACCGCGTGTGGCGCGCGACGATGATGACGACATCAAGATTCATCACGACGCCGCCGGCTCGCTGCGCCTGTCCAAGCGCATGTCGGAACTTGGCCTCTGCTCGCGTCGCGAGGCGGACGAATGGATCGCCAAGGGGTGGGTCCGCGTTGACGGCAAGGTCGTGAAGGAACTCGGCACAAAGATTCTGCCGACGCAGGAAATCACCGTCGTGCAGGCCGCGCAAAAGGAACAGGCCAATCGGGTCACCATTTTGCTGCACAAGCCCGTCGGCTATGTCTCCGGGCAAGCGGAAGACGGTTACGACCCCGCCGTCGTGCTCGTTACCAGCGAGCATCATTGGGCAGAAGACGATGCGGGCGTGCGTTTTTCCCCGTCGCATCTGCGCAGCCTCGCCCCCGCGGGACGCCTTGATATCGATTCGACCGGCCTGCTCGTGCTGACACAGGACGGTCGCATTGCCAAACAGCTGATTGGTGAAGACTCGGATATCGAGAAGGAGTACCTCGTACGTGTCTCGTACAACGAGCACACGCAGAACGTACAAGCCCACTTCCCGGAGGACCGTCTGGCATTGCTTCGCCACGGTCTCGAACTTGACGATCAACCGCTCAAGCCCGCCCAGGTCGAGTGGCAGAACCCGGAACAACTGCGCTTTGTACTCAAGGAAGGCAAGAAACGCCAGATTCGCCGCATGTGCGAACTCGTCGGTCTGCATGTGACCGGCCTCAAGCGCGTGCGCATGGGCCGCATTACGCTTGGCAATCTTCCCGTGGGCGAATGGCGCTATCTGCGCGCAGGTGAAGGCTTCTGACGGGGCCCGGCATCGGCATGCACAGTACAGTCGAACTTCGACGATGCAAAGAGAAAGCCCGCCATTCAGGCGGGCTTTTTTTCACCAGGGGACCAGACACCGTATCACGGTCAGCCGGCTTTCAGCGCGATCAATCGTCACTGTTCGGGTCAAGCCCCGGGAACAGGATCTCGGTAAATCCGAACCTGCTGAAATCGGTAATGCGCATCGGATACAACTTGCCGATCAGGTGGTCGCACTCGTGCTGCACCACGCGCGCATGGAACCCCTCCGCCACGCGATCGATCGCGTGCCCGTGCTGATCGAAACCTTCATAACGCAGCATGGAATAGCGATTGACCATACCGCGCAATCCCGGCACGGAAAGACATCCCTCCCAGCCCTCCTCCATGTCCTGCGTCAGCGGCGTAATCGTTGGATTGATGAGCACGGTCTCAGGCACTTCCGGCGCGTCCGGATAGCGCTCGTTGTGCTCGAACCCGAAGATCACCACTTGCAGATCGACACCGATCTGCGGCGCGGCAAGTCCGGCGCCGTTGGCGTGCTTCATGGTCTCGAACATGTCGGCGATAAGCTCGTCGAGCTCAGGCGTATTGAATTGTTCGACGGGTTTGGCGATGCGCAGCAAGCGCGGATCGCCCATCTTCAGAATGTCGCGAATCATGGGTTGGGTCCTCACATCAAAGCGCGGCCAACATCGCGCGCATAGCATCCTCGTCGAGCACCGGCACACCCAGTGCCTCTGCCTTCGCCAACTTGCTGCCCGCCTCCGCCCCCGCCACGACATAGTCGGTTTTTGCAGAAACGGAGCCGGCAACCTTCGCTCCCTGCGCTTCGAGCATGGCCTTCGCCTCGTCGCGAGACAGCGTCGGCAACGTGCCGGTCAGCACGAACGTCTTGCCCGCCAGGGGCAGCGGCGCCGCAGCGGCAGGTTCGGATTCCGGCCATGTCACACCAGCGGCACGCAGTTGCTCGATCACTTCGACATTATGATCTTCGCAGAAGAAATTGTTGATCGACTCGGCCACAATGGGTCCGACGTCCGGAACGGCAAGCAGTTCCGTCAGATCGGAGTCGCGTTTGCACACCCCGATCAGGTTGTCGAGCTTGCCGAAGTGCCGCGCCAGATCCTTCGCCGTCGCCTCGCCGACATGACGGATGCCCAGTGCGAAGATAAAGCGTGCGAGCGTCGTGTGACGCGCCTTGTCCAGCGCGGCGACGAGATTGGTCGCCGACTTGTCCGCCATCCGGTCGAGTGCCGCCAGCTTCGCTACGCCCAGCTTGAACAGATCTGCGGGCGTTCGAATAATCTGCTGATCGACGAGTTGTTCGACCAATTTGTCGCCCAGCCCCTCGATATCGAGCGCACGACGTTGCGCGAAGTGCAGTAGCGCCTGCTTGCGCTGCGCAGCGCAAATCAATCCGCCCGTGCAACGGGCGATCGCCTCGTCCGGCAATTTTTCAATGGCGGACCCGCACACCGGACACGCCGTGGGCATGACGAATGCCCGTGCATCGGCCGGACGACGATCCGGCACCGACCCGACGACCTCGGGAATCACGTCACCCGCACGACGCACGATGACGGTATCGCCGATCATCACGTCCTTGCGACGAATCTCGTCCTCGTTATGCAACGTGGCATTCGTGACCGTCGCGCCGCCGACGAACACCGGCGCCAGACGGGCCACCGGGGTAATAGCGCCCGTGCGTCCGACCTGCACCTCGATATCGAGCAGCGTGGTCAACGCCTCCTGCGCCGGGAATTTGTGCGCCAGTGCGAAGCGCGGCGCTCGCGACACGAATCCGAGCCGATCCTGCTCGTCGCGACGATTGACCTTGTAGACCACACCGTCGATGTCATAGGGCAGCGATACCCGTGCCTCGCCGACTTCGCGATAGAACTTCAGCAGTCCCGCAGCGCCCTTCACGACTTCGCGTCGGTCGTTCACCGGAATGCCGAGCGTGACATACCAGTCGAGCAACGCCGAGTGCGTCTCGGGCATCGGCACGCCAACGAGTTCCCCTACGCCGTAGGCGAAGAAGGACAGCGGACGCCTGGCCGTGATCTTCGAGTCGAGCTGCCGCAAGCTGCCTGCCGCCGCATTGCGCGGATTGACGAACACCTTTTCGCCGGCCGCTTCCTGCGCTTGGTTCAGCTTGTCGAAGTCGGCGCGGAACATCAACACTTCCCCACGCACTTCCAGTACGTCGGGCGGATTGTCCGACTTCAGCTTCAGGGGAATCTTCTTGATGGTCCGAATGTTAGCTGTGACATCTTCTCCCGTCGTACCGTCGCCTCGTGTCGCGGCCTGCACCAGCACCCCCTGCTCGTAGCGCAAGGCAATCGCCAGGCCGTCGAACTTCAGCTCGGCGGCGTATTCGACTGGCGCGTCCTGCGGGCCGAACAGATCGTCGGACGGTGCGCCGGCGCGTGTCGCATCGCGCAGCCCGTCGGACACGCGGCGATCGAACGCCTCGACATCCTCGTCTTCGAAGCCATTGTTGAGCGAGAGCATCGGCACGCGGTGAACCACCGGCGCGAAACCTTCGACAGGTTTGCCGCCCACGCGCTGCGTCGGTGAGTCGGGACGCTGCAATTCGGGAAAATCATTTTCCAGCGCGGCGAGTTCGCCAAACAGACGGTCGTATTCGGCGTCGGGAATCAGCGGCGCGTCGTCTTCGTAATAGGCACGGTTGTGACGCGCCAACTCGATGCGCAGTTCGGCCGCGCGTTGTGCAGCGGCCGTAGCGTCGGCAGCCGTATGGGCGTTCGTGCCCTGACCCGGTACGGAAGTTTGGGACATGCGTGCAAGACTCGGGATACGAGAAGTCAGAACATTATGCCTTCGACGTGCGCATCTGCGCGCTGCCGATAGGCGTAATCAATCGGAACGAAAACGCCGCTCACCCGACGGTGAACGGCGTGCATCGAACGCAGCCGGCCGGGTATGGCCCGGCGTCGCGCACTGCCTTGAATTATTGGCTGAACAGGCGACGCGTGACCGGCGAACCGGCCGGCAGGCCCCGTGCCTCAAGGCGTTCGTAGAGCTTGAGCAACTGCTTGTCGACGTTTTGCAGCGCAGCATCGGAGAGCGGGCGACGTTGATCGTCCACCACACGACCACCGATTCGCTGTCCGATCGAACGCGCGTAGTCGCACATCAGACGGAAAGGCAACAGGTCTTCGTCGGCGACCGGCACATCGAGCAGCATGGTAATGAGGTCGCCGCCCTTGTACGTCAGGTCGTCGCGCAGGAAGTTGGTGTCGCCGAACTGCAGCATGAACACCGGGTTCTGACGCGCGTCGAGCTTGACGAAACGCATGCCGTCGCGCGAGAGCAGCAAACCGTCTTGCGTGGCGACCGCCTGAACGTAGTTGGCCGACCACGGCGCACCGTCCGACAGCACATTGACCGACAACTGGGCATCGCACTGTGCCGCAAAGCCATCGAGCTCGCGACCCCGGGCAACCGTCTCCATCATGTCGGGCAACTCCGGCAACGCATCGACGGCGTCCGCCAGCGCTTGCACGAGATTCGAAAACTCCGAGAACTCGACTTCGTTGAGCGCACCGGCACGATTGGCCAGCTGCACGGCCATGCGCAGTTGCTGATAGCGTCCGCCGGTGCGGATCGGCTCCCAGGGCGCGTGCTCATCCAGGCGCCCCTCCACGTTCACGGGCTTGCTGCCCGCGCGCCGCATGCGCACGGTCAGCGGCATCAGCCGCTCCGCTGCCACCATATTGGTCAACGGCATTTCGACGATACAGTCGATACGCTCATCGATAACCGGCGGGGGACCGCTGGGCACCGCGGGTCGAGCCGCAGCCGCCGACGTGGCGGCGACCGACTCGACAGGTGCGGCCGCAACGACCGACGTCGATGAAGTCGCCGTGGGGGCTGACGTACCGTCGACCTTCGACGCGGCACCTTCCGGATCAGCCGCGCCTGCGGCCGCTGCGGCCGCACCTGCCGTGGCAGCATCCACCGTGTCGTCGGCGGCCAGTTCGGCATCCACACGCGCAACGGCGCTTGCCGTTGCGGCGTCCTGCAAATCACGTGCGTGGCTCACCTGGTTGTCGCTCGCTTGTTCGCGAGACACCGTGGCGACTTCAACCGCATCGGCATCGGCACTTTCGGCTGCCGCACGCGCGGCGGCTTCCTCGGCTGCCCGCTTGCGCGCCGCCGGCGGTGCATCCCACGCATCTTCGTTGATCGCAAAGGCGTCCTGTACCGACGTTGCCGACGTGCCGGCCGATGCCGCTCCCAGCGTCGGCTCACGGCGTTCTCCCGCTTGTGCAGGGACGCGCGGCGGCGAAAGCGTGGGTTCGATGAACGGGCGGTCGTCATCGGCGTCGGGCGTGCCGGCGCTCGCGTCGATACCGGCACCATCGACCGGCATGCGGCGCGGTATGCGCGCGCGTGCCTTGCTGCCTTGCCAGGCGTTATAAGCCACTACTCCCAGCAGTACTACTACCCCTGCGGCAATCAAGCTCAGCTGCAGTTCATTCATGCGCGGCGTTCCTCTCTCTTCTCCATCGTGGGCGCGGGGTCAGGCGATCTCGGCCAGATTGATCGCAGACTCCATGTCCACCGCCACGATCCGCGACACCCCTTGTTCCTGCATGGTGACGCCGATGAGTTGATTGGCCATTTCCATCGCGATTTTGTTATGCGAAATAAATACGAATTGGGTACGGTCCGACATGCGCGCCACCATCTTGGCGTAACGCTCGGTGTTCGCGTCGTCGAGCGGCGCGTCCACCTCATCGAGCAAGCAGAACGGCGCGGGGTTGAGCTGGAACATGCCGAACACCAGCGCGATGGCCGTGAGCGCCTTCTCTCCACCAGACAGCAAATGAATGGTGGAGTTCTTCTTGCCTGGCGGTTGCGCCATGACTTGCACACCGGCATCGAGGATTTCGTCGCCGGTCATGATGAGCTTCGCCTGCCCGCCGCCGAACAGCATCGGGAACAACTCGCCGAAATGCTTGTTCACTTCGTCAAACGTGCCCTGGAGCAGTACGCGCGTTTCTTCGTCGATCTTGCGGATGGCGCCTTCGAGCGTTTCGATCGCGTCGTTCAGATCGGCCGATTGCGCATCGAGGAAGACCTTGCGCTCGCGCGCCGTCTCCAACTCTTCCAGCGCCGCCATATTGACCGGGCCAAGGGCGTTGATCGCGTTGTTGATGCGGGTGACTTCCCCTTGCAGGTACGACGGCTTCATATCCGGCGTGAGCTTCGCGGAAAGCGCCGCTTCGTCGACCTCGGCCGCCGTGAGTTGCTCGACGAACTGCTCACGGTTCAAGCGTGCCGCCTGCTCCTTCAACTGCAATTCGGTGATGCGATCGCGAAGCGGCTGCAAGCCACGCTCTGCGGCCAGACGCTCCTCGTCGCTCTGGCGCAGCTTCTGCGTCAAGGCATCGAGCTCGATACGCGCAGCGCCCAGGATCTCTTCCTTTTCGGCGCGCAATTCGAGCGCATCCTGCAAACCGTTTTCGGCCGTCTGTTCCGTGATCTGCGCCAGTTCGGCCTGCGCCTGCTCGATGGAGACGACCAGACGTTCTGCCTGTTCGAGCGCGGTCTGAATGTTGCGGCGATGCTCGTCGATCCGGTTCGCGATGCCCTTCTGGCCAAATGCCGCTTCCTGCGCCAGACGTTCGAGCTCACGTGCCCGGTTGCGCGCATCGGACAACTGGCTATCGAGCGATTCGAATTCCAGTTGACCGTCCTCGAACGTCGCCTGCAGTTCGGCCAGACGCGCATCGCTTTGCTCGAAGTTGGCCTCCGACTCGGCGCGCATCGCCAGTTGCTCTTCGATTTGCGCAGCGATTTCACGCAGTTCTTCGTCAATCTGCGTGCTACGTGCGTTATAGCGCTCGTAGGCTTGCGTGAGCTTGAGCACGTCCATTTGCAACGCATGCACGCGTTGCGTGGCGCGCTCGGCACGGCCGCGCACTTCCGTTAGCGACTGCGCGGCCTGACTGTATGCCGCTTCGGCACGAACCGCGGCCGACTTGGCCTCGTCCGAGAGCAATGCCTGCGCACGAAGTTGCTTGCCCAGATTCTCGATTTCCTGCTGACGGGCCAGCAAACCGGCTTGCTCGGAGTCGGCAGCGTACAGTTGGACGCCAACGCGCGTGACCTGATGGCCTGCCTTGACCACGATCGACGCGCCTTCAGGCAACTGCGCGCGCGCGACCATCGCTTGCGCCAGATCGTCGGCAACGAAGGTCTGCCCAAGCCACTCCTGCAGCACGGCACGCAGGCCCGGATCGTCGATGCGCAGCAACGACAACAACGGACGCAGCGAGGCCGGCACTTCCTGCGCACGGGCGGCCGGCGGCGGCGAGTAGAACGCCAGTTTGGCCGGGGGCGCATCGCTCGCAAACGCCTTGACCCAATCGAGATTGCTGATTTCGAGTGCCGCAAGACGCTCGCGCAGCACCGATTCGAGCGCCGGCTCCCAGCCCGGCTCGATATGCAACTTCTTCCACAGACGCGGCAATTGCGCCAGCTCGTGCTTGTCGAGCCACGGCTGGACCTTGCCTTCCGTCTGAACACTTTCCTGGAGTTGCTTGAGCGCCGTCAGACGCGCTTCGAGCTGTGCGATGGTCGCCGCTTCGGATTGCACGCGCGCCTGCGCCTCGGCTCGCTCGGCTTCGAGCCGGGGCAAGCGTTCCTGGGCGTCGGCCAGCTCCGCCTGCGCGTCTTCCAGCATCGCCTGATGTTCTGCGAGCTCGGCGCGCTGCATCTCGAGTTCCGCCTCGTCGGGCTTGTCGAGCCCGCGCGCCTCACCCTGCAGGCGCTCCTGACGCTGCTGCAGCTGCTGCAAGGCCTGATCGGCATTACGTTGATGCGCGGCTTCGAGTTTCAGACTCTGCTCAACCTGCGCGATTTCGCTGCGTTGTTCGTTGAGCAGGTTCTGCGCGTCGCGCCAACCGGATTCAAGCGCGGGCAGCGCCTCGTTTTGCTCGGCCGCCTGATCCTGCGCGGTCGCGGCACGCTCTTGCGCGATGATGAGTTCTTCTTCCGCGAGCGCCAGCGCCTCTTCCGACTGCGCCGAGCGAGCCTGCCACTGCTCGCGCTGCGAGGTCAGCGCCGCCAGTTGAGCCTGTACGCGATTGCGTGACTCGACGACGTAGCGAATCTCCGCTTCGAGACGGCTGACTTCCGAGTTTGCCTCGTACATCGCGCTTTGGGCGGCCTGCACGGCGTCGGTCGCCGTGTAGTGCGCAGCGCGCAGCGTTTCGAGATCGGATTCGGAACCCCGCAGACGGGCCATCTGCGCTTCCAGATCGACCTGAGCCGATTCGATCGCGCGTTGCTGGCGCTCCTGTTCGTTCTGCGCCTCGTTCTTGCGAAGCAGCCAGAGCAGTTGCTGCTTTTCTTCGCCGTCGCGCTGCAAGTCCTTGAATCGATTGGCTACGACGGCCTGCGACTCCAGCTTTTCGAGGTTCGTGCCAAGCTCGCGCAGAATGTCCTCGACACGCGTCAGATTTTCACGCGTGTCCTGAAGCCGGTTCTCGGTCTCGCGACGGCGCTCCTTGTATTTGGAGACACCGGCGGCTTCCTCGAGAAACACGCGCAACTCTTCCGGCTTCGCCTCGATGATGCGCGAAATCATGCCCTGCCCAATGATGGCGTAGGCACGCGGCCCGAGGCCGGTACCCAGGAAGATGTCCTGAATATCGCGGCGGCGGGCCGGCAGGTTATTGATGTAGTAACTGGAGGTGCCATCGCGCGTCAACACGCGCTTGACGGCGATTTCGGCGTACTGGCTCCACTGCCCGGCGGCACGCCCGGCGCTGTTGTCGAAGACAAGTTCGACGCTCGCGCGGCTTGCCTGCTTGCGGGCGGTCGATCCGTTGAAGATCACGTCCTGCATCGATTCGCCGCGCAGCTCCGAGGCGCGCGACTCGCCGAGCACCCAGCGCACGGCATCGATGATGTTGGATTTGCCGCACCCGTTCGGGCCGACGATCCCGACCAACTGGCCGGGAACCGCGAAGTTCGTCGGGTCGACGAAAGATTTGAAGCCAGCGAGTTTGATGGAAGTCAGACGCACGGCAGGTTCGCTCTATCGGTCATTGAATGATGGGAAAGACGCAGACGCGCTAGCTGGTCCTGTCGGGCCCGGGCACGCTGGCGTGCGCAGGCCGCTTTTCTTGCCAATTTCGTGTTGCCTACTGCGATGCAACGACGGTACGCATCATACCATCGCATCCCCCGCCGTCGCGGATTTACAACGCCCCGAACCGGGCAAAATTCCGGACAGCACGCCAGCGGCGACGATGCACAGCCCGCCTGCGATTTCACGCGCCCCCATGCCTTCACTGGCCAGCCACCACGACGAGATCGCGGCAATGACGATCTCGAACAGCATGATGAGCGCGGCCTGATTGGCCGGCACCCGGGCCAGACCGAATTGCACGATCACATTGGTCAGTGCAATGGTGCAGCCCAGCGCAAGCGCCACGGCCGCCGTAGCTGCACTCGACGTCAGCGCCGAAACAGCCGTCTGCCCGGTCACGACACCGCCGTCGAGCGGCAGCACCAGAAACCCACCGACCACGCAGCCAAGATACAGCGTCCAGCTGCGCATTTCGGCACGAACGTCCGGCAACGCCTGACTGACGCGCCGCAACAGCACGTTATTCATCGCGAACGCGGCGCCGGCGATAGCCCCGGCCCACTCCCCGGGATTGTTCGGCACCGGCCACCCCAATCCGGGCGACCAGAGCATCAGCCCGGCGCCGCCGAGCGCCAGCGCGATCAGGCCCATGCCCCGCAGCCCCACGCGCTCGCCCAGCAGCCAGTGCGCAAACAGCGCGGTCCACACCGGCGTCAGATAAAAAAGGAGCAGCACGCGCATGACGTGGCCGTGCGTGGTACCCCACACGAACGCCACATTGGTCGTGCCGCCGGCAAACGCAACGCCGACGAGCAGCCAGGACCAACGCAGCGTGCCGAGCGAGCGGCGATATACGAGCGTCAGCAGCAAGAGCGCCACACTGGCCGTGCAGATCTGCGCCGGTACCGCCGCCACGCCCCACTGGGCGAGCATTCGATAGGGAAACCAGGCGAGCCCCCAGACGGAAGACCCAATGAGAATGGCCAGGGCGGGCGCGGCCCGTGCGCCAAGGGAAGTGCCGGCGCCGGACGCTGTCGTCCGGGGGCCGTGCGCGCCGTTTCCGGCTACGGTCATACTGTTGACTCCTGAAAAACCTGAGATACTCCGCAGACTTGCCCTATTGGCGCCTCGGAATGTGCTGAATTACGCGGCGGGCGCGTTTTGTGGGCGCCGTAACGGTATAATTTTCGCTTTGCCGATCTTGCCATTCTTGAACGCGTCCGGGAACCCCTTCGCGTGATGAAACGAATAAGCGCGGGCCTATGTCCGGCTTGCGATTCGTCGAGTATGGTCAAGGACAGGCACGGTGTCGCCCAGCGCGCCGGCGCGTCCCAGATTTCGCCCAGCCGCCCGGCGCGGCCTCGGACGGTCCCGATTTTGTTTGCCGATGTCCCGATTTTCCTTTTGAACGGCGTCGCGAACCCTAGCCCTGAGTCTGTTTGAATCCAAGTGAACCCATTACTCGACAAGCTCCAGCCCTACCCGTTTGAACGTCTGAAGTCGCTCGTGGCCGACGTCACGCCCGCGAACGGTTTCAAGGCCATCAGTTTCGGTATCGGTGAGCCCAAACACCCGACGCCGCAATTCATCAAGGAAGCCCTGATCGAAGGGCTGGGCGGTCTCTCGAACTACCCCGCGACCGCCGGCGGTGAACCGCTGCGCGCGGCCATCGCCCATTGGCTGGAGCGTCGCTACGCGCTACCCAACGTGAATCCGGCCACCGAGGTGCTGCCGGTCACGGGGTCACGCGAAGCCCTGTTCTCGTTTGCGCAGGCGGTCGTCGACGGCAGCAAGCCGGGCGCGCGTGTGCTCTGCCCGAACCCGTTCTACCAGATCTACGAAGGCGCCACGCTGCTCGCCGGGGCCACCCCCTATTACGCGGACAGCGACCCGGCGCGCAACTTCGCACCGGATTACGACGCCGTACCGGCCGAGGTCTGGCGCGACGTCCAGCTCGTCTACCTCTGCTCGCCCGGCAACCCGACCGGCGCCGTGCTGGGGCTCGCGGACTGGAAGCGCCTGTTCGAACTCTCGGACCAATACGGCTTCGTCATCGCCTCGGACGAGTGCTACTCCGAAATCTACTTCGACGAAGAGCACCCGCCGCTCGGCGGACTGGCTGCGGCACACCAGTTGGGCCGGGGCTTCGAGCGTCTGGTCGTATTCTCGAGCCTGTCCAAGCGGTCGAACGTGCCGGGCATGCGCTCGGGGTTCGTCGCCGGCGACGCCGCCATCCTCAAGAAATTCCTGCTGTATCGCACGTACCATGGCTGCGCCATGAGCCCGGCGGTCCAGGCAGCAAGCATTGCCGCCTGGAACGACGAGGCTCACGTGCGCCTGAACCGCAGCAAATACCTCAAGAAATTCCAGACGGTCACGCCGATGCTCGCCGAAGTGCTGGACGTGCGTCTGCCTGATGCCGGCTTCTATCTGTGGGCCAGGGTCGACGCCCGAACCGGCCTGTCGGACACGGAATTCACGCGCCAGTTGCTGGCGCAATACAATGTGGCCGTACTGCCCGGATCGTATCTGGGACGAGCGGCACACGGCGCCAACCCGGCCGAGAACTATGTGCGCATCGCTCTCGTCGCCGATGTGGACGAATGCACCGAAGGCGCGCAGCGCATCGTGCAGTTCTGCCAATCCCTTTAATTCCAACTGCAACTGATTCTCGCCATGTCGCAACAACTGCAAACCACCATCGATCAAGCCTGGGAAAACCGCGCCGAGATCTCCGCCAAGTCCGCCCCCGCCGAAGTGCGCGAGGCTGTCGCCCACGTCATCGCCGAACTGGACAAGGGCGCGCTGCGCGTCGCCCAGAAGCAGGACGGCCAGTGGATCGTGAACCAGTGGATCAAGAAGGCCGTGCTGCTGTCGTTCCGTCTGGAAGACAACGCCGTGATGCCTGCCGGCGGCTTCAGCCAGTTCTACGACAAGGTGCCGAGCAAGTTCGCCAACTACACCGCCGAAGACTTCGCACGCGGCGGCTTCCGCGTGGTGCCGCCGGCCGTTGCCCGTCGCGGCTCGTTCATCGGCAAGAACGTCGTGCTGATGCCGTCGTACACCAATATCGGCGCTTACGTCGACGAAGGCACCATGGTCGACACGTGGGCCACCGTCGGCTCGTGCGCCCAGATCGGCAAGAACGTCCACCTCTCGGGCGGCGTGGGCATCGGCGGCGTGCTCGAACCGCTCCAGGCCAACCCGGTCATCATCGAAGACAACTGCTTCATCGGCGCGCGCTCGGAAGTCGTGGAAGGCGTGATCGTCGAAGAAAATTCGGTCATCTCGATGGGCGTGTATCTGGGGCAGTCGACCAAGATTTACGATCGTGAGACCGGCGAAGTGCATTACGGTCGTGTGCCGGCAGGCTCGGTCGTCGTGCCGGGCAACCTGCCCTCGAAGGACGGCAAGTACAGCCTTTACTGCGCCGTGATCGTGAAGAAGGTCGACGCGCAAACGCGCGCCAAGACGGCCATCAACGATCTGCTGCGCGGCGAATAAGCCGGCGCAGGCATGCGAGGCAAGCGCCGCAGTCTGTCAGGCGGCGTGTTTGCCTCGCATTTTGTTTTCGTTTTGGCTTTGGCTTTGGCTTTAGTCTTAGTTTTGGCAATGGCGACTTCAGGAGTTCAGGCGATGAGGGCTGTGCTGTACGGCATTCCCAACTGCGATACCGTGAAGAAGGCGCGCACGTGGCTCGATGAGCACGGCGTCGCGTACGACTTTCACGACTTCAAGAAGGCGGGCGTGAACGACGCGCTGATTGGCACGTGGCTCGCTCAGGTGCCGCTCGCCACGCTGCTCAACCGCAAGGGCACGACGTGGCGCAAGCTCACCCCCGAACAACAAGCTGCCGCCGCCGACGAATCGGTGGCGCGCACCCTGATGATCGAAAACCCGTCGCTGATCAAGCGCCCCGTGCTGGTGGCCGACGGCAAGGTTTCCGTGGGCTTCACGCCCGACAGTTACGCTTCACGATTCTGATTTCATGACTTCCTCCCAAGGCGCCACGCTGGCGCTTACCGAGCAACTGATCGCCCGTCACTCGGTGACGCCCGAAGATCGCGACTGCCAGGCGATTCTGGCGCGCCGGCTCACGGCGATCGGCTTTGCGTGCGAGACCATCGCCTCGAACGGCGTGACCAACCTGTGGGCGGTCAAGCGCGGCACGCGCGGCACCGACGGCAAACTGCTCGTCTTTGCAGGCCACACCGACGTGGTGCCGACCGGCCCGGTCGAGCAATGGCATTCCGACCCGTTTGCCCCGACGCATCGCGACGGCATGCTCTACGGGCGCGGCGCCGCCGACATGAAGACATCGCTCGCCGCATTCGTCGTCGCCTCGGAGGAATTCGTTGCCCAACGTCCCGATCACGCGGGCGCCATCGGCTTCCTGCTGACCAGCGACGAAGAAGGGCCCGCGACTGACGGTACCGTGAAGGTCGTTGAAGCGTTGCAGGCACGCGGCGAGCGTCTGGATTACTGCGTGGTCGGTGAGCCGACGTCCAGCCAGCGTCTGGGCGATATGGTCAAGAACGGCCGGCGCGGCTCGATGTCCGGCAAGCTGGTCATCAAGGGCGTGCAGGGCCACATCGCCTACCCGCATCTCGCAAAGAACCCGACCCACCTGTTCGCCCCGGCGCTCGCCGAACTGACGCAGACCGTCTGGGACAACGGTAACGAGTACTTCCCGCCGACCACCTGGCAGATTTCGAACATTCACGCCGGCACGGGTGCGACCAACGTCATTCCGGGCGAGTTAACTGTGATGTTCAACTTCCGTTTCTCGACGGCCAGCACCTCCGAAGGGCTCCAGCAACGCGTGCATGCGTTGCTCGACCGTCACGGTCTGACCTACACACTCGACTGGTCGATCAGCGGCCAGCCGTTCCTCACGCCGCGTGGCGAGCTGTCGGAGGCCCTGTCGAGCGCCATCCGCGAGGAAACCGGGCTGGAAACGGAACTGTCGACCACGGGCGGCACCTCGGACGGTCGATTCATCGCGCGCATTTGCCCGCAGGTCATCGAATTCGGCCCCTGTAACGCGAGCATCCACAAGATCGACGAGCATATTGCCGTGGCCGACATCGAGCCGCTCAAAAATGTCTATCGCGGCGTGCTGACGCGTCTGGTGGCTTGAGGCGTGAGACGCGAATCCAACATGACCACCCAGACAACCCACCCTTTCCAGACGTTGCGCGACCTGCTGCGCTACGCCGTGTCGCGCTTCACGCAAGCCGAACTCGCGTTCGGCCATGGCACGGCTAATGCGTACGACGAAGCCGCCTATCTGCTGTTGCATACGCTGCATCTGCCCATCGATACACACGATCCGTTTCTCGACGCTCGCCTGCTGCCCGACGAAATCGAGCGCGCGCTCTCGGTCATCAATCGTCGCGCGGGTGAACGCGTTCCCGCGTCGTACATCACGAATGAAGCGTGGATGCACGGGCATCGCTTTTACGTGGACGAGCGCGTTATCGTCCCGCGCTCATTTGTCGGCGAACTGCTCGAAGACGGATTGCAGCCGTGGGTGAATCATCCGGAAGACGTTACCGACGTTCTTGAGCTTTGCACGGGGTCGGGCTGCCTGGCGATTCTGGCTGCCGAGACCTTCCCGTCGGCGCAGATCGACGCCGTCGACATCTCGCCGGACGCACTCGCCGTTGCGAAGATCAATGTGGCCGACTACGGCCTCGAAGATCGTCTCGCCCTGCATCTCGGCGATCTGTACGCCCCGCTCCCGGCGGGCAAACGCTACGAGGTCATCATCACCAATCCGCCGTATGTCAATGAAGGCTCGATGCAGGTGCTGCCGGCGGAGTATCGCCATGAGCCGCGCCTCGCGCTGGCCGGTGGCGACGACGGCATGGACGTGGTTCGCCGCATCATTGCGGGGGCTCGCGAACATTTGACGGATGACGGTGTTCTCGTCGTGGAGATCGGCAATGAGCGTCCCTTCGTGGAAGCGGCGTTCCCGGATCTGCCGATGACGTGGCTCGCCACGAGCGCGGGCGACGACATGGTGTTCCTCGTGCAGGCCGCCGACCTGCCGTAATGCTTCACGGGCAGACGCCCTCATCCGACAGCCGCCTCCCAGGGCTCGCAGGGGTTCGCACGGTCACAACGGTGCGAGCCCTCGCCCGGAACCTCGCCTAAATTCACGCACCCCGGTTACACTCGGGTTCCCGAGTCGTCGCGACTCACGGCATGGAGGAAGGTTGTCCGTCATGGTGCTCAATTGGCTCGACGTCGGCTTTGCCGTCGCCTGTATCCACGCACTGGGGATCGCCGCCGCGATCCATGCCGTTCTGACCGTGCGCACCTCGCAAGGCGCCGTGGCGTGGGCGGTGTCGCTCGTGACGATGCCCTATCTCACGCTCGTCCCCTACCTGTTTCTCGGACGATCGAAATTCATCGGCTATGTCGAGGCGCGCCGCGCGCGCAACGAGGCCTTGCAGTCGCGCATGGGCGAGACCCAGTGGAGCGGAGAGCCGCCCGTCGCCATGGAGGCGCATCCGGAGTTCGCAGCGCTCACCGCCATGACGGGCATGTCGTTCGTGGCAGGCAACCGCGTGCGGTTGCTGGTGAACGGTCGCGCAACGTTCGATGCCATCTTTGCCGCGATCGACCGCGCACGCGACTATGTCCTCGTGCAGTTCTTCATCGTCAAGGACGACGCCCTTGGGCGCGCCCTCGCCGCCCGGTTGCTGGCTCGCGCGGCCACGGGCGTGAAAGTCTACTTTCTTTACGACAGCATCGGCAGTCACGACCTGCCGCGCAGCTACTGCGAGAAGTTGCGTCAGGGTGGCGTGCAGGTGCACGAGTTTGCGGCAAAAAAACGCGGCATCGTCGTCAACCGGTTCCAGCTCAATTTCCGCAATCATCGCAAGATCGTGGTGATCGACGGCAATGAAGCGTTCACGGGGGGCCATAACGTCGGTGTCGAGTATCTGGGCGAAAAGCCGCCACTGGCCCCGTGGCGCGACACGCATATCTCCGTGCGCGGCCCGGCGGTGGTGGGCATTCAGCGCGCGTTCGCCGAAGACTGGCACTGGTGCACGGGCATGGTGCCGGAGCTCAATCGCCAGCCCGCCGCGTCCGGCGAGGACATGCATTGTCAGGTCGTGCCGAGCGGCCCGGCCGACCGGCTGGAGACGTCGTCGCTCTTCTTCGTCACGGCGATCAATGCCGCGCAGAAGCGCGTTTGGCTGACCACACCGTATTTCGTGCCGGACGAGGCCGTCTTTTCGGCACTGCGACTCGCCGTGCTGCGCGGCGTGGACGTGCGCTTGCTGATCCCGGACCGGGCGGACCACTATGTGGTGTTCGAAGCGACCACGTCGTATGCCTACGAGGCGGCGCGCAGCGGCATCAACGTGTATCGCTATCACCATGGCTTCATCCATCAGAAGGTCGTGCTGATCGACGACAGCGCCGCCGCTGTAGGCAGCGCCAATCTTGACAACCGCTCGTTCCGCCTGAACTTCGAAATCATGCTGCTGACGGTCGATCGCGCGTTTGCGGACGACGTCGCCTACATGCTGACCAACGACTTCGAACACGCCACGCTGCTCAACAAGGACGACTTGCGGAAGATTCCGACGTGGCGTCAGATCGTGATGCGCGTCTCGCGACTTTTCGCCCCGATTCTTTGATTTGCCGGGCCTCGAGCCCCTATCGTTCACGTACTGACTTTTCCGAACTTCCTGCCCCTCCCGATCACCGCCGCGCGGGCGACGCTACGTAGGGCGGACCTTTCCGGCCTTCGGTGAACCCGATTGCCTGTCAAGGTTGACAGGTGACGTACCCCGATTCGCGATGCCATATTGCCTATCGTCCGTATCGTCCGTATCGCGCGATTCCTGCAATTCGTGCAATGCGTGCAATTCGCGCTCATTCGATGCGGGCTTCCGAACAGCTTGGGCCCCTTCCGGGACAAACGGAGGCAAATATGTCGACTTCAACGTCGGAACGCGAACTCCTGATCAACGGGGATTTCGCCACGGGCGACTTCACGGGATGGGAAGTCGCAAGCGAGTATTTCCACTTGCATCGCCAGGATCGACGCAACGTTGTCGTCGCGACGCCATCCCCCCCCAATTTGTCGCTCGGGCAGAGCGGGCTGCGCGCTTCGGCGGGTGAGTACGCGACTTCGTTCTGGCACTGCGCGACAGACGCACAGGGCACACCGATCGAAGGCGAAACGAGGTTCTTTGCCGCTGTCATTGTCATTCGGCCCGATGACCCGGAGGCGCCAGGCGACATCAGGCCGCTCATTATGGCGGCGACGCGTTGGACAAAGCATGCCACGCGCTTCACTGTGCCATCCATGTCGACGATCGGTTTCAACATTCAAAATCTCGCGCAAATCATCGTTCCCGTGCCGGACCGGCTGCGCAACGAGATCACGAACGGTCCGATCGCGCTCCATAGCTTCAGTATTTGGCGTATGTCCTGATCCCCCCCACGATTTCCCGCGACAATTCATTCGCTCCCGGTAAAATACGCGTTTTTCCGCTCAATACGCCGCGCGCCTGCACTCCGGTGCGTGCACGCGGCCGTTCTCGCTGTGATCCGATTCGAACATCTGAGCCTCGCGCGCGGCACCAAGCCGCTTTTCGAGGACACCTCCGTCACGCTCAATCCGGGCGAGCGCGTTGGCCTCGTCGGCGCCAACGGCGCGGGCAAGTCCACTCTCTTCGCCCTGCTGCGCGGACAATTGCACGCCGATGGCGGCGATGTCCTCGTTCCCAGCGGGTGGCGCGTCGCGCACGTGATGCAGGAAACCCCAGCGGTCGAGCGCACCGCCCTCGACTACGTGCTCGACGGCGACACGCGCCTGCGCGAAATCGAAGCCACCATCGCCGCCGCCGAAGCGGCGCACGACGGACACGCCCAAGCGGAGGCGCACGCCGCCTTCGCCGACGCCGACGGCTACACGGCGCCTGCACGCGGCGAGGCCCTGCTGCTCGGCCTGGGCTTCACGCTCGCGCAAACGCAGCTGCCCGTGGCCAGCTTCTCCGGCGGATGGCGCATGCGCCTGAACCTGGCGCAAGCGCTGATGTGCCCGTCCGACCTGCTGCTGCTCGACGAACCGACCAACCACCTGGATCTGGATGCCATCGTCTGGCTCGAAGACTGGCTCAAGCGTTATCAGGGCACGCTGATCGTCATTTCGCACGACCGCGAGTTTCTGGACGAAGTCTGTAACGTCACCCTGCATATCGAGAATCAACAGATCAAGCGCTACGGCGGAAATTACAGCCAGTTCGAAGTCCTGCGCGGCCAGCAACTGACGCTGCAACAGAGCGCCTTCGAAAAGCAAAAGAAGACGATCGCCCATCTGGAATCGTTCATCTCGCGCTTCAAGGCCAAGGCGTCGAAAGCGCGTCAGGCGCAAAGCCGTATGAAGGCGCTCGAAAAGATGGAGCGCATTGCGCCCGCCCACGTGGCCTCGCCCTTCACGTTCGAGTTTCGTCCGGCCGACAGCGCGCCGAATCCGATGCTCGTGCTCGAAGCCGTTCGCTGCGGCTATCACCTCGACGATGGCAGTGACAAGGTCATCCTGCCGCACGTCACGATGTCGGTGCAGAACGAGCAGCGTATCGGCCTGCTCGGCGCGAATGGGCAAGGCAAATCCACGCTCATCAAGACGCTTGCCGGCACGCTGTCGCCGTTGGCCGGCACGGTCAAGACCGGCAAGGGCCTGCAGATCGGCTACTTCGCCCAGCATCAGGTCGAAACGCTGCGCCATGACGACTCGCCCCTGCAGCACTTGCAGCGCCTGGCGCCCGATACCCGCGAACAGGAACTGCGCGACTTTCTCGGCGGGTTCAACTTTCGTGGCGACATGGCGACGGCGTCGATCGCCCCCTTCTCCGGCGGCGAGAAGGCGCGCCTCGCGCTGGCGCTCATCATTTGGCAAAAGCCGAACCTGCTGCTGCTCGACGAACCGACCAACCACCTGGATCTCGAAACACGTCACGCGCTCACGATGGCGCTCGCACAGTTCGATGGCACGCTGATTCTCGTCTCGCACGATCGACATCTGCTGCGCGCGACCACCGACCAGTTCCTGCTGGTCGCCGGTGGCGAAGTCAAGCCATTCGATGGCGATCTCGACGACTATCGCGACTGGCTTCTGCAACATGCCGCGGATCAGCGCGCCGCGGCGCGCGAGGCCAGCATCGGCGGCAGCGATGGCACGGCAGGCGACGATGGCGTCAATCGCAAGGAACAGAAACGAGCCGAGGCGCAGGAGCGCCAGCGCTTGTCGCAACTGCGCAAACCCATTCAGCGCAAGATCGACAAGCTCGAAGCGTCGATGGGCGAGCTCTCGGATCAGAAGGCGAAGCTCGATGCCATTCTGGCCGATAGCGGCACGTACGAGGAATCGAAGAAGGCACTGCTCACCGATAGCCTCAAGCAGCAGGCGGAAGTCGCCGCCAAACTCGCGGAGGTCGAAGCCGAATGGCTCGAAGCACAGGAAGCGCTTGAGCAAATCGTCTGAGGCCCGCTTCCACATGCTTCCACGTGCTTCCAGGCGCTTCCAGGTGCTCATGACGACGCATGACAGCGCATGCTCGCTCGGGCACCCAGACACTTGAGCGCCAAGCAAAAAAAAAACCCGGTCATCCAACCGGGCTTTTCTTTGTCCTCGCTAGTCGCAGCGACACAGGTTCGACTACAACCCCGCGACCACGGAAATCGCTTGCTCAAGACGGTCGACGGCATGCACCTCCAGTCCGTCGATCGGCTGTTTCGGCGCATTCGCTTTCGGAATGATCGCAATCGAGAAGCCAAGTTTGGCGGCTTCCTTGAGGCGATCCTGACCGCGCGGACTCGGCCGGATTTCGCCCGCCAGCCCCACCTCGCCGAACGCCACGATGCCGCGCGGCAAAGGCTTGTTTCGCAGCGACGAGTGAATCGCCAGCAACACCGCCAGATCGGCTGCAGGTTCGGTGATCTTGACACCGCCAACGGCGTTCAGAAACACGTCCTGATCGAAGCAGGCGATGCCCGCGTGCCGATGCATCACGGCAAGCAACATCGCCAGACGGTTCTGCTCCAACCCAACGGCAAGGCGCCGGGGGTTCGGCACCTGCGCCGTATCGACCAGCGCCTGCACCTCGACGAGCAACGGACGCGTGCCCTCCTGTGTGACCAGCACGCAGGAACCCGGCACACTTTGCTCATGCTGCGAGAGGAACAGTGCAGACGGATTGGCCACCCCCCGCAGTCCCTTCTCCGTCATGGCGAACACGCCCAGCTCGTTCACGGCCCCAAAGCGATTCTTGAACGCCCGAACGAGACGATACGACGAATGCGTGTCCCCCTCGAAGTACAAGACCGTATCGACGATATGTTCGAGCACGCGCGGCCCGGCGAGGCTACCCTCCTTCGTCACATGACCGACCATGATGACGGTGACACCGCTTTGCTTGGCCGTGCGCGTCAACTGCGCGGCACACTCGCGTACCTGCGCCACCGATCCGGGGGCCGACGTCAGCGCCTCGGAATAGATCGTCTGAATCGAGTCGATGACCACGACATCCGGTTTCTCCGATTCGATGGCGCCGAGAATTTTTTCCAGCTGAATTTCGGCGAGCAGGTCCAGCTCGCCGCCGCCCTCGCCCGCCGCGCCAAGCCCGAGCCGCTGCGCGCGCAAGGCAATCTGTGCGCCCGACTCTTCGCCACTGACGTACAGCGCTCGCCGCTCACGCGCCAGATGGGCGAGCGACTGGAGCAGCAGCGTCGATTTGCCGATACCGGGATCGCCCCCGATCAGCACCACGCCGCCCGCCACGAGACCACCGCCCAGGACACGATCGAACTCGCCGACCCCGCTGGAAAAACGCGGCACGTCAGACGCCTCGATCTCGGCGAGCTTGCGCACTGGCGTGCTCTTGGCCAACGCCTGATAGCGATGCCCCGTGGACGTCTCCGCAACAGACTCGACGAGCGTATTCCACCCGTTGCAGTTCGGGCATTGTCCCGCCCACTTGGGCGTCTGCCCGCCACACTCGGTACAGATATAGACGGTCTTGGCTTTAGCCATGCAGCAGTTCCTGTCGTGACACTCAGAAGGCGTGAACCGGCACGCGACGTGCCACGGCACACATCAGCTCATACCCGAGCGTGCCCGCCGATGCCGCGACGTCGTCGATGCAAAGTCCCCGGCCCCACAGCGTCACAGGCGTGCCCACGCGCGCCTGCGGCACGGGCGTAAGATCCACGGACAGCATGTCCATCGATACGCGGCCGACGGTACGCGTCAGCACGCCATCGACAAGAATCGGCGTGCCCGTAGGGGCCACGCGCGGATAACCGTCCGCATAGCCGCACGCGACGGTGCCCACGCGCATCGGCGCGTCTGCCGTGAATACGCTGCCATAGCCCACCGAGCCGCCGCCGGGCACTTCCTGAATGCCGATCAGCTCACTTTCGAGTGTCATCGTCGGTTGGAGATCGAGTTCGGCGGCCGTGACCTCGAGGCCTTTCGGCGACGAACCGTAAAGCATGATGCCCGGACGCACCCACGCCCCATGCGCCGCCGGGTGAAACAGCGTGGCCGCCGAGTTCGACAGGCTGCGCTCGCCGGGCACGTCGCGAGCGCCGCGTTCGAACGCTTCCATCTGATACGCAATGCCGCGCTCGCCGTCGGCATCCGAGAAATGCGTCATCAGCACGATCTGGCTGACGCCCGGAATGGCTCGCGCACGTTCCCAGGCAGCGCGAAAACGATCGGGCGCAAAACCCAGGCGGTTCATGCCCGAGTTCATCTTGAGCTGGACGTTGAGCGGCTTGGTCAGACGCGCGGTCTCCAGCATACGTAGCTGTTCATCGCTGTGAACGGTGGTCGTCAGGCCGTACTTGTCGACGATCGCGAGATCTTCCGGCTTGAAGAATCCTTCGAGCAACAGAATGGGGCCGGCCCAGCCGAGTTCGCGCAAACGCACCGCTTCCTCGAGGTCGAGCAGGCCGAATCCGTCGGCGTCGCGCAATCCGGGATACGCGTTCTCGATGCCGTGCCCATAGGCATTGGCCTTGACCACCGCCCAGACCTTGGCGTTGGGGGCATGGCGGCGTGCGACGTCGAGATTATGGGCGAGTGCTGCGGTATGAATCGAAACTTTGATTGGACGAGGCATGGCGGGAATCGAATCGTAGGAGAAGCTCGCCAGCACAGGCCGGCGGCATAACGCATCGGCATATTTTCGTGTTATAAAGCCGTGCGCACAACTTGTTTTGCCGAAATCTTTATCCCGATAACAATATCGGTCTCAGACCGAGGGCGACCGGGCGCCCGACACGGGGGCTGCAAGACCGAACATACGGTTCGATAGCGACATTTGCATGGCCGATGAGCGCAGATACCCCTGTGTTTAAGCCCGGTTTCTTCCCGTATGGGTATCCCTGGGGGATACCGCGGATTCCGACAACCGAGACACGCAAGTTTTACGCCGCACGGGATCGACTCAAGTACCGATGAAGAAAGGCTTTTATACCATCATGGCCGCGCAGTTTTTTTCGTCGCTGGCCGACAATGCATTGCTCATTGCTGCAATCGCACTCCTGAAAGATCTGCATTCCCCGCAGTGGATGACACCGCTGCTCAAACTCTTCTTCGTTCTCTCTTACGTCATTCTCGCCGCCTATGTCGGGGCGTTTGCCGACTCGATGCCCAAGGGCAAGGTCATGTTCATCAGCAACTCGATCAAGGTCGCCGGTTGCCTGATGATGCTGTTCGGCTCGCATCCGCTCATTGCCTATGGCGTAGTGGGATTCGGCGCCGCCGCCTATTCCCCCGCGAAATATGGCATTCTCACCGAACTGCTTCCCGCCGAGCGGCTCGTGGCGGCCAATGGCTGGATTGAAGGGCTCACCGTCAGTTCGATCATTCTCGGCACCGTGCTCGGCGGTGCGCTGATCAGTCCGCATATCTCCCAATGGGTCCTGCTTCACACGCCGGATGTGATCAACTCGCCGGCCATGGCCGCGATGATCGTCATCATGGGTATATATGTGATTGCGGCACTGTTCAATCTGCGAATTCCCGACACCGGCGCACGCTATGCGCGTCAGGAACGCAATCCGATCAAACTCGTTTCCGATTTCGCCGATTGCTTCGTCACGCTGTGGCGCGACAAGCTGGGGCAGATCTCGCTGGCCGTCACCACGTTGTTCTGGGGCGCTGGCGCCACGCTGCAATTCATCGTGCTTCGCTGGGCCGAGAAGGCGCTCGGCATGACGCTGTCCGAAGGCGCGATCCTGCAAGCGGTGTCAGCGGTCGGCGTGGCCATCGGCGCCATCGTCGCGGCATCGCGCATTCCGCTCAAGCGCTCGCTGTCGGTGCTGCCCGTGGGCATCGCCATGGGCATTGCCGTCATGGCCATGGCCTTCTTCTCGAAAGATCTTCTGCCGTGGGGCACCGAGTGGAAGGTGCCCCTGTATCTGATCATCTCGTACATCTTCCTGATCATCGTGGGCGCGCTCGCAGGCTTCTTTGTGGTCCCCATGAACGCCCTGCTCCAGCATCGTGGTCACGTACTGCTATCGGCGGGCCACTCCATCGCCGTGCAGAACTTCAACGAGAACCTCTCGGTGCTGATCATGCTGTGCCTGTATGCGCTGCTGATCTGGTTCAACGTGCCGGTGGGTGTCGTCATCATTCTGTTCGGTGTGTTCGTCTCGGGCACGATGTGGCTCGTCATGAAGCGTCACCAGGCCAATCAGCGCGAATTCGACTCGGTGGCGCTCATTGGCGAAGTCAAGCATTGATATGAATTTGCCCCAGTCGTCGCACAAGTCATCCATTCCCATCGCCCTGACCATCGCCGGCTCCGACTCCGGCGGGGGCGCGGGCATTCAGGCCGACCTCAAGACGTTCTCCGCGCTCGGCGCGTACGGCGCCAGCGTGATCACGGCGCTGACCGCACAAAACACGCAGGGCGTCACGGGTATTCACACGCCGCCCGCGAGTTTCGTCACGGCGCAGATGGATGCCGTCTTTCAGGATCTGGATGTCGATGCCGTAAAACTCGGCATGCTCGCGAACGCCGATGTCGTGCGGGCGGTAGCTGCCGGCTTGCGCCAACATAAGCCTCGATTCGTGGTGCTCGATACGGTCATGATTTCGAAGAGCGGCCACGCGCTGCTGCAACCGGATGCCGTCGCCGCGCTGCGCGACGAACTGCTGCCGCTTGCCGATCTCATCACGCCGAACCTTCCGGAAGCCGCCGCATTGCTGGGTGTGGCGGCAGCGACGGATGAGCAGGAAATGGAGCGTCAGGCGCAAGCCTTGCGTGCGCTGGGCGCGCGCAACGTGCTTGTCAAAGGCGGCCACCTTGCCGGCGATCTCAGTCCCGACTGGCTCGTGAGCGCCGCCGGCGTCGAGCGCTTCACGGCGCCACGTATTGCGGCCCATAACACGCACGGCACGGGCTGCACGCTGTCAGCGGCGCTTGCGGCGCTGCGTCCGCGCCGCAACGATTGGTCGGACACCGTGCGCGACGCCAAGGCGTATCTCAACGGCGCGCTCGCGGCCAGCGATGCGCTGCGCATCGGCAAGGGAATCGGGCCGGTCCATCACTTCCACGCGGTGTGGCCCAAGGACTGACGATCAGGCATCGGGACGGCGTGTCCGGATTGCGCACCTGCTGACCGCCCGCCCCCTAGCATCCCTGATGTCCCTACCGTCCCCAGCGTCCCCAGCGTCCCCAGCGTCCCTTACGCCGCTAACGCCCCCGTTACTATGTTCGCACCTCGATAATCGAGGTTTTGGCCAGCCAGGCCCGGCATGATTCCCGCCCCCAGTCGTAACCATGATCCGGGGGGTGTTGTCACCGGGTCTGGTGGGTGGCTGGTGATCGCTGATAGGGGTTTGGCACGGATATTCCGACGCCGTCCGTAACGTGGATGCCGAGACTTGCCACCAGGGTTCTTGCAGGCCAATTCACTTTTTGTGCCAACTGCAATGCATAACTTTCCACTTCATGACGCCGTCGATGTCTTCATCGGCGTCGACGTCGGCAAAGGCCACCACCATGCCGTCGCTCTCGATCGCAACGGCCGTCGCCTCTACAACAAGGCCCTGCCTAACGATGAGACCCAACTGCGCGCCCTCATCGATGAGTTGAAAGCCCACGGCCAGCTCCTGTTCGTCGTCGATCAGCCGGCTACCATCGGCGCACTGCCGCTGGCCGTAGCCCGCGACGCCGGTACGCTAGTCGCCTACTTGCCAGGTCTGGCTATGCGTCGCATCGCCGACCTGCACGCAGGCGAAGCCAAGACCGACGCGCGCGACGCCGCCGTCATCGCAGATGCCGCACGCACCATGCCGCATACGCTGCGCTCATTGCGTCTGGCCGATGAGCCGCTCGCCGAGCTCACTATGCTGTGTGGCTTCGACGACGACCTGGCCGCCCAAGCCAACCAAACCAGCAACCGCATTCGCGGCCTGCTCACGCAGATTCATCCCGCGCTTGAGCGCGTGCTCGGACCTCGCCTGGATCATCCCGCCGTGCTCGATCTGCTTGAGCGCTACCCCTCACCCGCAGCACTGGCGGCCGCGGGCCAAAAAACGCTGGCGAATCGCCTGATCAAGCTCGCACCACGCATTGGCAAGAGCTTGGCCGCCGACATCGCGCAGGCGCTTACCGAACAAACCGTAGTCGTGCCGGGTACTCATGCCGCCACGCTGGTGATGCCGCGTCTGGCCCAGCAACTGGCCGCCCTACGCAAGCAACGCGACGAGATCGCCGCCGAGGTCGAGCGCCTGGTGCAAAGCAACCCTCTTTGGCCGGTCCTGAGCAGCATGCCCGGAGTCGGGCTCAGGACCGCAGCGCGACTCCTGACCGAGGTGGCGCACAAGGCCTTTGCCTCGGCCGCCCACCTGGCGGCCTATGCTGGCCTAGCGCCGGTGACCCGGCGCTCTGGCGCCTCGATTCGCGGCGAACACCCCTCTCGACGTGGCAATAAGGTACTCAAACGCGCCCTGTTTCTCTCGGCCTTTGCGGCTTTGCGAGACCCGATCTCAAGGGCTTACTACAGTCGAAAAATCCAGCAGGGCAAGCGCCACAACCAGGCACTTATCGCGCTGGCTCGCCGGCGCTGCGACGTCCTTTTTGCCATGCTACGCGACGGCACTTTTTATCAACCCAAAACGGACCCCAGTGCTTGACGAACTACATAGGGGCACCCCCCGAGCGCTCCCCGGCGAATCCTCCTACCGCACGCGGCGCCCGGCGCACGCCAACGCCCCACAACAACACTCAGATCGACGGCGCACCATCGTCTGCCGTCTGCGCCAGCGCGCGCCGTGCTGCGGCGTCCGCGCGTTCGCGCAGCTCTTCAATACGGTGCCGCGCACGCGGCGCCCAAAAGTCGGGGACGATGAAGCCGCGCTCGCACTCGAACCAGTCGCTCGCGCCGTCAGCCGGTTCGTCGCCCCCTTGATCGTTACGTGCGCGTCGCGTCAACGACACGATCAGCAGGGGTTCGGCAACGCCACGCTCTCGCCAGTGCGACTCGATCCTCGCACGCATGGCATCGAGCGGCAGCGCCCCGGACGCCGCCACACGCGCCGGTGCGAGCCAACGCGCACGTGGCAGCATGGCCCACGCCTGAGGTTGCCGTGACGTTTGTCGTGTCGTTTGCTGCGCATGCATCCACCATTCGTCCAGCGTCGCCCACCAGCCGCGGCCGTGCGTCTCAGACGCGACTTGCGGCAATGTCCCGCGCTGCTCCAGCGGATGGAACAACCACCCCTTGAGATACACCTGCGGCAGCCATGGACCGGGCGCAGGCAGCGCGCTACGCGCGGCGTCGAGCGACGTCAGGCGCAATTGATGTCCGAGCAATCTCGCCACCTTGTCGGCGAGACTGTCGGCAAGATTCGGGCCCAGCCAATGAAACTGAATGGCGCGCTCGTCGAGCATGGCCGACGAGCCTAAGCTCGGTTCCGGCGGGACGAACAGGTACAGCTTCACCGCCAGTTCCCAATGCAGCAACTGGCGATCCTCACGGCGCGCCAGAAGAAAGTCGCATTCGCCCAGCGTCATGTTGCCGCGTCGCGCGTCGCGTACCTGCAAACCCGCGCCAAGCAGATCGAACCGGGGACTGTGGAGCAGCGCAAAATGCAAAAGCTGCTCGGCGTAACGTCCCAGCCGGTGACTTTCGCCTCGCGCGAGCATTTCGCGCAACGGTTCCGGGTCGGCGTCGCAGGCGAGCAGCCAATCGTGCAGGAAACGGGAATGGAAAACGGGTTCGGAGACGGCGGCGCGCGTGTCGGGCGGCATGCCCAATGGGGGGACGGCAGCAACATCGGCGGCGGCCTGCACGCTGTCGAAGTGCGCCAGCGCCGCCGGAAACCGCGCGGCGCTGAGCAAATCGGCGGACAACAGCAACCACGCGAGGTCGCGCACGGGTGCCTCGCGCAGGGTTTCGATCAGTTCGCCGTAGGCTTGTTGTCCGGAGTCGTTTCGCACACCGCCTCGTAGGTAGCCCGCGCCAGGCACCAATCCGTCCAGGCCTTGGCCTTGTCGGGCAGACTGCGCAACAGATACGCCGGATGGTACGTCACGATCACCGGCACCCCTTCGTACTCGTGCACACGCCCGCGCAGGCTGGCGATGCTCGCCTGCGTGCGCAGAATGCTCTGCGCCGCGAAGCGTCCCATCACCACGATCACGCGCGGCTTGAGCAACGCGACTTGTCGCTTCAGATACGGCTCGCAGCTCGCCACTTCATCGGCTTCGGGATCGCGATTGTTCGGTGGACGACACTTCAGCACGTTCGCGATGTAGACGTTCTCGCCACGCTTGAGCGCCGAGGCGCGCAGCATGTTGTCCAGCAGCTTGCCTGCCTGACCGACAAACGGTTCGCCCTGCAAGTCTTCCTGTTGCCCAGGCGCTTCGCCCACCAGCAGCCAGTCGGCTTCGCGATCGCCAACACCGAAGACCGTCTGTGTGCGCTTTTCGCACAGACCGCACAATCGGCAATTGGCGACGCGCTCGGTCAATGCGTCCCAATCCAGAGTATCGACACCCGGCAACAACGCACGCGTCGGGGCGTCCTCCCCTGCGTCGCGCACGATCGACCAGAGTGCGGCATCGGCGGCGGCATCGCCGTCGCCGTATCCGTCGCTGTCGAGCCACATCGGCACGTCGTCCGGCGGCATGTCAGTGTCACGCCGGTTGCCCGCGCTTGCCGCCGGCGCGGAGGCTGCCTCCCGTCGCAGGGAGGCGGGTGACGTCGCGCCGTCGAAGGCAGCAGGCCCTGGAGTGGCCTGTGGAGCAACCTGTGACGCAACCTTTGAAGCGGACTGTGAAGCGAACTGTGAAGCGGACTGTGAAGCGGATCGCATCGCTCCCACGAGCGCCCCCGCTGACGTCACGTCCCAAGGCGGCAGATCTTCGCTGGGGGCGACCAGCGTTGCCACGCCCTCACCATCCTCCAAGCCAACGGCTGCGGCGGACGCAACCGTTGCGGCATTCGAAGCATTCGCAGCATCTGCCACGGCGTCGTTCGACATCCACACCGGCCACAGCCCGAACTCTTCCAGAATCGCTTTAGGCCACGGCACGATCGGTCTCCCACGACAGGCGCATCACGATAGCGTCTTCACGACGCCCGCTCGCCGGATAGTATCCCTTGCGTCGGCCGATCTGCTCGAAACCGAAACGCTCATAAATGCGCAGTGCGCGCATGTTCGACGGACGCACCTCCAGCAGCACGCCGCCCATGCCCAGCGCTCGCGAGACACGCACCACTTCTTGCAGCAATTGCACGCCCAGCCCGTTACCCTGCATTTCAGGCGCGACACAGACATTGAGCAGATGCGACTCGTCGACCACGGGCATCAGCAAAAAATAGCCGAGCAACGTGCCGTCGACGGCCCGCAGGCAAACACCATGGTGCCCCGCGTCGAGCGAGTCGGCGAAGTTCTGACGCGTCCAGGGAAACGGATACGCCCGCACTTCGATCGCGACGACTTCATCGAGATCGGCCAGCGTCATGGGCGAATAATGGTTCGGTCCGGCCTGACGCATCAGGACGCTCCCTTGCCATTGGCCGGCGGCGCGCTCGGCGCTGCCGCCTGACTCGCCGCCTGCTTGATCGCCTCGCGTTCGGCGGTCGTTTGCGCCACCTTGTTGCGAATGTAGACGGGCATCGCCTGATCGGCCGCAATGGCCTCGCCGCGCGCAAACGCCCGCGCCGCCAACTCGGCGACGTAACGGGCGCGCGGCATGGCGTCGGCCAGCACGGCGAGCGCCCGGGCGCTCGCCTGCAAACGTTCTCCGAAGGCCGTGACGGCGTTACCGGCAACAACGAATTCGGCGTCCGGTGCGCGCACCTGCTCCGCAGCGTCGAGCGATGGCGCCTGAACCTCGCGCCAGTCGCCACGAACGTCATCCCATTGATAATCGGCCCAATAGGCCTCGTTCATGCGCGCGTCGAGCGCAACGAGCACACGCCCGGTACCGACGCGCATGGCACGGGCGGCCTGCGCGCAGGCAAGGAGCGTGCCGACCGGCACGACCGGCAGTCCGGCACCAAAGGCGAGCCCCTGAGCGACGCCGCAGGCGGTGCGCAACCCGGTAAACGAGCCGGGACCGGCGCCAAAGGCGATGGCATCGCATTGCGCCAGCGTCACGCCGGCCTCGCGAAGCACTTCGCGGGCCGCAGGAAGAATATGGGTACTGGAGACAGGGCCGGTATCGAGATGGCGCTCGACGACGAGCGCGCTCGCTTGACTGGCAGGATCGTGACGGTACACGGCAACCGAGCAGAACTCGGTGGAGGTATCGAGGGCGAGAAGCGTAATCGAAGACATGGCGCTATTGTAATCGGGCGCATGGCGTGCGACCTAGCGCGATCGCATGTGCCCAAGACATCTCTCAAAACCGGGCGACGCCAGCGCCGCATACCCTTGGCGAATCGCCGCCTGGCAAGGCTTCTCCACTACGTGCAAATCCGAACGTGCATTTTCCAAAAAATGGGTATATAATGCGCGCTTCGTCTCGCTGGACCCAATGTAATTCCCGTGTGGCGACGAAAAACCGCGTTTTGCCCCAATCCTGTGATAAGCCGCTGTAGTTCTTGCCGGTACTGGCGTTCCTAGGAACGACCCGCCACCGTCCCCTGGCTTACGATACGGATTTCGATCCGCTTTCTGCCCCATCCGCGATTTGCTTCCTGCTTGCGACGAATTGGGTTTGCCGATTGGCGCCAACGCCCCGACATAACCTTACAATCCGCAAGAGGATTCATGGAACAGCACTCCAAGCTGTCTGCCATCGCGCAGACGTATTTTCCTTCGTCCGAAGAAAACGAAAAGCCCATCGTTGACGTCGCCAGCGACGACGACGGCAAGCCCACGTTCGCCGAACTCGGCCTGAACGAAGCCATTCTCACAGCACTGACCACCGCTGGTTACACGCATCCGACGCCCGTGCAGCAGCGCGCGATTCCCGCCGCGCTCGCCGGTCGCGATCTGCTCGTGTCGAGCCCGACGGGCTCCGGCAAGACCGCCGCATTCATGCTGCCGGCCATCCACCGCTTTGCAGAAATGCAGGCCAATGGTGAGTTGAACAGCCGTGCGCCTGCCGCGCACCCGCGCAACCAGCCCGCCGCCCCGGGCGAAAAGCCGCGCAAGGGCCAGCGTGTGCGTCGCGTCGCGGCGCAACCGCTGCTGCTGGTGCTCACGCCGACGCGCGAACTGGCGCAACAGGTTTCGACCGCCGCCGATACGTACGGCAAGCAACTGCGCCGTCTGCGCACGGTGAGCATTCTGGGTGGCATGCCCTACCCGCGTCAGCTCGAAATGCTGGCCAAGCAACCCGAAATCATCGTGGCAACGCCGGGCCGTCTGCTCGACCACATCTCCAGCGGCAAGATCGATCTGTCGCAGTTGATGATGCTCGTGCTCGACGAAGCCGATCGCATGCTCGACATGGGCTTCATCGACGATATCCAGACCATCGTCGACGCCACGCCGCAAACGCGCCAGACGCTGCTGTTCTCGGCAACGATCGACGGCCGCATGGGTGAAATCACGCGCCGCCTGCTGCGCGATCCCGAAACCATCGAGATCACGCGCAGCAACGACCAGCGCACCAACGAAAACATCGAGCAAACGCTGCACTATGTGGACGACCGCGCCCACAAGGACCGTCTGCTCACGCACCTGCTCGGCAACGACTCGCTCGACCAGGCCATCGTGTTCACGTCGACCAAGCGCGACGCAGACCTGCTGGCCGACCAACTCGAACAAGCCGGTTTCGACAGCGCAGCACTTCACGGCGACATGCCGCAAGGCGTGCGTAACCGTACGCTGCGCGCCCTGCGCGAGCGCCGTGTTCGCGTGCTCGTGGCAACCGACGTCGCCGCGCGCGGCATTGACGTGCCGGGCATCACGCACGTGTTCAACTACGACCTGCCGAAGTTTGCGGAAGACTATGTCCACCGTATCGGCCGTACGGGCCGTGCCGGTCGTCGTGGCGTGGCCGTGAGCCTCGCCGCACACGCCGAAGTCGGTGCCGTGCGTCGCATCGAACGCTATACGCGTCAACCGCTTCCGGTGAACGTCGTGGCCGGTTTCGAACCGCGCCGCTCGCCGCCGAAGGCCGGCGCAGGCGGCAAGCGCCCGGGTCAGGGTCGCGGCGGCTACGGCAATCGTGGCAACAGCGGCAATGGCGGTGGTCGCTGGAGCAACAGCGGCCCGCGTCAGGGCAGCGGTGGTTATGGTGGCGACAATGGCGGCTATCAGGGCGGTCAGCGCTTTGGCGGCAACAAGCCGGCCGGTTCGTTCGAACGCCGTGAGTCCAGCGGCTACCAGGGCGGGTACCAGCAACGCGACGCCGGCAATGGTGGCAATGGCGGTGGCAATGGCTTCTCGACCGGCGCGTCCACGGATCGCTTCGAGCGTCGTTCGCCGCGTCCGTTCGACGGCAACCGCCAGGACCGTGGCGGCCGTTCGTTCGAGGGCGGTTATCGCCAGGATCGCGGCACCCGCAGCTTCGACGGCCAGCGCCAGGATCGTGGCGGTTACGGCAATCGCAGCAATGGCGGCAACAGTGGCAGCTTCAACAAGCGCCGCGGCGACTAAGCCACCCAGTGCCGGCGAGATCTGAATCGCTCGGATCTCGCGCACAGCGACACGCGCCACGGCGCACAAAAAACCCCTGCACTGACGGTTGTCGATGCAGGGGTTTTCGTTTTTCAGCGCCGATGATGGCGTGCGGCCGGCCGCTCACTCGCTAGGCCGTCCCGAACCGGTCGGTGGCCTCGATCAGCCAGTGCAGGATGGTCGGCTCGCTGAAGGCATGCCCCGCATCCGGCGCCCAGTAGAAATCGGCTTCAGGCCACGCTTTGTGCAAATCCCAGGCAGTGCGCGCAGGCGTCGCCATGTCGTAGCGCCCCTGCACGATCACGCCGGGGACGTCGCGCAAGACGTGCGCGCCGCCGATCAGTTGATTCGGCTTGAGAAAGCCGTCATGGACGAAGTAGTGATTTTCGATGCGGGCAAACGCAATCGCATAGTGCGGGTCGCCGAACGCATCGGCGAGCTGATCGTCCGGCAGGAGCGTAATGGTGCTGCCCTCCCACATGCTCCATGCGCGCGCCGCCTCGATACGCACCGCTTCATCCCGATGCGTGAGTCGCTTCTGGTAGGCACGCATGAGATCGCCGCGCTCTTCGAGAGGAATCGGCGCCAGAAACTTCTCCCAACGATCGGGAAACAACCACGATGCGCCCTTCTGGTAATACCAGTGCAACTCTTCACGTCGCACGGTAAAGATGCCGCGCACGATCAGTTCGCTCACGCGATCGACGTGCGCCTGCGCATACGCCAACGCGAGCGTGCTGCCCCACGAGCCGCCGAAAACAAGCCAGTGCGCATAGCCGAACTTCGTACGCAACGCCTCGATATCGTCCACGAGATCCCACGTCGTGTTGTAGTCGAGGCTCGCATGCGGCAACGAGCGCCCACAACCGCGCTGATCGAACAGCGTGACGCAGTATTTCGCCGGATCGAACAAACGCCGATGCTCCGACGAGCACCCGCCACCGGGGCCGCCATGCAGAAACACCGCAGGCTTGCCCTTCGGATTGCCGCAGCGCTCCCAATAGATTTGGTGCCCATTGCCAACGTCGAGCATGCCGCTATCGAAGGGTTCGATGGGCGGATACAACCCACGCAGCGGCGCCGGAATCGTCTCGACGACCCTGCCGGGTCCACGTGGCAGGCGTGATGGCGCACCTGTCTGCGCGGTGGCGGAAATCGTGCCCGCAACCTCAGGAAGATCGGGAATATCGGGAGACATCGGCATCCTCACGTGAACAATGACCAGGCTTGATACGTCCGAGCGGACCAACGCGGACGAGTAGGACGAGGACCACTACGTCAAAGTTCAGTGTAGCGCGGTGCCTCAAACAAGACAAAGCAAGCCAAAAGCAAAATGGGACGATGTCACCATCGTCCCATTGCGGCGTCTTGCCGGACATCGCCCGCGAAAGTCGGCTGGCGTGCGAAATATCTCGAAGCCGTCAAACCTGCCAACTGTCCATCAAACCTCTTCGTACAGCGGCAGCGTGAGGAAATCGACGAAGTCCTCGCTCGTGCTCATCTGCTCGAAGATCACGGCCGCGCGGTCGTACGTCGGCGCCACCTGCCCCACGAGTTCCTTGATGTTGGCGAGCTCCTGCGGAATCAGTTCGCGCACCAGCTCGGCGGTAACCTTGCGGCCATCTTCGAGCTTGCCCTTCGGCGAGCGAATCCACTGCCACACCTGCGAGCGCGAAATCTCGGCCGTGGCGGCATCTTCCATCAGATTGTGGATGGGCACGCAGCCGTTGCCCGCGAGCCATGCCCCCAGATAGTGGATGCCGACGTTGATGTTGTTGCGCAGCCCCGCTTCCGTGATCGGCGCTTCCGGCTTGAATTCCAGCAGGTCGCGCCCTTTGACGTTCACATCGTCGCGCTGCTTGTCGATCTGGTTCGGACGCTCGCCCAGCACCTTCACGAACTCTGCCATCGCCACCGGCACGAGCCCCGGATGCGCGACCCAGCCGCCGTCGTAGCCGTCGGTCGCATCGCGCGCCTTGTCGCCACGAATGCCGGCCATGGCCTTCTCGTTGGCTTCCGGGTCGTGCTTGATGGGAATCAGGGCGCTCATGCCGCCAATGGCCGGGGCATTGCGGCGATGGCAGGTCTTGAGGAGCAACAGTGCATAGGCGCGCATGAACGGCACCGTCATGTTGATGCGGCTGCGCTCAGCCAGACAGAAGTCGGCGTCGACCTTGAACTTTTTGATGCACGAGAAGATGTAATCCCAACGACCCGCATTCAGACCCGAACTATGTTCGCGCAGCTCGTACAGGATCTCGTCCATTTCGAACGCCGCGAGAATCGTCTCGACGAGCACCGTCGCCTTGATCGTGCCTTGCGCGATGCCGAGTTCGTTCTGTGCGAGCACGAACACGTCGTTCCACAGACGCGCTTCGAGATGGCTCTCCAGCTTCGGCAGATAGTAATAAGGGCCGAAGCCACGTTCGAGCGACGCCTTGGCGTTGTGAAAGCAATGCAGACCGAAGTCGAACAGGCTGCCCGACATGCGCACGCCGTCCACGCTCACATGCTTCTCATCCAGATGCCAGCCGCGCGGGCGCACGATCAGCGTGGCGACCTTGTCGTTCAGTCGGTACTGCTTGCCGTTTTGCTCGAGACTGATGGTGCCGCGCACCGCGTCGCGCACGTTGATGTGGCCCTGGAGCTGATTGTGCCAATTCGGCGTGTTCGAGTCCTCGAAGTCGGTCATGTAGCTGTCCGCCCCCGAGTTCAGCGCGTTGATGATCATCTTGCGCTCGACCGGCCCCGTGATTTCCACGCGGCGGCATTGCAGCGCCGGCGGCAGCGGCGCAATGCGCCAGTCGCCATCGCGAATCGCCTGCGTCTCGGGCAGAAAGTCGGGCACCTCACCCGCGTCCAGTCGTGCGACGCGCGCTTCACGCGCGGCGAGCAGCGTCTGTCGCTGTGATTCGAACGCCCGGTGCAGCTTGGCGAGGAAGGCCAGCGCGTCGGGCGTCAGGATCGCCTCGTATTCGGCACGGATATCGGCGGCGTCAACATGCAGTTGCATGCCGGAGGGCAAAGTCAAAGGCATCAGGGATCTCCAACAGCTTGTTTTATGTAAGGAGCGCGCCGCAAGGAAGGACATCAGGGGCTTTGCACGGGGCCTGCAGCCTCGTCGGGCGTGTCAGGCGCGCGCTCCCGTCAATGCCGCGAACAACAGGGACAACAAGGTCCGGCAGCATTGACGGGTCGATTTTATTATTGAAGCCAATCATCATAAAGATGCATGAAAATCACTTTATCTATGACTTTTTAGTACATAATCCGCGTCATGGATCGCTTCAAACAAATCGAAACCTTCGTTGCTGTCGCTGCCAAGGGCAGTCTGTCGGCCGCAGCCACGCTCGAAGGCGTGGCGCCGGCGGTCATCGGACGGCGCATCGACGCCCTGGAGTATCGGCTGGGGGTCAAGCTGCTCGTGCGCACAACCCGGCGCGTCACGCTCACATTCGAAGGATCGGCGTTCCTCGAAGAGTGCCAGCGAATCCTCAACGACATGCACAACGCCGAAGCCGCCGTGTCGGCCGGCGGCGTGAAGGCCAGCGGTCACCTCCGGCTCTCGGCCCCGGCCGGGTTCGGACGGCGGCACGTGGCTCCCCTGCTGCCGGTGTTCATCGAGGCGCATCCGGATGTGAGCGCGACACTCGATCTCTCCGACCGGCTCGTGGATCTGGTCAACGAGGGCTTCGACTGCGCCGTCCGACTGGGCGAATTGCCGGACTCCAGTCTCGTGTCGGTGCGCCTGGGGGACAACCGGCGCGTCTGCGTGGCGGCGCCCGCCTATCTGGCCAAGCACGGACGTCCCGAATCGCTGGAGGCACTCGCCCGTCACAACTGCCTCGCGTTCGGCTCGACAGCCAATCAGCAGCGCGGCTGGACCTTCGCGCAGGATGGCAAGGTCGTCACCATCCGCGTGAACGGTTCGATGGAATGTACCGACGGCGCCGTTCTGCACGACTGGTGTCTGGACGGCTACGGACTGGCATGGCGCTCCTGGTGGGAAGTCGGCGACGATATTCGCGCCGGTCGTCTGCTCACCGTGCTCGATGCGTTCGCCGCCCCGCCCATCGGCATTCACGCCGTCTTTGCGCAACGCCGGCATTTGCCGCTGCGGGTACGTCTGTTCATCGACCATCTCAAGCATCACTACAGCAGCTCGGCATATTGGCAGGACGATATGCCGGATGTCGCGGCAGCCCCCGCGTCGTTGTGACGCACGCGGGCGCGGCGGGTCCGCAGGAACGATTGTCACCGACGGTGCGTCTTACGATCGAGGACGACACGGCTACCGTGCGCATGCGCGAATCTGCAGGATGCCGATGCACCAGGCTTGGGCCTGACCGGAGACATCGGCGGCAACGCAGCAAATGGTGCGCGCCATGTCGGGTTTGCCCCTGTTGTTGCAGCGCGCCGAAGCCATAGAATCGAAGCGAGAGGTTCGCGGGCGACGCCTGGTGCAGGCAAGCGCATCGATGGCAGCGTAGGCAGCATCGCGCGGACCGGGTGCAAGATCGTGATACCTGCGCGAGCCTGTGAACGCGTGTTCAGCAACGCCAACTGCGGGAGGTCATATGTTGTTTACCCACATCCTCATTCCGACGGACGGCTCGGAACTCTCCGAAAAAGCCGTTACGGGTGGGCTGGAATTGGCGCGTGCCCTCAATGCCAGAGTCACCGGCTATTGTTGCCTTGCCGAGTACCCCTACTCGCCGTTCAGCGAATATGTGCTCGAAGCACCGACCACATTCAGCGAGCGGATTGCCGAAGAGGCCTGCGCGCATCTGGATGAACTGGCGAAGGCCGCCGCCGCTGCGGGTGTGCCCTTCGCGCGTGACAGCTCCACCTTTCCCGCGCCGTATCTGGGCATCATCGATGCTGCCGAGCGCCACGGCTGCGACGTCATCCTGATGGCCTCCCACGGCCGACGCGGCCTCACCAGCCTGCTGCTCGGCAGTGAGACACAGCGCGTTTTGGTGCACTCCAAGATCCCGGTGCTCGTCTATCGGTGACATTGAGCGAGCGCCAGGTCGGCGGTGCGGTGGCGGCTAAGACTCGCGTACCGGGCCGAAAATCCATTGCCCCCACCATGAAAAAAGGCCCACGAGCCGGATAAGCTCGCGGGCCTTTTCTCGTTCAGGCGTGCAACGCAACCCTCACCGCGACGGGAACGCCGTCAGGGCTGCCCCGGCCGGATAAGCCGGACGCGCGGTCCGAACGCGACACCTCCCACGTGCCGACGACGTGCCCCCACGCGCATCGTCGGCCTGCAGGCGCGTCGCGCCCTCCCTCAGCCCTGTCAGGCCGCCTTGACCTGCGCCTTCTTTTCGTCGAAGAACTGTTCGTCCTCCGTCGAACCCTTCAGGGCCGTGGTCGATGCGTCGCGCTCGATCGTTTGCGTGACGGCATCGAAGTAGCCCGTACCCACCTCGCGCTGGTGCTTGACTGCCGTGAAGCCCTTGTCGGCAGCGGCGAATTCGGCTTCCTGCAATTCCACGAAGGCGCTCATCTGACGGCGGGCATAGCCGTGCGCCAGATTGAACATCGAGTAGTTCAGGCTGTGGAAGCCGGCCAGCGTGATGAACTGGAACTTGTAGCCCATCGCACCGAGTTCCTTCTGGAACTTGGCGATGGTCGCGTCGTCGAGGTTCTTCTTCCAGTTGAACGACGGCGAGCAGTTATACGAAAGCATCTTGCCCGGGAAGTGCTTGTGGATGCCTTCCGCGAATTGCTTGGCGAATTCGAGATCCGGCTTGCCCGTCTCGCACCACACCAGATCGGCATAGGGTGCATAGGCCAGACCGCGAGCGATGGCCTGATCCAGACCGTTGCGCGTGCGGTAGAAGCCTTCGACCGTGCGCTCGCCCGTGCAGAACGGCTGGTCAAGGGGGTCGACGTCGGCCGTGATCAGGTCGGCCGCTTCCGCGTCCGTCCGGGCGATGAGCACCGTGGGCACACCGAGTACGTCGGCCGCCAGACGCGCCGCCACGAGCTTGGCCACGGCTTCGCGCGTCGGCACGAGCACCTTGCCGCCCATGTGGCCGCACTTCTTGACCGAGGCGAGTTGGTCCTCGAAGTGCACGCCGCCGGCGCCCGCTTCGATCATCGCCTTCATCAGTTCGAAGGCGTTCAGCACGCCGCCGAAACCCGCTTCCGCGTCGGCCACGATCGGCGCGAAATAGTCGATGTAGCCTTCGTCACCCGGGTTCTTGCCTTCCGACCATTGAATCTGGTCAGCCCGCGTGAAGGTATTGTTGATGCGGCGCACGACTTGCGGCACCGAGTTTGCCGGGTACAGCGACTGGTCCGGATACATTTCACCGGCCAGATTCGCGTCGCCCGCCACTTGCCAGCCCGACAGATAGATCGCTTCGAGGCCGGCCTTGACCTGCTGCATGGCCTGATTCCCGGTGAGCGCGCCGAGCGCATTCACGAACGGCTTCTCATTGATCAGGCTCCACAGGCGCTCGGCGCCACGACGGGCCAGCGTCTGCTCCGGCTGAATCGAGCCACGCAGGCGCACGACGTCTTCAGCCGAGTAGCCACGCTTGATACCCTTCCAGCGCGGGTTGGTCGCCCAGTCTTGCTCGAGTTGCTTCACTTGCTCTTGGCGCGTCGTCATGATGATCTCTCCTGGTTTCTCGATACAAATAAAAAGGGTGACTTTTTGCTGCCGTTGGATCGTCGCCGCTGCGGTTGACCGCTTTTTGCGTCTCCAAATCGGCAGGTCTTGTATAAGAGTTTAGGGATTTCTCACGCAACGCAACAGAACGAATCAGGGTGGACGTGAAAGTTTTTTATTTTTTAAATTCAATCACTTATATAAATATTTTCTTGATGTGAAACGTAATTTCCCTTCCTGAAATTGCAGCGTTGTGCCAAGCAGCGCAAATTTTTACGCACCGCAAAGACATTCCACATCATGAAAAAAGGCCGATGACACAGGTCATCGGCCTACACAGCGTCTGTTGTGCGCCATCCGGATCCATCGGCGCACAGCGGCGGCATCGCTACGAGGCAGCGCCGCTGGCGGACGGGGCGACCTTCGGTGGCTTGCACACAAGCCAGACAGCGAGTGCGATGAAGCATCCGCCGAAGACGTGCGCCATCGTGACCGCTTCATTCAGGAACAAGGCCCCCCACAGCACGCCGAACGGCGGGATCAGGAAGGTGACGGTCAGTGAGCGTAGCGGTCCGAGATCGGCGATCAAGCGGAAGAACAACATGTAGGCGAGCGCGCTGCATAGAAAGCCGAGCGCCGCCATCGCCGCCCACACCCCGCCGGTCGCAGGGCCCGGCATGCCCGAGGTGGCCGACACGTAGCCGAAAAACGGCAGCAGCACGACCGACGCGCCCAACTGGCTGCCAAACGCCACGAGCTTGGCATCGAGACCACCGCGCTCGGTAATCCAGCGCTTGGTGAGATAGCCGGCCAGCCCATAGCAGGACGTGGCGACCAGGCAGGCAAGCGCGCCCATCACCACGGGCCCCGACATCGTGACCGGTCCCGTGCGCGTGAGCACCGCCACGCCGACCAAACCGAGCACCACGCCCCAGCTCTTGGCACCGGTCAGGCGTTCACGAAAAAATAGCGTGCCGATGACGACGCCCATCAATGGCGTGGTCGCATTGAGAATCGCCGAGTATCCGGCAGGAAGCACGCGGGCCGCGAGACAGTACATCACGAACGGGATGCCGGAGTTGATGACACCGAGCAGCATCGACGCGCCAAGCAGCCCTTTGAACTCCCAACGAACGCGCATGGCCAGCAGGATGAGCGCCAGGCCGATGGCGCCTAACGTGACGCGAAAGAACGCGGTGGGCAGCGGCCCGAGCGCCGGCACAATGATGCGCATGAAAAGAAAGCTCGCTCCCCAGATGGCAGAGAGCGTGAGCAGGCGGGCGATATCGGATGAACGCATGGTCGGAAGGACGGCGCAGACGACGTCCTGAAAGCATCGGAATGTGCGAATCCTCCCACATCGACGCGCTCAATGCTGGTCATAATCGGACATGGCGGCGATCGCGCAATCAGGCCGCACTCGCGTCCCGGGCACGACGGTACGCGACCCAGTCGCCGCCCGGAATCTGCGGCAAGTGGCCCACGGCCGAGGCGCTCACCGGGTAGACAATGCACGGGTACGTCGCGCCATCGCACGAAACGTCGTGCACCTCCCGCACGAACAATCCCGCCTCACCGGGATAGACCGCCTCGATTTCGTCGAGCACGGAAATTAGCGCTGCCGGGATCCGATAGACGTCGCCCGTCACCGACGCCGCCGCATCAGGCACCATGCCGGGGTAGCTGCCGAAGTCGAAAAGTCGCCCACCCATCGTGCACGTGCCGACATACACCGGTGCGGCAATGCCGTGGCGTTCGGCCGCACGCATCATGTCGTTGATTTCGCCCGCCCGAAGGGTGCCGTAGACAAACACATGTACAGCGCCGCTTTGACGGTCACAGGTGTGGGGCAGATCATGGGCTGCGGTGGTCATTGAGGATGTCCGGATCGAAGATGGCAGGCAACGAGTTTACACTTACAAAAATCCCAATTGTCGCGATCCCGCCATGCCGAATCTTGCGCCCGATCCGTTCGATTCGCCCGCCCCTTCCGACGCTGTAGGACCCCCGGGCGGGCCCGCGTCAACGCCCGCCGCGCAGAACGCGTTCGACAGCTATGTCGTGCCCGAGGCCTTCACGCCGACGCAAACGCGTCCGGTGCGCTTGCGTGCGCGTGCGCTGCGCGACGGCATTCGCGTGCCCAATCACCGCCACGCCTGGGCGCAGGTCGCCTACACGCCACGCGGCGTCATCCAGATCGCGGTCGCGGATGCCGCATGGATCGTGCCGCCCTCACGCGCGATCTGGATCCCCCCCGACATCGAGCATAGCCTGCTGGTCAACGAGCCCTCCTATCTGCGCACGTTGTACGTGCATCCCGACGTTATCCCGCCCGGCCTCGATCACTGCCGTGTCGTGGAAGTCTCGCCGTTGCTGCGTGAGCTGATCGCCGCCATCGACGTGCCCGCCGCCGACCTCGATGCCCCTCGCGAACACATGCTCGGTGGCCTGATTCTGGATGAACTGCGCCGCGCGTCGCCCCTACCGCTCGAAGTGCCGCTGCCGCGCGACAAGCGACTGCTCACGCTGTGCAACGCGATGCTGGCCGATCCCGCCCGCGCCTGGACGCTCGACCAATGGGCAAGATATGCCGGCGCCAGCCCCCGGACCATCGGGCGCCTGTTCCGGCAGGAACTGAATATGAGCTTCGTGCAGTGGCGTCAGCAGGCAGTGCTCGCCCAGGCGATTCCGCTCGCGTCGAAAGGCTATCCGCTCGCCCGTATCGCGCGCGAGTTGGGTTATCGAAGCCAGAGCGCCTTTTCCGCGATGTTCAAACGCACCTTCGGACGCACCCCCACCGACTTCTTCGCCACCGTCCCGGACACTACATCTGTCGGAACAAGTGGGCGTATTGACGACTGACCGCTACCCGGTCCTTGCGTCGCTTGAGCTTGAGCGTCAGACGCCCGAGCGGCGTGTGCTGCGCGCTGACCACCTCGCCCACGTTCACGACCGTGCTGCGGTGCACTTGCCAGAATCGCGACGGATCGAGTTGCGGCAACAGCTCACGCAGGCTCGTGCGAATCAATAGATCGCCGTCAGCGGTGGCCACCACGACATACTTGTCCGCCGCTTCGAAAAAGCAGATCTCTTCGACGGGCACGATACGAATCTCGTCGCGCACGGACGCCCGCACGAATTGCAGATATTCGCGCGGCACAGACGCAGTGACGGGCGAGGATGGAGTCGAGGCCCCGACGTTCGTGCCATCCGTATCGCGCGTCGCCAACGGCGCGGCGTCGAGATGCGCACGCAGCGTCGTCAAGAGTTGCGCGAGCGTGTCCGCGCCTGGCCGCGACAGGCGCTCCTGCACGCGCGCAACCGTACGCGCCAGCCGTCCGGGCTCGACCGGCTTGAGCAGATAATCTACCGCAGCGGCATCGAAAGCGTCGAGCGCAAAGCGATCGAACGCGGTAACGAAAACGATTTGCGGCGCACGCGCGAGTCGTGCGCAGGCACGCGCGACATCGATACCGGTCGCGCCCGGCATCGAGACGTCGAGAAACACGACATCCGGATGCGACCGCGCAATGGCGGCAATGGCCGATGTGCCGTCAGGCGCGACAGGCAGCACGTGCAACGCGGGCCATGCCTGCGCCAGCATGGCGCGCAGCGCGTCGGCAAGCAATGGTTCGTCTTCGGCGATCAGGGCGACGGGGGATGTCATGCACTTCACTCTCTGCGACTAGAAATCGTTGTCCTGGCATTGCCCGGCCGACGCCACAGGCAAACGCAAGCTCGCGGCAACGCCACGCGGCACGCCTTCGGTGAGCGTGAGGCGCGCGTCGTCGCCGTAGAGCACGCGCAGGCGCGCCCGGATATTCGTCAGGCCGATACCGCTACCGACGGCGCGCTCCGCTGCGTGCCCCGTACCTTCGTGTGCAAACCCCGCACCATCGTCTTCGACGCGTACCACCACATACGCCTTGTCGGACACGGTGCGCTCCAAACGGGCGCTGACGGCCACCGTCGCCCCCGCCGCGAGCGGCTCGACGCCATGTTTGACGGCGTTCTCCACGAGCGGCTGCACGAGCATGGGCGGCAGACACAACGCCCGACACTCGTGCGGCAGATCGAACGTATAACGCAGACGCTCGCCAAAACGCACTTTCTGAATCGCCAGTAATGCGTCGAGCAAGGCGAACTCTTCGGCCAACGTTGTCGTCTGCGCGCGCGTTGCCGCAAGCGATGCGCGCAGAAAACGATTGAGATGACCGAGCAAGTGCCTCGCCCGGGTTGGATCGCTCGCGATCAGCGAATCGAGGTTGGCGAGCACGTTGAATAGAAAATGCGGCTCCAGTTGTGCCTGAAGCGTCTGAAGCCGGGCATGGACAAGTTGACGGTCTGCGGCTGCTTCGCGAAGTGCCTGCTGCGCCGTCGCTTCGCGCAACTGGGAAATCCGGGCCTGCGACCATCCGTGATAGCTGCCGACGGCTGTGGCGATCAGCGCCACGAGCAAGACAATGGGAAGCGCATGCCCGTTGACCGGACGCCACATCGAGATCGGCAGCCCCAGCAGCGCCGTTCCCGTTGCGATCCCGACGGCCAGCCCTGCCACACATCCGAGCGCCACGAGCCCCAGGAACCAAAACATCGGCGGCCTGGCGTCGCGCCAGATCAGCCGGCGCCCGCCGTCCACGAAGACGGCGATCGCCACCCCGATGCATTGTGCAAACACGAGGTTGTGCACGAATGTGCCACCGAAGCCGATAAACGAGAGCAATCCCGCGATCAACGTGTTGAACAGCAATACCCCGGCCAGCTCGCGAAAAAACCGCTGCCACAGACCGCGCGTCGGATCGACGGGGGCCGTCTGAGCGGTTTGCAGGGATTGGGGTGATTTCATCGTCGACGTCATTCGCGCCAGGGGGATGGTCCGCCGGTGGATAAAAGTGTCGCAGGTGTCGCAGGTGTCGCAGGCGCGAAGGTCGCGACGGGTGCAACGGGTGAACCACGCACTACCGGCGGTGTGCCATGTTGCCATATCCGCGTCAGCGCACTATTCAGGGGACGGCCGGGCACGGCCACCGCTGCTAAGCCTGCGACGACCAGCCCGACATACAGTCCCGTCATCTGCCTGCGATGCGCTTTCACGTTGCCCCGCCGGATCGCCACGACGGCGAGCGCCAGATTCACCAGCACGTACAGCGACAGCCCGTGCAGCCAGGAAAAGTGTCCGTTCCCCAGTTCGCGAATGCCAAAGCTCGTGAGCGCCGTGGCCACCATCGCCAATGCCCATAGACGGCCCATCCACCGATGCCGCGGCGTGCCGCGCCGCATCAGCAAGATTCCCGCACCGAGTCCCATCGCCACCACCGCTACCGCCAGATGCACGCCCACTATCGTCGCCATGAAATCCCCCTTCGCGTTCGTTTCATGGCGTGACGATAGGTAAAACATGTGCCGCTGGCAGCCCATTTGCGACGGATGGCGCCCACGCGCCGTCAATGGTCCCCGATCGGCGCGAACGGCAGCGCATCGCCCCCATCGCCGGCCCCCTCCCAAGGCGTCAACGTGGCGGTCGGGCATTGTCGCCGACATTTGTGACAGCAGGATACCGCGCCCACGTCGCACAGACACCGGATAAAAAAATCCCCGCGTTCCTTGCGAAACACGGGGATTGACCGGGCAGATCGCCCGGGCGTTTGCGACGACGGCGCTTACTCGGCAGCCGCCTCGGTTTCCTTGCTCACCTGCGCGGCGGTATCGCCCTCGAAGGTAAAGCGACCGTTGCGCCAATCGACCGGGATCGTGTCCTTGGGGCCGAACTTACCCGCGAGCACCAGCTTGGCGACCGGGTTCTCGATCTCCTGCTGAATCGCCCGCTTGAGCGGACGCGCCCCGAACACCGGATCGAAACCTTCGCGTGCCACATGCGTGAGCGCCGCCTTGGTGACTTCCAGATGCATGTCGAGCTTCGCCAGACGCTGACGCAGGATCTCGATCTGGATCGTGGCAATCGACTCGATGTGCTTCTGGTCGAGCCCGTGGAACACCACGACTTCGTCGATCCGGTTCAGGAACTCGGGGCGGAAGTGGTCCTTGATCTCTGTCCACACGGCGTCCTTGATCCGGTCCTGCGGCTCACCCACCATCGACTGGATCATCGACGAGCCGAGGTTGGACGTCATCACGATAACCGTGTTCTTGAAGTCCACCGTACGTCCCTGACCATCGGTCATGCGGCCGTCGTCCAGCACTTGCAGCAGCACGTTGAAGACGTCCGGGTGCGCCTTTTCGACCTCGTCGAGCAGGATCACGCTGTACGGCTTGCGGCGCACGGCTTCGGTGAGATAACCGCCCTCTTCATAACCGACGTAGCCCGGCGGCGCACCGATCAGACGCGCCACGCTGTGCTTTTCCATGAACTCGCTCATGTCGATGCGGATGAGGTGATCCTCCGAATCGAACAGGAACATCGCGAGCGCCTTGCACAGCTCGGTCTTGCCCACACCGGTCGGCCCGAGGAACAGGAACGACCCGTAGGGGCGGTTGGGATCCGATAATCCCGCACGCGAACGGCGGATGGCATCGGCCACGGCGGTAATCGCCTCGTCCTGCCCCACCACACGCTCGTGCAGCTTGGCTTCCATGTTGAGCAACTTCTCACGCTCGCCCTGCATCATCTTCGAGACCGGAATGCCCGTTGCACGCGAGATCACTTCGGCGATCTCTTCCGTACCCACCTGCGTGCGCAACAGACGCGGCTGCGACTGCTGACCGGCGGCCTCCGCAGCATCGGCATCCTTCAGTTGCGCTTCGAGCTGCGGCAGCTTGCCGTACTGCAGTTCCGCCACCTTGTCGAGCTTGCCCTCACGCTGGAGCTTCGCAATCTCGGCGCGCACCCGGTCGATTTCTTCCTTGACCTGTGCGCTACCCTGCACGGCGGCCTTCTCGGCCGTCCACACTTCTTCCAGATCGGCGTACTCGCGCTCCAGTCGCGAAATCTCTTCCTCGATCAGCGAGAGGCGCTTTTGCGAGGCTTCGTCCGTTTCCTTCTTGACGGCTTCGCGCTCGATCTTCAGCTGGATCAGACGACGATCGAGCTTGTCCATCACCTCCGGCTTCGAGTCGATTTCCATCTTGATCTTGGACGCCGCCTCGTCGATCAGATCGATGGCCTTGTCCGGCAGGAAGCGATCGGTGATGTAGCGCTGGCTGAGTTCAGCCGCCGCCACGATCGCCGGGTCGGTGATTTCCACGCCGTGGTGCAGTTCGTATTTCTCCTGCAAGCCACGCAAAATGGCGATGGTCGCCTCGACGCTCGGCTCTTCGACGAGCACCTTCTGGAAGCGACGCTCCAGCGCAGCATCCTTCTCGATGTACTTGCGGTATTCGTCGAGCGTGGTGGCGCCGATGCAATGCAGTTCGCCGCGTGCGAGCGCCGGCTTGAGCATGTTGCCCGCGTCCATCGCGCCTTCGGCCTTGCCTGCACCGACCATCGTGTGGATTTCGTCGATGAAGAGGATCGTGCGGCCTTCATCCTTGGCGATGTCGTTCAGCACACTCTTCAGGCGCTCTTCGAATTCGCCACGGAACTTCGCACCGGCGAGCAACCCGGCCATATCGAGCGCGAGCACGCGCTTGTTCTTGAGCGACTCCGGCACCTCGCCATTGACGATGCGCTGCGCGAGTCCTTCGACGATGGCGGTCTTGCCCACCCCCGGCTCCCCGATGAGCACGGGGTTGTTCTTCGTACGGCGTTGGAGGATCTGGATCGTGCGACGGATTTCATCGTCGCGGCCGATCACCGGGTCGAGTTTGCCGGCCGCGGCACGTTCGGTCAGATCGAGGGTGTACTTCTTCAGGGCTTCGCGTTGACTTTCGGCATCCTGACTATCGACGGAAGCACCGCCGCGCACGCCTTCGATGGCTGCTTCCAGCGATTTACGGGTCAGGCCGCGCGCTCGGGCGAGCTTGCCCGTGTCGCCCTTGTCGTCGGCAAGCGCAAGCAGAAACATTTCGCTGGCGATATAGCTGTCGCCATGTTTCTGTGCCTCCTTGTCGGCCTGATTGAGCAGGCCGGCAAGCTCGCGGCTGACCTGCACGTTGCCGTCCGTGCCCTGCACCTGCGGCAGCTTGGCGATCGCCGTTTCAATGTCATGGGCGAGCGGTTGCACCTGCACGCCGGCGCGCTGCAGCAGCGAGCGCGCTGCGCCCTCGGGTTGTGCGATCAGCGCCGCGAGAAGATGCAGCGGCTCAATGTATTGCTGGTCGCGACCGACTGCCATGCTTTGGGCATCAGCCAGCGCTTCCAGGAACTGCGTGGTGAATTTGTCTTGTCGCATCTAGTGCTCCGGTAAGAAATCTTTCTGGATCGGATGTGCGGACAATCCCCTGTGGTTTCAAGGGGCATTACGGCGCGACATTTGACATTTCGCGCAATACCGGTCGGGGGCCGGTTTCCGGGCAGTTGCAGGGTGGGCGCTGCGAATCGCGATCCGCCCGGAATCGCCGGATGGTGCGCCAGGACAACCGCAGGACACGCCCCGGTTTGAAGCTCATAATAGCGATTTTCAGCACGACGCACCATGCGTCCCCCTGACGTCGGAAAGTCGGATGTCTCGTCCGGAATTCCAGCTCGCAACGCCGTCAGCACCGCATGAACGCCCGAGGATATGTCCGCAGAATCCACTCGCCCCACGACCGCGCAATCCCGCGCCCGCGACAGTCGCGGCGCCCCGGCCCTCCCGACGTTTTCGGGAAAGTCGTCACCGGATTCGGGCGTCGCGTGGCCCGCGACCCGCATCGCCGAGATCGATGAAGATGCCGTGCGCCTGCTCGTGCATGCCTTTTACGGGCGAATTCGCGACGACGACCTGCTCGGCCCCGTATTCCGCCAGGCGCTCGAAGGCCGCTGGGACATGCATCTCGAGAAGATGGTGGCGTTCTGGTGCAGCATCGTGCTCGGCGCCAAACGTTACCGCGGCAACGTGACGCAGGCGCACCAGCCTTTCGCACATCTGAGCGGGGAGCACTTCAGTCGCTGGCTTGCGCTCTTTTTCGACACGCTGGACAAGCTCTTCGAGCCGCAGGCGGCCTTCGCCTTCGCGGAACCGGCGATCCGGATCGCGGAGAGCCTTCAGTTGAATCTGTTCGGATGGGAATACACGCTGCCGCCAGCGCAACGGGCGTTGCTGGACACCGTCAAGCAACGGCGCCCGGCTCAACAGCATGATTGAACGTCACTTCAGCGACGATTCTTGATTTTCGCCGGCGTTATCTGGAATTGCCGAATCTTAATGCGCGATAACTGGGGCGCGCGTCCATCAGGCTTTCTCGCCCGTCACCCAGCGCTCACGTGCCGCTGTATCGGTCTCCCGAGCATCGACCCAGCGCTCGCCCTGGGGCGTGGCTTCCTTCTTCCAGAACGGCGCCTCGGTCTTGAGGTAGTCCATGATGAACTCGCAAGCCGCGAAGGCATCGCCGCGATGCGCCGAGGTGACGGCCACCAGCACGATCTGATCGCCCGGGCCGAGTTCGCCGTAACGATGGATCACCAGCGCGTCGAACATACGCCAGCGCTCGCGCGCCTGCGCGACGATCGATTCGAGCGCCTTTTCCGTCATGCCGGGATAGTGCTCGAGCGTCATGCGCGCGACGTCCTTGCCGTCATTCAGGTCGCGCACCGTGCCCACGAAAGTCGCCACGGCGCCTACGCGCAAATCGTCGGCGCGTAAGCGGCGAACCTCCTCCGACAGATCGAAATCTTCGGTCTGAACGCGAATCGCCATGGCCATGGTCTCCTGTGTGCCGGTGTGCCTACTTGCGTACGGTGCCTGACGTGCCGTCGCGCTCAACCACCGGTGACCGGCGGGAAGAACGCCACTTCGCACCCGTCGGTCAGACGCGTCGACGCAGGCACCATCGTATGGTTCAGCGCCATGCGCAGCGGCCGTTGCGGACCGAGGGTCTCGGCCCAGACGGGACCGCGCGTACACAGCCATTCACGAACGTCTCCCACCGTGGCAATCCCGGCGGGCACGGCGTCCACTCGCTCCTCAGCGACACCCAGCGCCTCGCGGACGCTGGCGAAAAAACGAAGATCGATCTGCATAGTCTGTGTGGGCGCCGCCAGCCAACCTGGCGGCATCTCTGTCTTTCAATATAGGAGGTCCGAGAACGGCAGGAACGCCACGGTCTGCCCCGCCTCGATGCGGTGCCCTGGCGGGTTGTCGATCAGGCCGTCGCCCCACACGGTCGAGGTCAGCACGGCCGAACTCTGATTCGGGAATGCGTCGAGGCCACCCTGATCGTTGACACGCGCACGCAGGAACTCATTGCGACGATCCGCCTTTTTCTGCGTGAAATCGGCGCGCATGGCGATGCGCCTTGGCGCGACATCCGTCACGCCCTGCAATCGCAGAATGAACGGACGCACGAACAGCAGGAACGTCACGAAACTCGACACCGGATTGCCCGGCAGACCGATGAAGTGGGCCGTGTCCGCGCCGCCATCTCCATTGGCGCGACGCACCTCGCCGTACGCCAGCGGCTTGCCCGGCTTGAGCGCAATCTGCCAGAGATTCAGACGCCCCTCGGCTTGTACGGCCGGCTTGACGTGATCCTCCTCGCCCACCGACACGCCGCCCGACGTAATGATCACATCGTTGCCGCGTGCCGCGTCGCGCAGAATCGCACGCGTGGCCGCCAGATTGTCCGGGACGATGCCGTAATCGGTCATCTCGCAGCCCAGGTTCTCCAGCAGACTGCGCAGCACGAACCGGTTCGAGTTGTAGATGCTGCCCTGTCGCAGCGGCTCACCGGGCATCGTCAGTTCGTCACCGGTAAAGAACACCGCGACCCGCACGCGGCGCGCCACCTGCAGCCGGGCGATGCCCACCGACGCCGCCAGACCGAGCGCCGGCGCACGCAACCGGGTACCGGCGGCGAGCACCACGCTCTCCCGCCGAATGTCGGCGCCCTGACGGTTGACGAACTCGCCTGCGACCGGCGTGTGCCGCACGACGACAGTCCCGTCGTCACGCGCTTCGCATTGCTCCTGCATCACGACCGCGTCCGCGCCCACGGGCACCGGCGCGCCCGTGAAGATACGCGCCGCCGTGCCGCTGGCGAGCGGCTCAGGCGAGTGGCCCGCGGGAATACGCTGCGAGACGGGCAGCACCGTTTCGCCATCGCGCAGATCGGCGATGCGCACGGCGTAGCCGTCCATGGCGCTGGTGTCCATCGGCGGGACATCGAGCGTGGCTACAACGTCGGCCGACAGCACCCGAGCGTTGGCCGCGAGCGTGTCGACCGTCTCGTGCCGATCGAGCGGACGCGCCGCTGCCAGCACGGCATCAAGGGCTTCTTGTGTACTCAGCATGCAAATGGCTCGCCAGTCATTGCGTGAAACGACGCCACGGCTCAAATGCCGGTGTGCTCCGCGATATAGGCCTTCACGCGCTCGACGTCGTTCGGCACGGTGTCAAAACGCTGCGGCAGCGATTCAAGTTGCTCGAAACCCGCCGGGCGCGGCGGTTCGCGATGCAATGCCTCGCGGATCGTCTCGGCGAACTTGGCCGGCTGCGCCGTTTCCAGCACCACCATCGGCACGCCGGGTTCGAGCGCTTCACGCGCCACCTTCACACCATCGGCGGTGTGCGTGTCGATGACCACGTCGTAGCGCCGGGCCACGTCCTGAATCGTCGCGAGACGATCCGAGTGCGTGCTGCGCCCCGACACGAAGCCGAACTGCGCCACGCGCGCGAACGCCTCGCTGCCCGACAGATCGAAGCCACCGTCGCGCTCGACCTTCGAGAGCAGATCCGCCGTTGCCGTCGCATCGCGACCCAGCAGATCAAACAGGAAACGCTCGAAGTTCGATGCCTTCGAGATGTCCATGCTCGGGCTGCTCGTGTGGAACGTCTCGGCCGATTTGCGCACGCGATAACGGCCGGTGCGGAAGAATTCGTCGAGTACGTCGTTCTCGTTGGTTGCCACGACCAGCTTGCGGATCGGCAAGCCCATCATGCGCGCGATATGCCCCGCGCAGACATTGCCGAAGTTGCCCGAGGGCACCGTGAACGACACCTCGCCGTCCTGCCCGGACTTGCCGCCCGTGGCCGCAAAGTAGCCCTTGAAGTAGTACACGACCTGCGCAACGACGCGCGCCCAATTGATCGAGTTGACGGTGCCGATCTTGTAGCGCGCCTTGAAGGCGTGATCGTTCGAGACCGCCTTCACGATGTCCTGCGCATCGTCGAACACGCCTTCGACCGCAAGATTGAAGATGTTCGGATCTTGCAGGCTGTACATCTGGGCGGTCTGGAACGCGCTCATCTTGCCCGCTGGCGAGAGCATGAAGACACGAATGCCCTCCTTGCCGCGCATGGCGTATTCCGCCGCACTGCCCGTGTCGCCGGACGTCGCCCCGAGAATGTTCAGGGCATCGCCGTGTTGCGCCAGCGCGTACTCGAACAGATTGCCGAGCAACTGCATGGCCATGTCCTTGAAGGCCAGCGTCGGGCCGTTGGACAGCGCCAGCAGCGAGAGCTGCGTATCCTGCTCGACGCCCAGCGGCAGCAACGGCGTGATGTCGGCCGCGTCCTCGCCGGGGCGAACGTTGCGGTACACCTCGGCGGTGTACGTCCGCTTCGTCAGATCGGCCAGCACTTCGGCCGGAATGTCGCCGGCAAACTTGCCGAGCACCTGTGCAGCGAGCTCGGCATACGAGAGCTGACGCCAGGCGCGCAATTCGTCGGCAGTGACCTGCGGGTATTCCGTGGGCAGATACAGGCCGCCATCCGGGGCCAGGCCACCGAGCAGAATGCTGGAGAACGATTGCGGTTCGCCAGAGGTCAGGCCCGCGCCGCGCGTAGAGATGTATTTCATTTGGAACCTGTCCTGTCGGGTCGGTGCTTCGGGCTCAGCTCAGCGCTTCCATGCGAATGCGCGTGACCTTCGAGAGCACGGTGTCCATCGCCTCGATCTTGGCAATGGCCGAGTTGATGTGCTTTTCCAGCGTCTGATGCGTCAGGATGATGATGTCGGTCTGGTGCTCGCCCTCGCGCGATTCCTTTTGCAGGAGCGCGTCGATCGAAATGTCCAGATCGGCCAGAATGCGCGTGAGTTCCGCCATCACACCGGCACGATCCACCACGCGCAGGCGCAGGTAGTAACTCGTCGTGACTTCGTCGATCGGCAGGACCGGAATGTCGGAGAGCGAATCGTGCTGGAACGCCAGGTGCGGCACACGGTGCTCCGGGTCGGCCGTTTGCAGGCGCGTCACGTCCACGATATCGGCCACCACGGCCGACGCGGTCGGCTCGGCCCCCGCGCCCTTGCCGTAGTAAAGCGTAGCCCCAACGGCGTCGCCCTGCACCAGCACGGCGTTCATCGCACCTTCGACATTGGCAATGAGGCGCTTGGCCGGAATCAGCGTCGGATGCACGCGCAGTTCGATGCCCGATTCTGCGCGACGCGTAATGCCCAGCAGTTTGATGCGATAGCCCAGCTCTTCGGCGTACTTGATGTCGAGCGCAGCCAGCTTGGTGATGCCTTCGACATAGGCGCGATCGAACTGCACCGGCACGCCGAATGCGATGGCGCTCATGAGCGTGAGCTTGTGGGCGGCGTCGACGCCTTCGATATCGAACGTGGGATCGGCTTCCGCGTAGCCCAGACGTTGTGCGTCGGCGAGCGCCACGTCGAAGTCGATGCCCTTGTCGCGCATCTCCGACAGGATGAAGTTGGTGGTGCCGTTGATGATGCCGGCGATCCACTGAATGCGGTTGGCCGTGAGGCCTTCGCGCAATGCCTTGATGATGGGAATGCCACCGGCGACGGCCGCTTCGAACGCGACCATGACGTTCGCCTTGCGCGCCGCGGCAAAGATCTCGTTGCCGTACACCGCCAGCAACGCCTTGTTGGCGGTGACCACGTGCTTGCCGTTCTCGATCGCCTTGAGGACCAGTTCCTTCGTCAAATCGTAGCCGCCGATGGTCTCCACCACCACGTCGATATCCGGATCGTTCACGACTTCGAACGGGTCTCCCGTGACGACGGCCGCATTGCCCACGAGCCCCTTGGCGCGTTCGACGTTACGAACCGCGACCTTCGTAATCTCGATACCCCGGCCGGCACGACGTTGAATTTCTTCCTGGTTGCGAGCCAGTACCTGGAAGGCGCCGTAGCCTACCGTGCCAAGGCCGAGCAGGCCCAATTTGATCGGTTTCATGCAGTTTTACTCAAAAGTCGAAATCGGTTGGCGCGCATCACTTGCCGTGGCGACGGCGATAACCGTCAAGGAAGCGGGCAATGCGGCTGATGGCGTCTTCCAGGTCGCCCTCGTGAGGCAGGAACACTACGCGGAAATGGTCGGGATGCATCCAGTTGAAGCCACTGCCCTGCACCAGCAGGACCTTCTCTTCGAGCAGCAACTGGAGAATGAAGTCCTGATCGTTGGCGATGGGGTACACCGCCGGATCCAGACGCGGGAACAGGTACAGCGCCGCCTTCGGCTTCACGCACGTCACACCGGGAATGTCGGTGAGCATGCGGTGCGCGAGTTCGCGCTGCTCGTACAGCCGGCCGCCCGGCACGATCAGGTCCTTGATGCTCTGATAGCCGCCCAGCGCGGTCTGAATGGCGTACTGCCCCGGCACGTTGGGGCACAGACGCATCGATGCGAGGATGTTGAGCCCTTCGATATAGTCGCGCGCATGGCGCTTGTCGCCCGACACGACCATCCAGCCCGCGCGGTAACCACACGCGCGGTAGCTCTTGGACAGGCCGTTGAAGGTAATCGTGAGAACGTCTTCGGAAAGCGACCCGATCGAGGTATGCACTTCGCCGTCGTACACGATCTTGTCGTAGATCTCGTCGGCGTAAATGATGAGTTTGTGCTCGCGGGCGAGCGCCACGATGTCCTTGAGCAGTTCGTCCGAGTACAGGGCGCCCGTCGGGTTGTTCGGGTTGATGACGACGATCGCGCGCGTGTTCGGCGTGATCTTCTTGCGGATATCGGCCAGATCCGGTTGCCAGTCGGCCTGCTCGTCGCACACATAATGCACCGGCGTGCCGCCCGAGAGGCTGACCGCAGCGGTCCAGAGCGGGTAGTCGGGCGCCGGAACCAGCACTTCGTCGCCATCGTTGAGCAGTGCCTGCATCGCCATCACGATCAACTCGGACGCGCCGTTGCCGAGATAGATGTCATCAAGTTGCACGTCGTTGATGTGCTTTTGCTGACAGTAATGCATGATCGCCTTGCGCGCCGCGAACACACCCCGCGAATCCGAATAACCGGCCGAGTTCGGCAGATTGCGGATCATGTCCTGAACGATCTCGTCAGGCGGCTCGAAACCGAACGGCGCCAGATTGCCGATGTTGAGCTTGATGATGCGATGACCTTCGTCTTCCATGCGCTTGGCATGTTCGAGCACGGGCCCACGAATGTCGTAGCAGACATTCTGCAATTTCTGCGATTTGAGGATCGGTTTCACGGCGATTGTGGTCTTGACGGGCGGCGCAGGGGTCCGGACGGGCCGGTAACAGGCGGGACGACGTGAAAAATGCCGCGCTGCAACGGTTTTGCCGTGCTGCGTACGGCAAAAAGCTATAATTTAGCCAATTATGACAGAGTTCGGCAATGCATCATTGACGGTTTGCGACACGCAAGGCAAGATGCCGGCCCGTTATCCGTCACGATCTGTCGACGCTCAGCCACCACTGGCTAACCACTGGCTAACCACTGGGTAGGGAATCTCCGAAAGTGAAACTGCATCAAGACCCGTCGCAAGCGGCATTGAACACGGTCACCGGCTACGGCTCGGGCTATGTCGAGGTCAACAAGGTTCGTTACGACCATAGCGTGATCATTTCGCCCGAGGGCGAGATTTCGCCCTGGCCGGTATCGCGCTTCGACGCCCTCGACAACTCGCATTTCGACATGCTCCGTGCCCGCGAACCCGAGGTCGTCATCTTCGGCAGCGGCGCGCGCCTGCGCTTTGCGCACCCCCGCCTGACCACAGCGCTCACCAGCCAGCGCGTTGGCGTCGACTCCATGGATACGCAGGCGGCTTGCCGTACGTACAACATTCTGATGAGCGAAGGACGCCGCGTCGTGCTCGCCCTGCTCATCGAAACCGGGACGGCTGAGTGAGCCGCCGCCCGCTCGCTTCCGGTCCGTCGGCGGCCGAGCCGCTTAACGCGACTTCGCTGACCACATCCACCACATCCACCACATCCACCACACCCGCCACCCTGCCTACGCCGTCACCTTTGGCCACCACCGCCGCACCGCCGCCCGCGCTGCCGGGCGACGCCGCCTACCCGCTGTCACCTGCCGCGTTCTGGCTGTTGCTCATCGCATTCGCGCTCGTATGGTTCGGGGTGCTCGATTATCGTCATCTGATTTCGAGCGACGAAGGCCGTTACGCCGAGATGGCACGTGAGATGTGGACGACCGGCGACTGGATCACGCCACGCTACAACGGCTACAAGTACTTCGAAAAGCCGCCGCTGCAAACGTGGATGAATGCATTGACGTTCGCCGCGTTCGGGCTTGGCGAATGGCAGGCGCGACTCTGGACCGCACTGACCGGGTTCGCAGGCGTGCTGGCAGTCGGCTTCACCGCTCGCCGCGTGTTCAACGCCCGCGTGGGCCTGTTTGCCGCGGCCGCGCTGGCTGCCGCACCGCTGTGGTCGCTGCTTGGGCACTTCAACGTGCTCGACATGGGGCTGTCGTTCTTCATGGGACTGTCGCTGTGCGCGCTGCTACTCGCGCAACGGCCCGGACTAGCGCGCGGCGCCGTGCGCGGCTGGATGTGGCTGTGCTGGGCGGCGATGGCGCTTGCCGTGCTGAGCAAGGGGCTCGTCGGCATTGTGCTGCCGGGCGCCGTGCTCGTGCTCTACACGGTCATCACCCGTGACTGGGCGTTGTGGCGTCGGCTGTATCTGGGCAGCGGCCTGATCGTCTTCTTCGCGATCGCCACCCCGTGGTTCGTGCTCGTTCAGATGCGCAACCCGGAGTTCTTCGACTTCTTCTTCATCAACGAGCACTTCCGCCGTTTCGCGATGGAAGGCCATAACCGCGACGGCGCGCCGTGGTACTTCGTGCCCGTGTTCCTCGTCGGCTTTCTGCCCTGGCTGTCGGTCTTGCCGGGCACCGTGCGCGCCACGCTGCGCATGCCGCGGCAACCCAACGGTTTCGCGCCCGCCGTCATGCTGTGGGTATGGTCCGTGTTCATCTTCGTTTTCTTCAGCGCATCGCACTCGAAGCTGATTTCGTATCTGCTGCCGATCGCGCCGGCCATGGCGTTGCTGTTCGGCCTGTATCTCGCGCAATTGCGTCGCGACACCGTGCGCGTGCACATGGCCGGCTACGCGGTGTTCCTGATCGCTGCGCTCGTGATGGTCGCCCTCTTTGCCGGACGCGCCGGCAGCGTGCGCAATCCGAACGAGTTGTACAAGGCGTTTCAGGTGTGGCTTTACTTCGCGCTCGGCGCCGGATTGATCGGCACGCTCGTCGCGTGGCGCCTCGCCCGTCACAGTGCGCGCCGCGCCTTGCTGACCTTCGCCGGCGGCATGTTGCTGCTCGTGACCATCGGCGGCATGGGCCATGAGGTGTTCGGCCGCCAGAGCACGGGCGTGCTGCTGGTGCCGGCCGTCAAGGCGGAAATGCAGCGACTCGGGCCGAACGTGCCGTTCTATTCCGTGAACGTGCTCGATCACACCATGCCCTACTACCTCGGGCAGTCCATGATCATGGTGCAGCACCCGGACGAGCTGGAATTCGGCGCGAAGCAGGAGCCGCAAAAGTGGCTGCCCACGCTCGAAGACTTCTATGCACGCTGGCGGGCCGATCCGAAGGCGCTGGCGCTGGTCGATCCCGATACGTTCAGACAGCTTGAGGCGGTGCATTTGCCGATGCGCATCATCGCGCGCGATGTCCGTCGGGTCGTGATCTCGAAACCGCTGCCCGAAGACAACGTAAAATAGCGCGCTCGGGACTTTCCGAGCCCTTTTGCGGTATCCATAATTATTCACAAACGTTCACAAACGTTCCATGAATCTCGCCACGTTTTCCCTTATTCTCACGGGCGTGCTGCTCAACGCATGCGCCCAGTTGTTGCTCAAAGCTGGCGCCAACGCGATTGGCGCACTGGAGTTCACGCGCGCCAACATCGTGCCGATCGGCATCAAGCTGGCCACGCAGGTACCGATCATGGGCGGGCTCGTCTGCTATGCCATCAGCGTGGTTGTCTGGATTCTGGCGCTCTCGCGCGTGGAAGTGTCGATCGCCTATCCGATGCTGTCGCTGGGCTACGTGGTGAATGCGTTCGCCGCCTGGTACCTGTTCGGCGAGACGCTGTCGATGCAACGTATGGTCGCCATCGGCATCATTCTGGTGGGTGTTTATATTCTGGCGCGCAGCTAAGGCTGCGCCCGACGCAATCGCAGAACGCGCGGCTTTCGCCGTGGCCGCCCCGGAAAGCCTTCGGCACTGTGGGGCATCCGGGCCACGGGCGTGCAAGCCGGCGCGTTTGCCCTGCATCTTTGAGCTACTTTGAGGCTTAGTCATACATCATGAGCGACTCGGCAACCTCCCAACCGAATCAACCGTTCATCCCGTTCACGCGGCCGACCATCGACGACGCCACCATCGCCGGCGTGTCGGACGTGCTGCGCTCGGGCTGGATTACCTCGGGTCCGCAAGTCCAGGCTTTTGAGAAGGCCCTGTCCGAATATTTCGGCGGCCGTCCCGTACGCGTGTTCAATTCGGGCACGGCGACGCTGGAGATCGGCCTGCGTATCGCCGGCGTGCAAGGCGGCGACGAAGTCATCACGACGCCGCTGTCGTGGGTCGCAACGTCCAACGTCATTCTGGAAGTGGGCGCCACGCCGGTGTTCGTCGACGTCGATCCCGCCACGCGCAATATCGATCTCGACTTGCTGGAAAAAGCGATCACGCCGAAGACCAAGGCCATCATCCCGGTCTATCTCGCCGGTCTGCCGGTCGATATGGACCGTCTGTACGACATTGCGCGCCGTCACAATCTGCGCGTGGTCGAAGATGCGGCACAGGCCATGGGTTCGAGCTGGAAAGGCAAACGTATCGGTTCGTTCGGCGACCTCGTGTCGTTCAGCTTTCATCCGAACAAGAACCTGACGTCCATCGAAGGCGGCGCGCTGGTATTCAATACCGATGAAGAAGCGCGGCTGGCCGAGAAGTATCGTCTGCAAGGCGTGACGCGGTTCGGGCTCGACGGCATGGACGTCGACGTGCTCGGCGGCAAGTACAACCTGACGGACGTGGCCGCGCGCGTCGGGCTGGGCCAGATGCCGCACCTGGCGGAATTCAACCGCCGCCGCACCGAGCTCGCGCGCCTGTACTTCGACACGCTCGCGGGCGGCGCGGCCGTCAAGCTGGGGGTCGGGCTGCCGCATGCCGATTTCACCAATTCGAACTGGCACATGTTTCAGATCGAATTGCCGCTGGAGCGTCTGACCATCGACCGCGCAGGCTTCATGGAGCAACTGAAGGCGCGCGGCATCGGCAGCGGTGTCCACTACCCCGCGATCCACCTGTTTACAATGTACCGTGCGCTGGGCTTCAAGGAAGGCCAGTTCCCGCTGACGGAACGCCTGGGCCGCGCCATCCTGACGCTGCCGCTGTTCCCCGCCATGACGGATGCCGACGTTGCGCGCGTCTGCGAAGCCGTAAACGCCATTTGCGCTGATCACCAAAAATGAATCGACCACAACTCTCCGTCGTCATCCCGGTTTATAACGAGGAGGCGGGCCTCGGCGCACTTTTCGCCCGGCTATACCCTGCGCTCGACAAGCTGGGCGTGACCTACGAAGTGGTGTTCGTCAACGACGGCAGCCGTGACCGCTCGGCCGCCCTGCTTGCCGAACAATACCGCGCACGCCCGGATGTGACGCGCGTCGTGCTGTTCAACGGCAACTACGGCCAGCACATGGCCATTCTCGCGGGCTTCGAGCATACCCGTGGCGAATGGGTCATCACGCTCGACGCCGACCTGCAGAATCCGCCCGAAGAGATCGGCAAGCTCGTGGCCCAGCTGTCCGCTGGCCACGACTACGTGGGCACGGTGCGCATGAACCGTCAGGACACCTGGTTCCGGCGCAACGCGTCGCGCGCCATGAATCGACTGCGCGAGCGCATCACGCGCATTCGCATGACCGATCAGGGCTGCATGCTGCGCGGCTATAGCCGTCACATCGTCGATACGGTGAACCAGTGCCGCGAAATCAATACGTTCATCCCCGCGCTCGCCTACACGTTCGCGCAGAATCCGACGGAAGTGGATGTCGCGCATGAAGAACGCTTTGCGGGGGAATCGAAGTATTCGCTCTACGCGCTGATTCGCCTGAATTTCGACCTCGTCACCGGCTTTTCCGTCGTGCCGCTGCAATGGCTCTCGGGCGTGGGTATTTCGCTCTCGGCGGCCTCGGGTGTGCTGTTCATCGTGCTGATGGCAAGACGCTTCCTGTTCGGCTCGGAAGTTCAGGGGGTTTTCACGCTGTTTGCCGTGACGTTCTGTCTGCTCGGCGTCATCCTGTTCGGCATGGGTCTGCTCGGTGAGTACATCGGCCGCATTTACCAGCAGGTGCGTCAACGTCCGCGTTATCTGGTTCAGGCGGTACTCGAAGAATCGGCTGGCCGCGCTGACAAGACGGCAGATGGCGTGCAAGCTGCCGCACATAGCGCCACGCTGAGCACCGGCGCCACCGAATTGGGATCGCACACCCCATGAGCACGCAAGCCAACCAAGCTGCCCAAGCCCCCAGGGCCGTCGTATTCGCGTATCACAACGTTGGCGTACGCTGCCTGCAGGTACTGCTCGCACGCGGCGTCGAGGTCGCGCTCGTGGTAACGCATCGGGACAATCCGAACGAGAACATCTGGTTCGGCAGCGTCGCCGACGTTGCCGCCGAGCACGGCATCCCCGTCGTCACCCCCGAGGATCCGGCCGATCCGGTGCTGGCCGAACGCGTTCGCGCCGCAGCGCCGGACTTTATTTTCTCGTTCTATTACCGCCACATGATTCCGGTGGCCCTGCTGGATATCGCGCCGCAAGGCGCGTTCAACATGCACGGCTCGCTGCTGCCGAAATATCGCGGCCGCGTGCCGGTGAACTGGGCCGTTTTGCATGGCGAAACGGAAACTGGCGCAACGCTGCACGAAATGGCGCTGAAGCCGGATGCCGGGGCGATCATCGATCAGACGTCGGTGCCCATCCTGCCGGACGACACCGCAGGCGAGGTATTTGAGAAAGTGACGGTCGCCGCCGAGCAAACGCTCTGGCGCGGCCTGCCGGGGCTGATCGCAGGCAACGCGGTGCGTCATCCGAACGAACTGGCTGCGGGCAGCTATTTCGGTGGACGCAAACCCGAGGACGGCCGCATCGACTGGAGCCAGCCGGCGCAGGCGGTCTACAACCTGATCCGCGCCGTCGCACCGCCCTATCCGGGGGCGTTTACCGACGTGGCGCAGCGTCGTTTCGTGGTCACGCGTGCCCGTCTGTCGCGCACGCGCGTGCCCCCCGGTTTGCCCTGCGGACTGCAAGTAGTGGATAATGCGCTCCTCGGCATTTGCGGCGACGGAAATGCCATTGTCATTCATGAACTAATGCTGGACGGCAAGCCTGTCACGCCGGAACAGTTTTCCCAGCTCAATCACTGACCGTAATATGAAAAAAGTCCTGATTCTCGGTGTCAACGGGTTCATCGGCCACCATCTGTCGAAGCGCATCCTGGAGACGACCGACTGGGAAGTTTATGGCATGGACATGCTCACCGATCGCCTCGGCGATCTGGTCAACCACGAGCGCATGCACTTCTTCGAAGGCGACATCACGATCAACAAGGAATGGGTCGAGTACCACATTCGCAAGTGCGACGTGATCCTGCCGCTGGTCGCCATCGCCACGCCGGCGACCTACGTGAAGGCGCCGCTGCGCGTGTTCGAGCTCGACTTCGAAGCGAACCTGCCGATCGTTCGCTCGGCCGTCAAATACGGCAAGCATCTGGTGTTCCCGTCGACCTCCGAGGTCTACGGCATGTGCACCGACGCCGAATTCGACCCGGAAGCCTCGCCGCTCATCTACGGCCCGATCAACAAGCCGCGCTGGATCTACGCCTGCTCGAAGCAGCTCATGGATCGTGTGATCTGGGGCTACGGCATGCAGGAAGGCCTGAATTTCTCGCTGTTCCGTCCGTTCAACTGGATCGGCGCCGGCCTTGACTCGATCTACACGCCGAAGGAAGGCTCGTCGCGCGTGGTCACGCAGTTCCTCGGCCACATTGCTCGCGGCGAGAACATCAGTCTGGTCGACGGCGGTCACCAGAAGCGCGCCTTTACCGACATCGACGACGGCATCGACGCACTGGTGCGCATCATCGATAACAAGGGCGGCATCGCCAGCGGCAAGATCTACAACATCGGCAACCCGACGAACAACTTCTCGGTGCGCGAACTGGCCAACATGATGCTCAAGCTCGCCAGCGAGTTCCCGGAATACGCGGAGACGGCCAAGAAGGTTCAACTCGTCGAAACGTCGTCGGGCGCCTACTACGGCAACGGTTATCAGGACGTGCAAAACCGTGTGCCGAAGATCGAGAACACCATGCAGGAACTCGATTGGAAGCCGACCACGTCGATGGACGACGCACTGCGCAAGATTTTCGAAGCGTATCGCGGTCACGTCGCCGAAGCTCGCCGTCTGGTCGAGGGCGAATAACGCCGGCGCATCGCTCCGACCTGCCTCATCGCGCATGCGGCACCGTCTGAGCATCGCACGACACGCCCGGTGCGCCATTGGCGCATCGGGCGTTTTTGACTGCGGATGCCGGGGCAACACCCGGACTGCGCGCAGTTCGACTCCGTAATTTGATTCGACATTCGAGATATCGCGCCACACGCGCCACATCTCCGATGTCTCTCTCAAGGACGGCCATGGCCAAAATTGTCCTGAAGATCGACGTCGACACCTTGCGCGGCACGCGCGAAGGCGTCCCCAACCTGCTCGCGGCGCTGGCCGAGCATGACGCACAAGCGACGTTCCTGTTCAGCCTTGGGCCCGACCACACCGGCTGGGCACTCAAGCGCGTCTTTCGTCCCGGCTTCCTGAAAAAGGTGTCGCGCACTTCGGTCGTCGAGCACTACGGCTTTAAAACGCTGATGTACGGCACGCTGCTGCCCGGCCCGGACATCGGCAAACGCGCGGCCGACGTCATGCGTACCGTGCAGAGCGCCGGACACGAAACCGGCATCCATACGTGGGACCACACTTACTGGCAGGACAATGTGCGCACGCGAGACGCCGCGTGGACGCAGCGTCAGATGTCGCAAGCGCACGCGCGCTTCACGCAGATCTTCGGCGCGCCTCCTCTCACACATGGCGCGGCCGGTTGGCAGATGAACGACCATGCGTTTCGTCAGATCGACGCCTGGGGCATGAAATATTCGTCGGACGGCCGCGGCGCCGCGCCGCACTATCCGATCGTGGACGGCGTGCGCCTGAAACACGTGCAAATGCCGACGACGCTACCCACCGTCGACGAGTTGCTCGGCGTCGATGGCCGAGACATCAACGGTGTGGCGGCGCATCTGCTTGCCCTGAGCGCCGATCCGGCGCAAGATCACGTGTTCACGCTACATGCGGAACTCGAAGGTCAGAAGCTTGCGCCGTTGTTCCGTCAGGTGCTGGCCGGCTGGCGTCGCCAGGGGCACGATCTGATCACGATGGGCCAGTACTACGAGACACTGGATCTCGCCGCACTGCCCGCCCATCCGGTGGTGTGGGGCGAAATTCCGGGCCGCTCGGGCGACCTGATCCTCGAAGGCCAGGCCGCCGCCTGATCGCCGGGCGCGATAGGACACGGCTCGCCGTGCCGGCAGACATCTCAAACAGCATTCGAAACCCTTTCCCGAACCGGCCTGCCACAGGCCACCCAAGGAGACCATAGTGACGGTAGCCATCGACACTCCCGTGCCCGATTTCACCGCACCGGCCACCGGCGGCGATTTTTCGCTCAAAGGCCATCGCGGCCAGAAGGTGGTGATCTACTTCTACCCGAAGGACAACACTCCCGGCTGCACCACGGAAGGCATGAATTTCCGTGACAGCTACGCGCAGTTCCAGGCCGCCGGCGCACAGATCGTCGGTGTGTCGCGCGACAGCCTGCGCTCGCACGAGAACTTCAAGAACAAACTCGAGTTGCCCTTCGCGCTGATTTCCGACGCCGATGAAGCGGTGTGCAAGCTGTTCGGTGTCATCAAGTTGAAAAAACTGTATGGCAAAGAACATCTTGGCATTGAGCGAAGCACGTTTCTGATCGACGAAAAAGGCGTGCTGCGCAAGGAATGGCGTGGCGTTCGCGTGCCCGATCACGTTTCGGAAGTGCTGGCTGCCGTGCAAGCGCTCTGAGCGCTCGGTCCACGCGCGACATCCGCGTCGGACGGGCGCGCGCGCGCGAGCGCCCTCGCCGCTCAAGCGCTATTCGCTGCGGTGTTGCGCACGGGCCGCTGCGACCGCCAGTGAGGGCATTCGACGCTATACAAGCACGGCAAGAGACGTTATAGTCGGCCGTAATGATCAAGCGCATTGAACGAGACTATTGCAGGCGTCGCCAAGGCGGCGCCTTCAGCCAAGCCGCCTCTCCGGTGCGTCCGGGCAGGCGGCTTTTTTGTTGCCGGGACGTGAGGTATTGCCGTTTGTCCCGGCCGAGTCGTGTTGTGTTTTCTTGAACGGGAAATCTATGCCATTGCCATCGGCGCCGACCAAACCGGGCACGCTGCTTGCCCCGGAACAATTCCCCACTCGCCTCAAACCTTCGCGCACGGAGGCCAAGAAACCGATTCCCTCGTCTGAACAACATGCACTGGGTGAGACGTCCGGTGCCGCAGGTGCTGCAACTGCCGCAAGTGCGACCGAATTGAAGGTCGTCCCGAAAACCGCCCCGGCGACGCAGACCGCGCCACAACCGGCGCCCGTCGCACGTTCGCCTCAGTCGCCGTCGCCGGCAGACTCGACCGGCGCCAGCCCATCGCTCAAGTCCGTGAAGTCGACGGCAAGCGGTTCGGGTTCGAAACGCACGCGCGGCAGGGATACGGAACCGGCCAAGCTGTTCGTGCTCGACACGAACGTGCTCATGCACGACCCTAGCAGTCTGTTCCGTTTCGAAGAGCACGACGTCTATCTGCCGATGATGACGTTGGAAGAGCTCGACAATCACAAAAAAGGCATGTCGGAAGTGGCGCGCAATGCGCGTCAGGTGAGCCGCACGCTCGACGGGCTGGTTGCCGAGAGCGGCACGAAGTCGATGGCCGAAGGCATTCCGCTCTCGCGACTCGGCAACAAGGACGCCACCGGGCGCCTGTACTTCCAGACCGACCTGCCCGATGTCCCGCCGCTCGAAGGTCTGCCGCAGGGCAAGGCCGACAACCAGATTCTGGGCGTCGTGCGCGCGCTGCAGGACAAGTTCCGTGACCGTCAGGTGGTGCTGGTGTCCAAGGACATCAACATGCGCGTCAAGGCGCATGCGCTCGGCCTGCCCGCGGAAGACTATTTCAACGACAAGGTGCTCGAGGACAGCGACCTGCTTTACTCGGGCGTGATGTCCCTGCCGCCGGACTTCTGGACGAAGCACGGCAAAGGCATGGAGAGCTGGCAGGACAACCGCACCGGCACCACGTTCTACCGCATTACCGGCCCGCTCTGCGCGAGCTTCCTCATCAATCAGTTCGTCTATCTGGAGACGAACAACGGTGAGGCGCCCTTCTACGCGCAGGTTCGGGAAATCAACGGCAAGACAGCGCTGCTGCAAACGCTGCGTGACTATGGCCATCACAAGAACAACGTGTGGGGCATCACGGCACGCAACCGCGAGCAGAACTTCGCGCTGAACCTGCTGATGAATCCCGAAGTGGACTTCATTACGCTGCTCGGGCAGGCCGGTACCGGCAAGACACTGCTCGCACTGGCCGCCGGTCTGGCCCAAACGCTCGACGAGAAGCGCTACAACGAGATCATCATCACGCGCGCGACCGTGCCCGTCGGTGAAGATATCGGCTTCCTGCCGGGCACCGAGGAAGAGAAGATGCAACCGTGGATGGGTGCATTCGACGACAACCTCGAAGTGCTGCAAAAGACGGACGACTCGGCCGGCGAATGGGGTCGCGCCGCCACGCAGGAACTCATTCGCTCGCGGCTCAAGGTCAAGAGCATGAACTTCATGCGCGGACGTACGTTCGTGAACAAGTTCGTCATCATCGATGAAGCGCAGAACCTGACGCCGAAGCAGATGAAGACACTGGTCACGCGCGCCGGCCCTGGCACCAAGCTGATTTGTCTGGGCAACATTGCACAGATCGATACGCCGTACCTTACCGAAGGCAGCTCGGGCCTGACGTACGTGGTGGATCGGTTCAAGGGCTGGGGGCATAGCGGACACGTCACGCTGGCGCGCGGCGAACGTTCGCGCCTGGCGGATTACGCAGCGGAAATTCTCTGACGTCCGCCTACCCCGCCTCGGGGATCGATGCAGAACAAGACGGCGCCCTCGGGCGCCGTTTTTTCTTTACGAGGACAGAACGACGCGGACGACGCCAGCAACACCTCACCCAAGTATCCATGGCGCCGCGCCGAGGAAATCGCCCGGGAAGCCGCGAATTTGTGACGTCGATGCTACAAAAGGCCCGAAAATCGGCACTTTTGCGGTGCATTCGCACGGTAAGCGTCGTAAACTCTGCGCATGCCAATCCAGCGCCTGCCGAGCATGTCTCGTTCTCCGACTCGTCCGATGGCCCGAAGCAAGACATCGCCGGCAACGCTGGCCGGCGTGCCGTGGCGAAGCGCCGGGGTGCTGGCGCTGACCCTGCTGGTTGCCGCGTGCTCTTCCGGCCCCACCGTCCGACAAGGCAGCAGCGCGAACTATGGCAACCGCACCGTCGGTCCTGAGCGCAGCGCCGGCCAGGAGGAAATCACGCTCGAAGCGATGAGCCTCGTTGGCATTCCTTACCGCTACGGCGGCAATACGCCCGATTCCGGTTTCGACTGCAGTGGTTTGGTGCGATATGTCGTGGCCCGCGCCGCCGGCGTCAATCTACCCCGCACAACCGCGGACATGAGCGGCGTAGGCACGGTTCTGGAGCGCGACGACCTTGCCTCAGGCGATCTGATCTTCTTCAACACCACGGGACGCCCTCACTCGCACGTGGGTATCTATGTGGGACAAGGGAAGTTCGTGCACGCGCCGAACTCCGGCGGCACCGTACGGTTGGAGAGCATCTTCGTCCCGTACTGGGCAAAGCGTATCGACGGTGTGCGCCGCGTGGCCGCCAACAAGGCCCCCGCAGGCAATACCATTTACGTCGATCGTTCCACACCGGCGACGGTTGCCGAAGCACCGGCTGCGGCGCCGCTGCCGAATGTGCCGCTGAACACCGCGCCGAATCGTCCGCTGACGGCCTCGACGCCGTCGCCGCTGGACACACCCCAGGTGACCTCGCCCAGCAGCACTGCCCGCCTCACCGCCCCGCCTGCGCAGGACGATGATCCGATCGCACGCTTCGCCAACAGCTCGATGTAGCTAGGCCTGCCGACGAGATACGTCGCGCGCGCAGCGCTCTGGCGCCCTGGCGGCAATGTCATGAATGGCTTTGTCAGTGCAGATGCACGAGCAAGGTCGCCGCACCGCCAATGTTGATTGCAGCGCCCATCAACAGGCGCAATGGGCGGTGGCGAAGCGATTGGATCAATGGGGTCATGTCAGCCTCCTGCGGGGTTCAATAAAACGCCATGAACAAATGATAATCAATCGCAATTGACTGTTGAAATTGATTGTCCCGATGGCGGCGATTTGCCGTCTCAATCGCCTGGGCGCAAAAACAGAAAAAGCGGCCGAAGCCGCTTTTTCTCGCTTTTTCTGTCTCTGAAGCGTGCCGCCGTCAGTCGACGGCAAACCGCATCACAGGAACTGCTTGCCGACCCACCAGGCAATGGCGGCGATGAACGCCGATGCCGGGATCGTCAGCACCCATGCCCAGACGATGTTGCCTGCCACGCCCCAACGTACCGCCGAGAGCTTGCGCGTGGCGCCCACACCGACGATGGCGCCGGTGATGGTGTGCGTGGTCGAGACCGGCACGCCGAGCCAGGAGGCGAAGAACAGCGTGAACGCCCCGCCTGTTTCGGCGCAGAAGCCACCGACTGGCTTGAGCTTCGTGATCTTCTGCCCCATCGTGCGCACGATACGCCAGCCGCCGAACATGGTGCCCAGACCAATCGCCAGGTAGCAACCGATGATCACCCACAGCGGCGGTTCGGCAGCTTCCTGCGGCCATAGGCCGGCCGCGATCAGCAGCATCCAGATGATGCCGATGGTCTTCTGCGCGTCGTTGCCGCCGTGCCCGAGGCTATACATACCGGCCGAAACCAGTTGCAGGCGACGGAACCAGCGATCCACGCGCGCCGGTGGCGTGCGGAAGAAGAGCCACGACACGAGCAGCATGAAGAACGAGCCGAGCACGAAACCGAGCAGCGGCGAGACGAAAATGAACGCCACCGTTTGCAGCAGGCCGCTCGCGACGAGCGACCCCGTGCCCGCCTTGGCCACCGCCGCGCCGACGAGACCGCCAATCAGCGCATGCGACGAACTCGACGGAATCCCGTAGTACCACGTGATGATGTTCCAGGCGATGGCGCCGACGAGTGCGCCGAAGATCACATAGTGATCGACGATCTCGGGGTGCACCGTGCCCTTGCCCACCGTCGCTGCGACTTTCAGGTGAAAGACGAACAGCGCGATGACGTTGAACATGGCGGCAAAAGCCACCGCCTGATGCGGTTTGAGCACGCCCGTCGAGACGACCGTGGCGATCGAATTGGCGGCGTCGTGAAAACCGTTCATGAAGTCGAACAGAAGCGCCAGTACGACCAATAGTCCGACCAGCCAGAGGCTGATGTGCAGCGTTGCCATCGAAAGTCTCCGCTCAGGCGTTTTCCAGCACAATGCCTTCGATGATGTTGGCAACGTCCTCGCACTTATCGGTCACCGACTCGAGCAATTCGGACACCGCCTTCTGCTTGATCAGTTCCTTCACGTCGGCTTCCTCGCGGAACAGCTTCGACAGCGATGCGCGCAGCAGCCGGTCGGCTTCCGATTCGAGACCGTCGATCTCCTCGCAGAGCTTCAGGATGTCGCGGGCACGATCCATGTCGTTGAGCAGTGCGACCGTGCTTTGTACACGCTCGCAGCATTTCACGCAGATCTCGCCGAGCGTGCGGGCCTCGGACGGCACGCTCTTGATGTCGTACATCCACACGGCAGTCGCCACGTCTTCCATCAGATCGAGGATGTCGTCCATCGTACTGATCAGCTTGTGGATCTCATCGCGGTCGAAAGGCGTGATGAACGTCTTGTGCATCAAGTCGATGGTCTCGTGCGTGATGCGATCCGCTTTCTTCTCGTTGTTCTGCACAGCAACGGTACGTGCCTCGGCATTGGGCAGGTCGTTGAGCATGGCAGACAGCTCGCGGCTGCCGGCAACCATGCACGCCGCGTGCTGGTTGAACAGGTCAAAGAACTTGCCCTCGGTGGGCATGAAGCGACCGAACATTATTGGAAAACTCCGGGTATTGATAGGGGACGGGTCGACACAAAAACGTCACATTCTACCTCGTCGGAGGCGTGCGCAGCCGCGCGCGCATCCGAACAGATGGAAATCGGGCGTCAGTATTGCGGGCCGGCCAGATTGTCGAACTTCGTATAAGCACCGATGAACGCCAGGCGCACATGGCCGATAGGACCGTTACGCTGCTTCGCGATAATGATCTCTGCCGTGCCCTTGTCTGGCGTATCGGGGTTGTAGACTTCATCGCGGTAGATGAACAGGATGATGTCCGCGTCCTGTTCGATAGCGCCCGATTCACGCAAGTCCGACATGACCGGACGCTTGTTCGGGCGCTGCTCAAGGCTTCGGTTCAACTGCGAGAGCGCAATGACCGGCACGTTCAGCTCCTTGGCGAGCCCCTTGAGCGAGCGCGAAATCTCGGAAATTTCGGTAGCACGGTTCTCACCGCCGCCCGAACCGCTCATCAGCTGAAGGTAGTCGATGATGATGAGGCCGAGCTTGCCGCACTGGCGCGCCAGACGTCGCGCGCGCGCACGCAATTCCATGGGGTTGAGCGCGGGCGTTTCGTCGACGAACAGCTGCGTCTCGTTCATCTTCTGCATGGCATGCGTGAGTTTCGGCCAGTCCTCGTCGACCAGCTTGCCGGTGCGCAGACGATGCTGATCGAGACGCCCCACCGAACCCAGCATACGCATCGCCAACTGCGTGCCCGGCATTTCCATCGAGAACACGGCGACGGGCAGCCCTTCCTCCACGGCGATGTGCTCGCCGATATTCATCGAGAAAGTCGTCTTACCCATCGACGGACGCCCGGCCACGATGATCAGATCGCCGCCATTGAAACCGGACGTCATGCGATCCAGGTCGACAAAGCCGGTCGGAATCCCGGTGATGTCGCTGCCGCCTTCACGGTGATACAGCTCGTCGATGCGCTCGACGACCTGCGTGAGCAGGGGTTGCAGCTCCAGGAAGCCGCTCGTGCTGCGCGAGCCCTCTTCGGCGATGGCGAACACCTTCGCCTCCGCTTCGTCGAGCATCTGACGCACTTCCTTGCCTTGCGGATTGAATGCGTCCGACGCGATTTCGTCGGCCACCGTCACGAGCTTGCGCAACACCGCGCGGTCGCGCACGATTTCGGCGTACCGGCGAATGTTCGCCGCGCTCGGCGTGTTCTGCGCCAGCGCGTTCAGGTAGGCAAGCCCGCCCACGTCCTCGGCTTTGCCGGCGGATGAGAGCGACTCGAAAACGGTAATGACGTCGGCGGGACGGTCGCCGGAGATCAGGCGCCCGATGTGCTGATAGATCTGTCGATGGTCGTAGCGGTAGAAATCGTGCTCCGACAGAAAGTCGCCAATGCGATCCCAGGCGCTGTTATCGAGCAGCAGGCCGCCGAGCACGGATTGCTCCGCCTCTATGGAGTGCGGTGGCACCTTGAGCGAATCGAGCTGGGGATCGGGCGCGTTCATGCCGGGCATTATACCGTCCCCGCGATCCCGGTCAGACCCGGCGAAATCACGCTTGCGCGACGATTTTTCCGAGCGTGGTTTGTTCAGCAGTTTCCCTGGAGGCAGCATAAGGCGGAGCTATCGAACGATGACGTGGGAGGAAGCGAGTGCGCAACCGGAAGATGTTCGGCATCCATCGGCGCAAGTCGGAGTATGACCGGCAACCGAGCATTCCGGTAGCCAACACAACGGAACAACAACAGAACTGACAGGCATAAAAAAACGGAAGCCGGTGGACCGACTTCCGTCTTTTATTCGCGCCGGGAAGCTGACGCGTGTACGACTTAGGCGTGCTCGCCCAGCACCGACACGGTAACGTCGATCACGACGTCGGTGTGCAGTGCCACCTGGACCGGGAAATCACCCACGGTCTTGAGCGGGCCGTTCGGCAGACGCACTTGCATCTTCTCGACCTTGAAACCTTGGGTGCCCAGGGCTTCGGCGATGTCGAAGTTGGTCACCGAACCGAACAGACGACCGTCAACGCCGGCCTTCTGTGCGATCTGGAGCGTCAGGCCCGAGAGCTTTTCGCCTTCGGCTTGCGCGGCAGCCAGCTTTTCGGCAGCGGCCTTTTCCAGTTCGGCGCGGCGAACTTCGAATTCGGCGATCGCGTCCTTGGTGGCACGGCGGGCCTTCTTCGTCGGGATCAGGAAGTTACGTGCGAAACCGTCCTTGACCTTCACGATGTCGCCCAGGTTACCCAGATTGACGACCTTTTCCAGCAGAATCACTTGCATTATCTATTCTCCTTCGTCGACTGGCGATTAAGCACCGTGCAGATCGGTGTACGGCAGCAGCGCCAGGAAACGCGCGCGCTTGATAGCCGTGTCGAGCTGACGCTGATAGTGCGCCTTGGTGCCCGTCAGGCGAGCCGGGGTGATCTTGCCGTTGTCGCCGATGAAGTCCTTCAGCGTTTCGACATCCTTGTAATCGATCTGCTCGACACCAGCGACGGTGAAGCGGCAGAACTTCTTGCGCTTGAACAGCGGGTTTTGCTGTTGGCGGCGGCGATCAAACTTCTTGTTTTTACCGTTAGGACGCGGCATGTTCAACAATCCTTTTCAAATGCTTGCAATGCTGTGATGTGAAACACCAGGGTGCGGCTATTGCGATGCTTCTTGGCCAGAAATCCTGCCCATTGGGCCGGTTTCTCCAGTCCCAGCGCCATGACTTTGGCGCTGATGGGACCGATCGCTACTGCCGGTATCGAGAACTCGACCTGACGGGCCACGCCCGCCTCTTCGGCTGTTCCCTCGTGCGCCAGCGTGACATCGATCACAGGAAGCCCGGCCGGGGTATAGCGCAGCGTGCCGATTTCGACGATGCTGGCCTCGAGCCGTAGGCGATTCACGCGGTCAATGTTGACGTTGGCACCCTGATGCGTTCCGGTGCGCTAATTACGAAGCGGCAGCTTCGGTCGCGGGCGTCGCGGCAGCCTTCTTGGCTTCTTCGCGGGCCACTTCCTTCATCATCGGCGACGGTGCGGTCTCAGCCTTCTTCATCTTGACGACGAGGTGGCGCAGAACGGCGTCGTTGAACTTGAATGCGTGTTCCAGCTCGTCCAGGGTTTCCTGGTCGCATTCGATGTTCATGCAAACGTAGTGAGCCTTGGCCAGCTTTTCGATCATGTAGGCCAGTTGACGACGGCCCCAGTCTTCGACGCGGTGGATCTTGCCCTGACGGGACTCGACCGTGCCACGATAGCGCTCGATCATTGCAGGCACCTGCTCGCTCTGATCGGGGTGAACGATAAATACGATTTCATAATGACGCATATGTTGCTCCTTATGGACAAAGCTGCCTGGGCGTCAGAACCAGTGCAGCAAGGTTGCAGAACCCGCGATTCTAGCGGATTTCATGTCGATCATCAACTCCCGCCCTATCGGTGCCGTACGCCGACCCCACCGGCGCGTCGCAAGCGTCCAACATTCCCACAACGTCAGGCATTCTCCAGCCAATAGTTCGGGCGTGCATAGATCTGGCGAAGTTGCTCGATGAACAGGCGCACGCGCGCCGGCTGAAATCGCTGCTGGGGGTAGACGGCAAGAATGTCGTAGTCGGGCAGCGCGTACTCGTCGAGCACGGTCTCCAGTTCCCCGGAGAGCAATTCGCGCTGAATCTCCCAGGTGGAGCGCCAACCCAACCCCAGCCCTTCGAGCGCCCAGCGGTGCAGCAACTCGCCGTCGTTGCAGTCGAGATTACCGGCCACGCGCGTCGTCACGAGCTTGCCCTGGCGCTTGAAATACCAGCCACGCTGCTGCCCGCCCTGCAGGTTGAACGCCAGACAGTTGTGCTTGGCGAGGTCCTCAAGTGTCCTGGGACGCCCGTGGCGGGCGAAATACGCGGGCGTGCCGCACACCACGCGCCGGTTCTGGGCAAGTTTGACGGCCACGAAGTTCGGATCGACGGACCCGCCGATACGAATCCCCATGTCGTAGCCCTCGCGCACGATGTCCACGACGCGATCCGTCAGGTTGAACGAGATCTGCACTTCCGGGTGTAGCCGCAGGAAAGCCGGCGCGTGCGGCGCCACGTGCTTGCGACCAAATGCGGCGGGCGCCGAGACGATCAGGTGGCCGGACACCGCGTGCCGCCCGGCGCTGATTTCGTTCTCGGCCATCTCCCAGTCGCCGAGCAACTGCTTGCACCGCTCAAGGAAGGCGCCGCCCTCTTCCGAGAGCGCCAGCCGCCGCGTGGAGCGGTACATCAGCTTGATGCCCAGTCGTTTTTCGAGCGCGTCGATACGCCGCCCAAGAATCACCGGCGAGACCCCTTCCTTTAGCGCAGCGGCGGCCAGACTCCCGGCTTCGGCCACCTGCACGAAGGTTTCGATCTGTTTGAATCGGTCCATCACGTCTCCATTCGATACTTTTTGTTCTTAAAAAAACGATCTTTTGTGATCTTATCAAACAAATCGTACCGGCTTAAAGTGACCTCCAACAACGATCAACCCATACCCATTGGATCACTGGAGGAGTCACATGGCCAAGATGACCGCCGTAGAGGCCGCCGTTCGCGTGCTGGAGAAGGAAGGCATCACTACCGCATTCGGCGTGCCTGGCGCCGCCATCAACCCGTTTTATTCGGCCCTTCGCAAGGCTGGCAGCGTCGAGCACGTGCTCGCGCGCCACGTCGAAGGCGCCTCGCACATGGCCGAAGGCTACACGCGCGCCGAAGCAGGCAACATCGGCGTTTGCATCGGCACCTCGGGCCCTGCAGGCACGGACATGATTACGGGCCTGTACTCCGCCCAGGCCGATTCGATCCCCATTCTGTGCATCACGGGCCAGGCCCCGCGCGCCCGCCTGTACAAGGAAGATTTCCAGGCCGTCGATATCGAGTCGATCGCCAAGCCCGTCACCAAGTGGGCGGTGACCGTGCGTGAGCCGGCCCTCGTGCCGCGTGTTTTCCAGCAGGCGTTCCATCTGATGCGCTCGGGCCGTCCGGGTCCGGTGCTCATCGATCTGCCGTTCGACGTACAAGTCGCCGAGATCGAGTTCGACCCCGAAACGTACGAACCGCTGCCGGTGTACAAGCCTGCTGCCACGCGTGCCCAGGCCGAGAAGGCCATTCAGATGCTGCTCGCTTCCGAGCGTCCGCTCATCGTGTCGGGTGGCGGCGTGATCAACGCCGACGCGGCCGATCTGCTCGTCGAATTCGCCGAGACGGTCAATGTGCCGGTCATCCCCACGCTCATGGGCTGGGGCACCATTGCCGACGATCACCCGCTCATGGCCGGTATGGTCGGCCTGCAAACGTCGCACCGTTTCGGCAACGCGACGATGCTCGCGGCCGACTTCGTGATGGGCATCGGCAATCGCTGGGCCAACCGTCACACCGGTAGCGTCGATGTCTTCACCAAGGGCCGCAAGTTCGTGCACGTCGACATCGAACCGACGCAGATCGGCCGCGTGTTCGGCCCGGACTACGGCATCGTGTCGGACGCCAAGGCCGCCCTCACCCTGTTCGTGGAAGTGGCCAAGGAACTGAAGGCCGCCGGTCGTCTGCCGGATCGCTCGCAATGGGTCGCCGATTGCCAGAAGCGCAAGCGCACCATGCTGCGCCGCTCGGACTTCGATCAGGTGCCGGTCAAGCCGCAGCGCGTGTATCAGGAGATGAACGCGTTCTTCGGCCGCGACGTGCGCTACGTCTCGACCATCGGTCTGTCGCAGATTGCCGCGGCCCAGTTCCTGCACGTGAACAAGCCGCGCCACTGGATCAACTGCGGTCAGGCTGGCCCGCTGGGCTGGACGGTGCCGGCAGCCATCGGCGCGAAGGTCGCGTCGCCGTCGTCGGACGTGGTGGCGATCTCGGGCGACTACGACTTCCAGTTCATGATCGAAGAACTCGCCGTCGCCGCGCAGTTCAAGGTGCCGTACATCCACGTGGTGGTGAACAACTCCTACCTCGGACTGATTCGTCAGGCGCAGCGCAACTTCGACATGGACTACTGCGTGCAACTCGCGTTCGAGAACGTGAACTCGCCGGAAGTGAACGGCTACGGCGTGGACCACGTGAAGGTGGCCGAAGGGCTCGGCGTGAAGGCGATTCGTGTGTTCCAGCCGAACGACATCCAGCCGGCGTTCGCCCAGGCGCGCAAGCTGATGGCCGAGTTCTCGGTGCCGGTGATCGTGGAAGTGATCCTCGAGCGTGTCACCAACATCGCGATGGGCACGGAAATCAACAACATCAATGAGTTCGAGGAAATCATCGACGTTGTGGAAGAAGACGACGCAGTGTCGGCGTAACGCATAAGACCCGTAGACGAAAGCGCGGACGGAAGCACGTACGAAAGCGCATACCGAAGCGTCTCCCGGGTCTTTCCGACCAGCAGTGTCAACGGTTTGCGGGGCGCATGCGTCCCCTCCGCTTTCGGCTAGACCCCGTGAACGGCCAAAGCATGCGCTCCGCAACCTGGCAGGACCCCGCAGCACCGCAGCCGCAGTACCGCAGCACCTGACGTTACCCGGATATCACCCTTGCATCGAATCGTCGAAACCACCCCCTAAAAAAGAGAGAGAGGAGTCAGCGCAATGCCGAAATTTGCCGCCAACCTGACCATGCTGTTCAACGAGGTGCCGTTCCTCGACCGCTTCAAGGCGGCCGCCGCAGCGGGCTTTCGCGGCGTGGAGTTTCTGTTCCCGTATGCGTTTCACCGCGACCAGATCGCCGACAAGCTGAACCAGTACCAGCTCGACCTCGTGCTGCACAACCTGCCCGCAGGCAACTGGGACGCCGGTGAGCGCGGCATCGCCATCTTCCCCGATCGCGTGGCCGAGTTCCGCGACGGTGTGGGCGAAGCCATCACCTATGCCAAGGCACTGGGCGTCAAGCAATTGAACTGCCTCGTGGGCAAGCAAGGCGCCGATCTGTCGACGCACGACGCCACGCAAACGCTCGTGGGCAACCTGCGCTTCGCTGCCGATGCCCTCAAGGCCGAGGGCATTCGCCTGCTGGTCGAGCCGATCAACACATACGACATTCCGGGATTCTTCGTGAATCGCACGAAACAGGCCCTGGAGATCTTCGACGCTGTCGGCTCCGACAACCTGTTCCTCCAGTACGACATCTATCACATGCAACGCATGGAAGGTGAGCTCGCCAAGACCATCGAGACGAATCTGGCGCGTATCGCGCACGTGCAACTCGCGGACAACCCGGGCCGCAACGAACCGGGCACGGGCGAAATCAACTACGCCTACCTGTTCGCGTTCCTGGATCGCCTGGGCTACAAGGGCTGGATCGGCTGCGAGTACAAACCCGCGACCACCACGACGGACGGCCTCGGCTGGTTCAAGGCCGCGGGCCTGCGCGAAGCGGCATAAGTCGGACCGAGCGCACGCGACGCAGCAATTTACCCCCGGTTCACCGCACACCGCCTCCCCCGGCGCTGTGCACACGACATGACGGTGTCGATGCCCGCGTGCATTGCACCGGCTGACCGGGTTTCGACGAGGAAGGGCCCCGCCGGCCGCATGCAGGGGGCATGCGGCCGGAGTCCGGGGGATGCATGAGCGCCCATTGTCCACGTGAGTCCACGTGACGCTCATACACCACCGCCCCACTCGCCGAACGCTCGGCGACAACACTTCAAACTTTGGCAACAAGGAGTCTCGAAATGGCACAACTCGGTTTTATTGGTCTGGGCATCATGGGCGCACCGATGGCGAAGCATCTGCAAAACGCCGGTCACAAGCTGTTCCTGTACGAGCGCCGCACGCCCCCGCAAGACCTGATCGACGGTCAGGCAACGGTCTGCACGTCGGCCAAGGAAGTCGCCAAGCGCGCCGACATCGTGTTCGTGATGGTGCCGGACACCCCGGACGTCGGCGCGGTGCTGTTCGGTGAAGACGGTCTGGCCGAAGGCCTGACGGCGGGCAAGATCGTCGTCGACATGAGCTCGATCTCACCGATCGAAACCAAGGAATACGCCAAGAAGATCAAGGCGCTGGGCTGCGAATACCTCGACGCCCCGGTCTCGGGCGGCGAAGTCGGCGCCAAGGCGGCCTCGCTCTCGATCATGGTCGGCGGCTCGCAAGCGGCCTTCGACGACGTCAAGCCGTTCTTCGAACTGATGGGCAAGAACATCACGCTCGTGGGCGAGAGCGGTGCCGGCCAGACGTGCAAGGTCGCGAACCAGATCGTGGTCGCCCTGACGATCGAAGCCGTGGGCGAAGCCCTGCTGTTCGCCTCGAAGGCCGGCGCCGACCCGGCAAAGGTCCGTGCGGCGCTGATGGGCGGCTTCGCCTCGTCGCGCATTCTGGAAGTGCATGGCGAGCGCATGGTCAAGCGCAACTTCGAGCCGGGCTTCCGCATCGCCCTGCATCAGAAGGACCTGAACCTGGCGCTGCAAACGGCGAAGACGCTCGGCGTGTCGCTGCCGAACACGGCCACGGCGCAAGAATTGTTCAATGCGTGTGCTGCCAACGGCGGTGCCGCGTGGGATCACTCGGGCATGGTGCGCGCGCTGGAAATGCTCGCCAACCACACGGTGGCCTGACCCCGCCGCGGGCAATCACGGAACGACAGGCGCCCGCCACGGCACCGTGGCGGGCGGGAAGCTGGCGGTACGGACGCGACCGTCGTCCGTCAGCGTCAGGCGGCGCAAACCCATGCCGCCCCGACGTCGCCATCTCAATATTCGTCGAACAGACTCTGCATGCGCTCGCGCGGCACGCCCGCCTGCAATGCAAGCATCAGCAACACGCGCGCCTTGTACGGATGCAGGTTGCCCGTGCTCACGAACCCGTACTGGTCGTCCGGCGCCGCGCCGTTGTGCATGACATGACCGCTGCCCACGCGCGAGGCGCGCACCACCGTCACCCCTCGCTGCACGGCCTCGGCCAGCGCCTGTTGCAGCAACGCGTGAAGCGAACCATTTCCCGTGCCCGCCACCACAATGCCCTGCACGCCCGCATCCACGAGCGCATCGACGGCGATGCGCGACACCCCGGCATAGCTCGACACCACTTCCACCGCAGGCAGCTCGCCGGACAAGCCGACGAACTCGCTCTCGACGGTGTGGTACTGCAACGGTACGCGCTGAAACGCAACGCGCTCGTCCTGCACCCAGCCGAGTACGCCGATCTCCGGCGAATGGAAGGCATCGACCTTGTAGGTGCTCGTCTTGACGACGTCGCGCGCGCAATGAATCTGATTGTTGATGGCGACCATGACACCGCGACCCGCCGAGATGGGATCGGTGGCAACGCGCACGGCGTTGAGCAGATTGAGCGGACCGTCGGCGGAAAGCGCGGTCGCCGGGCGCATCGCGGCCGTCAGCACGACGGGCTTGCGGCTGTTGACCGTGAGATGCAGGTAATACGCGGTTTCTTCGAGCGTATCGGTGCCGTGCGTAATCACCGCGCCAGCCACATCGGGCTGCGCCAGCAAGGCGTTCACGCGGGCGGCAAGCTTCTGCCACAGCGACACCGACATGTCCTTGCTGTCGATCTGTGCGACCTGTTCCGCGTGAATGTGCGCCACATTGCCCAGGGCGGGCACGGCGGCGAGCAGATCCTGAACACCCAGCGCCCCGGCCTGATAACCGGCGGTGCGCGTGGCGTCGGCCGCGCTGCCCGCGATCGTGCCGCCCGTGGCCAGCAGCGCAATGCGCGGCAGCTCACCGGAGGACACGGTGTAATGAGGAATGGGGTTGAATGAAGTCAATGTCATGCCAGCGATTGTATCCAATACTGCCCGGCTTCCCAATCGCTGAAAATATCGATCCCGCCACAGGGGCGGGACCGTATCGGATGGCGAGGATCGGCGCCAAAGTACCGGATCACCTGGCGACAGGACGTGCCGAAAAACAAACTCAGGCAGCGAACTCCAGCGCTTCGCGCAGTTGCGTCGAGATTTCCTGCTCCTTGAGCGCGGGAGCAAGCATCTCGATGAAGCGATAAGCGTACGAGCGCAAGAACGCACCGCGACGCAAACCGATACGCGTCGTGCTCGGCTCGAACGCATTGTCGAGCTCCAGCACGGCCAGATCCTGGTCCTTGCGCGGATCGACGGCCATCGCCGCCACGATCCCCACGCCCAGCCCCAGTTCGACATACGTCTTGATCACATCCGTGTCGAGCGCGGTGAGCACGATGTCGGGCACCAGCCCCTGATCCGTGAACGCCTTGTCCACGTGCGAGCGACCGGTGAAATCGCCGTCGTAAGTGATGATCGGATACTCGGCGATATCGGCAAGCGTCACGTTCTCGCGGCCCACGAGCGGATGCTCCCGCGGAACGACCGCCACGTGATGCCACGAATAGCACGGGAAGGTCACGATATCGGGAAAGCGATCGAGCGCTTCGGTCGTGATACCGATGTCGGCTTCGCCGTCGATGACCATCTGGGCAATCTGGCGCGGGCTGCCCTGACGCAACGCGAGATGCACCTTGGGGTAGACACTCGTGAACTGCTTGATCACCTGCGGCAGTGCGTAGCGCGCCTGCGTGTGGGTGGTCGCCACCACGAGATGACCGCTGTCCTGATCCGCGAACTGACGCGCCACGCGGCGCAGGTTCTCCGCGTCGAGCAACATGCGCTCGATGAGTTGCAGCACCGCCTTGCCCGGCTCGGTCAGGCCGGTGAGTCGCTTGCCGCGGCGCACGAACACGTCAACGCCGAGCTCGTCCTCCAGATCCTTGATCTGCTTGCTTACGCCCGATTGCGACGTGTACAGCGCACTGGCTGCTTCCGTCAGATTGAGGTTTTGCCGAACCGCTTCGCGCACATAGCGCAATTGCTGGAAATTCATGATCTAACTCCGCCCTGTTGCTTGTCTGTCCGTGATGACTATGAGAACTATCGAATACGTACAGCTTGTTATGTTGTGCTGCGGTGGGGTGTGCCGAGCCCGTGCTCACGCCTGCGCAGCGAACACGCGCAACTGACGCGGCACGGCACGCAGTGTCGTGCCGGCGTCCGCGCCCAGCGCCTTCCACCCCGAGCGCGTGAGTTCGGCTTCCCACACGGCATCGCCCGGTGCGGCAAGCTCCACGCGCACGGTGCCGCCCAGCGGAATCGCGCGGCGCACGGCCACATCGATGCCCGGGCCGCCGTCGTTGGCGGGCACCAGCGCGAGATCGTGAGGTCGCACGTAGGCAATCGCGCGGCCGTCCTGCGGCACGGCCGGCAGATCGTCCTTGTGCACCGTCACGCGATACTGACCGGCGTCGGCAATGAAATCATGCGTCTGCAATTGCCCCGAGAGGCGGTTCGCGGCGCCGAGAAACTCATAGACGAAGGCGCTTTCCGGGGTGTCGTAGACATCCTGCGGTGCACCGATCTGCTCGACCTTGCCGCGATTCATCAGCACGATGCGATCGGCCACTTCCAGTGCCTCTTCCTGATCGTGCGTGACGAAAATCGTCGTGATGTGCAATTCGTCGTGCAGCCGGCGCAACCAGCTGCGCAATTCCTTGCGCACCTTGGCGTCGAGTGCGCCAAACGGTTCGTCGAGCAGCAGCACCTTCGGCTCCACCGCCAGCGCACGCGCCAGTGCGATACGTTGACGCTGTCCCCCTGAGAGTTCCGCCGGATAGTGATCGGCGAGCCAGTCGAGTTGCACGAGGCCCAGCAATTCGTGCACCTTGGCGCGAATCTGCGCATCCGAGAGACGATCGCGGCGCGACTTCACGCGCAGGCCGAACGCCACGTTCTCGAACACGGTCATGTGACGGAACAACGCATAGTGCTGAAACACGAAACCGACCTGGCGCTCACGCGTACCCACGGAGGCGACGTCTTCACCGTTGAGCACCACGCGTCCGGCATCGGCGAACTCCAGCCCGGCGACGATTCGCAGCAGCGTGGTCTTGCCGCAACCCGACGGCCCGAGCAGCGCGACCAGTTCACCCGTGGGAAACTCGAGACTGACGTCGTCGAGCGCATTGAAGTCGCCGAAGCGCTTCGAAACCTGTTGTACCTGGATGCTCATTGTCCTGTTCCTCGATACGTTGCGTTCAGGCCTGCACCGCGTCTGCGCGACGCGCGGCCTTGTCCTGCGCCAGCTTGTGCTCCGCCCACAGCTTCAGTGCCAGCGTGGCGAGCGCGAGCAAGGCGAGAATCGACGCCGCCGCGAATGCGCCCACCGTGTGGTAGTCGTTGTATTCAATTTCCACATGCAGCGGCAGCGTATTCGTCTCGCCGCGAATGTGACCCGAGACGACCGAGACCGCGCCGAACTCGCCCATCGCCCGGGCGTTACACAGAATCACGCCGTACAACAGGCCCCACTTGATCTTCGGCAGCGTCACGCGCGTGAACACTTGCCAGCCGCTTGCGCCCAGCACGCGCGCGGCCTCTTCTTCTTCGCTGCCCTGCGCCTGCATCAGCGGAATCAGCTCGCGCGCAACAAACGGGAACGTCACGAACACCGTCGCGAGCACCAGCCCCGGCAGCGCGAACACGATCTTCAGATTGTGGGCGTCGAGAAACCCCCACAGCGGGCCCTGGCGCCCGAAGATCAGCAGGAACGTCAGCCCCGCCACGACCGGCGACACCGAAAACGGCAGGTCGATGAGCGTGGTGAGAATGCTCTTGCCCCGGAAATCGAAGCGCGCAATCGCCCACGACGCGGCCACCCCGAATACCAGATTCAGCGGCACGGCAATCACGGCGATCAGCAACGTCAGCCGAATGGCCGAGAGCGCATCGTCGTTCGTCAGGCCTTCCCAGTAGGCCGCGAAACCCTTGCCCAGCGCAGTCACGAAGACCGACGCGAGCGGCAGCAACAGAAACAAGGCGAAGAACGCCAGTGCGACGCCGATGAGAATGACCTTGACGAACGCGGGTTCGTCGGTCGGATCGGATTTGCGCGCCGAAGTGGCTTGCGGCAAGGCGCGCGACAGTGCGAGTGAATCGGACATGATCGAAACGTTCTCTTCGAATGGCTTACCGAAAGGCTTGTGTCAGACGCCACTGGCGCGACGGCCCGAATGACGGCGTTGCAGCCACCATTGCAGCGTATTGATCAGGAGCAGCAGCACGAACGAAATCAGCAACATCACCACGGCCAGCGCCGCCGCCCCGCCGAAATCGTATTGTTCGAGCTTGGTAATGATCAGCAGCGACGTAATCTCCGAGACCATCGGGATGTTGCCCGCGATGAAAATGACCGAGCCGTATTCACCGACGGCGCGTGCGAACGCCAGCGCAAAACCCGTCAGCAATGCGGGCAGCACCGCAGGGAGAATCACGTGACGCAGCGTTTGCCAGCGCGTGGCGCCCAGGCAGGCCGCGGCCTCTTCCTGCTCGCGCTCGAACTCTTCGAGCACCGGTTGCAGGGTGCGCACGACGAACGGCAGACCGATAAAGGTGAGCGCCACGAAAATGCCCAGCGGCGTGAAGGCGATCTTGATGCCGAGCGGTTCGAACCAGCGTCCGACCCAGCCGTTCGGCGCGTAGATGGCGGCAAGCACGATACCGGCGACCGACGTCGGCAACGCGAACGGCAGGTCGATCAGCGCGTCGACGAATCGCTTGCCGGGGAACGTGTAGCGCACCAGCACCCACGCCAGAATGAAACCGAAGACGGCGTTGAGCGACGCCGCCGCAAGCGAGATGCCGAACGTGAGGCGGTACGACGCCAGCACGCGCGGCGACCCGACGGCGGTGACAAAGCTCGCCCAATCGAGCGAGCTTGCCTTGATGAAGACCATCAGCAACGGCACCAGCACCACAAGGCTCAGGTACGCGACGGTATAGCCCATCGTCAGGCCGAAGCCCGGCAAGGCACTTGGCTTGCGCCACAGAGGAAACAGTGCGGTACTCATGCGAGGGTCCCTGCCCGATTACTTCTTGGTGTAGATCTGATCGAAGATGCCGCCGTCCGCAAAATGCTTGGCTTGCGTCTTCGTCCAGCCGCCCAGATCGGCATCCACCGTGTAGAGCTTGAGCTTAGGATATTGCGCCTCGTACTTCTTCGCGATTTCCGGCGAGCGCGGACGGTAGAAGTGCTTGGCGGCGATTTCCTGCCCCTGCGGCGAGTACAGCCATTGCAGATAGGCTTCGGCGGCCTTGCGGGTGCCATGCTTGTCCACGTTCTTGTCGACGATGGCCACCGGCGGCTCCGTGAGGATCGACGAGGACGGCACGACGATGTCGAACTTGTCCGGGCCGAGGTCCTTCACGGACAGCAGCGCTTCGTTTTCCCAGGCGATCAGCACGTCGCCGATACCGCGCTCGACAAACGTCGTCGTCGCACCGCGCGCGCCCGAGTCGAGCACGCCCACGTTCTTGTAGATCGCCTTGACGAATTCCTGCGCCTTCTGCTCGTTGCCGCCCGGCTGCTTGAGCGCATAGAGCCATGCCGCGAGGTAGTTCCAGCGGGCGCCGGCCGACGTCTTCGGATTCGGCGTCACCACGCTGATGCCCGGCTTGGCCAGGTCGTTCCAGTCCTTGATGCCCTTCGGGTTGCCCTTGCGCACCAGCAACACGATGGTCGAGGTGTAAGGGGTGGCGTTATCCGGCAGACGTTTCTGCCAGTCCTTGTTCACGAGACCGGCGCTGGCCAGTTCGTCGATGTCGGCCGAAATGCCGAGGGTGACCACGTCCGCCGGCGCGCCGTCGAGCACGGTGCGGGCTTGCTTGCCCGAGCCGCCGTGCGAGGCCTTGACCGTGACGGTGTCACCGGAGACTTGCTTGTAATGGGCCTCGAACGCCTTGTTGTAGTCGGCGTACAGCTCACGCGTCGGGTCGTACGACACGTTGAGCAGCGAAAGACTGGCTGCGTGCGCCTGAATCGTCATGCTGGCGGCCAACGCCAGACCGCCCAGTGCGACTGCCAGCTTCTTAGCTTTCCATCCCCGTGCTGCTTTGCTCATGACTTGCACTCCTTGTTTGCTTCTCGTGTGTAGGAGGCCAGTCTATGAGCGCGTCTAAATAATTAAAAATAATATTTTCGCTTTTGTTTATGCCGGAATAAGGATTAGAGAATTTGTGCTGATGAATTCCGCCAGCACGGCCCCGCCGAGCGGCGCCCGCTCAGACGTACGGGGAGTCCGCCAACGCGGCCTGAAGCCCCCTCGCGCCTTGATCCACAAGGCTCAGGAAGCTTTTCTGCGCGTGCGACGTGTCCTGCGTGTCGGCGAAAACCCGGTGTCCATGAAGGAACGCCACCGTCCACGCCGCCAACAGCAAACCGGCCGCCAGCCGGGCCTGCACGTCGGTCGCGGGCCGCCCCGCGCTTTCGGCGAGCGCTTGTGCCACGACGTCGGCCAATTCGTCGCGAATGGCACGGGCTCGCGCCTTGAGCGTCTCGCTGCCCTCGATGGTGCGCACGAATCCCTGACTCCGGGCCGAAAAGTCGACGAATGGGCTGCCCTGCGCCACTAACCGGTGCGCGAGCAAACGCAACGCTTCGAGCGCAGACACGCCCGGCTCGCGCGCACGTATCGCCTCACGTAGCGCTTCACGCCCCTCTTCGTCCCGGTCGAAGAACATGTCTTCCTTGCGCGGGAAGTGGTTGAAAACCGTCATGCGCCCGACATCGGCCGCCGCAGCGATCTGATCCACCGTCACGTGATCGAAGCCGTGCTCATGGAAAAGCCGCGTTGCGGCATTGGAAATGCCCTGCCGCGTGGCAAGGCGCTTGCGTGATCTCAAATCGGTTGGCGTTGACATGTCGCTCCTGATGACCCAGTTTACATGTACTCAGTACATATTTATACGAAGTATATGACAAACCCCATCGATGTTGTGGTGGCTGGCGCGGGACCGGTCGGTCTACTCAGCGCGATCGAACTGACGCTCGGCGGCGCCCGCGCGCTCGTGCTCGAACGGCTGTCCTCGCCGAGCGATGCGATGAAGGCGCTGTCGTTCGGGCCGTTGGCGGGCGAAGCCCTGTTACGCCGCGGCATGCGTCAGGCGATGCAAGCGGCGCAGGCGCGTAACGCCGACGCCATGCGCGCGTTTTCCGAACAGACCGGCTCTGACCTTCGCGTACGTGCCTCGAAGTTTAATGGTCATTTCGCCGGGCTTTCCCTCATTCGGCGTGACGCGCAGGCCGACCCCGAACGTCGGCCTCGCCATGTCGACCAGCCGAGACGTCGACCATCCTGAACGGTTAGGTCCGGTCGGCTGGAACCGTACGCCGCACGGGGTGTTCTGTTACGGCCCGGTCCCGCTGGAGACATACACCGCCGAGCGCCGTCCGGGCGGAACTTCATGCACTACATGAAGTTTTCCCTTGCCTTTTTGCAAACACTGTACAAAAATACAGCCACCTGTGCTTCCATACAGTGATGCCATGATCAAACTTACCGCCCGTCAACAGCAGGTCTACGAACTGGTTCAGCAAGCGATCGAACGCACCGGCTTTCCGCCCACGCGCGCGGAGATCGCAGCGGAACTGGGCTTCTCTTCCGCCAACGCCGCGGAGGAGCACCTGCGGGCGCTGGCGCGCAAAGGCGTGATCGAACTGGCCGCCGGTCAATCGCGCGGCATTCGCCTCAAGCGTCTGGACGAAGCCGGCGGCTCGCATCAGTTCACGCTCCCGCACATGGGCCTGATGCAGTTGTCGCTGCCGCTCGTGGGGCGCGTCGCTGCGGGTAGCCCGATTCTGGCGCAAGAGCACATCGAACGTAACTTCCAGTGCGATCCGAACATGTTCGCACGCCAGCCCGATTACCTGTTGAAGGTACGCGGGATGTCGATGCGCGACGCAGGCATTCTCGACGGCGACCTGCTCGCCGTGCAGAAAGCGGCGGACGCGCGCGAAGGCCAGATCGTTGTGGCTCGAATCGGCGACGACGTGACCGTCAAACGTTTTCATCGCGTGAAGGGCGGCGTCGAACTGATCGCCGAGAACCCTGACTTCGAGAACATCAATGTCGACGAAGGCAGCGGTGATTTCGCGCTGGAAGGGATCGCGGTCGGCTTGATCCGCAACAACGATCTCTGATCGTTCAGCGCGAACGAAGGGGCGACGTGATCTGACGCTTCGCCCCGCTCCCTGAAGATTTGCATTTCCGACTGCGCCGGGCTGGGTCCGGCGCCCGGGCCCTGCTGCGCCTTCGATTTGTGAAAGCGATGCGAAACGCAGCAAGGCACGTCCCTCTGACCCGCATTGGAACAAGGATCGCATCATGGCTCGACTTTTTGGTTTGCTGCGCACGTCTCTTGGTCAACCGCGCGTGAGTGTGTCATCGCAGACGTCACAGACGCCGCAGTCGCGCCTGTCGGCGGTCTACGGTCTCTCGGCGCTGTCTGGGCCGTTCGCGTCGTCGCCCGCCATCGCCCGCTCGTATACCGTACCGGCGCGCACGCGTCCGACAGCACTGCCGCGCACGATCGCGGCAGCGATGGCATCGGCCTCGCGTCGCCCCTGCCCCGCAGGAAAAGCCGTCAAGGCGTCGCGTAATGTGCGGGAGCAACAGGCGCGTCGCGACGTGAACATGAGTGACGAGAGCCATGACGTGCGCGTGTATCGCGACGTGTCGCACATCGTCATGGTCGGCACCATTGCCGATATCTGCCGCAAACTGGATCAGGCCGTCGGCGAACAATTCTGTCAGGCAGCGGTGTAACGCGCCCAAGGATGCGGCAAACAAACCATCACTCTGCAAAGGCGTGATGCAAACGATTCGCCCGCCATGATGGCGGGCGGTAACAGCGGTCAGTTGCGTCGCATTGCAAGCGGAGATGTCCGGGCCATCAAACCGCGAGTCACTTGCCCAGATCGCGCAGCGGGTTGTCGGCGCCTTGACGGTCACCGTCGAAGAATCGCTTGATATCTTCCGCTTTTACGGCTTCGATGCTCGGGTGCTGCCATTGCGGTTTGTGGTCCTTGTCGATCACCATGGCGCGAATGCCCTCCACGCCTTCCGCCCCCGTGCGGCCGTCGAGATTGAAGACGCTGCGCATCATCAGCCACTCTTCACGCAACTCGTCCGCGAGCGAGCGCTTTCGGGCGCGCCGCACCTGTTCAAGCGATACGCACACCATCAGCGGCGAACGCTTCGTGCGCAGCAAATCCTCCGTTTCTTCCGCCCAACCCGAATACTCGCAACGCGCCTCCAGCTTCAACGCCTTGAGGATGGCGGGCATATCGGGCAAACCGAAATGCGCGTCGATGACATCGCGCAGCGGGGCCAGCTTGCCCGGCGCGAGGCCCGGCGGCGGCAGGCTTTCGCGGCAGAAAGTGCGCGCGGCGTCGAGCACCGCTTCGCCGTCCTGCCAGTCGCCACTCGCGAGATGCTCACAAAGTGCGGGCAAGGACCCGCGCGGCAGCACCACGTCGGCCAGACCGATTTCGCAAGCATCCACGGCGCCGAACACAATCCCCGTCGTGCCGAGATACTCACCGAGGTGTCCGGCAAGGTTGGCGAGAAAGAAGCCACCGCCCACATCCGGGAACAGGCCAATGGCCGTCTCCGGCATCGCCATGCGTGTGGCTTCCGTCACGATGCGCAGCGCCGCGCCCTGCGAGATACCCATGCCGCCCCCCATGACCACGCCGTCCATCAGTGCGATATAGGGCTTTGGATATGACGCGATGGTGTAGTTCAGCGCGTACTCGTCGGTAAAGAAATCCATGATGTCCGTGCGACCGGCACTGATGGCTTCATGGAAATAACGAATGTCGCCACCGGCGCACAGGCCCTTCTCGCCCTCCCCCTGGAGCACAACACCCAGTATCTTCGGGTCGTCTCGCCACTCGGCGAGCGCCGTCGCCATGGCGCGAATCATGTCGTGCGACAGCGCATTGAGCGCTTTCGGGCGATTCAGGGTAATGAAGCCGATACGGCCACGAACGTCAGTGCGGAGAAAATCGGTCATGTCTGGCGTGTGCTCCAGAAACGTCAACGAATGGGGGAAAGGACGACATCAAGGGAAAAACTGGCGCTCGGGTTGCGCTCCAAAAAGCAAAAAGCCGGCGCAAGGCACCGGCTCTTCTTCCAACAGTCTGGTCTCGCGACGCGACGGACCGAAGTCCGCAGCGCCGCCATTCCATCGCCGGCTTTACTTCTCTTCGCGCGAAGCGCGCTTGCGCTCGTGTTCCTTCAGGAAACGCTTGCGCAGGCGAATCGTCTGCGGCGTGACTTCGACCAGTTCGTCGTCGTCGATGAATTCCACAGCGTATTCAAGGTTCAGCGCGATCGGCGGCACCAGACGCACGGCTTCGTCGGTCCCCGACGCACGCACGTTCGTCAACTGTTTGCCCTTGATCGGGTTGACCACGAGATCGTTGTCACGGCTGTGGATGCCGATGATCATGCCTTCGTACAGGGCGTCGCCCGGCGACACGAACATACGACCGCGATCTTGCAGTTTCCACAGCGCGTAGGCCACGGCGGCGCCGTCGTCCTGCGAAATCAGCACGCCATTGCGACGCTCGCCCAGCGAACCATCCTTGAGCGGTGCGTAAGCATCGAAAATATGGCTCATCAGGCCCGTACCACGGGTCATCGACAGGAAGTCGCCCTGGAAGCCGATCAGACCACGCGCCGGAATGCGATATTCCAGGCGCGTGCGGCCACGGCCGTCCGACACCATGTCCAGCATTTCGCCCTTGCGACGGCCGATTTCTTCCATGACCGCGCCCTGGTGCTCGTCTTCCAGGTCGATGGTCAGCATTTCGTACGGCTCGTGCTTCACGCCGTCGATTTCCTTGAGCACCACGCGCGGGCGCGACACGGCCAGTTCATAGCCTTCGCGACGCATGTTCTCGATAAGAATCGTCAGGTGCAGTTCGCCACGGCCCGACACTTCGAAGACGGAATCCTCATCGGTGTCCTTCACGCGCAGCGCCACGTTGTGATTCAGTTCCTTGTCCAGACGGTCGCGGATCTGACGGCTCGTCACGAACTTGCCTTCACGGCCGGCCAGCGGCGACGTGTTCACACAGAAGTTCATCGTGAGCGTCGGCTCGTCGACGGTCAGCAGCGGCAGCGCTTCAGGCGTATCGACGTCGCAGATCGTCGCGCCGATACCCACGTCTTCGATACCGTTGATCAGGACGATGTCGCCAGCCTGGGCGCCTTCCTCCGACATCACGCGCTCGAGACCCTTGAAGGTCAGCACCTGATTGATCTTGCGCTTGAGAATTTCACCGTCCGGGCCCGAGCGCATGACCACTTGCTGGCCCGGCTTGATACGCCCGCGCGTGATACGGCCAATACCGATACGGCCGACGAACGTCGAGTAGTCGAGCGAGCTGATCTGCAATTGCAGCGGCGCGTCCGGATCGGCGTCGCGCACCGGCACGTGTTCGAGAATCGCATCGAACAGCGGCTTCATCGTGCCTTCGCGAACGTTCGAGTCGAGGCTGGCGAAGCCATTGAGCGCCGACGCATAGACGACCGGGAAGTCGAGCTGTTCGTTGGTCGCACCGAGCTTGTCCATCAGGTCGAAGGTCTGGTCGATGACCCAGTCAGGACGTGCGCCCGGACGGTCGATCTTGTTGACCACGACGATCGGCTTCAGGCCGAGGCCCAGCGCCTTGCGCGTGACGAAGCGCGTTTGCGGCATCGGGCCTTCGACGGCGTCGACGACCAGCAGCACGCTGTCGACCATCGAGAGCACACGCTCCACCTCACCGCCGAAGTCCGCGTGTCCCGGGGTATCGACGATGTTGATGTGCGTGCCTTCGTATTCGACGGCGCAGTTTTTGGCGAGGATCGTGATGCCGCGCTCTTTTTCGATGTCGTTCGAGTCCATCACGCGTTCAGCGACTTGCTGGTTTTCGCGGAAGGTGCCCGACTGGCGCAGCAGTTGGTCGACGAGCGTGGTTTTGCCGTGGTCGACGTGCGCGATGATGGCGATATTACGGAGAGCGCGGGTCATGAAAGAGGTGCTCGAAAAGCCTTTGGAGAATCCGCGATTCTACCACTCGCGCATGTCGCACGTCATGGTCTTTCTGCATTGCAACAACGTGGTGCGGGTTTGACTCACTCGCGACACGAATTTCCGACGCCCCGCCCTCTCCGTCCCCCACGCCCCGCCCCTAGAACAAGCCGTCTAATTTTCGTCGAAATATTTGCCTAGTCAACTATTGCATCGACTTGCAATTAATTAAGTACCCGCTATAATCGTGACAAGTCAACTATTGCAACTGCACGAAAATGTCCGAACCTCCCGTGGTCTCTTCAGCGAGCGCGCCGACTTCCCAGCCGCAAGCCGATCCTCCGCGCAACAGCTACAACATCGACGATTCCCTCGGGTATCTCGTGGCCCGCGTGCGTCAGTTGATCCTTGCGGAATTGACGAAGGAGACCTCGCAGTACGGGCTGACCAGCACGCAAGCCACCATGCTTTACAAGGTGGCCACAGGCAAGAGCAAGACGGCGGCCGATCTGGCCCGTGACTACTGCATCGACGCGAGTGCCGTCACCCGGCTGCTCGACCGCCTCGAAGCCCATGGGCTGCTGGTTCGCGAGCGCAGCAAGATGGACCGCCGGACCGTGAATCTGAGCGCGACCGAAGCCGGTTACGCCATGGCCGACCGGATGCCGGACATCTTCACCCGCGCCGCCGATCATCTGATGCGAGGATTCAGCGTGGAGGAAGTGGGTTTCCTGAAGAGTTTGTTGCGCCGGGTGATCGTCAACGGCGAAGCCGGCTGACGGCGCCCCACCTTGCCGAATCGCCCGGATTTCCCCCCAGAAAAGCCTGTCGAGTCCACAATTTCATGCCTCGTCAGTGCCCGTTTCCCGATTATTGTCAGTACAAGACTTCTCTCGTAAAGGTTTTGCGATGAAAGCGGCCTCACCGTTCCTCCCGCATCTGCGGGCCCGCTCAGCGATTTCCGCCCTCTGTCTGGCGGCTGTGACGCTGGGCTTTGCCGGTTGCGCGAACTTCGCCGGCATCCACAGCGACAAGCAGATCAGCACGCCCGATCAGTATCAGACCCAGCGCAGCCTGCCCTCCGAGGGCGGACAGTGGCCGGGCACGGACTGGGCACAGCGTTTCGGCGATCCGCAGCTCGTTTCCCTGATCGACGAAGCCCTTGCCGGCAACCCCGATCTCGCCATGGCCGCCGCCCGTCTGAAAGCGGCACAGGCGCAGACCGAAGGGGCGGCGGCGGCTCTGTTGCCATCGGTCAATTTCTCGGGTGACATCTACCGCGAGAAATTCACGGAAAACACCATCTACCCGCCGGGTTACGGCGGTACGTGGTTCACGCAAGGCGACCTGACCGCTTCGCTCTCGTGGGAGCTCGATCTGTGGGGCAAGAACCGTTCGGCACGTGCACAAGCCACGTCCGCCGAGCGTGCCGAGGAAGCGGAAGATCAGGAAGTGCGTCTTGCCCTCTCGACGGCTGTGGCGCGCGCCTACAACCAGCTCGCCCAACAGTACGCGCTGCACGACGTGCTCGAACGCATCGGCAAGCAACGCCAGAACCTCGGCAAACTGACGGCCGACCGCGTGCGCGCGGGTCTCGACACGCAAGTCGAGCAAAAGCAGGCCGACAGCAACAGCGCCGACGTCCAGACGCAACTGGCCCAGCTCGAGGGCCAGATCCTGCTCACGCGTCACCAGCTTGGCGTGCTGCTCGGCAAGGGACCGGACCGCGGCCTGGAAATCGCGCGGCCGAAGCTGGCGCAACTGCCCACGCCCGCCCTGCCCGACAACCTGCCGCTTGCGCTGCTCGGCCGTCGCCCGGACATCGTCTCGGCGCGCTGGGGCGTGGAGTCGCAGCTTCAGGGGGTGGATGTCGCCAAGGCCCGTTTCTATCCGGACGTGAACCTCAATGCCGCCTTCGGCTTTTCCACGTTCGGGCTGGGCAAGCTGATCGACCCGAGCAGCCAGAACATTCAGGCCGGTCCGGTGATTTCGCTGCCGATCTTTGACGGTGGACGCCTGCGCGCCAACCTGAAGGGTCAGTACGCCGCGTATGAGAGCGCCGTCGCCAACTACGACTCGACGCTCAACAAGGCGCTCGGCGACATTGCCGATCGCATGTCCTCGATTCGCTCTGCGGACAAGCAGATGGTGTCGCAACGCGTCGCGCAAGATGCCGCCCAACGTGCCTACGACCTGGCCATCGACCGCTACAAGGCAGGCCTCACGCCGCAACTGACCGTGCTCACCGCCGAGTCGTCGTTGCTGGTGCAGGAACAGGCCCGCGTGAACATCGACTTCGCCCGTCGCGATCAGCAAATCGGCCTGATCAAGGCGCTGGGCGGTGGTTTCGATGCGCAAGCCGCCGGCCTCGTCGTCGGTCAGGAACGCCCGGCAAAGACCGGGGACGACACCGGCAACGCGCAGACACACTAGGCGCCACACAAAACAAGACAAACGTCAAAAGCACATTGAGAGATTAGTACGGAGCAAATGATGAGCGAGAACCAACAACAAGCGCCCGCCCAACCGGCGCAGAACAATGGCAAGCGCCGCCGCATGATGCTGACGCTCACGGCCGTGATCGCCATTGCGGCCATCGGCTACGGCGCTTACTACGCGCTGTACGCGCGCTATTACGAAGACACCGACGATGCGTACGTCGCTGGCAACGTCGTGCAGATCACCCCGCAAGTGGCCGGCACCGTCACCGGCGTGAAGGCCGACGACACGCAGATGGTCAAGGCCGGTCAGCCGCTGGTCACGCTCGACCAGACCGACGCGCGCGTCTCGCTGCTGCAAGCCGAAGCCAACCTCGCGCAGACCGTGCGCCAGGTGCGCACGTATTTCGTGAACAACGACGCCTATGCTGCCACGGTTGCGATGCGCGAATCGGAACTGACCAAAGCGCAGGCCGATGTGAAGCGCCGCGAGATGGCGATCGCCACCGGCGCCGTGTCGCGTGAAGAACTGGCGCACGCGCAGGACGCCGTGAAGTCCGCTCAGGCCGCGCTCGAACAGGCGCGCGCGCAGTTGGTGTCGAACAAGGCGCTCACCGACAAAACGTCGGTGACCACGCACCCGAACGTGCAGCAAGCCGCAGCGAAGGTGCGCGCCGCCTATCTCGACTACGCCCGTACGTCGATCCCGGCGCCGGTGGACGGCTATGTCGCCAAGCGCTCCGTGCAGGTCGGCCAGCGTGTGGCGACCGGCGCCCCCCTCATGGCGCTGGTGCCGCTCAACGAAGTGTGGGTCGACGCAAACTTCAAGGAAGTGCAGATCGCGCATATGCGCGTTGGTCAGCCGGTAACGCTCACGGCGGACGTGTACGGTTCGTCCGTGGAGTACAAGGGTACCGTCGCGGGCTTCTCCGCCGGCACGGGCAGCGCCTTCTCGCTGCTGCCGGCGCAGAACGCCACGGGCAACTGGATCAAGGTGGTGCAGCGTCTGCCGGTGCGTATCGCACTCGACCCGAAGCAGTTGCAACAGCATCCGCTGCGCGTCGGCCTGTCGATGCAAGTCAAGGTCAACGTACGTAATACCGACGGCAAGGAGCTGGGCGAAGCGCCTGCCCTGCCCGTGTATTCGACCGACGTGTACGACAAGGTCGGCCATGACGCCGACGACATCGTCGCCAAGATCATCACCGAGAACGCCGGTGCCGCCGCCAACGCGGGCGGCGCCAGCGACACGCGCAATCAGCCGGCCCGCGCTCGTCCCCTGTAAATCGGAGGGGGGTGCCCCCCACCCCCTTTGACACCTCATGGCAACTCAAAACGCTCCTGCCCCTCTGTCGGGGGGGCAGCTGGTACTCGGCACCATCGCGTTGTCTCTCGCCACGTTCATGAACGTGCTCGACACATCGATTGCCAATGTATCGATTCCCGCCATCTCCGGCGACCTCGGTGTCTCGTCGAGCCAGGGGACGTGGGTGATTACGTCGTTCGCTGTCGCCAATGCCATTTCGGTGCCGCTCACGGGCTGGCTGACGGAGCGCTTCGGCGCGGTGCGGCTGTTCATCACGTCCATCCTGCTGTTCGTGCTGGCGTCGTGGCTGTGCGGCATGGCGCCGACGCTCGAAATTCTGCTCGCCGCCCGGGTGCTGCAAGGCGCGGTGGCCGGGCCGATGATTCCGCTCTCGCAATCGCTGCTGCTCTCGAGCTACCCCCCAGCGAAGAGTTCGATGGCTCTCGCCTTGTGGGGCATGACGACACTCGTCGCGCCGGTGATGGGCCCGATTCTCGGCGGCTGGATCTCGGACAACTACCACTGGCCGTGGATCTTCTACATCAACATTCCGGTCGGCATCGCCGCCGCGTATGTGACCTGGCTCATCTATGCCAAGCGCGAAACGCCGACGCATCGCAAACCGATCGACACCGTCGGCCTCGCTTTGCTCGTGTTGTGGGTCGGTTCGTTGCAGGTGATGCTCGACAAGGGCAAGGAGCTCGACTGGTTCAATTCGTCGACGATCGTCGTGCTCGCGCTCGTGGCGCTGGTGTCGTTCTGCTTCTTCGTCGTGTGGGAGATTACCGAGAAGCATCCGGTGGTCGATCTCACGCTCTTCAAGCGGATCAACTTCACCGGGGGCGTCATCGCGATTTCGGTCGGCTACGGCTTGTTCTTCGGCAACCTCGTGATCCTGCCGCAGTGGCTTCAGATCTATCTGGGCTACACGGCGACGGAGGCCGGTCTGGTCATGGCGCCCGTGGGGCTGTTCGCGATCATTCTGTCGCCGCTGATCGGCAAGTTCCTGCCCAGGCTCGATGCCCGCTGGGTCGTGACCGTCTCGTTCCTGCTGTTTGCCCTCGTGTTCCTGATGCGCTCGCACTTCAACACGCTGGTCGACACACGCACGCTGATGATTCCGACGTTCCTGCAGGGCGTGCCGATGTCGATGTTCTTCATCCCGCTCACGGCCATCATCCTGTCGGGCCTGCCGGGGCATCGCATTCCGGCAGCTGCCGGATTGTCGAACTTCGTGCGGATCACGTGCGGCGCCGTCGGTACGTCGATCGCCACCACGGTCTGGGACAACCGGATTTCGCTGCACCACGCGCAGTTGACGGAAAAGCTCACGCCGTACGATCCCTCGTTCAACGGTTCGGTACAGACGCTCAACGAGCTCGGCATGTCGACACCGCAGGCCCACGGTTACATCGACCGCCTGGTCACGCAGCAGTCGGCCATGCTCGGTGCGAACGACATCTTCTGGATCTCGGCGGTGCTGTTCGTGCTGATGATCGTCATGGTGTGGGTCACGCGCCCGATTCGGGGTGGCGGCGGCGCCGATGCCGCAGCCGGCGCCCACTGAGCCCACTGAGTCCACTGAGTACGCCATACAGGCTTCCCCCCGAGTGCCCGGCCCTGCTCTGTACTACCGGGCACTTCTTGAACCCCGCTGAAGTTGGCGGGGTTTTTTTATGGCAGAGGTGAAAATCGACTCGGCCCGTCACGTCCGCGGCATCCGGTCCGCGGCATCACGCCCGATGCATCACCCCGTCACCCCATGAGATAGCGCAGCGCGGCGGTCGCCACAATGCTGATGACGACCGTCGGAAGCAAGGAACAGCGCATCGCAACGAAGAGCGTGACGGCCAACGCCATCAGATCGGCAGGACGCTCGGCGACGAACGATGGCGCAATCACCGAGATCAGCACGCAACCCGGCAGGCACTCCATGACCGAGCGCATACGCGGACTCAATGCGCGATCGCGCAACAACCAAAACCCGACGATGCGCGTGGCGTAGGTCGTCACCGCCATCAGGGCAACGGTGGCGATGGGAAGGAGCGTCGTGATGAGCGTGGGAGTATCAGGCATGACGTGGCTCCATCAAAACGGCGGCGAGCAGGCCGGTCACGGCGCCCACCGCGACGTACCACGATCCCGGGACATACAGGTAAGTCAGCGCTGCGGCGACGAGGCTGACGAGCCAGGGCAGGCTCTTGCGCAGGCCGCGCCACATGCCGCGCAGCAACACGAGGAAGACGGCGGTAAACGCCATGTCGAAGCCGTACTGCTCGATGTCGCCCAGCACCGGCCCCAACACGGCCCCGAGTGCGGTAAAGGCAATCCACGTGAGCCACAGGTTGATGGCCACGCCCAGGTAATACGGCAAGCTGATTCGGTTTGCCTTGCGCGCATGGGTATCGGCCAGCGCCATCGCCCAGGCTTCGTCGCACATCAGGAACAGCGCGGGCAAGGCGCGCCGCAACGGCACGTGGCGAAACAGCGGCGCGAAGGCTGCCCCCATCAGAATGTGACGGGAATTGACGAGGCACGACATGGCCACGATCAGGGCGAGATGCGGTGGCGACGTCCACAGGTGGACGGCCGTGAACTCCGAGCCGCCAGCGAAATTCATCCCGGTCATGAGCGGCACCAGCCACGTGGGCATTCCCTTCTGGGTCGCCTGCGCGCCGAGCACCATGGCAAACGGCACGAAACCGAGCATGACGGGCAAGGCGGCTCGCATGCCGCGCGCGACTTCAAGTTTGGCATCCGACTGCGACGACGACGCAGTGGAAGAAGACATTCCGGACACAACCACTCCTGCAAGAACAACTGGCCGCGCAGAATAGCGCAGGCGCGCGCCTTCGTCTTGCATGTTCTTGCGGTTTTGCGAGGCACCGGCAAGCGTGTCGCAATCGCAGTATCATTGCGCATCCCCCGGCTGCATGCCCCCAGCCCCCCAGACTCAAATGCCATGGCAGGCCGGGACGGCACGACTCGTCAGAAAAAAGCGAACATCATGAATACCCCGCAGAACCCCATCGAACGCTCCGAAGTCACTTTCCGCTTTCTGGCCGAACCGGCTGCCGTCAACTTCGGCGGCAAGGTCCATGGCGGCTCGCTGATGAAGTGGATCGACGAAGTGGCCTACGCGTGCGCTGCCACGTGGTCCGGCCGCTATTGCGTGACGGTCAGCGTTGGCAACATTCGCTTCCGTCGTCCGATTCTGGTGGGTAACCTGGTGGAGTTGCGCGCGCGCATCGTCGCGACGGGGCGCACGAGCATGCATATCCACGTGTCGGTGCACGCGGGCGATCCGAAGTGGGGCGAACTGCGCCAGACGACCGACTGCCTGATGGTGTTCGTCGCCGTCGACGAGAGCAACCACCCGGTCGGTGTCCCGTCGTTCGAGCCGAAAACCGACGAGCAGAAGGCATTGGCCAAGTACGCCATGGACGTGAAGGCCGCGCTGGACGCCATCGTCGAGCTCAAGCCGGAAAACGTCACGAACTGATAGGCCGTCGTTGTGCCGTCGTCACTCTGCCACCCCGCTGTGGTCGAAGCGATGACGGGACGATCCAGCGACGATGTCACCCATTCATTACCATCACATATGACTGCGCGCGGGTTGCGCCGTCTGCAGGGGCGATCCCGCTTCACTACGCGCGGCTCGCCGTGCAAACTCAGGGATTTGCGTTCGATTCGCCGTTTCGAGAGAGAGCAAAACATGCCACGCGGAACCGTCAAGCGTTATTACCCGGAAAAGGGGTATGGGTTTATCACCCCGGACGACAACAGCGAAGTCGTTTTTGTCCACGAAACCGAGATTTGCATCCCCGGCACCTCGACGCTTCAGACAGGTCAGGTCGTCGAGTACGAAGTCACACCCGGCGATGCCTACCTGCTCGCGATGAATGTTCGCGAAGCCAAGGGCTGACGCCGCAGCTTCCCCCTCCCACCTGACAACGTTGACAGTTACCAGTGGCGCCGCCGAATGGTGCAATGAGGTGCATGCGCCCTGCCCCTGACATGGGCCGGGCGCACCTCACGTTCATTCGGACGATTCCGGAGGTATGCGATGCACCCGCATTCGCTTCGCCGCAAGGTTCTGCGCCTGCTTGCCGGCTGTCGGCAATGCGCTTTCGCACGCGCAACCCCAATGAAAGCGCAACGCGGGCGCCCCGTCATGCCGGCCTGCCGAACGTCATTCGGCAGGCATATCTGGCGGCGAGTGTGGCGCAGCGTCCTGCCGGGCATCGTGGGGTGCCTCGCCGCGCTGCCCGCCCATGCGCTCTCCGGCGCTGACGTCGCCCATATCGTCAACGCCCGGTACAACGACATACGCGCTTATTGCTACATCGACAAGCCAGCGTACTTTTGCGCCGGGCTGATCGTTCGCCCCCTCGAAGGCGGTGTGGCCGTGGATTTCTGGGCGCCGACGCCCAGTGAATCGGCGGCGCAATCCATGTCGTTCGTGTATCTCAGGCGCGATGTCGATGTTGGCCGCCTGCCCTACAGCGCAGGCTTCATCCTTTCCGATTCGCTAACGGCCATCGAGCAGGGCAAGCCGATGAATGTCCGATGCGTCTATCCGCTGAATGAGGCGGTGTCGGGCCAAAGTGGCGATCACGGGTGCAATCTGGGCGGTGGCGATACGGGCGCTCCGGATTTGAATTCGTGCGACGCAAACGGTGTTACCGACGTTGCCGACTGGTTGACACATCATGCCGCGAATGGATGGCAGTGTTCGTTCAGCGTCAACGTTGCGACCAAGTTCTATACCGCTTTGCAGGCGCGCAAGGCCTATGCCGACAACACACGTTTGCCGTCGATGTTGATTGCCCCGTGGACAATCGATGCGCCTCACGCCATTCCCTTTCAAGCGATCTATTTCGACGTCTCTAACGGCGGCCAGCTTGTGCAAGCGCAGCAGTATCAGATGGCGTATTACAAGGCGACCGGCGAGTGGCTGCCGATCCTGCGGATGGCGTTCGATGCGGCAGGCGAAGCGTCGTTTGCGTTCGCGCAGGAGGATCAACTGGATGCTGGATTCGCGGTGGCCGATCACTTGAACGAGCGGTTTAACGAGACCCCCGGTGAGTGCCCCGGTGCGAAGGCCATCGTGTACTGCAGCGGTGTCATCGTTCGCGCCGTCAATACCCAAAGCGCCGCATGGAATCCCAGCGCGGATGCGATAGCCAAAAACGGGGTTTCGGCATCCTTCTTGCGCACCGATGGGCACGTCCGGACGCCGTACCGGGGGACTGGTCTGGTCTTTCGGCCACTGGATGCCCCCGCAGCTTACCCACTGACGCCACGATGCATCTATGCGCCGGACGGCAACCTGCACAAACGAGAAGACGGCTGTGGTCCATCGACTTTGGGGCCGGACACGGGCCCCTGTGCAGCGATCGGTATCGACACGGTGGCCAAGTGGCTTCCGCATTACGCGCAATACGGTGCGCAGGGATGCTCGTTTGCCGTCACCGTGGCGGGCGTCGCCTTGTCCTTTGAAGCGCGACGCACCTTCACATGGCCACCTGCCGGATATGAGGGCCGAAACGAATTGGTCATCGTGCCGTGGCCGGCGGACATTCCCGGATCGTTGCCGCTGGAAGCCATCTTCTATTCGGAGTTGGAGTATTCGCTCCCCAAGGCACAAGCGATCCAACTCGATTACTACACACAGACCGGTCGATTTTTGCCCGTTGTCCACATCCTGTTTCCCATGCCGATTGCAGGCACGATCTTCACCTATCACGCCGAAGATCAAGCGACGGCGAGAGGCGCAGCGGGTCTTAATGCACCCGTATCGTTCGTGCGGGAAGGCAACGAGAGCGACCCGGACTAACGAAATGACGAGATTGCGTCCTCACACGGTATCGCGCGATCGCTTGCGGCAAGCGTGGGGTTGCTTCCTGCTAGCCCTTTCCTGTCTCGCCGCCCTGCCCGCGCACGCCCTCTCCGGCACCGACATCGCGCATATCGTCAACGGCCGCTATAACGACACACGGACACACTGCGCCATCGACAAGCCCGCCTATTTTTGCGCTGGGTTGATCGTGCGTCCCCTCAACGGAAATTCGGCGACGAATTTCTGGGCCCCCACTTCCGGCGAAGCCGCCGCGCAGTCCATGTCGTTCGTGTATCTGCGGCGCGACGTGGATGTCGCTCGTCTGCCGTATAGCGCCGGGTTCATTTTGTCGGATGCGTTGACGGCCATCGGGCATGGCAAACCGATGCACGTCCGGTGTGCATATCCCCTTGACGAAGCAGTGTCCGCCGGCAGCGGCGATCATGGTTGCAATCTTGGCGGTGGCGATATTGGGGCACCGGATCTGAATTCATGCGATGCAAATGGTGTTACCGACGCCGCGGGCTGGATGTCACATCACGCCGCGAATGGATGGCAATGTTCCTTCAGCGTCAATGTGGCGACCAAGTTCTATACCGCTTTGCTGGCGCACAAGGCTTATGCCGACACCACACGGACACCGTCGCTGTTAGTCGCACCGTGGACGATCGATGCGCCCCGCGCCATCCCCATTCAAGCGATTTATTTCGACGTCTCTAATGGCGGACAGCTTGCGCAGGCGCAGCAGTATCAAATGGCGTATCACAAGGCGACTGGCGAGTGGTTGACGATTTTGCGGATGGGGTTCGATCCGGGAGGCAAGGCGACGTTTGGATTTGCCGAGGATGATCAGTTGGACTATGGGTTCGCGGTGGCTGATGACCTGAACCGGCGGTTTAATGACACGCGGCGGGAATGTCCCGGCGGGAAGGCTTCGGTGTATTGCAGCGGGGTGGTGATTCGAGGCGTCGCCCCCGGAAACGCTTCCTGGAATCCCAGTCAGGATGCAATCAATAAAAACGGCGTTTCGACGTCATTTCTGCGTACCGATGCTCAGTTTTACATTCCTTTCCGCCCCCAAGGTCTGGTGTTTCGACCATTGGACGCCCCTTCCGCGTACCACGTGACGCCACGATGCATGTATCCTCCGGACGGCAACCTTCACCTACGAACAGACGGTTGCGGTCCGTCAAGCGCCGGTCCCGCGACTGGCCCCTGCGCAGCAATCGGTGTCGACACGTTAGCGAAATGGCTAAGTCATTTCGCGCAATATAGCTCTCGGGGTTGCTCATTCGCCATCACTGTCGATGCCTTTGAATTGAGCCTCGAAGCACGGAGAACCTTCGGATGGCCTCCGACGGGTGCATACGCGACGCGAAACGAACTGGTCATTGCGGCATGGCCGCCGAACATCCCTGGGTCGTTACCGCTGGAGGCATTCTTCTACTCGGACACGCCGACACTCGCTGGCACGCAGACCATTCAACGCGCCTATTACGCGACGACCGGCCGATTCCTGCCAATCGTGAAGATGGAAAACCCATTGCCGATCGCTGGCATCGTTTTCACCTATCGCGCAGACGATCAATCCACGGCGCAAGGGGGAGCAGGTCTCATCGCACCTTCTGTCCCATCCGAGCGCGAAAGCAACGACACCGCCCCCATGGGACAAGATGACGGGGACGCATTTTCCCGACCTTAATGCGATCCGTCACGCCAACGCACCTGACAACCTTGACAGTTACCTCCGTCAACATTCGGTGCTCAAATGCCCTTGTGCTCGCGGCTGGTTCAGAACGTTCACCCGACGGATCGGTGAACGTCCGTTACGCCGTATGGCACATCGATCCGTTGTCTCGATCAGGAGTCCGCCATGGCACGGGGAACAGTGAAGTGGTTCAACAGTGAAAAGGGGTATGGCTTCATTTCACCCGATGACGGGGGCGCAGACCTGTTCGTTCACTTTTCGGCAGTCGCTACCGAAGGTTTCGTGGAGCTTGCGGAAGGTCAGGCGGTCGAATTCGAAGTCACGCAAGGCCCGAAAGGCCCGCAGGCGATCGCTGTTCGCCGGTGTTAGCGTCGTCCGACCGGACTCAAGACGTCGGGCGCGCAAACGCGGCGTTCATTGCGTCTTGAGCAACCGCTGCGGGGTGAGCAACGCTTCGCCGTCAAGACGTGCAACGCCCAGCAGGCGGGCAGCGATGTCGGTGGTGGCTTCGGCATAGACCTTCACTTCGATGCCGTCGTGCGTCGCGGCGCACTCGCGCAACGTCTGCGGGCAGCGCGTTTCGTCCAAACGCAAACGCTGGCCGTGATTGAAGCGCTTGGCGAGCATGTCATCGAGCCACACAGCCGGGAGCGTCTTGAGCAAGGCGTCGACCGGCGCCAGCTTCGCCACGCGTTGCGCATGGTCGAGCGCATTCAGGTCTTCCAGCGTCACCGCACCTTCCAGGGTCAGTGGCCCCACTGCCGTACGCCGCAATGCGCGCAGATGTGCGCCACATCCCAACGCCTCACCGATATCCTCCGCCAGCGTGCGCACGTAAGTGCCCTTGCTGCATGTCACGCGGAAGGTGAATTCGTTCGCGTCGGGCAACGCACATTCCGTCATTTCCAGCAGATGGATCGTCACCGCGCGCGCCTCGCGCTCCAGCGTCTGCCCGGCACGCGCGTATTCGTACAAAGGCTTGCCGTCGCGCTTGAGCGCGGAATACATCGGCGGCACCTGGGAGATCGGTCCCGTGAAGCGCGGCAGCACAGCACGAATCGCGGCCTCGTCCACAGTGACCGGACGCGTTTGCAATACCTCCCCTTCCGCATCGCCGGTCGTCGTCGTTTCGCCCAGACGCACACGTGCCTCGTACGTCTTGTCGGCTTCGAGCAAATCTTGCGAAAACTTCGTCGCCTCGCCGAAACATAGCGGCAGCAACCCCGTTGCCAGGGGATCGAGCGTGCCGGTGTGGCCCGCCTTCAACGCCTGAAGCAGCCGCTTGGCCTTGATCAAGGCGTCGTTGGACGACATGCCGATTGGCTTGTCGAGCAGCAACACGCCGTCGAGCGGAAAACGAGGGAGTTTTTGGCGGGGTGCCTGCGAACGCGGGTCCGTCATGTGCGGGAAGTGCTTGAGAAATTCGTATGGGAGTCAGCCATCGCACGCGTCAAACGTGCGCAGGCATCGCAGTGCCGCCGGGTTCGCTTTGCGCCAGCCCGGCAGGCTGCGTCGTCGATCGACGGCTTATTTGCCGCCGTTTTCCTTCTTGTCGCTACCGTCGTCGGCTTTGTCGGCTTCGTCAGCTTCATCGGCCTGAGCGGCGTTCTCTGCCGCTTCCGCGTCTTCCTTCGCGCGCGTCGCATTCGCCAGATCGATCAACTGCGACATCTCGATGGCGCGCTCAACCGACTGGTCGAAGTGGAAATGCAACGTCGGGACCGTATGAATGTGCAACCGCTTGAACAGCAGATTGCGCAGATAGCCGGCCGCTTCGTTGAGCGCTTCGCCGGTCGCCTTCGGATCGCCGGTGAGCGTGGTGTAAAACACCTTCGCATGCGCGTAATCGGGCGTCACTTCCACACTTTGCAGTGTGACCAGCCCAATACGCGGGTCCTTCACTTCGCGCTGAATCAACTCCGACAGATCGCGCTGGATCTGATCGTTGATGCGAAGATTCCGACCGGGAACGCCACGTTTCTTTGCCATAACAAACTCGCTAGTAAAGCAATGGCCCACGCCGCCGGTTTCCCGGCCTGGTGGGCCATTCCACTTCCGTTGTGCAAATCGCGTTACAGCGAGCGCGCAACTTCCGTGATTTCAAACGCTTCCAGTTGGTCGCCTTCCGTAATGTCGTTGAAGTTCTTCACCGACAGACCGCACTCGAAGCCTGACTTGACTTCCTTGACGTCATCCTTGAAGCGCTTGAGCGAATCGAGCTCGCCCGTGAAGATGACCACGTTGTCGCGCAACACACGCACGTGCGACGAACGCTTGACGAAGCCGTCGAGCACCATACAGCCGGCCACCGTACCGACCTTCGGCACCTTGAACGTCTGACGCACTTCGACCAGGCCCGTAATCTCTTCCTTCTTCTCCGGCGCCAGCATGCCCGACATCGCTGCCTTCACCTCATCCACTGCGTCGTAGATGATGTTGTAGTAACGAATGTCGATACCGTTCGACTCGGCCAGCTTGCGTGCCAAAGCATCCGCACGCGTGTTGAAGCCGATGATGACCGCCTTCGACGCCGTTGCCAGGTTGACGTCGCTTTCGCTGATGCCACCGACCGCCGCGTGCACGATCTGCACACGCACTTCCGGCGTCGAGAGCTTGTTGAGCGACTGGGCCAGCGCTTCCTGCGAGCCCTGAACGTCTGCCTTGATGATGAGGGGCAGTGTCTTGACTTCGCCTTCGGCCATCTGCTCGAACATGTTCTCGAGCTTGGCCGCCTGTTGCTTGGCCAGCTTCACGTCGCGGAACTTGCCCTGACGGAACAGCGCGATTTCACGTGCCTTGCGCTCGTCCTGCACCACCAGCACTTCTTCGCCGGCGCCCGGAACTTCCGACAGACCCTGAATTTCCACCGGGATCGACGGACCTGCGTCCTTCGTGTTCTTGCCGGTTTCGTCCAGCATGGCGCGAACACGGCCATAGGCCTGACCTGCCAGCACCATGTCGCCGCGCTTGAGCGTGCCCGACTGCACCAGGATCGTTGCGACCGGACCTTTGCCCTTGTCGAGCTTCGCTTCGATCACGATGCCCTTGGCCGGCGCGTCCACCGGTGCCTTCAGTTCCAGCACTTCGGCTTGCAGCAGCACGTTTTCGAGCAGATCGTCGATACCCGTGCCCGTCTTCGCCGACACCGGCACGAACGGCGAATCGCCACCGTACTCTTCCGGCACCACGCCTTCGGCCACGAGTTCCTGCTTCACGCGGTCCGGATTCGCTTCCGGCTTGTCGATCTTGTTGATCGCCACCACGATCGGCACACCAGCCGACTTCGCGTGGGCAATCGCTTCCTTTGTTTGCGGCATCACACCGTCGTCCGCCGCGACCACGAGAATCACGATGTCCGTTGCCTGCGCACCGCGCGCACGCATGGCCGTGAAGGCCTCGTGACCCGGCGTGTCGAGGAAGGTCACCGTACCGCGCGGCGTGTCGACGTGGTACGCGCCGATGTGCTGCGTAATACCGCCGGCTTCGCCCGACGCCACCTTGGCGCGACGGATGTAGTCCAGCAACGAGGTCTTGCCGTGGTCGACGTGGCCCATCACGGTCACGACCGGCGGACGCGGCAGCGCTTCGACTTCCGTCACATCGTTGCCCAGGTCCAGCAGCGTTTCCGGATCGTCCAGCTTCGCGGCGATCGCGCGGTGGCCGAGTTCCTCGACCACGATCATCGCCGTTTCCTGATCCAGCACCTGGTTGATGGTCACCATCTGGCCCATCTTCATCATCAGTTTGATGACTTCTGCGGCCTTGACCGACATCTTGTGCGCGAGATCGGCAACGCTGATCGTTTCCGGCACGTGCACGTCACGCACGACCGGCTCGGTCGGCGCCTGGAACGCGTTGCGGTCGTCCTGCGAGTGACGGTCGCCACGACGGCCGCCACGACCACCGCCGCGCCAGCCATCCGAACCACCGCTCGTGTCGCCGCGCGTCTTCATGCCGCCACGCTTATTGCGGTTGTCGGCGTCCTTCTGCCAGGCACCCGGCTTCTTGTCCTTCTTGTCGGCTGCGCCGGCCGTGGTCGATGTCGTCGTGCCTGCCGGCTTCTTGTCCGCCGGCTTGGCAGCGGCGCCTTCCGGCTTGGCCGGCTTGTGCAGCGTACCCTTCGCCGCTTCCGGCTTGGCCGGCGCCGCGGCAGCAGGTGCCGGCTCCGGCGCCTTCAGCACGCGACGCGGTGCATTCATCATTTCGCGAATGGCGCGGGCTTCGGCTTCGGCCGCCGCACGGCGCTTGCGAATGGCTTCCTCTTCGGCGCGCGCCTTGTCAGCCGCTGCGCTGGCCTTCTCAGCCGCCAAACGGGCTTCTTCGCTGGCCTTGCGAGCCTGCTCGCGCTCGGCGTCAGCCTTGGCTGCAGCGGCCTTCTCGGCTTGCGCTGCCTTTTCGGCTTCGATCTTGGCCGTCTTCTCGGCCTCGACCTGCGCCTGCTTCTCGGCTTCGGCATCCGCCTTGGCTTCGGCCTTCGCCTTCTGCTCTTCAGCCGCCTTGGCAACGGCAGCAGCGCGCTCCGCTTCCTCGCGCACGCGGCGCTCGGCAGCTTCCTTCTCTTCGCGCTCGCGACGCTCGGCCTCTTCACGCTCCAGTTGTTCCTGGCGACGCTTGAGTTCCGCCGCTTCCGCAGCCAGACGCTCCGCTTCGCGGCGGGCGTCTTCCTCACGCAGACGCAGGGCTTCGTCTTCCGCAGCAGCCGCTGCGTTGTCCGCTCCCTCGACTACGTCGTCGCGCTTGACGAAGGTGCGCTTCTTGCGCACTTCGACCTGAATCGTCCGCGCCTTACCGGTCGCGTCGGCCTGCTTGATTTCCGAGGTCTGGCGACGCGTCAGAGTAATCTTCTTTTTGTCGCCGTCGCCAGCGCCGTGCGATCGGCGCAGGTGCTCCAGCAGACGGGCCTTGTCGGCTTCCGTCACCGAATCGTCGGCGCTGAGTTTGTCCACGCCGGCGGCTTTGAGTTGCTCCAGCAACACGCCGGCCGGCATTTTCAGTTCTTCAGCAAATTGGGCTACGTTGATGCTCGCCATTCAAACCTCTTCAAGCAAGGCCAGGCGCCTTGCGGTTAACTTCAAAGTTCACTGTTCCATATGCATGCCGGGGCAGGTCATCATTGGAACCAGTGCTCTCGCGCTTTCATGATCAGGGCCTTGGCGGCTTCTTCGTCGACACCGGTCATCTCGGTCAATTCGTCGACAGCCAGTTCGGCCAGATCATCGCGCGTCTGAATTTCATGCTCGGCCAGCTTGGCCAGCAACTCGGGCGTCATGCCGTCGAGGCTCTTGAGATCGAGCGCAACACCCTCGACCTTCTCCTCGGTGGCAATCGCCTGCGTGAGCAGTGCGTCGCGCGCACGATTGCGCAGCTCGTGCACCGTGTCCTCGTCGAACGCTTCGATCTCGAGCATTTCGTTCAAAGGCACGTAAGCGATTTCTTCCAGGCTCGAGAAACCTTCCTCGATCAGAATGTCCGCCACTTCCTCGTCCACATCGAGACGCTGCATGAACAACGTGCGCAGCGTGCCGCGCTCTTCGTTCTGCTTCTCGGCCGATTCGTCCGGCGTCATGATGTTGATCTGCCAGCCGGTGAGCTCCGACGCGAGTCGCACGTTCTGACCGCTGCGACCGATCGCCACGGCCAGTTCGTTCTCGTCGACGACGACGTCCATGCTGTGCTTCTCTTCGTCCACGACGATCGACTGCACCGCCGCCGGCGCCAACGCACCGATCACGAATTGCGCAGGGTCTTCCGACCACAGCACGATATCGACGTTTTCACCGCCGAGTTCGTTGCGCACCGCCTGCACACGCGTGCCGCGAATGCCCACGCAAGTGCCAATCGGGTCGATACGCTTGTCGTATGCCACCACGGCGATCTTGGCGCGCACGCCGGGGTCGCGCGCAGCCGACTTGATTTCCAGCAGGCCCTGCTCGATTTCCGGCACTTCCATGCCGAACAGTTCGATCAGGAATTCCGGCGCCGTGCGCGAGAGTTCGATCTGCGGGCCGCGTGCCGTGCGGTCGACCTTCACGATGTACGCACGAACGCGGTCACCGATACGAAGGTTTTCCTTCGGGATGAGCTGATCGCGGCGCAGCAGCGCTTCGACACGCCCCGACTCGACGATCAGGTTGCCCTTGTCGAGACGCTTGACCGTGCCGGTCATGATCTTTTCACCGCGTTCGAGGAAGTCCGACAGGATCTGTTCGCGCTCGGCGTCGCGAATGCGCTGCAAGATCACCTGCTTGGCCGCTTGTGCACCAATGCGGCCGAACTCGACGGACTCCACCGGCTCTTCGATGAACTCGCCGATTTCGATGGACGGATTGTCTTCCTTGGCTTCGAACGACAGAATCTGCTTGTCCGGCTCCTGCAGACCCGCTTCGTCCGGCACTACCAGCCAGCGACGGAAGCTCTCGTGCTCGCCCGACTCACGGTCGATGTGCACGCGAATGTCGACGTCTTCGGTGTAGCGCTTCTTCGTGGCCGAAGCCAATGCCGCTTCAAGCGCGCCGAACACGACATCCTTGTCGACGTTCTTTTCGCGCGCGAGCGCATCGACCAACAGCAATACTTCGCGACTCATCGTTTGCGACTCCTAAAATCAATCTGCGGCACAAGGCGCGCACGGTCAATATCCGCGAGGGTGAATTCGAGCAGCGCCGGGCCGCCCTTGCCTTCGAACTCAAGGCTCAAGTTTTCGCCTTGCGGTGCCTGCAAAATGCCGCGGAACTGCTTGCGGCCTTCGAGCGGCACACGCAACGTGAGACTCACTTCGACACCGGCAAAGCGCTCGAAGTCACGCAGCTTGCGCAGCGGACGATCCAGCCCCGGTGACGACACTTCAAGTCGGTCGTAATTGACGTTCTCGACCATCAGGACGTGCGAGAGCTGACGGCTCACCGTCTCGCAGTCATCGATCGTGATGCCTTCCGGCTTGTCGATATACACGCGCAGCAGTCCGCCGCCCGCGCGCTCAAGATCGACCAGCTCGTAACCCAGGCCTTCGACCGTGGTCTCGATCAGTTCTGGCAATTGCAACTTTGCTCACCCTAGAAAAACTCGCGCGCATCAGCAGCGCCCGACATGTCTGCGCGCCCCGCATGGGACGTCGCACGATACCTGCCTCGACCGTCCGGGCCGGTGTATCAGCGTCGACACACCCACTCCCCGACGCGGCGGCATCGGCCGCGTTAAACGCTCGCGGCAAAAAAAAATGGGCGAAACGCCCATTTCTTACAGCCTCATTGCGCATGAGGTGCGTGCCGCAGCAGAACGCCCGACACGCAAACCAGCTTATTCATTGATTTTATATGGTTTTGACCCGATTTGCAACGCTTGGCGCCCGAAAAGCCTGCCTGACGGGCGCCATTGATACATTGCCGCAACGCAACATCGGGCCGAAAAACTCAGCGCGATCGGTTGCCGCCGCGGTTACCACGGTTGCCGTAATTACCGCCACCGCTGCTATTGCCGCCACCCGCCCGGTTGCTGCCACGACTGCGGTTACCATTGGCATTGCCACCGCCGCCGCCATTTCCGCCGTTGCCACCACGCGACTGACCACCGAAACCGCCGCCCGCCGAATTTCCACCGCCGAAGCGACGCCCCTCACCGCGCGGCGCAGGCGTTTGCCCCGGATAGCCACCGCTCGGCCCGACAAAGGCGGTCAGCGGATTGGCGCGCGGACGACGCGACTGCCCCGGTTCACGGGCAAACACGCCAAGCGCCGTCTGCATCGGGTCCGGCTGACGGCGCGGCTCCTTGGCTGCCCCCGCCTTGCCACCGCGCGCCCCGTTGCGAGCCCCCTTCTCATCCGACGACGCGCCCGGCATCTTCATGCCGACAGCGGCGAACAGCGAACGAACCTGGGCTTCGTCCATTTCTTCATAACGCCCACGCTTCAGGCCGCGCGGCAGCGTCAACGGACCGTAGCGGGTACGGATCAGGCGGCTCACCATCAACCCCGCTGCATCGAACATACGACGCACTTCGCGGTTACGCCCTTCGGCCAATGCCACGTGATACCAGTGATTCGAACCTTCGCCGCCCCCGTCCTTCAGGCGCAGGAAGTTGGCTTCGCCGTCCTCGAGCTTGATGCCGTGCAGCAGTTGCTGACGCGACGCTTCGCTCAACTGCCCCACCGTGCGAACCGCGTACTCACGCTCGATTTCGTAACGCGGGTGCATGAAACGGTTCGCCAGATCGCCGGACGTCGTCAGAATCAGCAAGCCTTCCGTATTGAAGTCAAGACGGCCGACGGCCAGCCATTTGGCGGTCTTCATTGGCGGCAGACGGTCAAACACCGACGTCCGACCCTCCGGATCCGAATGACTGACGATCTCACCGGCCGGCTTGTGATAGAGCAGCACGCGCGGCGGCTTGCTGCTGATACGGCGCTTGACGAGTTTGCCATTGATGCGGACCTGGTCGGTCGGCAGGATGCGCTGCCCGATGTGAGCAGGCTCGGAGTTCACCGACACGCGACCGGCGAGAATCAGTTCCTCCATCTCGCGACGCGACCCCATCCCGGCTTCGGCCAGCACCTTGTGCAGCTTCGGCGCCTCGTCGTCGGGCGACAGCACGCGCCGATCTGCCGGACGGCGACCGCGCTTGGCTGCGGCGTTATCCCCCTCGGCATCGTCACCGTCGAAACCGCCGGACGTCACGAACGCGAACAAATCGCCGTCGCTGCCGTGGTTCGCGTTGCCGGCGCCAGCCTTGCCGCGCGCCGCACCCGCCGGGGCCTTGCGACCTCGCCCCTGCGACTTGCCCGCGCCACCGCCCTGGGTATTCTGTCCACCCTGGGCACCTTGTCCACCGCGCGGACCACGCCCACCCGGCGCCGTGCCTTTGGCACCCTCGCCGGCCTGCGCCGCCTGCTGCGCATCGTCACGCTTGCCGCCACGCGGCTTGCGCGTGCCGTTGCGGCCACGCCCCTGCGCGGCGCCGGGTGCGCCGTCGCCACCCGACGAGTGGCCCTGCGCAATATCGCCGGACGGCGAGACTTGCGTCGCGTCCGCCGCAGCGGATTCGCCATTGTCGTCGCCTTCGCGCTTGGCCTGCTGGGCCGCGCGACGGCGGGCGATCAGACTACGCGGACCGCGGCGCAAACCACGGCGCGACGCCTTTTCATCGCCGCCCTCGCCTTCCGGCGAACGTGCTTCGGCACCGGCATCGCGTGCGTGCAGGTCCTGGGATTCTTCGTTTTGTTTCAACACAACCTCATTGGAAAACGGGATTCTGGCGGGCAGGCGTAATTCGCTGAATTCGCTGCCCTGATCCGTGTTCGCACCATGAATGCGCGGCAAACGCTTGCCGCGACTTCGTTCTTATCGCTAACGGCCTTGTGAATACGCGCGGCGCACTGCGCCGACGCCTCAGGTACCGGTGACGAGACTCTTGTCGTCCCCGTCGTTCTCGTCGTCGTCCGACGCACCGGGCACGGGATGCCCGGCGGCGGCTTCGTTCGCTGCCGGGTCGACAGCGCGCGGGGAAACCTCTTGCGTGAGCGACGCTGCGGGATCTGCCGCGTGCGTCGCATCGTCTTCTACTTCGGCGTCGTGTCCATCAGCGCTCACCGAATTCGCCATATCTTGCGGCGAATCGTCGCCCACAGGAACCTCAGACGCCGACACTTCGGAAAATTCCTCGTGGTCCAGGCGCTCGACGCCATCCTGCGCAAGCGCGCCGTCCTGCTCACTGACGTGCCCCGCGTCCGCGAGTTCCACCGAATCGACGGCTTTCGGCGGAATATCGGCGGGCACATCAGCCGTCGCTTCCTGCGCGTCCACTGCGTTGGCCATCACTGCGCCATTCGCCGGAACCTCAGCCTCACCCTCGGCCATCACGGCATCGAGCAGCGTCTCTTCGGACACCGTCTCGCTACCCGACAGCGGCGCGCGCTGATCTTCCGGCAATCCTTGCGCAAGCGGCAAGTCGTCGGCACGGGTTTGCGCCAGCAGGGCAAGCGCTTGGGCATCGGCGACGGGCGCGTCATCCGACGCCGCCTCCTCACCTGCCTCGCCCTCGGCACGCTCGCCGAATTCAATGTTCTGCTGCGCCAGCAAATCGATTTGCGCCTGTGCCGCCGGATCTTCCAGCGGCGGCAGCGCGTCGAGCGCACGCAGACCCAGATCGTCGAGGAAATCCTTGGTCGTGGCGTACAGGCCGGGGCGTCCCGGCACGTCGCGATGACCGATCACCTCGATCCAGCCGCGGTCTTCGAGCTGCTTGATGATCTGCGTATTCACGGTGACGCCGCGAATCTCTTCGATATCGCCACGGGTGACCGGCTGACGATACGCAATGATCGCCAGCGTCTCCATCACCGCGCGCGAATACTTCGGAGGCTTCTCCGGATTCAGGCGGTCAAGGTATTCACGCATGCGCGGACGGCTCTGGAAACGCCAGCCGGTGGCCAACGCCACCAATTCCACACCTCGGCCGTCCCATTGCACGCGGATTTCCTCGAGCAGCGCGCGCACCGTGTCGCCAGACACGGCGTCATTGAAGAGCTTGCGCAGGTCGCCGACCTTGAGCGGCTCCTGCGCGCAAATCAACGCGGTCTCGAGGACGAGTTTCGCCTCTTGGGTATTCATGTGCGACTAAGCAGACCGGGGGCTTGGCAACCCGGTATCAGGAATAAATGGATGCTTGGAACACGAGAAACGATCGCAGATAACAACCGCTTCGCATAAGCGCGCGCCCTATTGTGTTCGGTCGTAGTGACGGCGGCGCGACCAGAATGCTTCGAACGACCTTCCGGGAAAAACGCCCAGGCCGATAGTACGGCGAGACGGACGTCCGGTATGTGCGCAATTATTACTGAAACACCGACGCCCGTAAAGCGTCGTCGAAACCCTGATGTCTCGCCCGTCGAAACGAGGGGTCGACGCCTCATGGTAAACTCTCAAAATAACTTCAGGGGCCTCCATGACCACCGAGATCGGTCGCATTCCCGGCAACCCCATTCCGGTTGCCCAGCCTCGTTGTTCCACCTGCTCACTGGGGCAGTTCTGCCTGCCCGTCGGCATCCCTGAGCCGGAGCTGGAACGACTGGACGCGCTCGTAAGCGAGCGCCGCCGCCTCAAGAAGGGCGAGGTGCTGTATCACGCCAACGATGACCTGAACGCCGTCTACGGCATTCGCTTCGGGTCGCTCAAAAGCTGCGTCACGGCCCCCGACGGCCGCGAGCAGGTCGTCGGTTTCCACCTCCAGGGCGAGCTGATCGGCCTGGACGCCGTGGCCGACAACCATCACCCGAGCACCGCCATCGCGCTCGAAGACAGCGAATTGTGCATTGCCCGCTTCAACGAACTGGAAACGTTGTCGCGTCAGGTGCCGTCGCTGCAACGCCAGTTGCATCGCCTGATGAGCCAGGAAATCCGCAACGAGCACCAGCAATTGCTCGCGCTCGGCACCATGCGCGCCGAGGAACGTCTGGCCGTGTTCCTTCTGAATCTGTCCGAACGTCTTGCCGCACGCGGGTACGCCGCCAACGAATTCGTGCTGCGCATGAGCCGCGAAGAAATCGGAAGCTTCCTTGGCCTCAAACTGGAGACGGTCAGCCGTCTGTTCTCGCGTTTCGCGCAGAACGGCATGATCGAAATCCGTCAGCGCCACGTCAAGATCATCGACGGCATCGCGCTGCGCGAGCTCGCAGGCGTGCATCACTGCTGATCCGCCCGCCCGGGGGTGCCGCAGCGCCCCCGGCTCCCGCCGTCCTGCCGTCACGCCATCAGGTACGTCCCCGCCCTTCACCGCCCTTCACCGCCCTCCCCCGCCCGCCGTCCACAGCCCCCGCAAGTGACATTCCCACCGCGCGACGCAACACCTTGCCGTCACCCATAAGCTACCGGCCCGCCTGAACCAGCGCCTTGCGCCAGATCAAACGTCGCTCGTCCGCGCCAAGCACTCGGTTCGATCACCCGATCCGACCGCCCGGCTGCCCCGCCATGCCCAAATCGCCTCGCGTTCGACAAGCCCGGGCAAACCCTCCATAATCGGCGCGTTCGCCGCCCGGCATCCGCTTGCCCGGCATCTCGAACGATGAATTCCAACGATGGACCCCGACGGAGGCCGCCGTTATGCCCGCAGCCATATTTCTCAGCCCGGAAGACGCCGAGCACGCGTTCTACGAAGCGTTGCGTGCTGGCGACACGGAGACGTTGATGGATGTCTGGTCCGAAGACGAAGAGGTCGTCTGCATTCATCCGTCAGGCCCGCGACACGTCGGCCCTGCGGCCATTCGCGCCAGTTGGCGGCAGATCCTCGCCAAAGGCGGGCTGCAGGTCACCGTGAGTCACCTTCAGGTGGCCCACAACCCGCTTTGCGCCGTTCACAACGTGCTGGAGCAAATTCAGGTCGAGACACACCCGGAGGCGCGTTTCGCTTTCGTGCTCACCACCAATGTGTACCTGAAGGAAGCGGACGGCTGGCGGCTGGTGCTGCATCATTCGAGTCCCGCCATCGGCCACGACGATACCGGCTCGCAGCCCACACGCACACATCGCCTGCACTGACGGCTGCAGCGCAGCACGATCCCGTCAGCCTTGTCTGCCGTCGGCGCTGGCCGGCCACTGCGTTTCCCAATAAGGCACGGGGCCGAAACGCGCCTGCAAGAACTCGATGAGCGCGTGGGTCTTCGGCGGCACGAACGCCCGGCTTGGGTACACCGCCCAAATCGCGACTTCCTCGGCCAGCGGGTACGCTTGCAACACAGGCACTAACTCCCCGCGCTGCAAGTGCACCGCCACGTCCCACGTTGATTTCAGTGCAATGCCCAGCCCCGCCAGCACGGCGTCGCGCAGCACTTCGCCGTTGTCCGACACCAGACGCCCCGCCACACGCACGCTTAGCGGGCCGCCCGGTGTGAGAAACCGCCAATCGCGCTGCTCGCCGAGCGTCAGGCATTCATGTTGCGTCAGGTCGCTCGGATGTCGGGGCGTGCCATGCGCGGCCAGATAGGCCGGCGACGCACACAACGTGCGCCGGTTCGCGGCAAGCTTGCGGGCAATGAGCGTCGAGTCCCGCAACGCCCCGACGCGGATCGCCATGTCGACGCCCTCTTCCAGCAAATCGACGACCCGGTCCGTCAATCGAAAATCCAGCGAAATGCCGGGATAGCGCGCCAGAAACTCGGGCAGCGCGGGCGAGATGTGCTGGCGCGCAAACGACGACGAACACGACACGCGCAGCAACCCCTGCGGTGCGGCGAACCCCTGCCCCACGCTCGCGAGCGCCTGCGCTTGCGCAGCCAGCAGCGCCTGCGCCTGCGCAAGAAAGACTTCTCCCTCCTGGCTCAGCGCGACACGTCGCGTCGTCCGATGCAGCAGCCTGGCGCCCAGCACGCCTTCGAGCTGCGCCAGCCGCGTGCTGGCCGTGGCTGGCGAGAGGCCGCGCTCACGGCCTGCCGCCGAGACGTTTCCCAGCGCCGCCACCCGCACGAACAATGCGACGGTATCGAGGTCCAATGCCATTTGATGGATTTTCCAAAAAATCTTTTCCGCATTATGCGAATTATCAATTCAATCGACTAGCCGTAATCTTTCGCTATCGCATTCGGCGCGTCGCGAATCCGCCACATAAAGGCGGCGCGCCTTCACTTCAGGAGAAAGCAGATGAAAGCCATCGGATTGACCCGTTACCTGCCGATCGACGACCCGAAATCGCTCGAAGACATCGAATTGCCAACGCCGACGCCCGCCGGACACGACCTGCTGATCAAAGTCGAGGCCATTTCGGTGAACCCGGTCGACACGAAAGTGCGCGCGCCGAAGGACAAGGTCGAGTCACAGCCCCGTGTGCTGGGCTGGGATGCCGCCGGCACGGTCGCCGCTGTCGGGCCGGACGTCACGTTGTTCAAGGTCGGCGACCCGGTCTATTACGCGGGCAGCATTACGCGCCCCGGCGCAAACAGCGAATTCCATCTGGTCGATGAACGCATCACGGGACATATGCCCACGTCGCTCGACTTCGTGAATGCAGCCGCATTGCCGCTCACCACCATTACCGCGTGGGAGGCGTTGTTCGACCGTCTCGGCATCGCCCCCGACGGGCGCGATGAAGGCAAGTCGATTCTGATCGTCGGCGGCGCGGGCGGCGTGGGCTCGATTGCGATTCAGCTCGCGCGCCGTCTGGCCAGGCTCACCATCGTGGCTACCGCTTCGCGTCCGGAGTCGACCGACTGGTGCCGTCAGTTGGGCGCGCAGCACGTCATCGACCACTATCAGGACATGCCCACGCAATTGAAAGCCCTTGGCTTGCCGCAGGTCGATTTCGTTCTGTGCCTGAACGACACGGACACGCACTTCCCCGCCATGGCCGACGCCGTCGCGCCGCAAGGCAAGATCTGCTCGATCGTCGAGAATGCCGGACCGCTCGAAGTCGGCCTGCTCAAGAGCAAGAGCGCCACGTTCGTCTGGGAATTCATGTTCACGCGCGCCATGTACGAAACGCCGGACATGATTGCCCAGCACAGACTGCTGACCGAAGTTGCCCGTCTGGTCGACGCCGGGACGCTGCGCACCACCGTCGGTGAAGTCATCGGCCCGATCAATGCGGTGAACCTGCGCCGCGCGCACGCCCAGCTCGAAGGCGGACGCACCATCGGCAAGCTGGTTCTCGCCGGGTTCTGAGCGGCGCCGACTCGTTCCGAGGGCTTGTCGACGCCAAGGAATCCAACGTTCCGGGCGCCCGCATCAAAACAAACGGCGCTTGCCCACGAAGGCAAGCGCCGTTTTGACATTCCTGGCGTTCATTTCCGGCTTTCGTTTCCGGCTTTCGTTTCCGGCGTTCATTTCCGGCTTCAGTTTCCGGCGCCAATTTCCAGACGTCGGCAATCGAGGACCGACTGCGAACGGAGTGTGATCCGCGAGCGGACCTCGCGGGCCGAAGGCTATTTCGCCGCCGGCACCGTGCCTTCCGGCAACGCGATCGCCTCGGCCGGATGCACGATTTCGCCACCCAGCGCGTTCACCCCTGCAATCAATCGCTCGAACGCGGCGCCGACGAGCGTCGGATCGCCCTTCACGCCCAAATCGATGTGACGGCGCGCGTAAATGGCTCCGCGCTCCGCATCGCCCACGCTCGGCAAGCTGAACACCTTGATGCCGCCGTACTCGGCTTCGATCGCCTCCATGAGCGGCGTGAGCGTCGATTCGGCAAGTCCGAAGACCAGCACCGAGCGCTCGGTGTGCTTCGTGAGGTGATGCAGATCGGCGTAGTACGTGTCGAGCGCCCACGCCATCATCGGCCATGCCATGACCGGAAAACCCGGCATGAAGTGATGGTGCTCGACCGAGAAACCCGGAATCTTGTTGTACGGATTCGGCAACACGCGAGCACCGACCGGGAACTCGCCCATCTTCAGACGGTGACGGTTATCGGCCTGCGTCATGTCGGCCACACCGTCCGGGCTGGTATCGGCAATGCGCTCCATGATGAGCGCCTCGGCTTCGGGCGTGAGCACCAGCGGCACATTGAGCGCCGCCGCCGCGCATTGACGCGTGTGATCGTCCGGCGTGGCCCCGATGCCGCCGGTCACGAACACGATGTCGTCGCTCGCGAAGGTGCGCCGCAGTGTTGCCGTGATGCGTTCCGGGTCGTCGCCGACGTACTCGGCCCAGCCCAGTTGCATGCCACGCTCGGCGAGCAACTCGATGAACTTGGGCAGATGCTTGTCGTGACGACGCCCCGAGAGAATTTCGTCGCCGATGATGATGATGCCGACCGCCATGATGCTTCCTTTGTCTTGTCGTCAGTGCCTGGGGGATGCGCAGCGCCGCCTGCCGACGGCGCGCAATTCGACGATTGTGCCACTTTCACGGCGAACCGTTAGGGGACCCTGTCGGACCGGACGGACCGGGTGCGCCCGGCAACCGCGGCGATTCCGCCGGGGGCAAATCCTCGCTGTCCGGCAGCGGCGCGCCAGCGCCCGGCAGCACCGTCCCGGAGAAGGACGGCTCGTGGTGCGCGTCCTCCGCGCGCATGCGCGAGAGCGCTCGCAGGCAATAGTGGGCGAACCACAACGCCGAAAATACGAAGATCACCACATACAGCCAGATCGCCAGCAGCGCGATGACCGGAAACAGCACGATCATGATGACGGACGAGACCCACAGCAGCGTGGGCAACGAACCGAGCAAGCCTGTCGCCACGCCGATCACCAGCAACGGCAACCGCTTTTCACGCACCAGCCGACGACGCTCGTCCGCGCTCGCGTGATAGGCAAGCGCGTCATACGTCATGACGCGATACGTCAGCCAGCCCCAGAGCAGCGGCGGCACGATCGCGAAGAACGGCGGCACCAGCCAGAGCGGCAACGTTGCGAGCGCGGCGATCAGGAACACGAACGTCGCGCCGAGCGACTGCCCGAGACTGCCCCAGAACGAGCCGCCCTGCCGCGCTTCGAGGTGGATGAAATGCCGTCGCGACAGATGACGCAGCACCGCAGGCATCGACCATCCCGCAATGAGCAGCAGCGCCGTGACCACGATGAGCGGCACGAGCAGCGCCACCAGAATGAACGGCGCCAGCGCCATGCGCACGCTGTCGACGCCGAAATAACCGAAGAAGCGGTAAATCCACTGCGTGAATTCCCACTGTTCGAGCCAGACGCGGAGAAAGTCGGTGAAGGGTTCCCATCCGAACCAGATCACGGCGCCCCAGAGAAGACCGGAGACGATGAAGGGCATTGCGGTGAGCCACAGCATGCGCGGATGCAGCAGACTCACGAGCGCGCGGCCAAGCGCGCGAAGAATATCGTTCATGCAGGTGTGGTACGGACCGCACGGGGGCCACGGCGCGCTGCCGTGGCCCCCGTGCGATCAAAGCCTTGAGAGTAAGGCCTTGATGTTACAGCACCGGCGCGCGGTCGTAGAAATAGATCCCGTGCGGCGAGCGTCCGACCGGAATGGTGTTGATGAGCTTGCGCGAGGCCAGATCGATAATGCCGACCTTGCGCGCCCAGCGGAACGTCACCCAGAGCTGTTTCCTGTCGGCGGTAAGTTCCATGTCGTCCGGGCCCGGCAGCAGACCGGTGATGTTGCCCACGTTGGTGAGCGACTCCTGATCGATGATGCTGATCGTGCTGGAAACCCGGTTCGAGATCAGCACGTGCTTGCCATCGGCGAGCGAGCGGAAGTTGTGTGCGCCCTTGCCGGTCGGAATCGTCTTGACGACCTTCTGGTTACGCCAGTCGACCACTGCCGCGTAATCGGCCCCCGTCATGCCCACGAGCAGATACTTGTCGTTCGGCGTGAGCCACACACCGGCCGGGCTGTCGCCGACCTTCATCTTCCAGATCACTTTCTGCGTAGCCAGATCGATGGCGGCGACTTCGTTCGACTCCTGCAGCGAGATGAACACAAGCTTGCTGTCCTCGGTGAACACGAGGTGGCTCGGCATCTTCTTGATGGGAATACGCTGCGCGACGCTCAGATTCTTGCCGTCGAAGCGGTAGACGTCCACGCGGTCCAGACGCAGCGCGTTGGCCACGAACCACTTCTTGTCCGGCGAGAAGCCGATCTGGTAGGGGTCTTCGATGTTCTCGATCTTGCGCTGGATCTGCCCCGTCTTCGGATCGAGGAAGACGAGGTTGTTGCCGACCGAATTCGCGACGATGAGCGACTGGTTGTCGGGCGTCGCCATGAGGTGATGCGGCTCCTTACCGACCGGGAACGTCTGAATGACCTTCTGCGAGGCCTTGTCGATCAGGCTGACGCTGGCGTCGGCCGAATTGAGCACGACCACCACGCTCTCGGGCGCGGGTGCCGCGGCGCGGGCCGGACCGGCCAGTGCCGCGAGTCCGAAGGAAGCCGCCAGACTGGCGGCAATCAGAAGTTTGCGCATCACGAAGTCTCTGGAAAAAGTCTCGCTATTGTAGGCTGGGAACGCCTCGGCGCAGCGCTTCGCGCGTACATTTTTTGATCAGACGAAACACCATCCGCACACTTCATGACGTAGCGCAAACCGGCCCTCAGCGCTGCAACGCTTCCCACACCTTGTGCAGACGCTTGACCGACACCGGCATGGGCGTGCGCAACTCCTGAGCGAAGAGCGAAATGCGCAACTCCTCGAGCAGCCAGCGGAATTCGTCGAGCCTTGCATCGCCGTGATCCCGGCGTTGCGACGTCGCCCGCTGCCAGTTTTGCAGCAACGGCCCGAGCTCGCTCATGGCGCGCGCGTCGCGCGACGGATCGGCCTTGAGCTTGTCGATACGCGCGGCCATGCCTTTCAGGTAGCGCGGGAAATGCGCCAACTGGGCGTATGGCGTGTCGATGAGAAAGCGCTTGCCGACGAGGCGCTGCAACTGGGCGCTCAGGTCCGCGTGCGCCTGGGCAAACGGCCTGGCTTGCGCCAGCTTCTTCTGCAACGCGGCATACTCGGCGAGAATCTGCCCGGCCAGTCGCGCAATCTCCTGCGCGAGCAGCGTCAGACGCCCTCGCCCTTCATCCTTGCGCGCGACAAACGACGCGTTCTCGCTCGGCCACGGCAACGCCAGACACGCCCGCTCGAGCGCCAGATCCACGATCTGGTCGCGCAGTTCCTCCTGCGTGCCCAGACTCATATACTGCATCGCCATCTGCTGCAAGCCGGGAATGTTCTTCTCCAGATACTTCACCTGTTCGCGAAGCTGGATGGCGAACAGGCGTCGCAGGCCTGCACGATGCTGCCGCTGCGCTTCGTCGGGATCGTCGAACACCTCCAGATCGCAATGGTCGCCTCGGTCGACGAGCGCCGGATAGCCGAACAGCGTCTGCCCGCCACGCCGGATTTCCAGCATCTCGGGCAATTCGCCGAAACTCCACGTCGTGAGATTGTCGTAGCGACCGGGCTCGACCGCGGCGGCGGGTGCCGCTTGGGTTGCCGCCGTGCGCCCCGCCTTGCCTGCGCTCTTGGCGCTGTTGTCTGCCTGGCCACCTTCGTCCCCGCCACGCTCTCGCGGCGCCGCCGGCGCGCTGCCCGTGGGCGTGGCGCCGCTTTTGGCCGCGAGCTGCTGGAACGTTCGCTGCGCCTGCTGGCCGAGTTCGGCGCGCAGTTGGGCGAGGTTGCGCCCCATGCCCAGTTGACGGCCGTGCTCGTCGATCACCTTGAAGTTCATCGACAAATGCGCGGGCAGCATCTCCAGCTTAAAGTCGCTCGACTTGAGCATGACCCCGGTCTGCTCGCGCGCATCCGCCATGAGGGCATCGAGCAGGGCGCCCTGCCCGAACGTCGCCCGATCGAAAAAGCCTGCCGCGTACTCCGGCAACGGCACGAAGTGACGCCGCAGCTTCTGCGGCAGCGACTTCATCAACAGGTGCGCCTTTTCCTTGAGCATGCCCGGCACGAGCCATTCGCAACGGCGCGCGTCGACCTGATTCAGGGCGTAAAGCGGCACGGCGAGCGTCACGCCGTCGCGCGGCGAGCCCGGTTCGAAGTGGTACGTCAACGCCATCTCGATGCCGGCAATGGCCGTTTTCTTCGGGAACAGATCGGTGGTGACCCCGGCCGCCTCGTGACGCATGAGGTCGTCGCGCACCAGATAAAGCAGTCGGGGCGTGCCCTTGGCCGTCTCCCGATACCAGTGCTCGAAGCTCGCGCCATCGTACAGATCGGCGGGCACATGCGCGTCGTAGTAAGCGTAGATCAGTTCGTCGTCGACCAGCACATCCTGGCGGCGCGACTTGTGCTCAAGCTGTTCGATGTCCGCGATCAACTTGCGGTTATGAGCGTAGAACGGAAGTTTCGTCTCCCACTCGCCTTCGACGAGCGCGCTGCGCAGAAAGATCTCGCGCGCACGGCGCGGATCGCGCGGACCGAAGTTCATGCGACGGCGTGCGTAGATGGTCAGACCATAGAGCGTGCCGCGCTCGTACGCGACGACTTGCGCGGCCTTCTTCTCCCAGTGCGCGTCCGACAGCGACGTCTTCACCAGATGCTTGCCCACGCGTTCGATCCATTCCGGCTCGATTCGGGCGATGCAGCGCGCATAGAGGCGGCTCGTCTCGACCAGTTCGCCGGCCATGACCCATCGGCCTGCCTTCTTGACCAGCGACGAACCCGGCCAGATATGGAACTTGATGCCGTGCGCGCCGAGGAAATGCGGGTCGTCGTCGGCCTTGCAGCCAATGTTGCCCAGCAAGCCTGCGAGCAGCGCCAGATGCACCTGCTCGTAGGTGGCTTCCGATTCATTGATGCGCCACCCCTGCTCGCGCACCACCGTGAGCAACTGGCTGTGGACGTCGCGCCATTCGCGCAGGCGCAACTGCGACAGGAAGTTCTCGCGGCACGCCTGCGCCAGAAGACGGTTGGACTTCTTGTGCGCGATGGCGTCTTCGAACCACTTCCAGATCTTGATCCACGACAGGAATTCGGACCGCTCGTCGGCAAACTTCCTGTGCGCGTTGTCGGCCGCGTCCTGCGCCTCGATGGGCCGGTCGCGCGGGTCCTGCACCGCCAGGGCGCTGGCGATGATCAGCACTTCGCGCAGCGATTGCTGATCGCGCGCGGCAAGAATCATGCGGCCCACGCGCGGATCGAGCGGCAGTCGCGCCAGTTCGCGCCCGAGTGGCGTGAGCTGGTTCGTGTCGTCCACGGCGCCGAGTTCATTGAGCAACTGATAGCCGTCGGCGATGGCGCGCCCGGGCGGCGGTTCGATGAACGGGAAGCCCTCGACCTTCGAGAGTCGCAGCGACTGCATCCGCAGGATGACGGCCGCCAGCGACGAGCGCAGGATTTCCGGGTCGGTGAAGCGCGCGCGCGACTGGAAGTCGGTCTCGTCGTACAGACGGATACACACGCCGTCGGCGACCCGGCCGCATCGGCCTGCACGCTGATTGGCGGCGGCCTGCGAGATCGATTCGATCTGCAACTGCTCGACCTTGTTGCGGTACGAGTAGCGCTTCACGCGCGCCGTGCCGGCGTCGACCACGTAACGGATGCCGGGTACGGTAAGCGACGTTTCCGCCACGTTGGTCGCCAGCACGATGCGTCGCGCATTGGACGGCTTGAACACGCGCTCCTGATCGCTCGCGGACAGGCGTGCAAACAGCGGCAGAATTTCGGTGTGCGGCGGATGGTGCTTGCGCAGCGACTCGGCGGCCTCGCGAATCTCGCGCTCGCCGGGCAGGAAGACCAGCACGTCGCCCGAGCCCTCACGGCAGAGTTCATCGACGGCGTCGACGATGCCGTCCATCAGATCGCGCTCCCGGTCGCGGGCGCTCGCGCGGCTGCCCTCGCGGCCATCACGACCCTCGGCGTTGGCAATACGCACGTCATCCTGAATCGGACGGTAGCGCACCTCCACCGGATACAGACGGCCGCTCACCTCGATGACCGGCGCCGGACGCAGCGACTCGCCCTCCCCCGTGCCGAAATGGCGGGCGAAGCGATCGGCGTCGATGGTCGCCGAGGTAATGATGACCTTCAAATCGGGCCGGCGCGGCAATAACTGCTTCAGGTAGCCGAGCAGAAAGTCGATGTTCAGGCTGCGCTCGTGCGCCTCGTCGATGATGATGGTGTCGTACGCACGCAACAACGGGTCGGTCTGCGTCTCCGCAAGCAGAATGCCGTCGGTCATCAGCTTGACGGACGCGCCGTTGGACAGCGTGTCGTTGAACCGCACCTTGAACCCGACGATCTCGCCCAGCGGCGTATTCAGCTCGTCGGCAATCCGGCGGGCCGTGGCGGAAGCAGCAATACGTCGCGGCTGCGTATGACCGATGAGACCTGTGCCGCCCGCGCCCAACCCGCGCCCGAGTGCGAGACAGATTTTCGGCAGCTGGGTGGTTTTGCCGGAGCCGGTCTCGCCGCTCACGATCACGACCTGATGCCCGGCGATGGCGCGCGCAATCTCCTCCCGGCGGCCGGAGACCGGCAACGCTTCGGGGAATGTGATCGTCGCGATGCGATTGGCCGCGGCCTGACGGGCCGCCAGGCGCTCGGCGTCGCGCGCAGCCCGCTCGGCGGGCGACAGGCGGCGTCCGGCCTCGGCCGTCCCGGCCGGGTGCTTCGCGCGATCGGGTTGCCTGGATTGCTTGGGTTGCTTGGGTTGCTTGGGTTGTGAAGTGCCCGCGGTTTGAACACGCGTATGCCCCGGCGCCGTCACTTTTGGCTTCGGGGGCTTAGATTGTCGATTTCGTTCATCACTTGCCATGGGCGCGCATTATATAATCTGCGCATGTTTGCGCACGTACACCCATGCTGACCGAACCCGACCCCGCCCTGCAAGACGAAGAGACCGCCCATCAAGCCCAGTTCGTGGACTGGCTGCGCTCGGTCGCCCCCTATATCCATGCGTTCCGTGACAAGACCTTCGTGGTTGCCTTTGGCGGCGAACTGGTTGCGGCAGGCGGGCTCGACTCCCTGATTCAGGACGTCGCGCTGCTGTGCGCCATGGGCATGCACATCGTGCTGGTGCACGGTTCGCGACCGCAGGTCGAGGAGCAAATGCGCCTGCGGCATATCGAGTCGCATTTTGCCCAGCAACTGCGCATTACGGACGCGGCCGCGCTCGAAGCGGTGAAGGAAGCGGCCGGCGAACTGCGTCTGGACATCGAGGCATCGATCAGCCAGGGGCTGCCGAACACGCCAATGGGCAATGCGCGAATCAGCGTGGTCTCGGGCAATTTCGTCACCGGGCGCCCGGTCGGCGTGGTCGATGGCGTGGATTTCCAGCACACCGGCGTGGTTCGCAAGGTCGATGCCGAATCGATTCGCCTGTCGCTCTCGAACGGCAAGATCGTGCTGCTCTCACCGCTCGGTTTCTCGCCCACGGGCCAGTCGTTCAATCTGACGATGGAAGACGTGGCATCGTCCGCGGCGATTGCGCTGCGCGCTGACAAGCTGATCTTCATTACCGAGACGCCCGGCGTTCTGAACGAATACAACGAGTTGCAACGCGAACTGACGCTAGAAGACGCGCAGCGCATGCAATCGCAGGGCACGATCGACCGCGACTCGGCGTTCTATCTGAAGTACGCCACACGCGCGTGCCGTGCCGGCGTGGGCCGTGCGCACATCGTGCCGTTCTCGCTCGATGGCAGCATGCTGCTCGAACTGTTCTCGCACGATGGCGTCGGCACGATGATCTCGTATGAGAATCTGGAAAGCCTGCGCGAAGCGACCATCGACGACGTCGGCGGCATTCTCCAGTTGATCGAACCGCTGGAAGCGGACGGTACGCTGGTGCGGCGCGGGCGCCATCAACTGGAGCGCGACATCGATCACTTCTCGGTCATCGAGCACGATGGACGCCTGTTCGGCTGCGCGGCGCTCTATCCCTATCCGACCGAGCGCATTGGCGAGATGGCCTGCCTGACCGTGGACCCGGAAGCGCAGGGATCGGGCGACGGTGAACGCCTGCTCAAGCACATCGAGCAGCGTGCCCGCGCACGCGGGCTGGAGCGCCTGTTCGTGCTTACGACGCGCACCGAACACTGGTTCCTCAAGCGAGGCTTCGTCAAGGCCGGTGTCGACGATCTGCCGGCCGACCGACGCCGCCTGTACAACTGGCAGCGCCGCTCATTGGTGCTGATCAAGAAGCTGTAACCCTGGCGGGCAGCCCTGGCGCGTACGCGATGCCGGCCTTGCATCGCGCGCCCTGCCCCCCATATCCGGATATCTGCCGCCGCGCTTTTTGCATCATTCGCCCCGGTTTGCCCGATTTGCCCATTTGCCACTCGATCACGGCAATCCGGCGCTCGCGTGCGGCGTTTCTTTACCCCAATACGACGATCACGAAGGAGTCCCCTCATGGCCCGCATGGTTCAATGCATCAAGCTCGGCAAAGAAGCCGAAGGTCTCGATTTCCCGCCGATGCCCGGCGAACTTGGCAAACGTCTCTGGGAAAGCGTCTCCAAAGAAGCCTGGGCCGGATGGCTCAAGCAACAGACGATGCTGATCAACGAGAACCGCCTCAACATGGCAGACCCGCGCGCTCGCCAATACCTCGTCAAGCAGACCGAAAAGTACTTCTTCGGCGAGGGCGCCGACGTGGCGCAAGGCTATGTGCCGCCGCCGAGCGCCGAGTAAGCGCGCTGGATAAGTGGGAGACGCTGGTGAGGGGTTACGCCCGGGAGCCATCCCGGGACCCTCACACCATCACGCCGCAGGGCTGACACGCGCCTGCGGATCCGCATTCGCCCCGGTGGCGCGCGCGCCACAGTGATGGCAGAAATGCGCGAACGCGTTCTTGCGCGTCTTGCACGTGCCGCAATGGTCGAACAGGCAGATGCCGCAGTGCACGCAGTAGTCGCGCTCCGGGTCGTCGAGTTTCACGGGACGTTCGCACCCCGGACACACTGCCTTGGCCAGGCGCGCCTGCGCCAGATCGTAGGACAAGGTCTTGCGCCGCTCTTCGTCCGGCAATTGCTCCTCTGCCTTCTGCCTGGCCAGATAGCGCTGCAGGGAGACGATGGCATACCGGCCGATTAACACCGTCAACACAATGCCGACGAGGTATCGGACGTAGCCGCCGTAGTCCGGCAGATACGGAACCAGTTCCACGAAGAAGGCGAAGAGCGCGAAGAAGATGAAGCCCCACACGAACGGCCACCACGTACTCTTGCGCTGCCGTACGAACAGCCAGCCGGCGACGGCCAGCAGCGGCAGCGTCAACGCCAGCCGAATGCCGAAGACCTTCAGTTCCTGCGAACGCTGAATCGCAGCAAGCTTCTCGCTCGCCGCGTCGTTCAGCGCAAAGCGGGCGTTGCGCGCAGACTCGAGCGCGCGCTGCGCATCCAGATGACGGGATTCGAGAGTGTCGACCTGTGTCTGGGCGTCGCGCTCGGCGGCCTTGAGCGTATCGAGCGCGCGCGTGCGAGACACGAGTTCGGCGTCCTGGCTCGCCTGCGCCGTCGCGGTGCGCGTGGCGACCCAGTCGTTGAACGATTCACGTGCGTTGCGATACGCCGTACTGCGCGCCTTGAGCTGCAAGCGCGCCGTCTCCAACTGACTTTCGACGTCTTCGAGTTGCGTCTGCGCCTGCTTGATCGCCGCGTCGGCACGTTGGGCCTGCGCGATATCGACAAAGGACGCGAGGGTTGGCGCAGGGGCGACGCCCGGCAATCGGTCGACGACGAGACCGCCAAGGCCAATCAGAAACGCCGCAAACAACACGGCGATCAGCCACAGGCCGCGGCGGAACCAGGTTTCGGGAAGACGACGCGATCCAGCCATCCTGCCCTCCTGAACTCAGTCTTTGTAATCGATGGAACGCACGCCCGAGGCCGTGCCCATCAGGGTCAGGTCCGCACCGCGTTGCGCGAACAGCCCCACGGTCACCACGCCGGGAATCTGATTGACCTTCGCCTCGAACGCGACCGGATCGATGATCTGCAAGCCATGCACGTCGAGAATGGCGCAGCCGTTGTCGGTCACGTACGGGCTGCCGTCGGCGCGCACGCGTGCCTGCGGCTTGCCGCCCAGGGCTTCGAGCGCGCGTGCGACGCTCGCCTGGGCCATCGGAATGACTTCGACCGGCAGCGGAAAGACGCCGAGCACGGCGACTTCCTTGGAGGCGTCCACCACGCAGACGAACTTTTCGGCGACCGAGGCGACGATCTTCTCACGCGTGAGCGCCCCGCCCCCACCCTTGACCATATGGCCGAGCGCGTTGATTTCATCGGCGCCGTCGACATACACGGGCAGGCTGTCGATCTGATTGAGGTCGAACACTTCGATGCCATGCTTGCGCAGGCGCTCGGTGCTCGCTTCGGAGCTCGACACGGCGCCGCGATAGCGCCCCTTGTGGGCCGCGAGCGCGTCGATAAAGCAGTTGGCCGTGGACCCGGTGCCCACGCCGATCACGCTGCCCTCGGGCACGTGTTGGTTCACATAATCGGCAGCAGCCTGGCCGACCAAGCGCTTGAGTTCGTCCTGGGTCATGGGGATTTCCGGCAAAGTTTGGTAAAGTCGGAAGTTTACCGGAGGCGGGCGAGACGCGCCGTTTTTCGTGGCCTTGCCGCCCGGACGCTTCTCCGATGTTCCGGCCTGTTCAGCTCGCGCCGCCTGCGCCGCCCTCGTCGCATTGGCGCTCGGCTGGCGCAAGCCGGATTTCATGTCACGCTGTGCAATTCTCGCAAGGCCGCTCTCATGAACCTGCTCGACCAACTCAAGCGTCACACCATCGTCGTGGCCGACACCGGCGACTTTCAGGCGATGGACGCCTACAAGCCGCAAGACGCCACCACCAATCCCTCGCTGATTCTCGGCGCCGTACAGAAAGACGCCTATCGCCCGATTCTCACGCGTGTGGTCGGCGAGTACCGCGCCGCGTCGACGGACGAGATCATCGATCGCCTGTTGATTGCCTTCGGCCGCGAAATTCTCGACATCGTGCCGGGTCGTGTATCGACAGAGGTCGATGCGCGCCTGTCGTTCGACACGGCGGGCACGGTCGCACGTGCCCGCAAGCTCATTGCAATGTACGAAGCCGAAGGAATTGAGCGCAAACGCGTGCTGATCAAGATTGCATCGACGTGGGAAGGGATTCGCGCGGCCGAGATCCTGGAGCGCGACGGCATTCGCTGCAACATGACGCTGCTCTTTTCGCTGGTTCAGGCGGCGGCTTGTGCCGAAGCCGGTGCGTGCCTGATTTCCCCGTTCGTCGGCCGCATTTACGACTGGTACAAGAAGTCAGCCGGTGCAAGCTGGGACGACGCCGCGATGGCTGGCGAAAACGATCCGGGCGTGCGTTCGGTGTCGAGCATCTATCGTTATTACAAGCACTTCGGCTACGGCACGGAGGTCATGGGCGCGAGCTTCCGCTCGACGGGCCAGATTCTCGCGCTGGCAGGCTGCGATCTGCTCACGATAAGCCCGGCGCTTCTTGAGCAACTGCGGACGACCGATGGCGAAGTCAAACGGCAGCTCGACGTCAAGGACGCGCGCGCTGCCGTCATCGAACGCGTGAAAACGGACGAACCGTCGTTCCGCTTCGCACTCAATGACGACGCCATGGCCACCGAAAAGCTCGCGGAGGGCATTCGCGCATTCGCGGCCGACGCCATCAAGCTCGAAGGGTTGATTGACGCGGCACGCGCCGGACAATAATTGCGCGGAGCGTTTTCTGAAAGTACGCAGCTTGACCCGACGTAAGACTTCGCAGCACGTTCACTTCGTGCACAAGCGCTTACGGCGGGTTGGCGGCGTCAGCATTGCCGTGCGTCTCGTCGCCGGCGATCTGACGCCCCGCCATGATTCCCCGCATTCACGTCTCGCCGCCGCCTCCACCGCGCGCCCCCCTGCCTCCCCCCGCACCGCATCGTGGCGCTTCGGGAGCGAACCTTGCACTCTCCCCCTGCCAGAAGCGATCGAGTGAATTTGTCGATTTCGCGTCGTCGGCAACCGCCGGCAACGCGCGTCACCGCCATCCCCCGTGGCGCGAGCTGATCAGCAACCCATCGCCCGTCAAACCGAGCGACTTCAGCCTGCCGCCCAAGCCCCCGAAAACCCATACTGGCCCCAAAGCGGCGCGTCGGCTCGTCTTTGACGTCCTTGACGTCCTTGCCCCGTCTACGTCGGACTCCGCGACCGCGCTATCGCGCGTACGTGTGCTGCCCGCGACACCGACCACCTCGGCCACGCGCTCGCCACCGGGCGCCGCCACCGCGAATCCGACGTCGAAGCGCGATGCGCCAATGGGACTGTTCGTGCACAACGACCAGTACGTCAGAGTCAATACGTCGGGCAGCCGACTTTCGGTGCTTTCGGCCGATAACGCGCAATTGGCCGGGCTTCCTCCCGTCCCGCAGCACCTCGATACGATCGAGGGCCGCCTGGCCGACACAGCGCCGATTGCGCAGACGCAGCGAGCGGCCGCGCAATCGGACATGTCGACGCAGCCACCATCGTCATCACTGGTGTCGCTCACGTTGACCAACCTCGTCGCAGGGATTCCCTTCGAGAAAACGGTCTTCGGCATGCGCCTGCCGGGACAGCCGTCGTCTATCGTCGTGCAGGCGGACAGGCACCGGTACTACGTGTCGCATCGGTTCCGGCCCGAGTCGGCGTCGAACGCTTTTCACCGCCTCGACCCCGACGTGCCCGACGATAAACGTCTCATCGACCTGTACTGCGAAGGCAAGCAACAATTCAAAACGCCGGCTGCCGAACTCCGACGGACTTCCAGCTTTCGGAACGTGCTTCGGCAACTCGAAGCACAGGCGCCGCCCAGACCAAAGTCTCGCCCCTTATCCTGTGCGAGCGATGAGGCCGTGCGAATCTTTACGTCGCAAAACGCACAGCAGGCGTTCGTCTGCGCCAACAAGGCAAGTCTGTCGAGCCGCAACCGGTTTCATCCGGAGCACAACGGGTTCGACCTGGCCGTCTACCGGACGATACTGGGCCCGGAGCTGGTATTCGAAACCGACGGCGAATGGAATATCGGCCATGCCGCCGGCGTTGCCGACCTTAAATCGCAACTGCGGGAGAACAACTTCGCTTTTGCCAGTGTCGAGACGCCGTCAGGACGCAAAGTGTACTTTTCCCTGTCCGGAGGCATGCGTGCCAAAGACGTCACCCTCGCCATCCATCGGACGATGGGCGACGCTGACGAGGTCGCCATCGGGCCCATCACGTTCATCGATGCGAAGCGTCGCCTGGCACGTGCCGTCCTTGAATCTCCGGATTCGCCAAGCAAGACGGCGATGCAGATGAACTTGCCGGTGCTCGATCCCGCGTGCGCAACGACGGCTGACCGCGTGAACGACGCCGAACAGATTATCGCGACGGTGGTCGCTCGCGACGCCAGACACGCCCCGCTCGTGGGCGGCATTCACTTCAACACGCTGCTCGACACCTGCGATTCGTGCGCCAGCACGTTGGCCTTGCTGCAAACGCAAACGAAGCGGCCGGTAAGTGTGGTCTACCATCGGGACTATGGCGTGACGACGGCCAACAGCCGGAATCCGACGATTCTGGCCATCCAGCAATTCGCCGCCGCCGTCAACGAGCTTCACGCGCATCTGATCACCGGCGACATCGCCGCCATGATCCACGTTGCGCGCCGACTGCCCGTGCCGCCCCTCCTCGACGCTTTGTCCAACGCCCTGCTGCGCTTCGACGGCAGGTTCACCGACGCGGCGCATCTCGGCCTCATGAGCAACGCCTGCTACCTGCGCCTGCTGGGCGTGCTCGCACGCACCGAGATCGTCCGGACCAGAACGATCACCGACACCCTGCTATCCCCGGAAGGAAAAGCGTATGTCTCGCTGCTCGCCACTCGTGTCGCCATGCATCCGATGCTCGCGCGCGCATGGGTCAGTCTGCTCGACGACCTGAAGAAAGCCGGCGCGGATCGCGTGGTATTGATGCGAGTCCTGTTGAGCAAACCCGGCGGCTGTGGACGATGCTTCTATGTGGAGCTCTTGCGTGCTGCGCACACGCCGGGCGACGTCCGAAACGCACTGGTCGCGTGGCTCAAATCCGCCGATCTGGTGCCCCGGCTACGGGAATCCCTGGCCTTCGTGAGCCTGCGCACGGCCGTCAAACTGACAGCGCGCAGGTGGCTACAGGTGGATGTGGCGCAACCGCTGACGTTCGAGCATGTGACGCTCAAGGAAGTCCTGCTGAGCGCGAGGGAGTCGCTTTCCTTAAGCGCACTCAATACGGCAGACAATCTCCGGCTGGCAACGAAGATGCGCGAAGCCATGCCAACCATCAAGACCGCCGAAGTCCGGGCGTTTCGCGACATGATCGACAAGCTCGTCGCAAAGGCGTGGCATGACGTCTTGCCGAACAGCGCACCGCCCGCTCACATCGCGAAGGCGATCGTCGAGACGCATGGCGCCGAATATGGCAGTGCCGTCGCCGCAGCACGCAAGCAAGCGCGCGACGCGATCATCGACGAGCACGTCGCCGTGTATGCCGAATTCCAGCGCCGCCATCCGGGCGCGAGCCAGGACGCGCTCCAGTCGCAGTTCGAAACATGCTTGCGAGCGGCCAGGGCGGCCTACCTGGCGACGATCGCGGACACCGCCGAGCCGGCAGCGACGGTAACGTCGAGCACGCAATCGCAAGCCGAACGCAGCGCGCAAGAGGCTGCCAGGAAGGCGAAAATGCGCAAACACACGGAAGCTGCACTGACATCCGCTCACGTGAGCGCTCTGAGCGCAGCGGTGCAGGCGGCGAACGACGCCATGCGCGAGAACGTTCGCAGACAAGCCGAAGATGCCGCCTGCGCCGCGAAGGTCGATGCCCGAAAGGCGGCCGCCATGCAGGCCGAGCAAGCCGCCGTGCATGCGGCAGCCATCGTTGCTGGTCAGGCGAAGCAATGGGTTCGCCATGAGGTGAACCGTCAGGCGCAGGACGCCGCATGCGATGACGCGCGAGCGCAGGCGACGCAAACGCGGGCAGCACGTGGCGCTGAACGTTCCGGTGAACGTGGCGGCGAACGTGCGGCGCAAACGATGCCGTCGCAAGGCACCTCGCCTCACGCCGACGTGGGCGCGGCCACCGCCGGCGCGGCCAATATGCCGGAGGGGCTGGAAAACGTGTACTTCCCCGCTGTACCAGAAGGCCCACCGCAGCGCGCGCCACGCGAGCACGAGATGGCGTACCGACTCGCACGGCTAAGAGAGGGCAGCGCGCATGCGCGCTTCGAACCGCCGCAGCGCTCATAAGCGGCACGCCTCGCGAGGACCGTAGCCCCATCGTTAGCCCATCCGCCCCATCCCCGCAATATCGCATTGCGCTTTGCACACTACGCACGCATTCCATGCTATCGAGCCCTTCTGCAAGTGCCGTCACGCCAGGGGCGGCCGCCAGTCCGGAGACGCCCCGCCCGGCACTCGCCGCACCGACCCACCCCAAACTCCGCTGGAAGCAGGGGTATCGCCTCACACGCACGGCGCGCCCGCGAACGTCCGTACAACGCCACACCTGGCCGCCCATGGAGATGTCCGACACTCCCCCGACCGCGGCGACGCTGGTGCGCCCCGGCAGGCTTGCCGCCGGACATGGACAGGTGACGCCGCAATCGCGCGACCTCGTCGCCGAGCGGCGTGCCGTCACGTTGCGTGCGCCGACTGCGTCCACCGCGCCGCTTGGGCCGAATGGGCCGAATGGGCCGAATGCGTCGCTTGGGTCGCTTGGGTCGAATGGATCGAATGGGTCGATTCAATCGATTGGGACGAATCAGTCGATTGAGTCGGGCAGGTCGATCGGCCCGGTCGGCTCCGTCGACACGGATCCGCCGGGAATGCCCGATCTGGCGACGGCGATCCGCTCGCTCGTGACGCCCAGCGCCGTCATCGCCGCGCCGTCCGGCTCGCTGACGCTGATCCCGGACACGGCGCCGCGGCCCACGCAAGCCAGGTGCGCGGCCCCTCGCGACCGGACGGATCAGGCGGTTGCGCCGCCCGCCTACGAACCCATTCTTGCGAGTCGGGGCGCGTTCGACCCCGCAATGCATGAGGGCGTGGCACACATTTTTCAGGCGCTGCTGGGACCGGAGGCCGTCTACCGAACGGACACCCGATGGAACATCGCCAGCCCAACGGCCGTGGTCGAACTGCAAACGAAACTCGGCACCGCAAACCTCATGTTCGTCGCATACGCATCCCCCAGGCGCATGGCGATCTACTTTGCTCAGGACATCGACTCGCATCACGCGGTGGCGCCGTTGCTGCATATTCACGCATACATGGGTGATCGGCACCGCGTCGACATCGGGACGGTTCGCATCGTGGACGCCAGACGCCGTATCCGATGCGCCCCCGGCAGATGCGGCGCTGGCTCGGCATTCGCTCGCAAACCCGACGCCCCCTGCACCGTGCCCGGCGCGACAATGTCCGCCGAAGTCGCGATTGCCGAAGCCATCGCCCTCGACGCCAACACCACGCCCGTGCGCAGTCGCATGTCGGTCGGCCGCCTGCTTGAGGTCGAGAGCACCAGCATTGGCATGCTCAGGCGCTTGCGAAAGCTCACGTGCCGCCCCATCGACTACGTCTTCCTGAGAGATCCGGCCGTCCGCGTGGCGAACAGCAGTGCCCCGACGATCAGGGAGTATCAAACGCTGGGGGCACTCGCGAATCGCCTGCGCGATCTGAGGATCACCGGGCACGCGCAGCCAATGTCGATACACGCGCGCCGACTCCTTGACGAGGATATTGTCACGTCCGTCGCCCGAGGCCTCGACTATTGCGCCACGGATTCATCCGAGACCGCGCGGCTGAGCGTGGCGTGCGCCGTCCTTTACCTGCAACTGCTGGGCCGACTGATCGACGATCGCATTCTGACGGCCCGGGCGGTTTGGGACATGCTCAAGACCCCGGCCGGCGCGTATCTGAGCTCAATGCTCGGGTTTCGCGCGCGCGCCCTGCCCGACTTCGACGCCGCAATGGTCGGCCTGTTCGATGCCATGACGGAAGCGCGCATGCAACGCAGAAGCATCGCCAGCGTCGTCGTACAGCCCCCGGATTCGGAATACGACGGCCTGCTAAAAGAACTTGCATCGTCCTGGGGCAATCTTCCGCAACGCGCCAAGGATCTGGTCCAGGAACTCGAAGGCAGACGCTTTGCCACCCGAACCACCCTGATGTTATGTCCAAAACGCATCAAGAAAATCCACGATCGGGCCTTTACGACGCTCGATAAGGCCTCGAGAATTCTTGGCCCCCGACGCATGACGCAAAACGTCCCGGTCGCCGACATCCTCGACCGATTTCGTGAAACGATCACTCCCGCTGCCATCGCCCGGATGTCGAGAACGCACATGGAAGCCACCGTGCGGGCAAACTCGCCGACGCAGACGTTGGCAGAGCAGCGCAAGTTCCAGGCGCAGGTAAAGGACGCACTGGACGACGCGTGGCGCAACGTCCTGCCCGCAGAGGCGGCGCCGCCCCCCCATACCCGGGCAATGCTCGAAGACGCCTGCGCCGCGTACGGCGACGACGTGATCTGCGCTCGCAAACCCGCGCTGGACCGCATTCGGGAGATGGCGCTCGACAGGTACGAAGCGTTCGTCGCCCGGCACCCCGACGCGTCGAAAGCCCATGTAGCGCAAATGTTCCAGGCGAGCATCGATGCGACCCGGTCGCAGCACAAGGCGCTCATGGAGGCCGAGCGCGTCGCCCCCGGCGCATCGACGCAGACACTGCTTTTGCATGGTAGCGAACAGGTCACCCGAGCCGCGCAGGCGGTGAAGCTCAGTCGGCTTGCGACGTTAGCCACCGTTGCCTGCACCGCGAAAGCGACGCTCGACAATGCAAAGCGTGCCGCCGACGCCCACGCATCGCACCATCGACGTCTCGGGCAACGGCAGGCGGAGGCGAGCGCCGTGTCGCGGGAAAGCGCCCGGTTGCGCACGGCCGCTCTGGTACAGATGGCCGCGCCGCCGGGGCAACGAACCGAAGCCGACCCACACGGGCAGGAGGGGGCAAGACGTCAGGGACATGCGCACGCCACATCCGATGCGCTACGGCGGGCAAACCTCGCCCGGCATGCGTTTTCCTCGCCATCGCTCGCGTCAAGCACGCTCAGTCTGACGGCAAGCGAAATGTCGTTTGGGAGTCTTCTGCAAAGCCTGCCCGAATTTCCGGTGGTGCCGTGCGAGTCGCCCGGCGGCCGACGCGGCGCGTCGGGCTCACCCCAACACGCCCAACAATCTCAGCGCTCCGAGCGCTCCGAGCGCTCCCAGTCCTCCCTGTCCTCCCGGTCTTCACCCATCGACGCTCAGCCGGAAACACGCATGAGTCCCGGGGCGTGCACCGGTTGATACCGTTCGCGCACACCTCGGATACGCCGGTGTCTCGCGGCCCGGCATGCAACCCGGGGTCACGACAGACACGCGTAATGGACCCGGCCAAGTGCCCAAACGTCGTTTGTGCGGGCACCCGCCACACTATCCGCGCCGGCCTCCAGCGGACCGCGCGCAGGCTGAGCGATTCCTGAAAGGCCCCGAACAGGCGGACGACAACACTCGCGTCACCTTGACTCTCTTCGACGTGCCGCGTTTGTTTCGGCCTGCGACGCAAATCACCGCGGGCCGCCGAGTGCGGGCGTCGCATCGACTGCCATGATGCCCCATGCGATGTCCGCGACCGCCGCACCATCATCCGTGTCATCAACCGTGCCAACACCGAGCGCGTCTGCGCAGGAGACCCGGGCGCCTCTGAATCCGAAGCGCCGGTGGGCGAGAAATTATCGAAGTGCCGAGCTTCTGGCGCAAGCACGTATGGGCAGCGAACACCTCCCGCTGTCGAATGCCCAACCGGGATCGGTACGACTGCGATCGCGCTCGCCCTCCATGCCCGACCTGATGAAGCCGGGCAGACACGCCCCCGCGACGGTGGTCCTCACACCGGCGCAAATGCCGTCATCCTTCGTCGACAGGCAAGGCGTCCGACGATTTTCCGAATTGAGCGCGTGGCCGAGTCGCGAATCGATGACCCTGCATTACCACAGCGAGCGGGACGCTTCGGGCAGTCCTGCGCCACGTGCGCCACGTGCGCCAGCGCCCGGCGCAACACGCTTCGATTCCCGCCCGTCGGTCGAACTCGTGCAGGCACGTATGGACGGCGTGAACATCGCCGACCTACAACGCCTTGAACCGGCGATTCGGAAGTTCCTTCTCGATAGCCGTATCGGCGGCATTGGTGAGCATGCGGTCAAAAAAAGCGAGCGCACCACGCCGGATCTTGGCGCGCACCCTGACGATATCGCGGCGTTGAGCATGCCGTCCTCGCAGTATCCGGTGATTCTCACCTGTCGCAAGGCGCTGGATCTGGACGCCGTCGATCTACTGCCGATCGACACGGTGGCGGTCGGCATGGCCGACGTCGGGCTGGAGGAACTGGGGATCCCCCCGCCTGTGCATCCGCCCGCCGATACCCCCCAAACGGCGCCGGACGTACGCGACATCATTCCGAAGCTGTATCAACAGATGCTGGGCGTGAGCGCCGTGTTTCAGGTCGACGGGAAATGGAACATCGGAACCGCGTCCGGCGTGGCGCAGATGCAAGCGCGCCTTGACGTCAGCAATCTGATGATCGTGACCTTCAGCACGGCGAGCACGACATATCTGTACTTCGCCCAGGACATCGACCCGCACCAGAGCACCGCCCCGATGCTACCCGTGGAGTGGCTCATGAATCACGCGGACACCTTCGACGCCGGGCGGCTGAAGGTTGTCGACGCCAGACGCCGTGTGCGCAATGCCAGCGCCCAATCGGCCGGCGCCTCCGCGTTCGCGTACAGGGGAATACGCCCGGCGATTTCGTCAGTGCCCAGACAGGCCGATCAGGTCATCGCCAAGGCGATCGAACTCGACGTCAAAGACCACGAGATCCTCACGCGTCTCCATGTGAACCGTCTGGTCGACGTGGAAGCGTCAAGCGCCGATATGCTCTTGCCGCTGCGCAAAGTCACCAACCGCGCCATCAACTATCTCTACCTGAGAGACGCCGGTGTACGTGCGGCCAACAGTCCCTTGAGGTCCGTGCGGGGACTGCAAAGAATGGCGTGCATCGTGAACGAAATCCGCGACCAGTGGATTCTCGGGCATCGGGCGAGCATGACGCTATCGGCGCAGAAACTGTTCGACCCGCGCCTGCTTCAGAATTTCACGAATGCGCTCGACCATGCCCACGACGACTCGAAAGCGACGTCGGCGCTCTTCAGCAAGGCCATTTCAGCGTATTTGCACCTTCTCACGGCATTGATGGCCGACAGCGTATTGACGCCGCTGGCGGTCTGGGACACGCTCAAGACGCACGACGGTCAGCGCTTCACGAGCATGTTGGGCGAGCGCACCCGAGTCGTGCCCGCGTCCCACGTGGGCCCGAACCGGGCGCGCGGCGACGCGGCACCGGCACGCGCCTATGTGCGCCTCATGGATCAGTTCTTCATCCAGCACCTCTTTGTCTCCAGCATCACCAGTCTGCTGGTCGCAGAGCCATCGCTCAAATGCGAAGGCTTCTATCGCAAGGTATTCCAGGCGGCGAAGCCCGGCAACGCCGTGGCGCCGGATGCTGTCGCCATCCGGCACGAACTCGAACGCAAGGGCTACGTGGGACGAACGGCAGCCGTGCAGATCAGCAAGAAGAACCTGAGATCGATGCACCGTCATGCGTTTCAGGTGCTCAACGAGACCTCGGCGCCGCTGCGCGACAACGACCTCAAGCATGCCGAATTCGACAGGCTTGCGCCGGTAGACAAGTTGCTCGATGGATTGCGCGAGCTGCTTTGCAGCGAAACCTTCGAGCGCATGGAATCCTTCAGCTTCACGACCACCCTGCGCGAGGACATGCCGACCCTCCCCGTCAGTGAACATCATGCGCTTCGCGACATGATGGTATCTACGGTGGAAACGGCGTGGAGCAAGGCGCTGCCCCGCGAAGCACTCCCGGCGAAGGTCACGAGATCGCTGATCGAGTCCGAGGGCAAAGCGCTCGGCCATCACGTGGCGCAAGCCCGCAAACCTGCCAGAGACCAGATCATCGAGCGCGCGGGTCAAGCCTATGTGCAGCACCTGCGGACACACCCGGACGCCACTAAAGCCGACTTGATCGCAGCACGAGAACGCATCCGTGCGGCCGCCATGGACGAGTACCGCAAACTCGTCGGCACGCACAACGCAAGAACGGAGCGCGTGGCCCACGCGGCGGCGGCCCTCAGTGCAGATCATGCCGCCACCCGCGCGAGCGCCTTGATGACACAGCGGGTCGCGGCCGCTGCGGCCATCGGCACGGCAGCGCCGAAGGAAAGCGACGCCTTCCCGTCGCAATTTGCGCAGACGGCCGACGCCCGCGCAAGAGAAAGGGAAGCGACAAGGCAAGGATTGGCCGAATCCCACCAGACGTTTCAGGACGTCAGGAACACGCTCGCCCGCGTCGTGCAGGACAAGGCGCTGGAAAAGTCGATAGCACAGACAAAAGCCCGTGCGAAACGGGAGTCCGAAGCGCAGATCGCATGCGCCGCCGACGCCTACCGTAAAGCGATGGCGCAGGAACCGCATGCAAGAGCGTCCACGTGGACCTGGCAGCGGGCAGCCGAGTCCTTCAAGTCCGCCTCCCGGCTCTCGGTCAGTTCCGTCGACTCGGACGAAGCAATGGAAACAGCGTTTCGCATACTGCTGCCCGACCCACCCGCCAGCCCCGTTGGCGCTCGGCAACGAGATCCGGGATCCGGCAGACAGGCCGATCCGTCAGCAGGCCATTGATCGATGACCCTCATGATGACAACTTCGATGTCTCACACGGTGTCGCCGATTCCGGGCGCACCGCAAGGCGCAACGACGGACGTTGCCGACGCGCTCGTCGACCCGGCGCGCACACGCGCCGACGCTTTTAGCGACGAACTGCTTCTCGCGTCACACCGATCGCCCGATGCCGAACCGAACCGTGCAAACTCGCCGGTGTGCGTCACCACGACCCTGCACTACTATCCGGACGCCAGTCCACGAACCGGCCCAACCGGCCCACAAACCGACCCACAAACCGGCCGTATTACGCCTCCCCCGATGGCGTACCTCGACAGAAGCGACTCGCCCATCCTGTCCACCGTCGCGCAACGCAGGCTGGACGGCGTCAGTCGTTCGGCGTTGCGCAGCCTCGAACCCGAGATCCGGAAATTCCTGCTGGATAACCGCATCGGGGGCATCGGGTCGTTCGCCATGATCGTCTTTCCGGTGCCTGCGTCCCGCGATGCTGCCCACCCGTGCGACACCGAATCCCTGAGCGTGCCCAACGCGTTCTACACGCCAAGCGTGGCGAGCCGCAAGGTTCTGGATCTCGATGCGCGCGATCTGCAACCCGTCGAAACGGCGCCTGCGGACATGACGGACGTCGGCCTGGAGGAACTCGGCATTGCACCACCGGTGCATCCCCCCGCCGATGCCCCGCGCACCGACCCGGCTGCGCGCGAGATCATTCCCAAGGTGTATCGCCAGTTGCTCGGCAGGAGCGCCGTCTTTCAAACGCACGGTAAATGGAATATCGGCACCTCGTACGGTGTCGTGGCCATGCAGCGGGAAATGCACGTGACCAATCTCATGGTCGTCATGTTCGGCACGGCATCGTCGACCTTCCTCTACTTCGCGCAGGACATCGACCCACATCAGACGACCGCGCCGATACTTCCCATCGAATGGCTGATGAACACCGAAGAGAAGATCACCGAAGGCGCGCTGACCATCGTCGACGCACGGCGACGCGTGCTCAGGGCCACGGCGCGCCCGGGCGGCTCGGCGTTTGCACACACCTCGACGCTCGCGCCAACGATTTCGGTGTCGACCGAAAGTGCCGAGCAAGTCATCGCCCGCGCCATCGTGCTGGACGTGGGCGACACAACGATCGTCACCCGCGTTCTCGCCAGTCGCATTGTCGACGCCGATACAAGGAGCACGGACATGCTGCTCGCGATACGCAACGCGACGGGCCGTGCAATCGACTACACATTCCTGAGAGAGGCCGGTGTGCGGGTCGCCAATAGCCATCTCGCGCCGATCAATGGCCTTCAGGCGCTTGCCGTCGTGTTCGAAGCACTACGTCATCAGGTCATTGTCGGCCATAGCGCGAGCCTGAAGCTCACGGCGAGAAAGCTGCTTGAACCGAATATTGTCTCGACCCTTGCCTGCGCGATGAAGCACGCGCATAGCGACTCGAAAGCGACGGCCGAACTGTTTGGCAAGGTCACCGTAGGCTATTTGCAGTTGCTCACGAGCCTGATGGCCGATGGCGTACTCGAATCCATGTCGGTCTGGTCCATGCTGAAGACGATCCCGGGCCAGTTCCTGACCTCCATGCTCGCGGTTCGTGCACGTTACGATGCCGCGCCCGCCCGGGCGTTTGTCCGCATTGCCGACCAGTTCTTCATTCAGGAGGTTTTTCTGACGAGCATCCGGGGCACATTCTTCGCATCGACCTATTCGCAATACGAGGGCTTCTATCGGGAGATTTGCGCGGCGGCGAGCTCTCGCGACCCCGGCGCAGCGGCTGCCCGTGAGATCCGGGACGAACTCGAAGCGAAATCGTTCGCTTGCCGGACCAGTGCAAAGTCGAGGATCAGCAGGAAAAACCGCGAGGAACTGTTCAGGTTCCCGTTCGGCTCGCGAAGCAAGACGTCTCACAACCGGCGCAAGGCCGAGGACATGCCCAGCGAGTCGGCCGTCGAACTGCTCGACGGACTGTGCACCCTGCTCTGCCGAAACACGTTCGACCAGATCGAGAAGTCGGTGCTCGAGGACGCACTGAGAACCGACATGCCGACACTGCCGTGCGACGAGCTGCGCAACCTGCGCGAGACCATGACGTCGGCGCTCGAGCGGGAATGGCGCAAGGTGCTGCCGGACGACGCCCCCCCGCGTGGCGTCACGCGATCTGTGCTCGAGACCGATGGAAAAACGCTCGGACGCGCCATTGCCGAGGCACGCAGACCCGCACGGGACCACATCGTTCAGGAGGCGGGTGAAGCCTACGTGGAATATCTGCGAACCCATCCGGAGGCGACGGCCAACGAAAGGGTCGACGTGCGCACGCAGTTGATCGGCGTGGCAAAGGCGGAATACGAGAAATTGATCAGGGAAGACTCGCGCCTGGTCGGCACATCGGCACAGGTCGCTGTGGCATCGGGCGGGCAACAGGCATTGGCGAGCGCGCAAACCGTGCGGGCGCAGCGGGTTGTCGCCGCAGATGTCGCAGCGAGCGCCGCGACAGGTGCACCTTTGGGCGCGAAGACGCGCGTCGAGCAAACGATGCTTCAACTGACGAAGATCAACGAAACCCAGGCGGCGCAGCGGGCACGGGATGCGGCGTTCGCCAAGGCCATCGGCATTTCCCATGTGGCCGGACGCGCCGTGCAGACGCCTGCACGCCGCAAGCTCAAGCGAGTGGCCGTGCCGCAGCCGCAGGCCGCAGCAAAGGCCACAGCCGCACCGACGACATCAGCGACATCGGCGACATCCGCTACCGCGCCCTCATGGGGTCAGCATGCGGATCGCGACATGCGGATGCAGACGCCATCGCCCCTGCGTCGCGAAACCGCCTCCAGAGCGGACGACAGCTCCACCTGCTCGCTGAATTCGTTGTTTGCCTGCGCCGATGATGCGGGCGCCCCTACGCAGGCGTCGCTGCTGGGCAGGCTCCCCGACGTACCCTCCGGTCGCGTCGGCGGGCCCGACGCCGAGTCACAGCGTTCCGGCAGCCGGGCCATGGCGTCCCCGGGCCAATAGGCCGACGCGCGCCGATCGACCGCCGGGGGCATCCGGCGGTGTCCGAGGCTTACTTCGCGCTCTTTGCCGCCACCGCGCGTTGGCGCACGGCTTCGTACAGGCACACGGCGCTGGCTACGGAGACATTGAGGCTCTCGCAGCCGCCCGCCATCGGGATGCTCATGAGCTCGTCGCACGTTTCTCCGACGAGGCGCCGCATGCCCTCGCCTTCCGCGCCCATGACGATGGCCATCGGACCGGTGAGCTTCGTGCCGTAGATGTCGGCCGGCGCGTCGTCGGACGTGCCGACCACCCAGATGCCGCGATCCTTCAGTTCGCGCAGCGTGCGCGCGAGGTTCGTCACCATGATGTACGGCACGGTCTCGGCGGCGCCGCTTGCGACCTTGGCCACCGTCGCATTCAGGCCGACCGCCCGGTCTTTGGGAGCGATCACGGCGTGCGCCCCGGCACCGTCGGCAACACGCAGGCACGCGCCGAGGTTGTGCGGATCGGTCACGCCGTCGAGCACGAGCAGCAGCGGGTCACCCGAAATGCCGTCGAGCAGTTCGTCCAGATTGAGCGCCAGCGAGACTTCCTGCGCCTGCGCCACCACCCCCTGGTGACGCGACGAACCCGCCATGCCGTCCAGACGTTTGCCGTCGGCCTGAATGACCTTGATCTTGACGCCCGGCGCATTCTTGAACGACTCCACAGCCTTGAGGAAATCGGTCATGCGGCGGTCGCGGCGGCTCGGGTCGTAATAGATTTCCTCGATGCTGCTGGCGTCGTGGCGCAGTCGGGCAGTCACGGCATGAAAGCCGAACAGCAATTTCAATTTACTCATTTCACATCCTCAAAATAGCGTGCGCCCGGGCAGTCATCGCGAACCGTGCGACTCGATTCGGTCGATCACGTCGATCACGTCGATCACAACGGGCCGCCCAAAGCACGACGGCGGCGGGAGCCCGATGGGCCACCGCCGCCGCAATTCATCGCGGGTACCGAATGCCGCTGATTCCCGGCAAAGGCGCCCATCTTACTGCAAACCGCTCACTTCGCCGCCGTTCGGTGACACGTTGCCCGGAAATACGGGTGGCACGCCGTAGGTTCATCGCTTGACGAAGCCCGGTTGCGCTCACCGGCGCTCAAGGGTTTGGCGGCACAAAACTCAGCGGCGAGGTTTCTTCGCCGGCCCGCCCGGCCCGCCTTGGCGCTTGGCCGGCGCCTTGCCGCCACCACCGCCACTCCCCCCATGCTTGGCGGGCGCCGCGCCGCGCTCGGCACGTGCCGCTTTCACCTTGGCAGACTTGGGCTTGGCGGGACGCTTGCCGGCTGGTGCGGGCTGCACGCCGTTGAGCAACGCGCCGCCCTTGGGCAACTGGCGAATGCTCGGACCGGGGCTTGCCGAGCCGGCGATGCCTGGTGTGCCCGCCGCAGGCGACGGTGCAGGTGCCCCACCGCGTTCCGCACGACCCGAGGTCTTCGCCAGCGAGCGGGCGTTCGGCTCGCGCACGAGGCGGAAGTCGATCTTGCGTGCATCCAGATCCACGCGGCTCACTTGCACGCGCACGCGGTCGGTCAGGCGATAACGGATACCGGTTCGCTCGCCGCGCAACTCGTGACGCACCTCGTCGAACTGGAAATAATCGCTGCCCAGTTCGGTGACATGCACCAGACCTTCGATGAACAGATCGTCGAGCTGCACGAAGATGCCGAACGACGTCACGGCGCTGACCGTGCCACCATATTCCTCGCCGAGCTTGTCGCGCATGAAGTAGCACTTGAGCCAGGCTTCCACGTCGCGCGAGGCTTCGTCAGCCCGGCGTTCGTTCGCGGAGCAATGCAGGCCGAGTTCGTCCCAGATGGCATCGCGCTTCCTCGCCGCCGGCGACTTTTTGCCCTTGGCAGCGTCGTCGTCCTTTTGCAACTTGCGCGCGTGCGGCGAAAGCCCCGTCGTCAGTTCCACGCCCGCCGGAATCTCCGGCTCATACTTCTTGCCCGCGAGAATCGCCTTGATGGCGCGATGCGTGAGCAGGTCGGGATAGCGGCGAATCGGACTCGTAAAGTGCGTGTAAGCCGGATAGGCCAGACCGAAGTGACCGATGTTGTCCGGGCTGTAGACCGCTTGCTGCATGGAGCGCAGCAGCATGGTCTGCAGCATGGGGGCGTCGGGACGCGACTCGATCTGCGTCATCAGCTCGGAGTAATCGGACGTGGACGGCTCGTCGCCACCGCCGAGCGCAAGCCCGAGGGTCTTGAGGAACGTGCGCAGCACCTGGAGTCGTTCGCCGGAGGGTCCCGCGTGAATACGATAAAGGCCGGGCTGCTTGTGACGCTTGAGGAAATCGGCGGCGCACACGTTGGCCGTGAGCATGCATTCCTCGATGAGCCGATGGGCGTCGTTACGCGTGCGCGGCAGGATCTGTTCGATCTTGCCTTGCGCGTTACAGACGATGTATGTCTCCGTCGAATCGAATTCGATGGCGCCGCGCGATTTGCGCGCCTTCGCAAGCACCTTGTAAAGCTCGTACAGATTCTGGAGGTGCGGCAGCAACGCGGCACGGCGCTGGGCTTCGGCGCCCTTCGTGTTGCCGAGCACGGCGGCCACTTCGGTATAGGTCAGGCGCGCGGCGGAATGAATGACCGCCGGATAGAACTGATACGCCTTGACCTCACCGTTGGGCGCGACGAGCGCATCGCACACGAGCACACAGCGGTCCACGTCGGGATTGAGCGAGCACAGGCCGTTCGAGAGCTTCTCGGGAAGCATCGGAATGACGCGACGCGGGAAGTAGACGGAGGTGCTGCGCGTGAGCGCATCGGCGTCGAGCGGACTACCGGGCGCGACGTAGTGCGAGACGTCGGCGATCGCAACGATGAGGCGGAAACCGTTGACGCGTCCCACCTTGGCAGGCTCGCAGTAGACGGCGTCGTCGAAGTCGCGGGCATCTTCGCCGTCGATGGTGACGAGCGGCACGTCTCGCAGGTCGATGCGGTGGCGCAGGTCGGGGGCGCGCACCTCGTCCGGCAGCGCGCCCGCGGCAGCGAGCGCCTCGGCCGAGAATTGATGCGGCACGCCGTACTTGCGCACGGCGATTTCGATTTCCATGCCCGGGTCGTCGATATCGCCGAGCACTTCTGAGACGCGGCCGATGGGCTGGCTGTAGCGGCTGGGGTAATCGGTAAGTTCGACGGAGACGACCTGCCCCACCTTCGCTTTGCCCTGCGCGCGCGGCGGAATGAGGATGTCGTGGCCGATGCGCTTGTCTTCGGGGGCGACGACCATGACGCCGTTCTCATTGAGCAAACGGCCGATGACGTGCGTGTTCGCGCGGCTCACGACTTCGACGATATGACCTTCGGGACGGCCCCGGCGGTCGTAGCCGGCGATGCGCAGAAGGACCCGGTCGTTGTGCATGACCTTCTTCATTTCCTCATTAGGAAGGAAGAGGTCATCGCCGTCGTCGTCCCGAACGGCAAAGCCATAGCCGTCGCGATGGCCAATGACGCGGCCGGCGATGAAGTTCGAGGGGTGCGTCAGTTGGTAGTAGCCCCGGCGATCGAGGCGGATCTGATCGTCGCGCTCCATGGCGGCGAGACGTTTGAAGAAGCCTTCGCGTTCCTGCTTCTTGATGGCAAGCGCTTCGGCGATATCGTTAGCGGACAGCGCGGAGTCGGCGGTGCGCAGGACACCGAGGATTTCTTCGCGGCTCGGGATCGGATAGGGATATTTGCTCAAAGGTCGGTAGCGTTGCTTTGCCGGTTGAGTCCGGCCGAGTGGCGCACCATGCGCCCGACGGTCCGTGGAGGTGTATGACGCGCGTAGTGCGGCGTCCTACAGTCAGGGACAATCATACGGCAAACCTCACGAAAACTGCCACCTGTGCGGAATTTGAGCGCGGCAGTGGGCGGGGGCGAGAGAAAAGAAAATTTTTTACGCAAAAGTGTTGACACTCCCGCGCCCGATACGCATAATTCCACTTCTTCGCAGCGAGCAAGCAGTAAGCGAGCTGACGGGGCCCAGATGGCGGAATTGGTAGACGCACTAGTTTCAGGTACTAGCGGGTAACACCGTGGAGGTTCGAGTCCTCTTCTGGGCACCAACAAAATACGAAAAGCCGATGATCGAAAGATCATCGGCTTTTTTCATGCCTGCACGGCAGGGATGACCGCCGCGGAGGCAACACCTCCCCCGCGGGCTGACGCTTCGATCGACGTCAGGACGTCACGCAACCAGATCCCCATCGGGTTCCCGGCAGTTTTCCGGTGCCACCCAACGCTTGCCGTCAGGACCTCCGGCATCGGCGTCAGATCGACGGTTTGCAACCGACAAGCCACCGCAACCGAACAGGGCACGAACGCGAGGACGTCGTTGACGTCGAGAAACGGCTTGAGCGAGGTATAACACGCCAACGTCGCCACCGGCGCACCTGTCACGCCATGCGCCGCGAGCCACTGCGACACCCTATCGCGCGAGTCGCTGCTGCCAGGCGAAAAATCCACGCGCGCGAACTTCCCGATATCCGCAACCTCGCGAATTTGGCTCGCGATCCGCGAGCCATCTCCCACCACACAGCAATACCGCTCATCGCGCAGCGCGGTTCTCACGAGCGAGCCGTCGAAAAACGCGGAGAACCCGAGCACCAGTTCCGCCTCCCCTTTCGCGAGTTGCTCCGCGTGCGCAGCGTCATCGAAGTCCAGCACCTTCACCCTGACATGCGGCGCCGACTGACGAATCTGCGCCACGAACCTCGGCAGCATCGACAGTTGGGCGTACTCGTTGGCGATGATGCCGATGCATCGATCCCACGTCGCGGGATCGAACACGCCCGCGTGAAACACGCCGTCGACTTCATCGAGGGCGCGCTCGAACTTTCGCGCCACGTCCAGCGCAAAGTCCGTGGGCTCGATTCCATTGCTATGACGCAGAAAAATCTCGTGAGGCAGCGCGTCGCGCAAGCGTTTCAGATATCCACTTATCGCCTGCTGGGACATGCCCGTTTCGACGGCGACTTTCGACGCGCTTTTCTCACGAACGAGCCGCAGGAAGATGCGCATATGTTTGAGGTCGATACTGTCCACAACGATTCCTTGTAACGGATACAACCCCCGCCTGATTTACCGCACACCCGGCGATTTCTATGATGGCGCCTCGTTTTCCAATGTACTGAGCGAGGTAAGCAACATGAGCACCGGCACCAAGGACACCAAGGACACCAAGCGGAAAAAGCGCGTCATCGTGATCGGCGCGACGGGTCACATCGGACAGGCCGCCATGACCGATCTGGACGACCATGACATCCTCATGGCCAGCCGATCCGGCGGCAGCGATCCGAAGCATCTTCAGGTCGACATCACGTGCAGCGAGTCGCTCGCGAGCCTGTTTGCATCCGTCGTCGAGACTTATGGATCGTTCGACGCCGTCATCAGCGCCGTCGGCCACTGCGAATACGCCGACTTCGAGTCGATGACCGACAGCCAGTGGGCGACCACGATTCAAAGCAAGCTGGTGGGCCAGATGAACGTCGTGCGCGAGGGGTTGAAGTACATCGACGACCGAGGATCGTTCACGCTGATCTCCGGCATTCTGAACATCAAACCGATGCCCCTGGGCATCGCGGATGCCACGACCAGCGGCGCCATCGATACCTTCGTGAAATGCGTCGCACATGAGTTGCCGCGCGGCATCCGGATCAACGCGGTCAATCCGACCGTGATCGAATCGGCGTGGGCGGACTATCGGGACATGATGCCCGGCTATCAGCCGGTCGCCGACACCCTGGTCGGCAAAGCATTCCGGCGATGCGTCGACAGTTTCATCACGGGGCAGGTCATTTTCGTGGACGCCTGATGCGGCGTCCATGAAGTGACAAAACATAAGGGCGATTCCTGAATTCCTGGATTCCTGGCGAGTCGCCCTTGTTCGTGTTTCGCCGTGCACATGCAGACGCCAGGATGCGCTTGCCCGCGCGCACAATTCATCGCACCGAGATTGACGCGGTTGCCGTGCTCGACGCGCATCTTGCGCCGACCGCCCCCTCCTCGCCCCCCCATCCGCCGATCCCCTGCCGAAGGCGGCGCACCGAACTGCGGGGCGCCTGCGAATGAACGTAAGTGAGAATGTGTAGCGTTTGCGTCACTCCGCTCAAGGGGCCGCTCAGAACCAAAAGGAAATCTGTAAAATTTACCTCATAAAAAATTGAATATTGTTCAACAGACGCTTAACTCGTTGAGCTCGTCGGGTGTTTTTGGTTCTTGTTGCTTGATACTTGTTGGGAAATACATGCCTGCCTTCACTCGCGGCGAGCTTGCCGATTTGAACGTTTTTGTCACCATCTGCCGCCGGCAGAGTTTTCGCGAGGCCGCCACGGAATTGGGCGTGACGACCTCCGCCCTGAGTCACGCGATGCGAAATCTCGAAGCGCGTCTGGGCGTGAAGTTACTAAACCGGACGAGTCGCTCCGTGTCGCCGACGGCGGCGGGATCGGCATTGGCGAAGGAACTGGAAGCAGGTCTCGAGCAGATCGCGACGGCGATCGGCGCGCTGGACCGCTACCGGGCCTCGCCGGCCGGACGCTTGCGCCTGAATGTCCCACGCGATGCGGCGCGGTTGTTGCTGGATCCGATTTTGCCGCGCTTCGTGGCGTCGTATCCCGATATCGAGCTCGATGTGACGGTCGACGACCGGATGCTGGACATCGTCGCCGAAGGCTTCGATGCAGGCATGCGCTACGGCGATACGGTACCTGGCGACATGATTGCGACGCCGCTGACGCCGGCCCTCAAGTGGATCGTCGTGGCCTCGCCGGCGTACCTTGCGCGCCACGGTCGACCGAAGGCGCCGCAGGATTTGATGTCGCATAATTGCATCCGGATGCGCCTGGGCGACAACACGTTGTACAAGTGGGAGCTCGGCAACGGCACGTCGTCGGTCGAGCTGGATGTGCCCGGTGCGTTGAGCATCAACGAAAGCGATGGCGTGATTGCCGCGGCGGTGGGCGGGTTGGGCCTGGGATACGTGCTGGAGCGCAACGTCTCGGCGCAGTTGGCCAACGGCACCTTGGAGGCGGTGCTCACGGACTGGGCCGTCGATGGGCCGCCGTTGTCGATGTATTACCCGAGCCGCCGTCAGACGTTGCCGGGATTGCGCCATTTGATCGACATGATTCGATCGGAGCATATGGGCCGTGCGGCGTGACTTCGGGGCGTTCCCCGAGCGCAGCAGACGGCGCGTGAAAGTTTTTGAATTTTTTCACGCGCCAGTGTTGACAGCCCCCGACAGCCTCGGCATAATCTCACTTCTTCGCAGCGAGCAAGCAGTAAGCGAGCTGACGGGGCCCAGATGGCGGAATTGGTAGACGCACTAGTTTCAGGTACTAGCGGGTAACACCGTGGAGGTTCGAGTCCTCTTCTGGGCACCAACAAAATACGAAAAGCCGATGATCGAAAGATCATCGGCTTTTTTCATGCCTGCCCGAAACGCAATGCGTCCTCGCCGATGGCATGGGCGTCGAAACCCACCTCTTGCAGGCAATGCCCGGGGCGCCCCGCCCCGTTCCCCCATCGCCGGGTCCTATCATTGCCGCAGGCGCCCATGCGCGGCCCCGCGCCACGCTACCCGGCAAATCCCCGACCGTAATAAGCATCCAACGAAAAAATAGTTGTGCTGGCGAATGTCGGTGGGGAGCATGGTCGTTTTGCCGAAGCAGGCGTCAAGAGGTGGGGTTTGGGATGGATCGGGAGACTCAAAGTGTTTTGGCAGACGTTTCAGACACGCCGGATGTGGCTGACGCAACACTGCCGCACGCAAGCATGTCCCTGGCCGATCCGGGGCATCCGGGGCATCCCGAGCGCGTGGCCGACTGGCTGCTGGCCGGCCTCGAGCTGAAAAGCACGTTATTCCATGTGGGCGAGTACTGCGGCGTGTATCAGGCATCTACCGCGGGTCACCAGCGTGCGAGCTTCCACGTGGTGCTCGATGGTCGCTGCTACCTGCATATCGGCCCGCACGCAGGTCAACCGCCGCGCACCTTGGCCCTGCATGCCGGAGATGCCGTGTTCATGCTCTCCGACGTGCCGCATGCCCTGACCCCGTCGTCAACGCCTCCCGCCGATCTGCGCACACGCGCTGGCACGATGACGCCGCTGCCGCCTGCACCGCACACGGCATCCGACGCACCGCCTTTTGTCGCCCTGGCCTGCGGCTTTTTCGAGTTCCGCACCGATCTGGACGCGCTGGTGCTCGGCATGCTGCCAAATCCGATCGTCGCACGCCACGCCAGCGGCCGCCTGGAAGGCATGACGCAGATCTTCACCCTGATTCAGGCCGAAGCGCGCAGACCGGGTGACGCCCCGTCGCCGCTGCTCGCGCGCCTTACCGATCTGCTTTTCTACTATGCATTGCGCGAAGCGGTGCACACCGAAGATGTGGCGCCGGGCATGTGGCGACTCATGCGGCGCGACGCGTTCGGGCGGCTCGCTGCCGCGATCATCGAATCCCCCGGGGCACGCTGGACGACCGATCGCATGGCGGATTTCGTTCACATGTCGCGCGCGCGCTTCTGCAAGCAATTCGCGGAAATCGGCGGACAGCCCCCGGCGCAGTTCGTGACACTGGTCCGCATGAAGACGGCGGCCGCCCTGCTTCGCGCGGGCGTGTCGTTGCCGGAAGCCGCCGAGCAGGTCGGCTACCAGTCCGAGTCGGCCTTTTCGCAAGCGTTCAAGCGGGTGACAGGCATGCAACCGGGGGCGTGGCGCCGTCAGGCGGCCGATGCCGCGTCGCCGCCCACGGCCATCACACCCGCCGCCAGCTACCCGCTCCACTGAGCATCGCGCCCAGCCCCCCGCCTCTCGCATTGGCGCCGACACAGGTCGCCCAAACGTGCGGGCGGCACGGGCACGCCGTCGAGGAATCGCCCCATCGGACGATTCCTTCGCCCGATGAGACAAATCCGCAGAATTTTCAGACGGGCGCGCATTGAGCCTTGCCTCGGCATTGCGCACAATGGATGCTCGACTGTAAGGAGCCCGATATGAGCCGACTGCCACTGCATACCCTTGAGACCGCCCCCGAAGCGAGCCGTCCGTTCCTGGAGAAGTCGCTTGCGGCGAACGGGTTCCTGCCGAACCTCGTCGCGTCGCTGGCCAATGCCCCCACGGCGCTCGAAACCTATCTGAGCGTCGGCGCCATCAACGCGCGGGCGAGTCTGACGCTTGCCGAGCGCGAAGTGGTACAGATCACCGCTGCCGGCATCCACGGTTGTGGCTTTTGCGTGGCCGGACACACGGCTGTGGCGCTGAAGAAAGCGCAACTGTCGGAAGCGCTCGTCAATGAAATTCGCGACCAGGACACGCTCTCCGACGCCAAACTGGATGCGGTCGCCGTTTTCACCCGCGCAGTCATTGCCTCGCGCGGCGCGGTGTCGGATGCCGAGCTCGCCGCTTTCAAATCGGCGGGTTTCGACGACGCGGCCGCGCTGGAGGTCGTCCTTGGCGTATCGCTCGCCACGCTGTGCAATTTTGCGAATAATCTCTCGCAAAACGAACTGAACCCGCAACTGGCGGCATACCGCTGGGAACCGAAGGTAAAAGCGGCATGAGCGCCAACGCCAGCCTTCGCGGACTGGCCGCACGCGCCCCTGCGCTCGCGGCCTGGCTGGACACCCACGCCGAGACGCTCGACACCGATGCCACGCTCAGTGGGGATGTGGTCCCGCAGTTGGCCGAGGCGGGACTGTTGCGTGTCGGCGTACCGGTCGAGCTGGGCGGTACGGGCGGCTCGATTGTCGATGCGATCGACAGCGTTGCCGACGTTGCGGAACATTCGTTCGCGGCGGCGTTCGTGCTGTGGGGGCAGCGCACATTCATCGAATATTTGCTGCAAAGCCCGAATCGCCGTCTGCGTGAGCAGCGACTGCCCGCCCTGCTGGGCGGCGAACTCGCCGGCGCCACGGGCTTGTCGAATGCCATGAAATATCTCTCGGCAATCGAACCGCTGCAAATTCGCGCGACAGACGTCGTCACCGACGACGGCACGCGTGGCTGGCGAGTCAACGGGGGGCTGCCGTGGATCACGAACCTTCGCAAACAAGGTTTCGTGGCGGCAGCAGCGGTGGATCATGAGGCCGGTGGCCCGCCCTCGATCTTCGCGATCGCCCATCACGCGCCGGGCGTGACGCGCAGCGACGATCTGGATCTGATCGGCCTGCGCGGCACGAATACCGCGGCATTGCAGATGGCCGATACACTGCTGACCGATGACGATCGCGTGACCGACGACGCGCCGACATGGCTCGTGCGCGTGCGTCCCGCGTTTCTCGGACTGCAGTGCGGCATGTCGCTGGGGCTTGCCCGGCGCAGCCTGGCGGGTACGCGTGACGGCGGTCCGGGCGCCCGAGCAGCCGTGGCCGACGAGGTTGCCGCGCTATCCGAGCAACTTGATACGCTCACGACGCGCCTCAAAGCCGGGGTATCGCAGGGCGAATTCGTCGACGCGCCGGCCAGTCTTTTCAAACTGCGTATTGCGTTGGCGGAACTGGTTCACGATGCCGCCTCACTCGAAGTGCAGACTGGCGGTGGACGCGGCTATCTGCGCGGACTCTCGGGCATCGCGCGCCGGCAACGCGAAGCGGCCTTCGTGCCCATCGTCACGCCCAGTCTGGTGCAATTGAAGAATCAGCTCGCGGCGCAGCGCGCGCAACAACTCAGGACCGAAACGGCGCAATGACCCAACCCAAGGCGACGCAACGCGCGCACCCCGATACGTTCATTGCTGCAGCGCGTGAGGACGCGTCGCGAGCCGGCCCTGCGTCGTCGACGACAACGCGCGCGTTGGCGTCACCCGCTTCTTCGTCCGCTTCTTCGTCCGCTTCTTCGTCGGCTTCTTCGTCGGCTTCTTCGTCGGTTTCTTCGTCCGCTTCTTCGTCCGCTTCTTTGCCCACTTCTTCGCCCATTTCGTCACCCGCGTCTTCGCCCCTTCCGTCGCCCGCTTCGCCTCCTTTCCTGACCCTGCGCGACATCGGCCTGTCTTACGGCGATCGCGCAATCCTGCGAGGCGTCGACCTCGCGGTCGCACCGGGAGAACTCGTCTCCGTGCTCGGGCCGAGCGGGTCGGGAAAATCCACCTTGCTCCGCATTGCTGCCGGCTTGCTTGCCCCGACGCACGGCACGGTCTCCGTGGCCGGCGCATCGCTCACTGGCCCCCGGCCCGATGTCGCGCTGGCATTTCAGGACCCGTGCCTTCTGCCGTGGCTTTCCGTGGAGCGCAATGTGGCGTTTGGCCTCACCTTCGCGCGTCAACCGGCGCTGTCTCGGGACACCCGACGCGCGCGTATCGATGCCGCGCTCAACGAGGTCGGACTCGCCCACGCCCATCATTTGCATCCGCGCCAGTTGTCGGGCGGTATGGCGCAGCGCGTGGCGCTGGCCCGCTGCCTTGCGCGGCAACCGCAGGCGCTGCTTCTCGATGAACCGTTCGGCGCCCTCGATGAAGTCACGCGTGCCGACATGCAGCGTCTGCTCGTGACGGTCGTGCGCGATACCGGCGCGGCCACCGTGCTCGTGACACACGATATCGACGAGGCGCTGCTCGTCTCCGACCGCATCGTGCTGCTCGGCAATCAGGGGCGCACATTGGCGCAGTGGCACATCGAGGTACCTTCGCCGCGCGAGGCGCAGGTGCAGGCGCTGGGCGCGTTGCGCATCGACATCCTTCAAGCGTTGCAGCTCGCGATGTCGCGCGATGCGACGCTCACTCACACAACACGATAGGTCACAACGACCGAACTTACGGGGATTCCCAGACCATGTGCCAAATTTCCCGCCGCGAGTGGCTGAAACTCGCTTCGATGATGACCGTGGCCGGTGCCGCACCGTTGCTGGCGTCGGCGGCAGCGCGCGCCGCAGCGGAACCGGATGCCCCGCTGCGTATTGGTTACCTGCCGATCACCGATGCCACGCCGCTGCTCGTTGCCCACAACAACGGCTATTTCGAGCAGGCCGGCATCAAGGCAGACAAGCCGACGCTGTTGCGAAGCTGGGCGCAATTGATCGAGGCCTTCCTCTCCGGGCAGGTCAATGTCGTGCACCTGCTCTCGCCCATGACGGTGTGGGCGCGCTACGGCAGCCAGGCACAAGCGAAGGTCGTGGCATGGAACCACGTCAACGGTAGCGCAATGACGGTCGCGCCCGATATCAACAAGGTCAGCGATCTCGGCGGCAAGACGTTCGCCGTGCCGTTCTGGTATTCGATCCACAATGTCGTCTTGCAGGGCTTGCTGGCCGCCAACGGCCTCACACCCGTGCTCAAGAAAAACGGTGCGCCCGCCGCCAACGAGGTCAATCTCATTGTCATGGCCCCGTCGGACATGCCACCGGCGCTTGCTGCGAAACAGATCGCCGGATATATCGTCGCGGAACCGTTCAATGCGGCCGCAGAGAACCTCAAGGTCGGCAAGATCCTGCGCTTTACGGGCGACGTGTGGAAGAACCATGCGTGCTGCGTCGTGACGATGCACGAGCGTGACCTCACCTCGCGTCCGGAATGGTCGCAAAAGGTTGTCGACGCCATCGTCAAGGCGCAGGCGTGGACGCGCGCGCACCCGGAAGATGCGGCGCGCCTGCTCTCGAAGGAAGGAGAAAACCGCTATACGCCGCATCCGTTCCAGGTGCTGCAACGCGTGTTGGCCCCTGCGGCGTCCGAGCAAGGTCGCTATCTCGCGGACAAAGCCATTCTTCATGCCGACTGGCATGAAAAGCGCATCGACTTCCAGCCGTACCCGTATCCGAGCTACACCGAAGCACTGGTTCGTCATATGCAGAAAACGCAGGTCGAAGGTAACGCACAGTTCCTCGCCAAGCTCGACCCGGCGTTTGTCGCACGCGATCTCGTCGACGACCGTTTCGTCAAGAAGAGCATTGCCGCTGCAGGCGGCATGAAGGCATTCGGTCTGCCCGAGGGCTTTACGCGTCAGGAGGTCATCGTTGTCTGATCTTGTGTCCGATCGCGCGCATGCGTCGTCTGCCGGCGCCGCAGGTCCGTCGACCCGCCCCACGGCGCCGGTGAGCGCCCCGCGCGTAGCCCGGGCGTGGCTTGGGCTGGCGGGACTTGCCGGCGTCGTGGCGACCTGGTGGCTGGGCATCGCGCTTTTCACGACCTCCGGCTCGCTCGCCTCGCAGTTCTCGCCGACGGCGGCCCTTTACGCCCTGCCGGACTTGATTCGCGACGAGCAATTGGGTCTGCATATTGCCGCGAGTTTGCGGCGCATCGCGGTGGGCCTCGCGTGGGCGATCGTGCTGGGTGTGCCGCTCGGCTTTCTCATTGGTCGCGTGCGCTGGCTCGATAAGGCCCTGACACCGTCGCTGCAATTTCTGCGCATGGTGTCCCCCTTGTCATGGATGCCCATTGCCGTGATGTCGCTCGGCGTGGGCGACCCGGCCGTCTATTTTCTGCTGGCGTTTGCGGCGCTCTGGCCACTGGCCATGAGTACGTCGGCAGGGGTGACACACATCGACCGGCGCTGGGTACAACTTGGCGAAAGTCTCGCCGCCACGCGCTGGGAAATGCTCTGGCACGTTTATATGCCGGGCATCGCCGCGCATGTGCTCACCGGCGTGCGGCTCGCGATCGGCATTCTCTGGATCGTGCTGGTGCCGGCGGAAATGCTCGGCGTGAACGCCGGCCTCGGCTATCTCATTCTCGACACGCGCGACCGGCTGGCGTATTCGGAACTGACTGCCGTCATTCTCGTGATCGGTGTACTGGGGTTCGCGCTCGATTGGGCGGCACGCTTCGTCTATCGCCGATTCGGCGGCGCCATGCAGGACGATCAGGGCGGCTGACCCGCCGCCGGGCGTCGTCGGGCGCGGGCCGCTACAATAGCGGCCTGAATCCCGATGCCTGACGGAGAAGCATCATCGAGCTCGAACGTATTCTGCAATCTCAGGGTTTCGGCAGTCGCAAGATGTGCCGCAAACTCGTTCAATCCGGCGCTTTCGCCATCGATGGCGTTGTGCACGATAACCCTCGCGAATCGCTGGACCCGACGGGTCTGCAATTCACGCTCGATGGCGAGCTGTGGGATTACCGCGAGCACGTCTACATTCTGCTGAACAAGCCTGAGGGCTTCGAGTGCTCCACGAGTCCGACGCACCATGAAGGGGTGCATTCGTTGCTGCCCCTGCCGCTGGCGGTTCGCGGCGTGCAGCCCGCCGGTCGTCTCGATCAGGACACAACCGGCATGCTGCTGCTCTCGGACGATGGCCCCTTCCTTCACGCGATGATGTCGCCCCGCCGGCACGTCCCCAAGCGATACGTCGCCACAACCAAACATCCGGTGACCGAAGAGATGTTGCAGGCATTGCGCGACGGCGTATTGCTGCGCGATGAGACCGAAACGCTTGCTGCGACGGACGTCATGAGTCCGTCGTCTCACGAAATCGCGCTAACGATCACACAAGGGAAATACCATCAGGTCAAGCGCATGGTCGCCGCCGCAGGCAACCGTGTCGAAGGGCTGGTCAGAATCGCCATTGGTGGCTTGCCGATGGGGAATCTGGCGCTTGGTGAGTGGCGTTATCTGTCGCCGGATGAACTGCTGTCACTGCCGTATGAAGTGCCGCAACACACCAAGTGAACATCGATGCGTTCGGGGCGCAGCGTGCAGTGGCGGGCACAATCTGCGCCTTAGCCTCACCTTAGCCCTCCGTTTGACCACTCCGTCTTGCGGCCACTTCAATCGTCAGAACGATCAGCATGGCATCCCCCCGCCGGAAGGGCGAGTGCCCCGCAGAGCCGCTCAGCTCTGTTTACCGTCCAGCAGGAATTTCGCCCCCTTGTCCTGACCGAGCGCTTTGACGAGATATGGCATCGTCGTCTTGAGCGTGTCATGCAGCATGTATGGCGGGTTCACGATAAACATGCCGCTGCCGTGCAATCCCATGCCTCCGGGCACCGGGTGACAAACGTTCAGTTCGACCTGCAACCAGTTCTTGATCGGCTTCTCGTCGATCGTGAGTCGCTTCATGCGCTCCGGCAGTTGCGCAGCTTCACGGCGCTGCACCAGCGGATACCACACCGCGTACATACCGGTCGGGAAGCGGTCGAGCCCTTCCTGCACCGTCTGTGTCGTGCGCGTGTAGTCGCGCTTGTCTTCATACGACGGATCGATCAGCGTAAATGCACGGCGCGGCGCCGGCGGCAAAATCGTTTTCAGACCGGCGAAACCGTCGGCACCGAAAATCATCGTGCGACGTGCCACCGCGCGGCCCTGCGCCTCGAAGTTCTCGCGCAACACGTCCTGCTCGGTCGGATGGGCCTCGAACAGGCGCAGACGGTCACGATCGCCCAGCAACTGCAAGGCGAAATACGGCGAGCCGGGGTAGTAGCTCAGTTTGCCGTCCGGGTTGAACTCGCGCACCAGCGCAACATAGTCGGCCAGTGCGGGCGGCAGATCGTCGCGCGTCCACAAGCGGCCGATGCCGGTCTCGTACTCGCCCGTCTTATCGGCCCACTTGCCCTCGAGCGAATAGCCGCCCGCGCCGGCGTGCGTGTCGATGTACCAGAACGCCGTGTCCTTCTGGCGCATGTAATCGATGCATTCAACGGCGATGAAGTGTTTCAGTACGTCGGCGTGGTTGCCGGCGTGAAAGGCATGGCGGTAGCTAAACATTAGGCAGATCCTGATTCGTCAGGCGCGATTGTAGCCGACGGCGCCCCTACCCGGCGTTTGCGCGCCGCAACCACGAGGTTTTTCGCCTCGTTGGCGGCGAGCGCCTTCACAGCTTTGTGCCGCGGGCACGCGACCAGGTGGTCGTTCACCATGCCTGCAGCCTGCATGAACGAATAGCAGATCGTCGAGCCCACGAACGTAAACCCCGCCTTCTTGAGCGCTTTGCTCATGGCGTCCGATACGGCGGACGTTGCCGGAACTTCGCCCAGCGACGTCCAGCGATTTTGCAATGGCTCACCGCCGACGAATTGCCACACGAAATCGCTGAAACGGGTGCCCGCTGCCTCCATCGCGAGGTACGCGCGAGCGCCCTTGATGACACCGTTGATTTTCAGGCGGTTGCGTACGATGCCGGGATCGGCCATCAAACGGGCCTCGTCCTCGGGACCGTACTTTGCGATACGCGCCGGATCGAAATTGTGGAATGCCTGACGGTAGGTATCGCGCTTTTTGAGAATCGTGGACCACGACAACCCCGCCTGCGCACCTTCGAGCATCAACAGCTCGAATAACTCGCGCGAATCGCGCAGCGGCACCCCCCACTCCTGATCGTGGTAATGACGGTATTGTTCGAAGCCTTCGCTCCACGGACAGCGTTCCATTTGCCCCTCATGGTGAAGCCCGCGGACCATGTCGGCGGGCATATGCAGACGAATGGAGCCAGTGTGCCAGCAATTGCGCAAGAAGCGAACCCATGACGGTCTGCTGCGCGCCAGATTGGGCCGCAAAGGGATACCGATCCGGAATTTTCCGAAGCGGCACCGGAAAAGACTTGCGACGCCGAATTCGGCCACGCGCCAAATGCGCCGCTTCGCCCGCCATACGACCGGTGAACGACGGGTGAATGACTGGCGATGCCAGGCGGAAAAGCACACTAATGGCGCCGCTTTGTCCGCCGCACGTCGGGGGAACGACAGGTAAACGACTGGCGCCCGCTGCACGACGCCAGCGACGCACGCTACACCATCAGTTGCCCGCCATTGACCTCGATGATCTGCCCGGTGACATAACTGGCAAGCGTTTCCGAGGCGAGATACAGGAATGCGCCCGAGCATTCGTCCGGCTCGCCAAGGCGCCCCATCGGGATACTCTGGCGAAACGCATCGATCTGCGCCTGCGTGCTGAACTGCTCGTGGAATGGCGTCATGATGACGCCCGGTGACACCGCATTCACACGAATGCGATCCGGCATCAATTCCTTGGCCATGCCGCGTGTGAGCGTGCTCACGAACCCCTTGGACGCCGCATAAATCAGCGCGCCGGGGCCACCGCCGTGACGTGCAGCAATCGACGTGACATTGACGATGGCGCCTCCGCCCTGCTTGCGCATCGCCGGCACGACAGCACGCGAGAATGCCATGACCGAGCGTGCATTGACGTTGAGCACCTCGTCGAAATAGGCGTCGGTCACTTCGGTGAACGGCGTGCGCGCGACGAGGCTGCCCGCGTTGTTGATCAACACGTCGATGCGTCCGAAACCATCCAGCACATGTGCCACGGCCGCGTCGATCGCCCCGCTGTCCTGGACGTCGGCCGCCACGGTGATGGCCTTGACGCCATGGGCCCGCACCGCATCGGCCACCGCTTGCGCCTTGTCCGCGGAGCGGTTGTAGTGCACCGCCACGTTCGCCCCCTGTGCGGCGAATGCCTTGGCCGCCGCGGCGCCAATGCCGGTGCTCGCGCCCGTAATCAGAACGTATTTACCCTTCAGATCTTGCATGATGTGTCGCTCCCAATGATGTCGTCGACCGGCGTGCTGGACGCGGCCCAATGCAAAGCGGTGGCGACCTGCGCCACCGCCGTGCAAGCGCCCAGCAACCGCCAACCAACAGCCAACCAACCGTCAGACCACAGCCGGACAGCCGCCAACGTACAGGACGGATGTGAAAATCGTCTGGCCACGGCGCAGTACCACGCGTCAGTCGAGCAAGCTTGCATCGTAGGCATGGACCTTCTGCGTCTGCTCGCCCAGCCCGTCGATCCCCAGATGCATGACGTCGCCCGGTTTGAGAAATACCGGCGGCTTATGACCGAGGCCGACACCCGGCGGCGTGCCTGTGGTCACCAGATCGCCCGGCTTGAGCGTCGTGAACTGACTCAGGTAATGCACCAGATAGGCCACACTGAAGATCATGGTGGACGTATTGCCGGTCTGTCGACGCACGCCGTTCACGTCGAGCCACAGGCCCAGTTGCTGCGGATCGCGAATTTCGTCCGTCGTCACGAGCCACGGGCCGACCGGGCCGAACGTGTCGAAACCTTTGCCCTTGTCCCAGGTGCCGCCACGCTCGATCTGATATTCGCGCTCCGACACGTCGTTCACCACGCAATAGCCGGCGACGTAATCGAGTGCGCGCTCCAGCGGCACGTAACGCGCCGTGGTACCGATCACGAAGCCCAGCTCGACCTCCCAATCGCCTTTGACGGCATCCTTTGGCAGCACGACCGGATCGTTCGGTCCCGACAGACAGTTGTCCCATTTGGTGAACAGCACCGGCTCGGACGGCACGGCCAGACCTGCCTCGGCGGCGTGGTCGCTATAGTTCAGTCCGACCGCGAGGAACTTGCCGAGGCCCGAGAACGGCACCCCGAACCGGCCTGGCGACGGAACCACCGGCAGCGAATTCACGTCGAGCGCACGCAGCGCCGCCAGCCCCTGCGGACTCAGCGTTTGCGGCGTGATATCCGCGAGCACGCCGCAGAGGTCGCGCACCTTGCCATCCGCGTCGAGCAGACCCGGTTTTTCCTGCCCCTTGGGGCCATAACGCAGCAGTTTCAAAGTATTCTCCTTGCGAAATCAATTGGACCAGCCGCCGTCGATCACATGGATCGCGCCGGTGGTAAACGAGGATTCGTCGGAACCCAGATAGACGGCAAGCGCCGCAATTTCGTCGGGCGCGCCCACACGCCCCATCGGCTGACGGGCCACGAACTGATCGCGCACCGCCGCCTCGCTGGTCCCCGCCGCGTCGGCCTGCGTCGCAATCCGCTGACGCAACGATGGCGACTCCACCGTCCCCGGGCAAATCGCGTTGCAACGAATCCCCCGCGAGACGAAGTCGGCCGCAATCGATTTCGTCAGGCCGATCACGGCCGCCTTCGTCGTGCCATACACAAAACGATTCGCCACTCCCTTCACACTCGATGCCGCCGACGACATATTGATGATCGCGCCGCCGCCTGCGGCCAGCATCGCCGGGAGAAATGCCCGCGTCGTGCGATACATGCTCTTGACGTTCAGATCGAACGAGAAGTCCCACGCCGCCTCGTCGCACGCGAGGACCGAGCCGTGGTGCACGAACCCTGCACAGTTGAACAGCACGTCGATAGCGCCGAGTTCGCCCGCAAGTTCGTCTACGGCGGCACTGTCGGTGACATCGAGACCACGCCGCACGAGATTCGCGTGATCGGCAAGCGCCGCCAGGGCGTCGATGTTCAGATCCGTTGCGATGACGCGCGCGCCTTCTCGAAGATAGGCTTCGACGCAAGCGCGTCCGATACCTTGCGCCGCTGCGGTAATGACGGCGGTTTTGCCCGCCAGTCGAGCCGTCATGAGTGTCTCCTCGTGAGCCTGTGAGTCGGTGGTCTCAGTGGTGTCGTCAACGTCAGCGATACCCTTGACGTTGACGACGTCGTGTTGTGAATGTGGCCGGACGCGCGCTGTCGTGCGCGCTGTCGTGCGCGCTGTCGGTCGATCTGTCCGCTCAAGCCGCGCCGAGTCAATTACGTCAATTACGTCGATCAGGTCGATTGCGCCGACGTGGCGGCTTGGGCGCCGCCCGATGAAGCTGCTGCCGACACCGCATAGGCATCGCGCACGCGGCACAGATGCTCACGCATCGCCTGTGCCGCACGCGCCGGGTCACGCGCCGCCAGCGCGTCAAGAATCAGGTGGTGGTCCTGAAGGCTGCGCACAAGCACACCGTCGATTTGCGACGTGACGCGACGGCTCTTCTTGCCGAGCAGATACAGGCTGTTCGCGATGCTCTGCAAAAACGGATTCCCGCATGCCTCAATGATGGTTTCGTGAAATGCCATATCGGCCGCCGAGAACGTCTCGGGATCGCCAAGCAGCGTTTGCTCGTCGTCCACGAGCGCGCGCAATCGCGCAATGTCTGCGTCGCCGATGTGAGTTGCCGCCAGCGCTGCCACCCCGGGCTCGATCACCAGACGCGCGTCGAACAACGCTTCAAGCGTGCCCGCGTTCAACTCGATGACCATCTCCAAGGGTTCGAGGAGCTCTCGCGTCTCGAGCGACCCGACGAACGTCCCCTCTCCCTGCCGGATACGCAACAGGCCCAGCAGCGCCAACCCACGAATCGCCTCACGAACGGCCGGGCGCCCGACGCCGAGCATGCTCGCGAGATCACGCTCGGGCGGGAGTTGTTCGCCGGGTTTCAGCACTCCGGTACGGATCATCGTGAGCAGACGCTGCGCCACCTGCTCCGAGACGGAAACCTGCACGATGGGATCGAAAGACATGTGGCGATTCAGTGGTAAGACCAATAAACGAACACTACGCCTGTGACACACAGAATGTCAACGCGAGAGTTGCCTACCGCGTGGCACCGCAACAGGCTTCCGTAATTCGCCATTCCCTGTTCGCCCTATGGAATTTCTCCGTGAAATCAGACTCGGAGTCAAAAGCGTGGTCATGCGAGACCGTTTGTCCATGCGCTTTTCGGCGGACTTGCAAGACGCGATAGCGCTCGCGGCGAGTCAACGCCTTTCTGTTGTCGGGGTGTCACTTTTCTGCGACCATGACTCGTCGTCCCGAGGTTCTCATCGGGGCAATGTTTCCCGCCGTTGCTTGATCCGCAGCACCCCGCCGTACCCCCTTTCCCGAAAATCTGGAGTCTCCGACGATGTCCTCCTCAAAGACCGCCAAGCTGGGCCACTGGACTATGTACATGCCAATCCTGGCCCTCGTCGCGTTCGGCGTTGCCGGTTTCTTGCCAAACGGCGCAGCCCTTACGCTATGCGCGGCGGCGCTCGCGGGCGCCGTGTTCTCCGCCGTGCATCACGCCGAAACGGTCGCTCACAAGGTGGGCGAGCCGTTCGGTACGCTGGTGCTTGCCGTGGCCGTGACGATCATCGAAGTGGCGCTGATCGTTTCGGTCATGCTCTCAGGCGGCCCCGACAAGGCGGGACTGGCGCGCGATACGGTGTTCGCGGCCATCATGATTGTGTCGACGGGCATCGTCGGTTTGTGTCTGCTTTTCGGCGGCGTGCGCCATCACACGCAGGGCTTTCATGTCGAGGGAGCGAGCGCGGCACTCGCCGTCCTGTGTGCACTGTCGGTACTCACATTGGTACTACCGAATTACACGAGTTCGGTGCTCGGCCCGGGCCTCACGGCGTCGCAACTCGCGTTCGAAGGCATGATTTCACTCGTGCTTTATCTGGTGTTCGTGTTCGTTCAGACGATCAGCCATCGTGATTATTTTCTCGCCAAGGCCCCAAGCGAAGAAGTGCATGTGCCGCCGCCGTCGCGCCGTACGGCCGTGCTGAGTCTCGGATTGCTGGTGGTGGCGCTGGTGGCCGTGGTGGGACTGGCGAAGAAGCTCTCGCCGGCGGTCGAGCAGGCCGTAGCGGTTGCCGGCGCGCCCAAGGCCGTCGTCGGTATCGTGATTGCCGCGCTGGTGCTTTTGCCGGAGGGGCTGGCGGCATTGCGCGCGGCGCGGGCCAACAAGCTTCAGACGAGTCTGAATCTGGCGCTCGGTTCGGCGCTCGCCTCCATCGGCCTGACGATTCCGACGGTAGCTGCGGTGTCGCTGGTCCTCGACCAACAGATCGAGCTCGGTCTCGCGCCGAAGGAAACGGTGTTGCTCGCGGTCACCCTGCTTGTTGGCGTGATTACGTTGGGCACCGGACGCACTACCGTGCTGCAAGGCGCCGTGCACCTGGTGCTGTTCGCCGCGTTCCTGTTCCTGGCGATCGTGCCTTGAGTCTGGTCCGGGCGCACCGATATTGACTGCGGCCAGCGTGCGGTCGGTATCGCGCCCGATATCGCCATCGGGCGGCCTGATCCGGGGATGGGGAGGGGATGGGGATGGGGGGATGGGGGAATGAACAACGTCGCGCGGGACGTCAAGCCGTCATCCCGGCGCCTCTCCCGACGTCACGCTCAGGCTTTGGACTTTCCCTGCTGCGCACCCTGGTCAGCCCCAGCGTCGATGTCGGCATCGGGGCCGCCCTCCGAGGGCGTTCCGAGCAACGCGCCGAGCAGCTTGCTGCCGCCCGCACCTCGCTTGCCTTGCGCGCCCACCGTCTTACCCGTCGGCGGGCCACGACGCACGCCGGCGTCGATCTTCAGCCCGCGACGCTTCTGAAGTTCAAATTTAGTCTGAGTCATGGTGCTGTCCGTGATGCTTGTGAGGCGTAAGTACGTTGAATAGCCGGTTTATATCGCCGGGACGCGACTGAAATGCGGTGCAAATTTGCCAACCCTGCCGACCCGGCCGAACTCGCCGAATCGGGTGAATCCGCCGACACCGCGCGTTGGTGGTGGCTCACGGGTCGATGCCGAGTTCGCCCTCGGCGACCAGCGTCTTTGCCATGGCATGCGCGGCTTCGAGCGCATCGCTGGCCCAGCGGTAGGCCTCGGCTGTCGTGTGGGTCAGCGGCGGGTCCAGCGACTCGATCACATCGTCCACGTCGCGCCATCCCGTAAAATGCACCACTCCATGAAACTGCCCATCCGGCGAGGGCGACGTCTCCGCCCAATAGTAAAAGTCATCCGCCAGCAGGCAGCCTTCGAAACCCATAGCGATCCGTCGAGATCCCGTGAAAAGGCGGCATCGTAGCACGACGCGCAACGAGCGGCATACCGTCGCTACGCAGTAGAATACTGCGGCACAGCAACCCACGACTCTTAATACCGACATCACGATGTTCACCGGAATTGTTCAAGGCACGGCCACGCTGTCGTCCATCGAAGACCGCGACGGCATGCGTACGCTCGAACTGGCGTTCCCCGAAGGCTTTTGCGAAGACCTCACGCTCGGCGCCAGCGTCGCCGTCGATGGCTGCTGCCTGACGGTCACGCAACTGCTCTCGCCAACTGCCGCGTCGTTCGACGTCATCCTCCAGAGCCTGAATGTGACCACGCTCGGCAGCTTCGGCGTCGGCGCGCAGGTCAACGTGGAACGTGCCGCCAAGGACGGTGCGGAGATCGGCGGCCATCCGCTGTCGGGCCACATCGATTTCTCCACGGAAATTATCAGCGTTCGCACCTCCGATACCAATCGCGTGTTGCGCATCGCCATCCCGGAGGCGTTCCGCAAATATGTTTTCGCGAAGGGTTATATCGCCATCAATGGCGCGAGCCTGACGGTCTCGGAAGTCAACCGTCAGGAAGGCTGGTTCGAAGTCTGGCTGATTCCTGAGACGCGCCGCATGACGACGTTCGAGGACAAGGCGGCGGGCTCGCGCGTGAACATCGAGATCGAGCGCAGCACTCAGGTGGTGGTCGACACGGTGCGCGAAGCGGTTCAGGAAAGCCTCGGCCGCCTGCAACCGGTGCTCGAAGCGTTGCTCAAGGAAAAGGGCCTTTCACTCGAGGACTTCGTCGGCGTCCCCAAACTGCCCACCGACAAGGCCTAAGCCTGAGGCTCATTCTTCAAGGAAATTCATGCAACTTGCCACCTGGAACGTCAACTCGCTCAAGGTTCGTATCGGTCACGTGCAGGACTGGCTGCGCAGCAATCCGGTCGACGTGCTCTGCCTTCAGGAACTGAAGCTCACCGACGAAAACTTTCCGGTCGCCGAGATCGCCGCACTCGGCTACACGTCGCACTTCACCGGCCAGAAGACCTATAACGGGGTTGCGCTGCTGGTCAATCACGCGAAGGTGGGCGAAGCGACCGACATCGTCAAGAACCTGCCGAACTTCCCGGACGAGCAACAGCGGCTCATCACGGCGACCATCGGGGGCGTGCGCGTGGTGTGCGGTTATTTCCCCAACGGGCAGTCACTGGAATCGGACAAGTTCGTCTACAAGCTCAACTGGCTGGACGCCCTGACCCATTGGCTCTCGGACGAGTTGCAGTACCACCCGCAGCTTGCCCTGCTCGGCGATTACAACATCGCTCCGGAAGATCGGGACGTACACGATCCGGCAAAGTGGGAAGGCTGCAACCTGGTGTCGCCGCAGGAGCGTCAGGCATTCGCGCGACTGCAAGGACTCGGCTTGCGCGACACATTCCGCATGTTCGAGCAGCCCGAAAAAACGTTCAGCTGGTGGGACTACCGGATGGGTGCTTTCCGTCGGAACGCCGGGCTGCGCATCGACCATATCCTTGCGTCCGCCGCGCTCGCCGAGCGCTGCACCGGCTGTGAAATCGACCGTGTGCCCCGCACGTGGGAACAGCCGTCGGATCACACGCCGGTCGTGGCGACATTCAAGGACTGACGCGCTGCCACCCCATGTCACGAACGATGTTTCCCGGTCGTTCGCCGGCAAGAAGAAACGGCACCCCAGGGTGCCGTTTTCCGTTGATGGCGCGACGTCGACCGGTCAGTGACTCGCGCGCGGATCGGTCAGCCGCGATTCATACACGAAGCAGCGAATGGCCGCCTTGTTACGGGTGTCCATCTGCATGAACTCGAGGCCGTAGGCCCAGGTGCCATCCGCACGCGGCCCTTCAACGCCCCTCACCGCCGCCATTCCCAGAATCGGCACAATGTCCGCGCCGATGGGCACGCGGAACTGCAACGCGACGTGCGTGCATCCCTGCGGCAATGGCGCCTTCGCGACAATGCCAGCCCCATCCGCACTGATGTCACGCACCAGCACGAGCCATTCCGGCGTGTCCTGCGGATCCGCCAGCAAGCGTCGGAACGACGCGCGCGACGTCTCGTCGATTGCCGACAAACGCGCCACGAGTCGCGTATCGACGCGCGGCGTACGGCGCACGGGCGTCTCCCGCACTTGCGACGGTCGCGACACCACCACGTAGTCGAACGGACCGTGATGCACGCTATGCACCTCGCAAGTGAACTCGTAGAGATTGTCGCCAGGAAACGTCCAGAGTGCCAGCCGGTCGCCTGCCACCAGCGGCAACCGTGTCTCGCCCGCGGAGGGCGGCGTGAGGATCAGCATGCCGTTCGGCGCGCGCCCGATTAGTCTGGCACGCACGCGAGCCGTCTCGGCGTCCGGGGCGACACGCACCTGAAGCCATGCACCGATCGGCAGCGGAACCGGCAAACCTTGCAGATAGACCGTGGATGCCCCCGAGTCGAGCGCCGACGCGGAATTTGCCGCTTCGGTGCGACCTGCGGCCTCGCCCGTCGTCGCTGCGTCGGGAAGCGGGCGATGCGGTGCGAACATCGTGAATAGCCAATCGAGATCCGCTTCGGACGGTAATCGCTCGCCCGCCGCCAACAACGGTGTGCCGTCGGCGTCGAACAAGGGCCAGGAGAGTGGAGCATGTGCGTCAAGCTCGCGACGGTTGACCGCCACGAACCCCGGATAGCCTGACGCAATACAAGTCGAGTGCATGATGCCTGGAGGGTACGAAACCCTGAGAGTCTGGGAACAAGGCTTTGGCCTTCCCCGCATTCCCGCCCGTGTGGCCGCGGCTTGGGCGACCCTCTACGCGCGGACATCCGCGGCCAAAAACCCACAAATGTCGCCAACTTACCGAAATGCCACGCGCCCTGCCGACCGGAGGCGCTGCCTATTCGGGACAACGCATTGCGCGTACGTATTTTTACCACGAAAGCACCGCCGCCCCGATGCCGGAATATCAGGCAAAGCGCCCCTCATTTCATCGTTCATTGCATGGTTCATGCCTTCGCTCAGTCTGTCGCACAGTCTGTCGCTCGATCTGTCGTTCAGTCCTGTCGTTCATTCGGCCCCGCATCGAACCCTTCACCGCGCTGCCCGTTGTCATGTGCGCCTGTCGTGCGTGCGCCCCGACTGGATGCACACGTCAGCACAGCTTCGCGCGTCGTGTCGGCCGGAAGCGGGAAGCGCACCGCCCAGAACCAGGGAAGCGTGTCGCGGCATGCCAATGCCAATCCCGGCACCTCGCGAATGTCGGGACATGTCAGCCACTCAGCCAGCAATTGCGCAAGGTGACGAGACGAGCGCGTGTCGTCCGACAGACAGGCACGCAATGCCACGGCCTGCGGCAATCGTCGCCACAACGCGTCGCCGATCATCGTCTCGTTCAGAAGCGCAAGCGCGTATCGGCGGCACGCGAGCCGTGCGGCATCGGGCGCAGTGTCGCCGTGGCTCGCCAGCGCAGGCGCCCAATACCACTCCGGCTGCGTGGCCAGCCATGCAAAGCCGGCCACGAGCGACACCCACCGGGCGCGACGCGACATCGAAAGACTTAGCGGCGCATCGGACTGCGGCGACATGACCGGATGTTCGCGAAAAATCTCCTCGATATCGGCATGCGCCGTCATTCGCAATTTCACCCGTTCCGGTGACGCCGAAGCGCCGGTCAGCGCCTCCGATCTATCCGCGAGACTTAGCGGTGCGAGCGTCGATGCGTGCGACCGGCCGAGAACGCCGCCTTCCGGCGCACGCCAGGTCCCGCTGCACGCCGCGTTCGCCCGCGCCTGGGCGTCCTCGCCCACCCAGCGGCCCACGAGACGAATGAACGCATCGAGCGATCGCTCCAGCGGCCAGACGCCGGAGAGGCAACCGAATTCCCGCAACAATGTCTGCAATTGCCGCATCGTGCCCGGCACAAAATCGTTGGGTGACTTGGCGTCGCGGGCCACCACGCGCGTGCCAACCCAGGGCCACCCGGGCAGCGGATCGTCCGCGAATGCGGTATCCCCGTCCTTCGGCTGCCCTGACGTTGAAGTCCCGAGCGCTCCGGCGAACAATGCCGTCGGCAAACGCGCCGCGAGAGTGCCGTCGGCGCGAATGAGTACGAGGAATGCGGGGTCGAGCGCGCTGACACCGTCGCCGGACAAGGCGACATGAACCTGCGGCGGCAATACACCGAACCATGCCGCACGCAACGCCTCCTCGCCCCCCTGCGCCATCGCCATCCCGCTCGCGGCGCCTTGCCCGACCCAGTAAAGGGTCTGACACATCGCCCCCGCATACGGCCATACGGCCGTCGGCGACGTCGAGGCGCACCGTCTGTGCAACGCCCCCGCCAACGCCGTCGAAACCCATTGCGCCTCAGCGTACCCGAGCCGATCGTCCGTCAATGCCGACAGGCGATGCGCCACCCATTGCTTCCGCAACGTCGCAAACGCCTCGTGCGCGCCGAGTCCCCCCTGCTCGGGCGGTGCGACCAGCAAGCGCCCCAACCATTCGCTGCGCATCACATGCTCAGGCAATCGGTGCAGCGACGGCGCCGTTTCCTGCCGCGTCGTCATCAAACACGACGTGCTCGAAAGCGCCGTCAACAGTTGGAGAAAAACGCTCGCCCGAAGCGCCGGCTGATCGACGGGAAACGTCATCCAGGACCGTACGACAGCATCGAGCTCCGTGGGGGAGCGTCGACGCAACCACGCGCCGTCGAGTCGAAGGCGGGCGTCATGCCATTGCGAGCCGGACAGATCGCAATCCGGTCCGACGACGATACGCTTGAGACTCGCCCCGGAAAATCGCACGCCCCGCATGTCGCACGACTCGAACTGCGCGCCGTTGAGCCTGGCGCCGCTCGCGTCCCATCCCACCAGATCGCATTGTCGAAATTCGCTCCCCCGCAAGTCGGCCCCTGTCGCGCGCCCATTGCGCATCGTCACTGCGGTCCACCGCGAGCGCTTGGCCTGTGCGCAGACAAGCGCCAGACCACAGGCGCTGCTGTTCGTGACATGCGTGCCACGCAGGCGCGCCCGATGAAATGTCGCGTCATCGGCGCGCACCTTCGCGAACACAATGCCCTGACATCGGGCGTCACTCAAATCGGCATGCGTCATGACGGTATGCGAAAACGTCGCCCCGCGAAGGTCGGCATTCACCATGCGTGACCGACTGAGATCGGCCGCGCGAAAGCAGGCCTCTCGCAGGTCGGCGCCTTCGAAATTGGCCGTCACGTGATTCGCGTACGCGAATCCCGCGCGTCGCAGCGTTGCATCGCACCACGCCGCGCCATTGAACTGCCCGCCGCAAAACGTTGCGCCGCAAGCGCGAAGGCCACGCAGATCGGCATCGGAAAGCGACAAATCGGGAAGGACAGCGTCACGCAGATTCGACAATGTCAGCGCGACACTCAGCGCGCGGGCGGGCCACTCGCGTATTGGCAAATACGCAAACGACGCGAAATCGGGCAGCACCTCGTCGCATGCGGGAAACGAGCGCCATTGGCTCGCGCGAGACACCGGATCGTGACATGTTGAACACCACGCCACCATATCGCGCGATACGACGGCGGCCCGCGTATCGGGCAACAGGTGGGAAAACCTGACCGCCCAGGCACGTTCGAGCGCTCGCCGATCGAAAGGCAAATGACCCCGTGCCGCGTCGGCCCGCACACCTGCGCGAGCGGCACCGACGCATCGATCGCCGGCATCGCCCAGGCCGGAAGTTTGCGTTAGCGCGTAGGTCAGCCACGACACCTGAAGCAGAATCTCGCGTCGCTCGTTCACATCGGCTCGCATGATGGCGTAACGCAGCGCGTCGGGCGGCGCCGCGCTGCGCAGCGCCAGGTGAGTGCGGGCGATGCCGACGTCCGCGTTGGCGCGAACCTTCGCCGCCGGCGCCAGCGCCCCCGCGCCCGACGGGGCTTGTCCATCGAAGCTGACCGCGCGTCGAAACGGCATGATGTATCGCTCCTCGGCATGCGAAGGGCGCATGCACAAAAAGCCATCATGTTGCCGAAAGAACCTCGAACTGCGCGCTAAGGAATTTCCGATTTAGCCGCGCAGTCCTGGAAGGACAGCCATCGCTTCAGGCGAGACAGAGTTTGAGGGCGTCGCGCCAGTCCGGCGCACGAACGCCGAAATGCCGCGCAAGCTTGTCGTTATCCAGCACGGAAAATGCCGGACGTCTGGCGGGCAGCGGGTAAGCCGAAGTCGGAATTGCCACAACCGCGGGACGTTTTTCCGGTGCGCTCAGATCCAGAATCGCCTCGGTGAAACCGTGCCACGTCGTCTGCCCTGCCGCCGTCAGGTGATAAAGGCCGCCACGCTCGCGCCAGAAGTCGACATTGATGCCGGTCGGCGTGAGTCCCTGCGCCAGGACTTGCGACGTCAGCTCCGCAATCGTCCGGGACCACGTGGGCGCACCGTGCTGATCGGCGACGATGCGCAGTTCGTCGCGCTCGCGCGCCAGCCGCTGCACGGTCAGCAAAAAGTTGGCGCCGCGCGTGCCGTACACCCAACTGGTACGCAGCACCAGATGGTTCGCCCCGCTCGCGGCGATGGCCGCCTCGCCGGCCAGCTTGGTGCGGCCATAGGCGTTTTGCGGATTGGTGGGTTCGTCCTCTCGGTACGGCGCCGTTGAGGTGCCGTCGAATACGTAGTCCGTAGAGTAATGCACGACAAGGGCGCCGAGACGCTTCGCCTCTTCGGCCATGATGCCGGGCACCACGGCGTTGACCTGATACGCGGCCGCCTCGTCCGTCTCCGCGCGGTCGACCGCCGTGTAAGCCGCCGGATTAATGATCAGATCGGGCGCGAAGTCGCGCAAGGTCCTTGCGACGCTGTCGGTATCGAGCAGGTCCATTTCGTTTCGCCCGGGGGCGTGCACGTCGCCCATGCCCTGCAGACAACGTGCCAACTCCCAGCCGACCTGTCCGGTAGCGCCCGTCAACAGGATGCGTCTTGCCATGTTTACGGCTCCCTTGTTGCGTTGTGAGGAAACAAAGGAGCCTACCCCGTTTCTCGCCGGGATTCCAGCTTCAGGATTCCAGTCCGAGCTCTTGAATCTTGCGCGTGATCGTATTGCGGCCGATGCCGAGACGGCTTGCCGCTTCGACCTTTCGCCCTCGCGTGAAGTCGAGCGCCTCATTGATCAGCGCGGTTTCGAAGCGCCGCGTGAGCTGGTCCATCACATCAGGTGAGGCCGAACGCAGCAGTCGCGCGACCTCGCGACGCAAGATCGGCTCCCAGCTCTCGCCGCCCGCCATGGCGGACGCGGCGGCCATCTCGCCGGAAGCGCCACCGACGCCACCGCTCCCGCCGTTAGCGTGGTTCCCGCCTGCAACGGCAGGCGACGGCACACCGCCCACGCTCCCATAGCCGGCACTCGCGCCGGACGATGGCGACATGGCGGCGCCGGCAGACGTCGCACCGGCATAGGAAGGTTGCGCCGATACGACGGAGACCGGCACCGTCGTTTGAAACTCGGGCGGCAGGTCCTTGATTTCCACCGTTTGCGCCGGCGCCATGACGGTAAGCCAGTTGCTCAGGTTTTCCAGCTGACGCACGTTGCCCGGGAACGGGAAGCGCGTGAGGTGCACAAGCGCCGCCTCGCTGATTCGCTTCGTCTCGACGCCCAGCTCACGCGCACTCTTTTGCAGGAAGTGACGCACCAGCAGCGGAATGTCCTCGCTACGTTCGCGCAACGACGGCAGCCGCAGCCGGATCACATTCAGACGGTGATACAGGTCTTCGCGGAACAGTCCCTGACGCACCCGGTCCTCGAGATTCTGGTGCGTGGCCGCGATCACGCGCACGTTCGCCTTGATCGGGCTGTGACCGCCTACGCGGTAGTAATTGCCGTCCGAGAGCACGCGCAGCAAGCGCGTCTGCAGATCCAGCGGCATGTCGCCGATTTCGTCGAGAAACAACGTGCCGCTCTCGGCTTGCTCGAAGCGTCCGCGACGCGTTGCCTGCGCCCCCGTGAACGCCCCGCGTTCGTGGCCGAAGAGCTCGGACTCCAACAGATCCTTCGGGATGGCCGCCGTATTGAGCGCAATGAACGGGCCGGAGGCGCGCGGCGAGTGCCGATGCAGTGCGCGCGCCACCAGTTCCTTGCCCGAGCCGGACTCGCCGGTGATGAGCACCGTGGCGCTCGAATGGGACAATCGGCCGATGGCGCGAAACACATCCTGCATCGCGCTCGCCTGACCCAGAATTTCGGGCTCTTCGGTAATGCGCTCGTCGTCCGTCGCTTCACGCAGACTCTCTTCGACGGCACGCAGGATCAGCTCGACCGCGCGATCCACATCGAAGGGTTTGGCAAGGTACTCGAACGCCCCGCCCTGAAAGGCGGCTACCGCGCTATCGAGATCCGAGAACGCCGTCATGATGATGACCGGCAGTCCGGGATGCCGTTGCTTGGCCATTTGCAGCAGTTCGAGCCCGGAGCCGCCCGCCATGCGGATGTCCGAGACAAGCACCTGCGGCGAGTCGTGTTCGAGCGCCGCGCTGGCTTCGCGCGGACCGGTGAAGCTGCGCACCGGCAGGTTGGCTCGCGAGAGTGCTTTTTCCAGCACCCATCGAATCGATTGGTCGTCGTCTACTATCCAGATCGGCTTCATTGTTCACCGTGTAACGTCTATGCCCGGCCGCAGGTGTACGGCCGACGGCGTGAGGGCCGCATCAGCCCAGGGGCAGCAGGATTCGAAAATCCGTCCGTCCGGGCCGGCTTTCACATTCGATCAGACCGTCGTGACGCTGCACGAACGACTGCGCCAGCGTAAGTCCCAGACCGCTGCCTCCTTCGCGCCCGGAGACGAGCGGGTAGAAGATGCGATCACGAATGTCGGCAGGAATGCCGGGCCCGTTGTCGATCACATGCAATTCCAATGCCAGCTTGTGCAATCGCTTGGCAATCGTGATCTTTCGCGCGACGCGCGTGCGCAAAACGATGCGGGCGTCGCCACGCGCGATTTGTTCGCGCAACGCTTCCGCGCCGTTGCGCACGATGTTGAGTAACGCCTGAATGAGTTGCTCCTTGTCGCCACGAAAGTCGGGCAGACTCACGTCGTAATCCCGCTCGATCGACAACCCCTGAGGGAATTCGGCGAGCACCACCGAACGCACGCGCTCGCACACCTCGTGGATGTTCACGTCCGTGGCGATATAAGGATGACGGTGCGGCTCCAGCAGGCGGTCGACCAGCGTCTGAAGTCTGTCGGACTCCTTGATGATGACCTGCGTGTACTCACGCAGCTCGCGCTGGTCGAGTTCGAACTCCAGCAACTGCGCCGCGCCGCGAATCCCGCCGAGCGGATTCTTGATTTCATGCGCAAGGTTGCGAATGAGCTGCTTGTTCATCAACGCCTGATCGATGATCCGCTCTTCACGTTCGTTCTTGAGCTTCTGTTCGTTCTCGATCAGCTCGACGATGACGAAATCGGGGGCCGCTTCCGGTGCAGCCACAATGGCGTGCGTATGCAACGGCTCCTGCGCGGTGCGCTCAAGCACCAGATCGAGGCGCGTCGTCTGAAAGTGATTGGCGATGAGCTCCGCCATCGTCGACGCGAGCACTTCGCCGTTCGTGAACACGTCGTTCCACGTCATCTGAGACAGCGAGCGGCGTGAGAGCGCCAGCAGCGCCTCTGCGGCCGGATTGGCGAAAACGACGCGCAACGAATGCTTTTCGAGCACCAGCAACACGGTCGGCAGCGCTTCGAGCCCCGGCAGAATGCCGGTCGCGGCCAGCTTCGCTTCCCAGGGGTCGACACTCGCATGCAACACGGACACATGAGCCCCCGCCACGGGCGCGGCAGCGTCGGACGTCAAATCGGTGGCAGCGGGATTCTCGGCGGCAGCGTGCGCGGCTCGCTTCGTCTGCCCTTTCTCACCAGCGCGGACACTTTTCATCTAGGTTCGAGGCGATAAGTTCGTGACAGCTTCGCACTGCCATGACGGGAAACGGGAAGCCAGAGGGGAATGCATGACCATTTGGTGCGACGGATAAAAAAGGGGGACGGCCGCGGCCATCCCCCGTGCTTGTCGTGCATGACGGTCGGCCGCTGGCGTTCCGTCATGCCGGCGCATTCCCTGCGCGGCGTTCGATTACAGCGAGTAGTACATTTCGAACTCGAGCGGGTGCGTGGTCATGGCCACGCGGCGAGCTTCGTCCGTCTTGAGTGCGATGTACGAATCGAGCATGCCGTCCGTGAACACGCCGCCACGGGTCAGGAACTCGCGGTCTTCGTTCAGGTACTCCAGCGCCTGTTCGAGGCTTGCACACACGGTCGGGATCTTTGCATCCTCTTCCGGCGGCAGGTCGTACAGGTTCTTGTCGGCGGCTTCGCCCGGATGAATCTTGTTCTGCACGCCGTCCAGACCGGCCATCAGCATGGCCGAGAAAGCCAGGTACGGGTTGGCCATCGGGTCCGGGAAGCGCGCTTCGATGCGGCGGCCCTTCGGGTTGGCAACGTACGGAATACGGATCGAGGCCGAACGGTTGCGCGCCGAGTAGGCCAGCTTCACCGGGGCTTCGAAGTGCGGCACGAGACGCTTGTACGAGTTCGTCGACGGGTTCACGATCGCGTTCAGGGCGCGGGCGTGCTTGATGATGCCGCCGATGTAGTACAGCGCGAATTCCGACAGACCGCCGTAGCCATTGCCGGCGAACAGGTTCTGACCATCCTTCCAGATCGACTGGTGGATGTGCATGCCCGAGCCGTTGTCGCCAACGATCGGCTTCGGCATGAACGTAGCCGTCTTGCCGTAGCTGTGGGCGACGTTATGCACGACGTACTTCAGGATCTGCGTCCAGTCGGCGCGCTCGACGAGCGTCGAGAACTTCGTGCCGATTTCGTTCTGGCCCTGGCCAGCGACTTCGTGGTGGTGCACTTCGACCGGCACGCCCAGTTGTTCGAGCAACAGGCACATCTCCGAGCGCATGTCCTGGAACGTATCGACCGGCGCGACCGGGAAGTAACCGCCCTTCGTGCCCGGACGGTGGCCGGTGTTGCCGCCTTCGAAGTCCTTCGACGACGACCACGGGGCTTCTTCCGAATTGATCTTCACGAACGTGCCCGACATGTCCGTATTCCACTGGACCGAGTCGAAAATGAAGAATTCCGGTTCCGGACCGAAGAAGGCGGTGTCGCCCAGGCCCGTGCTCTTCAGGTAGGCTTCAGCGCGCTTGGCGATGGAGCGCGGATCGCGGTCGTAACCCTTGCCATCGGCCGGTTCGATCACGTCGCAGGTCAGCACCAGCGTGCTTTCTTCATAGAACGGATCGATGTAAGCGGTGTTGGCGTCCGGCACCAGCAGCATGTCCGAGGCTTCGATGCCCTTCCAGCCAGCAATCGACGAACCGTCGAAAGCGTGACCGCTCTCGAACTTGTCGGCGTCGAAGTGCGACACGGGCACCGAGACGTGCTGCTCTTTGCCGCGCGTGTCCGTAAAGCGGAAGTCGACGAACTTGACGTCTTCTTCCTTAACCAGGTTCATCACATCTGCCACAGATTTGCTCATGCTATCTCCCGAAAGATTCAATCTGGCGCTGCTGGCGCTCATCGCCTGCGTCGCCGCACCCTCTTAACGAACTCCGTGTTCGGATTCGTCGTTGATAAGCAGGAAGCGTGCCAGCCGCACGACTTCCTGCCGCATCTCACCCTCGCCCACTGATTTCTAAGGAAATAATCGATTCTGGTGCGCGTAGTACCGAATTCCCGCTCGTGGGCGTCAATTCTCCATTTCGGTGCGAATTGCGCCAAAACATCGCCAAATTGGTGCATTGATGGATTATGCACCTTTTGAGTGCATTTTTCTCGGCGACGTGACCCTAACTTGTGCGCCGCGCTGCACCGACATAATGCGTCACACACGCCCGGCTGTGCGCGAAGCGCAGAATATCCGGACGAGTCCCAATCCCTGGCCACGCTACGAAACACGCACCTTGCGTTTGGCCCACGCTAGAATGAAGGACAACCATCGACTAGCGAGATCACAACCGTATGACAAGCGCCAAAGCCATCCTCGATCAAGCCACGCAACGTCGCGCCGCGGGGCAACTCACCTACGCCGGCGCTGTCACGCCGGAAGAAGCGCTGGAACTGCTCAAGGCCGACGCGAATGTCCGGCTGATCGACGTGCGCACGCGCGCGGAGCTCGATTGGGTCGGGCGCCCCCAGGTGCCGGACGGGCAGTACGCCAATGTCGAATGGGTTCGCTACCCGGGCGGCGTGCCCAATGAACAGTTTCTCGAACAGCTTGCGTCCCAGACGCCGGACAAGACGACGCCGTTGCTGTTTCTGTGCCGGAGTGCGGCGCGCTCGAAAGCCGCCGCAAAGGTTGCCTACGAAGCGGGCTATACGCAGTCGTTCGATATTCTGGAAGGCTTCGAAGGCGACAAGGACAGCGCCGGTCACCGCAAGCATGTGAGCGGCTGGTGCTTCCGCGGGTTGCCTTGGCTGGGCGCATGATGCTTTTCGGACAGGTCTGATCATCATCAACGCGAGGAGACGCGAGATGGAATGGACGCATTTGTTGACCTTTGCCCTCGCCTTGTTCGTCGGGGCCGGCACGCCGGGCCCGGGCATCGCGGCGATTGTGGCGCGCGTGCTCGGACGTGGCACGCAAGGCGCCGTCGCCTTCAGTGCGGGCGTGGCCATCGGGGACGTCGTTTGGCTCACGCTTGCCGTGCTCGGTGTTGCGGCGCTGGCCCATACGTTCTCCGGTGTGTTCCTCGCGATCAAGTACGCAGGCGCGGCGTACCTGCTCTACCTCGCGTGGAAGATGTGGAACGCGCCGGCGATTCCGCCAACGGAGCCATTGGCGGCCGCGCCGCGTGAGAAATCGTGGCGCCTGTTTCTGGGCGGTCTGTCCGTCACCATGGGTAACCCAAAGGTCGTCGTGTTCTATTTCGCGTTGCTGCCTAACCTGCTCGATCTGGAGCGCGTCACGGCGCTCGGTTACGTGGAGGTCGTGGGTGTGACGTTGACGGTGCTCGCCATCGTCTTCGGGAGCTACATCGCGCTGGCCGCACGTGCACGGCGCTTGCTCAGTTCGGCACGCGCAGTAAAGCGACTCAATCGTGCAACCGGCACCGTCATGGCGGGCGCCGCAGTGGCCATCGCGACGCGCTGAACCCCGCACGACGTACGGACGGACGTGAACGACGCCACCCTCGGGGTGGCGTTTTTCATGTGCCGGGCGCACCGACAGCGCACTTGGCATGCGAGCTCGCCTCGGATGCCAACACATGGCGCATTGTTGCGATTCACGTAATTATTTATTGGCTTTATTGCCGTTTTTCTGTGATAGCCCGGGGCATAGACTGGCTCCAGCGGTCGCGCACCGAGCGCCCCCCAGCACAGAAGAACAGGAGTTATCGCCATGAATCGCAAGTTGATTGCCTCAGCCTTGATCTCGGCCGTGATGGCCACCGGCGCAGGCGCCGCATTAGCTCAGTCCGCATCGTCACGTCTTTCGAGCGACGCCTATCCCGATGGCTCACCGTACGCCTGGGTGGCTCAGACGACCCCGCTCACGCGTGAGCAAGTCCGTCAGGAACTGGTCGAAGCGCGGACTCAGGGCCTCATTCCCCAGAACGATTACGACTACCCGGCGCTCAAGCCGTTGAACAACGCCAACGAGCCGGGAAAGACGCGTGCTCAGGTCTACGACGAACTCGTGCGCGCTCGACAGCAAGGCGAGATGAAATATTCGCATCCCTGAACTGCCGGGCATGCCAGCATACTGAAGGTTCCGCATGGCCTCCATGCCCCCGATGTCCCGTGCGTTCCCTGAGTTCCCTGAACTCCCTACGTCCCACTGACAGGCGCGCGCCCTTGCCCACCCATGAAGTCCCGGGCCAGCCGTCATTCCTGCCGCCGCCTCACTTCCCCTAAGGCCCGGCAGGCATCGACGACTTTCCCACAGGCGCGTCTCCTGTCGTCATGCGTCACCCGGCACGCCCGGTGTTCGCATGGGACTTTCGCCCGCTCCCAGCCCTATGGAGCGGGCTTTTTTCATTTCAGACGCCCGACCATCCACCGCCAAGCGCAAGAAACAAGTCGATCTGCCGGTCGAGCAATTGCGTGCGCGACGCGGCAAGCGAGGATTCCGCATTCGCCAGCGCCGCTTCGGCGGACAGCACGTCGAGAAAGCCGATCTTGCCGAAATGGAACAGATGGTTGGCCTGTTCGCTGGCGCGAGCCGCATCGTCACGCGCTTTGGCAAGGCTGCGCTCGCGCTCGATTTCCCGCGCATAAGCGCCGAGCGCCGTCTCGGTCTGCTGCAATGCCTGCACGACCGCGCCGTCGAACGCCGCGAAGGCGGCATCGGCCCCCGCGCCGGCGGCCTCTATCCGCGCCTTCGCGGCCATGCGGTTGGGCCAGTGCCACGACAGCAGCGGCCCGAGCGTCGCACCGAAGCTGCCCGCAGAAAAGAGATTCGTGAGCGAATCGGCAAAGCCCGCCGAGGCGCCGATGCTGACTTGTGGATACAGTTGTGCCGTGGCCACGCCTATCATGGCAGTGGCAGCCGCCAGACGTCGCTCGGCTTCGCGAATGTCCGGTCGCCGCCGGATCAGTTGCCAGCCATCGCCGACGGGAATGGGCTGCTTCAGGCTCGGTGGCTGCATGCAATTTTCCAACGACTTCGGATAATCGGCGGGCAGCTTGCCCATCAACGCCGCCAACGCGAACAAGGCCGCCTGGCGCTGTGCGAGCAGATGGGGGATGGCGGCCTCGCTGTCGTTGGCGGCAGCGCTGGATCGGCTGACGTCGAATGCCGTGCCCTTGCCGCCTGTACTCAATTTTCGCGTGGCATCGAGGGTTTGGCGCTGCACATGAAGTACGTGGCGGGTTGCCGCCAACGTCCGGTTCGCGGAGCACACGTTGACATAGGCGCGAGTGACGGCAGCCGCGACGACCACGCGCACCTGATCGCGTGCCGCTGCAACGGCGTCGGCGTTTGCGTTGGCCGCTTCGATGCCTCGACGGATGCCACCGGCCAGATCCAGCGCATAGGACAGGTTGATGCCGAGCGCGTACGTTTGCGGCGTGCTGGACATCGGCAGCGTGTACCCGCCGACATGGGCAAAGGATGCCGATGCCTGTGCCTGCGTCTGGATGGTGCGGGCTTCCTGCGCTTCGCGCAAGGCGGCCGAGGCTTGCCGAAGGCGGGCGTCGGCCACGCGCAAATCGGTGTTCGCGCGCAGCGCCTCGGCGACATAGGTGTTCAGTTGCGCGTCGTCATATAGCGTCCACCACGTGTCCGGCACAGGGGCGTCGACATACGCGTCGGCATAGGCGAGGTCATCGCCGGCCACGAAGGCACGTTCGGCTTGTGGCGACAGGGCAACGGCGTGTTGCGGCACGCGGTAGTCCGGTCCGGCAACACAACCGGCGAGCGCCAGCACAAGCATGAGCGCAAGCGCGCGGGACGATGGCGTCTTCTCGCTCATTCGCAGGCTCCTGCGGCATGGGCATGGGGAACGAGCGTGATGGTCGCCGTGCGACCGGCGATCAGACGCGTGTCCGGCTGCGCTTTGTCGATGCTAATGCGTACCGGAATGCGTTGCGCGAGCCGCACCCAGGAAAACGTAGGCTGCACGCTCGGCAGCAGGTTATGACTGTTCGAGCGCTGGTCGTCCGCAATGCCTGCCGCGATGCTCTGCACATGGCCCTGGACCTCCTTGCTCTCCCCCATCAGGCGGATGATCGCGGCGTCCCCTTCCCTGATGCAGTTGAGCTTGGTTTCCTCGAAATAGCCTTCGATACGCAGCGTATCGGTATCGACCAACGCCATCGCCTGGGTTCCCGGCGAGAGGAAATCGCCCGGATGCAGGTCCAGATTGGTCACGATGCCATCCGTCGTCGCCCGGACCTCCGTGCGCTGCACGTTAAGCAACGCGACACGATGCTCGGCCTTTGCCTGCGCCAGGGTCGCCAGCGCCGTATCGACCTTGGCCGCGTCCTGTTCGCGGACTTCGGCGGCGACCAGCTCGCCCAGCGCGATGTCGCGCTTCAATTCGCGCCGCGCAAGGCCGAGCATCGCTTGTGCGCTTTGCACGGCGGCGTCCGCCTTCTCCAGCGCTGCCGCGAGACGCGGGCGGTCCAGTACCAGCAAAAGCTGTCCGGCCTTCACTCGCTCGTTGTCATGCACCAGCACTTGTGTGACCAGACCACCCAGGTCGGGCGATATCCGCACGACATCGGCGCGCACGTGGCCATCGCGCGTCCACGGCATTTTTTCATAGCGGTGCCACAGGGACAGTGCCACGTAGACAGCAACAGAGAACAGAAGGAGCGTCGCCGCCCAGCGGCCAACGCTTTGGAACAGGGGCTTCATTTCAGATCTCGAACAGGGGCGCGAGCTGGATCAACAGCCCGAACAGAATCACAAAAATGGAGACGCCGACGACCGGGCGCCACGCGAACCAGCGATGCAGCCCGAAACTCGCCAGGCAGCGGGATGCCAGCACGCTCAACACCAGCGCGAGCACGGATATCGCCAGCAAAGAAGGCACGAAAACACCGTCGATGGAAATTTCGCCAGACATCGCGTCAAGCTCCAGAACCATTCATACGGGACACCAGATCACGATGGAGGCGGGAGAGCAAAACGAGCATTCGCCGGCGTTCGGGGTCGCGGCTTGCCACTGCGGTGGCGCGTAGGCGATCAAGGCGTTCATACATGGATGCATGGCGAGGGGAAACATCGGCCACGGTATGGGTGAGGAAATACGCGCTCAGCGCATCGAGAAGTTCGACCAGGCCATTGCGCGCGTCCCGGTCGGTCAGCGTCGGTTCGAGTTTGCGAAGCTCGCTGGCGACATTGCCCACGCGTACGTCACAGAAGGCGGATCGCAGAATGCGCGCCGCGTGTTCGTGGCCGACCAGCTTCGGGGCGAGCAGCCCGATCCGGTCGAGCATCCGACTCGTCCATCGCGTGGTATCAGTGTCGCGGCCCGCCACACGACGCACCACGTCGCGCTGCATCGCCCGGCACAGCCTGACGCAGCTGCGGTTCGGGTCGAGGGTCTGGAACAGCCGCATGCTGACCATGGCCATGCCGGTCCCGACGAACAGCGCCACGCTGCCGTTGATGGCAACGGAAAAATTCGCGGCGTTGGTTGCGCCGAGGCCCGCGATGATCGGAAAGGTCAGGATCACGCCCAATGCCGCCATGGTGAAAGGCGGCCTCGGGAGGAACGAACCTGCGACCAGCAGCGTGGGCGCCAGCGCCCCCACCATGCCAGTGAAGTCGGCCATGCGCGGGAAAATCACGAAGCCATAGACCAGACCGATGACGACGCCGATGCCCGAGCCGATCAGGTAGCGCATGACATTGCCGACGGGGGCCTCGGCCGTGCCGAACAGCAGGCATGCGGTGCCAACGATGGACATGGCGGTCGCGCCGTCGGCCCAGCCCGAGACAATCCAGAATCCACAACCGAGCAAGATGCCGATCGTTGCGCCGAGGGCGCTGCGCGCCGCCACCCAGTGGTCGCGATGCAGAACATGGCCGTTCGTGTGCGTGGCGAGCCGCTTCGGCACATGACGCACCCACTGTGGGTCGGCCGACGCCAGTTGCTGTTCCAGCAGGCGGCAATCGTGATGCGCGATCTCAAGTTCGGCGAGCTCGGCGGTGAGGCCTTCGATCAGCAGACTGCGCCAGTTGCCCGCATCGCCCTTCCTACCCTTCTCGTTCGCATCCACCGCATCGACCACATCGACCACATCGACGGGGACATTGCGCAGGTTTGCGGGCACGCCTTCGGCACACGCGTGCAACTCGGCCATCGCATCATCGACGGCGCTCGACAACGTGAGCACCGTCAGCAGGCGGTCATGCAAGGCCCGCAAGATTTGGACTTGGGCAACACCGTGAGCAGTGTCGAAGGGCAAATGGATGGACAGGTAATGCAGTTCCACCAAATCCATCGCGGCGCGCGCGCGGTCCCGGACCAGCACGGCATCGCGTTCGCCCGCCAGCAGGTCGCGCGTCCACCGCTGCGTATCGGCGAGCATCGCGGCGACACGCATCCGCACCCGCTGCGACACGCTGCGCGGCAAGACCAGACTGTGAACCAGCGTCGCCGCCAGAATGCCGATCGAAATCTCCTGCACCCGCGTGCTCGCCACCGTAAAGATCTCGCCGGGCGCCGCGACGCCCGGAAAGCCGATCAGGCTGGTGGTGTATCCCGCCAGCAGAAAGGCTTAAGCGCGCGGCGTCCGATCGAGCACGCCGAGATACAGGCAGAAGCCCATCCACAGCGCAAGTGCAGCACTTAGCACCCAAGGCTCGTTGGCAAACGTCGGCACCAGCAGCACGGTGGCCACCGTGCCGCCGACCGTGCCCAGGAAACGGAACAGGCCACGGCTCACCGTCGCGCCGGAAAGCGGCTGCGAAACGAGGTAGACCGTTCCCAACACCCAGAACGGGCGAGTCAGGCCGATTCGCAACGACGCATACAGGCCGAGCATCGCGGCTGCGAAGCATTTGAGTGAGAACAGGGCCGCCTCCAGATCGGACCGGAACGCGGGCCCGAGTGCAGGCCCGGATGCGGCCCCGGATGCAGACCTGGGTGCGGGGTCGGGTGCGGGGTCGGGCGCGGCGTGGGGTGCGGAACTTCCGCCGGGCGCGTGTGCTTGCCGCTTCCGGGGCAAGCGACACCACGGACGTTGACGAGTACCGCAGGGGGTGGCCGCAAGGTTTGGGGTTTCAGCGATTGGCATGCGATCACTGTATCGACCGACCGGCGCATTGAATTTCGCTACAATGCCAACATATCGCTAAATCCGGCCAAATTGCGAATGACTCGCGTCCTCCTCCCCGGTTTTGACCTCGATCCGGACGCCACGGATCGGCCCGCCGTCGCGCGACGCTTTCAGATCGAGGACTACAACGCCGAAATTCCGGTACATCGTCACCGCAAAGGGCAATTGATTCTGGCCCTGCATGGCGCTGTGACCTGTTCGGTAGCCGGCGCCCTCTGGATCGTTCCGCCGCAATGCGGCGTTTGGATTCCGGGCGGCATGCCGCATAGCAACCGGGCCACGGCCAATGCGCGTTTGTGCTACCTGTTCGTCGAGCCGGACAGCGTGGCTCTGCCGCCGCAATGTTGCACGCTCTCCATCAGTCCGATGGTGCGGGAGATGATCCTGCATCTGGCAGACGCACCGCTCGACTACGAACGTGGCGGACATACCGACCGCCTAGCGCGCGTCTTGCTGGACGAATTGATGTTGCAGCCTATGGAGCGGCTTCATCTGCCCATTAGCGATCACCCGAAAATTCGGACGATGGCCGATGCGTTGTCGGCCAACCCGGGAGATCGCAGCACCATTGCGCAATGGGCCCAACGTCTGGCGTTGAGCGAGCGCACGCTGACACGCCTGATCGTCAGGGAAACGGGGCTTTCCTTCGGGCGTTGGCGACAGCAACTGCACTTGCTCGTCGCCGTCCGGGAACTGGCAGGGGGCGCCCCCGTGCAGCGAGTGTCCGAAAATCTTGGCTACGAATCCGTCACGGCATTCATCACCATGTTCAAGAAAGCGCTCGGTCTGCCGCCGACCCGCTACTTCGCCGCGCTTACGCAGAGCCAGTTGCCAGGCGCCTACCGTCAGAAATGACGCGCTTCGGGCCCCGCGCGCGAACGGCGACGCCCGCTGCGCGACAGACGCGACGCAGAGCATTTCCGCTGCCGTCCACGTTGGCGGCGCAGACTGCGTGCTACCATGCAGCCGTTTCAATTTGCATAGACAGGATCATCCGGTGAGTGACATCCAACTAGATATCGAGTGGACCGAGCGCGCAGCGAAGAAGGCCGAACGCCTCGTTCCGAAAGACACCCCGCTGGGGTTGCCGCCGCTCGAATGCCTGCCGCAGGAAGGTGACGTGATGTTCCTCGGCAAGGGCGACAAAAAGCAGCCGTTCGTCGTGGTGGAGCGTCAGTATCATCACGAAGGCGACGACGCGTGGACGATCATTCTGATTCTCGATCTGCCGGAGTAAAAACGCTGTCGCGACCCGACGGCGGCGCGATGACGGCGCGGCAGCGGTCGGGGCGCCACTTCGGAAGGCGGGAAATGCGGGAATGCGGCGCGGTCACTGGGGAAACCCCGGTTGCCGCGCCGCTTTGCTTCACGGGGACGGTTTTCTATACTGGAGGCGCACTTTGAATTGCGCTTCTGCGACAGGGAGACCGACCATGATCGTGCCCCATCTTTCCAATGCCCAGCTCGTCAGCATGTTTGCGATCGCGGTGTTCGGTGCGATCGTCGTCGGCGCCATGCCCTGCAAGGGGGCGATCCGAATGTGCTGGCGCTCGTTGCTCGTCGTCGTGGGCGCGGTGCTCGCGGTACTGGCATTCGAACTGGTTCCCCTGCTCGCCTGAGACCTTTTTTGCGGATTTTCACCATTAAGGGTTGACCCCATGCGGAAGAGCCGATATTATCTCGGTCTCGTTGGGGCGTTAGCTCAGTTGGTAGAGCAGCGGACTCTTAATCCGTAGGTCGAGTGTTCGAGTCACTCACGCCCCACCAAACGAATTTGATGAAGAAGGCTGCGATGCCGTGCAGCCTTTTTTATTCCCGGTAGCATCGGGGCGTTAGCTCAGTTGGTAGAGCAGCGGACTCTTAATCCGTAGGTCGAGTGTTCGAGTCACTCACGCCCCACCAAAGCATTACGAGAAGGCTGCGACGCATGCAGCCTTTTTTGTTCCCGGTAACACCGGGGCGTTAGCTCAGTTGGTAGAGCAGCGGACTCTTAATCCGTAGGTCGAGTGTTCGAGTCACTCACGCCCCACCAGAGGTATCGCAAGGGCCGCACATTGTGCGGCCCTTGTCGTTTTTGCTTCGATTTTGCTTCGTGTCGGCCTTGTCGTGTCGGCCTTGTCGTGTCGGCCTTGTCGTGTCGGCCTTGTCGTGTCGGCCTTGTCGTGTCGGCCTTGTCGTGTCGGCCTTGTTTCCGCTTCGCTTTTTGCTGACGCTTCGCGAATGCATCACCGCGCTCTGTCGTTCGTCACACGTGGCGCGTGCTTCCTCATCCTCGCTTTCACCTCTTCTCCTCTGACCTGTCGTCCAATTCCTACAGGCATTTCAGTCGCAGCCGATAGTGTGCAAAACCTCCGCGGGCTATGCTGGATTCATGTCGCTGTGCAAGTCGCGGCCGACACTGGCTACAGGAGGCGCATCATGAAAATGGCGAAATCGATTCTCGTTGTCATCACGGCACTCGCGATGGGGTCCTCCATCATCGGGTGCACGCTGGGTGGCGCAGCAGCGGGCGGCGTCATCGGTCACGAAGCGACTGGCGGCAGCACCGCCGGCACCATTGGCGGCGCCGTCGTGGGCGGTGTCATCGGCCACGAACTGGGCAAGTAACAACGCCTCTACGCTTGAGGTCATGTCCCGGCCTGCCCATGGCAAGCCGGGATTTGCTTCGTCAGCTTCGCCCAGCGCCGTCGAGATCCATCAGCACCATCAAGCACCATCAGCGGCCCACAATGTACAGCGGTGCGTTCGCGCCGAAGCCATACAGTATCAACACGTCCCCGATGAGCGCATCTCCCGCCGCCCTCGCTTGCGCCACACTTTCATAACGCCTTGCCTGCGCGGTGCATGTCACGTAGTGGCGGTGGCCGCCCACCACCGGATCGTCCTGGCGACCGACGAATGCGGCCTGCCTCACGCTCCACACAAAGTGCCCCTCGCATTTCGCAAGTTCCGGCGGACGCTTGATCGCCGGATCCAACGTGTTCGCATCTTCCCCGGCCTTATGCAAACGCCACAGGCGCTTGATCGCCGCGTCGTTCCACCGCCCCATACCAATGTCCTTGCCTTTGAGTCTTGCCATCACTCCCCTCCTCGGATATTTGCCTGCGGCACCGCGCTCGCGGGCACTTTGATAATGGTGACCAATAACGAGGTGAATGGGGTTGGGGAGTGTCCGATATGCGATGCCACACCCTACGATCACGCTCCACGCGCATCGAAACTCGTTGTGCGTCATGCAAAGGACACCAAATAGCGCCCTGCATCCAACGCATGGCCGCTAACTGCGTTATTTCCGGCCATACATAGCGCGGCGCATGCACAACAACACGAGGGCCGAGACTACGTCGCCGATGTGCAAATGATCCTCATTGTCTACACTGAAAGCCTCACCCATGCGGACCGTCCGACGATTCCCGCAGACGGCGCTCGACGACAACGACATGGCGACTGTCACTTTCGCACCGGCAATTCAACGTCACGTGCCCGTGGCCGAACAGCACGTCGACAGCAGCGACGTGCGCGATGCGCTCGCACAGTGCGTATCGCGCGCGCCAGCGTTGCGTGGCTATCTGTTCAACGATCAGGGCCGCTTGCGCGCGCACGTCGCCGTGTTTGTCGACGGCCGCCTGATTCGCGATCGTCAGACGCTGCGCGACGAACTCGGCGCTGCCAGCGCCGTGTACGTGGCGCAAGCGCTGTCAGGCGGGTAGCCACGCTGCAACGACACGTCGCCCGCATACGCACGCGGGCAACCGACGACGAATTTCGGACACACCTCGCGGGCACGACATCAGGCACAAACTCAGACACGATTCTTGGGCGATTCTCGGGCACTTGCCCAGCGACACCAGAGCCACGCAGGCGTCGTCACAGGACGATCCTCGCGCCAGCCAAGGAGGAGCAACATGGAACATGTCATCGGTGCGACGTTACTGGTCGCCACTCGCAAGGGATTGTTCACATGGGAACGGGAAGGCGCGGTCTGGCGATTGACGTCGAGCACCTCCGACTTTCCGGGAGAACCGGTGAGCATGGTGCTGCACGACCCGCGCGACGGCACCGACTACGCCGCGCTCAACCTGGGGCACTTCGGCGTGAAGCTGTGGTGTCGTTCGCGCGACGACACCACGTGGACCGAGTTGCCGCCGCCGGCCTTCGCACCACAGACGGCATCGGCGGCGCAGGCATCACTTCAGGGCGAGCCGCCCGATAGCGCTTGCGCCAACGCTCAGGCGCCCAGCGTCGATCTGCTCTGGTCGCTAGAAGCGGCGGGCCCCGATGCTCCCGGCGTATTGTGGGCGGGCACCATACCGGGGGGCCTGTTCCGCTCGGGCGACCATGGCCGCACCTGGCATTTGGTCGAGAGTTTATGGAACCGCCCGGAGCGTGCCCAGTGGATGGGCGGTGGGTATGACCATGCGGGAATTCATTCGATTTGCATCGATCCCCGTGACAGTCGTCAGGTGATCGTCGCCGTGTCGACCGGGGGCGTGTGGCGCACGAGAGACGGTGGCGACACGTGGGCGCTGGCTGCCTCCGGCATGGAGGCCGATTACATGCCCCCGGAGCGACGACTCGATCCGAATGCGCAGGATGTCCACCGACTCGTGCAGTGCCGCGACGCGCCCAATGCGCTCTGGGCACAACATCACAACGGCATCTTCCGCACGCTCGACTACGGCGCGTCATGGCGTCGCATTCAGGCGGCTCCGTCGAGCTTCGGCTTCGCCGTCGTCGTCGATCCGCACGACCCTGACGTTGCGTGGTTCGCGCCGGCGCAACGCGACGCATGTCGTATCCCCGTCGACGCACGACTGGTTGTCACGCGCACGCGAGACGGCGGACAATCGTTCACATCGCTCTCGCACGGATTGCCGGAAACCCCGTCCTACGATCTGATTTACCGGCACGGACTGGACATCGATGCCACCGGGCGAACGCTCGCCATGGGCTCGACGACCGGCGCGCTGTGGGTCAGCAATGACGCCGGCGAGCAATGGCACAGCCTGTCGGCACATCTGCCACCCATTTATGCCGTTCGTTTTGTCTGATCCTTCTAATTTTCGCCGTCAGGTTCTCTGACGGCGGTCATCTCACCCGAACGTCGCGTGAACGTCGCCAGCACGTCGCCTTCACGTCGTCTTCACGTCGTCTTCGCCCCGTCGCTGCGTCGTCGCTCTGTCGTCGCTCTGTCGTCGCTCCCCCCGTTCGGATGTAGGAAAAGCTTCAGTTCCCATATTTCCTGTCGTATATGAAGTCAGACGGACTGGCTTCATCGAATCCCCCCGTCACGCGTCGCCGGACATGTCACACGTGTCGAGACCGGCGCGTGAGCCAAGGTCGCGTCACGCCTTACCCCTGGTATCGACGCGCGCCGCGGCACCGGCGACCACTCCTCGAAACGCCGACAGCTTCACGTGACCCGTGTTGTCTTGGCATCCAATACCTATAAGGAGTCAATTTCTATGCGCATCGCCGACCTGAAGATCCGAACCCGATTGGCCGTCGGTTTCGGCACGTTACTTGTTCTGCTTCTCAGCATGTTGATCGTTGCGTTGGTACGCTTCGTCGCCATCGAGCGCGCCAACGAAGAACTGCTCACCAGCGCGTGGGCGAAAGCCGACGCGGCGCATACGATCGACGCCATGGTGCGTGGCAATGCGCGCCGCCTGCTCGAGTTTTTCACGACGACGAATCCCGCCCAGCGTACGACGTACAACGAGCGCATCGATGCCAACCTAGCGCGCATGAGCGAGGCGCAGGCCTTGCTGGACAAGTACGTCACCACGGAAAACGGCAAGCGGCTGACCAAGGCCATTCGCGAGCAGAACGAAGCCTTCAAGAAGGCGCGCATCGCGGTCGTTGCCGAACTCGACGCCGATCAGCGCGAGACCGCGCTCGGCATCGTGCAGCAGCAGGCGCTGCCCGCGCTCGACGCCATGCAGAACGAGGCCGTCGAGCTCGTGACCTTTCAGAAAAAGATTCTCGATGAGACGGGGGCGGCAACGAGCGCCGACATCGCGTTCGCCAAGCTGCTGCTCGTCGTATTGGGCGCACTGGCTTCGCTCGTTGGGATCGTCGCGGCCTGGTCGGTCACACGCAGCATCACACGCCCGATCGCACGTGCGGTAGAAGTCGCGCAACGGGTGGCGCAAGGCGATCTCACAAGCCGTATCGACGTGACGAGCCGCGACGAAACGGGGCAATTGATGGCAGCCCTCAAACACATGAACGAAAGTCTCGATCAGATTGTGCGGCGCGTGCGCAGCGGCACTGCCTCCATTACGTCGGCCTCGGGCGAATTGCTCGCCGGAAACACCGATCTGTCGTCGCGCACCGAGGAGCAAGCCGCATCGCTCGAAGAAACCGCGTCGTCGATGGAGCAACTGACGGCGACCGTCAAACAGAATGCCGAGAATGCCCGTCAGGCAAGTCAACTCGCGGCGAACGCGTCGGAGATCGCCGGGCAAGGCGGTCGTGTGGTCGATGGCGCCGTACGCTCGATGCAGGAAATCGCCGACAGCTCGACGAAGATCAACGACATTATCGGCGTGATCGACGGTATCGCCTTCCAGACCAACATCCTGGCGCTGAACGCTGCGGTGGAAGCCGCGCGTGCCGGCGAACAGGGGCGCGGCTTTGCCGTCGTCGCCGGCGAAGTGCGCACGCTCGCGCAACGCAGCGCCGCCGCGGCCAAGGAAATCAAATCGCTTATCGAGACCTCCGTGCACAAGGTGCAGGACGGCTCGTCGCAGGTGCGTGACGCCGGCCGCACCATGACGGACATCGTGCAGGCCGTCCAGCGCGTGACCGACATCATGGGAGAAATCTCTGCGGCGTCGACCGAACAGTCCGGCGGCATCGAACAGGTCAACACGGCCGTCATGCAGATGGATCAGGTCACGCAGCAAAACGCCGCGCTCGTCGAACAGGCAACGGCGGCCGCCAGTTCGCTCGAAGATCAGGCGCGCAACTTGCGCGACGCCGTAGCGATCTTCCGGTTGCCCGGCGGCGATCCGGCAAGCGCCGAGAACGATGACGGACCGGACGCCGCCGCGAACGCGCCGCGCGGCGCCGTGCTGGCGTTTTCACGTCAACGCCAGGTCGCCTGACGACACTGCAACACGGCGTCACATCGGCACCCCGGCGCCTCGGCCTCCGGTGCTTGCGCAGCCGTTGCGCACGGTCCGATGTTTCGTCGTTCCCTCACACGCCCCGCCCGTTCGGCAGGGCGTTTTCGTCAGCCGATTTCCTCTGTTATCGGAGAACGGGCGTCATTCGCGAGCCGTGCCCGCTGCCCTCGATTGCAATGTGAGCAACCGCTCCAAACCCCCATGACTGCTGGCCTTGCGGGCAATGTAGCGCTCAGCGCGTTCACCCGACATTGGAGTATGATGGCTGCTCCTATGCTTTTTCCCCACCGTCTGAAAAGAGGTGCACTGTGGCCCGAAAGACCCCCATCGAGCGCTACCGAAATATCGGCATCAGCGCTCATATCGACGCTGGCAAGACAACGACGACCGAGCGGATACTGTTCTACACGGGCGTCAACCACAAGCTGGGCGAAGTCCACGAAGGCGCTGCCACGATGGACTGGATGGAGCAGGAACAGGAGCGCGGCATCACGATCACGTCCGCAGCGACGACCTGCTTCTGGCGCGGCATGGCCGGCAACTTCCCCGAACACCGCATCAACATCATCGACACGCCGGGACACGTCGACTTCACCATCGAAGTCGAACGCTCGATGCGCGTGCTCGATGGCGCATGCATGGTCTACGACTCGGTTGGCGGCGTACAGCCGCAATCGGAGACCGTCTGGCGTCAGGCCAACAAGTACAAGGTGCCGCGCATCGCGTTCGTGAACAAGATGGACCGCGTGGGCGCCGACTTCTTTCGCGTGCACAAGCAGATTCACGAGCGTCTGCGTGGCAATGCCGTGCCGATCCAGATTCCCATTGGCGCCGAGGACAACTTCCAGGGCGTGGTCGATCTGGTGAAGATGAAGGGCATCGTCTGGGACGAGGAATCGAAAGGCGTGAAGTTCGAGTACGTCGATATTCCGGACAACCTCAAGGCCACGGCGCAGGAATGGCACGAGAAGATGATCGAGGCCGCCGCCGAGGCCAGTGAGGAACTGCTCGACAAGTATCTCGGCGGCGACACGCTGAGCGAGGAGGAAATCAAGGCCGGGTTGCGCAAGCGCACGGTCGCGGGCGAGATCGTCCCGATGCTGTGCGGCACGGCCTTCAAGAACAAGGGCGTGCAGGCCATGCTCGATGCGGTCATCGAGTACCTGCCCTCGCCGGTGGACGTACCCGCGATCGCCGGGCACGACGAAGACGACAAGGAAATCGAGCGCCATCCGTCGGACGACGAACCGTTCTCCGCCCTCGCCTTCAAGATCATGACCGACCCGTTCGTCGGCCAGTTGATCTTTTTCCGTGTGTATTCCGGCGTCATCGAGTCGGGCGGCACGGTGCTCAATCCGCTCAAGGGCAAGAAGGAGCGTCTGGGGCGCATCTTGCAGATGCACGCGAACACGCGTCAGGAACTCAAGGAAGTGCGCGCGGGCGACATTGCGGCGGCCGTGGGCCTGAAGGAAGCGACGACGGGCGACACGCTGTGCGACCCGAACCACGTCATCATCCTGGAAAAGATGGAGTTCCCGGAGCCGGTGATCTCGCAGGCCGTCGAGCCGAAGACCAAGGGCGACCAGGAAAAGATGGGCCTCGCGCTCAACCGTCTGGCACAGGAAGATCCGTCGTTCCGCGTGCAGACCGACGAAGAGTCCGGGCAGACGATCATCTCCGGCATGGGCGAGCTGCACCTGGAAATTCTGGTCGATCGCATGCGCCGCGAGTTCGGCGTGGAAGCGACCGTCGGCAAACCGCAGGTCGCCTACCGCGAAACGGTGCGAAAGAAAGTCGAAGACGTGCAAGGCAAGTTCGTCAAGCAATCGGGCGGACGCGGCCAGTACGGCGACGTGGTCATTACGCTCGAACCGGACAAGGAAAAGCCGTACGAATTCGTCGACGCCATCAAGGGTGGCGTGGTGCCGCGCGAGTACATTCCGGCCGTCGACAAGGGCATTCGCGAAACGCTCAATAACGGCGTGGTCGCCGGATACCCGGTCGTCAACGTGAAGGTCACCCTCACGTTCGGCTCCTACCACGACGTGGATTCGAACGAAAACGCATTCCGCATGGCCGGCTCCATGGCCTTCAAGGAAGCGATGCGCAAGGCCGACCCCGTGCTGCTCGAACCGATGATGGCCGTGGAAGTCGAGACCCCCGAAGAGTTCATGGGCAACGTGATGGGCGATCTCTCGGGACGTCGCGGCATCATGCAGGGCATGGACGACATCGTGGGCGGCGGCAAGATCGTTCGCGCCGAAGTGCCGCTCTCGGAGATGTTCGGTTATTCGACGTCGCTGCGCTCGCTCACGCAGGGGCGCGCCACATACACGATGGAGTTCAAGCATTACGCCGAGGCGCCGAAGAATGTGGCCGACGCCATCGTGACGTCGAAAAAGTAAGATCGTCAGTGAGGTAGTACGCGCCCTACGTAGGGACGGCAAGGCAAAATACGCCGTTACCTGCGCCACCGGCGGTCAACGCCCGCATCGGAAACGCCTTTGTCTTAGGATCAGGGACGTGCCGCTCGCGGGCGTTGTGTTTTTTTACCCGTATTTGCCCCTCCGTCTTCATCATGATGAAAAACGTCCTCAGCATTCAGTCCCACGTGGTGTTCGGCCACGCCGGCAACAGCGCCGCCGAGTTCCCGATGCGACGTCTCGGCGTCAACGTCTGGCCGATCAACACCGTACAGTTTTCCAATCACACGCAGTACGGCAAATGGACGGGACAGGCGCTGCCGAGCGACGAAATTCTGAAGCTGGTCGACGGCATTGCCGACATCGGCGAACTGGTCAATTGCGACGCCGTGCTCTCGGGGTATCTGGGGGCGCCCGAGCAGGCGAGTTTCGTGCTCGCGGCGGTGCAGCGCGTGAAATACGCCAATCCCGCCGCGATTTATCTTTGCGACCCCGTGATGGGTCATCCGGAAAAGGGTTGCCAGGTCAAGCCGGGCATCGAGCAGTATCTCGTCGAGCATATGCCCGCAGCAGCGGACATCATTGCACCGAACCATCTCGAACTGGAAAAGCTCTCGCAGCATCCCATCGACACGTTCGACGACGCGCTGGCCGCTTGTCGCGCCCTGCTCGCTCGCGGACCGAAGATGGTGCTCGTCAAGCATCTGGAGTACGCGGGCAAGCCCTCGGATAACTTCGAAATGCTCGTTGTCACGCACGACGAGGCGTGGCACGGCACACGCCCGCTGTATCCGTTCTCGCGGCATCCCGTGGGCGTCGGCGATCTCACCTCCGGCGTGTTTCTCGCACGACTACTCAAGGGCGATACGGTGCGTGCGGCGTTCGAACACACGCTGGCCGCAGTCGATGCCGTACTGGCCGCCACGCACCTCGCCGGACGCTACGAACTGGAGATCGTCCGTGCGCAGGACGAGATCGTCACGCCGCCGCGCCGTTACGAAGCGCAGGCGGTGTGACGTCAACGCGCTCCCCCCGGAGCGCCCGGCATACGCCTGGCAAGGCCGTTCTTATCCCCGTCCTGAACCCCGTTCTGAATCCCGTTCTGAATCCCGTTCTTAACGAGCGATTACCGGGCGATCAGTAGGCCCGCAGATGTTCGGCGTGATGTGACAGATGATCTGCCATGAACGTCTGAATGAAGTAATAGCCGTGGTCATAACCTTCGTGGCGGCGCAGGTTCAGCGGTTGCCCGGCTTCACGGCAGGCGCGCTCGAAGATGTCCGGATGCAGCTGGGCTTCGAGGAACTGGTCGTTCAGACCCTGATCGATCAGAATACCGCCCGGAAACACCGCATGCGCTGCCGCGGCGATCAGCTCGCTCGCATCGTACTGCCGCCACGTCTCGCGATCCGTCCCCAGATACCCCGTGAACGCCTTCTCTCCCCACGGGCAATGCATCGGCGCCGCAATCGGGGCAAAGGCCGACACGGAGCGGAATTTGCCGGGATTGCGCAGCGCAAGCGTCAGCGCGCCGTGACCGCCCATCGAGTGACCGAAGATGCCGATACGCCCGGCATCGATCGGCAGCGACTGCGTCACCAGTCCGTATAGCTCATCGACGACGTAGCTGTACATGCGGTAATGCGTCGACCAGGGCGCCTGCGTGGCGTCGAGATAGAAGCCCGCCCCCACACCGAAATCCCATGCATCGGTCTCGCCGGGCACGCCCGCCCCGCGCGGGCTGGTGTCGGGGGTAATCAGCGCCACGCCGTGTTCTGCGGCGAGCCACTGTGCGCCCCCCTTGATCATGAAGGTCTCTTCCGTCGACGTGAGCCCCGCGAGGTAGAACAGCGCGGGCACGACGCGACCGTCGCGCGCTTGCGGCGGGATGAAGACGGAAAAACGCATCGGCAATCCGATCACGGTAGACGTATGACGATAAAAGCGCTGCGTGCCGCCGAAGCAACGGTGTTCGGAAATGAGTTCGAGCATGGCGAAATCCGGGTGAGTGCGAGAAGTCGGTCAATCAATGAACCACTGACGTCGGCAGGGGCCGCGACCGGCGCCGATGCCGGAAGGACTTAGCGGCATGACAGCGTGGCGGGCGGCGCCTCTTGCGAGATATGGCCGTTATCTTACCTTGCGATGCGACGAGTGACATTGGTCAGGTACCAGGCGAGCGCAGCGCGCATGTCGTGCGTACCCCGGGGCCGGGAACCTATGTCGCGCTTTCTGCGGTTTGATGTCTTGTGACAGGCGAACCGGCGTCGCTACGGTTGGCGTCCCTTCCTCGTTACCCGGAGCGCCCCATGTCGACCCCACCGTTCGACCTCGACGATGTCACCAATCTCGTGCAGCACCACGGCATTTCCGCTCGCCTGTCGGAGCAGGAAAAGCGTTTGCTGGTGCGCCTTGCCGCACGTCCGGGCAAGGTCTTCGACAAGCCCGCCCTGATGGAAGCCCTGTGGGGACAGCGCGCGCAATGGATGGAAGACGCCGCCCTCGTACAGCTTGTCTCGCGCCTGCGACGCTCGCTCGCGCCACTCGGCCTGCACCGCGCGATCGTGACCGTCGCTCGCGTGGGATATCGCTTCGATATGCCGGTCGCTTCATTGGCTTTCGCGACCTCAGCAACCTCAGCAACCTCAGCGGCTTCAGCGGCGTGCGATTCGCGGCAGGCCGAACCGGATAAACCGGACGAACCCGGAGATGCCGACGTCATGACACCGGCAACGCCCCCTTACCCGCATGTCGATGCCGGCACGGCGGCACTGTCGATCGGGGACGCAACCGCCCACACGTCGCCCGCGTCCGCGCTCCTGCACGGCGTCGCGCGTGACGGACACGGCGAAGTGCGTCGTCAGGGTGTCACCGTGCGAATTCCGCAAATCGAGTACCGCTTGCTGTGCGCGCTGCGATCACCGCCGGATGTTGCGCATGACAAACGTACGTTGATCGCCACGCTTTGGCCGGAACGCCCCGATCAGGACGACACCAATCTGATGCAGGTCGTCTCGCGTCTGCGGCGCAGGCTCATTCCGCTGGGCCTGCATGGCCACATCGTGACCGTGCCACGCATTGGCTATCGATTCGAACCCTGGCACGAGCCGGGGAACGCTTCGTCGACGCGGACTGCGGGCACCCCCTCCGATACTTCGCCTCCTGCGTCCGGGCGCGGCCGAACGGGGTTTGCAGCAGCGCTCTTGAATGCGCTGCATCGTCTTGGACACCTGACATGCCTGACACGGCGTTTGCGCTGGCGACGCCGATAAGCGAGCGCGACGCTGATCGTGCCGATGCCAACGCGGCAAGCGCCGCCCGGCGACGGCAATCGTCCATTCACTTTCAGGAGTTTGTCGCATGTCTGAATCGTTCGAATCATCCAAGCCATCCCAACCCGGCCAATCGGGCAAACCGGGCAAACCGGGCCAACCGGCAACATCCCCCCAACCGTCCGCCAACGCCAATGCCAACGCGTCGCGTGCGCTCGACGCAACCCCACTTCCTCTGGATGCCTCACCGAGCCAACTGCTGTTCCCGACCGATCCGCACGAGGGCGCGACCGAAACGACCTACGCTCAGAACGGCTTCGACCCGGCCACCAGCACGACGCAGTTGTCATACACGTCGGCGCGTGTGGCGCGCCGCGTCTACAACCGCTACGCCAGAAACGCCTTCGAGCTCTCCGGCTACTACACCGACTGGTCGCAATACGACGGGCGGCTCGACGGCGACTTCAGCAACGAGGCCGCCGGGCGCGGCGTCGATCTGATGTTGCTCGATCCGTTCGCCTACGACCGGCTGGTCGTCGGCTTCGCCGGCATCGTCGGCGATCGCGGCGAGAAGGCGCAGACGATTGCGCGCGCGGCCACGGACTTTTCCCGCAAACCCGATCAGGCAACGTTTGTCGACAGTTGGGGCGACGTGCTCGCGTATCGCAACTGCGGCTTTGCCGGCTGGGTCAGCAACGATGTGATCCCGATGTTCCAGCAATCGCGCGCGCAGGGGGTGCTGGGCGGCTTGCGTCTGCTTCACGCCAGGAACCCCGCGCTGAAGCTGGCCCTCGCCATTGGCGGCTGGACAATGAGCCAGGCGTTTCATGCCTTGGCGGCGAGTCGCGCGCGACGCAAGACGTTCTGTGCGAGCGTCGTCGATCTGCTCAAGCGCTTTCCGATGTTCTCGGAGATCAATCTCGACTGGGAATATCCCGGCTCTCCCGGCGACGACGGCAACCTTTACGACGACGCCGACGGCCCGAACTACGCCGCGCTTGTGAGCGACCTGAAGACCGCATTGATCGCTGCCGGACGTCAGGACGTCGAGATCTCGATTGCCGCCTCGGCCAGTGTGGCCGACATGCGCAAGGCCAACCTGCCCGGGCTGATCGCGGCGGGCATCTCGCGCATCAACCTGATGACGTACGACTTCTTCGGCACGCCATGGGCGCCTGCCCTCGCCCATCACACCAATCTGCACGACACGAATCCGGCCGACGCCGGCGGCTTTTCGATCGACCGCGCCGTGACATGGCTGCGTCAGGCGGGCGTGCCGCTCGCCAAGGTGCACATCGGTTATGCGGCCTACTCGCGCAACGCCCTTGACGCGCAAATCACTCAGGTGAGCGGACTCTCGGGCACATACTCGCCGGGCACCGGCGTGAGCGCCGGCACGTTCGAGTCGGGCACGACCGAGTATTACGACCTGCTGCGCAATTACCTCGATTTGGAAAACGGAACGACACGCAACGGCTTTGTGCTCTACACCGATCCGGTGGCTGACGCGGACTTCCTTTTCCACCCATCGACCGGCCTGTTCATGTCGCTCGACACGCCACGCACGGTGCGCGCCAAGGGCGACTACGTCAAACGCAACGGACTCGGCGGGCTGTTCACCTGGACGATCGATCAGGACAACGGCGTACTCGCCAACGCGGCGCACGAGGGATTGGGGCATCGGGTGACGGTCTCCCACATCGATATGTCGCCGTTCTACTTCGGCGGAAAGACGTCGCTCGACGATTCGCCCGTGGAGGATCGCGCATGAACTTCCTCTTGTCCCGGCTGCTGGAGCCGTCGACCTGGGCCGGTCTGACGGGACTGGCGGTGTCGCTCGGCACGTCTCCCGACGTCATGCATGAGCTGGCGCAGGCCGGCGCGGCGCTCGCCTCGCTCGCGGCGATGGTCTTGCCCGAACACGCGCCGCGCCGCACGTCGAACGACGGCGTTTCCGGACAGCCGTAAGGTCGATTGCCGACGTTGCGGCAGTCGTCGCCGTCGTCGTCCCCATCGCCCTCGCTGTGGTTGTCGCTGTTGTGACGGGTCTGACATGGGCCGGAAGCCTCGCCGCATCTGGCTTGCGGCTCATGTCACTAAAAAATTGTCACGATTTCTAAACTTTTCGCTGCGCGCGTCGCTATACGTTAGAGAACACGCATCAGCGTGTTGCACTGCGTCGCACCATGAAGTTTTGGGAAACCCCGGAAAGTTGTCACATTGACACGCTAAGATGCCGACGACGTAAACAACGGCATTGCGAGACACCCGGAGCCCCAGTCCGTCAGGCAGTTGCGGCAACGAAGTCCCTCAGCATGCATAACAGAAGCGTCGCGCCGGCATCGACCGCGCGGCCCGCTCGTCGGGCGAGCCAGCGGATGCACGATGCGACGACGCACCATAACGACCAGATTCGCCAGAGATTGACCGGGGGCCCTATGAAGCTGATCCTGTTGGCGCTTGCCGCCTCGCTTTTTACGCTCGTGATGATGGTGCAGGCGCGCAGCGAAGCGAATGATGTCGCCATCTCGAAGTCCACCGCACAACCTGCCGGCATCAGCGTGAGTGAGCGAGCGCGCACCCGCAAGGACATGGCGATGTGGAACGCGCGTCGCAAGATGCATGCCGTGCGTCAGGAAGACTGACCAGCCATCCGGCAACCTGGCAAGCCTGTCCCCGGGGGCACGACATACCCCGGTAGCGCCGGTCGCATCGCCATTTCCCATGGCCGCAACATGCTGCGACGCACCAAATTTGGGCATCCTTCGACACCGTCCTATAGTGGAAAAGCACTTAGGAGAGGAGACAAGAACGATGCCCGCATTCCACTTCAATCTCTACGACCTGACCTTGTTCCTGCCGATGGCGGTGGCGGGCGCTCTGCTCGTTGGCGGCATCCCCGTCGCGACCCGGACCACGCGTTACAGCCTGCGTGCCGTCGGCGCGGTCGTCGGTGCGCTCGTCGCATTCCTTGTGGTGGAGGCGCTGCCCGTGCTCGTGTAGCCGGCACGCCTCAGGCAACGTGAACCGACGCAAGGGCTTTGGCGCGCACTCCGCGCGGCGAGAGGCTTTTCGTCCGAATTCCCCGGTCATTGCGGCATGCGACAGGATGGGCATGCCGGGTATGACGCATTCGTCCCGGTCAACCGCGCCCGATAGTCATGGCGCTGTCACGGCTGCGACGTAAGCTGGCTTACGGCAACTTCGGTTGCGCTGTCACCCTCTCTGTTGCGCCGCCGACCCGCTCGGCGGCTTTTTTTATGTGGCTGGCGGCCCACGCGGCAAGATGCCCCTCCGGCCACAGGTCGTCATCGGTGGGCGACGCCTCTCGCACGTCTTGCCCCGTTTTCCCGTTTTGTGGCGACGGGCACCGCCCCATCGCCTACAATCTCCGGAAGTGCAACGCATACGCGTGTCTCCGCAGCACGATTGGCTGGGGTTGCGCGCCACGCATTCAGAGGAGGTCTGCGCATGTCCGACGCGTTCTCCCGCGCCTTCGCCGTCGTCGTCAATCAGTACCGTTCGCCGCGTCAGTACACGGTTTCCGTGGAGCGAGCCAGCGAGATGATCGCCAAGAATATCGGTCTCTTCTCCGACGGTTTCGCCGCCGAGCCTCACCTGATCGTGGGCCTTTTCGAAACGGAAGCCGAAGCCTGGGCGCTCGCCCGGCGACTTCAACGCACGCGCACCACGATGCAAGCCCTGCTTCAGACGCCTGCGCGTGCCTCCACCTCATCCGCTTCGACCAGCACCTCGATGTCGCCGCCAGCGCTGGACGCCAGCGAGTGAGCGCCTTGCGGGCCGGCCGACTTTCGCCATCGCCCGTTTTCCGCCCTTCCCGTTTTTTGCCCTTTCTTGCCGTTTTCTTGTCGGCTTTCCATCTCCTCATCCCTTGCCGTCGAATGCGCGAAAAAACTTGCGCCGGAAGGTGCGTCCCAGCGTAGAATTCGGAATTCCAGATATCACGTCCTCGGGAAATGCCGGGAGCCCCTCTTTGCCCATGTCGTCCCCCGCCGAATCCGACGCGCCACTCGCCCCGCTCTCTGCGCTGGCCAGTTCACCGGTGCTCATCGAGCAGGTGTACTCGCGTTTGCGCGACGCGATCGCCGACCTCACGCTGGCGCCGGGCGAGCGTATTCGTCAGGCCGAACTGGCCGATTCGCTGGGCGTGTCGCGTCAGCCTGTGAGCCATGCATTGCAATTGCTCAAGCGAGACGGACTCGTTTGCGAGAGCGGACGTCAGGGACTCGAGGTCGCGCCCATCGATGCGGACCATCTGCGCCAGCTTTATCAGGTGCGCACCGCGCTTGACGGTTTGGCCGCGCGACTCGCAGCCATGCGCCGGGCGCAGGGCTCTCTTCCCCAAGACGCACTTGAGCGTCTGCAAGACGCAGTCGCTGCCGGCATGGCCATGGCGCGCGGCACGCCAGTGGCGAAACAGGTGCGTGTGGAAGTCGCGTTTCACACGGCGTTGCACGACGCGTCGGGCAACCCGCTGATCGGGCAGACCGTCGCGCCACAGTGGCCGCATATCATGCGCGCGATGGCCGCCACGCTCGGAACGCTACCGATGCAAGAGGTCGTCTGGCACGAGCATGGCGAAATCGTGGCGCGCATCGCGGCGGGCGATGCCGATGGCGCGGAACGCGCTGCGCGTGAACATACCGAGACCGACGGCGGCAACGCACGCCGCGAATGGCTGGCTCGTCTGGCGCAACCGGAGTGAATTGCCGACTCATGCAAGCCGTCATCTCCGCCGCCTTCCCCGTGTTCGGGCTGATCTTCCTCGGCTATCTCTGCGCACGCCGGTCGTGGCTCGGCAATAGCGCCCTCGACGCCCTGAATCGATTTGTCGTCTACCTCGCACTGCCCGCCGTGCTGTTCCAGTCGATGGCGCAAATCACGTGGGCAGAACTGGTCAATCCCGGATTTCTGGGGGCATTCGGCGGCGGCATGGCGGCGACGTTCGCGCTGTCGTTTGCGCTCGACCGGGCCGTGCGCGGACGGCTCACCGACGCGAGCATCGAAGGCATGGGCGCCGCCTACCCCAACGCGGGCTTCATGGGCTTGCCGCTTTGCCTCGTGGCGTTCGGCCCGGCGAGCGTGCCGGCCGTGGTCGTCGCCATGCTGCTCACGGCCACAGTGCTCTTCGCCATCTCCATCGCGATCATCGAAACGGATCTGCAGCCCGTGCCCGACTGGCGACGCACCACCCGATTCGTTGCCCGCGCCCTCATTCGGAATCCGCTGGTCGTCTCCCCGTTCATCGGCATGGCCTTCGCGGCAGCGGGTATCGCACTGCCTGCGCCGGTGCTCCATTTCACGACACTGCTCGGCGGCGCCGCAAGCCCCTGCGCGCTGGTGGCGATCGGCATGTTCCTCGCACAGAGCGCCGGCGCAGCGAAGGAACCACGCATTGCGCGAGCGGTCGGGCGTCTGGTCGGCTTGAAACTGGTTTTCCAACCGGCGATCACCGCATTTCTCGCGTTTCGCGTGTTCGATCTGCCCGCCATTTGGGCGCATAGCGCACTGCTGCTCTCGGCACTGCCCATCGGCACGGGACCGTTCATGCTTGCGCAACTCTACGGACGCGAAGCCGCCGTCGCCTCGCGCGCGATTCTGATTTCCACGGTGCTATCGGTCGTGACGGTGTCGCTGCTAATCGGTTGGTTTAGCGTGCGGTGATCGCTGGCGTGCGTGCGCGACGCAGGTCGGCCGCGCTCCACGCCGAAGGATTCCAGCACTCCCTCACCAGGGTCGATCGACTAGCGAAGGCTCACCGCAGGGGCGACGACCACACGATCGCGCCCAGAGCGCTTCGCGGCGTATAGCGCGGCATCGGCGGCGCCGAGCATGCGCATCGGCAAGGTTTCCGGATCGGCGACATCTCGCGGATCGACGCTGACCAGACCGATGGAGATGGTGAGCGGCACGAGCGTGCCGTCGTCGTCGGGGACTTCCAGCCGCGACACCGCGCGACGCACCCGTTCCGCTACCGTCCCCGCCCAGTTCTGCTCCGTTTGCACGAGCAGCGCCGCAAACTCTTCCCCGCCGTAACGCGCGAGGGTGTCCGTGACGCGCAACTGCGCGCGCATGCACGCGCTGGCCGCGCGCAATGCGCGGTCGCCAGTGGCGTGACCATGACTGTCGTTGACCCGCTTGAAATGGTCGATGTCGATGAGCAGGCACGCGAGCGGCGCGCCGTAACGGGCCCCACGAACGACTTCTTCGCGCAGACGCTGATCGAAATAGCGGCGGTTGGACAAACCTGTCAACGGGTCGGTCAGTCCGATGCGCTTGAGACGTTCGCGATTCCACATGTTCTCGAGGCACACCGCGACAACCGCACCGAAGCGCTCGAGAAAGTCGGTCGCCATCTCGGGCGCGAAGCGCCGTGCATCTCGACTGCCCAATGCAATCACGCCGATATACCGCCCGTTGCGGGCCAACGGCATGACAACGGCGCTCGCCGGTGCGCGCTCGCCGAACAACGGCGCGTGACGCTCGCGCGGCGCGCCGATCCAGAGTTGGCCATTGCCGCACACTGCGGCGAAGGTGCCGGCGTCCTGCGCGATGCACAGGCCGGCATCGAGCGCACGAATGCCTTCGGCGGTGTCGATGAGGTCGCGCAGCGTGTCGTCGACCTCGGCGAGCATCAGACGCACCCCCGACAAATCGAAATCATGGCGAAGGCGATTGAGCACCACCTCCAGGAATTGCCCGAAATCCGGCGCGCCCATGAGCGCCAGTTCGATGTCCTGAAAACGTTTTAGCGAGCGCTCATTGCGCTGCACGGTCGCCAGCAGCGATTGCAGAGTGTCGAGCGTCGGTGCCTGATTGGATGCCACGTAAGGTCTCGAAAGACACGCGGCACTGCGCGGCCGCCTAGCGTGTTTGCCTCACCATGATGACGTCACGACGGGGCTTGTTGCAATGCCGCCGTGAGCCAACCATGAGGCCGTTAACGGCACGCGTGCGTCAAATTTAAGGGTGATGAGAATCATTTTTGCTACCGCGAAATCGTGTAGCGACGCGTGCTTTGCGTACCGCTAGGGAAAGTACCTAGACAAAAAGAAGGCGATGCCGCAACGCACAAAACTCGTCCATTTGGGTGCGTGACGGCACTTGGGCGGTCGGTCGGCCATCGTTCGTCTCGACAAGGCATTTTTGCGGCCCTACAATCGCGCCCGCCCGATCACCGGCAGGAGGGACATGACGGCCGTCAGGGCCATTGATTCCCCTTGAGCGGTGGCAAACAGGGCATGCCGTCCGGCGGCCGCCTTTTGTCAGCCTTTGACTCGATCTGACGCTTGCCGGGCGCTTTCAATTCCATGGAGACACGGTTGTCCAAGTTCTACTCACGCACCCTGCGCAATGCGTACGTTGTCCTTACGACGTTTTCACTGGCGCTCGCCGCCATGGTCGCGCCATCGGCATACGCCGCGACGACATCGAAGACGTCGCATGGGTCGTCCCACACATCGCATGCGTCACATGCAGCACGAGCGAAGTCCGCACATCGCTCGGCACCCCATCCCCAAGTGCGCCACGCGTCACATGCGAAAGCGCATATGACGCCGCATGCGTCCAAGGCGAAACGCAGCGCCGCATCGAAAACGTTGCATCGCCACAGCGCGAAGTCCGCTTCACCGAAAAAGACACACCTCTCAAAAACATCAGGTACGCATCGCGTTGCCGATCGCAAGCACGCCACCTACGCAATCAAGCATCGGAAGTCTGGCAAACGCGCATAGTGCGGTGACACCCCGGTGAAACCATGGCGTGACGGCACGTACGTTGTGCCTGCGCCACATGATGTGATGCAAGCGTGCTGTCGCGCGAAAATATTTTTGCTTCGTGATGGGCATGTGGCTAGCGCCCTGCCTGTCTCACTTCACTGAGAAGACTTCCCGGCAAACGGGAAATGGGGAGGTGAAATTCTGCCGGTGTCCGACGCGTGCTGCGCTATGGCGGCAGCGCAGAGCGCTGCCGCGCCGCGCGACGTTGCGAAAGCGATTCGACCGGCCGTCCGGTCATGCCGAATGCATGTCGCATCGCAGCGAAAAATGGCTGGAAACTGGCGTGGATCAACAATCCCACAGTTTCCCTGCTTGACACCTTCCCACCTTTCCCGTAAAAAAACGGGTGCATGAACGTTGTATGGCGAGTCTTGTGTCATCTAATGTCGCCCTCTGCGTCAACTCGGTTGTACCTGATCAGCTTTAATGTCATGCGCTCGCTGAGCATCTCGCTCGCTCATTTGAAAACTTTAAGGATTTAAGAAATGGCAACTGGTACCGTCAAGTGGTTCAACGACGCCAAGGGTTTTGGTTTTATTACGCCGGACGAAGGTGGTGAAGATCTCTTCGCTCACTTCTCGGAAATCCAGGCAAAGGGCTTCAAGTCCCTGCAAGAAAACCAGAAGGTCAGCTTCGAAGTGAAGATGGGACCGAAGGGCCGTCAAGCCAGCAACATCCAGCCCATCTAAGGTCTGATGCTTCGCTGAGCGATCGCTAACGCGATCGACGCGCCTCGGGCGGTGCGCTTACCCTAGCCACTGCCCGAACTGAAAACCCCGCTCAGGCGGGGTTTTTTCGTTTCCTGTGCGATAGCGGCGTCATGCGACTCGTTGCGAAACGCAAACGGGCGTCGCAAGCCGAAGCCTACGACGCCCGCTTGCTGCGCGCTTGTTCCCTGCTAATTACCGTCCAATGCCCCGGCGCGCTTAACGCGTTCAACGCATTCAACGCTTTTAACGCTTTTAACGCATCCAGCGCAAGATGCCCAGCATCGTCAAACCGCGCGCGGCTTCACACGGCTTGCCGCTTCCACCGCGTTGCGTCGGGCAACGTCGAGGTTCTCATCGTAAGCCAGCGCCACGCCCATCCGACGCTTCACGAAACTCTCCGGTTTGCCGAACAGGCGAATGTCGGTCTGCGGCACTTGCAGCGCCTGATCGACGCCATCAAAGACAATACCCTGCGCATCCACACCGCCATAGATGACGGCACTCGCACCCGGCGTCTTCAGCGTGGTGTTCACTGGCAGGCCAAGAATCGCACGCGCGTGAAGCTCGAACTCGTTTTGCCACTGCGTGATCATCGTCACCATGCCCGTGTCGTGCGGACGCGGACTGACTTCGCTGAACCACACATCGTCGCCCTTCACGAACAGTTCGACACCGAAAATGCCCTGCCCGCCGAGATTGTTCGTCACCTCGCGCGCGATCACACGGGCGCGCTCAAGCGCAACCGATGACATCGGATGCGGCTGCCAGCTCTCCACGTAGTCGCCGCTGACCTGCTTGTGTCCGATCGGCGCGCAGAAGTGCGTTTCGACTTGCGCATCCGCACCCCGCGCACGCACGGTCAGCAATGTGATCTCGTAATCGAAGTCGATGAAGCCTTCGACGATGATGCGGCCGTGGCTCACGCGACCGCCCGCCATCGCGTAGTCCCATGCGGCCTTTACGTCGGCTGCGCTGTCGATCTTGCTCTGCCCTTTGCCCGAACTGCTCATGACAGGCTTGACGATGCACGGATAACCGATGCCGCCGTCGATGGCCGCTTGCAATTGTTCGAGCGAATCGCAGAACTGGTACGGGCTCGTCGGCAGACCCAGCGTCTCGGCGGCCAGACGGCGGATACCTTCGCGGTCCATCGTCAGGCGCGCGGCGCGCGCCGTCGGGATCACGCGCACCACGCCATCGGCTTCCAGCGCTTCGAGCATGGGGGTGGCAATCGCCTCGATCTCGGGCACGACGAGATCCGGCTTCTCGGCTTCGATCAGCGCCTTGAGTTGTTCGGCGTCCGTCATCGCAATCGTGCGCGCATGGTGCGCAACCTGCTGGCCCGGCGCATTTTCGTAGCGATCGACGGCAATCGTCTCGACACCAAGACGCTGCAACGCGATCAGCACTTCGCGACCGAGCTCGCCTGCGCCCAACAGCATGACCTTCGTCGCATTCGGCGACAGCGGGGTTCCGATAGTGGTCATTTTCGACCTTTGGAGAGTGAGAAATGAGTGAGGACGACAGGCATCGCAAACCTGTGGGGGGGTTCGCCGCATGAGGTGTCGTACGCGAAGGACGTATTGTAGCGAGCCTGCGCGACGATGCGGCACTTCCCCGGGCGAGGCGCTCAAACTGCCATTTGCACGATATGCACGTTATGCGCGATATGCACCATATGCGCGGCGCGGCATGTCAGCGCGGCATGTCAGCGTATCAGGCCAACGCACCGCCGAGCACGCGACGGCAACTCGCCACCATGCGCGCCTGTGTGTCCTGATAGCCCGTGAGCACCCACGCCGTGCCCGCGTTCGTCATGGCGCCGACAAGCGCCAGACCGACGATGCGGGCCTGCGCCTGCGCCTCGTCGTCGAGCGGCGCGGACCTCTGCGCGACCGGCGTCATGGCAAGAATGAGCTTCGCGAACTCGAAGATGTAGCGCTGGTACGTCTGATCCATCTGCGGACTTACGCCCATCACTTCGAGCAGTAACACCCGCGCCGCGTGAGGATTGCGCAAGAACGCGAAGAAGGCATTCAGCCCCGCGTCCAGGCGGGCGTCGAGCGTCGGCTCGCTCGCGGCAATGGCGGCCTGCAACTGCGCGAGCAACGCTTGCGCATGATGCGCGTATGTCGCCCGCAGCAGATCCTCCATATTGTCGAACGCCGCATAGAAGTACCGATCGTTGAGTCTGGCCAGGCCGCACACCGCTCGCACAGTCGCCCGGCGAAAGCCGAGCGTGCCGAACACTTCCGTGGCCGCGCCGATCAGCGCCGCGCGGCGCGCCTGCTCGCGCTGCGCCTGCCCCAAGCCGCCATAGCGCCGCCCGCGCGCCGGGGGATCGCTCTGATGGCGCTCTGCCCCTTCAGCACCTTCAGCCGCTTCAGCCCCCGCAACGCTCGTCGTCATGTCCGTCGATTCGAGTCCCTGTTCCATTTCGCTATTTGACATCAACGAGGCCAAAAACTAAAGTGGTGACACTCAACACCAGATTCAGTAAGCGAAACGTATCCAGCGATTCACGAGCGATGTATGAGCGATGTATGACCAATATAAGCGCACCCCGAGCGCACTCGCCGGGCGCGCGCGACGCCATCGATGCTGCCGTCAGGGAGACAGCGTAATGAAGACATTCACCGACAAGGTCGCCGCCATTACCGGGGCAGGATCGGGCATGGGTCGCTCGCTGGCGCTCGAACTGGCGCGTCGGGGCACGCATCTCGCGTTGTCCGATATCGACGAGGCCAGTGTCGCTGCCACCGCAGCAGCCTGTCGCGCGCTGGGGGTGCGTGTCACGTCGCAACGCCTGGACGTGGCCGAGCGCGAAGCCGTCTTTGCCTGGGCGCGTGCGAGCGTCGCGGCGCACGGCAAGGTCAATCTCGTCTTCAACAATGCCGGGGTCTCGCTGTCGGTACCGGTCGCGACCGCGCGACAGGAAGACTTCGTCTGGCTGATGGATATCAACTTCTGGGGCGTCGTTCACGGCACGCAGGCGTTTCTGCCGTATCTCACCGCCTCCGGCGAGGGGCACATCGTCAACACGTCGAGCCTGTTCGGCATCATCGCCATGCCCACGCAATCGGCGTACAACGCCAGCAAATTCGCAGTGCGCGGCTTCACCGAAGCGCTGCGCATGGAACTCGATCTCGCAGGCGCCCCGGTGTCGTGCACTTGCGTACATCCCGGCGGCGTCGCGACGAACATCGTGACGGCGTCTCGCATCGACGACAGCATCGCCGCGTTCACCGGCGTCGACCCGCAGACCCACCGGCGCCGTGCCAACCAACTCATCGATGTGACCAGTGCGGACGCCGCGGCGCGCCAGATCCTCATCGGCGTCGAGCGCAATGCGCGGCGTGTTCTCGTCGGGCCAGACGCGCGCCGCGTGGACAAACTGGCCCGCGTGCTGGGGGCGAGCTATCAGGCGTTGGTCGTGTGGTTCTACCGACGCTCCGCCATGTCGGCAAAGCGCTCGCGGGCCAGCGCTGCGGCGGCCGATGCAACCACGCACTCCACGAACTGATGCTGCGCCAACCGAAGGACATCGCCATGACGCCATCTTCACCCACGGATCTCGACGTCATCATCGTCGGCGCAGGACTGTCGGGCATTGCCGCCGCGCACTACCTGCGCGAGCAGTGTCCGGGCACGCGCTTCGCCATGCTCGAAGCACGACAGTCGCTCGGTGGCACGTGGGACCTGTTCCGCTATCCCGGTGTGCGCTCGGACTCGGACATGTTCACGCTCGGGTTCAGCTTCCGCCCGTGGGCAAGCGATCAGGCGATCGCCGACGGCGGCAAGATTCTCGATTATCTGAAGGAGACGGCTCGCGCCGAACAACTCGAGGACGTCATCCGTTACGGACACAAGGTCAGCGAAGCGCGTTGGGATTCCAGTATCGCGCGCTGGACGCTCGACATCGAGCGCACGCATGCCGATGGACGCAAGGACACGCTATCGCTGACCTGCCGGTTCCTGTTCATGTGCAGCGGTTACTACGCGTACGATGCCGGTCACACGCCAACCTGGCCGGGCATAGAGACATACGCCGGCACCGTCGTCCACCCTCAGCACTGGCCCAGGGATCTCGACTATCGCGACAAGCGCGTCGTGATCATCGGCAGCGGCGCCACCGCCGTCACCCTGGTGCCGAGCCTGGCTGCCACTGCCGCGCACGTCACCATGCTTCAGCGCTCGCCGAGCTATCTGCTCTCGATGCCGCAGCGCGACGGCGTGGCAGAGCGGCTGCGCGCCTGGCTGCCCGCCGGCATGGCACATCGCATCGTGCGCATAAAAAACGTGCTGATCACGCTCGGTTTTTACAACGCGGCGCGGCGATGGCCGCAAGCGATACGGCGTGTTCTGATCCGGCGTGCCGCGCGCCAGGCCGCGGGCCATGCCGATGTGCAGCGCGATCTCACGCCCCGCTATAACCCTTGGGACCAGCGCTTGTGTCTTGCGCCGAACGGCGACATCTTCAAGGCACTGCGCAGCGGGCGCGCCAGCATCGTGACCGACGAGATCGCGTCGTTCACACCGCACGGCATCGCGCTCAGACACGGCAAGGCGCTCGACGCGGACATCGTTGTGACCGCGACCGGATTACGCGTGCAATTGATGGGGGGTGCGCGACTGCTTGTCGACGGCAAGCCCGTGTCGCTCGCGCAGACGGTCGCGTACAAAGGCATGATGTACAGCGGTGTGCCGAATCTGGCGTCGATCTTCGGCTACACGAACGCTTCGTGGACCCTGAAGGCCGAACTGATCGCGCAGTACGTCTGTCGCTTGATCAACCACATGAACGCCCACGGCGCCGACACATGTGTCCCGCAACTGCGCGAGGGCGAGCATGGCGATTTGCCGGCGATTGGCCTCACCTCCGGCTACATACAACGCGCCGCCGGGGCGCTTCCCAAACAGGGCGCACGCAAGCCATGGGTCTTCTATCAAAGCTATCTGCGCGACTGGCGCCTGATGCGCTGGGGGAGTGTCGACGACGGCGTGATGCGTTTCGAGCGACGGGCGACGCGCCGCGTGACGCCACAGACGAGAGAGGCCGCCGCGGGCATGGCGAATGTACCGAATGTGTCTAACGACATTGCCGCAACACCGGGGGCGCACTGATGTTTATCGTCTATGTAATCGCATGCCTTGCCATCGCCATGATCGCGGTGACGGCCGTGCTGATGCGCTTCACGCGTCGCGTTGCCCGACGGGCCGAAGCCGCCGTCCCGCCAGACGGGCAATTTCTGGACATCGACGGCGAACGCTTGCATTACGTGGACTTCGGCCAAGGGCCGGCGATTGTCTTTATTCACGGGCTTTGCGGCCAGTTGCGCAACTTCGCCTATTTGCCGTTGGCGGCATTGGCTCGCACGCATCGCGTCGTGCTGATCGACCGTCCAGGTTCCGGGTATTCCACGCGCGCCCGGGGACGCGACGCCGCCCTGGCATGGCAGGCGAACATCGTCGCGCAGGTCATCGACAGGCTCGGTCTGGACCGCCCGCTGGTCGTCGGACATTCGTTGGGCGGCGCCGTATCGTTGATGCTTGCCCTCAACCATCCGCAACGCGTTGGGGCGCTCGCGTTGATGGCGCCGCTGACCCAACCGGTGTCCGAGGTTCCCGCCGCCTTTCGCGGGCTCGCGATACGCAATGCATGGTGGCGCCGCTGGGTCGGACGCACGCTCGCGGTACCCATCGGCATGATGACGGGACGCGCCACGCTTGCTTATGTCTTTGGACCGGAAGACGCCCCGAAGGACTTTCTGATTCGCGGCGGCGGTGTGCTGGGCTTTCGTCCGGGCAACTTCGAATCGGGCAGCGTCGATATCCTCGCGGCAGAACGCGACATGACCGCACTGGCCGCCCGTTACGCCGCGTTGACGGTGCCCGTCGATATCCTTTACGGACGCGGCGACCGAATTCTCGACTACCGCCAGCACGGCGAGCGCATGCCTGTTGCGAGCCATCGTGTGCGCCTGGCGCTCGTCGATGGCGGCCATATGCTGCCGGTAACGCAGCCGGAAGCGACGATGCAGTGGTTGCAAGCGGTGGCTGCGCGTATGCCGCCGACGCACGACAACCGCGCGACTCACGACGTGGCGACCGTCTCGACGCAGGCCGCGAATGATGCAGCCTGATAGCGCCGGGCAGATAGCGTCGGAAGGTGTCGGATGGTGTCGGCCGCGCACCGCTCCGATTCGCCGCGCCGTCCCGATTTCCTCGCATTCGTACGCTAACGACTGACGTGCTGCCCGGTGTCGCCCAACCCGGCTCTCAACCCGGCTCTCAACCCGGCCCTCAAGCCGGCGCCCCCCCGGGGCTCACCCACCTGCGGCGTTACCATTCCGATGGCACACTAGGGACTTTCCAATTTCGCGCGACTTGCGCGCGTACGTCGTCATGACAGATCGTCCGGATACCTCTGCTGCGCTGCCGTCGTCGTCCGCGGCTGAGCATCGCCCGTGCGCGCCGGTGTCGCTCCGGATGGCGGCGAGTCTCGTGGTTTTGCGCGAGCGCCCAAGCGGCATGGAAGTGTTGCTGCTGCGACGGGCTGTGCGCGCCGGCGACTTCAGCTCGGACGCTTACGTCTTCCCGGGCGGGGTGCTCGACGCGGCCGACCGACTCGGACATGCCGTGTGCGAGGGCTTGGATGAGGCCACCGCGAGCCAACGTCTGGCCCTCGACGCCGGGGGACTCGACTACTACGTCGCAGCAATACGCGAGTGCTTCGAAGAGACAGGCGTGCTGTTCGCGCAAGACGTCGATGGCGCGCCGTTGGATGCGAGACGCCTGAATGACATCCGGGCGCAGCGCGAAGCGCTGCACGACGGCAAGATCGACATCGCGTCGCTTTGCCGCTCGCGGGATATCCGGCTCACGCCGCGCCATCTGCATTACCTCAGTCACTGGGTCACGCCGCTGGCCCTGCCCAAACGCTTCGATACGCGCTTTTTCCTGACCATACTGCCTGACGGCCAGCATGTCGAAGTCGATCAGACAGAGACGGCCGCGCATCGCTGGATGCGTCCGCACTATGCGCTGGCACACGCCGATCAATTGCGCCTGCTGCCCCCCACGCGCAAGCTGCTGCAATGGCTGGAGGGCATGGCAACGGCGGAACGGGCGATATCGACAGCGGCCGCATTGCGTGAAGTGCCGCGGATTGAGCCGCGTCTCGCGAATGGCAAACGTGGCCGCTGGCCCGTCACGCCGGATGAACCGGCATGGGCCGAACTCACGCTGACGGATCCGCAGGCGCGGGGCACGGGGAGCTACGAGATCGTCCCCGGAGAGGTGGTCACGCTCATGCCCGGTGTGCTGCGCATCGCCGCACCAAATCCGGGCATGATGACCGGCCCCGGCACGAACACGTATCTCGTCGGTGGGGGCGCCGACAACGACTGGGCCGTCATCGATCCGGGGCCTGACGATCCGATCCATATCGACGCCATTTTGCGCGCCGCGCCAGGCGCCATCCGACAGATTTTCGTGACGCATACCCACCGCGACCATTCGCCCGGGGCGCGGTTGCTCAAACAACGCACGAATGCAACGTCCTATGGTTTGCAAGCGCGTCACCGCGAGGGGCAAGACACGCTGTTCTTGCCGGATGTGACGTTATCGGATGGCGATGAAGTCACGCTGCCCGACGGGCGAACCCTGCGTGCCATTCATACACCGGGTCATGCGGCCAACCATCTTTGCTATGAACTCGCCGACGTGAAGCTGGTGTTCACCGGCGATCACGTCATGCAGGGCTCGACGGTCGTCATCAATCCGCCTGACGGTCACATGGGGACATATCTGGCATCGCTCGAAAAGCTCGCGACGCTCGGCCCAGCGTGGCTTGCCCCCGGGCACGGGTTCATGATGGATCGCCCGGCGCAGCGCATTGCGCGACTCATCGCCCATCGGCTGGCACGCGAAGCGAGCACTGTGCAAGCGCTTGAGCGGATCGGCGCTGCGAGCATCGAAGCGCTAACGCCGTTGGTCTATGCCGACGTGCCCGCCGTGCGGCATGGCGTTGCACGGCGTTCGCTGCGGGCGCATCTGGAGAAGCTTGCGGAGGATGGCCGGGCCGAAGTGTCCGACGATGGGGTGTGGCGCTTGCGGCGTTAGTACCGATTGTGGCGTTTGCCCAATTGGACAGCGATGCGCAGACAGCCCGCTACGGGCGCCACGGTCGGGACATTCCACCGATCGGCCCGGCCGAAGCATGGGCGTTGGCATCGAGGCTGCGCGCTCGAATGCGCGAGCGTGACCACAGGTCCGCCACGGGCACCGCATTCAGTGCCATGGGCCGTTCGTTACGGCGCTCGTAATGCCGCCCGGCGTCAGGCGTCGCCGTCTCCGAGCAATTCGTCGACGATGCGCTCGCCGGCTTTTCGTCCGGCCATTTCCGCATCCAGGCGATTGTCGCGATGGCCGTCCGGCGAGCGCACCTCCGGTCCTTCCGGCTGGTCGTGCCTGAGCACCTGCACCAGATAGTCCCACGGTCCGGCGTATTCGCTCTGAAAAGCGCGTACGCGAATTCGATAGCCCGCGCGGTAGTCGTAGACCTGCTCATGCGATGCATAGCTCATGACAGACTCCCTGTTTCCGGTTAGCGAGGCGCCGCCCAGGCGGCCAGGTGGATTGGCATGGTGCGACGTCGTGCAAGCGGCGCTCGGCCGCGTCGGCGCGAACGCCGTTCGGCCGCCTCAGGGGGCCGTGACGTCGACCGGTTCGGTGGTCGCCCCCTTGGCGACGGTTTTGCCTGCCAGTTCGACGATTTCATCTTCAAAGTCGACGAACTGATCGAAAAGGGCTTCCCCGCCTGCGTCGACGCCTGAGAGACGATTCAGCGACGCGCGCCCGATCTGGCAAGTCCATACCTTGCCGTCAACATTGACGTTAAACCGTACGGACTCGCCGTCGCTGCCCAGCCCGAGGCCGCCGTGCAGAAAGGTGCTCATGGGTGTCTCCGATGTCACGAAGGTCGAAAAAACGCGCTGTCTTGCCAAAAATCCTAGCACGTTCGACTTCGATCGGTGACATTGCGGCAGCATGCCAACGGCGCAAACCGCCCTGTCCGGGCCAAAAAAAACCCACCTCAGGAAGGTGGGCTTTGAACCGGGACGCATGGGGCACCATGATCACCCCGGGAAGACAGGGTCATGAAAACATGACGAATCCATTATGGACCGCGCCACCCTGCCTGGCGGCACGCGTCGAACGACGAATTAGACCTAGATCAAACTTTGCGATTGCCCCGGGGGCGAGTTTAGGTCGCCGGGTGTTGCCGGTGACGAGAGGGTACGCATTGGAAACGCATAAAGCGTGCCCGCAGACCAAGGACATCGCGGCAGAAAGGGAGCGCGAACCCGCCAGGGGTTCGCGCGAATCATCATCGAACGTGACGCCGTACTGGGACCGTTACAACGCATGGGACATGCGTGCCCGCAATGCATCCGAAGTGTTTCTTGCTATTTAGCAAGAGCGCTTTGGTTTAATCGGCGTCATGGCATACCGACTGCGGAAATGGCGGTGTTCTAGGAGTCGGGACGTAGAAGCGAAGCAATCGGCGTTTGACCGGAGCGAGTGATGGGTATCGAGCAAACCGAGTACTCCGGACTGGAACATCGACTGCCCTTGCATGCTTCTTCATATGTCGCCCGGGTCACCGATTCAGGCCCTTCGATGACGAAACGGCTCTTATCGGTCCACTGCCCGGAACCGGCGACATCGACGCCCCATAACGTGCACAGAGCGTCTCCCGCAGCCCCGCCGCATGTCCAGGTCGCTACGATTGCGGTCATGCCACCGCATATCGCCGCGTCAGTTAGAGGTTGGGCATGCACGAAACCGCTCGCACATGCGGATGTCAGAAAAAATGCCAACTTACGCGCTGCAAACATTGTGTTTGATTACTCAGCACCCCGACCTATCAATTATCTTTTTTTGAAATATACCTGAGGCGTTCGAAATTGGCCAAATCACTGAGACCGGTGTCTAACCGATCTTGGTGGCATACGCTCCCCGGGGCTTCATTTGCCAAGCTTGGCACGCGAAACCACCGCCTGAAATCGACCGTGCCCCGCATTTGCCGCGAACGGCTTCGAGCCGACTTCAGCAGACGCGCGAGCCCGAGCCGTGCAGCGGACTTCCCAGAGACATCTCAAAAATCCGGGCGTTCGCGCCAGTGTTCGAAGCCCCATCGGTTACACTTCCGGTTTGCGTCGATTCGTTTGCCAAATCGGAGCCATGCCGCGTAGAGGATCGGAGCGAGGCCTTGAAGAAAGTTGCCATTCTGCAGTCCAACTATGTCCCGTGGAAGGGATACTTTGAAATCGTCGCTGCCGTCGATGAATTTATCTTGTATGACGACGTACAGTTCACGAAAAACGATTGGCGCAATCGCAATCGGGTGAAGACGCCTTCAGGCGCCCAATGGCTAACCATTCCTGTGGGGTCGTCGATTCACCGCCAGATTCGGGACGTGACGTTCACCGATACGGTATGGGCCCAACGACACTGGAAGACGCTCTGCGCCAATTATCAGGGCGCTAAGGCATTCACCGAGATCGCTGACTGGCTCGCCCCCCGATATCTCGGCAATCAGCACACTCATCTCTCGATGTTCAACCGAGAATTGATCGAATCGATCTGCGCGTTTCTTGAGATCGATACGAAAATCACTTGGTCCTGGGATTACGCAATGACGCAAGGCAAGACCGAGCGTCTGATCAGCTTGTGCCAACAGGCTGGTGCGAATGTCTACGTGTCCGGACCCTCGGCACGCAATTATCTCGACGAAACTGCGTTTGAGGCGGCCGGCATCGGCGTGGAGTGGGTTCAATATGGCCCCTACCGAGAATATCCCCAGTTGTGGGGCCCCTTCATTCACGAGGTCTCGATCCTGGATCTCCTGTTCAACTGTGGGCGCCAGAGCGCCCAATATCTGAACTGCTCGCGAACGTGAAACTTTCCATTGTCACTACACTGTACCGTTCGAGCGGTTTTCTTGACGAGTTTCATCGTCGAGCTAGTGCTGCGGCACGGGCGTTCGCGCAAGACGATTATGAAATCGTCTATGTCAACGACGGCTCGCCCGACGACAGCCTGGCGCGTGTGCTCGATATCGCGCAGGCAGACGACCACGCCGTTGTGGTGGACTTGTCTCGTAACTTCGGTCATCACAAGGCCATGATGACCGGTCTGGCGCAGTCCTGTGGCGACGATGTCTTTCTTATCGATTGTGACCTCGAAGAATCGCCCGAGTGGCTGCCCGATTTTGCGGCGGCGCGTGAGGCGGCTTCCAGTGACGTCGCATATGGCGTGCAGGCCACACGCAAAGTGGAGTTGCCCCTGTAACTCAGGACAGGCGGACACTGTTAGGTTGATGACACCGCATTACGCCTGAACTCGCGAGGCGAGCGGTATTTCAAGGCTTTGTGCGGGTGGCGCTCATTGTAGTGTTCAAACGCGATTGCCAGACGCGAGAGCGCTGTTGGTGCGTCAGGCTTGTCCATATAGGCGACGTAATCGTGCTTCATGGTCTTCACGAACGATTCGGCCATGCCATTGCTCTGCGGCGAACGGACCGGCGTGGTCAGCGGCTCAAGACCCAGTTCGCGAGCGAAGCTGCGCGTGCGGTAGTCGATGTAGGCCGAGCCGTTGTCCGTCAGCCATTCGATGGGGTGCGCGGCCTGCGTGGTGCCGAAGCGCTGTTCGACGGCGGCCAGCATCACGTCTCGCACCACATCACCGCTATGCCCGCCGGTCGTTGCGGCCCAGCTAATCGCCTCGCGGTCGCAGCAGTCCAACGCAAACGTCACGCGCAGCGGCGTACCATCGTCGCACCGGAACTCGAAGCCATCGGAGCACCAGCGGGTGTTGCTGCGCTCCACGGCAACGCGACCGTCATGCCGCCGCTTGTCTTGCCGCACGCCGGGGCGGCGCAGCAGCAACTGATGCTCCCGCATGACCCGATACACGCGCTTGACGTTGATGCACGGCGCACCGCTCTGCTCCCGACTGCGGCGCAGCAGCGCCCAGACACGCCGGTAGCCATAGGTAGGAAGGTGCGCCACATGGGCCTGAATCTCCTCGACCAGCCCGGCATCGTTGGTCACGCGGGCACGGCGACCATCGCGCCAGTCGGACGAGCGAGCTCGCTTGACCGCCACGGCAGAGCGCGCCACGCCGAGAACTTCGCAGACCGTCTTCATCGGTCGTCCCCCGGCAGCAAGGGCGAGCGCGCAATCAGGTTTTTTGACCGGCCCCATTCCACGGCTTCTTTCAGGATTTCGACCTCCAACGTCTTCTTCCCGAGTAGCCGTTGCAACTCCTTGATTTCCTTGATGGCGGCGGCTAGCTCAGATGCCGGTACAACGGTTTCACCCGCCTTCACCGCCGCCAGACTGCCTTCCTGGTATTGCTTGCGCCAGCCGAACACCTGGTTGGCATTGACGCCGTGCCGACGTGCAACGGCCGACACCGACGCTCCCGGCTCCAATGTTTCCTGCACGATGGCGATTTTTTCCTGCGCCGTGCGCCGACGACGGCGCTCCGGCTCGGTCAGAATTTCGATGCTTTCCACGTAATGACTAGGCTTACTGATAGGCACAAGACTATCCCTTATTTTAAGAGAGTCCTCGTGTCCTCAGATACGTGGGGCCGCTCCACAAAGGCGGGTGGTTCGAGCGCCTGAGCGGCCAGTGGTTCTGGTCGCTTTTCAACTGGTTGAGCGATATGCAACTGCCAGCCAATCTCGTCACGGCTCGCCTGATGTCGCGCCGCTATGTCGACGCGCTCCTCCAACATCGGGAACGAGAAGTTTTCATGGCGGGCCTCTGGCACATCACTGGTTTTGCGCAAACCGCACTCACGGTCGGCAAGCTCAGCAACAGTTCATCGACGTACACCTTCCGAAAAAAAGTGTCGTTGCTGGTGAACTCGATCACTTCGTTCAGCAATGCACCGCTGGTCGGCATTTTCTACACCGGGGTGACCATCTCGCTGATGGCAGCCGCCTATGTCGTCTTTCTACTCGTTCACTGGCTTTTCTTTAACCGACCGCCCTCCGGATGGACATCGGTCATGGCATCGATTTGGCTGATCGGCGGATTGCTGATGTCAAGCGTGGGCGTCATTGGTATTTACCTTTCCAAGGTCTTCCTGGAAACGAAGCAGCGCCCGTACACCATTGTTCGTCAGGTCTTCCGTCGCCCGCTATGACACGCAAAATCGCTTTCCTTTGTTCCGGCGGCGGAGGCAATCTTCGTTTCGTCGCGCAGGCCATCACGGTGGGCCTGCTTGGGGACGCGCGTCTTTGCATTGTGCTGACAGACCGCGAATGTCTTGCAAATCAGTTCGCGCGAGATCAGGGAATCTCCACGCAGGTGATGGATTTCTCCCGAGCAGAGCAGATAAACGTTAGCGCGGCATTGGCCGACGCGGGCGCCGATATCGTCGTTACCAACGTTCACCGCATTCTCGGCCCGGCGCTCGTCGAGGCGTTCGCGGGGAAGCTGGTTAACTTGCATTACTCATTGTTGCCTGCCTACGGGGGCATGATCGGCACAGCACCGATCAAGGCGGCACTCGCGGAGGGCGCCAAGTTTATCGGCGTGACCGCACATGATGTGACCATCGAAGTCGACGCAGGGCGCCCTATTGCGCAAGCGGTCATCCCGACGGATCCGGAGGATACCGTCGATACCGTGATGGATACGGTATTCAGAGCCGGTTGCCTGACACTTTTGAGCGCGCTGGCGACTCCCACCGACATGGCAGGGTATTCGAACTGTCGCCTACATGACAGAGAGGTCGCTTTCAATCCGCCATTGCCATTTTCAACGTCCGCCTTCGACGACGACTTCTGGCAAACTCTTGCGCGTTACCCAAGCCACGCGACAATTTCGCGCCCCCGTTCCTGACGCCCTCAGCGCCGTCATATATCCGAAGCCTCAGGAGATTCGCCGCCATGGCGCAAGTCACTCACGGTATCCGCAGCATTCTGTCGCATCCGGCTGTCTACTCCGGTTTTCAGCGGTTCATGGGAGCGGAACGGGATCGCGCCCATTATGTCAACGAGTATCTGATGGCGAGCAGCGGGATGCGTGTTCTGGACATCGGTTGCGGTCCCGCCGACATACTCGCCCATTTGCCGGACGTCGAATACTACGGCTTCGACATCAGTGAGCGATATATTGCCCAAGCCAATGCTCGATTCTCCGCCCGCAACGCGCGGTTCACATGCGCGATGCTGGACGAGGATAGGCTCGCGGCCTTGCCTCGATTCGACCGGGTCATCGCCATCGGCCTGCTCCACCACCTTGACGACCAGGATGCCGTTGCCGTTCTGCGCATGGTCTCCGCACGCCTCGCGCCGGGCGGCCGCGTAGTGACGCTGGACCCCTGCTTTACCGACGATCAGAATGCCATCGCACGCTGGCTCGTCAAGAGCGACCGGGGCCAGAATGTGCGAACTCGCGAAGGGTACAACGCCATTGCGCAGCAAGCCTTTAGCCGCGTTCGTGCGACAGTCCGTCACAAGTCGTGGATTCCCTACACGCATTGTCATCTCATTTGCGAGCTGGATTGATGCGCGCGTTTTCTCTCTCTCTTACTGCCAGCCCATGAACTCGGAAAACATCGAATTCAATCGCCCATTCATGACGGGCAAGGAACTGGAATACATTTCGCAAGCCAACGAATGGCATCGGCTTGCCGGCGATGGCCCGTTCACCAAGCGCTGCCATGAATGGCTCGAAGCCCGCACGGGCGCCCGCAAGGCGCTATTGACCCACTCATGCACTGCAGCACTTGAGCTAGCCGCCTTACTGCTCGATATTCAGCCGGGTGACGAGATCATCATGCCGTCGTATACGTTCGTCTCGACGGCTAACGCATTCGTCCTGCGCGGAGGCGTCCCTGTATTCGTCGACATCCGTGACGACACGCTGAATCTGGATGAGCGCAAGGTGGAGGACGCCATCACGCCGCGCACCCGGGCAATCGTGCCGGTGCATTATGCGGGGGTTTCGTGCGACATGGACGTTCTCATGGATATCGCGAAGCGTCGCGGCCTCGCCGTTGTGGAAGACGCGACACAAGGTATCGAGTCCACCTACAAGGGCCGAAAGCTGGGCAGCATCGGAACATTCGGGGCACTCAGTTTCCATGAAACAAAAAATGTGATATCCGGCGAAGGTGGTGCGTTGCTCGTCAACGATCCTGCGCATATTCAACGGGCAGAGATCATTCGTGAAAAGGGAACGGACCGAAGCCGATTCTTCCGAGGAGAAGTCGACAAATACACATGGCAGGAGGTGGGTTCGTCCTTCCTGCCGGGGGAATTGATCGCAGCGTTCCTATGGGCTCAGTTCGAGCAGGCCGAAGGCATTACCCGGCAGCGCCTCGATATATGGAATTACTATCATGACGCTCTCGCGCCGCTCGAAGCGAGCGGTGTGCTACGTCGCCCTATTGTCCCAAATGATTGCGAACATAACGCGCACATGTACTACGTATTGCTTGCGGACGGTATCGACCGGCAGACAGTACTCGGTGCGCTCAAGGCTTGCGGAGTGCATTCCGTATTCCACTATGTTCCATTGCACTCGTCCCCTGGCGGGCTGCGCTATGGGCGCACGCACGGTGAGCTGACGACGACCGATCATCACGCTGAACGCCTGGTACGTCTGCCGATGTGGATCGGCCTGACGCCGAACCACCAGGACCACATCGTGCAAGCGCTAGCGCAGACGTGCACGAACCGATAAGCAGGAACTATCAACGCGTCGGCCATCTCGTCGACGTGCAGCGTTGTGTTTAATCAACTATGAAATCGCTTCTTCTCGTCATCCCAGTCGCGCTGCTCGTCGCATACAGCCAGATCATGATCAAATTTCGGGCAGCCGGGGTCGTGGCAGGCGATACGCTGACGTCGAAACTTGCGGTCATGCTGCGCGACCCGCTGATTGTGTCCGCATATGGGGCCGCTTTTCTGGCGTCGATTGCCTGGATGGTCATCGTTACGCGACTCCCGCTCGCTGTTGCATTTCCGATATACATTGGCGTGACATTTGTCATGGTGATCATCGGGGCGCACTGGTTTTTGGGTGAGCAGATCAGCCTGGCTACGGTGACCGCAGCCAGCTTGATCCTCGCGGGCATTACGATTGGCGTCACCGCCGGGCAGTGACCCAGGCCCCGACGCTGCGCTCGTAACACAATACAAAAAAGCGCTCACAGACTCGCAAACATGAACTGCTCGTCACTGATACCGGAAATGAAAGAATGGCTTGAACTCGTTCGGCGGCAGATTGCTGCCAAGGCGCCGGATCTGCTCGAAATCTTCGAGACCTATGCGAACGAAGCGCTTTTCGCACGCCGGTATCTCGACCAGGACCTGAGCGGACTCGCCCAAGGCGCCGAGGTGCTGGAAGTCGGGGCGGGAGCCTATCTGCTGAGCTGCCAACTGGTCCGCGAAGGATTTCGCGTCAGCGCTCTCGAACCCGTGGGCCAAGGATTTTCACTCTTCACAAAGTTTCAAGAGATGGTGCTGTTCGTGGCGCGGCAGGCGAATTGCGTCCCCACGATCATTGCCAGTCCGGGCGAATCGCTCGACATCGTCAACCGCTTCGATTTTGCTTTTTCCATTAACGTGATGGAGCACGTCAGCGACGTTGGGTGTGTCGTGGACCGTGTCGGACGCAGTCTTCGTGATGGCGCGTCATATCGGTTTACCTGTCCGAACTACACGTTTCCGTACGAACCGCACTTCAATATTCCGACACTGTTCAGCAAGCGCCTTACCGAGCGATTGATGCACCGTCGGATATTCGAATACGACAACCTTCCCGATCCTGCGGGAACGTGGCGCTCCCTGAATTGGATAACGGTTGGCACGATCGAACGGGCGACGCGCGCGCATCCGGAACTGAAGGTCCGCTTTAATCGCGATATGCTGACGGATACTTTCATACGCGTTACGTCCGACCCCATTTTTGCGGCAAGGCGCTCGCCCTTGATGCGGCACCTCATCACCGCGCTTGTTCGCAGCGGCCTTCATCGCCTGCCCTCTTTCCTGCCGGCTGCGGCCCTTCCAACCATAGACTGCCGCATTCAAAAGATCGTGAACTTGGGCTCCACACGTCAGTGACGCTCAATTCGGCGAGCGAACGACGCGCGCCGTCCTTTTCCGACACAGCGGCCCGCACCCCAATGGTTTTGCACCCCGCGCGGCAGGATGCGATGCGTATCCAATGCAGCACGCGCGATCAGATCATTAGCGCGAAATAGCATACGGCGAAGGCAACGCAGCAGAAAGCGGAGAAATTTGACGCTTATCAGGGGTAACTTTCCCGAATTAGGAAAATGAGAAGCACTTAGTGCTTTGAACTACAAGGGAATTTTGGGGTGACCGATGGGACTCGAACCCACGACGACTGGAATCACAATCCAGGACTCTACCAACTGAGCTACGGCCACCGCCGTGATCAGCGCCTTGACTTGCTCGCTGAACAGAAACAAGATTATAGCGACGTTTTTATCGCGCTGCCAACACTTTTTTCACTTCTTCGAAATATTCCTTCCCTTCCGTGCGCGTTCGATGCGCGACATGGTCATCTCGCGCGGCGAACGCTCGGCGTCAAGCGCTGCCATTTCAGCGTCGATAGCATGACGTGCACGACGACGGGGACAAGTCAACGCGTCACGCGACGCTCGTCATGCCGCGGTCACCGACGCCGTATCGTCGCGTTCGTTGAATGCCCCGGCACGGAGCTGCGCCCGCGCTTCCTCGAATGCGCTCACGCCTGCTTTGAGACGCTTCGGATCCGACAGCACGCGGCGCCACCCGCGTGCACCCGGCACGCCCCGATACAGCCCGAGCGCATGACGGGTGATCGCACCGAGATATTGACCACGCTCGACCTGCGACGCCGCGTATTCGATCAGCGCGTCCTCGACCACCTCACGTGACTTCACAGGCGCCGTGTCACCGTAAAAGCGCGCATCCACCTCCGCAAGCACATACGGGTTGTGATACGCCTCGCGCCCCAGCATCACGCCGTCCACATGCTGAAGGTGCAGTTCAATTTCGTCGAGCGTCTTCACGCCGCCGTTAATCAGAATTTCAAGGTGAGGGAATACCTGTTTGAGACGATACGCATAGTCGTATTTCAGCGGCGGAATCTCGCGGTTTTCTTTCGGGCTCAAGCCTTTCAGGATGGCATTGCGCGCATGCACGATAAAGGTTGAACACCCAGCCTCGGCAATTTTGCCGACGAAGTCTTCCACGAATGAGAACGACTCGACGTCGTCGATACCGATGCGATGCTTGACGGTCACGGGCACCTGCACCACGTCGCGCATCGCCTTGACGCAATCGGCCACCAACGCCGGCTCCGCCATCAGACAAGCACCGAACGCCCCACGCTGCACACGCTCCGACGGGCACCCGCAGTTGAGGTTGATCTCGTCGTACCCCCACTGCTCGCCAAGCTTGGCCGCGCGCGCCAGGTCCTGCGGCTCGCTGCCGCCAAGCTGCAACGCGACAGGATGCTCCACCGCATCGAAATCGAGATGACGTGCGACATCCCCATGCAACAGGGCTCCTGTCGTCACCATCTCGGTGTATAGCCACGTATGACGCGAAAGCTGACGGTGGAAGACACGACAATGGCGATCCGTCCAATCCATCATCGGGGCCACGCTGACGCGGCGGGGAGGTAAAGTCATGCAAATTCCTCAGATACGGAAAACGCCGTCTCGCCAACGCACCCGCCACCGGTCCGAACAGACCCGTTGGGTGATTTGAGACAGCGTTTCTGGATGTACGAAACGCAAAGTATACGTCATGCCCTTCTCTGCCGCCGACGCCGGAGGAACCGCCCGCCCCGCCGGCGCGCTGTGAGAAGGACCGTCGGACAGCTTTCTCAGCAGGACACGTCGACGCGCCGGGAGTACACTCTCGCCCTGCGTCGATAACAAATTAACGAATACCGCCCAAGGAGATGCCCGCATGACACCGAAGGACCTCTTGCAGGCACTCATCGTGGTACTCGCCTGGGGCGTGAACTTCGTTGTCATCAAGGTCGGCCTGCATGGCGTGCCGCCCATGCTCCTGGGCGCACTGCGATTCCTGCTCGCCGCCTTCCCTGCCATCCTCTTCGTCAGGCGCCCACAAGTGCCGCTGAAATGGCTCATCGCCTACGGCGCGACGATCTCGTTCGGACAATTCGCGTTACTCTTTACCGCAATGTACGTAGGCATGCCCGCCGGACTGGCGTCGCTGGTGCTGCAAGCGCAAGCCTTCTTTACGTTGGGACTCGCAGTGCTGTGCCTCGGCGAGCGCTTTCGCGCGCAAAACATCGTCGGTCTGTTGATCGCTGCGACAGGCCTGACCGTCATCGGCATGCAGGGCGGCGGCGACATGACGCTGATCGGCTTCGTGCTGACGTTGTGCGCATCGCTCAGCTGGGCGACGGGCAACATCGTCACGAAAAAGATCGGCAACGTCGATCTGGTCGGACTCGTTGTCTGGGCCAGCCTCATTCCCCCCATTCCCTTTGCATTGCTCTCCTATTGGTTTGAAGGCCCGCAACAAATTGCCGCTTCGCTCACGCACATTCCGGCATCCTCGGTCTTCGCAATTGCCTATCTCGCCTTCATCGCAACACTCGTCGGCTACTCGCTCTGGGGACGACTGATGACTCGTTACCCCGCCAGTCAGGTCGCGCCATTCTCCTTGCTTGTGCCGATCATCGGCCTCGCATCGGCCGCGCTGCTGCTCGATGAACAACTCACCTCGGCGCAGATCGCCGGCGCCGCGCTCGTCATGGCCGGCCTGGTCATCAACGTTTTCGGCGCACGCATCAAGCAACGCCTGCTGCCTTCGGCGCGTTAAATCTGTATGTGAGCCTGTGTTTAAGCCTGTGTTTGAGCCTGCATGTGAGCCTGTACAGATCACACCCGACGGCAGCATGGACTAGCGCAGCGGCGTCGCCACCGCCCTACCCCCAGTCTTGCGTCGAGATGAACGACGGGCTAGTGCCCGTCTGACGCCGAAACATCGCAATGAAGGCGGACGGCGTGCTGTATCCCAGATCGTCCGCAATACGCTGCACCGGTTTCCCCTCTTCGATCTGCGACAACGCGATCACGAGTTTGAGTCGCTGCCGCCACTCGTTGAACGATATCCCCATGCTCGACTGAAAACGCCGCGACACGGTACGCTCCGTTGCGCCCAGACTTTCCGCCCAGTCGGCAAGCGAGCGGCGGTCGCTCGGATGGCTTTGCAACGCGTCCGTAATCGGCCGCACCAGCGGATCGTCCGACACCGGCAGATAACTGTCGCGGCGCGGCGCCTTACGCAGTTGGTCCATCAGCACCCGAGCCAGACGCAGATCATCCTCGCCCTGCGGCGTCATCACGTCCCGGGACAGAAAGTCGGAAAAGATCACCCGGATCAACGGGCTGAGCGCCAACGTACACGCCGTCTCCGGCATGTCGCGACACCCGTCGTGATCGATGTAGATCGTGACGAACCTGACGCTCTGCCGATTGTGACAACGATGAGACGCCTGCGCCGGTATCCAGGTCGCGTAATGCGGCGGCGAGAGAAAGTGCTTCCCCTCCACGATCACCTCCATCACCCCGGTCAGCGCAAACCCGACCTTCCCCCACGGCTGGCGTCTCGATTCGAACACCTGCCCACCCTCGAAGGTCGCAGACCGGAACGTCAAAGGCGCCGGTTCTGGCAACACGCCGCTCAGTTGGCTCCAAGCAGCTTGTCGGTCTTGTCCGGTTTGATCCATGTTTGTCTGAAAGTCGTTATATAACGATAAAAAGATATTCGCTATTCTAGCCTCACTGTGCCATTTCGCATTTGAGGCTTTCGAATGAATCCCGGTTATCTCCTTCTTTGCCTGCTGGCCGTGGGCATCTGGGCGGGCAATGCCATCGTCGGCAAGCTCGCCGCCGGCGCGATTCCGCCCGGCACCATTGCGTTCGACAGGTGGTTGATCGCTTTTCTCGTTCTGACGCCTTTCGTCGCGAAGCGTGTCTGGCAATATCGCGCGACGATCCGCGCGCAACTTCCCCGGCTCGCGCTGCTCGGCCTGCTTGGCATGGCCACGTGTCAGGGCCTCGCGTACTACGCCGCGAGCTACACGTCTGCCACGAACATCGGCATCCTGTTGTCTCTCGTGCCGCTGCTCACACTCCTGATTGGTGTCGCACTGTTTCGCGACTTGCCGTCACGACGCGCCATGCTGGGCGTCGCGATCTCGTTCGCGGGGATTGTGCTTGTCATCGGCAAAGGCGATCCCCGTGCGCTGCTGTCGCAGGGTGTGGGACGCGGCGACGCCATGATGCTCGTCGCGGCGCTATCCGTGGCGGCTTACGGCGTGCTGCTCAAGCGCTGGGCAAGCGCATTGCCAACGTTCACGTCGATCTACGTGCAAATGGCGTTCGCGTTGATTTTCTTGCTGCCGGGCATGTGGCTCGAACCGGCGATGACGTATTCCGCACCGAACGTTGCGATGGTGCTCTACGCGGCGATTCCGGGATCGATCGTGGCGCCCTATGCGTGGATGATGTCGGTCAGCCATCTGGGTGCGAATCGAGCGAGCATTTTCATGAACCTCATTCCCATCGCCACCGCGCTGGCCGCAGCGCTGCTGCTGCGCGAGACCTTGCATGGCTATCACCTGGTCGGCGGGGGACTGACGATCCTCGGTGTGGCGCTGAGCCAGACCCGCGCACGCCGCATGGCACAACGCCCGGCAGCGGCACCCGTCAAGGGATGAATTTTTTCACCGACTTGCATCAGCGACAGGAGACACCCCATGCAGCACGTCATCGTGAAGTTGTCCGAAGGACGCAGTGAACATCAGAAACAGGATCTGGCCGATCGCATCACCGAGACGTTGCAGACCGTGCTGGGCGTTGAAGCCAACGCGATTTCCATCGCGGTACAGGATGTGTCGCCCGCGCTCTGGTACGACGCCGTCTATCGCCCCGAGATCGAGGAAAAGAAGGGCTACCTCTACAAGAAGCCGGGATACTGCCCGCGTTAAGGCGCAGCCTCCGCCGTTGCGAGGCGCATGTGCAATATCGGGAATGGCCGCCCTTGCCCGTCGAGCGCCGAGCGGCCGATCACTTCGAATCCCTCGCGCTGGTAAAACGCCAGCGCCTGCGGATTCTGTTCGTTGACGTCGACACGCGTGCAATCGAGCTCGCGCACGGCATAGGCCAGCAGCGCGGCACCGATCCCCTGGCGGCGCGCCTCGGGCGCCACGAACAACATCTCCACATTGCCCGGCGACACGCCGAGGAAGCCGCGAATGACGCCAGCGTCGTCGCGAAATACGCGCAACGTTACCGCACGCAGATATTCATTGCGAATGCGCGGACGCAGCCAGGCAATATCGTCGTCGCTCAGGAATTCGTGCGTCGCGCGCACGGAGGCTTCCCAGAGTTCGGTAATGGCGTCGAATTCGTCTTCGTGCGCGATATAGATGCCGGACATGGAGACCTCGCGGGTTTAGCAGATATCGATGGTTCACACAATGTCGCGTCCATGCCGCACCGATTCCGCACGATCGCGGCATGAGGGCCCTCATCGGACCTTTCATCGGGGGGGCTTACATCGGACTCCACAGCGACAGAAACGCAAAAAGCCTGATTTCTTGAAGAAATCAGGCTTTCGAATTTGGTTGCGGGGACAGGATTTGAACCTGTGACCTTCGGGTTATGAGCCCGACGAGCTGCCAGACTGCTCCACCCCGCGTCTGAAGAATTAGATTATATGACAATTGCCATCGCAGTGCAACATGACAGGCCGAATATTTTCCCGGCGCGCCTTCCCATGTCGAAGGAAACCGCCATGCAGGCCAACGTTCGCCCCAACACACGGGTTATCCCGGCACCCGGCGTGCGTCGCCGCACAGCGCGCGTTGCCGATGATACACTCGCAGCAACCATGAACCGACGTCCTCCCACCCAATTCTGTTCCGCCTGCGGCCATCCGGTCGAGCTGCGCATTCCGCCCGGTGACAACCGCGAGCGGCATGTGTGCACCCATTGCGGCGCCATCCACTATCAGAACCCGCGCAACGTGCTCGGCACGGTGCCTGTGTGGGGCGATCAGGTGTTGCTGTGCAAGCGCGCCATCGAGCCGAGGCTCGGGTACTGGACACTGCCGGCCGGGTTCATGGAAATCGGGGAGACGACGTCGCAGGCTGCTGCACGCGAAACGCTGGAAGAAGCGGGCGCCATCGTCGATGTCGGTGCGCTGTTCTCGCTACTCAACGTGCCGCATGTGAATCAGGTCCACATCTTCTATCTGGCACAAATGCGCGAGCCGCAATTTGCCGCGGGTGAAGAGAGTCTCGAAGTCGCCCTGTTCTCGGAAGACGAAATCCCGTGGGACGACATTGCGTTCCCGACCGTTGCCAAGACACTGCGATATTTTTTCGAAGACCGCCGTGCAGGTGCGTTCGGCGTGCACCTCGAAGCCTCCACGCCCGACGCCGCGATGCCGGGCGTCCCTGTCCCGTCGTTGCCCGTGCATACGGCGCACACCGAGGACATTCTCACGCCGATGCTGCGTGTCTGAACGCGTCGGGGCTCGCGTCGCCATGCGCATCGACCGGGTCGACTTCATCGGTAATGCGGTGAAGTCGGCGCAAATCCCGCAACGCTAACGTCGCCATGGTCGTCTGGCTCGAAGCAAACGATCCCTTCCCCTCGGTCGACGAGGCACTCGACGCGTCGAGCGACGCGCCCGGATTGCTCGCCGCCGGACTCGATCTCTCGCCGCAACGGCTGCTTGCCGCTTATCGGCAAGGCATCTTCCCCTGGTACTCGCAAGGCCAGCCGGTGCTCTGGTGGAGTCCCGATCCGCGTATGGTGCTGCGCCCGGAAAATTTCGTCGTCAGCCACAACTTCCGCAAGTTGCTGCGCCGCGTAATCCGCGAAGACGCCTGGGAAATTCGCCTCGATGCCGATTTCCCCGCGGTCATGCAGGCGTGCGCCGAGGCGCCGCGCCGGGGGCAGGACGGCACGTGGATCACCCCGGCGATCGTCGCCGCCTACCGCGCCCTCCACGACGCCGGCCTCGCGCACAGCGTGGAGACGTTCTACGAGGGGGAGCGCGTCGGCGGTCTTTATGGCGTGGCGCTCGGTCGCATGTTTTATGGCGAATCGATGTTCGCCAGGCGCACCGACGCCTCGAAAATCGCGCTCGCGGCACTCGTCGCGTTTGCACGCACACACGCAATAGAGGTGATAGACTGCCAGCAAAGTACCGCTCACCTGGCGTCGCTTGGCGGGGGTGAAATTCCTCGCGAGACCTTTCTGGCGCATGTGAAAAAGGCGGTCATGGCCCCCGCGCCGGTCTGGCGTCTGGACAAGCAGACGCTCAGCGCACTGGCCTACGGTAACGCAGCAGACAAGGCTCACGAGGTTTCGCAGTGACCCATCCGAACGAACTGCCGCTCTCTCCGCTGTCCGCCCTTCAGTTCTACGCAACGGCGCCCTATCCCTGCAGCTATCTGGATAACCACACGGCGCGCTCGCAGGTGGCCACGCCCAGCCATCTGATCAACTCCGACGTCTACAGTGAACTCGTACGCTCGGGGTTTCGCCGCAGCGGCGTATTCACGTATCGTCCTTATTGCGACGGATGCCGGGCCTGCGTTCCGGTCCGAGTGCCAATTGCGCGCTTCGTCCCCAACCGCACACAGCGACGGATCTGGAAGCGTCACGCCTCGCTTGCCGTGAATGTCTCCGGGCTGCATTACACCGAAGAGCATTACCAGCTCTACATGCGCTATCAGTCGCGACGCCACGCCGGCGGCGGCATGGATCACGACAGCCGCGAACAGTACGAGCAGTTCCTGCTGCAAAGCCGCGTGAACTCGCGCCTCGTGGAGTTTCGCGAGCCACCGGGCCATCAGGGGGCGGGCACGCTTCGCATGATCAGCATGGTCGACATCCTCAGCGATGGCCTGTCGTCCGTCTATACGTTCTTCGATCCGGATGTCGAAGGCGCGTCCTACGGCACGTACAACATTCTTTGGCAGATCGAGCAGGCGCGCGCGCTCGGCTTGCCGCACGTCTACCTCGGCTACTGGATCCAGCAAAGCCGCAAGATGGTCTACAAGGCGAATTTCCGCCCGTTGCAAGGTCTGATCGACGGCCAATGGCAGGACATGCCGGAGGCCATGCTCGATACCGCCGGGCAGGCACCTCAGTCGTAGTCATGGCGCGCTGTCGAGTGTACAAGCCGCCGACAGTGCGCATCGCGTTCATCGACACGCCAAACATCTCGCGAACGAGAGTACGCAGAGCGTAGAAAAAGACACGCTTCGGCGCCGGGATACCGGTAAAATGGCGACTTTCCGATTCTGCCGACCCCGACATCGTGCTTGCGCCCCTCTATCCTCTGGCTCGCCGCGCCCTGTTCTGTCTTGATGCCGAACAAGCCCACCATCTGACACTGGCCACGCTGCGCGGCGCCGCCTCGCTCGGCCTGGCCGGTCTCGTCGGTCAGACGCTGCCCGAAGACCCGCGCACGGTCATGGGCATTCGCTTCCCGAACCCGGTCGGCCTCGCGGCGGGTCTGGACAAGGACGGCAGTTGCATCGACGGCCTCGCAGCGCTCGGCTTCGGTTTCGTGGAAGTGGGAACGGTCACGCCGCGAGCGCAAGCCGGCAATCCGAAGCCGCGCATTTTCCGTCTGCCGCAAGCCGAAGCGATCATCAACCGGATGGGCTTCAACAACGGCGGCGTGGAGCAGTTCCTGCAAAACGTGCAATCGGCTCGCTACAAGGGGCCGCTGGGCCTGAACATCGGCAAGAACGCCGACACGCCGATAGAGCGCGCTGTCGACGACTACCTCATCTGCCTCGAAAAGGTCTACCCGTACGCCACGTACGTAACGGTCAACATCTCGTCTCCCAACACCAAGAACCTGCGTCAACTGCAAGGCGGCGACGAACTCGATGCCCTGCTCGGCAAGCTCAAGGACAAGCAGCGCGCGCTATCCGATCGCCACGGCAAATACGTGCCGATCGCGCTGAAGATCGCGCCGGACCTCGACGACGAACAGATCAAAGTCATCGCCGGCACGCTAACGCGTCATGGCTTCGATGGCGTGATCGCCACGAACACCACGCTCTCGCGTGAAGCCGTTGCCGGCCTGCCTTATGCCAGCGAAACCGGGGGCTTGTCGGGACGCCCGGTGTTCGATGCGTCGAATCGCGTGATCCGCGCGCTCGCCACCGAACTGGGCGGCGCCCTGCCGATCATTGGCGTAGGCGGCATCCTGTCGGGCGCCGACGCGCAGGCCAAGCTCGATGCCGGCGCCAGTCTGGTCCAGGTGTACAGCGGCCTGATTTACCGCGGCCCCGAGCTGGTGCGAGAATGCGTGCAAGCGCTGCGCACGGTCTGACCGACCAGGCGCTGCGTCCCATTCATCGACACAGGGAAAAACCAGACATCATGAAATCCTGGCTCAAGACGCTCTGCCTCGTTCCGCTGGCTGCCGCCGCGCTGATCGGCACCTCCCCCGCCCGCGCGGCCGACCTGCTCGACACCGTGAAGTCTGCGGGCGTCCTGAAGATCGGCATCGAGGGCACCTATCCGCCTTTCAACTATCGCGACAAGTCCGGACAGCTCGACGGCTTTGACGTCGATGTCGCCAAGGCCGTCGCCCAGCGACTCGGCGTGAAACCCCAGTTCGTCACCACCGAATGGAGCGGCATCATCGGCGGGCTTCAGGCCGGCAAGTTCGACGTCATCGTCAATTAGGTCGCAATCACCGACGAGCGCAAGAAGTCGCTGGACTTCAGTGAGCCTTACACGTATTCGGCGGCACAGCTGATTCGCCGCAAGGACGACAAGCGCGAGTTCAAGACGCTCGACGCGCTCAAGGGACACAAGCTTGGCGTGAGCCTGGGCAGCAACTACGACAAGATGGCCAAGGCCGTGCCGGGGATCGACGTGCGGACCTATCCGGGCGCGCCCGAATATCTCGCCGACCTCGCCGCCGGCCGTGTCGACGCGGCGCTCAACGACCAGTTGATGATGGCGTACCTGCTTGAAAACGCGAAGCTGCCGCTCGAAGCCGGGGCAGTGCTGCCCGGCACCAATCAGGCAGTCGGTATTCCGTTCCGCAAGGGCAATCCGAAATTCGCCAAGGCCATCGACGACGCTCTGACGGGCATGAAGCAGGACGGCTCGCTCGCCAAGCTCGCGCAGAAGTGGTTCGGCAAGGACACGTCCAAGCCCGCGCAGTAAATACGCAAGCCGCGTAGCGACGTGCTTCACGTACCGGCCGCACGACTTCATGCAGGTCGCGCGGCATCGGGTCGCGAAGGCGTCACCCCGGCCGGCATCTCGCCCATTTCGCGAATGCCGGCCGTCGTCTTTCTGCTTCACGACACTTCATCAGACATCCCCCCATGAATCCATTCGAACTTGCTGCCCAGTCCTTGCCAGTGCTGTTGCAGGGCACCGTGCTCACGATCAAGTTTGCCTTGATGTCGATGGTGTTCGGCCTGGCGATCGGCATTCTTGTCGCGGTCATGGGCATCGGCAAGGTGCGGGTGCTGCGCGCGATTGCGCGGGCCTACGTCAGCATCATGCGCGGGACCCCGCTGCTGGTGCAGATCTTCGTGATCTATTACGGCCTGCCCGGCATTGGCATTTCGCTCGAACCGACGCCGGCCGGCGTGCTCACGCTCAGCCTGAATGTCGGCGCCTATTTGTCCGAGAGCATGCGGGGTGCGCTCGAAGGCATGCCTCGCGGCCAGTGGCTGGCCGCGTATAGCCTGGGGTTGTCGTACTGGCAAACGTTGCGTTACATCATTGCACCGCAGGCGCTGCGGATCGCCGTGCCGAGCCTTGGCAACAGTCTGATCAGTCTCATCAAGGACACGTCGCTCGTCTCGGTCATCACCGTGACGGAGCTGTTGCGCTCTGCACAGGAAGTGATCGCCTCGACGTATCAGCCCCTGCCGCTATACCTGGCGTGTGCCGCCATTTATTGGGTCCTGTCGACGGGATTGTCGGCGTTGCAACGACGCATCGAAAAGCGTCTCGCGTTGCCCGCGCGCACCTGAGCGGCGCCGGGGAACCATTAAGACGGTTAAGACCGCCAAGGCAGCTACGCTGCGGACGCAAAAAAAGCTGGCGCTCCTTCGGGAGGCCAGCTTTTTTTCATTCGACGGCGGTCGACCGATACGTCCGGCGCACGTGCCGGACTCACGATTTATCGCGGTGCGCGACGCTCGCGATACATGGCACGGAACGTCTTGCCGCTCGGCGCCGGCATCTCCCGCGTATCGGTCCAGCCGCCCGCAAAGGGCAGCTTCGAGATACTGCCGCGATCGCGCCCCATGCGCTTGAGTGCCCAGGATCCAAGGCCGGAGAGCGCTGCGTACAGTCGCGGACGTCGAGCCGCAAAGGCCCACGCCGCCAACGCCGCACGTTCTTGCCATGGCCGCAGCCCCCGATCCACCTGCCGCTCGCGCAGCTTGCGCAGCAAGTCGGAAATCGGAATTCCCACCGGACACACGCGATTGCACTCACCGCACAACGTGGCAGCCTGCGGCAGATCGAGCGTCTTCTCCAGCCCCACATAGCTCGGCGTCAGCACCGAGCCCATCGGCCCCGGATACACCCAACCATACGCATGCCCGCCGATCTTCTGATACACCGGGCAGTGGTTCATGCAAGCACCGCAACGAATGCAACGCAGCATCTCCTGGAACGCGCCGCCGATGAGGCCCGAGCGCCCGCCGTCGACCAGCACGAAATACATGTGGTCGGGACCGTCGACTTCGCCCTCGGCGCGAGTGCCGGTGAGCAGCGAGAAATAGTTCGACGTGCCCTGCCCCGTCGCCGAGCGGGGCAGAAGACGCATGGCCGTGGCCAGATCTTCGAGCGTAGGCAGGACCTTCTCGATCCCCGTCACCGCTACGTGAACGCGCGGCATGATCGTACACATGCCCTCGTTGCCTTCGTTGGTCACCACGGCGACCGACCCCGTCTCGGCCACGAGGAAGTTGCCCCCGGTCACCCCCATGTCCGCCGACAGGAATTGCGGACGGAGCATCTCGCGCGCCTCGCGCGTCATCAACGGAATCTCCGTCAGACGCGGCTTCTGGTGCACACGCGCGAACAGGTCGGCGACCTCGTCCTTGTCCTTGTGCACGACCGGCGCAATGATGTGCGACGGCGGTTCGTTGTCATTGATCTGAAGAATGTATTCGCCGAGGTCCGTTTCCACGGACTGCACGCCCATGTCGGCGAGCACCTTGTTGAGTTGCAACTCTTCGGTGACCATCGACTTCGACTTGATCACCTTCTTCACGTCGTGCTTGCGCGCAATCTCCGCAATGAGGCGTGCCGCGTCCTGCGTGGACTCGGCGAAGAGCACCGTTGCGCCGCGCCGCGTGGCTTCGCGCTCGAAGATTTCCAGCCACACATCGAGATTTTCGATGCCGCGATTGCGTCGCTCCTTGAGCGCCTCACGCGTGGCCTCGAAGTCGATTTCCTCGATGGCGGCGGCGCGCGCCGTCACGAACTTTGTGGAGAGCTTCTTGAGGTTGGCCTGCAGGCGCTGGTCCGCGAGCTTCTGCCCGGCGCGCGCCTTGAATTGCATCGATTGAACTTGCATCGCAACTCACGAGAGGTGGAGACTGACCGGGCACGCGAACGCGAGCACGTGCACGGATCGGATGATCGGGAGGACCGCAAGCATGAGGCCGCGATTACGCATCGCCGGCGAGCACCTGCGCAATGTGGAGCACGCGCGTTTTGGTGTCGCCCGTGCGGCGCAGACGCCCTTCGATGTTCAGCATGCAGCCCAGATCGCCGAGCACGACGGCCGGGGCGCCGCTTGCCGCGATATTGGCGCACTTCTCGTCGACGATGGCCGTCGAGATGTTGCCGTATTTCAGGGCAAACGTGCCGCCAAAGCCGCAACACGCCTGGCAGTCCTTCATCTCGGTCACCTTCACGCCCGGCATCTTGGCGAGCAGCGCACGCGGCTGCGACTTGACGCCAAGCTCACGCAGGCCGGAGCATGAATCGTGATACGTCACTTCGCCGTTGTAGTCGCCGGGCACCGTGTCGATGTGCAGTACGTTGACCAGGAAGTCGGTGAGCTCGTACACCCGCGGGCGCAAGCGCTCGTAGCGACCCATGAGTTCCGGATCGTCGGCAAAGAGATCACCGTAATGCGCCTTGACCATGCCGCCGCACGATCCCGAGGGGACGACGACGTAATCGAAGGACTCGAATTCGTCGAGGAACTTCTGCGCGAGATCGCGGGCGATGGCCCGCTCGCCGGAGTTGTACCCCGGCTGGCCGCAACAGGTCTGGGAATCGGGAATCACGACTTCGCAGCCGGCTGTCTCGAGCAGCTTGAGCGTGGAAAAGCCAATCTCCGGCCGCATCATGTCGATCAGACACGTGACAAACAGTCCGACGCGCATTGGGGGAATCCTCTTTTCGGGAATAATGCGCCATTATAAGTCGCTGGGCCGAACCGGCCCAGCGTGGATTCCCGCATATCGCGCGAGCGCTTACACCCGATGCGTCGGATGCTGACTGTAGTAGCCCCACGAGTTCGCACGCTCAGGAGGCGGGCGGCTCGCAGACCGGGAGGCGCCTGCGCCGGCTGTCGCGACCTGCCTGCCGCAAGAATGGGCGTCCTGCGCGGCGATGACCCGCTGCAGGTCCGCTCTCATGACATCGAACTTTTCGCTGAGACTGTCGAGGCGGTTTTCCACCCGATCGATTCGTCCGTCGAGACCGTCGAATCGGCGCTCGATGCCATCGATCCGATTGCTCAGCCGCATCTCCAGCGATGCGAACTGCCGGGCGGTGGTGCTCTCAAGCTGATCGAGCCGACGCATCGTGTCCTGCTGCCCGTCCTTGAGCACGCCCAGCGTGTCCCACATCATGTCGTCCAGACGTTGCGAAGCGCTTGCCTGAATCCCTTCCAGATACGTTCTCATTTCCGTCTCCTCATTCCTCAACCATTGCTTTGTCGACTCCAGCATGCTCTCGGTCGCCTTCCAGCCGCGCTCGCGATCGAAGCCGCGAATGCTGCCCAGACTCACGATACGAATGAGCATCGTCACGGCGAATCCGATGACCGCGATGGCCAGGCCTACCTTCGCAAGCGCCAGTGCCGCAACAGTCGCCGCCGCCAGATACAGGCCACCCGAGAGCGAAAATCGTTTGCCATAGTGCTTCTTGTCGGGCCAGACCTGTTTGGACGCGAGTCCCACCGCCCGACGGGCATCGGCAAGACACCGACTGGTCTGCGCGATAAGCGCCGAGCAGTCCGCCTTGACGCCGGCATACGCCGCACGCTCGTCGGACGGGCTGACAAACGTGTCGCGCGCAAGATTCGCGGCGCGATCACAAATTCGTTCGCAATGTCCAATCGCCTCCTCCTCCTTGATCAGCACTTCGTTCAGGCGCTCCAGAATTTCCCGGAACCGGCGGGCGGACGGCGTCAGTCGATCCGGATGACGAACGTCGAGTTGATCGCGCACCCGCGAGTACGCGCCGTGTTGCCCGATGGACGATGGATAGCGCCAGCACCCATCCCACAGTCCGCCCTTCCAGTAGCCGGACGTCGCCTTCCTGTACGACTTGTCGAACGCCGCCCCCAACTCCCCGATATCCTGGGTGCTCATCCCCAGACGCGATCTGGCGTTCGCGATACTGGCGAACCTGCCGGCGATTTCCGCGCGTTTTTCGGCGATCGACGACCTCGCGCCGGTCTGACTGACGGCGTCGACTTGCACCCGCTTTTGCCTCACAGGCCATTTCGCAACCGCCGGTGCGTACACATACCCGAACATGCGCAACACCTCCGTTGAGACGCGCCGACCGCTCGCGCTACGACGAGTGACCCTCGCGTCGTTGATGAAGTACGGACGCATGCTAACGGCTGCCGATTCCGGCCACTTTCGGTTTCGGCACGCAGATACTGCAACTTCGACGCACCCTCTGTGGAAGTGACAACAATCCTCGGCTTTTCGCAGAACTCCTCTACGCAAGGGGTGCGAATTTTTCACCATATGATATAAAATCGACGCTATACGAAACTCGGCCCCACCTCATGAAAGACGACATCAGTCAAGGCGCGGAATCGCGCACGTCCATTCAGGTAATCGAGCGCATGATGCGTCTGCTCGATGCGCTGGCCGGACATGCCGATCCCGTGAGTCTCAAGGAGTTGGCGCAGGCCACCGAACTTCATCCGTCCACGGCGCACCGGATCCTGAACGACATGGTGGCGTGTCGCTTTGTCGATCGCTGCGATCCAGGGACTTATCGTCTCGGCATGCGGTTGCTTGAACTCGGCAATCTGGTCAAGGCCCGACTCTCCGTGCGCGACGCGGCGCTCACGCCCATGCGAGGGCTGCATCGCATTACCGGGCAGACGGTCAATCTGTCGGTGCGTCAGGGCGACGAAATCGTCTATATCGAACGCGCCTACAGCGAACGCTCCGGCATGCAGGTGGTGCGCGCCATCGGCGGCCATGCGCCGCTGCACCTCACGTCGGTCGGCAAGTTGTTCCTTGCCGCCGACGAAGCGTCGCGCGTACGCGCTTACGCCACTCGCACCGGTCTGTCGGGCCATACGCGCAACAGCATCACGGATTTGCAAAAGCTCGAGCGCGAACTGACGCACGTGCGCAAGTCGGGCTACGCGCGGGATAACGAAGAGCTTGAATTGGGCGTGCGGTGCATCGCTGCGGGCATCTACGACGACAGCGGCAAGCTTGTGGCAGGGCTCTCGCTCTCTGCCCCTGCCGACCGGTTGCAAGACGCCTGGCTCGCGAATCTGAACGAAACGGCGCTGCAAATTTCGTCGTCGCTCGGATTTCATGCACCGAGCCCCGACGCTGGCGGTGGCATGTCGCACGTTGCAACGGCGGAGTGATTAGGCCGCGGGAAATGACTGTGGCGCACTGGATGGGCTCGGCCTTGCCCCCGCCTCCCGATGTCACGTCACGCGCAAGCTACGCGGAATGTGCGAAGCCCGTCGCCGGTGAAAACAAAAAGGCGCTCCCTCGGGAGCGCCTTTCCATTTCCGCAGACCGCTGGGGCTACGGCTAACGCATCACGACTTATGGCACGAATTACAGCGCGTGTCCGTTGTTGGTCGCGACCTGCGCGGTCGGTGTGGTGCCTGCCGTGCGCTGCGGGGTCGCCCCGCCGCCTTCCATCAGCCACTTGCGAACGCGCGTGGCATCGGCAAAGCGGGAGTACTTGCCGGTCGAGTCCAGCAAAATCATGATCACCGGACGACCATCGACGTTGGCTTGCATCACGAGGCATTGACCCGCTTCGTTGATGTAACCCGTCTTCTGCAGCCCGATTTCCCAGCCCGAATGCCCAATGAGGTGGTTCGTGCTGACGTAATGCAATTCGCGACGCCCGGTGTTCACATCGTAATTGCTGTCCGTCGAGAAACGGCGAATCACCGGATACTGGTACGCTGCCTTGACCATCTTCACGAGGTCACGCGCACTCGACACGTTCTGGCTCGACAACCCGGTCGGGTCGTTGAAGTGCGTGTCGTTCATGCCCAGTTGCTTCGCTTTCGCGTTCATCGCGGCGAGGAACGCCGGACGACCGCCCGGGAAGTAACGCGACAGGGCAGCCGCCGCGCGATTCTCCGATGACATCAGAGCAATGTGCAGCATGTCTTCGCGCGAGAGTCGCGAACCGACCGACAGGCGCGAGCCCGTGCCCTTTTCGTAGTCGCGATCTTCGTCGGTCACTTCCATGACATCGGTCATGGGAATGCCCGCATCGAGCGCCACCATGGCGGTCATCAGCTTCGAGATCGAGGCGATGGGCAGCACGGCTTGCGAGTTCTTGTCGAACAGCGATTCGCCGGTGCGCTCGTCGACGACATAAGCGACCGACGAACGCAGCGCGAGCGCGTCAGGCGTTTCATGCAGACCAAAAGCGCGGCCCGTCGACAGACGCTCCGGCGCTTGCGGTGCAAAGTTGACGGTGCGATACGACGTCACGACGCGGCGCTTGCCGTTCTTGTAGACGACACGTTTGACGGCAACCTTTTTTGCTGCGGGTCCGTCGTCGTCGACGGTCGCGAGCTTGCGCGCTTTGCCGCCAGCCTTGGCGCTCTTGACTTCACGAGCAGCAGGCGTGGCGGCAGCACCTTTGGCGCCGGACTTGGAAGTGACGACAGCCTTCGTCGCCTTGGGGCTCGCGCACGCGCGTTTCTGAGCGGCAGTCTTGGCCGCCTTGGGCGAGCATTCGCTCGTCTTACCGGCGGCGTGAACGACTACCGGGGTACCGGCGGCGAGCGAGATCGCCACGACGGCAGCACCCCAGAGGCGGGAGCGGCACAGACGCGCAAGGGTGGTGATCGCGTACATAGATTGGGAGTAGCGTGAGGTTGGCAGGCAACGAGTTTGGGAGAAGTTTAGTAACTTCCGAAAAAATAAGCAATATGAATGACTTAGCTGAAATACTTAAACCGGCATCTGGCAGTTTTGTGCAACGCAACGCGGCGATTTACACATTTGCCAATTATTGCCAAATAACGCAAACTCCATGGGGCTTCAAGTCAAAAAATGCGCCCACTCATCGAGGGGCGCACGCTCTGTGACGAGTCCGTTTTCCACGGCGTTCGGGTCCGCGTAACCCATTGCCATGCCGCACACCACCATCCGTGTCGGAGGCAAACGCAGTTCCGAAGCAATCACCTGATGAAACGTAGCAAATGCCGCCTGGGCGCAAGTGTCGAGCCCGCGAGCCCGCGCCGCCACCATCACGCTTTGCAAAAACATGCCGTAGTCCAGCCAGCTTCCCTGTTCCAGATGCCGGTCGATGGTGAAAAGCAGCCCGACTGGCGCGTCGAAAAACGTGAAGTTGCGTGCATGCTGACCGTGCATGCGCACCTTGTCCTCGCGGCCGATACCAAGCAGCCCATACAGATCCCAGCCCACCTTGCGACGTCGGGCCTGATATGGCTCGGTCCACTCGCGCGGGTAGTACGCATACTCCTCCTGATGCGTCACTCGCTGGGCAGGATCATTGAATGCTTCCAGCAAACGCGTCGTCAATCGTTTCAGCGCGTCGCCAGTCAGTACGTACGTCTGCCACGGCTGAATGTTGCTGCCGGACGGCGCGCGCGACGCGACCGAGAGTATTTCCGCCACGGTGGCTTGCGGCACCGGTGTCGGCAAATAGGCCCGGATCGAGCGTCGACTACGAATCGCCTCGTCGACATATTCCACGCGCAACCCTGCTTTGTCGTTGACAGAGACGGGATGCGTACTTTCCCCAGTCCCCGACTGGACATGCGACGCTGCCGCCGTGTCGTTGATCGAAGACGCAGTGTCTGCGCGCGAAGGTGGGTGTTTCATGAACGTCGACTCACAACAAAAAACCACTGGACACGCATGGCGAGGCCGCGCTTATGGCGCAGAGGACGGTGGCGAGGGAGGTGATGAAGACGGCGCAGACGGCACGCTCGTCGCTGCTCGCCGTTCGATGACAAGCGCGACGCCCAGGGCGGCTACAACCATACCGGCCGCGCTCAACGGCGAGAGCGTTTCGCCGAACAGCAGCCATGCCATGACGGCAGTCGTCGGGGGTGTCAGGTACATCAAACTCGAAACCTTGGTCGCCGCGCCATGGCGAATGAGCACAAACAGCAGCGAGATCGCCCCGATCGACAGGGCCAGCACCGACCAGGCCAGCGCGCCGATCATCTCGGCATTCCAGCGCACCGCCATCGTTTCCAGCGCCCATGCGGCGGGTAGCGTCACCACAAAGGCGGCGCCAAACTGCACTACCGTGCCTACACGCAAGTCGAATTGCGCGCAGTAACGCTTCTGATACAGCGTACCTGCGGTGATCGCGACCAGGCTCAGGACGCATAGCGCCACCGTCCCCGCCCCTACGCCGCGAACGCCTACCTTGTTCGCGACCACCAGTCCGACACCAATGAACCCGCACAACAAGCCGAGCCACTGGCGCCGCGAAACCGGCTCACCGACGACGCGAGCAAAGAGTGCCGTCAACAATGGTTGAATGCCGACGATCAGCGCCGCCAGCCCCGCCGGCGCACCCTGCTTGATCGCCGCCCAGACGCCGCCGAGGTACACCGCCTGGATCAGAATGCCGGAGACAGCCAGATGCACGAGTAACGGCCAGTCGAGACGTGCGGCGCTGGCGGCGTTGATCGCATCGGCGGTATTGGAGATATTTGCGGTAGTAGCGGTAGTAGCGGTAGTAGCGGTAGTAGCGGTATTAGCGACACTTGCCCCACGCTTCGGCCACGGCGTGCGCGTGAGCAACGCCACCGGCAACATCACGACCAGCGTGCAACCGAAGCGCCACGCAAGAAACGTCAGCGGCTCGGCGTTCGGCATGCCATATTTGGCGACGATGAAGCCGGTGCTCCAGATCAGCACGAACCACCAGGGCATGGTCGCGGCCCAGATCGCACCGCGCTCGTGCTTCGTTTCACTTCTCATGTTGGCGGCGTTCGAGGCGTGTGGCGGCAGGGTTCGGCGCTCACTCATACGAGGGCACCCGCTGCAAAGGCCCGAGATTCGCGACGCTGCGTACGCGCAAACCGGCTCGCAAGACGGATCGTGGCGAAGTGCGCGGCAACGGTCTGATCGATATCCCGGCCATAGCCCCCCGCCATGGCGATGGCGACCGGCAACCCGCGTTCGGCACATGCCGTGAGCACACGTTGATCACGGGCAAGCAAACCGTCATGGGAAAGGGCAAGCCGCCCGAGACGGTCGTTTTCCAGCGGATCGGCACCTGCCAGATAAATGACCAGCGACGGGTTGAACTGCGCGAAGAGGTCCGTCAGGGCGTGACCGAGCGCGATGAGGTATTCGTCATCGCCGCAGCCGTCCGGCAACGCGACGTCGAGATCGCCGGTCGCCTTATGGAACGGATAGTTGTGCTCGCCGTGCAGCGACAGCGTGAAAACGCTCGGGTCGCGCTCGAAAATCGCGGCGGTGCCGTTCCCCTGATGCACGTCGAGATCGACGATCGCCACTCGCGTGCCCGGCCCGAGTTCGGCCTGCATCACACGGGCAGCCACGGCCGCGTCGTTGAAAACGCAGAAACCCTCGCCGCGGTCGGCGTATGCGTGATGGGTGCCACCGGCCAGATTCGCCGCCACGCCATCGACAAGGGCTGCGCGGCACGCGGCCACCGTCGCGCCTGCCGAGCGGCGTGAGCGTTCCACCATCTCGGCAGACCACGGAAAACCGATGCTGCGTTGCTCTTTCGGATCTAACTCACCCGCGCTTACGCGCGCCACGTATGCCTGCGAATGGGCTCTCACGAGCATGGCGTCATCGGCAGGTAACGCTTCAGCCAATGCGACGTCCGGCAGTTCGCGTGCGACGCGTTCTCGCAAACGGGCGTACTTCTCCATGGGGAACCGGTGTCCGGGCGGCAACGGAAGCACGAAATGATCGCTGTAAAACGCTTGCATCGATGCAGATGGCCAGTGGGAGCGGCGTGCGAGAGCGCGTTGAATGACAGCGGCACTGGCGGGCGGCGCGCGTGAGGCAGCGCTCTAAACAAGCGCTTGCCAGATTCGCGTGACCGTCCCGCCAGTGCCGGAACGAATGGATAGTACCACCGCCCGGGGACGCGCGCGGAGGCACTAATTCAGTGCAGACCAAGGAAAAAATGCCGCCGCAAAGCCGCATCCACCAAGGTTTTCCGGCGTCCTGAAGGCGCGTCGCGATGCGACGCTCAGCATCTGCCACGGGATCCCAAGTTTTTGATTTTTTAAGCTTTTATTGAATTTGTGCACCGCACAAAAATCACTTGACAGCCGCAAAAATATCTCTACACTAGCAATTGTGCGATGCACAAAAAGGATTGCACCGAATTTGAGAAGGCCCCAACCGTGGTTTCACCGCCATAAGGTGAGAACCAACGAGCGAACACGGAGCGGGTCCATATGTTGTGTTTGACATCATAGGAGAACGCCATGTCGTTTCTGACCCCCGAGCAACTCGCAGCCGCCCACAAAGCCAATCTGGAAACCCTGTTTGGCCTGACCAACAAAGCCTTCGAAGGCGTTGAAAAGCTGGTCGAGCTGAACCTGCAAGCCGTGAAGGCATCGCTGGCCGAATCCGCTTCGACCGCCCAGAAGGCATTCGCAGTGAAGGATGCGCAAGAGTTGCTCGCTCTGCAAGCCAACCTCGTTCAACCGGCAGCCGAAAAGGCCCTCGCCTACGGCCGTCACCTGTACGAAATCGCTTCGTCGACGCAAGCCGAAGTGACCAAGGTGGCCGAAGCTCAACTGGCCGAAGGCTCGCAGAATGTGCAAGCGCTGTTCGACAATCTGGCCAAGAACGCCCCGGCCGGTTCGGAGTCGGCCGTAGCGCTTGCCAAGTCGGCACTGTCCGCCGCCAACAGCGCATTTGACAGCGTCCAGAAGGCGACCAAGCAAGCCGTGGAAATCGCCGAGACGAACTTCGCTGCCGCGACCAACGTCGCATCGAAGGCAGCGGCTCAGGCTTCGCGTGCTGCCAGCGCCAAGAAGTAATCGAGCGCGTCCTGCCTTGACGAGGGACGCTAACGGTTTGTCGCTGTGCCCGTTGCGCTCGCAACCCAAGCGGTAGCTACACTCAGTTGTCTCCTCGGTACCGCAGGTACCTTTCGAACCCGGCCTCGCGCCGGGTTTTCTTTTTGGGGCATGCCTCCCCTTCCTGCACTGCCCCGATTGCCCGTCGACTGGCGACAAAAAAACCGCCATCCCTTTCGGAATGACGGCTTCTCGACCGCATGGCTCGCGCGAGCGAAGCCGCTTTATGACTTCTTGCGCGGCGGCGGCACGTCGGTGCACACACCTTCGTAGATCTCTGCAGCCATGCCGACCGACTCGGCCAGCGTCGGGTGCGGGTGGATCGTCTTGCCAATGTCCACCGCGTCCGCGCCCATTTCGACGGCCAGACAAAGTTCGCCGATCAGGTCGCCCGCATGCGTGCCGACGATGGCGCCACCCACGATGCGATGCGTCTCCTCGTCGAACAGCACCTTGGTAAAGCCTTCGTCACGACCGTTCGCAATAGCGCGTCCAGATGCCGCCCACGGGAACACCGCCTTGCCGTACTTCACGCCTTCGGCCTTCAGTTGGTCTTCCGTCTTGCCCGCCCAGGCCACTTCCGGATCGGTATAGGCAACCGACGGGATCTGGATCGCGTCGAAGTAGGCCTTCTCGCCAGCGGCGGCCTCCGCTGCCACGTGCGCTTCGTGCACGGCCTTGTGCGCGAGCATCGGCTGACCGACGATATCGCCAATGGCGAAAATGTTCGGCACGTTCGTGCGCATTTGCTTGTCCACCGAAATGAACCCGCGATCGCCCACGACCACACCCGCATTCTCCGCACCGATCTTCTTGCCGTTCGGGCTGCGGCCCACGGCCACCAGCACGAGGTCGTAGCGCTGCGCGTCCGCCGGGGCGGCTTCGCCCTCAAACTTCACGTAGATACCGTCGGCCTTCGCTTCGGCGCCCACCGTCTTGGTCTTGAGCATGACGCGACCAAAGCGCTTTTCGTTCATCTTCTGCCAGACCTTGACCAGATCACGGTCAGCGCCTTGCATCAGACCATCGAGCATTTCCACGACATCGATCTCGGCGCCAAGTGCGCTATAGACCGTTGCCATTTCCAGACCGATGATCCCGCCACCGATAACGAGCATCTTCTTCGGGATCTGACGCAGCTCGAGCGCGCCGGTCGAATCGACGATGCGCGGGTCTTCCGGCAGGAAGGGCAGCTTCACGGCTTGCGAGCCGGCAGCGATGATCGCTTGGGCGAACTTCACGACACGCTTGTTGCCATCCTTGTCGACGACTTCGACGTGATTGGCGTCGAGGAACGCGCCGACACCGTGCACGACTTCGACCTTGCGCATCTTGGCCATTCCGGCCAAACCGCTGGTCAGCTTGCCGACCACACTTTCCTTGTAGGCGCGCAGCTTGTCGAGGTCGACTTGCGGCTTCGCAAAGGAAATGCCGTGATGGCCAAGCGACTGTGCCTCTTCGAGCACCGCTGCGGTGTGCAGCAGTGCCTTCGATGGGATACAGCCCACGTTCAGACAGACACCGCCCAGCGTGGCATAACGCTCGACGAGCACCGTCTTGCGACCCAGATCTGCGCTGCGAAACGCCGCCGAGTAGCCGCCAGGTCCCGCACCCAGTACGAGCACTTCGCATTCGATATCGGCCGCACCGGTATGTTTGGCGGCCACGGGAGCCGGGGCGCTCGGCGCCGCTGCAGGTGCCGGTGCGGGCGCAGCAGCGGGCGCTGCAGCCGGGGCTGCCGGCTTGGCAGCGGCGGCGTCTTCGGATTCGACGATCGCGATCAGCGTACCTTCGCTGGCTTTATCGCCGACCTTGATCTTCACTTCCTTGACAGTACCTGCCACTTCAGACGGCACTTCCATGGAGGCCTTGTCGGACTCCAGCGTAATGAGCGACGCATCCTTGGCGATCTTGTCGCCGGGCTTGATCATCACTTCGATGACATCCACGCCCTCTGCGCCGATGTCCGGCACTTTGACTTCAATGAGACTCATGCGGGGTCTCCCTGTCGCATTTATGACTTGATGGTGGTATCGATCGGAAACGCATGCACCTGAAACGGGCCGGACGAACTCTTGTCGAATTCGGCCCCGGCCTTGACGCCCGCTTCGGCGATGGCACGTGCGCTCAGATCCTGGTCGTAGAGGGCATACATGGCGCCGAGCGCGAAATTGCGCCCTGAACCGATCCCCCAGAACCGATCGAAAACAAACACTTCCCGGTAGGAATACACCCCGTAGATCCCTGTCGGATTCGCAATCACGCTGGTGATCTGCGACGACTCATACGGGTCGTCTTCCTCTTCCTTGGTGTTGAGGAAATACTCTTCCTTGAGCTTCTGATGGACGCGACAGAACGTGCGAAAGACTTCGTCGCGCGAATGCAGACGACATTCGTCCGCCATCCCGGAAAGAATGGCCCGCATCACCGGAAAGTGAGCCGTCGTGCCCGCCAGACCGACATACGAATCGCCCACGAGGAAAACTTTGCGGTTCTCTTCATAGGATTGCGAGAGTCGCGTGTCGCCGAATGTGACGAGCGAATCAGCGGCAATGGCGATCTCGCCCGCCTTCTTGACGACGACTACGGTGGTCATGCTGCCCTCCCCGTCCAGAATCCAGAAGCTTGCGCGAGCCGCCGGTACGCTCATGCGTGCGAGGCGGCCCGTGCCATTACAGCATCGCGCGACGGAAGTCCGCCAACAGCTGGCCCAGGTAAGCATTGAAGCGCGCAGCTTCCGCGCCGTCGATCACGCGGTGATCGTAGGACAGCGACAGCGGCAGGGTCAGTTGCGGCAGGAACTGTTGCTTGCTCTCGTTCCACACTGGCTTCTGATACGAGCGCGACAGGCCCAGAATAGCCACTTCCGGTGCGTTGATGATCGGTGTGAATGTCGTGCCGCCGATGCCGCCAAGCGAGGAAATCGAGAAGCAGCCACCTTGCATCTGGTCCGGCTTGAGCTTGCCTTCGCGCGCGAGCTTCGCCAACTCCGACGTTTCGCGAGCAATCTCGAACACGCCCTTCTTGTCGGCGTCGCGAACGACCGGCACCACGAGACCGTTTGGCGTGTCGGCAGCAAATCCAATGTGGAAGTACTGCTTGAAGACAAGGTTGTCGCCGTCGAGGCTCGCGTTGAACGTCGGGAATTTCTTCAGGGCCAGCACGCAGGCCTTGATCACGAACGCCAGCATCGTCACCTTGATGCCGGCCTTTTCGTTTTCCTTGTTCAACTGCACACGGAACGCTTCGAGTTCGCCGATATCGGCTTCGTCGTTGTTCGTGACGTGCGGGATCATCACCCAGTTGCGATGCAGGTTCGCGCCGGAGATCTTCTTGATGCGCGACAGTGCCTTCGGCTCGACCGGTCCGTACTTCGCGAAGTCGACCTTCGGCCACGGCAACAGGTTGAGCTCGCCGCCACCGGCCGGTGCTGCGCTTGCCGCCGCAGGGCGGTTGCCCGCGAGCGCACTCTTGACGAAGTTGCGCACGTCCTCGACGACCACACGGCCTTTCGGCCCCGTGCCCTTCACTTGCGTGACATCGACGCCCAGTTCGCGCGCGAACTTGCGCACCGACGGGCTCGCATGGCTGATCGGCTGACTACCCGCTGCGGCAGCAGGCGCTGCCGCCACGGGGGCGGGAGCCGGAGCGGGAGCCGGGGCCGCGGCTGCGGCCTGAGCGGCCGGGGCCGGGGCCGAGGCTGGCGCAGCCTTCGCGGGGGCAGCGGACGCCGCGGCAGTCCCTTCCAACACGAGGATCAGCGAACCTTCGGAGACCTTATCGCCGACGTTCACCTTCAGTTCCTTCACCACGCCTGCTGCCGGGCTCGGCACGTCCATCGACGCCTTGTCCGACTCCAGCGTGACGAGCGACTGCTCGGCAGTGACCGTGTCACCCACCTTCACCAGCACCTCGATCACGGGCACGTCGTCGTAACCGCCGATATCCGGCACCTTCACCTCGATCTTGCTCGTCCCTCCCGAAGCCGCCGGGGCCCGAGCCGATGCTGCAGCCGGTGCCGGTGCCGGTGCCGGTGCCGACGCGGCCTGCGGCGCGGCGGCAGGTGCAGCCGCCGGCGCAGCAGCACCGTTGGCTTGCGCGCCCGAGCCGTTCGCCGTCTCGAGCGTCAGGATGAGAGAACCTTCGGACACTTCATCGCCCACCTTCAGACTGAGCGCCTTGATGACGCCTGCGGCAGGGCTCGGTACGTCCATCGTTGCCTTGTCCGACTCCAGCGTGATCAGGGCTTGCTCGGCGTCGATCTTGTCGCCCGCCTTCACCAGCACTTCGATTACGGGCAAGTCCTTGAAGTCACCGATGTCCGGGACTTTCACTTCGATCACTTGACTCATTTTCCACAGTCTCCTCTGGGCTGCGCCTGACGTGCGCCACGCGCCCGCCCGCCGCTGGGGGGCGGCGGGCAGACGCGCGCTGCACGTAGCGTGCCTTTAGACGGTCATCGGGTTGGGTTTATTCGGATCCAGGTTGTACTTGGCAATCGCCTCCGCAACCTTGCTGGCCGGCAGCGTGCCTTCGTCGGCGAGCGCCTTGAGGGCAGCGACCGTCACCCAGTTACGATCAACTTCGAAGAAGTGACGCAGCTTTTCGCGCGTATCCGAGCGGCCGTAACCGTCGGTGCCCAGCACCACATAACGACCACGCACGAACGGACGAATCTGCTCTGCATACGTACGGATGTAATCGGTCGAAGCGATGACCGGACCACGCGTATCGTTGAGGCACTTCTCGACGTGCGACAGACGGGCCGTCTCGGTCGGGTGCAGCAGATTGTGGCGGGCCACGTCGTTGCCTTCGCGCGCCAGTTCCGTAAAGCTCGGGCAGCTCCACAGATCCGATTCCACGCCCCAATCGTTCCTGAGCATCTCGGCAGCAGCAATCACTTCGTTGAAGATCGTGCCCGAACCCAGCAGTTGCACGCGCGGCGCCTTGGCATTGTCGGTACCGCGGCGGAATGCGTACATGCCTTTCAGGATGTCGTTCTCCACACCTTCCGGCATCGCCGGGTGTGCGTAGTTTTCGTTCATCACCGTCAGGTAGTAGTACACGTCTTCCTGATCCTGCACCATACGACGCAGACCATCCTGCACGATCACGGCGAGTTCATAGGCGAACGTCGGATCGTAAGGCAGGCAGTTCGGAATCGACGACGCCCACAGCAGCGAATGACCGTCTTCGTGCTGCAAACCTTCACCGTTCAGGGTCGTACGTCCGGCCGTGCCACCCACGAGGAACCCGCGAGCGCGCATATCGCCGGCCGCCCAGGCCAGATCACCGATACGCTGGAAGCCGAACATCGAATAGAAGATGTAGAACGGGATCATCGTCTCGCCGTGCGTCGAATACGACGTTGCGGCAGCGATCCAGTCGCACATACCGCCAGCTTCGTTGATGCCTTCCTGTAGAATCTGGCCATTCTCAGATTCCTTGTAGAACATCAGCTGGTCCTGGTCCTGCGGGATGTAGCGCTGGCCGACCTGACTCCAGATACCGATCTGGCGGAAGAGACCTTCCATGCCGAAGGTACGCGATTCGTCCGGCACGATGGGGACGATACGCTGACCCAGCGCCTTATCCTTGAGCAGCACGTTGAGAATGCGCACGAACGCCATCGTCGTGGAAATTTCACGGCCTTCGGCGGTGGCCTTGAGCAGTGCATCGAACGCGCTCAGTGCCGGCACCGGCAGCGAAGCCGCCTTGGTGCGGCGCTGCGGCAGGTAACCGCCCAGCTCCATACGGCGCGCACGCATGTATTCCAGTTCCTTCGAGCCTTCCTCGAACTTGAGATACGGCACGTCGGCGATCTGGTCGTCAGAGATCGGCAGCTTGAACTGATCGCGGAACTTCTTGAGCGACTCCACCGGCATCTTCTTCTGCTGGTGGGTAATGTTCATGGCCTGACCGGCTTCACCCATGCCATAGCCCTTGATGGTCTTGGCGAGGATGACGGTCGGCTGCCCCTTGTGGGTCGTGGCGGCCTGATAGGCGGCGTAGATCTTGTGCGGATCGTGGCCGCCACGGTTCAGGGCCCAAATGTCCTCATCCGACCAGTCGGCCACCATGGCCTTGAGTGCCGGCGTATTGAAGAAATGCTCGCGAACGTACGCACCGTCTTTCGACTTGTACGTTTGATATTCGCCATCTACGCATTCCATCATGCGTTTCATCAACAGACCTTGCTTGTCGCGAGCGAGCAGCGAATCCCAGCGGCTGCCCCAGATCACCTTGATGACGTTCCAGCCTGCGCCGCGGAATTCCGATTCGAGTTCCTGGATGATCTTGCCGTTACCGCGCACCGGGCCGTCCAGGCGCTGCAGGTTACAGTTGATCACGAACACGAGGTTGTCGAGTTGCTCCCGCCCTGCCATGCCGATCGCACCCAGCGATTCCGGCTCGTCAGTCTCGCCATCGCCAAGGAAAGCCCAAACCTTGCGGCCCTCGGTCTTCACGATCGCGCGCGACTCGAGGTACTTCATGAAACGCGCCTGGTAGATCGCCATGATCGGGCCCAGGCCCATCGACACCGTCGGGAACTGCCAGAAGTCCGGCATCAGCCACGGGTGCGGGTACGACGACAAACCGCCACCATCCACTTCCTGACGGAAATTCTCGAGCTGGGTCATTTCCAGTCGACCGAGCAGGAACGCACGGCTATAGACGCCAGGCGACGAGTGGCCTTGCACGAACACCAGGTCGCCGCCGTGCTTGTCGGACGGGGCGTGCCAGAAATGGTTGAAACCGACGTCGTAAAGCGTTGCGGCCGAGGCGAACGAGGCGATGTGTCCGCCAACGTTCGTGTCCTTGCCCGCACGCAGCACCATCGCGATCGCATTCCAGCGCGTGTACGAGCGGATCTTGTGCTCGATGTCCTGATCGCCCGGGATACGCGCCTGCTGGTCAACGGGGATGGTGTTGATGTAGGGGGTGTTGGCCGAGAACGGGTGGTGTTCGCCGTTGATGCGAGCGAATTCGATCAGCTTCTCGAGCAGGTAGTGTGCACGCTCCGGTCCCTCGGCAGCCAGCACGCCTTCGAGCGAGGCCAGCCATTCTTGCGTTTCTTGGGGATCGGCGTCCGCAGGGGATACGATCTTCAGGGCTTCTTCAGGTACGGCGGACATGGTGTCTCCTTGTCTGTCGTTAGCGGGTTGGCGTAATGGTCGTAACCCGCTTCATGGACGGGCCTACCGGCATTTTTTACCGGGGCATTGTACGAAGGATATTCCTGCCTTCGCAAGCGAAATTTCAGATTACGATAGCAATTTTCATAATACGGAATTCTGCTGCAGTGCACATAAAATCAATGGGTTGCCGATATCATCAGACCACGGATTTCTGCCGTACCGATCGGTCTCACGGCGACTTTGAGCGGCCTTCTTACCAAAAAGATCGGACACTTCCGAAAAGCGGCGTGCCTCCCACTATGACAGCGGGAAACATGCCGGCCTGCGCTACAATCTCGCCATGCTTTCGCCACGCCTCGCAAACTCCTCCCCACCGTCCCGGTCCGCTGCCACGCCCGCCCGCTCCAACCGCTGGTTGCAGGGGTTCGCGGAGTCGCACTACTACTTGTTGGTGCCGCTCGTCTCCATTGTGATCTTCCTCGTGGTCATGAGTTTGATCCTCTGGAGCCTGAATCGCCGGGAGACGGAGCAGCAGCAGGACACGCTCTATCGCAACGTCGCGTGGGCGCAGCAGCAGATACGCCTGAACATGCTGGCCATTCAGGACCAGATCAGTTCCCTTGCCCGCGATACTGCTGCCAAACCGCAGGACATCGCGCATTTCCAGAATACGGCAAGCGAGCTGATGCAGAATCATGCAGACATTGTCTTCATGAACTGGCTGGACGCCTCGCAACGGCCGAGGTGGGCAGTCCCGGCGGACTCCCCTTTCGCCTCGCGTCTGCAAGGCTCCGCGCAGCATCCGATGGAGGACGAACTGCTCGTCGCGTTTCGCGCAGCACGCGATTCACGCCGGTCCGCGTACTCCACGCTCATCTACGACGCTTCGGGCGCCAGTTACATCGTGGTGCAAGTGCCCGTGCTGCGAGAGCGGGAATTTCTCGGCACGATCAGCGCGGTGTATTCCGTCGAGGGCTTGCTGATCCACGAGCTTCCACAGGAGTTGGGCGACAAGTTCAAAGTGTCGTTCATCGACACGCACAACAACGAGTTGGCCACCACGTCCACGCGACCGCCGTTGCCCCGCGACGTGTCTTATGAATTGCTGCTTGACCCGCCGGGACACAGCCTGGCGGTGCGCATCTACTCTTATCCCGCCGTCGGCAATTTCGTGAACAACACGCTGGTCTGGCTTATCGCCGGCTTGTCGTGCTTCGTGCTTTGGAGTTTATGGAGTCTTTGGCGCCACACCCGCCAGCGATTCGAAGCGCAACAGGCGCTGTTCAACGAGACGTCATTCCGCCGAGCGATGGAAAACTCCATCGTGATCGGCATGCGGGTGCTCGATCTTCAAGGGCATATCACGTACGTGAACCCGGCATTTTGCCGAATGACGGGTTGGGACGAACCCGATCTGATGAACCGTGCGCCGCCCTATCCTTATTGGCCCAAGGACGACATTCACGAGATGCAGCGCCGCATCGATATGACGTTGCGCGGCAAAGCACCATCGCACGGCTTCGAGATTCGCGTCCAGCGCAAGGACGGCACGATTTTCTACGCCCGCATGTTCGTCTCGCCGCTTGTGGATGCGCATGGCCGCCAGACGGGCTGGATGTCGTCACTGACCGACATCAGCGAGCCCAAGCGAGCGCGCGAGGAACTCGCCGCCGCCCATGAGCGTTTCACGACCGTGCTCGAGAGCCTTGATGCATCGGTGTCCGTGCTCGCCGTCGACAAGGCCGAGCTGCTCTTCGCCAACCGCTACTACCGGCAATTGTTCGGCACACGACCGGAAGGCCACCTCGAACTGTCGGGCGGCGGAGAGCTTTCTCCGACCTCGCTCGATCACATCGACATGGTCGACGCATTCGCCGGCCTGCCCGCCGCTTCGCTGACGGACACGGCCGCGGAAACGCAGGAAATTTACCTGCCGACGCATCAGAAATGGTTCGAAGTCCGACGCCAGTACATTCAGTGGGTGGATGGGCACCTCGCGCAATTGCAGGTTGCCACGGACATTACGGCGCGTCGTCACGCGGAAGAACTGGCGCGTCAGGAAGAAGAGCGACTGCAATTTACGGGACGTCTGACGACGATGGGCGAAATGGCGTCCTCCCTTGCTCACGAACTCAACCAGCCGCTCGCGGCGATCAATAACTATTGCATGGGCACCGCTGCGCTGGTGCGAGCGGGAAGGACATCGCCGGAAACGCTGCTACCCGCCCTCGAAAAAACGTCCCAGCAGGCGGTTCGCGCCGGCATGATCATCAAACGCATTCGCGCGTTTGTGAAACGCAGCGAACCGAAGCGTCAACCCTCGTCCATCTATGAAATCGTGGCGGACGCGGTCGGCCTGGCGGAGATTGAGGCCCGCAAACGTCGCATTCGCATCGTGACGGAACTTCCGGCAGGACTGCCACAGATCAATGTCGACCCGGTGCTGATCGAGCAAGTCCTCATGAACTTGCTCAAGAATGCTGCGGAGGCCATGCACGGGTACACGCCGCCGCCCGGTCAACGCCGTGATCCGACCGTCCGTTTACATGTAGAACGGCGTGATAAGTCTATCGAGTTCCAAGTGTCCGATCATGGACCAGGCGTCGACGAGGCAACGATCGAACGACTGTTTGAACCGTTCTTTAGCACGAAATCGGACGGCATGGGCATGGGCCTGAACATCTGCCGCTCGATCATCGAATCGCACCACGGCCGTCTGTGGGTAGAAAACAATGAAAACGACGGCGTGCGGAATGGTTGTACTTTTTGTATTCTGTTACCGTTAGAAAGCGATACGACATCCGGATCCGGGGGAGGACTATGACGACACCCAACATCAATACTGATCAAGAAACTGTCTTTGTCGTCGATGACGACGAGGCGGTCCGCGACTCGCTTCGCTGGCTTTTGGAAGCCAACGGCTATCACGTGCGAGGATTTGGCAGTGCAGACGATTTTTTGCGGTTTTGCGCTGACGTCACGCAAAGCAACCGGCCGAGCAATCTGGTGGGCTGCCTGATTCTCGACGTACGCATGCCCGGCATGAGCGGCCTGGAACTCCAGGACGCGCTGATTGAGCAAAACATCAATCTTCCGATCATTTTCGTGACGGGCCATGGCGATGTGCCGATGGCTGTCGAAACGATGAAGAAAGGCGCCATGGACTTCATCGAGAAACCTTTCGACGAAGCCGAACTGCGCCTGCAGGTCGAAAAGATGTTGTCGAAGGCTCGTCAGGAAGCGAGCAGCCATCGAGAACAACAAGCCGCAGAAGAATTGCTCAGGAAGCTCACCAGCCGCGAGCATCAGGTGCTGGAACGCATCATCGCAGGTCGATTGAATAAACAGATCGCCGACGATCTGGGCATCAGTATCAAGACGGTCGAGGCGCACCGCGCCAACATCATGGAGAAGCTGAACGTCAACACGGTCGCCGATCTGCTTCGCCTCGCGCTGTCCAAGCGCTCCAGCGGGTCGCCTCGCCCCTGAGTTTTCGGATGTGCCGTTGAGTCGGCGCTGCGCCCGTCCTTCGGCCAGCGCCCGAACCCGCCGACCGACCGGCGCAACGCCGGTCGTCTTCCTTGATAAGCGCCGAGACGCTTCGCGTCTTGCCCGCTAGGCCGGGCCTCTCCCGCGCACTTCCGCGCACCGTTATAATACGGTCTTTGCGTTCGTCACCCCGCTTGACGCGCACCGCCGCACCCGGCCCATGGCCAGCCCCCATTCTTCATACGACACCCACGCATCATGACTGCCACCCTCATCGACGGCAACGCCCTCGCCAAACGCATTCGCGCCGAAGTCGCCACCCGCGCTGCCGCCCTCACCGCTCGCGGCCATCAGCCGGGCCTCGCCGTCGTCCTTGTCGGCGATGATCCGGCCAGTCAGGTCTATGTACGCAACAAGGTCAAGGCCTGCGAGGACAACGGGCTGTATTCGTCGCTCGACCGTTATCCGGCCGACCTGACCGAAAGCGCCCTGCTCGCTCGCATCGACGAGCTCAATCGCGATCCGAAGATCAACGGCATTCTCGTGCAATTGCCGCTGCCGAAGCACATCGATAGCCACAAGGTGCTTGAGGCGATCGCCCCGGAAAAGGACGTCGACGGTTTTCACGTGTCGAACGCCGGTGCATTGATGACAGGCGCCCCGCTGTTCCGGCCCTGCACGCCGTATGGGTGCATGAAGATGCTGGAGTCGGTGCAGTTCCCGCTCCGGGGGGCCGTTGCGGTGGTGATTGGTGCGTCGAATATCGTGGGCAAACCGATGGCGATGATGCTGCTGCAAGCCGGCGCCACCGTCACGATCTGCAACAGCAAGACGCGCGATCTCGCCGCACACACACGCAACGCCGACGTGATCGTGGCCGCCGTGGGCAAACGCAATATCGTCACCGCCGACATGGTCAAACCCGGCGCTGCCGTGATCGACGTCGGGATGAACCGTGACGACGAAGGCAAACTTTGCGGCGACGTCGACTTCCAAGGTGTCAAGGAAGTCGCGGGCTTCATTACGCCGGTGCCGGGTGGCGTTGGTCCGATGACCATTACGATGCTTCTCGTCAACACGATCGAAGCCGCAGAACGCGCATTGGGCTAATCTGCCACGCATCAACTGCACGCGTTAGTTGCCGCTCGTCGAGGCGCGCACGGCCCACCGGTCGGCGCGCCTTTTTCATTCCGCAATTGCCGTGAATCTGGCCAGGGACCGACGGAAACCGCCGAGTCTGACCTCGGATCATCCCGAAAAAGGCGCCTGTGGCGAGTGACGAAACATCGCGCCGTCGCCCAGACATGGCCACATGATGTCGGCGAATGCCTTTTGCGATAAGGCAGTGCCGCGTTTCCGTCATCGCAGCAACCCATCGTTCCAGTTGAAAAAAACGACTGGAAAAATCCACAGGTTGCCCCCACACTCTTCGTAAGCCCCTTCAAGTGGATAACGAACGCATGAATACGCCGCAAACCAATCCTCTTCTCGACATCGAAGGACTCCCCCGCTTTGCCGACATCCGCCCCGAGCACGTGACGCCAGCCATTGACGTCTTGCTGGAGCAAGCGCGCGCAGCGGTGGACCGAGCAGCGGACCCGGCCACGCCGGCAACCTGGGCCAATATTCTTGACGCCGTGGAAGACGGCACCGAAGGCCTCGGGCGCGCATGGGAGATTATTGGACATCTGAACGCCGTCGCAGACACCCCAGCGCTGCGTGCCGCCTACAGTGAAAATCTGCCGCGAGTCACCGAGTTTTCGGCAAGCGTCGGGCAAAACCTGGCGCTCTTCGACAAGTACAAGGCGATTGCCGCCGGACCGGAATTTGCCGGACTTTCGGCCGCACGCAAGAAAATCCTCGACAACGAAATGCGCGGATTCCGCCTGGGTGGTGCAGAACTGCCCGAGGACAAGAAACCGCGATTCGCCGAGATTCAGGAGGAACAGGCGAGCCTCGCCAAGAATTTCTCCGACCACGTTCTCGACGCGACCAACAAGTTCTCACTCGTCGTAACGGACGAGCAGGAGATTGCCGGACTTCCTGAGGACGACAAGGCCGCAGCCCGCGCGGCGGCCGAACGCGACGGCGTCGAGGGCTGGAAATTCACGCTGCATTTCCCCTCGTATTTCCCGGTCCTTCAATACGCCGATAATCGAGCGCTTCGCGAGAAGCTTTATCGCGCCAACGTCACGCGCGCCTCGGAGTTGGGCCCTGAATTCGGTGATGGCGATCCCGGATGGGACAACACCGAGATCGTCGTAGAGCAGTTGGCACTGCGTCGTGAAGAAGCCCAGATGCTCGGTTTCAAGAACTACGCGGAAGTATCGCTTGAACCCAAAATGGCTGAATCACCGGCACAGGTCCTTGAGTTCCTAGAGGACTTAGCCCGCCGTGCGCGTCCGTACGCCGAGAAAGACTGGGAAGAGCTCCAGGCCTTCGCAGCCAAATCGCTTGGCATCGAGACACTGCAACCGTGGGATACGGCCTACGCTTCCGAAAAGCTGCGCCAGCAACGATATGCATTTTCGGAAACGGAAGTTCGCCAGTATTTCCCGCTGCCCAAGGTGCTGGAAGGTCTGTTCCGCGTGGCAGGGACATTGTTCGGCGTCACGATTGAACCGCAAGAAGCAGAAACCTGGCATCCGGACGTGCGCTTCTTCCGTATTGAGCGCGACGGCGAACTGGTGGCGCAGTTCTATATGGATCTGTTCGCGCGGGAAGGCAAACGCGGGGGTGCATGGATGGACAGCGCGCGCACGCGCAAGCGTCTTCATGACGGCAAGCTGCAAACGCCGGTGGCCTATCTTGTCTGCAACTTCCCGGCGCCGGTGGGTAACAAGCCAGCATTGCTGCCGCATGATGATGTCATCACGTTGTTCCACGAATTCGGCCACGGCCTGCACCACATGTTGACTCAGGTCGAAGATGCTGGCGTCGCGGGGATCAATGGCGTCGAGTGGGACGCTGTCGAATTGCCGTCGCAGTTCATGGAAAACTTCTGCTGGGAATGGGATGTACTCGAACACATGACGGCACACGTCGATACCGGCGCCACACTGCCACGCGCCCTGTTCGACAAAATGGTGGCTGCCCGCAATTTCCAAAGCGGCCTGATGATGTTGCGTCAGTTGGTTTTCTCCGACTTCGACATGCATCTGCATTACGACTTCGACCCGCGCGGCAAGGAGTCCGTACTGGAGGTGTCGCGTCGCATCAACGATCGTCTGCACGTCACCCCGCAGGCGGAGTTTTCGCGTTGGCCCAATACGTTCAGCCATATCTTCGCTGGCGGCTACGCAGCAGGCTATTACAGCTACAAATGGGCTGAAGTGCTGTCCGCAGACGCGTACGCCGCGTTCGAAGAGGCAGCCAAGGTAAGCGGATCCGTTCTCGATACGGCAACAGGCGCACGTTACCGTGATGAAATTCTTGCGGTGGGCGGTAGCCGCGAAGCCATGGAATCGTTCATCGCATTCCGCGGTCGCGCGCCGCAGGTCGATGCGCTGCTGCGTCATAGCGGCATGTCGGCAAGTTAGCGCCAGTCATTCGCTGACGAAAGCGGGCGTTCGACGCGAGACGGCGCCCGCATTTTGGATAGCGAGCAATACGAGAATGGGATGCGGCAGCGCGCCCCGATTCAACTGTCGCCTTCGTCGCAACCGTTTGGCCGCCACACGTAACGCTGCGTCTCCTTGTCGAGACATTTCGCGGCTTGAAAGCGAATGGTGCAACCGTTCTCGTACGTTCGAACGCATTCGCCATTAAGGCACTGCGTTCGGGTCCGGACCACCTGGCCCGTCGGGATTCGACACTGCGCCGGAGACGACTGCGCCGCTTTCGGTGGGGGTAAACGCATTCCAGGACGCTGCCCGCTATCGAACCACACTTGCACGCGTTCCAGCGAGCACGGCCCTCCCCGCTGGCACGCGATGAGCGCGTCCTGCACGGCCGCTTCCTCGGTGTCACCCAGCGCCATTCCAATTTCACCGTTACTGGCACGCACGACCGCCCAGTAGGCCGGACCGTTTCCCGCCATCAGCACCTCGCATCGGCCGCCCCGGCTACCCGACGCCAATCGGGATCTGCATCGCTCCAGGGCCGCCAACTTGGCTTGTAAGCGCCCGGCAAAGTCCGGGGTGAGCTCAATCAGGGGACAGGTGGTACCCAGTTATGCGGAAGCAATTCGGCGATCTTATCGGCCCGCTGTGTCGGCAGCCGCGTGAGGACGTCTTTCAAGTATGCGTATGGGTCGTGCCCATTGAGCTGTGCGGAACGCACCAGACTCATAATGGCCGCAGCTCGTTGACCAGCGCGTAGAGAACCTGCAAATAACCAGTTCGCCCGTCCGATTGCCCAGGGTCTAATTAGATTTTCGATTTGGTTGTTATCGATGGGCACGTGGGGATCGTCAAGATAGCGCGTGAGCGCCTGCCAACGCTTGAGGTTGTAGTCCAATGCGTTGGCGATCGCCGATCCCTCAGAGACGAGTTTGCGCTGTGCGAGCATCCAGACGTGCAACGCCTGTGCAATTGGCCGGCCTCGCTCCTCACGAATCGCTCGTCGTTGCTCAGGGTCTAAGTCGGCGGCTTCGCGCTCCACGTCGTAAAGCGCCACGAAGAATTTCAATGCCTGCTCGGCGATCTGACTCTTCTTGCTTGCATGCAGATCGAAGAACTTTCTCCGTGCGTGTGCCATGCATCCGATTTCCGTGATGCCCAGCTTAAATCCTGCTTTATAACCGCTGTAATCGTCGACGACTAGCTTGCCACGCCAATTGCCCAGGAAGGCGCGAGCATGTTCGCCAGACCTACCGTCGGCGAACTCGTACACGACCGCGCGCACCTCTGCGTACTGGGTCGAGGAGTACGCCCACAAATAGGCGCGATGTGTCTTCCCTTTGCCGGGGCTCAACATCTGCACTGGCGTTTCGTCTGCATGTAGGACGCTGTGGCGCAGTAGTTCCTCGCGAAGCGCGTCTACCAAGGGCTGCAAACGCACACCACATATGCCCACCCAGCCGCCGAGCGTCGATTGTGGAATTGCCAGGCCCGCGCGGGCGAAGATGCGTTCCTGCCGGTACAGAGGAAGGTGGTCGCCGTATTTGGCGACCAACACCTGTGCGAGCAAGCCATTCGTTGGAATCCCTTTGTCGATCACATGCGGTGGCACCGGCGCCTGGATCAACGTCTCGCACGCTTTACATGCCCACTTCCCACGGATGTGGCGCTCAACAGTGAATACGCCCGGAGCGTAGTCGAGCTTCTCGCTGATATCCTCGCCAATACGCACGCGCTGGCAGCCACAGGGGCAGTTCAACTCTGTCGGCTCGTGATGAATGTCGGTGCGGGGCAACTGGGGCGGCAACGGCAAGCGTTTGGCCTGCTTGCGAGGCTTCTCCTGCGGCGCGTCCGAACGAAGTTCATTCAACTCGGCCTCAAGCGCTGCCAAATCTTCGTCAATCGCTTCGTCGAGCAGGCTCAACTGCTCGGCAGTGAACTGTTCGCTACGTTTGCCGAATTGCAGGCGTTTGATGACCGAGAGCTCGTGGGTGAGCTGGTCAATGCGCGTTTGGCGGTAGTGCGATTCACGCGTCTTCTCGTCGACCTGAGTCATCAACTGCCGCGCGAGCGCGCGCAGTTGATCGGGGTTCAGGGCATCGAGATCAGTGGGTGAATTCATGCATCAAGTTTGCCAGCACCTGCACGCCGGGGGAATCAAAACTGTTTACGTCATTTGCTATACCACCGCGATTACGTGGTCGTGCGCCAACGTCTGCCAGGGCAGCCCGATCACGAGTGCGCGCAGTTGCTCGAGATTTAACGTCTCAGAAATATCACTATGACCATTGGCCCAAACGAAATGACCTTTGTTCAAGCGTCGTGCAGCAAGCCAGACGCCAAATCCGTCGTACACGAGGACCTTCATGCGCGTCGAGCGCTGATTGGCAAACAGATATGCATGATGTGGCCGTGCGGACCCAAATACCTTCACCACGCGAGCAAGAATGGTATCAGCGCCGGCACGCATATCGAGGGGTTCGGTCGCAAGCCAAATGGCGTCGATGCGGATCATCGCAGCACCTCCCGAACCCAAGCTGCGCTGTCACTCAAGCAAAGCTGCGGCCACAGCACTGACACCGTTGTGCCATTGCGCTGAATGTCGATACGCACGTTCGCTTGCGCCGCGTCGGGCGCTTGTGGTGTCGGCACGGTCATTGGCAACGCGACGAAGGCAGGCTTTACGTCGACAACAACCGATTTGAGTGCAGGCGGTGCAGCGTCGCTCGAATCCGCGGCATCTTTAATCCAACGCCGCAGCACATTGGGGTTCAGACCATGCGAAATCGCCACGGCTGAACATGAGACGCCGACCTGGCGACATTGTTCGATAAGCTCTGACTTGAACGAACTGCTGTAGGTGCGCCGTGTGCGCCCGGTCGGAATGTCTTGGGAAATAGTGTGCACGTGTCCGCTTCCTGATCGTGGAAACGTATGCTCTTACGCCAAAGAATAGAAAACCAGATGAGATTGCCGGGTGCTTACCTTGGCTTTCGCCATCGACGTCTGGTTCATCACAAACAGGTACTGCATCCCGCTCACCGATCGCACGCCGGCGACCGCAGATGCGGCATGACTCGATGCGCTCGCCATCGCCATCAGGCCAGCGACGCCGACGATGCAAACCGTGTGAAAAAGTCGAAACGACCGGATCATGAAGAAGTGAATGGCACGGACTCCAGAGATGGCGGGAGCGATGCCCCATCTCACCACAGTGGGATCACGCCTGAAGCGCCGAGCAAAGGGGAAATTGCCGGCCTTATGATGTCTCTCGGGCAGTGAGGCACCTTACGCGTCTCGGCATCGGTCATCTCGATACGAGTGCAGGTTCCTGCGAGAACGGGCAGCAACGGGATAAGACACGCCGAACGACCAAAACAAAACAGGCGGCGCATCTTCCGATGGCACCGCCTGAATGCGGCCTGAGGAAGGCTCCCCGGCCAATGGCGTACCCTGAAGAGGCGCGCCCGATACTTCAGACCCGGTCAGGTCCCCCGCTTGATCCAAGCCGACAGATTATGCGGGCGGAGCGTGTCGTACTCTTCGAACGGCTGATGAATCCATGGATTCGTCGGCAGGAAATCGACAGCATAGTCCGGCGCCACCTTCGAGCAGGCCTTGTGCCAGAGCACCGCCGAGCGCACGTCCGTCACCTTCGGGAAACGCTCCTTCAGATGCTTGCCAACGCGCTCGAGCGTCACGCCCGAATCGACCAGATCGTCGACCAGCAGAACGCGGCCTTCCAGCTCGCCACGCGTGATGGTGATGTACTGAGCGATGTCGAGGTCGCCACGAACGGTGCCTTCTGCCTCACGATACGAACTCGTCGCCAGAATCGCGAGCGGCACGTCGTAGATGCGCGCGAGTTGGTCACCCACACGCAAGCCACCACGGGCCAGACACAGGATCTTGTCGAACTTCCAGTTGGACTCATAGACCGCGAGCGCCAAGCGTTCAATCAGTCGATGGTACTCGTCCCACGAGACCCAGAGGTTCTTGTCGTCGTTTTGGGGCTGATTCATGGTGTGTCTTGCCAGTCCTGCTGTTTTTCAGTTCTTGAAGGGGTGACGCAAAAGGATCGTCTCGTCGCGGTCCGGACCGGTCGACACCATGTCGATCGGAATACCGCTCACTTCTTCGATCCGCTTCAGGTAGTTCTGCGCCTGGACCGGCAATTGGTCCCACGAAGTTACCCCGACGGTGCTCTGCGACCAGCCCGGGAAATCTTCGTAGACCGGCTCGCAACGAGCGACGTCCACAGCGCCGCGCGGCAGAATGTCGACCGACTTGCCGTCGATCTTGTACCCCACGCAAAGCCGCACGGTTTCAAGACCGTCGAGCACGTCGAGTTTCGTCATGCACAGGCCGGTAACACCGTTGATCTGAATCGAACGCTTGAGCGCGGCGGCATCCATCCAGCCCGTGCGACGCGGACGACCGGTCACCGAGCCGAATTCCTTGCCGACCGTCGCCAGCTGCAGGCCAATGGCTTCCTGACGCGCGGGATTGTCGGCGTCGTACAGTTCGCTCGGGAACGGACCGGCGCCAACGCGTGTGCAATAGGCCTTGGTAATGCCCAGCACATAGTGCAACTGTTGCGGACCCACGCCAGCGCCCGCCGATGCGGCGCCTGCAACGCAGTTGCTGCTGGTCACGAACGGGTACGTGCCATGGTCGATGTCGAGCAGCGTGCCTTGCGCGCCTTCGAACAGCAGCTTGCCGCCCGCAGCGTTTGCCGCATAGAGTTCTTGCGACACGTCGGCGATCATCGGACGCAGACGCTCGACGTAGCTCAGCATCTTGTCCAGCGTTTCCTGGAAATCGACAGCTTCTGCGCCCAGATACTGGGTCAGAACGAAGTTGTGATAGTCAAGATTTTCGCGCAGACGCTCAGCGAACGCCTTCGGATCGAAAAGATCCTGAACGCGCAGGGCACGGCGGCCCACCTTGTCCTCGTACGCCGGACCGATACCACGACCGGTCGTACCGATCTTGCCGGCGCCGCGACGGGCTTCGCGCGCCTGGTCGATGGCGACGTGGTACGGGAGGATCAGGGTGCAAGCTTCTGAAATACGCAGACGGCCACAGACGTTCAGGCCGGCGCTCTCGAGCTCTTCGATTTCCTTGAACAGGGCTTCGGGCGACAGCACCACACCGTTGCCGATGTAGCACGTCACATCCTTGTGCATGATGCCCGACGGAATCAGACGCAGGATGGTCTTTTTACCGCCGATGATGAGCGTATGTCCGGCATTGTGGCCCCCTTGGAAACGCACCACGCCTTGCGCATGATCGGTCAGCCAGTCGACGACCTTACCCTTACCCTCGTCGCCCCATTGGGTTCCGATAACGACGACGTTGCGTCCCTGATTCAAAGCATTGCCGGACATAACAATAGTTGGTTTGGTTAAAAACGTATTCTACCCGTGTTGGCGCAGGCGAGTGCCGCTTTTTTCAGCGAATTCACCGGGGTGTCACTACCCACTGGCCATCTTTCTCGACAAGAACGCGGTCCCCCGTGAACTCCTCGAAATCCTGAGCGTGGCCCGGCAACATCCGGATGACCACCTCGCCTGCATCGCGCAGGCTATCAATCTTGGCACGCAGCCCCGGCACGTCGTCAGCAGGCGCCAAAATCGCATTACTACGCGCTTCTACCGGCGAAATTGCAGCCAACTCACGCAAATCGAGCGAAAAACCCGTTGCCGGGCGATCTCGACCAAATGCCTGACCGACCTTGTCGTAGCGACCGCCCCGGGCGATCGCGTTCGGGATGCCATCCACGTACGCCGCGAACATGACCCCACTGTGGTACTGGTAGCCGCGCAGGTCGGCGAGGTCGATGGATAGCACCGCCGGACCAACCTTGCCCTGCGAATCTGCCAGATAGGCGAGATCGTCCAGCGCGGACTTCACGCCGGGAAGGTCCGGCAACACCTTGCGGGCACGGGCAAGCGTATCGGCGGGCTCACCATACAATGTGGTCAGACTCAGCAGCGCATCACGCACGTGCACGGGGAGATCGCGGGTGAGTTCCTGCAATTGCGGCACGTCTTTGGTCGCGAGCGCCCCGAACAGCTGGCTCTCGATGGCTTCGGCCGCCGGCACCCCCTCCAGTAGTGCTTCGAGCACGCCAGCGTGGCAGAGGTCGATACGAATTTGCTTCAGACCGGCCAGTTGCAGGCAGAACAGCAGCAATTCCTGAATCTCGAGATCGGCTTCCAGCCCGCTGTGACCGAAAATTTCGGCGCCAATCTGGAACGGCTCGCGCGTGGCTAGCAGATTGCGCGGGCGCGTGAACAGCACGCTGCCCGCGTAGCACAGACGTGTCACCCCCTTGCGGTTCAGCAAGTGAGCGTCGATACGGGCGATTTGCGGCGTGATGTCGGCGCGCAAGCCCATCGTGCGTCCCGAAAGCTGATCGACGAGCTTGAACGTGCGCAGATCGAGGTCATGGCCGGTGCCGGTGAGCAGCGACTCGACGTACTCGAGCATCGGCGGCATCACGAGTTCGTAGCCATAGGTACGGAAGCGATCGAGCATGAGACGGCGCAGATCTTCGATCTTGCGCGCCTCGGACGGCAGCACGTCGGCGATATTTTCGGGAAGTAGCCAGTTCGGCATGGGTATTTCGGGATTCAGACGGCGCGAGAAAGCGCCTTTTTTAATCGGCCAGCAGCATCAGGATCAGCCCCAGCAGGACGGCGGCCAGACCAAAGAAGCGAATCTGGCCGGACGGCATTTCCGTTATTTTACGAAAACTTTGCCGCCACCGGTCTGGCGCGACGAACGGAAACAGGCCCTCCACGATCAGCATGAGGGCAAAAGCGAGAATGATTGTGCTGCTGGTCACTGGGGGACTCGGCCAAAACGCCACCGCCCGCGTTGACGCGGGCGGTGGCAGCTACTCGGATGTCAGAGGCGTTATTTTCCCGCTTTTCCGGCTGACGCGCCAGCGCCACCGGAGCCCCGCATAAATCGGAAGAAATCGCTGTTCGGGTCGGCGATGATCACGTCTTTCTTGTCCCGGAATGTTGCCTTGTACGCTTCCAGACTCTGATAGAACTGCGCGAACTGCGGATCGCGGCCAAATGCCTGCGCATAAATGTTTGCGGCAGCGGCGTCGCCCTCACCCTTGACCTGCTGAGCCTTGGCATATGCCTCAGCCACAACCACGTCGCGCTGACGGTCCGCATCGGCACGAATTTGCTCGGCCTCGGCGGCACCGGTCGAACGCAGTTCGTTCGCCACACGCTTGCGCTCGGCAGCCATCCGGCTATACACCGAATCACTGATGCCGGCTGCCAGATCCACTCGGCGCATACGCACGTCAACGATCTCGATACCGACCTGTGCGGCCTCGTCGCCAACCTTCTGCTTGACCCACTGCATCACCTGATCACGCTGTGTCGAGACCACTTCCGTGACGGTGCGCTTAGTGAAGGCTTCCTGCAATGCCGACCGAATCTGCTGCGTCAGGCGGTCCTGAGCGAGGCGGTTATCGCCCTTGAAGCTCACATAGAACTTGCGCGGATCGATAATGCGCCACTTTACGTACGAGTCGACGATCAGGTTCTTCTTCTCAGCCGTGATGAAGCGCTCGGGCTCCGGGTTGTCGATGGTCATGATCCGCTTGTCCAGATACAACACGGTCTGGAGCGGCGGCGGCAACTTGAATTTCAGGCCTGGCTGGTTGTAGACGTCCTTGATCTCGCCCAGCGAGAACACCACGGCATAACGGCGCTGATCCACGACAAACATGGTCGAGGCGAGCACGATCAACAAGACGATCAGCGCGACGATAACGGTTCCAATACGGTTCATGCGCTTATCCCCTTAGCGTGAATCGCGGTCGCGGTTGCGCAGTGCCGCGCGCGATCGATCATGGTCGACATCGTTGTTGTCATCAGCAGCCGACGTACCCGCTGCCGCCCCCGTAGCCGCACCGGAAGCCGGTGCGGGGGTCGACGCGTCGCTACGCGAGCGCTCCATGATCTTGTCCAACGGCAGATACAACAGGCTGTTGTTCTTCGAGTCCACCATGATCTTGGTGGTACGTGAGTAGATCTGTTGCATCGTATCGAGATACATGCGCTCGCGGATCACGCCAGGCGCCTTGGCATAAGCTTCCTGCACCGACTTGAAGCGATCCGCATCACCTTGCGCTTGCGATACCACACGCGCCTTGTAACCGGCTGCCTCTTCCGTCAGACGCGACGCGGTACCCTTGGCACGCGGAATCACGTCATTGGCATAGGCCTGCGCTTCATTCTTTGCACGCTCCAGATCCTGACCGGCTTTCACGGCGTCGTCGAAGGCGGCCTGCACCTGTTCGGGCGGCTGCACGCTCTGCATGGTCACACTCGTGACGAGAATGCCCGTCTTGTAGCTGTCCAGAATGCGCTGAATCGAAGTGACGAGTTCGTTGGCGATCTCCTCACGGCCGGCATAAAGCACGAAGTCCATCTTGCTCTTGCCGACGATCTCGCGCACCGCCGTCTGCGCTGCCAGATTCACGGACGATTCGGCATCCACGTTATTGAACAGGAATTCGGTCGCGTCCTTGATGCGGTACTGCACGGCGAAGCGAACGTCGATGATGTTCTCATCGCCCGTGAGCATCGACGAGTCCTTCAGATCGGTGTCGCGAATCGTATTCGAACGACCGATTTCGACCGAGCGAATCTGCGACATGTTGACGACCTCGACCGACTGGAACGGGTACGGCAGGCGCCACTGAATGCCCGAAGTCGTCGTGTACTTGTATTTGCCGAACTGGGTCACGACACCGACCTGACCTTCCTGGACGATGAATATGCCCGTCGCCAGCCAGATCAGGAAGGCCAGCGCGACAACGACGCCGACACCGATGCCCGACCCGCGCGAGCCGCCCGAGAAATTGTTCGAGCCGCCATTACCGCCGCCACCGTTCTTGCGGCCAAAGATACGATTCAGGCGGCGATTGAAATCGCGCCATAGTTCGTCGAGATCGGGAGGGCCATCCTGCTGCGGGCCCTGCGGTCCGCGCTGCGGCTCCTTCTGATCCTGCGAATTTGGATTACTCGCACGATCCGGGCGGTTCGGCTCCTGATTGCCGGACGGCGCATCGCCGCCGCCGTCCCGCCCCCAGCGCGGGTCGTTCAGGGAGAAAATCAAGCCAACTCGTCTCATCAAAGCTCTTGGAAGCATAGGTAGAAGCGTGGTGACTGAAGCGGGTTGGGCGTTGCGATCGGCGCGCCTCGCATCGGAGCGCGCATGTTGCCGGTTCGCGCGTGGTTCCCGAATCTGGTTTGCCGATCGGCGACCGTGCCGGCCTCCGTCTAGTCTCTTGCCAGTTCGTCGCCCGAGTCGGATGGTGCTGCCGGTATTCCCCGTGGCAACCCGCCCTTCACGGTGCGACGTCTCGTGTTATCTGTCTTCTGCGCGCGGCACATCGTCCCAACGGTCGATGAGCCGGACATCGGGCGCTTCGTGCTGCGATTGTAACCCACCGGTGCCAGCCACAACCGCCTCGCTGATGGCCTCGCGCAGCAGGTCGAGGCCCTGGCCGGTACGCGCGCTTAGAAAGACACGCGTGACACGCCCGGCCTCGTCCCGTTCAATTCTCGGCCCCTGTGCGGCCAGTTCCGGCACCGCGTCGATCTTGTTCCAGACGAGAATCTGCGGGATGTCGGCCGCATCGATCTCGGCCAGTACGGCATTGACCTCGGCCATTTGCTCCTTGCGCACCTGGCTCGACGCGTCCACCACATGCAGCAACATGTCGGCGTGCACCGTCTCCTCGAGGGTCGCCCGGAATGCCGCCACCAACTGGTGAGGCAACTCGCGGATGAATCCGACAGTATCAGACAGCACGATGTTCCCCACATCGCCAAGATAAACACGACGCGAAGTCGTATCCAGCGTGGCGAACAGCTGGTCCGCGGCGTAGGCATTGGCCTTCGTCATCGCGTTGAACAACGTGGATTTGCCCGCGTTCGTGTAGCCCACGAGTGAAATCGACATCGTGCCGCTGCGCTGACGCGCGCGACGCTGCGTGTCGTGCTGACGCTGAAGCTTCTCGAGACGCGCTTTGAGCGACTTCACGCGCTCACCCAGCAAACGACGGTCGGTTTCCAGCTGCGTTTCACCCGGCCCGCGCAGGCCGATACCACCCTTTTGCCGTTCCAGGTGGGTCCAGGCGCGCACCAAACGCGTGGATAAATACTGCAACTGCGCAAGTTCGACCTGAAGCTTGCCTTCATGACTCTTCGCACGTTGGGCGAAAATATCGAGAATCAGGCTGGTACGGTCGACGACACGGCGTTGCAGAAGGTGTTCCAAATTACGCTGCTGACCCGGTGTCAGCGCATGATTGAAAATCACCAGTTCGACATCGAATTCCGCAATGGCGTCGCGCAGTTCCTCGGCCTTGCCACTGCCAATGAACAGCTTGGCGTCCGGGCTGCGGCGACGACCGGTAATGGTCACGACAGGCGTGGCGCCTGCGGATTGCGTCAGAAGGTCGAGTTCCTGGAGACTGGCTTCGAAATCGAGTTTGCCGAAATCGATACCGACGAGCGCGGCGTTGGTGGTCAAGCTACGCTGGGAATGGGTGTTGGGACTGTTGGACAAGAGCGGGCGACGGGGAGAAGAAATTCGCCCGGCCGGAGAGACTCCCGGTCGGGCGAGCCTGAATCAGGACTGCTCGGCTTCCGGATGGAAATTCACCGGACGCGCAGGAACGACCGTCGAAATGGCATGCTTGTAAACCATTTGCGTGACCGTGTTGCGCAGCAGGACGACATACTGGTCGAACGACTCGATGTTTCCCTGCAGCTTGATACCGTTGACCAGATAGATCGAGACGGGAACATGCTCCTTACGCAAGGCGTTCAGAAACGGGTCTTGTAGAAGTTGCCCTTTGTTGCTCATAAGTTACTCCATTGTATTTTTAGCAAATGACCGTAAGCCAGGGCGTGTGCGCGCTTCCCGCCCTGACCTCCACACTATAGCCGATTTTGCTAGCGTCGCCAGCAAAACCCCGCCCCGGACTGGCTTTCACTCGCCCTTGGCGTAAGGGTTCGCGCTGTTGCGGAACTCTATGCGTAATGGAGTGCCCTTCAACTTAAAAGTTTCGCGGAACCGGTTCTCGAGATACCGGCGATAGCTATCGGTCACGCCATCCAGACTATTCCCGTGGATGACGATAATCGGTGGGTTCGAGCCCCCTTGGTGTGCGTAGCGCAGCTTGGGACGCGAGAAACCGGAACGGCGCGGCTGCTGATGCTCCACCGCTTCGATGAGCGCCTTGGTCAGCTTCGGCGTGGGCAGCTTGCTCATCGCCGCCGCGTAAGCTTCGTCCACCGAACGCATCAGCGGACCAATGCCCGTGCCTTTCGCCGCCGAAATGAAGTGGAAGTTCGCAAACCCGAGGAATTTGAGCTTTCGCTCCAATTCCTGCTTGGCCTGGTCACGGGTGTACTCGTCCAGCCCGTCCCACTTGTTCACGCCCACGACGACTGCACGGCCCGACTCCAGAATGAAGCCGGCAATGTGGGCGTCCTGATCGGAAATGTCCTGGCGAGCGTCGAGCATGAGAATCACGACGTTCGCGTCAGCAATCGATTGGAGCGTTTTCACAACCGAGAACTTCTCGATCGCTTCAAACACCTTGCCGCGACGACGTAAGCCTGCCGTATCAATGAGCGTGTAATTCTTGCCCTGACGCTCGAAATCGATATGAATCGAATCGCGCGTGGTCCCCGGCATGTCGAACGCAATCACGCGCTCTTCGCCGAGCAGCGTATTGACCAATGTCGATTTGCCGACGTTCGGACGCCCGACGATGGCAATCTTTACGCGCCCGTCATGCTTGTCGTCGTCCTCATTTTCATCAGGATTCGCGTAAAACGGCGCGATCGCCTCGTCGATGACTTCCTTCACGCCGTCGCCGTGCGCAGCCGAAATCGCCAACGGATCGCCGAGGCCAAGCTCGTAGAAGTCGTTGGCGACGGTCGTGTACTTCATGCCCTCGGCCTTGTTGACCACGAGCATGATCTTGCGTCCCGTCTTGCGAAGATAGTCGGCGATGATCTGATCTTGCGGCGTGAGACCCTGACGGCCGTCCACGATATAGATCACGACGTCGGCCTCGACCACCGCCTGGCGCGTCTGCTTGGCCATCTCGTGGAAGATGCCCTCTTTGGCGACGGGTTCAAAGCCGCCGGTATCGATCACCAGATACGGATGCTCGCCAACACGCCCCTCGCCATAGTGACGGTCGCGCGTGAGCCCGGGCATGTCGGCGACGAGCGCGTCGCGCGAGCGGGTCAAACGGTTGAATAGCGTCGATTTGCCGACGTTGGGGCGCCCTACGAGCGCGATCACGGGTTTCATGAATAAGCCCTAAAAACGAATACGGCCGGCGCGCTGCCGGCCGTTCCCGGAAAATGCCCGGGTGCTTGCCGGTTACCGGTTATTCCGGACGGAAGCCATAAATATTGCCGTCGCGGGTTTGCACAACCAGCGTCTGGCCGGCGATGACCGGCTGCGCGCTGATGGCTCCGCTCAGCTTGACGCGGGCGAGGAACTCGCCGTTGTCACGCGACAGGAAATGCAGATAGCCCTGCTTGTCGCCCACCACCACAACGCGGCCGAGCGCCAGCGGCGCCGACAGGTCACGGTACTTGAGCTTGTCGTTCTGCCACAGTGTACTGCCATCGGCTGCGTTGAACGCGTACACAGCGCCGTCGGTATTCACCGCCGCCACCACACGCTCATCCTGCGACACCCCGTTCGGAGATGAGAAATCACGCGCCCACAGGCCGTTACCCGTCTGCACGTCGGCGCAGCCAACACGCCCCTGGAACGTCGCACCGCACACCTGACGCCCGAACACGACCGGCGAGCCGGTCACATCATTCACGCGCTCGACCTCGGTCACGCCCTTCGGGTACGACAGCGGCGTGACCCATTGCGGGTTGCCCGTGTTGGCGTCGAGCGCCACCAGCTTGCCGCCGGGGAAACCCGTGATCACCGAGCGATCACCCACGAACGTCATTCCCGTGCCCGTACGCAACGTGAGCGTCGTGGCCGGTTGCGAATACGACCAACGCACCGAACCGGTGCCCGCGTCAAACGCCGTCACACGGTTGTTGATGGCGCGCACCACGACCAAACCGCGCCCCACCAGCGGCGCGGTCAGCACTTCGCTGCCGGCATTCGCCTTCCACGCCGCCTTGCCATCGTGATCGAACGCGATCACGTCACCCTTGTGCGTAGCAACGACGGTCGTCTCGCCATCGCTGCCCGGGCCAGCGGTGATATTCGTATCCGCCTTGGCCGACCAGTTCGACGCTCCCGTTTCCGCATCCACGCGCACGATGCTGCCGTTTGCACCCGCCGCAAACACGGCGTTGCCCACCGCAACGGGTGCAAAGCTGTACGCCCCGGACTTGCCTACGCTCGCCGTCCAGATTTGCTTGACGGTCAAGGCCTGCTTGATCTCCGTGAGCGGCGTCGGTTCGTGCGCCGGCTTGCTGCCGAAGAGCCCGCAACCACCCAGGGTGCCGAGCACGGCGAGCGTCATCACGGCGGTGCCCGCACGCTTGAAAATGCCACGGCGCGAGACCGTCGGCGCAACCTGCACGGACTGTGACGTAGCCATCGTTTGCGGCATCGATCGACGGAAGTCGTTAAGGATCATCATGTACCCGGTTATGCGTTATGGGAGGGTAATACTTGCCAACGGAATGCCGACGCGCGTCAGGCCCCCAGCGCGTCGAGCTTGAATTGCACGAACTGACGCATGCCCGAATCCTGCTTGTCGAGTTTGTCGAGCGCAAGCTTGTAGGCGGTCTTGGCATCGGCCACCTTGCTCTGGGCGACGAGCACGTCGCCACGACGATCGGCAAACAGTCCGGCGTAGGGCGCCGGCGGGTTGTCGAGCAATTTGAGCGCCTCGTCATACGCCTTCTCGTCGAGCAGCACACCGGCCAGACGCAGCTTCGCCAGTTGCTTGTACTCGTCGTCCCTGGCGTTCGACACGGCCCATTGGAGTTGCGCCTTCGCCCCTGCGGCGTCGCCAGCATCCGCAAGCGTCTTCGCGGCGAGCAGCGCGGTCATCTGCGCGTAAGGCGTGCCGCTGAACTTGCTCTCCATGTCGGAAGCAATACGCGCAACCTTCGCCTTGTCCTTCGCATCGACGGCACTTTCCAGTTCGCCATACAGCACACCGGCTTCCACCGTCTGCTTGCGTTCGTAATAGCGCCACAGATTCCAGCCGCCATAGGCCAGCATGATGACGACGAGCGTCCAGATAACGTAATTGCCGTACTGCTTCCACCAGGCCTTTACGTTCTCGATCTGTTCCTGTTCCTCGTGATAGCTGCTCATTCGCCGGTATTCTCCGTGTCTGGCGTCTTGAATTAATGAAGGGTTTCGTTGCCCGGACCTTCGTCGCCCAGGCTTTCGTTCACGCTCTCGTCCGCGCTGGCGACGATGGCGTCGATCAGATACTCGGCAAGCCCGTCGAACGGCACGCTCGCCTGATTGTTCGTCTGATCGGCCGCACGCAGGTGCTTGACCTCGGCGGTGCCCGAAGCCACCTCGTTTTCACCGATGATGACCGCAAAGTTCGCACCGCTCGCGTTCGCGCGCTTCATCTGCGACTTGAAGCTGCTGCTCTTGCCATCCGGGCTGCAATGGAAGACGACGTTCAGACCAGCATCGCGCATACGCTCAGCGGCGATCAGCGCGGGCGCAACGGCCGACTCGCCCTGATGCACGACATAGACATCCGCGCCTTCGGCCTGCGGCACGAGATCGTCTTCGCGCAGCAGTTCGAGAATGCGTTCAACGCCCATCGCCCAGCCACACGCCGGCGTCGCATCGCCACCCAGTTGCTCGATGAGCGGATCGTAACGACCGCCACCGGCCACCGTGCCCTGCGCACCCAGTTTGTCGGTCACCCATTCGAACACGGTCAGATTGTAATAATCCAGCCCGCGCACCAGACGCGGATTGATCGTGAACGGAATGTTGTTCGCCTTGAGCAGCGACTGTACGCCTTCAAAGTGCTTGATCGACGCCTCGCCGAGATAATCGATGAGCTTCGGCGCACCTTCGACCATCGCCTGCATCGCCGGGTTCTTCGTATCGAGCACACGCAGCGGATTGGTGTACAGACGACGCTTGCCGTCCTCGTCCAGCAAATCGGCGTGCTTCTCGAGGTAAGCAATCAGATCGGCACGATGACGCGCACGCTCTTCGCCCTGCCCCAGCGAATTCAGTTGGAGATGGATGCCGGTCAGACCCAGATCGTCCCACAGGCGCTGGCACATCAGAATGATTTCGACATCGGCATCGGGCCCCGCCAGACCGAGCGCCTCGACGCCCACCTGGTGAAACTGACGATAGCGACCGCGCTGCGGCTTCTCGTGACGGAACATCGGGCCGAAGTACCACAGGCGCTTCGGGCCACCGTACAGCAGGTTATGTTCGAGCGTCGCACGAACGGCCGCTGCCGTGCCTTCGGGGCGCATCGTGAGCTGCTCGCCGTTGAGCGAATCGGTGAAGCTGTACATCTCTTTCTCGACGATGTCGGTGACCTCGCCGATGCCGCGCGTGAACAGCTGCGTGTGTTCGAGAATCGGCGTACGAATCTGTTGGTAGCCATAAGCGCGCAGCATCGCGCGCACCGATTCCTCGAAAAACTCCCACAGGGCTTCGTCCTGCGGGAGGATGTCGTTCATGCCTTTGACCCCGGCCAGTTTGGCGGGGCGATTCTTCTTTGCGTCAGTCATATTCTCTTGTGTTCTGCCCGGCTTGCAGCCCGCTAGCTGCCAGCCTCCTGCCGAATTACCGTGTTACGCGGCGACCGCGCCTTGCGTTTGACCGTAATGCGTCTTCACGTAATCGTCGACGATCTGCTGGAACTCTTCGGCGATATGATCACCGCGCAGCGTACGCACCTTTTCACCATCGACGAACACCGGTGCGGCAGGCGATTCGCCCGACCCCGGCAAGCTGATGCCGATGTTGGCGTGCTTCGACTCGCCCGGGCCATTCACGATGCAGCCCATCACGGCGACGTTCATGTTCTCGACGCCCGGATATTGAGCCTTCCACACCGGCATTTGTTCACGCAGATATTTCTGAATGCTCGCCGCCAGTTCCTGGAACACCGTGCTGGTCGTACGTCCGCAACCCGGGCAGGCGATCACCATCGGCGCAAACGCACGCAGGCCCATCGTCTGAAGGATTTCCTGCGCGACCACGACTTCGCCCGTACGCGCGCCACCTGGCTCGGGCGTCAGCGAAATACGGATGGTGTCGCCAATCCCCTCTTGCAGCAGCACCGACAGCGCAGCCGTCGATGCAACAATCCCCTTCGACCCCATGCCGGCTTCGGTCAGTCCAAGGTGAAGCGCGTAGTCGCAACGTTTGGCGAGTTCGCGATACACGGCAATCAGATCCTGGACCGCGCTCACCTTGCACGAGAGCAAAATCTTGTCGGCCGACAAACCGACGCGCTGTGCAAGCTCGGCCGATTCGAGCGCCGACGTGATCAGCGCTTCGTACATCACGCTTTGCGCGTCCCACGGCGTGGCACGTGCCGCGTTCTCATCCATGATGCGCGCCAGCAACGACTGATCCAGGCTGCCCCAGTTCACGCCGATACGCACCGGCTTGTCGTACTTGATCGCCATCTCGATCATCTGCGAGAACTGCGTGTCGCGCTTTGCGCCCTTACCGACGTTACCCGGGTTGATGCGGTACTTGGACAGTGCTTCAGCGCAGTCCGGATAGTCGGCAAGCAGCGTATGACCGTTGTAATGAAAGTCGCCGACGAGCGGCACCATCACCCCCATGCGGTCGAGCTGGTTGCGAATCTCCGGCACGGCGGCTGCCGCTTCCGGCGTATTCACCGTAATGCGCACCAACTCCGAGCCGGCTTGCGCCAGTTCCTTCACCTGGATGGCCGTGCCGATCACGTCTTCCGTATCGGTGTTGGTCATCGACTGCACGCGAATCGGCGAATCGCCACCGACCGTCACGAGCTGGCCGCCCCAGCGAATCCCGACCTTGCGGGACTGACGACGAGGCGCCGGACCACCGATGATCGGCATGCATTCTACAGAAGCCATGATTACCCTCTTTCGGTCTTACTGGAGCGTCAGACGCGCCACGTTGCCCGCATTGCGAGACTTGATCTCGACCGGTTTACCGTTGAATTCCAGCGATTCGACGCCCGCGACGTTACCCACAACGATCTTGAACGGTGCGTCGCCCGTAATATCCTGTTCGGCACCTGCGCGCATGAGCTGGGAGAACAGCACCTTGCCGTCCTTCGAACGAACTTCGACCCAGCTATCCGCCTTCAGGCGCAACGCAATCCTGCCATTGCCCGGCGCACCCACGCTCGACGCCTTCGTGTCGGCCGGCGCCACCGGCGCGGCAGCCGACGCCGTGGCGGCACTCGCGATCCCGGCGACCACGTGCGTCGGGTCAACGGCAGCGATCAGGCCAGGCCCCGCAGCCGCCGCGCTGGCCGATGCGCTATTGACTGTGCTTTCCGTGTTGCCAATGTTCGAGGCGTTCGCGACGTTCGCGCCATCCGCACCCGGCGGCGTGCCGTTGGCATCGGCGACCACCGGCTGGCTAGCCGGCTCGGCACCGTCTGCCGCTCCCTGCGCCGCAGCCGCGCTCGCCAGTTCCGCCGGCTCGGTCGCACCGCGACCGCTCTTGTGCGAATTGCCGAAGTACCAGGCGGCTGCGGCGATCACCACAAGGGCGGCCAGCGCCCACGGCCACTTCGCCTGCGATGCGGCGACCGGCGAGCGGAAACGCACCGGGCTCTTCGGAATGCTCGGCTGACCCGCCTGCGGTTGCGGAATATCGATGGCGACCGACGCCGGACCGCCGACGCGGCGCAGCGATTCGATCATCGGCTCGGGGTCTCCCCCGACCATTCGGGCATAGCTACGCACCACGCCCTGAATGAAAGGCATCTCCGGCAAGGCATCCCACTCACCGGCTTCAAGACGCTTGAGCTTTTGCACGGAGACTTTCAGGCGCGCCGACACGTCTTCGATCGACATGCCGCGCTTCTCGCGCAATGCGGCCAGTTGCGCTCCCACTTGCGCGCCCAGCTCAGCCCATCCGGCAGGTGCTCCCTGCGGCAATCCCTGGCCCTGAGCCTCGGCTTGTCCGCCTGCATCCGCCTGATTCTGGTTATCCATCGATACGCCCCCGTTCGTAAGCAGCCGCCCGCAGCGGCTGAGGATATGCTGACGACAGCTCCGCTGCCTTATCCGCCGTGCACGCGGCATGAAAATCTGCGCGGTGCATCGGAAGCGTCGACGAGGAACTGACGGAATCGCGCCGGACGAAGCACTCGCCCTGCGCAAGGAATGCTGTAGTGCAAGACTGATCCGACGAGCGGCATGGCACGCGCGGGGCCGACGGCCCTCGCCACGGTCCGCGCCCGCCCATGCGCAACGTCATACGGTACGCACCTCGACCGCGATTTTCCCGAATTTGCCACGCTGTGCAAGTCGCGTGCGATCCTGCACTTCGCCGGCAAGCTGACCACATGCGGCGTCGATATCGTCTCCGCGCGTCTTGCGCACGGTCGTGACGAGACCTGCGTCGAGCAAAATCTGCGCGAAACGCTTGATCTGCGGATCTTTCGAACGCAGCAGACCTGACTCGGGGAACGGGTTGAAGGGGATCAGATTGAATTTGCACGGCACGTCGCGCGTCAGCGCGACAAGCTCGCGCGCATGCGCTTCGGTATCGTTCACACCGTCGAGCATGCAGTACTCGAATGTAATGAAATCGCGCGGCGCCACTTCCAGGTAGCGCTCGCACGCGCCCATCAGCTCGCGTAACGGGTATTTTTTATTGAGCGGCACGAGCACATCGCGCAGTGCATCGTTCGGCGCGTGCAGCGAGACGGCCAGCGCCACGGGCAACTCCTGGCCCAGGCGATCCATCATCGGCACCACGCCGGAGGTCGACAACGTCACGCGACGACGAGACAACCCGTAAGCGTTGTCATCGAGCATGAGGCGCATGGCGCCGACCACGTTATCGAAATTGAGCAACGGTTCGCCCATGCCCATCATCACGACATTGGTGATGACTCGCTCGTTCTTGCCCTCGCGACCAAGGTCGCGGCGCAAAGCAAATTCGGCCATCCACAACTGGCCGATGATCTCGCCAAGCGACAGATTGCGCGAGAAACCCTGCTTGCCGGTCGAACAGAACCGGCAGTTGACGGCGCAGCCCGCTTGCGACGAAACGCAAAGCGTGCCACGCGTCTCCTCGGGAATGTAGACGGTCTCGACGGCATTGCCATTACCCACATCCAGCAACCATTTACGCGTGCCATCCGCCGACAGATGGTCGGTGATCGCAGCAGGCGCAACGATGTTCGCGCGCGTTTTCAACTTCTCGCGCAGCGATTTGGCCAGATCGGTCATGCCGTCGAAATCGGCGGCGCCCATCTGGTGGATCCATCGCTGGAGCTGGCGAGCACGGAACGGTTTCTCACCGAGCGTGCCGCAATAGGCGGCCAGACCGTCCGGATCGTAATCAAGCAGATTCGTGAGGTTGGTCATGGCCCTGGTCCGTCAACATCCCTTCGGTATCTTCCTGCGATTGAGCGACTATACGCGGCTTAGCGCGAGTAGACGTTCATGCCCGGGAAGAAGAAAGCCACTTCCACGGCAGCCGTTTCAGCAGCGTCCGAGCCGTGCACGGCGTTCGCGTCGATGCTGTCGGCGAAGTCGGCGCGGATCGTGCCCTTTTCCGCCTTCTTCGGATCGGTCGCACCCATCAGTTCGCGATTCTTCGCGATGGCGTTTTCACCTTCCAGCGCCTGGATCATCACCGGACCCGAGATCATGAAGTCGACCAGATCCTTGAAGAAGGGACGCTCCTTGTGCACGGCGTAGAACTGTTCGGCTTCAGCGCGCGACAGGTGCACCAGCTTGGCAGCGGCGATCTTCAGGCCGGCGGCTTCGAAACGGCTGTAAATCTGGCCGATCACGTTCTTGGCAACGGCATCGGGCTTGATAATCGACAAAGTGCGTTCGACTGCCATGAAAAACTCCAAAAAATTAAGCAGTTATATAACCAACATGAACCCGTAATTGTAGCACGAAGGCTGTTATGATGGGGATGGAACCTACAGTGCGCGTACCGCTCAAACGCAGGACGGCCGGGACTGTTCGGCTTTTCGCGAAGTGGATGCGAGACGGCGTTCCTCTTTCCTTTCCATAATGGAAGGGTTTGAGGGAGGGCAGGGATTGAAATTCGGGCGATTGCCCAGAAATTTTGAGAATCGTCCGAACGTCTTCCGGGATATCTTTCGGTATCCTCGAACTTCGACGACAAGCCGGACTAACGGCTGCGGGGGACCGACCGGCCACTGTGCCGGTCGTCGTACGCGTCATCTGGCGCCTGCCGGCCCCGCCAACAGGCACAACGACCACGGAGAACACAATATATGAACCAGGATTTCCAACGCTTCGGTTACGGCGGCACGGGCGGTGTCTCGACCGCTCAGGTGCGCAACAAGGTACTGCGCAATACGTATTGGCTGCTCGCGCTGTCGATGCTGCCGACGATTGCGGGGGCCTGGCTGGGTGTGACTTACGGCTTCGCGCTGTTCGCGGGCAGCCCGATGGTCAGCGTCATCCTGTTCCTGGCCGTCGCCTTCGGCTTCATGTTCGCGATCGAGCGATTCAAGAATAGCGGCGTCGGGGTGGCCCTGCTGCTCGGCTTTACGTTCTTCATGGGCCTGATGCTCACACGGTTGCTGAGCTTCGTGCTGGGCTTCTCGAACGGCGCGTCGCTCATCATGCTGGCATTCGGCGGCACGGCCGTGATCTTCACGGTGATGGCTTCGGTCGCCACGGTCAGCAAGCGCGACTTCAGCGGACTGGGCAAGTGGCTGTTCATGGGCGTGATCGTGATTCTGCTCGCCTCCGTCGCCAACATCTGGCTGCAACTGCCGGCATTGATGCTGACGGTGTCGGTGCTCGCCATCGCCATCTTCTCCGCGTACATCCTGTTCGATGTGCAACGGGTGGTGAACGGCGGCGAAACCAACTACGTCACGGCAACGCTCGCGATCTACCTCGACCTGTACAACATTTTTACCAACCTGCTTGCCATCCTCGGCGTGCTGGGCGGCAACCGCAACTAAGGCAGCGTTGCCCGAGCCGATCACCGGCAACGGGCAACGGGCAACGGGCAGTCGGCGACCCTTGTCCGTTAGCGCCGCCAAGTTGTCTGACACAAAAAAGCCAGTCCCTCGGGACTGGCTTTTTGCATTCGGCTTGCGATTCTGCCGAACCCTTGGGGTCGGCACGCGGGTAGTCCTTTGGCAATTACCGAGCACCAAAGCACGCAAGCCGCGCACCCATCCAACGGGATCAGGCGTCGTCGTGTATCACGCCATCGCCGCCCACCGCGCCCGCGATCGCCTCTCCACCGGCATCCCCCTCGCCACTGACGCCATCCGTTGCGTCCGACGCCGACACCCGGAGACTCGGCACCCACGGCTGGCCGATGCTCTCGTGCTCGAAGACCGCCATCGACTCCACGTGAGAGGTATGGGGGAACATGTTCACGACACCGGCAAGCGTCAGGCGGTAGCCCGCTTCGTGCACGAGCAAACCCGCATCACGCGCCAGCGTGGCCGGACTGCACGACACATAGACAATGCGCTTGGGCAGCCCCTCATACCCCTGCTGCGCCAATTCGGCCAACGCTTTCGACACGGCCAGCGCCCCCTCGCGCGGCGGATCGATCAGGTAACGGTCGAATGCGCCCAGCGCACGGATATCGTCCGCCGTGATATCGAACAGATTGCGGCACGCGAATTCGGTTCGCTCGGCAACGCCATTGCGTTGCGCATTGGCCAGGGCGCGCTCGGTCAGCGCAGTGCTGCCTTCGATACCCATGACGGTTCCGGCGCGTCGCGCCAGCGGCAAGGTGAAATTCCCGAGACCACAGAACAGGTCGAGCACGCGCTCATTCGATTGCGGCGCGAGCAAGCGCAACGCGCGATGCACCAGCACCCGGTTGATCTGATGATTGACTTGCGTGAAGTCCGTCGGCTTGAACGGCATCCGGATCTGATATTCCGGCAGCGTATAGTGAAGCTCGGGCGCCAGCGGGTAAAACGGGACTGCCGTATCGGGTCCCTTGGGCTGCACCCAGAACTGAACCTGATGGGCGTCTGCGAACGCACGAAGGATGTCTTCGTCAGCCGGCGTAAGCGGTTCAAGAATACGTAACACGAGCGCCGTCACGTCTGCACCGATCGCCAGCTCAATCTGCGGCAAACGCTCGCGAATCGACAGCGACTCCACCAGACGGCGCAGCGGCACGAGCATGTCCGACACGTGACGCGGCAGCACTTCACAGGAATCCATGTCGGCCACGTAGCTGCTCTTGCGCTCGTGGAACCCGATCAGCACCCCGCCCTTCTTCGGCACGTAACGTACCGTCAGGCGAGCCCGAAAACGATACCCCCAGTCGGGCCCCTGAATCGGGCGAAGCATCGCTTCGGCCTTCACCTTTCCAAGACGTGCCAGATTGTCTTCCAGCACACGCTGCTTGATGGCGATTTGCGCGCGCGCCTCCAGATGCTGCATCGAGCAACCGCCGCACTTCCCGAAGTGGGGGCATTGCGGTCTGGCGCGCATCGGGCTGGCGCGCAACACGCTGACCGTTTCGGCCTGCTCGAACTTGGGCTTACGGCGATAGCTCAGATACGTGACTCGTTCACCCGGCAGTGCCCCCTCGACGAAGATCACCTTGCCGGGCTTGAATTCAGGCGTACCCGGCTCACCCTCCGGCGCTGTGCGGCCAACGCCGCGCGCTTCCATGTCGAGCGATTCGATATCGATAATGCCGGGCTCGGCGCTGGGCCGATTGCGCGAGGAGTTTCGGGAGGAGCGGGTCACGTCTTTGTTCTCATGTGCGACAGCAAACCCGGCATTTTAATCGATTCGTCCGCCAGGTATGCACTCGGGAGTGTTTGCCGCCCGTTGCCGCTTTCCGAACCCGGTGAAATCTGCGCAAACTACCGCCACGCGTCGAGATATTCCTTCCAGTGCGGCGCGGATTCCTGTTCGAGCGAGCGCTTCACGAATTCAATCTCCTGCTCGTACTCAGCCTGACGCAGACCTCCGCGCATCAATTGATAGCGGCAATAGACGAGGTACGTGTTGACCACATCCGTCTCACAGTAGTTACGGATCTCTTCAAGCTTGCCGCCGCGATACGCTTCCCACACTTTGCTACCGTCCATCCCCAGCTTGCCGGGAAAACCGCATAGCCTGGCCAGATCGTCCAGGGGTGCGTTCGCGCGCGCCTGATACATCGCGAGCAAATCCATCAGATCCAGATGGCGCTGGTGATAGCGGCTGATGTAGTTATTCCATTTGAACTCGCGGTCATCCTCACCCATGTCCCAGTAGCGCGGTGCGGAAATGCCGTGGATCATCGCCCGGTAGTGCAATACCGGCAGGTCGAAACCACCGCCATTCCACGACACGAGCTGCGGCGCATACTTTTCGATGGTGCGATAGAAGCCGGAGACGAGCGCACCTTCGCCGTCTTCGAGCGTGCCAAGCGACTTCACGCGGAAACCGTCGCGATCCCGGAACACGCATGAGATGGCCGCAATGCGATGCAAATGGAGTGGCAGAAAGTCATGCCCCACTTTTTCACGACGCGCCGCAAAAGCCGCTTCGGCGACAGCGTCATCCGTCAGGCCGGCATACGCGGGCTCAAGCTTGCGCAAGCCGTCGACGTCGGGGATCGTTTCAATATCGAAGACGAGAACGGGAGATACCATGGTCAAGACCAGAAGAAAAATCAGAAAGTGACGCCATGCGACGTCAAACGGGCGCCAATCGATGCGGCAAGCGCTACGCCGACGACGACAAAACGCTACGAGAACACGATATGACCGATCAGGCCAGTCGAGCCGGTCGCGCCCATCTCAGAGCACGGCGTCCTTGCGCACGCCGTTGGACGCGAAATAGCGTTTGAGTTTGACGAGCGCCTCTTGCTGGATCTGACGTACGCGCTCGCGCGTCAGCCCCATTTCGTCGGCCAATTCTTCCAGCGTGGCGGGTTCCACGCGATTGAGGCCGAACCGGCGCTCGATGACGTAACGATGTTTGGTGGACAAGCGCGAGAGCCACAACCGCATCAGATCTTCCAACTCCCGATGTTGCACCTCGTGCTCCGGCGCCTCGCTGCGGTCGTCGGAGAGCAGGTCGAGCAAACTGCTGCCCGGATCGATCTCGAGTGGCGCATCGAGTGAGGCCACGTGCTCGTTGAGCGCAAGAATGTCGGTGATCTCTTCGGGCGTCTTCCCTGTCAGATCGGCAATATCCTCGATTTTCGCGTCGCGCTGCTCGCCGCCGTCGATATACGCGGCGCTCTTTTCCAGGTGACGCTTGGCACGCAGCACCTGATTCAGCTCGCGAATGACATGCACAGGCAGGCGCACCGTGCGCGCCTGATTCATGATGGCGCGCTCGATGCTCTGACGAATCCACCACGTGGCATAGGTCGAGAAGCGGAACCCGCGTCCCGGGTCAAACTTCTCGATGGCGTGCATCAAGCCGAGATTGCCCTCCTCGATCAGATCGAGCAACGGCACGCCGCGATTGAGATACCCCTTGGCGATGCTCACGACCAGGCGCAGATTACGCTCGATCATGACCTGCCGCGCGGCAAACTCGCCGGCTTGCGCACGCGTGGAGTAGTCGAGTTCCTCCGCCGGCGTCAGGAGCGGCTTGACGCTGATGCGGTTGAGATAATGCTGGACAGTGTCGGCCGTGAGTTCGGCCTGAAGAACGGTGCCAAAGTCGTCGCCGTCGGCGGATTTGCGCTTGCGGCCGGAGGAAGGGGCCCCCTCCTCGGCGTCGTCTCTCGCATCGGAGGATGACGCGTCATCCTCCTCCGCCTCGCGCTCGTCGAAAGCGTCGTCCACGTCCTCGTCCTGCCGGGATTGCCGATCGTCTACGTCCTGATCTGGCTCCGGGGCAGCGAGGTCTTCCTCTTGCGAAGTACGACGCTTTCTCTTGAGCATTCGACCCTGCCTAGTTTATTGAGGCGGCAAATACTTCATCGGATCCACAGGTTTACCGTCCTTGCGTACCTCGAAGTGCAGCATGACGCGATCAGCATCCGAGTTACCCATTTCGGCAATTTTCTGACCCCGCGTGACGGAGTCGCCTTCCTTGACCAACAGTTTGCTGTTGTGCGCATACGCCGTCAAGAAGGTCGCGTCGTGTTTAATGATGACGAGGTTGCCATAGCCGCGCAGGCCCGCCCCCGAGTACACCACCTTGCCAGCACCTGCGGCAAACACGTCCTGCCCCGCGCGCCCGCCAATGTTTACGCCCTTGTTCTTCGAATCGTCGAAGCGCCCGACGATATCGCCCTTAGCTGGCCACGACAGACGCAAGTCGCCGCTGGAAACCGCGGAAGGCGCTGAGGCCGCGGCGCTGGCAGGCGGCGCGACGACGGCCGCCGCGCTGTTGTTCGACGGCGCGCTGGCGACAGGTGGCGGCAATGGGGTGCCGGAATCGCCGACAGGCGGCTTCACGCGCAGCACCTGACCCACTTCGATCTGGTCAGGGTTCTGGATGTTGTTCCAGCGCGCGATATCGCGGTAGTTCTGGCCGTTCTCCAGCGCGATGCGATAGAGACGATCTCCCGGCTGAACCCGGTAATACCCTGGCGGCACCGGCGAATTGTCGACCACCGGCGCGCTCACGCCCGGCACACTGCTATCGGTCGTCGCGCCGCCTACGGTACGGTCGACGACCGGCGCCCCGACTTGTCGCGATGCGCACGCTGCCAGCATGCTCAGCAACAGGACACTGGCGACGCGTTGTTGGAAACCCGCTCGCAAATTCACTCAAATCCTCCGCAGAATAGGCCCGTCGGGCTTAGATGATGCCCGATTTTAAGGGGACGAATAACACCCTATCAAGCTGCGTCTCGCGCCATTGGCGCGCACCGATGCGCTCGATGAGGGTCAAAATTTGTTGCTCACCACCCACAGGGGCGACAAGACGCGCGCCGATCGCGAGTTGATCGACCAGCGCGTCAGGAATCTCGAGACCGGCAGCGGCGATCACAATGCCGTCAAACGGCGCCACCGCAGGCAGGCCCAGTCGTCCGTCGCCGTAATGCAGGCGAATATTGGGCACGCGCAGGGGACGCAAATTGGCTTTGGCACGCTCGTGCAAAGGCCGTACCCGCTCGATCGAATAGACATCGCGCGCCACACACGACAGCACGGCTGCCTGATAGCCGCAGCCCGTGCCGATTTCGAGCACCTTTTCGAGGGGACGTCCGCCTGAGAGCAGAAGCTCGATCATGCGCCCCACGACAGACGGCTTCGAGATCGTTTGCCCGTGACCAATGGGCAGCGCTGCGTCCTCATAAGCCTGATTGGCAAGCGCCGCGTCGACGAAACCATGACGCGGCACCGTGGCGAGCGCCGCCAGCACGCCCGGGTGTTTAACGCCCGACGCCGCCACCCGTTCAGCCATACGCGCGCGCACGCGCTCGGACGTCAGCCCAATGCCATCGGGCGAACCGCTGCCGGACGGCGCGTTCGCGCGCGTGCCGCGCGTGTCCTTCCCCATGCTGACCATGCTGACACCCACGCTCATGCTCGCGGTCGTGCCTGCGCCCGGCCCCGCGCCCGAACCTGATAACGCCTTTCCCGTCGTCACGGTACGCGCCGGGCTTCTGCCAACGGCACCGCTCGCCACTGCATGCTTTTGCACGGCACTTGTGCCTTGCGCCTTCGCGCCGGGCCTCGGCGCGCCCTTTCCTGCATGCGGCGCCGGTTGTGCGTGAGGCGTCGCCGCAGGGCGGGCCAGCCCCTTGTGCACCACGGCATGCGACGTCTGCGCACCCGCCGGGCGGGCCGAGGCGCCAGCCATCGGCGTCGACGCCGGACGCAAGTTGTTGTTTCCGCCGGACGACGTTTTCCCTTGTCCCTGATGCACCGACGAGCCGGCAGGCGTCGCCGCAGGCGCCTTGCGCGTCATCGCCGCCGGCGGCGCGCCGGCGGGACTGGCGCGCGACGCCTTGTCCAACACCGGCGCCTTGCGCTGCCGGCGGGTCATGACTTCGGCCAAAGGAAGAGGAAAACGCTTGGGCGGTGTCGTCATCGTTGGGCCACCCCTGCGCTGGCCAGCCAATCGTGCACGACGCCAAGTCGTGCGGTATGCGTCAGATCCAGTTGCAAGGGGGTGACCGAGACGTAATCGTGCGCCACGGCGTGGAAATCGGTGCCTTCGCTGCTGTCGCGTGCGTCGCCGGCGGGGCCGATCCAATAAATCGTTTCGCCGCGCGGATTCTCCTGTCGGACAACCGGCTGCGACTGATGTCGCTTCCCGAGTCGGGTCGCGAGCGCGCCCTTGAGGCGCTCATAGGGCAAATTGGGAATATTGACGTTCAACAAGAAGGGCGCGCCCAACGGCCGCTCCATATAACGTTCGACCACCTCACGCGCCACGCGCGCTGCACTATCGAGGTGATCCCAGCCCTTGTTGACCTGCGAGAACGCGAACGACGGAATCCCGAAGAGGAATCCCTCGGTGGCCGCCGCCACAGTACCGGAGTACAGCGTGTCTTCGCCCATGTTCTGGCCATTGTTGATGCCCGAGACCACGATATCGGGCCGCTCGTCGAGCAAACCAGTCAACGCCACGTGGACGCAATCGGTCGGCGTGCCGTTAATGAAGGTGAAATCATTGGCCGACGTAAAGACGGAAAGCGGCCGTTGCAGGGTCAGAGAATTGGACGCACCGCTACAGTTCTGTTCGGGCGCCACCACGGTAATGTCACCAAGCGGTGCCAGCGCCTCGTAAAGCGCGGCCAGGCCTGGCGCCTGATACCCATCGTCGTTGCTGAGCAGGATTCGCATGCGGCAATTGTAACCGAGGAAAGGTACTCGGATATGACGCCATGTCGGCATCCCTGGCGTGCCGCCCCGCTCGCTTCACAGCATTGTCATGCCTGCGACACGCCGACGGGATCGTGTCCGGCGTGCCTGCGATCCAACGTCAATTTCGCGTGAATACGTCCCGAAAAAGCAGCCTGAAAGCGTGCAGCCTGAAGCGTGGTTGACACAGAACTGGCATCCGGCGAGTGGCGCACGTCGCGCCGAGAGCGCAAACGCCGTCATGGCGGCGTTTGCGCGAACGCACCGGTTGTCGCCGCACGGGTTCACATCTTTTCGGTTTCCCCGGCCTGCGGCTGCCAGACGAGCAATCGTCGTTCTACCACCCCCACAAGGCCGTCGAGGACCAGTGCGAATGCCGTGAGGATGAGCACCCCTGCAATCACGGCATTGATGTCGAAAGTGCCTTCCGCTTGCAAGATGAGATATCCGACACCGCGCGACGAGCCCAGATACTCCCCGACGACCGCACCCACAAACGCGAGACCCACCGAATTGTGCAAGCTTGAAAACACCCAGCTCGTGGCGCTGGGCAGATACACGCGGCGCAGCAATTGGCGCTGATTCGCCCCCAGCATGCGCGCATTGGCCAGCACGACCGGACTGACTTCCTTCACGCCCTGGTAGACGTTGAAAAAGACGATAAAGAACACGAGCGTGACGCCGAGCGCCACCTTGGACCAGATGCCCAGCCCGAACCACACGCCGAAAATCGGCGCGAGGATCACACGCGGCATTGAATTGGCGGCCTTGATGTACGGATCGAGCAATGCGCCGGCGCTCGGCGACAAGGCCAGCCACAGCCCCACCCCCAACCCGAACACGGTCCCGATGGTAAATGCCAGCACCGTTTCGAGCAGCGTCACCCCCAGGTGCAGGTAAATTTCACCGCTGGCAAACCATTGCCAGATCTGGAGCAGCACCTTTTGCGGCTCCCCAAAGAAGAAAGCCGCCTTGTCGGGGCTGTCGAAATAGAACGCGGGCAGCAGCGTCGGGCTCGTGAGGACGTACCAGACGAGAAAGGCCACCACCAGCAGCAGCCATTGCCAAAGGCGCAGGTGCCGCATGATCGAACGATTACGCATGACGAACGAATTCCGGGAATATCAGACGAGCGACCGGCGGCCTCATCAGACAAGCCAGTCGAACAAGCCAAAGCCGTCCGGCAAATCGAACCAGTCCATCCAGTCCAGCCAACCCGGCCAGTTGAGCCAGCTCAGCGAGACCGTGAGAATGCCAGCGATTTGCCACATGACGATTCAGACCGCCTTTAACTGTTGGGCATAGCCCTTGAGGACTTCCTCGCGAAGCACGTCCCAAATCTGGGCGTGCAACTCGGTGAAGCGCGGATGATTCCGTATTTCCGCCACGTCACGGGGGCGCGGCAAATCGATTCGGAACTCCCCAATGGGATGCGTACCCGGGCCCGCCGCGAGCACCACGACACGGTCGGACAGTGCGATTGCCTCATCCAGATCGTGCGTGATGAACAACACGGCGCGCCGTTTGGCGGCCCACAGATCCAGCAACTCGTTTTCCATCAACTGACGCGTCTGGATATCGAGTGCCGAAAATGGCTCGTCCATCAAGATAATGTCCGGGTCGAGGATCAGCGTTTGGGCCATCGCGACGCGTTTGCGCATCCCCCCGGAGAGCTGATGCGGATAGCGATCGCCAAATCCCCCCAGCCCCACGCGCTTGAGCCACTCGTGTCCGCGCGCCTTCGCTTCCTCGGGCGCGACGCCACGGAACTCCAGCCCGGCGGTAACGTTGTCGATCGCGTTACGCCACGGCATCAGCGCTTCGGCCTGGAACATGTAGCCCGCTCGCGCATTGATGCCCTTGAGCGGTTCGCCGAACACCTTGATCGAACCGGAAGACGGCGTGAGCAACCCGGCCGCAACATTGAGCAGCGTGGATTTGCCGCACCCCGTCGGCCCGACAACCGAGACAAACTCGCCCGGCGCGATATCGAGCGTCGTATCGGCGACGGCCGTATATCGCTTCGAACGGTCGTCCCGAGCGACGAACGTACAGGTAATGCTTTCGAAACTCAGAGCCGGCGCAGTCATCATTTGTACTTGGCGTCGGCCTTTTTCGTGAATTCGTTCGTAAACGTCTTCGACAGATCGATGGGCTTGCCCTTGACCGTTTCGTCGAACGCCTGCAAGGTGCGCAGCGCCGTGGCCGGGCCATCCGCGGGGATCAGGCCATCCGGCGACATGGCTTCCTTCACGCGACTCCATGCATCGAGATAGAGCGCGCGGTCGCCCAGCAGATAGGCGTCGGGGACCGTCTTGATCAGTTCGGCCTGCCCTGCCGTCTGCAGCCAGCGCAGCGCGCGCACCATGGCGTTGGTCAGCGCCTGCGTGGTATTCGGATTCTTCTGAATGAACGATTCGTTCGTGTAGAGACAACCGGCGGGCATGTTGCCGCCAAACACCGACACGGTCTCCTTGAGCGTGCGCGTATCCGAGATCACACGAATCTCCTTGTCGCGCTCCAGCATGGTGATCACGGGGTCGAGATTGACGATGGCGTCGATATTGCCCGAGCGAATCGCGGCCAGCGCGCCGGACGAAGCGCCCACACCCACGAAAGCTACCTCGTTGGGTTTGATGCCGCCTTTGGCAAGCACGAAGTTCGCCATGATGTTCGTCGACGAACCCGGCGCGGTGACACCAATCTTCTTGCCACGCAGGTCGGCAATCGACTTGTAATTGGGCATCGTCTTGTTCGATACGCCAAAGACGATTTGCGGTGCACGACCCTGCAACACGAAGGCCCGGATGTACTGATTTTTCGCCTGCAACAGAATCGTGTGCTCGTACGCGCCCGACACCACATCGGCGCTGCCGCCGACCAGGGCCTGCAGCGCCTTGGAGCCACCGGCAAAGTCGGAGATTTCGACGTCGAGCCCTTCGTCCTTGAAGTAGTTCAGACGTTCGGCGATCGTGAGCGGCAGGTAATAAAAGAGGTTCTTTCCGCCGACCGCAATCGCGACCTTGGTCTTCTCGAGCCTGGCTTGAGCGAAGCCCGGACGCATGCCTGCGCCGATGAGGCCGGCGGCGGCCAGTGCCGTGACGAATTCACGTCTTTGCATGGTGATGTTGTCTCCGTGGTTGCAGCGTTCTTTCTTTGTTTATTCGACGTGCTTGATTGATGCGCGTAATCGACACACTTGATCCGATGCGCTTGATCCGACGCGCATCATCGACGGGCCGCAGTCACAACCGCGCCCCGTCGCGCCTCGCGCGAGTGTGCTGAGTCAGATGACACCGTTCTCGCGCAACGCTTCGATTTGCTCGGCATCATAACCCAGTTGCGCCAGCACTTCGTTCGTGTGGGCGCCCAGCTCAGGGCCGAGCCATTGGGTCTGCCCGGGGGTCTGGGAGAGTTTCGGCGAAATGTTCGGCAGGTCGATCGGCGTGCCGTCCGGGAACGTATGGCGCTGAATCATTTGACGCGCAATGAATTGCGGGTCCTTGAACATGTCGGCCACGGTGTAGATCCGGCTCGCCGGAACATCCGCCCCCTGCAACACGGCAAGCGCCTCGTCGATAGATCGCGCCTGCGTCCATTGACCGATCGCCTCATCGATTTCCTGCGTGCGCGGCACCCGCCCGTCGTTGTGAGCGAGGCCGGGGTCTTCTGCCAGATCCGCGCGGCCAATGGCCTGCATCAAACGTTTGAAGATCGGATCGCTGTTCCCCCCCACCACGATCATGCCGTCGGCGCAAGGATAGGTGTTCGACGGTACGATGCCCGGCAACGACGCCCCGGTGCGCTCACGCACCATGCCCGCCACGCTGTACTCCGGCACGACACTCTCCATCAGGTTGAAGACCGCCTCATAGAGTGCGACGTCCACGACCTGACCTCGGCCGCCATTCACATTGCGGTGGTGCAGCGCCATCATTGCGCCGATCACACCATGCAACGCGGCAATCGAGTCGCCAATGGAAATGCCGATACGCGGTGGCGGCAGGTCCGGGTACCCGGTGATGTGACGCAGCCCGCCCATCGATTCGGCGATGGCACCGAAACCCGGCCGATCCCGATACGGCCCTGTCTGACCGTATCCCGACAGACGCACCATGACCAGCCCGGGGTTTTGCGCCGACAGTTGCTCGTAACCCAACCCAAAACGCTCGAGCAGCCCGGGGCGGAAATTTTCGACGACGATGTCGGCCTGCGCCGCGAGCTTGCGCACGATTTCCTGTCCCTCGGGGGATTTCAGGTTGATCGTGACCGACTTCTTGTTTCGCGCCTGCACCGCCCACCAGAGTGAGGTGCCACCCGCATCGGGATGCAGCTTGCGCCACTTGCGCAACGGATCGCCGTGCTGCGGATCCTCGATCTTGATGACTTCGGCACCGAACTCGCCGAGCATGCGCGCGGCAAAGGGGCCGGCGATCAGCGTACCGAGTTCAAGCACTTTCACGCCGGCAAGCGCGCCGAAGCCCGGCATGCCCGACGAGGCGTTGGCGGAACCCTGAAGCGAGAGGGAGGACTGCGCGGCGGATGCCGCTGACGCCGAAGCAGAACTCTGCGGCGGCGAAGATGCGAACGGCGAGGACGACTTGGACAACGCGTGGACTCCTGAGCCTCGTCGACGGTGATCACCATCGACGCTCGAAACACCGCCATTGGGCAGCGTCTCGGCAAATGGGTGGCAAATGAAGTTCGTATAGTAATTCGACAGTCGCTATCGGCCAATAACCTCCGGGGTATTCCCGGAATCTTCCGAGAGACTTTGTCGCCCGATCCGATGCCGCCGCCTGGCGGGCCAGATGTCGCGCGATATTCCGTGCCTCACGCCGAACGCATCAGGTCTCGAACAGGTGCCGCGCACCACGCTGCGCAGCAATATAGATCGCCTCGCCGCGGTTGCGCGCCCCGAGGCGCCGATACAACGCGGATACGTGCGTCTTCGCAGTCCCTTCGGAAATCACCAACTGCTGACAGATCGTCTTGATAGAGAGACCGCGCGAGAGCAACGCCAGGATTTCATACTGACGCTGAGAAATGCCAAGCAATGCGGATTCCGCAAGCTGCGTCGCCTTGTCGCCACCCAGTGGAAAGACGGGCAGGCGCGACAGCGGCAAGGCTTCGCCCAACGCCTCCTGACGCCAAAGCACCAGCAATGCGGAGAGCGCCTCCTCGGGCACGAAGCGACCGCCCGAGAATGCAAGATCGAACACCGAACGGATACGTGCAACGGAATTCGGCCATGGCAGGCAGGCCGCCACACCGGCCTGCAACCAGCGAATGATCTCATCGGGAAAACCCGCATCGCCGACCACGATGACGGGCACCGGCGGGACACATTCGGTGGCCAGCGCGCACAAAGTATCGACCGCAGGCGTGCGCGCCACGGACTCATCGAGCACGAGCGCACGGCGCGATGGCAACTCGCGCAACCACACCCAGTCCGGCGTCGTCACATTGTCGACATGCCGCAAGACCGGTGGTGTCACGTTGGCTTCGGTTTGCAACGCGACTTGCAGGCCGCCCAGCCAGGGGGCCGCCTCACCTACGACCAGCACACGCATGATTTCCCCTGTCATTCCGGTCGGCATTCCCACGCCGCCGCCCCGCTTTTTGTCATGCTCGCCGCACCTTCGGCCTCTGTTTTTTTGCCGGTCCGTCGCATTCGCGACCGCGTGTCCGACCGGGACGAAAACCGAAGAAACCCTCCAGCGTTCGTCATGATTCACGCATCAGGCGTCACCTTGCTTTCAAGGCAGTTTATGCGCGAAGACCGCATGGTGGCGAGTCCGCACCTGTCGGAGCCCTATCCCTGTTGCCTGAGCGCGACAAACCGCAATCTGCGTAAATTATTTACTCAATTTTCGGCGATTCCGCTATTACTTTTTCCCTTCCCTTTCTCGAATCGCGCAATAGAATACAAAAGTCTGATAGGACAGTTTGCGCAGGCCGGGGGGCACGCTATGTTCAAGATCACCGTCAGTACGACGCGCAGCGCGACGCTTTGTCTTGCCGCTGTGTGCTTCGCGAGTGCCGCGCAGGCCGACATCATGGGCGCCGCCCGCCTGGGCGGCATCGCTGGCGACGCAATGCCCGCGACCGTGAGCGACGCGTTGCTCGCCAGCGCCCGCGCGGCCAATTTGCAGCAGAGCCTGGTGACACGCATGGGCAACGCCGCGCAGGTCACGATCGCCCCCGTGAATGCGACGACGACCGTCGCCAACAACGTCCGCCTGTGGGACGAAGTCATCCCACCCGCCCCGTCGCCCAAACCGACACAAGCCGCAGCGCCCGCCTCTGCACAACCGGCTGCGCTTGCGCGCACCTCGGTTGCCGTCGCGCAGATGCCGACGACGACGCCTGCCATGATGCAGACAAGCGTCAAGGTCAATGCCGCCACCAGCGTCGCCCGTACGACGCCCGGCGCACGCTGAGCGGCCCTTCCCTCAGTCTTAGCTTGCTTTACCTCAGCTTGCTTTGCCTTGGCTTGCTTTGCCTTGGCTTGCTTTGCCTTGGCTCGGCCTGTCTCGGCCTACCTATCCACAGCCTTGCAAGTCTTCCGACAGCACCCGGATCGTCCCTTCAAGGTGGCCTGACGCTTGCGTGAACCAACGAGTGCGCGCCGTCGTGCATTGACGCGCCTCGCCGTTTTCATCCATCACGCCACTCCCCCAGCGCGCCTTAGAAGGTGTACGGGAAGCGAACGCCGATCACGTAGTTGGGCGCGTCCGGCGACATGCCTGCGTTCACGTAACCGTTGACCGTCCAGTGCTTGTTGATGGCGTAGTTGATACCGAAGTTGAGCGACGCGGCGTTGGTCGTGCTGCCGGCCACGGTCGTCCAGCTCGCGCCCGGCGAAGCAGTCTTCGTGGCACGCGAGATGGCCGTCGAGTACGAGATCGACAGCGCTGTCTTGTCGTTGAGCGCCAGCGCCATGCCCGCGCCGACCTGCACGATGTCGCCGAGCTTCACCTTGGCCGGTTGCGTCGTGCCCTCGATGGTCGATATGTCGTCGAAGGACTTGGCCACGTTGTAGGTGTAAGCGACGTTGGCGAACAGCACGATCGGGTCGTACGTGCGCAGGAACGACAAACCGGCGGTGATCGCCCAGATGCCGTTACCCGTGGGCAACCGGGACGGCGTCGTCAGGTTGTTGTTCGTCGGATCGGGCGTGCCGAGCTTGATGCCGAACGGCGATGTTCCCGTCGGCGCCGTCACACGCAAGGACGCCACGATGTCCGGCCAGTTCGCATTCTCCTTGACGATCTGGTAATACAGCGACAGGTTCACGTCGCCGATATTCGCCGAGTTCTTGCTGATGTCGCTGACCGAGGAAGCCGCGCCGCCCACGCCGCCGGAGATGAAGTCCGAATTCCGATAGAGGTACGGCACGTCGAACGCCACGCTCATGCGGTCGGTAATCCCGTAGCGCGTGTTCACGTCGAACGTCCACACGTTCGCCTTGGTCTGGCCGAGATTAAGTTGACCGAGGAAGATGGCGTCCAGCGCCAGGAAGCCGCTCAACACCAACTGACGCCGGTCGTAGTAGCTGTAACTGATACCGGCATCGATGGTCAGCTTGCGGTCGAACAACGGCGCGTGCTGCGCCTGCACCACGGCCTCTTCCGCCGGCGTACGCTGCGAGTCCGTCTCGCTCTTTTGCATCTGCTGCGTCTCGCCGATGGGCGTGGCGGACAGCGGTCCGGCCGCCCCGGCGGCGCCGCCGCCGGGGGTGCCTGCCGAACCGGCGGCCGAGCCATCGCCGGGCGAGACCTGCGCGATCTGCGCGGTGTCCCATGCGGTCAGGCCGCGCCCGCGTTGCGCCATCTCGATATCCGTGAGGCGCTTCTTGAGAGAAGAAATTTCCCGCTGCTGCCGGTCGACCATGTCCATCAACATCTGGAGACGGTCATCCGGCGATGGGTTCGTATGCTCCTGAGCCTGGGCCGATAGCGTGAAAAGCAGTACCCCCAACGGAATAGCGGCAACGGGAAAAAAGCGGTGAGTGTTCATGATCCCCCCCGGGTGAAAAAGCGGACGGGCGTCCGCGCGCAATCCAACCAACACGTGAAGCCGACAACGGTTGTCCTTGCTGCTCGACTGCGGGGTGATGCGTGCGAAACCCGGATCGGGTCCTGCCGACATCACCTTCTTGTACGCCGCAAAGGTTCTGCGGCAGCGCCCCACTTCTTGTTGTTATCAATGCCGCACGGCGACCATGTTCGCCATCGCATTCTGAATGCCGAGTTGACGCAGACCGGCAGCCGTCAGCGCGTTCGTTTGCAGGTTCAGTTGCAGGGTGTTCATCACTTGTTGCGCATTGCCTGCGACCTGCACGACCTGCATGATCTGGTTCATCGCGCCGCCCGCCCCGCCGGCGATGCTCTGCCCGAGGTTGCCGTTCGGCGTGTTGAGCGAGAGCTGCATGCCCGCCGACGAAATCGCCACGCTGGCGCTCAGATTGCCGACGGTCGTCGATGAACTGCTGTTGCTCTGGTTGCTGATCGGCACGAGCGTTGCGACCACCACGCCGGGGCCGTACTGGATGATGGCCTTGTTCAATGCGTTGTTGGCGTCGCCCGCTACCTGCGTGACTTGCGCGACGCCGTTCATCAACACCTTCGCCGGGCCGCTCACGGTCTGCGTGGTCGGAGCAACCGCATTCACCACGCCGGGGATGATGGTCGTCGAGCTGCCGGTCTGTACCTGACCGTTGGTCACGCCGAGCACGCCGGTAGCCATCAGGCTGGCGCCGGTCGGCATTTGCCACTGCGACTGCATGACGAGCTGAAAGCCCGTGATCATGTTCTGTTGTGCGTACTTGCCGGTCGCGTGCGAGAGCACTTCATCGCTCACAGGCGTCCAGCTCTCGGGCACCACGCTCGACGCGAATGCCGGCGCGGCACTTGCGAACAGCGGGATGGCCAGCATCGGGACATATCGATTCATGATGGTCTGGTCTCAAAACAGGTCCGCCCGGATGATGCCGAAGTCCACCATCGGGGTCGGTGACGTCCCGGTGGCCAGCGCGCTGTCGCGCAGCTTGGACGCCAGGGATTCGTTTCCTTTGAGCAGCGGTGAATCCTCCAGAAACGGCTTGCCGATGACCGCCAGCACCAAGCCGTTCCACTGCTTGGCAAAATCGGCTTGCTCGATGATGCGATTGCCCAGCGCCGGATCGGAGACGAACACGCGCCCGTCCTTCGCTGCCTTGATGACCACAAAGTGCTGATAGCCGTTGACATCGATGAGCGCGATGACCGGGATCTTCAGGTCGTAAAGCGCGCTGACGTCAACTTTGAAGCCGCGCCCCTCGAGTCCGAGCGTCTCCACGAATTTCTTCATGTCGAGCATCGAGAAGCCGTTCTTGATGACCGTTTCCGGGTTGGAGAACGCCATCATTCGCTGAATCATTTCGGTCTCGGGAATGTCGATCCCGTAGCCATATCGCAGCAGCGTTGCCAGTGCTGCGGACCCACAACTGAAGTCGTATTCCTGCTGGACCAGATTCACGTAGTGCATCGACTTGAACGAGCGCATCTTCTTGACCGCCGGTACACCGGTCGAAGACTCCAGGTTCACCGATGCATACTGCGCGTGCCCGGCCACGCTTGCGCACGCCAGAGCGCAAACAGTAGCGATCCTCACTGCGGCACGACGCGCATCACTCATGACACACCTCATGAAAAAACCGGTCCGGGAAGATTCCCCGGACCGGTCGACTGCATCACTTGATTGCCGAGATGGCGAGGCTGTTGGCCTGAACGTTGCCGATACCGGCTGTCACGTTCACACCCACGTTGCCGCTGGCCCACTGCAACGCACCGTTGCCGAGCGAGGCGTTGGCGACGAAGTCACCCGAGGCGTGCATGCCGGCCATCTGGTCGGTTTGCGCCGTCGAGTTGGCAGCACCGCCCTTGTACCAGCCGTGTCCACCTTGCGAGACGGCCGCAGCCAGGCTGTTGCCCTGCACGTTGCCGACACCCGATGCGACGTTCACTCCAACGTTGCCGGTCGCCCCTGCGAGGGCGCCATCACCCACGCTGGCGTTGACCATGAACTGCGAGATGCTGGCCGACCCCTTGGACGACTGGTTCGCGAACACCTGCGCCGAGGCATACACCGGCTGTGCGTTGAGCGAAGCGATCGCGACGCTGTTGGCCTGAGCGTTGTCGGCACCTGCCGCCACGTTCACGCCGACGTTGCCGTTGGCGTTAGCCAGCGCGCCGTTGCCGAGCGTTGCGCCCATCGTCTGGTACTGGGCGGTGTTGAAGTGATACGTGATCGCGCCCTTCGTCCAAACCGACGACTTCGTGTAGGTGTTCGAGAAGCCCCAAAGCGCGCCGGCGGCAATCGAATCGCTCTCGATGGATGCATTCCCGTGGTTGAGCGTGGCGTGGAACGCCGCATCGAAGCTCTTCTGCGTATTCAGGAAGCCTGCTGCGAGGAAGCCCGCCGCTTGCTGCGCCTGCTGTGCGTAGGCATAGCCGCCCCATGCCGAAGCCTGACCGCCGCCTGCGTTGGCGAAGAGGTAACCGCCATACAGCGCCGCGCCGAGCGGCGGCAGCACAATCACGCCGCCACCGATGATGCCGAAGCCTGCCGCATAGTTCGAATACTGATACCCGCCACCGGTGACGAAGCCACCTGAGCCGGAGCTCGACTGCGCTGCCACATAACCCGCACCCGCCTGGAACGACTGGCTCGTGTTGAGGTGGCCGTTGGCCGTTGCGTTGACCCACGACGTGGAGTCGTCGAAGTGCGTCGTCGTCTTGCTCGCGACCAGATAAGCGCTGCCCTGATCCGTCACCGTCGTCGTCTTCGAATTCACGCCGTACGTCACATGACCCGTGACATAGTTACCGAGCAGCGGGCCCTTCAGGTTCACACCGTGTACATCGACGCTCTGATTGCTCTGCACGACGGCGTTGCCGGTGTTGTCCACCGTCACGCAACCGCGAATGCCAATCAGACCGAAGATGCCGACCAGGTTCAGAACGTTGGTCTCGTTGCCGATGAACGAGAAGCTATATTGCTGGTGATTGGGTGACGCCATGGCGGTACCCGTTGCTACCAGCAGTGCAGCCGCTGCAATTGCTTTCGTTTTCATGACCATCTCCTTGACGAGAGAGTTACCCAGTTAAAAAGATGTGCCCGCCGGGGGACGGAGCACAAAAACATTTGCGGTTACATTGCCTATCCCAGCCGACTGGTTCACTTGCAACACACCGCTCGCCCCGCGGAAGGCATCGCTCGAAATCGATGCCGTGCGGAACTGATCGTTGAGGTTGTTGTGGCCAGCCGGGCCACCCTTGGAGATCGCAGCGGATAGTGCCGTATCCGATACGCTCGCCACTCCAGACGCATCGCCACTCACAATGACGGTCGCGTTGCGTTGAAGATTGCCGGCACCGCTCGTCTGGTTGATTTGCATCAGCCCCGAGGTGCCCGAAAATGCGTTGCCCTGAATTACGGCGCTTGCCGCGCCCGTCGTCGTCGCAACGAACGCCTGTTGATTCGTGCTCGTCGCACCGGTCGTGAGTCCGCCGCCGTTGGCGACGACCGCGCTGTTGGCCTGCACGTTATTCACGCCGGCGGCCTGATTCACCCCCAGCGCTCCCGACACGCCCACGGCGACGCCGTTTTCGATGGTGGCGTGGGTGCCGGCGAGCTCACCGTTCACGATCCAAACATCCTGGGCTTGCGAGGCGCCGGCAATCGCGGCAAACGCCGTGGTGGCCGTCAGCGCGATGACGCGCCTTGCGTTGCGATGGGCGCTCATTTCGCGGCTCCTGCTGCACCGATGCTGGTGAGCGGCGCGAGCGCCGAGCTGATGACGGACGGCACCAGCGTGCCAATGCTGCCGATACCGCCACCGCCGCCCGAGCCGGCGCCGAAGCCACCGCCGACGCCGTTGGTCGTATTCAGACCGTTGCCGCCGCGCGCATTGCCGACGAGCACGCCCATGACCGGATTGATGCCCGACTGCACGGAACTCGTGATGAGCCCCGCGTTGGCGCGACCGGTGAGTTCGTTATCCGTGACCTGACTCACTGCGCCCATCGCCGTATTGAAAGGTCCGGTCGGGAACGCCGGGACGGCGATGCCGATCGGATTCTGTTCGCGAGGCAAGCCGCGATAGGCAATCTGCGGGCCGATGTTGCGCTCGATCACCAGATCGCCCGGCGTGGCCGGTTCGGCCTTCGCGTGGCCGGGCAGCATTGCCGGCGTCATCGCCACGAGCATCGTGATCAAGGCTGTCGGCGTAAAAGTGAGTTGGGTCATGTCGTTCACCGCGTGGTGTAGGTCACACGCGTCACCTGGACGTTGCCCACGCCGTACGACACTTGTTGCGGACGCGGCGTCGGCGTAATGCCGCCAGGCAGCTCGTCCCACAAGGTCACGCCATTGGCGAGCGCCATGCCAGGCGACTTGACCATCGCGGCGCCCTGAAGATTGCGCCCGCGCTGGCTCCCAAGTTGTTCGTCATCGATACGGGCTGCGGCAAGCGGCATTCCCGAGGCGCCGATGGTCTGGCTGTCACCGTTCTCGGCGATCTCGTCGGTAGCCGCTGCAGTCGATGCAGTGTCCGCCACCGGAGTTGCCGCCACGGGGGCAACGTCGGCATCGGAGATGGGCGCCGCCGACAACGTGGGCGTCTTGAACGATGCCGGCACCATCGAGCCGGTGAGCATCGCCACCTGCATGAACGGCGAGCGCGAGAGGTCCTGCGCCTGTGCCGGAGCGGCACACAGTCCGAGTGTTACGACGATGACTGCGCTCAGAGCGCCTGCGCCTTGTCGTACGCGGTACTGCATTTCGGTGGTAAGAATTCGCATCGCTTTGCCCTCCTTGCCCGGACCAATAAAGCGACTTCCGTGCCACCCGCCTTAAGTGATTGAAAACATTGGCGTTAATTTTTTCGCGCGGTGAGCACGCCCGGGCGGGGGGTCGAAAACGTTTCAGCATTGATACGTGCGGGGTGCTCGCCCCCCGACGTCATTTCATCCACGCATTGCGAAAACATTCCGAACTGCGAACGATATCGGCGTGAGCCGAGACGCGTGCGGCAAACGCCCGGTTTACAAGGGTTTCGCGTGACAGAAATGCGGCACATTGCGCGCATCGGACGAAAATGACACGCAGCCGTCACGTGCCTGGAAATTTGCGCGGACGGCGTTGCGCGCTCCGGATGTTTCATCTTTGATGTGGCCGCGGGTGAACCCTCGGCGTATGCGATGAGGGAATGCTTCGAAAGTCGAGACAACGCATTGCGTACGAAAAGCAGGCGTCCACACACGTCAACAAAATGGCCGAAATCGCCCGTCGTTATTGGCGATGGCAGAATTCGCGAAACACGTGGATATGGGAAAACGAGGGCGAAAACAGGTCAGCGAGATGACACTTTCGGTGAGATTTTTCCCTGCCGCCGAGCGCGACGCTGGCGCATTCGATTCTCGATCTTTCGCAATCCTCAGGACCCCAAAAAGAAACGACCGCCCTGCTCATCGCAGGACGGTCGCCCTCTCTTCGCCAGAAGATATCAGGCCGGCACGCCCGATTCGTCACCGCGCAGTCCGTACCGGCACATGAGGCGGTACAGCGTGATGCGCGAAATACCCAACTCTGCGGCCACGTCCGTGAGACGGTGACAGTGGCGCAGCAACGCCTGCTCGATGGCCGTTCGTTCGGCCTCCGCGCGAATTTCCTCCAGCGTGCGCACCAGCGTCGGCACCCATGGAAGCAGATCGAGATCCTTGGCCGAGATCATGCGGCTGTCGGCCATCACGATAGCGCGGCGCACACGGTTGATCAGCTCGCGCACGTTGCCCGGCCAGTGATACTCGTACATCGCCTGGACCGCACACTGCGTGAAACCGCGGATCTTGCGATGGTTGTCGCCCTTGAAGCGTTGCAGCACATGATGCGCGAGGATTTCGATGTCCTGACCGCGTGCGCGCAGCGGCGGTTCGTCCACGCGCAATACGCACAGGCGATGAAACAGGTCCATGCGGAACCGGCCCTCTTTCACCGCGGTTTCCAGATCGACGTGCGTGGCGGAAATGATGCGCACGTTGACCGGAATCACTTCATGGCCGCCCAGGCGCTCGATGGCGCCCTGCTGCAGAAAGCGCAGCAGGCTCGCCTGGCTCTCGATGGGCAGGTCGCCGATTTCGTCGAGGAAGAGCGTGCCGCCGTTGGCGGACTCGACGCGACCGATCTTGCGGGCGTTGGCCCCCGTGAAAGCACCACGTTCGTAGCCGAATAATTCGGACTGCATCAGATGTGGCGGAATCGCGCCGCAGTTGATGGCGACGAACGGCCCCTTCGCTCGCAAGGAGCGCTCGTGAATCGCTACGGCGCTCAGTTCCTTGCCGGTGCCAGATTCGCCCGAGATGAACACGGGCGCGTCGGTGTTGGCGACTTTGCGAATGGTGCGAAAAAGCTGCTGCATCGCCTCGCACGTACCGACCATCTCCTGATCGCCGCCGACTTGCGGCGTGATGATGGGGACCTCCGAGAGCGACGCCATACCCCATGCGTGCCCGATCGAATGCGCGAGCTGATCGTTGGTGCAAGGGACATTGACGTAGTCGAAGCAATAGTCGCGGATGAGCCGACGGATCGACGTCGTCGTGAGTTGTTCGGGGGTTGTTGCGGCGACCCAGCCTACCGTTGCGGGCTGCATGCAGGACTCGAATGCGCCCATCTCGCGGTCGCTGTAACCGCTTGCCAGGTCGATGAGTGCTGCGCTGGTAATCCCCGGATTGAGAATGCGACCCACGTCGCTGGCGCTCTTGGCCGGCACCACTTGCCAGCCTTGCTCTCCCAAGAACGACAGCAAACCGTCGTTGTGTTTTCGGGAAGCGTAAATCAGGGTGCGCCCGGTATCGTTAGCCATACCTTAACTCCCTGCCTAAGCAGTGCCTGCACGCAGTTTTTTTGGTCGATGACCGGTTCTGCGCGACAGGTATACGGCCCCACGCCGCCTGGGCGTTATGGTGTTCCCCCGTGTCGGTGGGTACCCAAGTCGGCAGGTTCAGTCTAGAAGACGGGGATATGCGCAGATATAGCGAATAACAGCTAATCCGATTGGATGAGAGTACCAGTACCTACGCGCAGAGGAGACCGTCGTCATGCGCGCGTCATGCTCAGAGCGTATGTCTATCGAGCACGGCTCGGGCGATGGTGCCAGCGTCCACATACTCCAGTTCGCCCCCCACCGGCACGCCTCGCGCGAGCCGGCTCACGCGCAAACCGCGCGCCTTGAGCGTCTGTCCGATGTAGTGCGCCGTGGCCTCGCCTTCGTTGGTGAAGTTCGTCGCGAGCACGACTTCCTTGACCACGCCGTCAGTGGCGCGGCGGATCAACTGCTCGAAATGGATTTCGCCCGGGCCCACGCCATCGAGCGGCGAAAGGTGCCCCATGAGGACGAAATAAAGGCCCTTGAAGGTCATCGTCTGCTCGAGCATATTCTGATCGGCGGGCGTCTCCACCACGCATAGCAGGCTCGTGTCGCGCTCGGGATCGAGGCACGTCTCGCAGATTTCCACTTCGGAAAAGGTGTTGCAGCGCGCGCAATGGCGAATCTGCTCGGCGGCATGCACCAGCGCCTCGCCCAGCCGCACGGCGCCCTTGCGGTCGCGCTGAAGCAGGTGGTAAGCGATGCGTTGTGCGGACTTCGGACCGACGCCCGGCAATGCGCGCAGGGCGTCGACGAGTTCCTGCAAGCTCGAGAGCTGGGGCTGGGGCATGCGTCGTCGTTCTGATGAGATCTGGGCGGGGATGCTCAGAACGGCATCTTGAAGCCCGGCGGCAGCGGCAGACCGGCGGTCAGGCCGCCCATCTTTTCCTGCGCGGTGGCTTCCGCCTTGCGCACGGCGTCGTTGAACGCGGCAGCCACGAGGTCTTCGAGCATATCCTTGTCATCGGCCAGCAGGCTCGGATCGATGCTCACGCGACGCACGTCGTTCTTGCAGGTCATCACAACTTTCACGAGACCGGCGCCCGACTGACCCTCGACTTCGATCTGAGCCAGCTGTTCCTGCGCCTTCTTCATGTTTTCCTGCATTTGCTGAGCCTGTTTCATCAGACCCGCGATATTTCCTTTCAGCATCATGACTCCTGTGTCAAACGTGTGGGGTGCTAGTCGCGTTGCGTAACGGGGCATACGGCAAGCCTGACGATCGTCGTCGGCCGAACGCACGCCGGGCGCATGCTAAACGCATGTTTGGGTGCCGAATTCGAAAATCCGGGTCCATTTACGAAAGCGAACTTGCTTATTGTACCGGGCGAATGCTTCCCGGAAGGATCTGGGCGTCGAATTCGTCGATCAATTCGCGCATGACGGGGTCGTTGGCAATCGCTTGCTCTGCGGCGCGCTGGCGGGCTGCGGCCGCTTGCGCGGCGAGCGACGCCGCGGTCGTGCCGACCTGCCCCAGTTCGACGTGCAACTGCACATCGGTGCCGAAGTGCTCGGAAAGCACCTGCCGCAGTTTGTCGGCCGTCGCGGCGTCTGCCAACTGGCGAAGGGGCACGCGCAAGTGCAGCGCGCGTCCCGCCACTTCCGTCAGCTCGCTCTGGAATGCCAGTTGCTGCGCCAGGCCGCGAGCCGGGAGTTCGGCCGCTAGTGCAGGCCATTCGCCGGTGAACACTGGCGCGACGCCGTCGGCTTCGCGATAGACGCAGGCGCGCGGCGGCTCGACGGGGACGGATGCACCAAGCGCGGGCGCAGATCCGGCAGGCTCGGGCTCCGGATCCGCGCCGGCCGGCGCTTCGTCCGACGCGCGTGCGGTGCTGCCGCGAGTGGCGCTCGCCGCCCCACCGGCGCGACCCGCCGCGCCCGCCGTTCCTTTGCGTCCGGCGTTGAGGGCAGCGAGCGCTGCACGTGCCGGGGACATCGGTGCGCCGTCGGTCGGTGCGCTGCTGCGGGCAGCGGGCGCGCGGCGTGCTTCGGGTTGAGCGGCCGGTGCCGAGGGTGCAGATGGTGCAGACGGCGCCGATGGTGTGGAGAACGAGGACGCTGCGCGCGGCGCCGCATCTGCCATCGGCGCACGCGACGGCGACGCAGCCGTTGTGCCGCCCGCCCCCCCAGCCGTACTGCGTGCGGCCTGCGGCGTCGGCGGCTCGGCGAGCGTTCCGCCCGCGAGCAACGGCGTGAATGCCGCCATGCGCAGGAGCGCCATCGAAAAGCCGGTGTATTCGTCCGGCGCGAGGCCGAGTTCACCGCGCGCACGCGTAGCGATCTGGTAATAGAGCTGGACCGCTTCGGGCGAGAGCGCGTCGGCCAGACGTCGAACGTCCGCCGCCTCCGGCCAGTCGTCGGACACTGCCTGCGGTGCGTACTGCGCCAGTGCGATCTTGTGCAGCAGGCTGCCAAGATCCTGCAGCCCGGCGGCGAACGAGAAGCTGCGCTCGGCCATTTCGTCGGCAATGGCCAGCAGGTCGGTGCGCGACTCGTCCTTGAGCGCGTCGAGCAAACGCACGAGCACGCTTTGATCGATCGCGCCCAGCATGCCGCGTACGGCCGTCTCGGTCAGCGGTCCGGCGGCATACGCGATCGCCTGATCGGTGAGCGAGAGCGCGTCGCGCATGCTGCCGCCCGCCGCCTTCGCGAGCAGACGCAGCGCCTGCGGTTCGTTTTCGATGCCTTCGTCGCCGAGAATGTTCGTGAGGTGCGAGACGATATGTCCGGCCGGCATCTGCTTCAGATTGAATTGCAGGCAGCGCGAAAGCACGGTCACCGGAATTTTCTGCGGGTCGGTCGTCGCGAGAATGAACTTGACGTGTGCGGGCGGCTCTTCGAGCGTCTTGAGCATGGCGTTGAACGCGTGGCCCGTGAGCATGTGCACTTCGTCGATCATATAGACCTTGAAGCGCGCATCGGCCGGCGCGTAGACCGCCTTCTCGAGCAGCGACGTCATTTCGTCGACGCCCCGGTTCGACGCCGCGTCCATCTCGACGTAGTCGACGAAGCGCCCTTCGTCGATGGCACGGCAGGCCTTGCAAACCCCGCAGGGCTCGGCGGTAATCCCCGTCTCGCAATTGAGCGCCTTGGCCAGAATGCGCGAAAGCGTCGTCTTGCCAACGCCACGCGTGCCAGTAAACAGGTAGGCGTGATGCAGGCGCTGTTGCTCGAGCGCGTGCGTCAACGCACGCACGACATGCTCCTGGCCCACCAGGGTCGAGAAGCCTTTGGGGCGCCATTTGCGCGCGAGTACTTGATAGGTCATGCCAAATTGTAACAGTTCGGCGTTGGGCTTCCGCACCGATGTCAACGCCCGATCAGGCGTCGACCGGGCATCAATTTCCTGCCGGATTCGGCTGGCTATCGATGCGATAGGAAAAAATGTTGCGCGATTCTACCAAGCCCGCCTGCCCCACGCGAGGCGCGTGCGGAGATGGCGTTCCCGATGGCCAAAACGCCAGAACGCAAGATGCCAATGTCATCGCGCCCACCGACATGGGGGTGATGCAACAACGTTTCAAGCAGTGAGAGATTTGCGCAGAACGCGCGAGAACATCGATAAAACAAGGAGGTAGGTGACGAGCCTGACCCTCGGCACTGGTAGAAAACGGCTGTGGCTGCTTCGTTCCCGACCTGACCAGATTGGCCGCGCCACCATGCGAGGAGGCCCGTCAGAAAAAGATTCTACCAGAGTCGACGCGCCAACAGAAGACCATCGCGCCAAATTCCGGCTCGCCGCACCTCGAGGGCAGCCCTTTTCCCATGAGCCGCTGGATGGGAGCAAACGCAACGGCATTGCGTCTAGCATGAAATTGCGCTGTTTGGAGAGGCCGAGCCACGCGCCTCGCCGGCAGCCTACCGGAGATAGTCCCGGACCGTCGGACGGAATCTCCGTTGCCATGAACGCCGTCGTTCCAGGACGCGGCTTCCCGATTTTCCGAAATTTGAGACGAGGCAATCTCACTATGAATAACGTCACCGCCATCCAGAATCACAAACACTTCGAGGCTTGCCTTTCCGAGTTCAGTACATTGCAGGTGGCATATTTCTATACGCCGTGGTCTAAATCGTGCCAATTGTTTGCCCAAGAATTCGTCAATGTCACGAATAAGTTCCCAGATAGCGTGCAGTTCCTCAAGATCGACATAGAGCGTTGCGAAGAGACCGCGCGCGCCCACCGCATCTGCTGTACGCCCACGTTCGTGTTCTATGTGCAGAACGAAAAGGTGGCCGAGTTCTCGGAGCCAAATGGCGAGGCGCTGACGGAACTCATCGAGCGTCACAAGAGCGAGTGAGCCAACATCCATTGCCACCGAAGACCGTCGTTTCAGAAGACGGCTTTCCCATTTTCCAGAGTTTGCGACGAGGTACCTCCTATGAGCCGCATTATCGACATAAGCGACGACGCGCACTTCAAGAGGAATGAAAACATAGCCACATTTTGCCCCCCCCGGATCGTGAGGAACTGACAAAACTCATTGAGCATTTCAAGGACTGAACCGACGGACGGTTCCTAGGCACGGCCCGAAGTCGTGCCCGCTCGCTGTTTATGGGTGCGCCGCCGTACTTGAGGTTGCCTCAGGCAAGCATTGGTAAATTCCGCTAAGATGAGCACAAACTGCATTGGCGAGGGCTATTGAAGCGCGCGATTGCAGCCTCCATATGGAGAATGCACGCCCGGGAATGCTGGGTGACATCTCCAGCGTCGGTGAAAGCAAACGGCGTATGGCGCCATTTTCATCGGACGTTTCCGAATAGTCAGACGAGGCAACAATACTCATGAGCGAATCTATCAAGTACATCTCCGACGCCAGCTTCGATGCGGACGTTCTGCAATCCGACAAGCCCGTGCTGCTCGACTTCTGGGCGGAATGGTGCGGCCCCTGCAAGATGATCGCCCCGATCCTCGACGAAGTCTCGAAGGAGTACGGCGACAAGGTGCAGATCGCCAAGATCAATGTGGACGAAAACCAGCAAGTGCCGGCCAAGTTCGGCATTCGCGGCATTCCGACCCTGATTCTGTTCAAGAACGGTGCAGTGGCTGCCCAGAAGGTCGGCGCCCTGTCGAAGTCGCAACTGACCTCGTTCCTCGACGGCAATCTGTAAGCCATCGTCGAGGCAAAGTGCCGGGGCCTTTGTCGCCACAGTGCGACACCCCGGCGCCGGGCAGGCAGCGCAGTGCTTGCGCATGACGCTGCTTGCTATATAATCCGCCCAAAAGCACCCCAAAGTTCTTCGAGCGTTCGCTCACTTTTCCCTGATCCTTCACTTGTCGTCCAGCGGACGGCACCTCCGTATGCATTTATCCGAACTAAAGTCCCAGCACGTCTCCGAGCTGCTAGAAATGGCGAACGGTCTCGAAATCGAGAACGCCAACCGTCTTCGCAAGCAGGAGCTGATGTTCGCCATTCTGAAGAAGCGCGCAAAGTCCGGCGAAACCATCTTTGGCGACGGTACGCTCGAAGTGCTGCCGGACGGCTTCGGTTTCCTGCGCTCGCCTGAAACGTCGTATCTGGCCAGCACGGACGACATCTATATCAGCCCGTCGCAGATCCGCCGCTTCAACCTGCATACCGGCGACACGATCGAAGGGGAAGTGCGTACGCCGAAGGACGGCGAGCGTTATTTCGCGCTGGTGAAGGTCGACAAAGTCAACGGTCACCCGCCCGAGGCCTCGAAACATAAGATCATGTTCGAGAACCTCACGCCGCTGCACCCGAACAAGCCGCTGCTGCTCGAGCGCGACATTCGCGGCGAAGAAAACGTGACGGGCCGCATCATCGACATGATCGCCCCGATCGGCAAGGGCCAGCGCGGTCTGCTGGTCGCCTCGCCCAAGTCCGGCAAGACGGTGATGTTGCAGCACATTGCGCACGCCATCACGGCCAACCACCCGGAAGCCAAGCTCTTCGTGCTGCTCATCGACGAGCGTCCGGAAGAAGTGACGGAAATGCAGCGCTCGGTGCGCGGCGAAGTCATCGCGTCGACGTTCGACGAACCGGCAACGCGTCACGTTCAGGTCGCGGAAATGGTGATCGAGAAGGCCAAGCGCCTGATCGAAATGAAGGAAGACGTGGTCATTCTGCTCGACTCGATCACGCGTCTGGCCCGCGCCTACAACACCGTGATCCCGGCATCGGGCAAAGTGCTCACCGGCGGGGTCGACGCCAACGCCCTGCAACGTCCGAAGCGTTTCTTCGGTGCGGCGCGTAACGTCGAAGAAGGCGGCTCGCTCACGATCATCGCTACGGCGCTGATCGAAACCGGCAGCCGCATGGACGACGTGATCTACGAAGAATTCAAGGGCACGGGCAACATGGAAGTGCACCTGGAGCGTCGCCTCGCGGAAAAGCGCGTCTATCCGTCGATCAACCTGAACAAGTCGGGCACGCGCCGCGAAGAGTTGCTCATCAAGCCGGAAATCCTCCAGAAGATCTGGGTGCTGCGCAAGCTCATCTACGATATGGACGAGGCCGAAGCCATGGAATTCCTGCTTGGCAAGATCAAGCAGACGAAGAACAACGCCGAGTTCTTCGACCTGATGCGCCGCGGCGGCTGATCTTACCGATCGCCCCCCCACGCATCACGAGAAAAAGCCGCGACAGCCCGTCGCGGCTTTTTCATTGCGCCTCATCCGAGGCCCAGCCCTCCCCCCGTCCAATCAGCGTCGCCAGCCATGTCGCGCGCACCGCACCCCGCCGTGCGCGACGCCGATTGTCACGATGCCTGTTATATGATGGGACGTTACCGGCCGCGGCAGCGCGCTATACGGTCACCCCCGACGCAGCCACCGGTACGCCTTCCCCCAAAGCGGTTCCCGAAGGAGAAATTGCAATGTCCGAGAAAGACGAATTGATGGCGGAAGCCTTCGCCCACCTGGAAGCCGGCGATCCCGAAACGGCCCTGGAAATCGGCAAACGGCTGGAGTCGATGCAGTACTCGGGCGCCTATGAGGTTCAGGCGATGGCCTACGCCGACCTGGACGACGTCGAGCAGGCCATCGCCGTGCTCGAAGCCGGCGTCGCCCATGCCCCCGGCGTCTGGCTGCTTTGGCAGTTGCTCGGCAACTACCGCTCCGATCTGGGACGCTTTCCCGCCGCCATCGAAGCCTACGAGGCTGCCGCGAACTGCGCGCCTGACGAAGACCTCGTCATCGTCGATTTCAATCACGCCAACGCCCTCGCGCGACAGGGAAATTTCGCTGCGGCACAGACCCAGCTCGACCGTACGTTCGAAAGCCCGCACCTCGCGCAAGCCGGGCGCGCCTTCATCGAGAACGCCATCGCGCTGCGCATGCATCTCTTCGTTGCACAGGGCGAGCCGAAGGCCGCCATTGCTACTTACGAGGCGCTGGCAAAGCAGGAACACGACGAAGAAGGCAGCAACGTCTCGATGGCCGACGTGCTCGCCGAACTCTCGCACGCCTACAAGCAAACGGGCGACAACGCCAAAGCCATGACCACGGCGCTGGAAGCCGTGCAGCACTACAAGTGGAGCGATGCCGCCCTGTGGGCGCTGCGCGCCGCGCGTGATGAGCAGTCGGAAACCGCGCGCGCCATGCATCTGATCGTGGAGGGCCAATGGTATGAGCCATTGGAAGACGAAGATCCGGACGGCCCCGCCCCCGAATTCGTTACCACGTACGATGTCGTCGCCGAGAACGAAGAAGAAGCGCTGCGCCTGATCGCCGAATGCGAGCCGCCGCAAGTACGCGAATCGCTGCGCATCGCCGAGACGCATCCCATCGAAAACGACGACGGCGCATCCGCCACCGCCTTCAAGGGTGTCTATGCCACTGGCGACTACCACATGTATCAACCGGGCGAGGAAGGCGACCTGCTTGACGATTGACGTATCGCCAATCCGACGCGCTCGCCGCACACGCCACGACGGAACATCGCCGCCGACTGCGCTACCGGCATCGGTGTTGTAAACGCCAAAGGGCGCCGGATCCATGAACTGCCCCCCAAGAGTTGGACATAAATCCAACCCTTGGGGGTTTTTGCATGACGAAGTACGACGAGGCGTTCAAGCGCCGTGCAGTTCGTGAATATCTAGACGGTGGGCGTGGCAGCCGGCATGTAAGCCAGAAGTACGGTGTTGGTTGTACGGTGCTACGGCGTTGGGTGAATGCTTATCGTGAGCATGGCGACGCAGGGCTTCGCAAGAAGCACGAAACCTATAGTGCCGAGTTCAAGATGTCGGTGCTCCAGCACATGTGGCATCACGAGCTGTCGTACCAGCGGACATGCGCGGTGTTCGATTTACGCGAAGGCAATAGTGTCAGCCGTTGGGAGCGCCAGTATCATGAGGGTGGTTTCGAAGCTCTCAAGCCTCGCCGTAAAGGCCGGCCACCCAAGATGTCCCAACCCAAACAGCCACCCCAGCCGACGACGCCCGGCGACGAGCGTGCGCGTGAAGACCTGCTCAAAGAAATCGAATACCTGCGCGCGGAGGTGGCGTACCTAAAAAAGTTGGACGAACTGCTCCGGGCCAAGGAGCAGACAGCGCCAAAGAAAAAGCGCAAGCGGTGAGCACATTGCGTGAGCGTCACCCGCTCGGGGCACTGTTAAAGATTGCTGGCTTAGCGCGTAGCACGTTCTATTACCAGATGACGGTGGCTAAGGCCGGAGATCGTCATAGCGAGCTCAAGGCGAAGATCGCGCAGGTCTTTGCGTACCACAAGGGTCGCTACGGCTACCGCCGCGTGACAGCCGCGCTGCGCCAGGACGGTACTTCCGTGAATCACAAGACGGTGCAACGCTTGATGGCACTACTGCGGCTCAAGTCGCTTGTGCGCCCTAAGAAGTACCGCTCCTATCGGGGAGAGATCGGGCGTATCGCGCCGAATCTACTGGCTCGTCAATTCGAGGCCAAACGACCCAACGAGAAATGGGTGACGGATGTCACGGAATTCAACGTTGACGGTAAGAAGCTATATTTGTCCCCGGTTTTAGATCTCTACAACGGCGAGATCGTAGCTTGGCAGACCAGTGAGCGGCCTGATTTTGCACTCATCCAAGGCATGCTGGACAAGGCCTTTGTGCGTTTGGCCGAGGGCCAAGCGCCAATGCTTCATTCCGACCAGGGCTGGGCTTATCAAATGCGGGCATATCGCGAACGGCTTGCCGCACGGGGCATCTCACAGAGCATGTCTCGCAAAGGCAATTGTCTGGATAATGCCGCCATGGAGAGCTTTTTCGGCACGCTCAAATCCGAGTGCTTTCGCCTGGCGCATTTTGACAGCGTTGATCAACTACGCCGAGCGATTTCCGAGTACATCCGTTATTACAACCACGATCGCATCAAGCTCAAGCTAAAAGGGCTGAGTCCCGTGCAGTACAGAACCCAGCCCTTAGCGGCATAACATACCCGTCCAACTTTGCGGGGTCACTTCACCATTCCGGCGCCCTTCGTCTTTTCTCAGCGCCACGAAGGTCATCCGCGGCCTTCGCCTTGCACCGACTTATTTGTAGCCCGCGCGGTCGAGAATGCGCTGCGCTTCCGGCAGGTTCTTGGCAATGGTGCCGATGGAGACGTCCTCCGCCTTGAACTCGCCCAGCGACGTGAGCGCCGGGTTGTCCAGCTTGGTCGTCGGCACGGCGGGCCATTCGTTGTTGCCGTTGGCGAAGTATTGCTGCGCTTCGTCGCTCGCCAGGTACTCCAGGAACTTGACCGCGTTGGCATGGTTCGGCGCATGTTTGGCGATGCCGGCGCCCGCCACGTTCACGTGCGTTCCCTTGCCCGCCTGATCCGGCCAGATGAAGCCGACCTTCGACATCAGCGCCTTGTCTTCCGGCTTGTCCGAGCGCGCCATGCGCACGTAGTAGTACGAGTTGGCCAGCGCCACGCCGCACTCGCCAGTCGCCACGGCCTTGATCTGGTCGGTATCGCCACCGCGCGGCGCACGCGCGAAGTTCGCCACCATGCCTTCGGCCCACTTCTGCGTGGCCGGCGCGCCATCGCGCGCGATCAGCGCCCCAACCAGCGAGAGCATGTACGGATGCGAGCCCGAGCGCGTGCACACCTGTCCCTTGTGCGACGGCTCGGCGAGCGACGCGTAAGTCTGAACCGTTTTCGGATCGACCTTGTCCTTGTTGTAGACGATCACGCGAGCGCGCGTGGAGAAGCCATACCAGTCGGTGCCTGCCTTCGTGTTGGCGGCGTGCAATTTGGCGGGAATACGGGAGTCGAGCGTGGCCGACTTGGTCGGCTGGAACAGGCCGGCTTCGTCAGCCTTTGCCAGACGCGCCGCATCGACCATCAGGATGACGTCGGCCGGGCTCTTCGCCCCTTCGCTCTTCAGACGCTCAAGCAGTGCGGCGTCATCGGCTTCGATGCGATTGATCTTGATACCCGTTTGCTTCGTGAACGTGCCGTAAAGCTGTTCGTCGGTCTGATAGTGACGCGCCGAATACAAGTTCAGCACGCCGTTGTCCGCCTGTGCGCCAAATGCCGCCGCCAGCGTCGAGCCGAGCACCGTCAGTCGCGCCAGTTTGCCGATCGTCTTTGCCTTCATGGGCCGTTCCCCTCGCAATCATGGTTTCGTAGAGGAGAACAGCATAATGAAAAAATCGAATTAACACAAATGATTCCCATTTGCATCAATTCAGATGTTCATTATTGAGGTCGAAGAAGCCGACGGGGGAAGGAAAGACGGGACGTGCGAGAACGCTGACGGTGAGATCGGCGCGCTGCCTGAGCGCGTCGGCGCGGCGCGGCGCTGCCCAGTGACAGCCGGTGATGCCCGATGATGCCCCATCACATCCGGTGACGCGCTCGCGTTGCGGCTGATAAGACGAGACACGTCATGAAAGGTTCCATGACAAGTTGCCGCACACTGATGACACCCTCGAAAAGTGAACTCAAGGGTGCCCGCCACGCTCCAATCGCCGTAAAATTGCGCGTCGACGCACGCGCCTGCCCGTTCCATTTCCAGGGATCCCGGGATACCGCATGCGTCTGTCCTGCCCTGCCGGAGTTTCCCCTTGTTGTCGCTGATTCGAATTCTGCGTCGCGCTGTCGCTACGACGGCCGCCGATGCCCCCGCCGTGCCCGCCGCCGCCCTGCCGCTCGCTCCGTCCATCGCGCCATCCGCCCCGTCGTGCGCCACGTCATCGGCCACGTCGTCCGTCGACCCGATCGGTCGGCGCATGGCGACGACACCCCGCAAGTCCGACAGCCCTCGTCGCTCCCGCAGCCTCATTCCATCGCTCACCTCGGTGACAACGATCTCCGCTGTGGCCGTGCTCGCCGGATGTGCAAGCGCGCCACCCATGGACTCGGGCAATGCACCGGTCACTTCATCGACGACCCCGCCGCTGGTCACGCAAACGCCAGCCGTACCTGCCGCACCGATAACACCCCCAAGGGTCGTCCGCCCGCTGAAGATCGGCCTCGCACTGGGCGGCGGCGCCGCACGCGGATTCGCGCACGTTGGCGTGATCAAGGCGCTTGAAGCGCGCGGCATTCATGCAGACATCGTTGTCGGCACCAGCGCGGGCAGTGTCGTGGGCGCCATGTACGCCTCCGGCCTGAACGGTTTTCAGCTCAACCGCCTCGCGTCGACGATGGACGAGGCGTCGATCAGCGACTGGACGATGCCTTTCCGCTCGCGCGGCATGCTGCGCGGCGAAGCGCTCCAGTCATACGTCAACAAGGTGCTCAAGGACCGCACCATCGAGCAGATGCCGCGTCAATTGGGCATTGTGGCCACCGACCTGCAAAGCGGCGCGCCCATCCTGTTCCGTCGCGGCAATACCGGGCAGGCCGTGCGTGCGTCGAGCAGCGTGCCAGGCGTGTTCGAACCCGTCCACATTGGGAATCGCGATTACGTGGACGGCGGCCTCGTCGCCCCCGTGCCGGCGGAGTATGCCCGGCAGATGGGGGCAGATTTCGTGATTGCCGTCGACATCTCGGCCAACCCGACCGCACAGGCGACACAGGGTCAGTTCGACATCCTGATGCAGACGTTCACGATCATGGGCCAGTCGATCAAGCAGTACGAACTGGAGAAAAATGCGGACGTGGTGATTCGCCCGTCGCTGGCAAAAATGGCCGCCTCGGACTTCCAGGGTCGCAACCGGGCAATTCTGGCTGGCGAGGAAGCGGTCGCAAAAGCGTGGCCGGACATCCAGCGCAAACTGGCCGAGGCCCAGACGGACGCCGCGCGTGGCGCAGCGCAGGCCGCGCGCTGAACGAAACATCGCAGCCATTCCGACGCACCAACAAAAATGCCGCCCCAAGGGCGGCATTTTTCATGGCACGGTTGCACCCGCGAGCGTTGCGGGCACCGGCCCCTTACATCGGGTGATCGTTCTTGAAGAGCTGCTCGACGCGCGTGAGTTCGGCGCTGGCCTTGAGCGTCTCGACGCGGCGTGCGCCATTGTAACGAGCCGACCAGTACGACTCGCGCAGATCTTCCACGCGAATCTTGCCGCCGGTGGCCGGCGCATGCACAAACTTGTCACCGCCAATATAGATACCGACGTGCGAGAAGCTGCGACGCATGGTGTTGAAGAACACCAGATCGCCCGGCTTCAGATCGGTCTTGGCGATACGCTCACCCACCTGGCTCATTTCTTCCGAACGGCGCGGGAGCATGAAATTGAGCGTGTCCTGGAACACATAGCGCACGAAACCGCTGCAATCCAGACCGCTATCCGGTGTATTGCCGCCGTACTTGTAACGAACGCCAATGTAGTTCAGCGCGCCGAGCACGACATCCGACGCCTTGTCGGTCACGTTCGAGAGCAGCTTTTGCGCACGTTGCACCCGCGACTCTTCGACGACCGGCGACGCGGTGTCTGCCACGGTGGCAACGTTTGCGGTGTTCTGGGAAGCATTGCTGGCCTGATTGGCCGCGGCGGCGGCACGCGCAGCAGCGGTCGGACCGTTGTTGTAGTCGTCAGCCTTCGCCGTCAACGAGGCGGTGACGAGGCCGGCGGCAGTGATCGCGAGAAGGAGGGTCTTGCGGGTGCGCGGAGGTTTCGTCGTCTGCATTGGTCGCCGGGTTGGTTGAGTCGGATGGCCGATGAGTAGCTCGTCAGTTGCAACAGGATGCTGCTGTGTTGAAGACCTTCGAGTCACGCCCGGCAGACCCACCGCCGAACTTGATCTAGGAACCGACCGATACGCGGGTCAGTTAACTCGTTGAATAATCAACTTAATTGGTACGCGATAGTAATGTGAACGTCACATGATGTCAAAAGGTAATAGAAAAAAACAATCAGCACAATCAGAAAATTTTCATTAACAATCAAGCCTTTGCGATTTGGCCGATGTTCCGCGACGTTGTGTGACGTTTCATGGCAATGTCACGCCCCTACAGCATGGCCGCCGCGACCAGCTCCCGCGTGTAGTCGTTTTGCGGATCAAAAAATACCGATTCCGTATCGCCCTGCTCCACGAGATGGCCATCCTTGAACACCAGAACCCGATGCGCCATCGCCCGCATGACCGCCAGATCGTGGCTGATGAACAGGTAGCTCAAGTTGTACTTGATCTGCAATTGCGCGAGCAGATGGAGCACTTGCTGCTGGATCGAGACGTCGAGCGCGCTGGTCGGCTCGTCCAGTACCAGAATCTGAGGATCGACCACGAGCGCGCGTGCAATCGCAATCCGTTGCCGTTGACCGCCCGAGAATTCGTGCGGGTAGCGTGACATGGCTCGCGCATCGATCCCCACTTCACGCAATACTTCCGCCACGCGTGTGCGCCGTTCGCCTTCGCTCAATTGCGGACGATGCAGCGCCAGCCCCTCGCCTACGATTTCCTCGATGGTCATGCGCGGCGACAGGGAACCGAACGGATCCTGAAATACGATCTGCATGCGCGAGCGCAACGTACGCTGTGCCGCGCCACGGTAGGACGCCAACGGCTCGCCCTGAAACTCGATCTGTCCGGCGCTGGTGTGCTGAAGTCCGAGCATGGCCATCGCGAGCGTCGTCTTGCCCGAACCCGACTCCCCCACCACGCCCAGCGTCTCGCCTTGTCGCAGCGACAAATCGACCGGATGCACGGCACGGAACCGCCCCCGCTGAAACCAGCCGCGAATACCAGGTTGCGCCGTGGCGTAGTCCACGGTCACACCGCGACCTTCGAGCAGCACCGGCGCGATCGGGAGCACCGGATGAATTTCGCGCACGGGGCGACTGTCGATCAGCTTGCGCGTGTAGGGATGCTGCGGATTCGTGAAAAGCGTCTCGGTGTCGGCGCACTCGACCAGCACGCCCTTCTCCATGACGGCGACGCGCTGCGCAAACTTGCGCACCAGATTCAGGTCGTGCGTGATGAGAAGCACCGCCATGCCGCGCTTCTCGGCGGCGTCGCGTTGCAATTCCAGCAGCAGTTCGATGATCTGTGCGCGAATGGTGACGTCGAGCGCCGTCGTCGGCTCGTCTGCGAGCAGCAGCTTAGGGCGGCAAGCGAGCGCCATCGCGATCATGGCCCGCTGACGCTGACCGCCCGACAACTCATGCGGAAAGTGCGAGACACGGCGCTCCGGCTCCGGAATGCCTGTGCGACGCAGCAGTTCGATGGCCCGCACTTTGGCGTCCTTCGCGGATAGCCCTTCATGCAGCGCCAGCGCCTCGGCAATCTGCTCGCCAATCGGATAGAGCGGATTGAGCGCGGTCATCGGCTCCTGAAAGATCATGGCGACATCGTTGCCACGCAGCCCGCGCATCTCGCGCTCGCTGACCGACGCCAGGTCCGTGCCGTCGAGCAGGATCCGCCCCCGGATATCCGCGTCCTGCAACAAGCGCAGAATCGCCAGCGCCGTCACGCTCTTGCCGGAGCCGGATTCGCCGACAAGCGCCACCCGCTCGCCCCGTTCGATGGCGAAACTCACGTTCTTCACGGCTTCGGTATCACCGAAGTTCACGCTGAGATTTTCGATACTGAGCAGCGGCGCGTTCACATCGCCCCCCCGGCCGCAGCCTGCTTGTCGGCCACACGCGTATCGAGTGCGTTGCGCAAGGCGTCTCCCATGAAGGTCAGCAACAACAGCGTGAGCACCAGCACGACGAACGTCGCCAGGGAAATCCACCACGCATCCAGATTCGCCTTGCCCTGATTGAGCAACTCGCCGAGACTCGGCGTGGGCGGCGGCACCCCGAGCCCGAGGAAGTCGAGACTCGTGAGCGCCAGAATCGCCCCGCTCATGCGAAACGGCAGGAATGTGATGACCGGCGTCATGCTGTTGGGCAGCACATGCCGTCGGATGATCTGCCAGTTCGACAGCCCCATCGCGCGCGCGGCACGCACGTAGTCGAGCTGACGATTGCGCAGGAACTCGGCGCGGACGTAATCGGACAGGCCGATCCACCCGAACAGCGACAGGAGCACGAACAGCAGCCATAGATGCGGCTCGAAGATCGACGCGAAAATGATCAGCAGATACAACTCAGGCAACGATCCCCAGATCTCGATGAGGCGTTGCAGCGTAAGGTCCACGCGTCCGCCATAAAATCCCTGTACCGCGCCGGCGAGCATGCCAAGCAGCGTGCCGGATACCGTCAACGCCAGCGCAAAGATCACGGACAACCGGAAGCCATAGAGCAGGCGTGCGAACACGTCGCGCCCGCGATCGTCCGTGCCCAGCCAGTTTTCCGACGACGGCGGCGCCGGATTCGGCACCTTCGCGAAGTAATTGATGGTCGCGTAGCTGTAGCGCACCGGCGGGTAGATCGCAAAGTTCTCGCCCGAACGGATACGGTCTTCGATGAACGGATCGAGGTAATCCGTGGGTGTCGGGAAGTCGCCGCCAAAGGTCGACTCCGGATACGTCTTCACGAGCGGGAAATACCATTGCCCCTCATAGCGCACGACCCAGGGCTTGTCGTTGGCGATGACCTCGGCAAAAAGGCTGATGCCGAACAGCACGACGAATGCGACCAGACTCCAGTAGCCCAGTCGATGACTGCGAAAGCGCCGCCATACGCGCCAGCGCGGCGAACGCGCTGCGGCGGTATACGACGACGTGTGTGGGGATGGCGTGGCGGATCGGGTCACGTCAGTGCTCCACTCGATCGAATTGAATACGCGGGTCGACCAGCACGTAGCAAAGGTCGGAGATGAGCTTGGTCACCAGCCCGATGAGCGTGAACAGATACAGCGAGCCGAGCACGACCGGATAGTCGCGACGCTGCACCGATTCATACGACAGACGGCCCAGCCCGTCGAGCGAGAACAGCGTTTCGATGAGCAGACTGCCGGCGAAAAACGCGCCGATGAATGCTGCCGGGAAGCCCGTGATGAGCGGAATGAGCGCGTTGCGGAACACATGCTTGAACAGCACCTTGCGCTCGGAAAGTCCTTTGGCACGCGCCGTGAGCACGTACTGCCGACGGATTTCGTCGAGAAACGCATTCTTCGTGAGCATGGTGATGACCGCAAAACTGCCCACGACCGACGCCGTCACGGGCAACGTGATGTGCCACAGGTAGTCGGTAATCTTTGCGGGCCACGACAGCTCGCTCCAGTTGTCCGAGACGAGCTCGCGCAGCGGGAACAACTGCCAGAACGTGCCACCGCCGAACAGCACCAGCAGCAAAACGCCAAGCACGAAGCCCGGGATTGCGTAGCCAATGAGCACGACCAGACTCGTGAGCGTGTCGAAGCGCGATCCGTTGCGCACCGCCTTGGCGATGCCCAACGGCACCGATATCAGATAGGTGAGGAAAAATGTCCAGAGCCCGAGGGAAATCGACACCGGCAGCTTGGAGACGATCAGCGACCAGACGCTCTGATGATGGAAATAGCTTTGCCCGAGATCGAAGCGAACGAAGCGTTTGAGCATCAGCCAGTAACGTTCCATCGGCGTTTTGTCGAAGCCATAGAGCGCCTTGATCTGCGCGAGTTGCTGCGCATCGATGCCGCGACGTCCGCGATAGTCGCTGCCGCCACCGCCGCCGCTCGCTTCACCGCCGCCGCCACGCCCCTTGAGTTCGAGCATCACCTGCTCGACCGGGCCGCCGGGTACGAACTGAATGACCGCAAAGGTCAGCGTGATCACACCGAGCAACGTCGGAATCATGATCAGCAATCGCTTGAGAATGTAGGACCACATGATTAACGGTCGACTCCAGTCGAAGCTGCCGGGGCCTTTTGCCCGGCCCCTGAGCGCGAATCCCACCACATCGACACCAGCCAGCCTTCGGCGGTGAAGTACTTCGGCAACGTTTGCGGGTAACGAAGTTCGCGCTTGAACGCCATGCGATGCGTCGACGAGAACCAGTGCGGCACGATGTAGTAGCCGTGCATCAGCACCCGATCGAGCGCGCGGGCGGCGGCGATCAGGTCCTCGTAGGTGTGCGCGCGCACCAGCGCCCCGAGGAGCGCGTCGACGGCGGGGTCTTTCAGACCGATGACGTTATCCGAGCCGTCCACGTTGGCGGACTGACTGCCGAAACGATCGAGCAGTTCGGTGCCGGGAATCTGCGAGTCGGGATAGCGCAGCGAGATCATGTCGAAGTCGAACGTCTCGAGACGCTTCTGATACAGGGCGAAATCGCTCGTACGGAAATTGAGCGTGATGCCGAGTTTGGCGAGATTGCGCGCGTAGGCCGATGCGACCGGGCCCATGGCGCCGCCATCGTCGAGGAATTCGAAGACGAACGGCTCGCCTTTGGCGTTGCGCAGTGCGCCGTCACGATAGGTCCACCCGGCTTGTGCCAGCAGCTCGCGCGCTTCACGCAGGTTGTCGCGCAGACTCGCGGGCGGGGTCGTCGTGGGCTGCACCACCATCGGCCCGAACACCGCCGGATCGAGCGTCTTGCGAAGCGGCTCCAGCAGCTTGAGTTCCGCCTCGCTCGGCATGCCGCGTGCGGCCAGGTCACTGTTGGTGAAGTAGCTGTAAATGCGCTGATACTGGTTGTAGAACAACTGGCGATTGAGCCATTGATAGTCCAGCGCGAGGTCCAGCGCGCGACGCACGCGCACGTCGCGGAACAGATCGCGCCGCGTATTCAGGATGAAGCCCTGCATGCCCGCGGCATTGTGATGCGCGAATTCGCGCTTGATCAGTTCGCCATCCTTGAAACGCTTGCCGACGTAGCTTCGCACCCAGCTGCGCGCGCGGTATTCGGTAATGACATCGAACTCACCCGCCTTGAATCCTTCGAGCCGCACGATGTCGTCGGAATAGAGCTTGTAGACGATGCGCTCGAAGTTGTACGTGCCGCGCCGCACCGGCAGGTTGTTGCCCCAGTACTCCGGATCGCGCCGGAAGGTGATGCGCCGTCCGCCGTCGTATGACTCGATCAGGTACGGGCCGCTCGCAACGGGCGGCTCGAACGTCAGCGCATCGAAGGCTTTGCGCTTGCCGTCCGGCCCCGCACTCCACTTCGGCGAGAACACCGGCACCGACGATACGAGCAGCGGCAGATCGGGACTCACGCGACGAAAATCGAAGCGCACCCGGCGCGGGTCGATCACCGTCACCCCCTTCACATCGGCGAGCATCACCTTGAAGCCGGGCGCCGACTGTGGACTCATCAGCGTATCGAACGAGTATTTGACGTCCTGCGCCGTGACCGGGTCGCCGTTATTGAAGCGCGCTGCCGGGTTGATGTGAAACGTGACGGAGGTGCCGTCCGGCGCCACGGCGATATCGTCGGAGAGCAGACCGTACACCGTGGCGGGTTCGTCGGCGCTGCCGATGCCCAACGTCTCGAACATGAGGCCCGAGACGCCCGGCGCGGACGTGCCGCGCAACGTGAACGGATTGAATTTGTCGAAGCTGGTGCGGCGATCGGGGTTCGCGAGCGTTAGCGTGCCGCCACGTGGCGCATCTGGGTTGACGTAGTCGAAGTGCGTGAACCCCTGGGGATACTTCGGCTCGCCGTACTGGGCGATAGCGTACTTGGCCTGGGCGACGGGCGCGGCGAGCAGGCCCGCGGCAAGCACAGCGACGATGAAATGGCGGAGCGAGCCCCGGGTCGTGTGTGGGTGCTGCCGTGTCTTGCGCGCGTTCATGCGTCTCCTGTGATGGTCGGCGAGCGCCAGCCTGTCGGGGCTCGGACGCATCCAGCCCCACCCCTTCGATCCGTGCGAAACATCTCGTAACCCGCGTCTCACGCACATTTCCCGCATGAGACTTGGCGGCGCGGCCGGACCGCGCGACAATTGTACCCAAAAGCCCGGCGTTCACCGCACTGAAAGACACATACCCGCCGGCCCGGTTCCCCCATCCCCACCCTGGAGGCCGACGTTGAGTGCTACACGATCGCCTGTGCAGAACCCTAACCGTACCCTGCCCCGCTGGCTCGCCAAATTTTTCTTTCAGTGTGTGGAAGCGGCGCAACGCAGTATTGCCCGCCACTCACTGGTAGGCGACAAGCCCATCTTCGACAACGCGCAGTTCCCATGGGTCGAAGCGATCGAGGCGCAGGGTCCGGCGATCGCGAAGGAACTCGAAGCGGTCCTCGCCAACCCCGGCCGTCTGCCGGCGTTCCACGAGATTTCGCCCGACGTTGCGACCATCACGCAAGATCATCAGTGGCAGACTTTCGTATTCCTGGGCTACGGCATGCGCGCGGAGCGAAACCTTGCCCGCTGCCCTGCGACGGCAAAGGCGCTGGATGACATTCCCGGCCTGCGCACGGCCTTCTTCTCGATTCTGTCTCCCGGCAAGAAGATTCCGCCACATCGCGGCCCGTACAACGGCGTGCTGCGGCTGCATCTCGCCCTGAAGGTGCCGCGCGAACGCGAGAAGTGCTGGATCGAGGTGGACGGTCAGCGTTATGTCTGGCAGGCCAACCGCGCCGTGATTTTCGACGACGCTTACGAGCACCAGGTGCACAACGACACAGATGAGACGCGCGTCGTGTTGTTCGTCGATTTCGAACGCCCTTGCAAGGCCCCCGTCTCGTGGCTCAACAAATTGTTGCTTTCGTTCGCGCCGCTCACGCCGGAGCTGCAGCAGGCCAAGGCGAATCACGAAAAATGGGAGCGGGATTACTACGCGACGCCAGCCGCAACGGCGAGTCCATCGGCGCCGACGTCGTCGGCTCACGCGAGCGCGACGATGGCCGATCCGGCGAAACGCGCCGAAACGGTGGAAGACGAACGCGCCCACGGATAAATGCGTCGCGCATGAAAAAACGCCAGCGAATGACGTTCGCTGGCGTTCTTTCATGTCAGGCCATGCCGGCCAACCGACAGGTCACGTCATTCGCGCGGAGCGGCCGATGTGCGGCGACCGGATTGTGCGAGCACGTCCTGCGGCGGCGGCACGAAGTTCGCAGCGAGCACGGCCACGAGCGCTGCCGCGAGCATGGCGCCGATACCAAGTGCCGCATCGCCGAAGTGCAGATACGCGAACTTCATGGCTTCGATCACCGCCACGGCCACGACGATGGTGATCATGCTGAGCATGCCCGCGACTGTCGCGCGGTTGGGGCTGTCGACGGCAAACAGCGACTGGCGATAGACCACGCCGTAGCTCAGGCCCATGCCGAAGGCGTGCAGCGTCGTACCGATCAGCAACGCCGGATAGCCGGGCGCCAGAATGGCCGTGCCGACGAGCGAGACGGCCGCGCCGATCAACATGGCGGCCACCCCTGTGGCCAGCAAGCGACCATTCGACCAGCGCCCGACCTGGCGCGCGAGCACCACGTTCCCGAGAATCAACGCCGCGAAGACCGGCACTTGCAGCATGGCGTACTGCATCTGCGACAGACCGGCACGCTCGATCAGAAACACCGGGCCAAGCGCAATCCACGTGAGCAGCGGCGTGACGGCCAACCCCGTGAGTACGGCGCCTCGCCAGAAGCGCGCGCTCGAGAGCGGGAGTTTGTAGCCCTGCCACAATTGCGTGGCGTTCAGCGCATTGCGATCATGGCGCGAGAGTTCCGGCATCGTCCGATACAGGCCGATGAACGACACCACGGCCACGATGGCAATGAGCCAGAAGATGCTGCGCCACGGCCAGAACGACACCACGGCAGCGCCGGCGAGCGGCCCGAACAACGGCGAGAGCAGCGAGACGTTCGCCATGAGCGCCATTACGCGTACCGCCGTCTTCTCTTCGAAAGCTTCATGCACGGTGGGATAACCGACGGTGAGCACGAAGCAGCAGCCCATGCCCTGCAGAAAGCGCAAGAGGATGAACTGCGGCATCGTTTGCACGTAGTGCACGGCCAGGCACGCAACGATGAACATCGCAAGCCCCGAGAGCAGCACGCGACGGCGGCCGAACCGGTCGGCGAGCGGGCCCAGCAGCCATTGCAGGCTGGCATTGCCGAGCATGGCGGCGGTGAGCGCGAGCGTGGTCGCTTCGGCGGTGGCGCCGAACTCGCGTGTGACGAGCGGCATGCCGGGCATGATCATGTCGTTCGAGATGTAGACCGCGAACTCGAAGAGCACCAGCGAGAAGGGAAACCAGAATCGTGAAACGGGGGATGCTGAGTGAGACACCTCGTAAGAACTCCTTTGTGTCGCCAAGGCTCGTGACATCGGCACACATAAAAAACAACACCCCCGGTGCCTGCGAGGCACCGGGGGTGTCTGTCGCTTCGTGCCGCGATGTGCGGCGTTCGATGCTTCAGACTTCCAACAGATCGACCTCGAAGACCAGGGTGGCGTTCGGCGGAATCACGCCGCCTGCACCGCGTGCACCGTAGCCAAGTTCGGCCGGAATAATGAGCTTGCGCTTACCGCCGACCTTCATGCCCTGGACGCCTTCGTCCCAGCCACGAATGACCATGCCGCCGCCGAGCACGAAGGCGAACGGGTCGTTGCGGTCCTTGCTGGAATCGAACTTCGTGCCGTCGGTGAGCCAGCCGGTGTAGTGCACAGTGACGGTCTGACCGGCCTTGGCTTCGGCGCCATCGCCCACTTGCAGGTCGTCGTATTGCAGGCCGGAATCGGTAGTGATGGTCGACATGGTTGTCCTCGCTCGAAGTTCGACGGAAAGATGACGGGGGTGCTACTTTACCGCATCCTGCTGCGGCTGGAAACGAATGCGGCAAAAGACCGCCTGAGATAGCTAAAAAAGAAAAGCCCCGCGAGTCCTCGAACTCGCGGGGCTTTGTCACCGCTTTTGGCGGAGACGGAGGGATTCGAACCCTCGATCCAGGTTTTGGCCCAGATGCTCCCTTAGCAGGGGAGTGCCTTCGACCTCTCGGCCACGTCTCCCAAACTTGTCGTCGCACCAGGGAGGTGATGCAACGAAGCCGTGATACTACCTACTGTTCTCGATGCCGTCAAACATTATCCGCATCGAAATCCAACTTTTTTTTGCGTACGTGTCATGCCTTCGACACGTTCAGAGGAAATTTCCCGCATCACTGCACGAATTTTCCGCTGCGCGCCGCATGCATGAAGCTCGCATGCGGCTCGTCGCCCAACCACACTGGCGACGTTCGAACGCCGCGATGGCTTACGCCTGATCCAGTTCGAATGCCTTGTGCAGCGCGCGCACGGCGAGCTCCATGTACTTCTCGTCGATCAGCACGGAGATCTTGATTTCGGACGTGGAGATCAACTGAATGTTGATGCCCTCTTCCGACAGCGTACGGAACGCCTTGCTGGCGATACCGACGTGCGAGCGCATGCCCACGCCAACGATCGACACCTTCGAAACCTTCGGATCGCCGAGCACTTCGGCAGCGCCGATATGGCCCTGCACGTCGTTTTGCAGCAGCGCCATGGCACGCTGATAGTCGCCACGCGGCACGGTGAACGTGAAGTCGGTCTTCCCATCGACGCTCAGGTTCTGGATGATCATGTCGACGTCGATGTTCGCGTCGGCAATCGGGCCGAGGATCTGGTAAGCGATGCCCGGACGATCCGGCACGCCGCGCACGGTGATCTTGGCCTCGTCACGCTGGAACGCGATACCCGAGATGATGGCCTTTTCCATTTGTTCGTCTTCCTCAAAAGTAATCAGCGTGCCCGAGCGCGCTTCTTCGTCGAGCGCGATCATCGGGTCGGTCAGGCTCGACAGCACGCGAGTCTTGACCTGGTACTTGCCGGCGAATTCCACCGAACGGATCTGCAACACCTTGGAGCCGAGGCTGGCCATTTCCAGCATCTCTTCGAAGGTGACCTTGTCGAGGCGGCGGGCTTCGTCGACCACACGCGGGTCAGTCGTGTACACGCCATCGACGTCGGTATAGATCAGGCACTCGTCGGCCTTCAGCGCAGCTGCCACCGCCACCGCCGACGTGTCCGAGCCGCCGCGACCGAGCGTGGTCACGTTGCCGTTCGGATCGATGCCCTGAAATCCGGTGATGACGACCACGCGGCCAGCATCGAGATCGGCCATGACGCGCTTGTCGTCGATTTCCGAAATGCGGGCCTTGGTGAAAGCGCTGTCGGTCTTGATCGGTACTTGCCAGCCGGCGTAGCTCACGGCGTCGACACCCGCCTCTTTGAGCGCCATCGCCAGCAGGCCGACGCTCACTTGCTCACCGGTGGCGGCAATCGCGTCGAGTTCGCGCGGATCCGGGTTCGGCGAAATCTCTTTGGCCAGGCCCAGCAGACGATTGGTTTCGCCGGACATTGCCGACGGCACCACCACCATCTTGTGACCGGCTTTATGCCACTTGGCCACGCGCTTGGCGACATTCTTGATGCGCTCCACCGAGCCCATCGACGTGCCGCCGTATTTGTGTACGATCAGAGCCATAACATTGCTAACACATTGATTTAAAACCGTTTATGAATCCTGCGCGGATGCCCTTCATTTGGCATCGGAGACGTTTCGATTCGCGGAACTTTTGATTATCGCACGAATGTATCGCGTTGGCGTCGGTTTGACGCAGATTGCACTGTCTTGGCTTCTGTACACCGCATCTGACGGCAGATTGTGCTGCGATTTGCAGAGGTTTCCTACTTTCACACCGCAGCCGAGCTATGCCTGCGCTCCGGCACTCTGCCGCTCCAGTGCTCCGGCAATCCAGCACGCCAGAGATCAAATTCCCTGCCCTCTCCTAACACCCATCGCCATCCCACTCCCCCCACCGCCCTTGACAAGCATCCGGGCAGCGGGGATTGGCAGCACTCGACTAGGCTCCACCGAAAGTCGCTACGTCCGAGCGCCACCAATCCCCGCCACTCAAACATCCGATCCCCTCCGCTACACCCCCGTGCCCACGCCACACGTCATTGCACCTCGCGGCGCCGCTTTCTTCCGCTTCCTTCCGCTTCCTTCCACTTCCTTCCGCTTTTTTCCGGTTCATCGTGGAAAACCGTGGAGGTTTTCAAGGCAATTGATAATCTGACGCCAATAGAGACGGTGTTCGGAGGAGCAATTGCTAGATCGAAAAGCGCTGGAAGCCCTCGGTTGCTGGACGGGATACCGAGTTGAGCGAGTGGAGTGGCCTTCGCAGGACAGTCGGACACTGTCGTTGTATCTGAAGCCATTAAGCCGAGTGATGCTGTGCGAGCAATGCGGCAAGCGTTGCTCGCAGATCCACGAGACGACGGTGCGCCGGGTTCGGGATCTTCCCTTGTTTGAATATCGAGTGGTGCTGCATGTGCCGCGTCGTCGGCTTTGGTGCGAGCACTGTGGTGGCCCGAGGCTGGAGAAATTGGACTGGCTCGGGCGCTACCAACGGGTCACAGCGCGCTTTGCCAAGGCCTGTGAAATTCTGCTCAAGTCGACCAATGTCCAGGCCGTTGCAGCGTTCTACGGTTTGGATTGGCATACCGTTAAAGCGATCGACAAAGCGAGTTTGCGAGCAAGCATCGCCGAGCCGGATTGGACACAGGTTCGATATTTGGCGATGGACGAATTCGCTCTGCACAAGGGCCACCGTTACGCCACGGTGGTGGTCGAGCCGCTCAGTCGGCAGGTGCTATGGATTGGGAATGGCCGTTCGCGTGAAACTGCCCGAGCCTTCTTTGACCAGCTTCCCGAGGGCGTTGCAGAGCATATCGAGGCTGTTGCCATCGATATGACAACGGCCTACGAGTTGGAAATCAAGGCGAACTGCCCGCAAGCCGAAATCGTCTACGACTTGTTCCATGTCGTTGCCAAATACGGACGCGAAGTGATCGACCGGGTCCGAGTCGATCAGGCCAACCGACTCCGAGATGACCGGCCAGCACGCAAAGTCCTCAAATCAAGCCGCTGGCTGCTCTTACGCAATCAAAAGAATCTACGGCCGGAACAGTCCGTGCACCTGAGTGAGCTGCTGCAAGCCAACCAGCCTCTGTTGTGCGTCTATTTGCTACGAGACGAACTCAAGCGACTGTGGTTCTACCGAAAGCCAGCTTGGGCGCAAAAGGCATGGGAGCAGTGGATTACTCAAGCCAACGACAGCGGTATCGCTGCGCTGAAACTATTTGCGCAGCGCCTGCAAGGCTATTGGCACGGCATCCTGGCCCGCTGCCGACACCCACTTAACACCAGCGTCGTTGAAGGCATCAACAACACCATCAAGGTCATCAAGCGCCGGGCATACGGCTACCGTGACGAGGAATATTTCTTCCTCAAAATCCGCGCAGCTTTCCCCGGCAATCCACGATGAACCTTTTTTCCGCCCCCCGTTACTATGTTCGCACCTCGATAATCGAGGTTTTGGCCAGCCAGGCCCGGCATGATTCCCGCCCCCAGTCGTAACCATGATCCGGGGGGTGTTGTCACCGGGTCTGGTGGGTGGCTGGTGATCGCTGATAGGGGTTTGGCACGGATATTCCGACGCCGTCCGTAACGTGGATGCCGAGACTTGCCACCAGGGTTCTTGCAGGCCAATTCACTTTTTGTGCCAACTGCAATGCATAACTTTCCACTTCATGACGCCGTCGATGTCTTCATCGGCGTCGACGTCGGCAAAGGCCACCACCATGCCGTCGCTCTCGATCGCAACGGCCGTCGCCTCTACAACAAGGCCCTGCCTAACGATGAGACCCAACTGCGCGCCCTCATCGATGAGTTGAAAGCCCACGGCCAGCTCCTGTTCGTCGTCGATCAGCCGGCTACCATCGGCGCACTGCCGCTGGCCGTAGCCCGCGACGCCGGTACGCTAGTCGCCTACTTGCCAGGTCTGGCTATGCGTCGCATCGCCGACCTGCACGCAGGCGAAGCCAAGACCGACGCGCGCGACGCCGCCGTCATCGCAGATGCCGCACGCACCATGCCGCATACGCTGCGCTCATTGCGTCTGGCCGATGAGCCGCTCGCCGAGCTCACTATGCTGTGTGGCTTCGACGACGACCTGGCCGCCCAAGCCAACCAAACCAGCAACCGCATTCGCGGCCTGCTCACGCAGATTCATCCCGCGCTTGAGCGCGTGCTCGGACCTCGCCTGGATCATCCCGCCGTGCTCGATCTGCTTGAGCGCTACCCCTCACCCGCAGCACTGGCGGCCGCGGGCCAAAAAACGCTGGCGAATCGCCTGATCAAGCTCGCACCACGCATTGGCAAGAGCTTGGCCGCCGACATCGCGCAGGCGCTTACCGAACAAACCGTAGTCGTGCCGGGTACTCATGCCGCCACGCTGGTGATGCCGCGTCTGGCCCAGCAACTGGCCGCCCTACGCAAGCAACGCGACGAGATCGCCGCCGAGGTCGAGCGCCTGGTGCAAAGCAACCCTCTTTGGCCGGTCCTGAGCAGCATGCCCGGAGTCGGGCTCAGGACCGCAGCGCGACTCCTGACCGAGGTGGCGCACAAGGCCTTTGCCTCGGCCGCCCACCTGGCGGCCTATGCTGGCCTAGCGCCGGTGACCCGGCGCTCTGGCGCCTCGATTCGCGGCGAACACCCCTCTCGACGTGGCAATAAGGTACTCAAACGCGCCCTGTTTCTCTCGGCCTTTGCGGCTTTGCGAGACCCGATCTCAAGGGCTTACTACAGTCGAAAAATCCAGCAGGGCAAGCGCCACAACCAGGCACTTATCGCGCTGGCTCGCCGGCGCTGCGACGTCCTTTTTGCCATGCTACGCGACGGCACTTTTTATCAACCCAAAACGGACCCCAGTGCTTGACGAACTACATAGGGGCACCCCCCTTCCGTGCTCACGCCTCGTCGCGCCACGCCATTGTCCAACGCGTGCCCCCCTCTTCGCTCTGCACGCCGCCATCCACCCCCAGTCTGGGGACGAACACGATGATGTCCTTCTGCCACACCACCGGCACATGCCGAAGCCACGCCGCCACCCCGCGACTCTGATACCAATGCTTCAGCGACCGCGAACGCCCATCCGCACGCGCACGCCATCGCTCACCACCCACCCTCGCCTTCGCCACCAATGGCCCGGCTCGCAATACGTGCTCACCGATGTCCCCCTGCGTCGGCTCGCCTTCAGGCACCGGCGTGAATACGATGCTGCCCCTCCACTGCGGCAAGCGCCACTCCCGCTCTCCCGCCCAATGCAGGACCGCGTCCGGAATCACGTCGTCCGCGCGCGCAACGTCATACACCGCCGTCCACTGCAATTCGTCTCGATACACGCGCAAGACGGCATCGCCATGCGGCAATTCCAGCGATGCCTGCGCGTGCGCGTCGCGAATCTGACGCACCCACTCGTCGAGCCGCGCCTCCGGCGGCATCGGCAACCCCCGACTTGCCGCCCAGTACCGCAGCAAGTTCGCCAGACGTGGCGCGTCCAACCCTTGCAAGCGACTGCGCTGCAAACGGTCGTCCCCTTCCTCATGGCCCGCACCCACCTCACGTGCCGCACGCGCCACACGCGCCATCTCGAAGTCTACTTGCGCCAGTTGATCGAGCAACGTCTGCGCCTGCGCCGCATGGCGCGCAAACCGCGCCAGCGTCTCGCGGTACGCGGGCACGTGCGACGCAATCGCAGGCATCACGTCATGACGTAACGCATTGCGCAGGTAATGCCGGTCCTCGTTCGAGGGATCTTCCACCCATGTCAACGAACGCGCCGTAGCGTAAGCCCGCATCGTTTCGCGCGAGACGTCGAGCAGCGGGCGCAGCAAACGCACATGGTTCGACTCACGCGCCGCCAACGGCAAATCGCCTTCGATAGCCATCGCGGCCACCCCCGGCAACCCCGCACCTCGCAGCATCTGCAACAGCACGGTCTCCGCCTGATCGTTTGCATGATGTGCGCTCAGCAGCCAGTCGACACCATGCCTCCGACAGCTCGCCGCCAACGCTTCGTAGCGCACGGCGCGCGCGGCGCCCTCGATCCCCTGACGGGCGCCGCGCGGCACACGCACGCGCTGCGCTTCGAATGCGAACCCGCGCAAGCGCGCTTCGCGCTCGCACACGGCAAGCCACTCGTCGGCATGCTCGGACAAGCCGTGATGGACATGAATGGCCAGCGGCTGCGCACCGGCGTCGCCCCGCTCGCGCCGCTTTTGCCACCAATGCGCCAGCGCATCGAGAAGCACCATCGAATCGAGACCGCCGCTCAGGGCGAGCGCCAGCCGCGGCAGGACAGACCGTGCGGAGGAAGTGGAGGAAGTGGAAGGAGCGGGGGAAGTTGCCGCAGCGTCGGCAGAGGAGACATGCGTGACATCGTGCGGCGAGACATGGGCCGTCAACGCCAGACGCAAAGCGACGTCCACATGAGCCACTGCCGCGTCGCATCGGGCAGATGCGAACGCGGCAGCAGAGGAATCGTGATGAGCCATCGGATTCGGCGTCATCGCCACGACAGACGACGACGCATCGGCAGACGCTTTACTTCGCGACGGCTTCCTTGAATTTGCCATAGCTCATCAGGCGCTCGAAACGGCGCTCCAGCAATTCCTTGTGGCTGATGCCCTGGAACTGACGCAGCGAGTCGGCCAGCGCACGCTTGAGCATGCCCGCCATGCCGAGCGGATCGCGTTGCGCGCCGCCGAGCGGTTCGTTGACGATCTTGTCGATCAGGCCAAGCGCCTTGAGGCGGTGCGCCGTCAGACCCAACGCTTCGGCAGCCTCTGGCGCTTTGGCAGCGCTCTTCCACAGAATCGACGCGCAACCTTCCGGCGAGATCACCGAGTACGTCGAGAATTGCAGCATCATGACCGTATCGGCAACCGCCACGGCCAGTGCGCCGCCCGAACCACCCTCGCCGATGATGGTGGTGATGATCGGCGTCTTCAGCTCGGCCATCACGTACAGGTTGTGACCGATGGCTTCCGACTGACCGCGCTCTTCAGCGTCGATACCGGGATAAGCGCCTGGCGTGTCGACGAACGTGAAGATCGGCAGACCGAACTTCTCAGCCATCTTCATCAGGCGCAGCGCCTTGCGATAGCCCTCGGGACGCGGCATACCAAAGTTGCGCAGCGCACGCTCTTTCGTGTCGCGGCCCTTCTGGTGGCCGATGACCATGCAGGCCTGGCCGTTGAAACGGGCCATGCCGCCCACGATGGCGTGGTCGTCCGCAAATGCGCGGTCGCCATGGAGCTCGTGGAAGTCGGTAAAGATGTCGCGAACGTAATCGAGCGTATAGGGACGCTGCGGATGACGCGAGATTTGCGAAACCTGCCAGGGCGACAGGTTCGTGTAGATGTCCTTGGTGAGCTGCTGGCTCTTTTTGGAGAGGCGCTCGATCTCTTCGGAAATGTCGACGGCGGAATCGTCCTGCACAAAGCGCAACTCTTCAATCTTCGCTTCGAGTTCGGCGATCGGCTGTTCAAAATCCAAAAAGGTGTTCTTCATCAGGTTTCCCCGGAAATGCGGCAGCGTATTGTACCGCCGGTAACGTCTACCCGAACAAGATAGGCAACTTTCATCGCCTCTCGCATCGCGATAGCTGTCAAAAATGACTGTTGAGACGGAATGGACGCGGATTATACGTCCTCGGGGATAGGGAAACCGTAAACGATCGAAATGATCGCAATGATCGTCGGCCTCCCCCAGGGACGATTCTCCGCGACCGGCATTCGGTCAGTATTCGACCGGCACCGGCTCGAGACTGCGCCACATGTACCAGGTGGCAACGGAGCGCCACGGCTCCCAGTTGGCAGCCACTTCGCGCGCCTCGCTACGCGTGACGGGTTCGCCGCTGAAGTAGTTGACGCTGATCGCGTTAATGAGACCGACGTCGTCGAGCGGCAGGACATCGGGGCGCAGCAGGTTGAACATCAGGAACATTTCAGCCGTCCACCGGCCAATGCCGCGAATGCCGGTCAGCTCGGCGATCACGGCCTCGTCGTCCATGCTCGCCCAGGCGTCCACGTGCAGCGCACCGGACTTGAAGTGGGTGGCGAGATCGAGAATGTACTCGGCCTTGCGACGCGACAACCCGCAACCCGCGAGCGCGTCGTGCCCTGCCTTGATGAACTGCGACGGCGAGAGCTTCGGACAGATCGCAACCACACGATCCCAAACGGCCTGTGCCGCCTTCACGGAAATCTGCTGGCCGACGATCGAACGCGCGAGTGTGACGAACGGCTCCCCGCGCCCGGTCAGGTGGGCCGGACCGAATTGGGGAATCAGCTTCTTGAGAATGCGATCGCGCTTCATCAGATCGGCGCATGCCTGATCCCAGAAATCGGGGCGCGACGCCCCCGGCGCGACCGGCAGCGGCACCACGCCCGTCACCGCCGCATCGACAACCTCGTGCTCGATGCGCTCAATTTCCGGGGTGACGATACGCGTCTCGCCATCGCGCTTGGCCACCACGCGACGCGTCGTCGCTGCGGCCGTTTCCGGATTGGCGGCGGGCTTGCGCGGCGCTCTCGCACCGACTTTCTCCCCGACCTTGGCACCAGCCTTCACTGCGGCCGTCTTTGCGACTTTGCGCGCCGCCTTTTCCGTCGAATCGGATCTTTCGGCCTTCTGGCTCGCCGTCTTGCGTGCAGCGCCAACCCCGGCAGTCTTCCCCGGCGCTTTCACGGCTTTCACCGGGACTTTGCCAGCCGCAGTCCTGCCTGCCGCCGCGGTCGCCGCCGCGACTGCCTTGCGAGGTGTGCGACGTGCCGCGTCATCTGACGTGGACGCAGGCCGAACGGCCTTCGTCACACCCTTTGCGGCACGCTTGCTCGCCGTGGTCTTGGTCGCGACCTTCGCGGCTACGGATTTACGAGTCACCATGAGATTTGCCTCGATGCGTCGCGCTCAGGCACGACGCCATTCGGTGGCGCCTCCGGGACGATCTTCCAGCACGATGCCTTCGGACAACAATTCGGCACGAATACGGTCAGCCTCGGCAAAATTGCGATCGCGTTTGGCCTGCGCCCGTGCTTCGATACGCGCTTCGACCGACGCCCGCAAGGCATCGCCATCGCCCGCATCGTCCGCGCCCGCCGCTCCTTGCAGGAACGACTGCGGCTCCCGGCCGAGCAGGCCCAGCGTGCCCGCCAGCCCCTGCAACTGACGCACCAGCACAGGATCACGCTGCTTGTTGATTTCGCCCGCGAGTTCGAACAACACGGAGATCGCCACCGGCGTGTTGAAGTCGTCGTTCATGGCAGCGGCAAAGCGCTGCGCGAACGGCTCGTTCCAGTCGAGCGGCGCGCCGTCGCCCGCCGCATCCTTGAGCGCCGTGTAAAGCCGCGTCAGACCGCCGCGTGCGTCGTCCAGGTGCGCATCGCTGTAATTGAGCGGGCTGCGATACTGCGCGCGCAGGATGAAAAAGCGCACGACCTCCGCATCGAACTTCGCCAGCACCTCACGGATCGTGAAGAAGTTACCCAGCGACTTGGACATCTTCTCGTTGTCCACGCGCACGAAGCCGTTATGCATCCAGTAATTGACGAACGTCTCGCCCGTCGCGCCCTCGCTCTGCGCGATTTCGTTCTCATGGTGGGGGAATTGCAGATCCGCGCCGCCGCCATGGATGTCGAAATGGTTGCCGAGCAACTGGCAGCTCATGGCCGAGCATTCGATATGCCAGCCAGGACGACCGGCGCCCCACGGCGACGCCCATTTCGACTCTTCCGGCTCGGTGTCCTTCGCGCGCTTCCACAGCACGAAGTCGAGCGGATCCTGCTTGGCCGTGTTGGCCGCCACGCGCTCGCCCGCGCGCAGGTCCTCGATGGACTTGCCGGAGAGCTGACCGTAGGTGGCGAACTTGCGCACCGCGTAGTTCACGTCGCCATCGTCGGCCTGATAGGCATAACCGTTGCGTTGCAGCGTGCCGATCATGTCCACCATTTGTGGAATGAAATCGGTTGCACGCGGCTCGTGATCGGGACGCTGTACGCCGAGCGCATCGGCGTCTTCATGCATGGCCGCAATGAAGCGCGTCGTGAGCTCGCGCATCGTCTCGCCGTTTTCGAGCGCGCGCTTGATGATCTTGTCGTCGATATCCGTGATGTTGCGCACGTACGTGACGCGATAACCCAACGTGCGCAACCAGCGCTGCACCATGTCGAACACCACCATCACGCGCGCATGACCGATGTGACAGTAGTCGTACACCGTCATCCCGCAGACATACATGCGGACTTCGCCAGCGACGAGGGGTACGAACGGCTGCTTATCTCGCGCGAGCGAGTTGTAGACACGGAGTGAATCCATAGATATGCGCTTGACCGGGCGGCAACAGCGCCGGACGCTGCGACGATATCCTCACGTGAAACGAGAGCGATATCGCGAGGCGGGCTGCGCGCCGTGCGGTAGAAAAAACGAACCTGCGAACCGCCGCCACTGCCATATCGAGAAATGGCGCGGGCCGGGCGCAGGTGTTTTGTTAGAATGCGGCCGAGTATAGCATCTCTTGTGCACCTCTCAGGTATCCCAAGCACCCACTATGACGCAACGAAGCCGGTCAATTCCGCACCCGTCCACGCGCATTTCCTCGCGCCTCGACTCTCGCCTCGCTTCTCACCTCGCCTCTCGCCTTGTCTCTCGCTTGCGCCCGGTCGCCGCTGCGGCTCGCAGCGCTCGCACCCTGGCGCGCGCATCGGTGCTCGCAGGCGCCACCCTGGGCCTGGCCGGCGCACTGTTCGCCCTGCCCGCCGGGGCGCAGGCCATCACCGATCCGCCGCCGCCCGCGCCGCTGCAAACACCGCAGCAAGCCAGCGAATCGGCCATCAACAAGCTGGTCGACGCAGGCAAATTCAGCGACGCCCTGACCAAGATCGACGAGCATCTCAAGCAGTACCCGCGCGACGCCCAGGTGCGCTTCACACGCGGCCGTGTGCTGATGGAGATGGGCCGTAACGCGGAAGCGATCGATGTTTTCACGGCGCTCACGCAAGACTTCCCGGAGTTGCCCGAACCGTTCAACAACCTCGCGGCGCTCTATGCGCAGGCAGGCGAATACGACAAGGCGCGCGCCGCCCTCGAGAGCGCAATTCGAAACAACCCCGGCTTTGCCGTCGCTTACGCCAATCTCGGCGATATTTACGCCAAGCTCGCGCAACAGGCTTATCAGAAATCCCTGAAGCTCGCGCCGACGGCACGCGTGTCGAACCGCGAGAAGATCCTGTCCGGCATGCTCGCGCCGCAGCGCGCAGCGCCGGTTGGCCAGGCGCCGTCGCCGGCCAGGACCGGCGAAAATGCCGATCTGAAAAACGTCGGCAAGTCGGGCAACTAAGCTCAGCGCTTCGACTCGAAGCGATTCCCCTTTCGTCATGGAGACACGCATGTCCTTTCCGAATCGTCTGCGCCGCGCCCTGCTCGGCGGCGTCGGCGCCGCGCTCAGCGCAGCGGCGCTCGCAGGCACGAGTCTGCCGGCCTTCGCGCAGAGCGCGCAACCGCAGGTGCAGTTCAAGACGTCGCTCGGCAACTTCGTGGTCGAAGTCAACCCGAAGGCGGCGCCCAAGACGGTCGAGAACTTCCTGCAATACGTCAACGATGGTTTCTATAACGGCACCATCTTCCATCGCGTGATCAATGGCTTCATGATCCAGGGCGGCGGTTTCACGCCGGCCATGGAGCAAAAGCCCACGCGCGCCGCGATTCCGAGCGAATCGAAGAACGGCCTGAAGAACACGATCGGCACCATCGCGATGGCTCGTACGTCGGACCCGAATTCGGCAACCGCGCAATTCTTCATCAATGTGAAGGATAATGCGTCACTGGATTACCCCAAACCGGACGGCGTCGGCTATACCGTATTCGGCAAGGTAGTGTCCGGCATGGATACCGTCGAGAAGATCAAGGGTGTGGCCACGACTCGCAAGGGCATGTATTCCGACGTGCCCGCCACGACGGTCGTGATCGAATCGGCCAGCGTCGTCAAGCGCTGATCCTCCTCCGGCCCCCCGGGACCATTTCATCAGAAGGAAAGCATCATGGTTGAACTGCACACCAATCACGGCGTCATTCGTATCGAACTCGACGAAGCCAAAGCACCGAAGACGGTCGCGAACTTCCTCGAATACGTCAAGAAAGGCTTCTATGACGGCACGGTGTTCCACCGCGTCATCAACGGTTTCATGGTTCAGGGCGGCGGCTTCGAAGTCGGCATGAAACAAAAGCAAACCGAAGCGCCGATCGAAAACGAAGCCAACAATGGCCTCAAGAACGACAAGTACACGTTGGCCATGGCGCGCACGAACGATCCGCACTCGGCCACGGCACAGTTCTTCATCAACGTGAACGACAACGAATTCCTGAACCACAGCTCGCCGACGCCGCAAGGCTGGGGCTACGCCGTGTTCGGCAAGGTCGTCGAAGGCCAGGAAGTGGTCGACGCGATCAAGGGCGTGAAGACCGGTTCGAAGGGCTTCCACCAGGACGTGCCGGTCGACGACGTCGTGATCGAAAAGGCCGTGATCGTCGCCTAAGCGCACGCACTGCGCGAACTGCGAACGGCGACACTCGATGCCAGTATCGACTGCGCGGTGCCCGCAATGCCCCGTGACACCACGGGGCGACGGGCCCGCGCTTTTCATTTCCGATCTCCACCTCTCACCGGCGCTGCCGCGTACGGTGCAGGTCTTCGAAGACTTCCTGCGCGGTCCCGCGCGTGAAGCCTCCATCCTTTTCATCCTCGGCGATCTGTTCGAATACTGGATCGGCGACGATATGCTCGACGCCGACCGCGCCGGCGCCGGCGACGACAACACGCCAGACGCTTCGCGCGCGTCGGGCGCGACCTCCCCCGCCACCGAACCGCTCGGCGCCTTTGCACGCCGCATGACGGCCGCCATGTCGGAACTCTCAGCGAGCGGTGTCCCCATCGCGGTAATGCGTGGCAATCGCGACTTCCTGCTCGGCAAACGCTTCGCCCGTGCCGCAGGCGCGGTCATGCTCGACGACCCGTGCGTGTTTTCGTTTCTCGGCCAGGCACTGGTCCTCAGTCACGGCGATCAGCTGTGCACCGACGATGTGGGCTACCAACGCTTTCGCCGCATTGCCCATTCGCCGCTCGGCAAGGCATTTTTCCTGATGCTGCCGCTGCGGGTGCGCATGGGCATTGCCGAACGCATCCGGCAACGCAGCGCGGCCAAGGGCGCGCATCGCATGGCGTATGCCGATGCCAATCCGAACGCCATCGCCGCGTTGCTCGACGCCGCCGGCGAACGCACACTCGTGCACGGGCACACGCACCGCCCGGCACGACATGCCGACGGACGACGCGTGCGTTGGGTGCTGCCCGACTGGGAGTTCGATGTGGCGCCGTCGCGCGGCGGCTATCTGCAATGGGACGCCAACGGGTTGCGCGCCATCGATCTCGCGCCTTCGGCCGACGTCACTGCCGCCCGCTGACGTCGTCGTCCCATCGACGCTTCTCGCATCACCGCCCGACCCTGGCCGCTTCACCTTGGCCGCTTCACATTCGCCGCTTCACCTTCGCCACATCACTGTCTCCCACGGCATGCAAAACGGCCCGCTCGAAAGCGGGCCGCCCCGTACGTCCGGACGTCTTCGCAGGTCACATATCCTGAATTTCCTTGCCGAGCTTGCGCAACTCGGCGGTGTCGATCTTGCTCGCACCGAGGGCTTCGAGATGCGCCCCAAGTTGATTGAGCGCCGCCACCATCACATCGATCTTGTGCGCCTGATCGGTCGCATTTTCGATCAGGCCGTGGATCGCAAGTGAGACGGGATCGTCGGCGTTCGGCGCAATGCCGTAAGCCGAGAATTCCACCTTGCGCGCGGCGCCTGCCGACTTGGCGTCAGCGCCGCCCGCCCCTTCGCGCGGCGCTTCGGCGCGCACGATCCGGGCCGGGTTGCCCACGGCCGTGCCACCGGCCGGTACCGCCTTCACGACGACAGCATTCGATCCGATCTTCGCGCCCTCGCCGACGGTGAAGCCGCCGAGCACTTTCGCGCCAGCCCCCACGATCACCCTGGCTTCGAGCGTCGGGTGACGCTTTGCGCCGCGCGCGAGCGACGTGCCGCCGAGCGTGACGCCCTGATAGATCGTGCAGTCGTCGCCGATCACCGCCGTCTCGCCAATTACCACGCCCATGCCATGGTCGATGAACACACGCCGCCCGAGCGTCGCGCCCGGATGGATTTCGATACCCGTGAGAAAGCGGGCGTACTGCGACACGTAACGGCCCAGCCACTTGAAACCCGACGTCCAGCAACGGTGGGCCACGCGATGCAGCATCACGGCATGCAAGCCGGGATAGCAGGTGAAGACCTCCCAATTGCTGCGAGCGGCGGGATCCTTTTGCCGGATGGCGGCGATATCTTCGCGAAGATGGGTGAACATAAGCCTGAATGCGGTCCTGTCGTACGTCGTCCGGCCATCTTTTTATGGGGGGATCGACGTGAATAAGGGGGATGCAAGGGCAGCGCGAGCCGATGCAAACCGGCGGGCACTGCGAGGCGGTGACGCACGCCACACGGGCGCAGCATCACGCATGTCAGCGCGGGGCTAACAACAGTGAACGTGATAAGGCAGGGAAGCCGCGCAACGCTGGCGCAAACGGTTCATATCCGCGAGAGGCTGATAAGCTTGTGACTCACGATTGTATGGGATTTTTTCCCATTCAGCGACGGGTTCGGCGCTCCAGAATGTGCTTCGCGATGCCTCGCAGAATGTTGACTTCCTCGCGCTCGAGATGACTCTTCGCGAACAGGCGGCGCAGCCGCGTCATCAACTTCTTCGGATTGTCGGGATCAAGGAAATCCAGATCGACCAGCGCCCGTTCCAGATGCGCGAGCATGCCTTCGATGTCGTCGCGCGTGGCGAGCGCCTCGTGGGGCGTGGAACCTGACGACGGCGTCGGCACGACCGCCGCGCGCTCAACGGTCTCCTGACTCGCGTCACCTGCGAAGTCGCCACGCTCATACGCCAGGCACGCCATGCGCATCTCCCACGCAATCAATTGCACTGCCTGTGAGAGATTCAGCGAGCTGTACACCGGATTGGCCGGAATATGCACGAGCGCGTTGCAGCGCTCTACGTCAGCGTTCGACAGCCCCGTGCGCTCGCTACCGAAGATGAACGCCACCGAGCCTCCCTGCCCCGCATGCTGCACGGCAATGGCCGCACTCTCGCGCGGTTCGGCATTGGGTGGCCCGTACTCGCGCGAACGTGCCGACAGCGCCACCGCCCAGCTCACGCCCTGCAACGCCGCATCGAGATCCGGCACCACGAGGGCGCTGGCCAGCACGTCATCCGCGCCGCTGGCCAGCGCAACCGCTTCGGGATCGCGCAACACGTCGGCCCCGGCACGCGGCGCGGCGAGCACCAGTCGGCCGAAGCCCATCGTCTTGATCGCACGCGCAGCAGAGCCAACATTGCCGGGGTGACTCGTTTCGTTGAGCACGAAACGCACTTGATCGAAGATGGACGGCGAGGCGGTAGCAGCAGACTGGGACATGTGACAGCGATGAGGGCAATGACAGCGATGACGGGCGACGAGGCGCGAGGCGGGCGAAGGAGATCGACGGAGAAACGTCGCTATTTTGCCTGAATCGACGTGCGCGGGGGCGCGATCGCCGCCGTCGCACCGAACGTCGGCCTCACCGGGGCCCATTGGGCACGGAAGCCGACGTAATGCCCCCGGGGTGAAAAAGGGTCAGAACATCTGGATTCCAGAGCGCGTTGCTCGCATTTTTGGTAAAATGCGCGTTTTCGTCCCTGCAAACGAGCCGCCACACTGCCAGTGTGCGTGCGCGGCGCTTGCCGGGCATCGCTCTTGCTCAATTTGTTCGCTTTGTCCGCCACGCTTGCCGGCCGGCCCAATGGGGGCCGTACGTACCGTCAGCAATGGCCTTAACAGGAATCTGTCATGCAGCATCCCATGCTCAATATCGCGGTGAAAGCCGCGCGCCGCGCCGGCAACATCATCAGCCGGGCCTCCCTCGACATCGATACCGTCAAGGTCAGCAAGAAGCAGCACAACGACTTCGTGACGGAAGTGGACAAAGCGGCTGAGCAAGCGATCATTCAGGTTCTCCTCGAAGCCTATCCCGACCACGCCATCCTCGCCGAAGAATCCGGCGAAGAACACGGTAATGCCGACTCGGAATTCCAGTGGATCATCGACCCGCTCGACGGCACCACCAACTTCATCCACGGTCTGCCCTATTACTGCACGTCGATTGCCCTCTCGCACAAGGGCATCGTCTCGCAAGCGGTGATTTACGATCCGACCCGCAACGAACTGTTTACCGCCTCGCGCGGGCGTGGCGCGTTCCTCGACGGCAAGCGCATTCGCGTCTCGCGCCGCGACCGTCTGGCCGACGGCCTGATCGGCACGGGCTTCCCGTTCCGTGACCTGCAAGGCGTAGACAACTATCTGAAGATGTTCGGCACGATGACCGAGCATTGCGCGGGCATCCGCCGCCCGGGGGCTGCCGCACTGGACCTGGCCAACGTGGCTGCCGGTCGCATGGACGGCTTCTTCGAGCAGGGTCTGAACCCGTGGGACATGGCCGCGGGCAGCCTGCTGATCAGCGAAGCCGGGGGTCTTGTCGGCAACTACACGGGCGAATCGGACTTCCTGTTCCAGGGCGAAATCCTGGCGGGCAACCCAAAAATCTACGCACAGATGGTCAAGCTGCTCGAGAGCTATTCGCTCACCAAGCGTCCGGCCGCCTCGTCCAAGGCGGGCACGACCCTCTCGCTGAACGCGGACCCGCAAGCGTAAGCCCACGCGGGCATGCATCGACCCATGCGTGCCGTGTAAAAAAACCCCGGCGATGCAGACGCATCCCGGGGTTTCTTGTTTTCGGCACCGACAGCACCGCCAAAGCGGCGCCGCAACCGCATGAAGGCGACCGTCAGGCGCCCAGACGGGCGAGTACGGTATCGCGGCCCAGCAATTCGAGCACGGCATCGATGGCCGGCGTGTGCGTGGTGCCGACCACGAGCAGGCGCACCGGCATCGCGAGTTGCGGCATCTTCATGCCATGCTGCGCGAGCGTTGCCTTGAAGGCCGGTGAAATCGCTTCCTTCTTCCATTCGGGCAGCGCGGCCAATGCCGCAGCCAGATCCTTCACGGCAGCACGTGCGGCGTCCGTCATGTGCTGCGCCACATCGTCGGCCGACGGTGCGGGCGCACGGTAGAACATCTCGGCGCTGGCCGCAATGTCCTTGACGGTATTCGCACGGTCCTTGAACAGACCGACCACACCGGCCAGCGACGGACCGCCCTCGATCGAGACACCCGCCTTTTGCAGGAACGGTTCGGTCAGACCAGCCAGACGCGCATTGTCGGCCTGCTTCAGATACTGGTTGTTCAGCCACTGAAGCTTTTCCGGGTTGTGCTGCGCCGGCGACTTGCCCAGGTGCTCCAGATCGAACCAGGCCACGAACTGCTCGCGGGAGAAGACTTCGGCGTCGCCATGTGCCCAGCCCAGACGGGCCAGGTAGTTCACGACCGCTTCGGGCAGATACCCTTCTTCGCGATACTGCACCACGCTCATGGCGCCGTTGCGCTTGGACATCTTCTCGCCCTGATCGTTGAGTACCGTGGGCAAGTGCGCGTACACCGGCGGCTGCTTGCCGAGCGCCTCGAAGATGTTGATCTGGCGCGGCGTATTGTTCACGTGATCGTCGCCGCGAATGACGTGCGTGATATCCATGTCGATGTCGTCGACGACCACGCAGAAGTTATACGTCGGCGTGCCGTCGGGACGCGCGATCACGAGATCGTCGAGTTCTTCGTTCGAGATTTCGATGCGCCCCTTCACGGCGTCTTCCCACACGACGCTGCCGCTCAGCGGGTTCTTGAAGCGCAGCACCGGCTCCACGCCGGCCGGCGGCTCGGGCAGCACCTTGCCCGACTCCGGACGCCAGCGACCGTCGTAACGCGGCTTCTCGCCGCGTGCGCGCTGCTGCTCGCGCAGCTCGTCCAGGGCTTCCATGCTCATGTAGCACGGATAGACGTGACCACCTGCCTTCAGTTGCTCGAGCACTTCGCGGTAACGATCCATGCGCTGCATCTGATAGAACGGACCTTCGTCGTAGTCGAGGCCCAGCCATTCCATGCCTTCCAGAATGACCTGCACGGCTTCCTGGGACGAACGCTCGAGATCGGTGTCTTCGATACGCAGGACGAAGGCGCCGTTGTTGTGACGCGCGAAGGCCCACGGATAGAGAGCGGAACGGATGTTGCCCAGATGGATGAATCCGGTCGGGCTAGGCGCAAAGCGGGTGCGGACAGTGGTCATGGTTTGGCTTCGGTGCATCGCGTCGGCGACAAACAAAAACGCCCGCGGCGGAAGGTCTCGCGCAGGCGGGTCGCCAACATTGGGAAGCCGTCATTATATCAGCCGAGTGCGTGCATTCGCGGCACAGTCCGAGACGGGGCTCGGAATTTCCTGCATCCTGCATCGGACGTCGCCCCCGCGTGCGTCCGATGCAGGATGCAGGAAAACAGGAAAACGGATGGCCGTCGAGCGCGCACCGCGTCGCCGGCGATGTGGCCTCAGAGCTTCGCCAGCGAGACCTCGGTGGCCTTGACCAGCGCCACGACTTCGGAGCCGACATCCAGACGCAACTCGTCGATGGAGCGCGTGGTGATGACCGACGTCACGATGCCGCTCGGCGTTTCGACGTCGACTTCGGACAGCACGGGGCCGCGCAGAATTTCGCGAATGCGTCCCTTGAACTGGTTACGGACGTTAATGGCAGTGATACCCATGGTGAACTCCTGTGTTGGCAATATCGGGTGGATCGGTTCGGAAAATTGGCGATTCGGTTCAAACGGCCCAGCGCACCGTTGCCGCCGGCCAAAGCGGCTCGGCTGCGGGGGCATGCGAGGACGGCGCGACTTCGGTTTGCAGAACGCGCGCGAGCACCTGGGCTTCGAGCCCGGCGAAGTCGGCGCTGCCCCTCGCGCGCGGGCGCGCCAGCGACACCGATTGGTCCAGCCCGAGTTGTCCCTGCTCGATGAGCACGACACGATCGGCCAGCGCCACCGCTTCCTGAACGTCGTGTGTCACGAGCAATGCGGTAAAGCCGTGAGCGCGCCAGAGCCGTTCGATCAGCGCATGCATTTCGATGCGGGTGAGCGCATCGAGCGCACCCAACGGTTCGTCGAGCAGCAGCAGGTCCGGCTGATGCACCAGCGCGCGCGCCAATGCCACACGCTGACGCTGACCGCCCGACAGTTGGCTCGGCCAGTCGTTGGCGCGCTCGGCAAGGCCCACTTCGCGCAGCACTTCAAGCGCCTGCGCATGCGAAGATTTCGGCAAACCGATGGCCACGTTCTCCAGCACCGTGCGCCACGGCAGCAAGCGCGCGTCCTGGAACATGATGCGCGTCGCGACCTTGCCCGAGGTGCCGTCCAGCGCATGGCCGTCGAGCGTGATGCGACCGGTGTCCGGCGTCTCCAGCCCGGCAATCAGACGCAACAGCGTCGACTTGCCGCAACCGCTACGCCCCACAATGGCGGCGAATCCGCCGCGTGGAATCGTCAGCGAAAAATCCGACAGCACCGAGCGTGCGCCATAACGCTTGCCAACGGCGTCGATACGCAAGCCACCGGCGGCCGCGTTGGCGACAGTCGTGTCACTCGCGGGATGCACCACTTTGAGATTCGTCCCCGGGGTCGTACGTTGCGAGCCGATGTGGCTACCCAACGGCAGCTGCGTGCCGAACGGGTCGGCGTGCGGATCGAGCGGCAATCTGCCTGAGCCTGACGTCGCGCGTTGTTCGGCCGTCCATTCGGCTTCGATATCGGCGCCCGCGACCGGGGCCAGTTGTTGTGCGCTCATGCGGCGGCTCCTCGTTGAAAGGCCGGATGCCAGCGCAACCAGCGAAATTCCAGTTCCTTGGCCAGCACGTCGGCCAGCTTGCCCAGCAGCGCGTACAGCAAAATCCCCACAAGCACGATGTCGGTTTGCAGGAACTCGCGGGCATTCATCGTCAGATAGCCGATCCCCGATTGGGCCGAGATGGTTTCCGCCACGATCAGCGTCACCCACATCAGCCCCAGGGAAAAGCGCACGCCCACGAGAATCGATGGCAGTGCCCCCGGCAAAATTACGTCGCGATACAGCGCCCAGCCACGCAGGCCGTAACTGCGCGCCATTTCGACCAGCGCGGGATCGACGGCGCGAATCCCGGCGTAGGTGTTGAGGTACATCGGGAAAAACACGCCGATCGAGACAAGGAACAGCTTGGCTTTCTCGTCGATACCGAACCACAGGATCACCAGCGGAATCAGCGCCAGATGCGGAATGTTGCGCAGCATCTGGAATGAGGAGTCCAGCGCCGTTTCCGCCACGCGCGACAGACCGGTCAGCATGCCCAGCAGCAGGCCGAGGCCGCCGCCGATGACGAAACCGATGACGGCGCGTCCCGTCGAGACGCCAATGTCGCGCCAGATCTGACCGGTGATTGCCAGTTGCCACGCGGCTTCGACGACCGCAGACGGCGCCGGCAACACACGTGTCGACAACCAGCCCGCTTCCGCAGCGAGTTGCCACAGTGCGACCAGCGCAATGGGGACGGCCCACGGCGCGAGGCGTCGTGCGAGCGTGCGCCGGTAGCGTTGCAACGTATCCGGTGCGGCGACATTACCGGCTGCGCTTGAAGCGACAGTGCCGGTGGTGTTGGCCGTGGCGTCGGTCAATGGCGTTGAAGTGGTTTGGGTCATGCAAATTCTCCCGGAGCATTCACGTGAGTCGGCCGGAGGGTTTCGTTCGAGGTGAAGTCGATGCGACGTCGAGCGGCACAGCGCAACGCGCCATGTGGCCGGCGCTCAGCTCTGCGACGCCTGCGGCACGATGTTGTTGGCCATGACCTCGCCGACGGGACCGGACAGCGGCACCTTGTCGAGGCCACCGAGCTTGCTTCGCACCCGCTCCGGCAGATGCGGAAAAACGAGTTCGGCGAAGCGATACGCTTCTTCGAGGTGCGGGTAGCCCGACAGAATGAAGGTGTCGATGCCCAGATCGGCGTACTCGCGCAGGCGCGCCGCCACCGTCGGACCATCGCCCACGAGTGCCGTGCCGGCCCCGCCGCGCACCAGCCCCACGCCGGCCCACAGGTTGGGCGCGACCACGAGCTTGTCGCGGCGTCCGCCATGCAGCGCCGCCATGCGTCGCTGCCCTTCCGAGTCCATCTTCGCGAACTGAGTCTGCACGCGCGCGATGGTCTCGTCGTCGAGTTTGCTGATGAGCGAATCGGCCGCGCGCCATGCGTCGTCTTCCGTTTCGCGAACGATCACATGCAGGCGCAGCCCGAAGCGCAGCGTGCGACCGAGTTTGGCTGCGCGTGCGCGCACATCGGCGATTTTTTCGGCGACGTCGGCCAGCGGTTCGCCCCACGTCAGGTAGACATCGAGCTGTTCTGCCGCGATCTGACGCGCCGCTTCCGACGAGCCGCCGAAGTACAGCGGCGGGTGCGGTGTCTGCACCGGCGGGTAAAGCAGCTTCGCGCCCTTCGCGCGCAGATGGTCGCCCTCGAAATCGACGCTCTCGCCCGTATGCGACTTTTCCAGGATCGCGCGCCAGATGCGCAGGAACTCGTCGGTCACTTCGTAACGTTCGGCGTGGTCGGCGAAGAAGCCGTCGCCTTCGAGCTCGCCGGCGTCACCTCCTGTCACGACGTTGATCAACAGTCTGCCCCCCGACAGACGATCGAACGTCGAAGCCATGCGCGCCGTCAGCGCGGGCGATGCGATTCCCGGGCGGATGGCGACGAGAAACTTCAGGTCTCGCGTGGCGCCGATCAGGCTCGACGCCGTGACCCAGGCATCTTCGCAAGACCGCCCCGTGGGCAGCAGCACCCCTTCGTAGCCGAGCGAGTCGACGGCGCTGGCGATCTGACGGGCGTAATCGAAATCGAACAGGCGTCCACCGTCGGAGGTACCGAGATAGCGCGTGTCGCCGTGCGTCGGAATGAACCAGAAAACTTGCATACGAACTCCGGCGATCAGGCAGCGAGCGTGGCGCGGTTTGCGCTACGTGCATTGCGAATGCCCTCGGCCGTCTTCGCAGGCCACTGACGAATCACCTCGCGCTCATGCAGCCATTGCGAGAGTTGATCGACGGTCGCGCCGAGTCGCTCGGCGATGGTCGCGTCCAGCGTGGCGCCCTCTTCTTTCGGCACCTGCTGATCGACCGCGAACACCCCTCGCAGAATGTGTTGCGCGCCGAGCGCGGAGAGCACCGGCTTGAGCGCATAGTCGAGGGCGAGCAAATGCGCGGGGCTACCGCCCGTGGCAAAGGGGGCGACGAGCTTGTCGGCCAGGCCGTCTTGCGGCAATACGTCGAGGAATGCCTTGAGCAGACCGCTGTAGGCGGCCTTATAGACCGGGGTGGCGACGACCACGGCTTGCGCCCCGGCCACTTGCGCCAGCGCGTAGCGCAGGTCGTCGTGCGACGTATCGGCCGCGAGCAGCGCCGCAGGCGACAAGGCGCGAATGTCGATGCGACGAACCTCGATACCGGCCTCGACCAGTTCGGATTCGACGAAACGCAGCAACCGGGCGCTGCGCGAGGCGGCCGACGGGCTGCCCGAGATCGTAACGGCGTATGTCATACTTCCCTGCCAAAGACGGGCCGCAGGCCCGGAGGAATCGAAGCGCATCGCGCTCACGGCGGGCGGTTGCCTGCGCTGGCGCGACGCCGGCCGGGGGTCTCCGGCCACTGGAGAACCAGTGTAGCGATCCGTTCTGCGAGGTCGAACCAATCAATCCGGGATAGCTTTGCGCGTTTTCTCATAACCTGAAGTCATGCACCTCTCCCGCCTTATTCCCCTGAATGGTGCTAACGTCCGATTTCCTGACGATTTCTCCGATTTCTCCGATATCTCCGATATCTCCGCTTCTGCCCCTTAGCCGACGTCTTATGGCCGCCCCCGCCCCGATTCTCGAACTGCGCGAGTACCGTCCCACCGACAGCACCGACACACACGACTTTCATCAGGTCGTCATCGGTTTGTCCGGGCGCATGTCGCTCTCGCTCGACGGCAACGCCGCGCAGTCGGGGCGCGTCGGGGCGCGCAACGGCGTGGTAATTCCCGCGGGCGTGCGACATGACTATCGCGGCGACGGGCCAAACCGCCAGGTCGTGCTGGACGTGCCTTCGCAGGTGGCCCGGCAGACCGGAACGGAGCGTGCCTTCGCGCATGCGGCGTTCTTTGCCCTGGATGGGAAACTGCTGGCGTTGGCGCACCGGGTGAGCGCGGGTGTCGACACGAGCCGACCGCTCGACGCCGACGGTCCCGCCGTGCGCGACTGGCTGGCAGCGCTCACGGCGCGGCTGGCCCCGGCGCGCCATGCGTCACGCACCGTCCGACTGGATCTGGCGCAGGTCGACCGGCGGCTGCAAGCCGATCTGGCCACGCCGCTCGACACTGCGACGCTCGCGCGCGAAGCCGGCATGAGCGTTCGCCACTTCCACGACTGCTTCGTCGCCATGACCGGCGAGACGCCGCATCGACACCTCATGCGTCTGCGCCTGACGCAAGCGGCGTCGCGGCTCATCGCCGACGACACGCCGCTCGCCGACATCGCGCTCGACGTCGGCTTCAACGATCAGAGCGCACTGACGCACGCCTTTCGACAGCACTATGGCCTGACGCCAGCCGCATGGCGTCGGAAGCATGCGGCCACGCAACGCCCCGGGCACTGCGTGAAACGCTGACCCGCACCGCTCGGCGGTTGCTGGTTGCCGGTCGCTCGTGATCACTTTCGTCGCGCCACCGGATCGCCGTCTGCCGGATTTCACAAGCCGCGCCGCCGTGCGCCACGTTACGCTTCGGGCTTCATTCATCGACCACCGCCTGGAGCCACCATGACCGACGCCGTCAGTCCCGCCGACACCGCACCGCCTATCGAATGGCAGGACTTCGAGAAGATCGAGTTGCGCGTGGGCACCGTCGTGGCGGCTCGCCTCAATGAGAAGGCCAGGAAACCGGCCTATGTGCTGGAGGTCGATCTGGGCGAGATGGGCGTGAAAACGTCCAGCGCCCAGATCACCGTGCATTACCGCCCGGAAAGCCTCGTTGGCCGTCAGGTGCTGTGCGTGTGCAACTTCGCGCCGAAACGCATTGCGGGCGTGGTCTCGGAGGTGCTGGTGACGGGCTTCGCCGATGCCGAGGGCGCGATCGTGCTGGCCGGTGTCGAGCGGCCTGTGCCCAACGGGGCTCGCCTGCACTGACGTGCCGACGCGTCAGGTTCCCGCGAAATCTCGGAAAACCGACTGGCGTTCGTCCCAAAAATTAGCACCTCAAGAACCGAAAATCCCGTTTCCCGGTCGAATCGCTGCCGCCAAGCGAGGCTTGCGGGCTTCGCGTCATGATCACGCGTGGGCGAGCAACGATAGACAGGCACGCCGCGACGTGCCGGCAGCATTGGGGGACGTTCATCTTGAGATCACTTCTTTACCGGCTGGGCATCGGGCTGGGCGGGCTGGCCATGTTCTGGGCGCTCGGCATGCTCAGCGGGAGCGAATACGGCAAGAGCGCCGCGATCATGGCGACCGCCCTGCCCGGTCTGGCAGGGCTGTGTCTGTTGCTGCGGGCGCGGCCCGCGTGGCTCAGCGCCACGACGCTTGGCGTCATTGCCGTCTTTTTCCTCGACGCCGCCGCCAAAGGGTTCCTGCGCGATTACTTCGGATTACGTCCGAACCATCTCCTGGTGTTGCAGGCGGTGTTCAACACCAATGCGTCGGAGACCGGCGAATTCTTCCGGCATAACTGGCGCGACGTGGTCGAAGCGAGCGCCGCCTTCGTCCTGCTGATGACGGCGGCCACGGTGCTGGAGCGGCGCCTCACGCGTATCGAGGCATCGCGTGCGCTGCCCCCGCTGCGGCGCCGCAGCAAGCTCGCCATCGTCACGCTTTTTACCGGCTTTTTCGCCCTGCATCTGAACCCCACCATGGCCAAGGAGAATCCGCTGCTCTACTGGCCGATCCGCTATCTCGATTACAAGGGGCAGTTGGCGCATGCCGACGAACTGCAACGCGAACTCGAGCGCAACATGGCGCAGCGCGCCGAATGGCAGGTGCGGTATCGCGGACCGTCGCGCAAGACGGTCGTCTGGGTCATCGGCGAGAGTCTGAACCGCAACAACATGTCGATCTACGGCTATGCGCGCAACACCACGCCGATGCTCGGCTCGATGCGTGACGAGCTGACCGTGTTCCGTGACGTCGTCTCCTCCGAGCCGGCAACGATGGCCTCGCTCATGAAAATGCTCACGCCCGCGAGCCTCGACGACCCCGAGGCGTGGACCCGGCAGCCCGACCTCGTGATGCTCGCCAGGGAGGCGGGATATCGCACCTACTGGATCTCGAATCAGGTGCCCAACGACGGCTGGCTGGGACTCGTGGCCAATCGTGCCGACGAGCGCACCTTCATCAACAAGGGCTATGGGCGCGGCGAGAACAATTTCGACGGCAACCTTCTGCCGGTCGTGGACGCCGCACTCGCGCACGACGCCCCGCGCAAGCTCATCATCGTGCATCTGCTGGGGGCACACCCGACCTACGACATGCGCTACCCCGACGAATTCGCACGCTTCGACAACACCAACGACAGCGTCATGGCCGATCTCGAGGCCAGGGGTCGCTCGCTGTGGGTGCGTCATTCACGCAACGATTACGACAACGCCATCGCCTACAACGACTACGTCGTCTCGAACCTGATCCGCAAGACCATGGCGGCGTCGACGCAATCGGAGGCGAGCCTGCTGTTCAGCTCGGATCACGCGCAGGAGGTCGGCCATACGCGCAATCACACCGGGCAGTCCGTCTCGGATGCCTCCGGTTACGAGATACCGATGATCGTCTGGACGCGCCAGACACCGGATGCCGACACGCGCGCTGCGCTCGAAGCGCGCCCCTATCAGACGGATCGACTCGAACATACGATGCTCGGGCTGCTCGACATCGATACGCCGTATTACAACGCGGCGCACGACGTGATGAGCGATGCCTTCACGCCGACGCCGCGGCGCATCAACGGCGAGGCTTACGTGCCGCTCACGGCGCGAAATTGATTCGATAGCAAGAAACGGAGCGCCATCTGCGCCGGCATCGTCCAACCTTCCTTCGAGACAACGATCCCGAAGGAATGCGCCATGCCGGACGCCAGCCGCTTCACCGCACGCGACGCCTCGTCGATAGATTCGCTCGTCACCTCGCTCTCGCGCGCGAATCTCGCCGCGCAGTTCAGCGAACAAATGACGCTCGCCGTCATTCCTATCGTCGCGGTCATGGCCTTGCATGCCTCTGCGCAACAGACAGCGTCGCTGCAAGCCGCGACCACACTGCCGTTTCTGCTGCTGTCGTTGCCTGCGGGCGTGCTGGCGGATCGTTACCGCCGCAAACCCCTCATGATCGGCACGGAGTGGCTTCGGGCCGCCGCGTTGCTGCTGCTTTTCGTCTTGTTTCAACTTCAGTGGCTCACGCTGAGCGCGCTGGGCTTGCTCGGTTTCGCCATGGCGACGGGAACGGTCGTCTTCGGGGCAGCCGCCCCGTCGCTGGTGGCGACACTCGTCGCGCCGGCGCATCTGCTCACCGCAAACCGGCGGCTGGAGACGGCACGCAGCATCGCCTTCACGGCGGGGCCCGCGATTGGCGGCGTGCTCGCCGGCGTGGCGTCGGGCATGTTCGCATTCGCGGCGGCCTTTGCCCTGTCGCTCGCCAGCGCATTCTGGCTATCGCGGTTGCCAAACGAGGTAGCACGCACGAGATCGCGCCGTCACTTTGTGGCCGAGCTCGGCGAAGGCATTCGTTTCATCGCGACGAACATTCATCTGCGCCCGATCGTCGCGACCGCGTTCGTGTTCAATACCTCGTGGTATCTGCTGCTCGCGATCTTTGCCTACTACGCGATCGACTCGCTCGGATTCTCCGCGCAAGCGGTCGGCATCGCACTAGGGGTGTACGGCTTCGGCATGGTGTGCGGGGCGATGGGTTATGCACGTCTCGCGCAGCGGCTGCGGTTCGGGCGGCAGATCCTGCTGGGGCCCGTTAGCGCGGCGCTGGCGGCAGTGGCGATGGCGTCGACCGCGTTATCGAGTGGCGCAAGCGAGGCTGTGGGGGTTCACGCCGTCGTGTTCACCGCATTCTTCCTGTTCGGCTTCGGCCCCATCGTCTGGACGATCTCGACGACATCGCTGCGCCAGGTCGTCACGCCGGGCCAGTTGGTCGCACGCGTGTCCGCGGCGACCATGACGGCGACGTTCGGCGCCCGGCCGCTCGGCGCGTTTCTGGGCGCATGGATCGCCTCCGCATTCGGCGTGAAGGCCTGCCTGATCGCGATGGCCGCCGGGTTTCTTCTGCAACTCGCGATCATCGCGCGCTCGCGTGCGGCACGGTTGGATTCTCTTGGGGATGGGCAGCGTCCGGACCTGTGAACTTCTGAGGCGGTGAGTCCGGGTGACGTGCGTGCACCTCGTTGCCAGGCATCAGGGCCGACGCGATGTCGCACCGACCCGTTCCCACCGGCCGATGCCACGTCTGCTACGAGAACGCCGGTGACAGACCCTTCATTCGGGGCCGCCACCGGCGTTGGGTGCCTGCGTCATCTGCTACATGCGGGTCGCGCCGTAACATTCCCCCCGCACTCAAGCGCAAATCACGCCTTCGGCAATATCTCGCTCAGCGCATCCGTCAACGCCACGCACTCGGCATCCGTGCCCACGGTAATTCGCAGGAACTGCGCGATGCGCGCATGCTTGAAGTGACGCACGATGATCGAGCGCTCGCGCAGCGCGGCAGCCAGTTGCGCGGCGTCGTGTGACGGATGGCGCACGAACACGAAGTTCGCCCGGGAAGGCAGAACCTCGAAGCCCAGCGCCTCGAGCCGTGTCGTCAACGCCTCGCGGCTTCGAATCACCGCGTGACGCGTCTCGTCGAAATACGCCTCGTCTTCGATGGCCACCACGCCCGCCGCCTGCGCGAGACGGTCGAGCGGGTACGAGTTGAAGCTGTTCTTCACCCGTTCGAGCGCTTCGATCAGATCCGCGTGACCGATAGCGAAGCCAAGGCGCAACCCGGCGAGCGAGCGCGACTTCGACAATGTCTGCACCACGAGCAGATTCGGATACTTCGCGATCAGCCCGGCCGCCGTCTCGCCACCGAAGTCGATATACGCCTCGTCGATCACGACCACCGAATCCGGATTGCCCGCGAGCAGACGCTCGATCTCGCCCGACGCGAGCGCACGCCCCGTCGGTGCATTCGGATTCGGGAAAATGATGCCGCCGTTCGGCCTGAGGTAGTCGTCGACGTCGATCTCAAACGTATCCGTGAGCGGCACGTTCTCGAACGCCACGCCATACAGCCCGCAATACACCGGGTAGAAGCTGTACGTGATGTCCGGATACAGAATCGGCTTGTCGTGCTTCAGCAACCCTTGAAACACATTCGCCAGTACCTCGTCCGAACCGTTGCCCACGTGCACATTGGTCACGTCCAGACCGAAACGCGCTGCAATGGCCTGCTTGAAGCTTCGCGCATCCGGATCCGGATATCGCTTGAGCGCGTCGGCATCGTCGCCGAGCGCGTCGCGAATCGCGGCGAGCACGCGCGGCGACGGGCCGTACGGATTTTCATTGGTGTTGAGTTTGATGAGCCGCTGCATCTGCGGCTGCTCACCGGGGACATAAGGCGTCAGATCGGCGACGCCCGCACTCCAGAACTTGCTCATGTCGTGCTTATCCCGCTCAGCGCTTGAAACCGCGCGCCAGATCGGCCTGAATGTCGGCCGGCGACTCGAGACCCACGGCCAGACGGATCAACCCTTCGGTAATGCCGGCGGCTGCCCGGGCTTCGGGCGTGATACGGCCATGCGTGGTACTCGCCGGGTGCGTGATGGTCGTGCGGGTATCGCCGAGATTGCCCGTGATCGAGCACACGCGCGTGCTGTCGATCACGCGCCAGGCATTCTCGCGCTGCTCGGCAGGGGTCTGCCCCTTGAGTTCGAATGCAACGATCGCCCCGCCCGACTTCTGCTGACGCTTGGCGAGTTCGTACTGCGGATGCGACGGCAGGCCGGGGTAGAACACACGGCCGACCTGCGGCTGCTGCTCCAGCCACTTCGCGACTTCGAGCGCGTTCGCCGATTGTTTCTCGACACGCAGCGACAACGTCTCCAGCCCCTTGAGCAGCACCCATGCGTTGAACGCGGAGAGCGTCGGGCCGGCGCTGCGCACATACGTGAAGACCTTGCCCATGATGAAGTCTTTCTTGCCGACGATGGCGCCGCCCAGCACGCGCCCCTGACCGTCGAGATACTTCGTGGCCGAGTGCACCACCACGTCGGCGCCGTACTCGATCGGACGCTGCAACACCGGCGTACAGAAACAATTGTCGACGACGAACAGCGCCCCGGCTTCCTTCGCGATCTTGCCGATGGCTTCGATGTCGGCAATGTCGGTGAGCGGGTTGGACGGCGTCTCCAGGAAGAACATCTTCGTGTTCGGACGGATCGCGGCGCGCCATGCGTCGAGGTCGGTCGGATCGACGAAGGTCGTCTCCACACCGAAGCGGCTGAAGATCGTCGAGAAGACGTTCAGCGTCGAGCCGAAGATGCTTTGCGAGCTCACAAGGTGATCGCCGGCCGACAGGGCCGACATCACGACGGAGACGATGGCGCTCATGCCCGAGGCCGTGGCCATGCACGCCTCGCCGCCTTCAAGCGCTGCCAGCCGGTCCTGGAACATCGATACGGTCGGATTGGTGAAACGCGAGTACGTAAAGCCCTCTTCCGAATGCGCAAAGCGCTCGGCCGCTTCGGCCGCGCTCTTGAAAACGAAGCTGGAGGTCAGATACAGCGCCTCGGAATGTTCACCAAACTCGGAGCGTTGCGTGCCCGCGCGCACCGCCAGGGTATCGAAGTCGAAGGAATCCATCGTGTGTCTCGTCATTGGGTCGGCTCGCTCGCCGGCCAAAAAAAGAAAAGCCCGTTTCGCTTGTCAGCAAAACGGGCTCGAAATCCATCTGTCTAGGCCTCGCTTTAGCTGTTTCGGGGAGATTCCCCCACGTCCGCAAGCTGAAATCAAATCGACGTGAGAAGCAGTGTAGCACGTTGGCGGCGCGCTGGGAAAACGTCCGCCGCCCTGACCGGCCGTCCCTGCAGACTGCCGCCGACAGGACTCGGGCAACGCTCGGGGGCCGCGGCTGACCGCCCCCCGAGCGCCGCTTGCCAGGCGGCAGGATTACAGACCCAGCTGCGCGCCGCGCGGCTCGTTTTCATCGCCTTCGCCGGACTCGACGACCGGCGCCTTGGGCGCCTTGCGCTGCTGCTCCAGACGGTTCAGGTACTCCGGCGTGACGTCGCCCGTGATGTAGTTGCCGTCGAAGCACGACGCATCAAAGTCGGACAGCGCCGGGTTGATGTCGCGCACTGCGGCCTTCATGTCCTCGACGTCCTGATAGATCAGTTCGTCGGCGCCGATGATGCGGGCCACTTCCTCGTCGCTACGGTCATGCGCGACCAGTTCGCTACGCGTGGGCATGTCGATGCCATACACGTTCGGGAACTTCACCGGCGGCGCAGCGGAGGCGAAGATCACCTTGCGGGCGCCCGCGTCGCGCGCCATCTGCACAATTTCCTGGCTGGTCGTGCCGCGCACGATCGAATCGTCGACGATCAGCACGTTCTTGTCCTTGAACTCCACGCGCATCGCGTTGAGCTTCTGGCGCACCGACTTCTTGCGCATCGCCTGACCCGGCATGATGAACGTACGGCCGACGTAACGGTTCTTGAAGAACCCCTCACGGTAGTTCAGGCCCAGACGCTTGGCGACCTGCATGGCCGCCGGACGGCTGGAATCCGGAATCGGCATGACGACGTCGATGTCCTTGTAGTCGATCTCGCGGCGGATCTTCTCGGCGAGGTAATCGCCCATGCGCAGACGCGCGTCATAGACCGGCACACCGTCGAGCACGGAATCCGGACGCGCCAGATACACGAGCTCGAAAATACACGGATGCATCGACGACGCGGCCGAGCATTGCTTGGACGTCAGTTCGCCATCGTTACTGATGAAGATCGCCTCGCCCGGCTTGACGTCGCGCTCAAACGCGAAGCCCATGCCTTCGAGCGCCACCGATTCCGACGCCACCATCCACTCTGTGCCGTTCGGGCCGTCGAAACGACCGATGCACAGCGGGCGAATGCCGTTCGGATCGCGGAAGGCCAGCAGACCGAAGCCGGAGACAATCGAGACGATGGCGTACGAGCCGCGCAAACGGCTATGCACCTTGGTCACCGCCTGGAACAGCGACTCGACGGACAGGCCGTCGCGCGAGCTTTCCTGCAATTCGTGCGCGAGCACGTTGAGCAGGACTTCCGAGTCGGAGGTGGTGTTGATGTGGCGGCGGTCGACGCGGAACATCTCGTCCTTGAGCTGTTCCCAGTTCGTCAGGTTGCCGTTGTGGGCGAGCACAATGCCGTACGGGGCATTCACGTAGAACGGCTGGGCCTGCGCGGCGCTCGACGACCCTGCCGTCGGGTAGCGCACCTGACCGATACCGACCGTGCCCGGCAAGTCGCGCATGTTACGCGTGCGGAACACGTCGCGCACCATGCCGTTGCCCTTGTGCATGTAGAAGGACTGGCCATCCGTCGTCGCGATACCGGCGGCGTCCTGGCCGCGGTGCTGCAGGAGCAGCAAGCTGTCGTAGATGAACTGGTTGACCGGGGATTTGGAGACTACACCGACGATGCCACACATGGCATGAATCCTTCTAAAAACATCGAAATCTGCTTCAAACGGACAGTATTATCCGTCATTCGGAAACCTTGTGCAGGCCGGTCGACGGCGTGGGCGATCCGCTCGATCCACCGCTGCGCATTCCCCATCCCTGCTGCGGGGCGCCAGCGCCCTCGCCTGCGGCCTGAGCGTTCAGACCGGTACCATTGGTGTCGCGCAATGCGCCGCCGCCCATCAGGTTCGACAAGCGCGTCGACATCGCTTTCGTTGCCGTATTCCTGACTTCGCTTGTTACTTCGCTCGTCGCGCTCGTCACTTTATTCGTCACTTCCGTGGCCACCCCGGTGACGCCACGGTTCACAGCGTCGTTCGTCGCGCCCGTCCGGCCACCGTCCGGCCCGCCCTGCGCCCCCGATTCCGGCACGCTGCGATAGGGATCGGGCGCCGAACGGGGCGTCGAATAAGGTTCCAACCGTGGCAAAGGAACCGTCGTTCCCATCGGATTGACGTTAGGCACCGCTGTCTCGGGTTTGCGCAGGTATTGCTGCACGGCCTCGGGCAGATAAGGCATCAGGCGCTCGAGCCCGGCTTCCACCCATGGACGCGTCACCGACTGCTGCCAGACCGGTTGCTGCGGCAATGCCGTTAACTTGGCGGCGACCATCAACAACATCAAGAGCAGAATGCCGCGAACGATGCCGAAAAGCATGCCGAGTCCGCGATCGGCCGGACGCAAACCGATCAGATCGGTCATACGCCCCACCAGAGCACTCACGATACCCGCACCGAACACGACGGCAATCAGCACCAGCAAAAAGCCAAGCGCCCCTTGCGTGAGTTCGCCACCGGGCAAATCGGCGGGCAGCCAGTGCGCCACGCTCGGGCCGAAGGCGCGCGCCACGAAGAACGCCACCACCCAGCCGACCAGATTGAACAACTCGCGCACGAGTCCGCGCAGCATGCCCAGCAACATCGAGCCAAGCAAAATGGCGATGGCTGCGTAATCCACCACGGTCAGCAGACCGCTATGCACCGTATCGCCCAACTCAACCCGCCTCGGCGACCTGCGCCGTCAGGCCGGCGTCGCGAATCTTCTTGCCAGCCGCTTCGGCGGCGTTGCGATCCGGGAACGGACCGGCCCGCAACAGGTAAAGCTCCCGGCCATCGACCGTGCTTTTCACCATGTAGCTCGGCACGTTGACCAACTTGAGCTTGACGAGCCACGCCTGCGCGCGATCCTGCGTCGAGAAGGCGCCGATGCGCACCAGATACTTGCCGTTCGAGGCCGTCTTCTGCGCGTTGTCGTGATTGTCCGCCGGTTTGGCGGCAGGCTTGGCGGTGGTGTTGTTCTGCGCGAACTGTGCGATCGGATCTGCAACGTTGTTGTTCGGCTTGGGCTGCGTCTTGGCCGTGTCGTGCGTTTCCGGCTTGGCCGCCACCTTCGTGTCGGCGTGCGATTCCGGCTTCTTGACCTCGGGCCTGGCGTCCGGCTTGTGTTCGGGCTTGACCTGCGCGACTTGCGGTTCCGGAACGGTGGCCACCGGCCCGGGCGTCGGCGTGGATGTCGAACCCGCAGCCGCAGCCGCAGACGGCGGCACGGCGCTCGGTGCAGGTGCCGGTTTGGCGGACTGCGCCAGCGTGCTGCTGTCGACGGCCTCTTCACCCTTGTCGAGCGACGCGTCGGCTGGGGGCATCGCAGCCGCTTTCGGCTTCACACGCACGGGCGGTGAGTTGGCGTCCTTGCCGGGAATCTGAATGGCGATGTCGTCGGCAGCCGGTTTCGGCTCGGGGGCGAGCACCATCGGCAAAATGATGACCGCCGCGAGCACCAGTGCGAGTGCGCCGACGAGACGGCGGCGCGCGCGTTGCTTTTCGGGCAGCAGCGGGTCGAGTTGCTCGTGCTCGCTGTACTCGCCCCCTCCTCCCGCCGTACGGGTGCCGGTTCGGCCGCTCCTGCGGCTACCGCGCTTCGGGGAAACGGCTTCGGCGTCTTTCTTGCGGAAGGAAAACAATCCCATAGGCCCTTGGCTCAGGTCGAAACTTGCGTCGTTGGACTGATCATCGCGCATCTGGTGCTTCGTGCGCATGACATTTCTCGTAAGCAAATGTCACGGCATGGGCACCGCTACACCTCAGTGGCGTTGCAATTTGCGGTGCGACATCACGCCCGCCACCGTAAAGAACGATCCAAAAACCACAATTCTATCATTCTCGCCGCACTGCTCGAGCGCGGCAGCATAGGCTTTCTCAGGGGATTCGAAGGTTTCGACCGAATGGTCGGCATCTTCGACGAACCCAACGGCCCGCAACTTCTCTTCGAGCAACGCCGGGCTCGCGGCACGCTCGGTCGGCAGCCCGCACAAACGCCAGTGATCGACCTTGTCGACGAGGTGGCGCAGCACGCCTTCGATGTCCTTGTCGGCCATCGCGCCGAACACCGCGTAGGTGTACGGGAAGAAGCCCATGCCGTCGAGGTTGTGGCCCAACGCCGCCGCCGCGTGCGGGTTATGGGCCACGTCGAGCACCACGGCCGGGCGTCCCGGCAGTACCTGAAAGCGTCCGGGCAACTCCACGGACGCGAGCCCCAGGCGAATGTCCTGTGCCGAGACCGGCAACACGTCGCGCATCGATTCGAGCGCCGCGAGCGCCGCCGAGGCATTGAGCAACTGATTGGCGCCACGAAGCGCCGGATACGCCAGCGCAGGACGACGCATGTTTCGCCCGCCATAGCTCCATTGCTGCTTGTCGCCCTGGTAGTTGAAGTCGCGCCCGAAAAGCCACAGGTCGGCGCCGATGCGCTGTGCCTCGGCAATCAGCGTGTCCGGCGGCATGGGATCGCCGCAGACGGCCGGCTTGCCCGCGCGGAAAATGCCCGCCTTCTCGGTCGCGATCGCCTCGCGGGTATCGCCCAGATATTGCTGGTGATCGATATCGATGCTGGTGACGACGGCGCAGTCGGCGTCGACGATGTTCACGGCGTCCAGGCGGCCGCCGAGCCCGACCTCGAGAATCACGGCGTCGAGACCCGCCGTGGCGAACATGTGCATGATCGCGAGCGTGGTGAATTCGAAGTACGTGAGCGAGACCGGCTCAGCGAAGCTCGTGCGCGCCTTTTCCACCGCCTCGAAATGCGGCAGCAGCGTGGCGTCGTCGACGTTCTCGCCATTGATGCGAGCCCGCTCGTTGAACGAAATCAGATGCGGCGACGTATGACAGCCCACGCGGTAACCGGCGCACAGCAGAATCGCTTCGATGATGGCGCAGGTCGAGCCCTTGCCGTTCGTACCGCCAACGGTGAAAACGGGACATGGGAATGTCAGCCCGAGGGCGTCTTTCACACGGCCAATGCGCGCAAGACCCATATCGATGCCCACGGGGTGAGCGGTTTCCAGATGGGCGAGCCAGGCGTCGAGAGTGGAGTATGTCGGCATGATGTGCGTGCAGAAAAACAAAAACGCGGACGTCACTCACGTCCGCGCTTCATATCCTGCTAAGTGATGCATTCAGGCGCCGCGGGTGCAGCGCTGCGTGGCGTTGCGTCATTCTACGCCGTTGCACCGCCCCGTGGGGGCTGCAACGGCGCGACCGTTCCCGGACTTACGCGACGGCGTCCGCCGGCTGGCACTGCATCAGCGCAATCAGGCGAGCGATTTCTTCGCGCAGCTTGCGACGGTCGACGATCATGTCGATCGCGCCCTTTTGCAGCAGGAACTCCGAGCGCTGGAAGCCTTCCGGCAGCTTCTCACGCACGGTCTGCTCGATCACGCGCGGACCGGCAAAACCGATCAGCGCCTTCGGTTCGGCGATCACCACGTCGCCCAGGAAGGCGAAACTGGCCGACACACCGCCCATCGTCGGATCGGTCAGCACCGAGATGAACGGCAGCTTGGCGTTGGCCAGCTTGGTCAGCATGGCCGTGGTCTTCGCCATCTGCATGAGCGAGAGCAGGCTTTCCTGCATGCGCGCACCACCGGATGCGGTCACGCAAATGAACGGCACCCCCTGCTCCAGCGCATTTTGCGCGCCGCGCACGAAGCGCTCCCCGACGACCGACCCCATCGAGCCGCCCATGAACGAGAACTCGAAGCAGGCCACGACGACCGGCAGCGTGTGGATTGCGCCGCCCATCACCACCATGGCATCGGTCTCGCCGGTGTCGTCCATCGCTTCCTTGATGCGATCCGGGTACTTGCGGCTGTCCTTGAACTTCAGCGCGTCGACCGGCACGATTTCCTGACCCAGCTCGTAGCGGCCTTCCGCATCGAGCAGCGAGTCCAGACGCGCACGCGCACCGATTCGCATGTGGTGATCGCACTTGGGGCAGACGTGCAGATTCGCTTCGACGTCGGCGCGATACAGCACCGCTTCGCACGACGGACACTTGATCCACAGCCCTTCCGGGATGCTCTTGTTGCGCTGCGTCGGATCGGTTTGCTTGATCTTCGGGGGCAGCAGCTTGTCGAGCCAGCTCATAGTTTCTCCTTGCCAAACGCCCGCTCGGCAGGGAGCGGGCGCTTTCGGGGGCATTTCCAGGCAGCCGTACCGCGGGAACGATACGGTCGTTTCAATTCAGCGTTTTACCGGACGGCAACTACGCCGTAACACCATTCGCGGCCAATTTCTGCCGCGAATTTACGCGGATTTGGCGCCCGAGTCGAGCGCCTGACGGATACCGCCGATAAATTCAGCCAGCGATTTTACCGCGTTCTGGCCCTCCAGATCACGCGGCGTGTTTTCCAGCAACTGGACGATGGCGCTGCCGATCACCACGGCGTCGGCCACGTTGGCCACCGCACGGGCCGTTTCGGCGTCGCGAATGCCAAAGCCCACGCCCACCGGCAGCCTGGCCTGCGCCTTGATCTGAGGAATCTTGGCCGCCACGCTGGCCGTATCCAGGCTTGCTGCGCCCGTTACGCCCTTGAGCGAGACGTAGTACAGATAACCGCTGGCCTGACGCGCCACGGCCGCAATGCGCTCGTCGGTCGACGTCGGGGCGAGCAGGAAGATCGGATCGATGTTGTGTGCGCGCACCGCACTGGCGAACCCTTCGGCCTCCTCCGGCGGATAGTCCACAACCAGTACACCGTCGACCCCGGCCGTCGCGGCACGCTCGGCGAAGGCGTCGAGCCCCATCGCCTCGATCGGGTTGGCGTAGCCCATGAGCACGACGGGCGTGCGGTCGTTCGTCTGACGGAAAGCGGCCACGTAGCCGAGCACTTCGGCCAGACTCACGCCGCGCGCCAGTGCGCGCTCGGAAGCACGCTGAATGACCGGGCCGTCGGCCATCGGGTCCGAGAACGGCACGCCGAGTTCGATGACGTCGGCGCCGCTGTCGGCCAGTGCATGCATCAGCTTGACCGTCCAGCCCGGCTCGGGGTCGCCGGCGGTGATGAACGGAATGAGGCCCTTTTTACCCTGCGCTTGCAAGGCTTGGAACGTCGCTTGAATGCGGGACATGATCGGAAAGTCTCTGAAGTCGTTGATTAGCGAGCGCGTGGTAGTGCGCGTTGAGCTCATAGCCGACGAAGCGTCGGCCGTGCAGCGCGCAAGCCACAGCAGTCGTGCCGCTGCCCATGAACGGGTCGAGCACGAGACCGCCGGGCGGGCAACTGGCCAGCACCATGCGCTCGATGATATGCAGCGGTTTCTGCGTCGGATGATCGACGCGTTCGGGGTCTTGCCGGTGCAATCGCGAGATCGACCACAGATCCTTGGGGTTGTAACCCAACTCCAGCCATTTGCTGCCCTCGAAGATGCGGCGCGAACGCGCCTTCTTCGTGGCGGCGTCGTACGGCACACGCACGGCATCGAGGTCGAAGTAATAATCCTTCGATACCGCGAAAAAGCCGATGTTGTCGTGCACGGACGAGAACCGCCGCGTACTGCCGCCCATGCTGGGCACGCGGCGATCCCAGATGATCTCGTTGATCATCAGCATGCGCTGCTTGAGGAACACGAACAGTTCCGGGGCGTACTGCCACGTGCAGAACAGGTAGAGCGAGCCGCGCGGCGCGAGCTTCGGAATCGCCGCTTCGAGCCAGCCGTACGTCCAGCCGAGAAAGTCCTCGCCGGAGCGCTTGTCGGAGTCGTTGCCGTAGTCCTTGCCGAGCCCGTAGGGCGGGTCGGCAAGGATCAGGTCGACGCTGCCGTCTTCCAGTTCGTGCAGATGTTGCAGGAAGTCCGCATGACGCAACGTGATGTCGCCCGGCGCCCAACGCGCGCGCAACTCGCCGGCCGCTTCCATGGCCTCGAGACGTGCGGCGGCGGCTTCGGTGGCGTCCACGGGACGCTCGGTCCCGAGGGCGTCATTCTGAGCCTTGCGATCAGTCAGATCGGTCATGCTGGTTCTGGTGTCCTTAACCTGAGTCGGGTACTTGCGCTCTGCGGTGTCTCGCGTCTCGCCTTATGCGCGCGTCGGCTCTGGCTTGGCCAGCGCCATGACGGTGTGCATGTCCTTGTCGCCGCGCCCCGAGAGATTGACCAGAACGATCTGATCCTTCGGCAACGTCGGCGCCAGCTTGCACGCATAAGCGAGCGCGTGGCTCGACTCCAGCGCCGGAATGATGCCCTCGATCCGGCAGCAGTCATGAAATGCCCGCAGCGCTTCCGTATCGGTAATGCCCACGTACTCGGCACGCTTGATGTCGTGCAGCCACGCGTGCTCGGGGCCGACCCCCGGATAGTCCAGACCGGCCGAGATCGAGTGCGTCTCGGTGATCTGTCCGTTCGCGTCCTGCAGCAGATACGTGCGGTTGCCGTGCAACACGCCCGGCGTGCCGCCGATGATGGACGCCGCGTGACGGCCGGTCTCGATGCCGTCCCCCGCCGCTTCCACCCCCACGAGCTTCACGTTCGGCACGTCGATGTACGGGTAGAAAATGCCCATGGCGTTCGAGCCGCCGCCCACGCAGGCCAGCACGTAATCCGGCTGACGGCCGGCGAGTTCCGGCATCTGCACCTTGCACTCTTCGCCGATCACGCTCTGGAAGTCGCGCACGAGCATCGGGTACGGATGCGGGCCGGCCACGGTGCCAATGATGTAGAACGTGCTTTCGACGTTCGTCACCCAATCGCGCATGGCTTCGTTGAGCGCGTCCTTGAGGGTCTTGGAGCCGGACTCCACCGGCACGACGGTCGCGCCCAGCAGTTGCATGCGGTACACGTTGGCGGCCTGACGCTTGACGTCTTCCGAGCCCATGTAGACGACGCACTCCATGCCGAAGCGTGCCGCAATGGTCGCCGTCGCGACCCCGTGCTGACCGGCGCCGGTCTCGGCGATCACACGGCGCTTGCCCATGCGACGCGCGAGCAGCGCCTGTCCGATCACGTTGTTCACCTTATGCGCGCCCGTGTGATTCAGGTCTTCGCGTTTGAGGTACACCTGCGCGCCGCCGAGTTCCTGGCTCCAGCGCTTGGCGTGATAGATCGGCGACGGGCGGCCGACGTAGTGCTTCAGTTCGTAGTGGAATTCTTCGAGGAAGGCCGGATCCTGCTGATACTTGGCGTAAGCCTCGCGCAGTTCGTCGAGCGCGTGAATCAGCGTCTCGGCCACAAAGACACCGCCGTATTGGCCGAAATGGCCATGGGCGTCAGGCAAATCGTACATGGTCGTCACTCTTCGCGTTACCGGGGAGACGGGCGTCTCGGGCGCTGGCCCTGGCGGCCACCCCGGCGGGTTGCATTAGCTTTCGGCGTCCGCGGCGTGCACCGCTTGCACGAACGCCGTCATGCGGGCGTGATCCTTCACGCCCCGCGACGCCTCCACACCGCTCGATACGTCAACGGCGTAAGGCGTCACCCGACGGATGGCATCAGCAACGTTGTGTGCGTTCAAGCCACCACTCAAAACGGCCCGACGCGCGATGTCTTTTGGAATAAGTGACCAATCGAAAACCTTTCCTCCACCGCCATAACCTTCGACCAGGGCGTCGAGCAAGATGCCTTGCGCGGCGGTGTATGCATTGGCGAATTGTAGCAAATCGCCGCTGTCTTTCGTCTCCGGGCCGATACGCATGGCGCGCAGGAACGGACGGTTCCCCGCCGCTGCCGCCAGCGCCTCGCATTGCGCAGGCGTTTCATCGCCGTGAAATTGCAGCGCGGTGAGCGGCACAGCCTCCACGGTGCGGGCGATCTCGTCGACGCTGGCATTGACGAACAGGCCGATCACGCTCACGTACGACGGCACCCGGCGCGCCAGTTCGGCGGCCCGTGCGAGGTCCACGTAACGCGGGCTGGGCGGATAAAAGACGAGGCCGATGGCGTCGACCCCCAGCGCCACGGCATGATCGACGTCAGCCGGCTGCGAAAGGCCGCAAATCTTGATTCGGGTACGAGATTTCATGAGCTTGACCACGGCATCGGGAACGGCCATGCGGCCCAGTTGGGCTCCGGCACGTTGAATTCCTGAGGATACCCCACGCGCGCCAGATAGAGGCCGTCGGGCATGAACGTGGGCGCCGCCTGACGTCGGTCGCCGCTGGCGAGCACGTGCGTCATCCAGCTCGCCGGTTGGCGCCCGCGGCCGATCGAGACCAGGCAGCCCATGATGTTGCGCACCATATGATGCAGGAAGGCGCTCGCGCGAAAGCGGAAGATGAAGAAGTCGCCCTGCTGCTCGATGTCGATGGCGTAGAGGTGCTTGACGGGCGTCTTCGCCTGACACTCCGACGACCGGAACGCCGAGAAGTCATGCTCCCCGACGAGCACCTGACTCGCCGCACGCATCGCCCCGAGATCGAGCGGCGTGTGCAGCCAGCCGGTGCGACCGTGCAGCAGCGGCGAGCGCACCGGATTCGCGTAAAGCACATAGAAATACGTGCGCTCGAACGCCGCGAAGCGGGCGTGAAAGTCGTCCGGCATCGCTTGCGCCCATTGCACCGCAACCGTCTTGGGCAGGAAGGCATTCACGCCGCGCACCCAGGAGAACATCGCGCGGTCCAGGTCCGTGTCGAAATGCACGACCTGGCCGATGCCGTGCACGCCGGCGTCGGTGCGCCCCGCCACCGTGGTCGGCAACGCAACGCCGCCGAATTCGCGCAGCGCGGCTTCGAGCGCCTGTTGCACGGTGTTGCCATGCGGCTGCGATTGCCAGCCGGAGAACGCCGTGCCGTCGTAGTGGATGCCCAGTGCGATTCGCATATGAAAAAGAAAAATGGGCGCTCAACCAACGAGCGCCCAAAAACTACGGTCAATCAGTCTTGTTCAGGTCGTTCGGATCGATTTTCGCGATGCCGATACAACGATACAGCGTCACTTGCCCAACTCGGCCAGCCGCGCGCGGGCGACGGACTGCTGGGCGGCGTCGCCACCGGCGATCACCTCTTCGAGCAATTCCCGCGCGCCGTCGTCGTCGCCGATGGTCTGGTAGGCCGTGGCCAGTTCGAGCTTTGTATGGAACTCGTCCGGCATAGCCGGGGCAGCCGGGACATCCGTTGCCGCTGCGCGCGGCGCGATCGGCTCGGCAGACGGCGCTGCAGCAACTTCCGGCTCGGGTGCCGCCACTTGCTGCGTTTGCGGATAGCCCGGTACCTGCGCAAAGTCCGTCTGCGGTGCCGGGGCGTCCACCGTTTCGTGTGCAACCAGCGCCTGCTCGCCGGGCGCGGCGGGCAACGTCGGGGCGCTCACGCGGGCCGAGGCTGCCGATGCGGTATCATCGCCCTTCAGATCCAGGCTGAAGTCAGACAGGTCGAACGACATCGGCCGCAGCGACGGCGCCTCATGCGCCGCGTCGGTATAGCTGCGCGGCGCTTCCGGGGCGTTGGCGGGCTGTTGGGCCTGCAGCATGGCGGCGTCGAAATCGGCGTCGCTCAATTCGCCGTCGAGATCGTCGGCGTACTCGGCAGCGTCTGCCAGATCCGCCAGATCCGCCATATCATCCATGTCGCCGGACGCCGGTCCCGGCGCCAGACGCGGGTCGCCCGGCGGCGCCATCGTGAACTGGACCGAACCGATGCCCTTGCTGAGCGAGGGCAAGGCATCGCTCGAAATCGTGCCGACGTTCGCCGGCTGGCCGGGAATGCCCAGATCGAGATCGCCCAGCATGCCCGCCACGCCGCCCCCGGGCGTTGCGTCGGCTTTCGGCGCCTGCGGTGTCTGCGTCAAGGCGCCGGACGCCGACGCGTGCGTGGCGGCGACGCCACCGGCCGCCGCAGCGGCGCCAGGCGCCCCGAGCGACGACAGCGTCGCGTCCACCGGTTCGTGGTGCGCAACAGGGGCGTCAGGGGCGTCAGGGGCATCAGCCGCGACAGGCGCCTGCCCCGCCGCTTCGGCGAATGCGGCATCCCAATCGATCTCGGGCTCGCTGGCGGCCTCGTGCAAGGCTTCCGGCCCCGTTTGCGTCGACTCGCTGGCGAGCGGCTCGGGCGCCTCAAATGTGTGCGATTCGCTCGGCGCGGCGGCGGTATCGGCGGTATCGGCGGCATCGAACTGCGCCGTGTGGGAAGACGCCTCGGCCGCTTCATCGCTCACCGGGTCATCCGCCTCACCGCTCACCTGGTCGGCCAATTGACCGGTCAGGGCGTCTTGCTCGGCATCCCACGCATCCAACTCGGCAGCGCCGGCGGCTTCGTTGGCAACCTCATCCGTCGGGATGTCCTCGGCAGTCGCAGCTCCCTCGTCCGGGTCGGTCCACGTTGCGTCGGCGTCAGGGTGCAGATGCTCGTCGGCTTCAGCCTGATTTGCCGCATACAAGGCCGCAGCGCCTGCAACGCCCGCTGCCGCGACACCGGCGACTCCCGCCGCGCCTGCTGCATTCGACGACGTCCGCTCGGCGCTTTGCGCCGAATCGTGCGGGGCGTCCGGCTGAACGTGACCATCGTGGCCATCGCGACCATCGTCGTACGGTCCCGGCTGGCCGACCGGCGGCTCGGCGCGGCGACGACGCATCAGCCACCACAGGCCGAGCAGCACCACCAGCACGCCGGCTCCCGGCAATACGTAAGGATTCTGCGTGAGCGCACGCCAGTTCATGGCGGCATTCGGCGCCGGCTTCGATTCGGCGGCCGGCGCGCTGGCGGCGGCCGCAGCAGAAGCCGCTGCAACGTCGCTTGCCGATGCTGCAACCGCTGCGGCGTCCGAAGCGTTGGCTTGCGCCGAAACGGCCGACGCGCCCTCACCAGCCGCGACACCGGACGCGGCCACAGCGGTAGCGCCACTGGCTGCGGCGTCCGCCGACTTCGCGTCGCTATTTCCGGCCTCGCTTTGCGTCCCGCTTCCTGCTCCCTTTCCTGCTCCCCGTCCTGCCCCGCTGGTGGCCGACGGCGTGGCTGCCGGTGCGCTCACCGTCTTCCCATCGGCCGGTTTCGCCGTCTTTTCCTGTGCAGTCGCCCCGGAAGCGGTGGCGGCCTGCTGCTCCAGATTAGCGACGGCCTGACTCTTAATCGCCAACAGCTTCTGGAGATCTGCTACGTTCTTCTGCAACTCATTCACCCTGCCCTGGGCCTCGGTCTGCGCCTTGCCCTGGGCGATTTGCTCTTCTTCGTTGCCGCCGGCGCGACCGGCCGTGCCGCCCGCGCCCCCCTTGCCGGGTCGCGACAACTTCAATTCATCGCGCGTGGCGGGGGCGGCAGCTTCCGGCGCCTTGCCCGCTTCGATCGCGCCCTGTGCACTGCGGCCGCCGGCCGGTGCTACCTGCTGCGCCGTCGAATCGGCCAGCCGCGCGCGATACGCGTCAAACTGTTCCCGCGCTGCGGACACGAACTTGCGTGCCTGCGCGGCAGGAATGCTCTGCACCTGCGAATCGGCCGGGCGCGTCAACGTTGCGCCCTGACGCAACCGGTTGGGATCGTTGCCGATGAACGCCGAACGGTTCGCCTCGAACAGCGCGGTCATCATCTGCGCCAGTGTCGTGCCGCCCTCGCCGCCCGTGTACTCCCGCGCAATCGACGATAGCGAGTCGCCGCGACCCACGGTGCGCGTGTCGCCCCCCGCCGCCGAACCGGCAGCATTGCCCGCCGCAGCGGACGCCGAAGGCGCGGACGATACGGCGGACGACGCCGCAGGCGCCCGGTTGGCCGTTGCGGCCGCGGGCACAACCGCCTGCGGTTGAGCAGCGCTGGCCTCCGGCATGGCCGACAGCGTGATCGCGTTGGACTGACGTCCGGTGCGCCATTCGAGGACCAGCAACAAATCGAGGAACGACGTGCTGACCGGTTCTGCCGAATCGACATGCACGAGATAGGTGCCGCTGTAGCCTGCTTCACGACCACCGGTCGGCGCAACCGACACGGAGAGCTTCTCGAGCGTGGGGTCGTAGCGCAGACCGGCCTGCCGGAACGCTTCGCGCGGCGCGAGTTTCACCGACAATCCGTCGGCTTCGGCTTGCGATACGTTGCCCAGCACGATCACGGCGCGCAACGGCTGGCCCGGACCCGAGCGCACCTGTTGCGGACCGAACTCGGCGGCCCCGGCGTTCAGAAGCCCGAGGCTCCACAAGACAGCCGCCGCCGCACTCAAGCGAAACGAATTACGGGTCGAATTTGCGCGCTTGCCGGTCGAGTATTTCCGCACTGTGTCTTGTCTAGCCTGTCAGTCGTTTGTCACTGGCCACCCTTGCCATTCGGGGGACCTCCCAAAGCGCGGACGGCGGCCTCGCGGGCCGCCGTTCTTCACGCCTTACCGATACGCTGCAACGCTCAAGCGTCGAGCAGGATCCGCAGCATGCGACGCAGCGGTTCGGCCGCGCCCCACAACAGTTGATCGCCCACCGTGAATGCCGACAGGTACTCCGGACCCATCGACATCTTGCGCAAGCGACCCACCGGGATCGTCATCGTGCCGGTCACGGCCGCAGGCGTCAAATCGGTCATCGACGCTTCGCGCGTGTTCGGCACCACCTTCACCCAGTCGTTCGCCTGGCCGATGATGTCGGTCAGTTCGTCTAACGGCACATCTTTCGTAAGCTTGATGGTCAGCGCCTGGCTATGGCAACGCATCGCACCGATACGCACGCACAGACCGTCGACCGGAATGGCGCGCGTGCCCGGGAAACCGTCGCCCAGGCCCAGAATCTTGTTGGTCTCGGCGCCGCCCTTCCACTCTTCCTTCGACTGGCCGTTGCCCAGATCCTTGTCGATCCAGGGGATCAGGTTGCCGCCCAGCGGCACGCCGAACTGCTTCGTTTCGTCAGCCGTGAGCGCGTGCTGTTTGGCGAGCACCTTGCGGTCGATCTCGAGAATGGCCGAATGCGGATCGTCCAGCAGCGCCTTGACTTCGGCGTTGATCGTGCCGAACTGCGTGAGCAGTTCACGCATGTGCTGCGCACCGCCGCCCGAGGCCGCCTGATAGGTCATCGACGTGAGCCAGTCGACCAGACCGTGCTGGAACAGGCCGCCCAGGCCCATCAGCATGCAACTGACCGTGCAGTTGCCGCCGACGAAGTTCTTCGTGCCCTTGGTGAGGGCGTTCTTGATCACGTCGAGGTTGACCGGGTCCAGAACGATGATCGCGTCATCCTTCATGCGCAGCGTCGAAGCCGCGTCGACCCAGTAACCGTTCCAACCCGCAGCGCGAAGCTTCGGGAAGATTTCCGTTGTGTAGTCACCGCCCTGGCAGGTAATGATGATGTCGCATTTTTTCAGCTCGTTGACATCATTGGCGTCTTTCAGCGAAGTTTCGTTCTTCGCCATCGACGGGGCTTTGCCGCCCGCGTTGCTGGTGCTGAAAAACACCGGCTCGATCAAAGCAAAGTCGTTCTCCTGCTGCATACGCTGCATCAGAACCGAACCGACCATGCCCCGCCAACCTACCAGACCTACGGTTTTCATTTATCCACTCTCTTATCGTTGCAATTGCGCCGAGGGGCGTCTCACGACGCCCCGTCAACGTTATAGTGCGGCCACCACTGCCGCACCCATTTCGCGCGTACCGACCTTGGTCGCGCCTTCCTGCCAGATGTCAGGCGTGCGCAGACCCTGCGCCAGCACCTTCTTCACTGCGTTCTCGATACGGTCGGCCTGTTCGGCACGACCCAGCGTGTAACGCAGCATCATGGCAGCCGACAGGATCGTCGCCAACGGATTGGCCACGCCCTTACCGGCGATATCGGGGGCCGAACCGTGCGACGGTTCGTACAACCCCTTGTTATTGGCATCCAGCGATGCCGACGGCAGCATGCCGATCGACCCCGTGAGCATGGCGGCCTCGTCCGACAGGATATCGCCGAACATGTTACCCGTCACCACCACGTCGAAGTTCTTCGGCGCCTTGACCAGTTGCATCGCGGCGTTGTCGACGTACATATGCGACAGTTCGACTTCCGGATACTGCTTGGCGACCTCGATCATCGTGTCGCGCCACAGTTGCGAAGTCTCCAGCACATTGGCCTTGTCGACCGAGCAAAGACGCTTGTCGCGCTTGGCTGCCGCCTGGAATGCCACATGCGCGATACGCTCCACTTCGGGCACGCTATAGCGCATGGTATCAAAACCTTCGCGCGCCCCTTCGAAAGCGCCGTCCGGCGACTGACGGAAGCCCTTCGGCTGACCGAAATAAATGTCGCCATTGAGCTCGCGAATGATGAGGATATCAAGCCCTGCCACGATCTCCGGCTTGAGGCTCGACGCATCCGCCAGTTCCTTGTAGAGGATGGCGGGACGGAAGTTGGCAAACAGCTGCAAATGTTTGCGCAGCCCCAGGATGGCTTGCTCGGGACGCAATGCCCGCTCGAGCGAATCGTACTTCCAGTCGCCCACGGCGCCGAACAGGATCGCATCGGCTTCCTTGGCCAGCTTCAGCGTGGCTTCCGGCAGCGGATGGCCCGAGGCCTCGTAACCTGCACCGCCGACGGGCGCCTCTTCCAGCTCGAACGTCTCGCCAAGTGCATTGAGCACGTTAACGGCTTCCGTCACGATTTCGGGACCAATGCCGTCACCCGGCAACACAGCGATTTTCATGCAATCTCCTTGGATGTGCCTTGCGCGCGCGGGCTCAGCCCGGCAAACGCGTTGCGAGCCACGGCTGCTTGGCGAGCCGCTCGGCCTCGTAGGCGCGAATTTTGTCGGCGTGACGCAGCGTGAGGCCGATGTCGTCGAAGCCGTTCAACAGGCAGTACTTGCGAAACGGTGCGATGTCGAATTCGTAAGCGCGGCCGTCCGCCGTGATCACCGCCTGCTTGTCCAGATCGATGGTCAGCTGGTAGCCATTGAATGCGGCCGTCTCGTTGAACAGATGATCCACCTGCATCTCGGAGAGCGCGATCGGCAGCAGTCCGTTCTTGTAGCAGTTGTTGAAGAAGATGTCGGCGAAGCTCGGCGCAATGACGGCACGAAAGCCATACTGCTGAAGCGCCCAGGGTGCGTGCTCACGCGAGCTGCCACAGCCGAAATTCTTGCGTGCGAGCAACACCGTCGCGCCCTGATACCGCGGCTGATTCAGCACGAAGTTCGGGTTGAGCGGACGCGTGCTGCAATCCTGGCCCGGCTGCCCCACGTCGAGATAACGCCATTCGTCGAACAGGTTGGGGCCAAAGCCCGTGCGCTTGATCGACTTCAGGAATTGCTTGGGGATGATCGCGTCGGTATCGACGTTTTCGCGATCCAGCGGCGCCACCAACCCCGTATGGACGGTAAATTTTTCCATCACGAACCACCTGATCAAAACAGTTCGGCCACGGCCTGCTGCATTCGCAACAACACGGCAACAGCGCCATGAAACCGGAAACCTCAAAGTTGCGCGAGCGAGGTTCTGGCCCCGTCACGCGCATCGTCGCCTCACTTCTTCGCGGCGTTCTCGAGCGCCGAGCCTGCGGCTTGGGTATCCCTGCCGAGGCCGGCCATCGTGTTGCAACCTGCCACGCCCAACAGCAGCACCGCACCGATTAGCATCCACAGTTTCTTCATGGTCTTGTCTCTATCAAAGAAATTGTCAAACGACGGATAAATCGATGCCTGCGCGTCAGACGAGACGGCGCACGTCCACGAAATGACCTTCGATGGCCGCCGCAGCCGCCATCGCCGGGCTCACCAGATGAGTACGCCCACCCGCGCCCTGACGGCCTTCGAAGTTACGGTTCGAGGTCGACGCGCAACGCTCGCCCGACTCCAGACGGTCAGCGTTCATCGCCAGACACATCGAGCAACCCGGCTCGCGCCATTCAAAGCCCGCCGCCTTGAAGACCTGATCCAGACCTTCCTGCTCCGCCTGCTGCTTCACGAGCCCCGAGCCCGGCACCACCATCGCCAGACGCACGTTCGACGCGACGCGTCGGCCAAGCTTCTTCACGACGTACGCCGCAGCACGGATGTCTTCGATACGTGAGTTCGTGCACGACCCGATGAACACCTTGTCGACGTTGATGCTCGCCATCGGCGTATCCGGCGTGAGCGCCATGTATTCGAGCGCGCGCTCCATGGCGCTGCGCTTGACCGGGTCCTTTTCCTTCTCGGGATCCGGCACGCGGTCTTCGATGCTGACCACCATTTCCGGCGACGTGCCCCAGCTCACTTGCGGGCGCAACGTGTTGGCGTCGATTTCGACCACGTGATCGAACGTCGCACCGGGGTCGGTATGGAACGTGCGCCAATAGGCTTCAGCCTGCTGGAACTCCACACCGCTCGGCGCGAACGGGCGCCCCTTCACGTAGTTGATCGTGGTGTCATCCACCGCGACGAGACCGGCGCGTGCGCCCGCTTCGATCGCCATGTTGCACACCGTCATGCGACCTTCCATCGTCAGCGAGCGGATCGCCGAGCCGGCGAACTCGATCGTGTAACCCGTACCGCCCGCCGTACCGATCTTGCCAATGACGGCCAGCACGATGTCCTTCGCGGAGCAACCGCGCGGCAACGTGCCTTCGACCTTCACGAGCATGTTCTTGCTCTTCTTCATGAGCAAGGTCTGCGTGGCGAGCGTGTGCTCGACTTCCGAGGTGCCAATGCCGAACGCCAACGCGCCGAAAGCTCCGTGCGTGGACGTGTGCGAGTCACCGCAAACCACCGTCATACCCGGCAGCGTGGCGCCCTGCTCAGGCCCGATCACGTGCACGATGCCCTGACGGACGTCGTTCATCTTGAATTGCGTAATGCCGAAGCTGTCGCAGTTCTCGTCGAGCGTATCGACTTGCAGACGCGACACCGGATCGGCAATGCCTTGCGTGCGGTCCGTGGTCGGCACGTTGTGGTCCGACACGGCAAGGTTGGCAGAGAGTCGCCAGACCGGACGCTGCGCGAGTTTTAGGCCCTCAAACGCCTGCGGACTGGTCACCTCGTGCAACAGATGACGGTCGATGTAAAGCACGGTCGTGCCATCGTCCTCGGTATGCACGACGTGTGCATCCCACAACTTGTCATACAGCGTCTTGGCCATGATAAAAACGCGGGGGCGAAATGTCGTTCTGAGAACGCGGAATATCGTTCTGTGAACTTTTGATTATGCCATAGCGCTTTCGCGCGGGCGGAATACGAAATCCCCGGAAAACCGGGCGATAAACGCACGATGAACCGGGGATTTGTGCGAATCACGGCAGCTTGTGCCGTGGATTCGAATATAACGCAACGAGGGCTCGTTGCGGGCCGCACCGCCTTGCCGTTTCGGCAAGGTTGCGGTGCCGGCACGGCAAGCGGGGGCCGCGCCGGACGCCTCGACGGCGCTTAGCGCTTGTCGATCGACACCACTTCGCGCGGCGTGTGGCCGATGAACAGCTGACGCGGACGACCGATCTTCTGATCCGGCTCGCCGATCATCTCGTTCCACTGCGCGATCCAACCCACGGTACGGGCCAGCGCGAAGATGCAGGTAAACATCGACGTCGGGATACCCAGTGCGCGCTGAACGATACCCGAGTAGAAGTCGACGTTCGGGTACAGCTTGCGCGACACGAAGTATTCGTCTTCCAGGGCGATCTTTTCGAGCTGCATGGCGAGCTTGAACAGCGGATCGTCGTGCAGGCCCAGTTCGTTGAGCACTTCGTAGCACGTCTCGCGCATCAGCTTGGCACGCGGGTCGTAGTTCTTGTACACGCGGTGACCGAAGCCCATGAGCTTCACGCCCGAGTTCTTGTCCTTCACCTGCTTGATGAATTCGGGGATCTTGTCCGGCGAACCGATCTGCTCGAGCATGTTCAGGGCAGCTTCGTTCGCACCGCCGTGCGCCGGGCCCCACAGACAGGCGATACCGGCAGCGATACAAGCGAACGGGTTGGCGCCCGACGAGCCGGCCAGACGCACGGTCGACGTCGAAGCGTTCTGCTCGTGATCGGCGTGCAGAATCAGAATACGGTCCAGCGCGCGCACCAGCACGTCGTTGACCTTGTACTCTTCGCACGGGTTGGCGAACATCATGCGCATGAAGTTCGCGCTGTACGACAGGTCGTTGCTCGGGTACACGAACGGCTGACCGATGCTGTACTTGTACGCCATGGCGACAAGCGTCGGCAGCTTGGCGATCAGACGAATCGCCGAGACTTCACGGTGATTCGGGTTATTGATGTCCAGCGAGTCGTGGTAGAACGCCGACAGGGCGCCGACCGAACCGGTCAGCACAGCCATCGGGTGCGCGTCGCGACGGAAGCCACGGAAGAAGAAGTTCATCTGCTCGTGAACCATCGTGTGACGGGTCACCGTGTCGACGAATTCCTTCTTCTGCTGCGCGTTCGGCAGTTCGCCCTTGAGCAGCAGGTAAGAGGTTTCGAGGAAGTCGCAGTGGGTCGCCAGCTGCTCGATCGGGTAGCCGCGGTACAGCAGCTCACCCTTGTCGCCATCGATGTAGGTGATGGCGGAATTGCACGATGCCGTCGACATAAAGCCGGGGTCATACGTGAATTTGCCGGTCTGGCCGTACAGCTTGCGGATGTCAATCACATCCGGGCCCATCGTGCCCTGATAAATCGGCAGCTCTACGCTGGGCGAATCGTCAGAGAAAGATAGGGTGGCTTTAACATCAGACGGAGTCATATCGCTTCCTCAAAAAAATTCCAAAACCCCTACACGGCACGCAAAAGCACCAGCAGGCGCTGCACGTCCGGCCCGTCCAGATCCGCCTCGGGCTCTTTACGCGCTAGCAGCAGATCCATCAAATCGTTATCGCTCAAATCGAGCAGCTTCGTGAGGGCGCCCACATCCTCGTCGGTCAGCGAGGCTTCGTACTTGGCGAAGAATCGTTCGAGAATGAGGTCGTTTTCCAGCAAACCGCGGCGTGCCCGCCAGCGCAGGCGGGCACGTTTTACCGGATCGGACTGGTGAGTGGTATCCGGCATGATCGTCGAATCAGACGGCGCGACGCACCATCAGCTCCTTGATCTTGCCGATGGCCTTCGTCGGGTTCAGACCCTTCGGGCACACATCCACACAGTTCATGATCGTGTGGCAACGGAACAGACGGTACGGGTCTTCCAGGTTGTCCAGACGCTCGTTGGTTGCCGTGTCACGGCTATCCGCGATGAAGCGGTAAGCCTGGAGCAGACCAGCCGGGCCGACGAACTTGTCCGGGTTCCACCAGAAGCTCGGGCACGACGTCGAGCACGATGCGCAAAGAATACACTCGTACAGACCGTCGAGCTCGTCACGTTGCTCGGGCGACTGCAGACGCTCCTTCTCCGGTGCCGGCTCGGGGTTGATCAGGTACGGCTTGATCGAGTGGTACTGGTTGAAGAAGTGCGTCATGTCGACGATCAGGTCGCGAATGACGGGCAGGCCCGGCAGCGGCTTGAGCACGATCTTGTTCGGCAGATCGTTCATGTTGGTCAGGCAGGCCAGACCATTCTTGCCGTTGATGTTCATCGCGTCCGAACCGCACACGCCTTCGCGGCACGAGCGGCGGAAAGCGATGCCTTCGTCGATCTTCTTGAGCTTGACCAGGGCGTCGAGCAGCATGCGCTCGTGACCGTCGAGTTCGACCTCGTAGGTCTGCATGTACGGTGCAGCGTCCTTGTCCGGATCGTAGCGGTAGACTTCGAAAATGCGTTTCATGATCTTGCGAATCCCTTAGAACGTACGCGCCTTGGGCGGCACGGAGTCGACGGTCAGCGGCTTCATCTGCACCGGCTTGTATTCCAGACGATTGCCTTCGCTGAAGAACAGCGAGTGGCGCATCCAGTTGGCGTCGTCGCGCTCCGGATAGTCGCTGTGTGCGTGCGCACCACGGCTTTCCTTACGGGCTTCCGCTGCAATCATGGTGGCCTTCGCCACTTCGATCAGGTTGTCAACTTCCAGCGCTTCCATACGCGCCGTGTTGAACACCTTCGACTTGTCCTTCAGGTGGACGTGCGACACGCGCTCGGCCACTTGCTTGATCTCGTCCACGCCTTCCTTGAGCAGGTCGGACGTACGGAACACGCCAGCGTGCTTCTGCATCGTCGCGCGAATGTCGTTCGCGATGTCCTGTGCATACTCGCCCGAGCTCGAACCTTCCAGACGACCCAGACGCGCCAGCGCGTTTTCGCCAGCGTCGGCGGGCAGCGGCTTGTGCTCGCCATGGTTCTTGACGAAGTCGACGATGTGGTTACCGGCAGCGCGGCCGAACACCACGAGGTCGAGCAGCGAGTTCGTGCCCAGACGGTTCGCACCGTGCACCGACACGCACGAGCACTCGCCCACGGCGTAGAAGCCGTTGACGGGCACCGACGAGCCGTCCTTTTGCAAGACAACCTGACCGTTGTAGTTCGTCGGAATACCACCCATCTGGTAGTGGATGGTCGGCACGACGGGGATCGGTTCCTTGATGGCGTCGACGTTGGCGAACTTCAAGGCGATTTCGCGAATCGACGGCAGGCGCTTCATGATCGTCTCGGCACCGATGTGCGAGAGGTCGAGCAGCACGTAGTCGCCGTTCGGGCCGCAACCACGGCCTTCCTTGATTTCCTGGTCCATCGAACGCGACACGAAGTCACGCGGCGCCAGGTCCTTCAGCGTCGGGGCATAGCGCTCCATGAAGCGCTCGCCGTTCGAGTTACGCAGAATCCCGCCTTCGCCGCGCACACCCTCGGTAATCAGCACGCCCGCACCGGCCACGCCGGTCGGGTGGAATTGCCAGAATTCCATGTCTTCGAGCGGAATGCCTGCACGCGCAGCCATGCCCAGACCGTCGCCGGTGTTGATGAACGCGTTGGTCGATGCCGCGTACACACGGCCGGCACCGCCGGTTGCGAACAACGTGCACTTGCCTTCGAGCAGGTAGACTTCGCCGGTCTCGAGCTCCAGCGCCGACACGCCGAGGACATCGCCCTCTTCGTTACGGATCAGGTCGAGCGCCATCCACTCCACGAAGAAGTGGGTCTTGGCAGCGACGTTTTGCTGGTACAGCGTGTGCAGCAGCGCGTGACCGGTACGGTCGGCAGCCGCGCAGGCGCGCTGAACCGGCTTCTCGCCGTAGTTGGCCGTGTGACCGCCGAACGGACGCTGGTAAATCGTGCCGTCCGGGTTACGGTCGAACGGCATGCCGAAGTGTTCCAGTTCGTAGACGGCGTTCGGCGCCTGACGGCACATGAACTCGATCGCATCCTGGTCGCCGAGCCAGTCGGAGCCCTTGATGGTGTCGTAGAAGTGGTAATGCCAGTTGTCTTCGCTCATGTTGCCGAGCGAAGCGCCAATGCCGCCCTGAGCGGCCACGGTATGCGAACGGGTGGGGAACACCTTGGACAGCACTGCCACCGACAGACCGGCCTTGGCCAGTTGCAGCGAAGCGCGCATGCCCGAACCACCTGCGCCCACGATGACGACGTCAAAGCGGCGGCGCGGCAGCGAATTTTTAATTGCAGCCATTCTTTACACTCTCCACAGAATCTGGGCGGCGTAGCCGGCACAAGCCAGCAGCCAGACGATCGTCAGCGCGTACAGCGCCAGTCGCACACCGACGGGCTTGACGTAGTCCATCCAGACGTCGCGCACACCGACCCACGCGTGATAGAACAGCGCGAGCAGCGTGACGAACGTGGCCAACTTCATCCACTGATGCGAGAAGATGCCGGCCCAGCCTTCGTAGGAGAAATCCTTGGCGGTAAAGAACCACACCAGCAGGATCACGGTGTACACGGCCATGATGACGGCCGTCATGCGCTGGGCGATCCAGTCGCGCAGACCGTAGTGGGCGCCAACGACGAGGCGCTTGGAACCGATATTGTTCTGTGCCATCTTAGAACGCTCCGAACAGCTTGAGGGCGACGGCCAGCGTCAGCACGAGCGACACGGCGAGCACGACCACAGCCGAGTTCTTGCCGCTTTCCTTGCTCACTGCGTCGTGATTGAAGTCCATGCGCAGGTGGCGCACGCCAGCACAGAAGTGCTGCAGGAAACCCCACGACAGTGCCAGGATGACGAGCTTGACAAACCAGTTGGAGGCGACGCTTCGAAGCGTGTCGAAGGTCAGTTCCGACGTGAGGCTCTGTTCGAACAGATACAGCGCGAACGGCAACAGAAGGAACAAGATGACACCGCTAATACGGTGCAGAATCGAAACGATACCAGCCGGCGGGAGACGGTACGAGACAATCTGTCCGATACCAATGTTCCTGTAGACTGGCCGCTCTTTTTTTACCACTTCAGCCATGCTAGACCCCATGTAGTTACATCAACTCCGAATTTTAGCGCCGATTCTAGTGCGTTGCACCATACCGGTTCCAGTGGTTCGGAAATTCCTGCCAACGGCGCACGACACGCCGCCCCCAAGCCTCGACTCTCAGGCACGCGCCGGCCACGACACCGGCACACTCCTGGGGAAGTCGCCCTACCCTCTCAATGCAAATGCAAACGCAAACCAGACGCCCACGCCTGATTTGCCAATTCGTTCAGCTCAGTTCGTTCTGATAATGATGTTCCGTGGTGACATACCAGCCCCGGCGCACTTCCACCGGTTTGTCGCCGTAGGTGAACGACACGCGCTCCACACTCAGCAACGGAAAGCCCTTGGGCACCTTGAGCAGGTCCGCCGTCATGTCGTCCGCCGCCACAGCGCGGACTTTCTCCACGGCGCGAATCATGCGGGTGCCGAATTCATCTTCGAACAGGCCGTACATCGGCCCTTTGTATTCATTGAGCTTTTCTGCGGTCAGCCCGCGAAACAGCGAGCCGGGCAGCCAGATTTCGTCGAGCACCGTCGGGCGATCCGAAAAATCCATCATCCGGCGAATCAGGATCACACCGTCGCCGGCACGCAATTCGAGCTGGCGCGCGATTTCCGCCGGTGCGCGCATACGGCGGCACTCGATCAGGCGACTGGGCGGATGATGGGGCTCGCCCGAATCGGGCGCGAGACGCAGAAACCGGAATTGCACCCGGTCTTCGTGATGGGTCGCGACGAAGGTGCCGCGCCCCTGCCGACGCACCAGCAGGTTCTCGGCGGCCAATTCGTCGATGGCTTTGCGCACCGTGCCCTGGCTCACCTTGTAACGGGAGGCCAGATCGACTTCGCTGGGGATGATTTCGCCGGGCTTCCACTCACCGGCTTGCAGGCTCTGGGTAATGAGCCCCTTGATCTGCTGATATAGCGGGCTGAAGGTCGGCGACGCTCCGGCAACCGCCGCCCCCGGCAAGGCCTGAGCGGCCGGTGCAGCGTCGCGCGCACCGTCGGATCGCTGTGCAGCGTCGACAGTCGGCGGGAGGTTGGATGTGTCGCGAACGTTCGCATTCATGGCGGGGATTTGACCACAAATCAACACCTTCGTCCATCGAATAACAGCAATAATCCTATGTCTTATATAAGACATAAGATAGAGTTGACATTCGTTGTGGCGACTCCTACACTGGCGCGGGCTAACAGGGGCCTGCGGGCCGCGACGGCTATCTTATAAGATAAGACAGTCCGGTGCTTCGCACATGTCGACGACAGCACACCCCGCGCAGCCCGCAAGCTTCCGTAGGTCAAGGAATTTTAGAAGCCTCATGTGACGCTGCGCTGTCAGCCTGGCGAGAGTTGCCACCCGGACGGCGAGCGCATCATGCGCTTCGCAGGAATTTGTACACGTCTGGAGAGATTCTCATGGCAAAAACCGCAATGCGTGTCGCCGTCACCGGCGCCGCTGGCCAAATCGGCTACTCCCTGCTGTTCCGCATCGCCAATGGCGACATGCTCGGCAAGGATCAGCCCGTCATCCTGCAACTGCTCGACCTCCCGCAAGCGCAAGCCGCCGTCAAGGGCGTCGTGATGGAGCTCGAAGACTGCGCATTCCCGCTGCTGCAAGGCGTGGTCGTGACCGACGACCCGAAGGTCGCCTTCAAGGATGCCGACGTCGCCCTGCTGGTTGGCGCCCGTCCGCGTTCGAAGGGCATGGAGCGTAAGGATCTGCTCGAAGCCAACGGCGCAATCTTCACGGTGCAGGGCAAGGCGCTGGACGAAGTCGCCAGCCGCAACGTCAAGGTGCTGGTCGTCGGCAACCCCGCCAACACCAACGCTTACATCGCCATGAAGTCGGCACCGAACCTGCCGAAGGAAAACTTCACCGCGATGCTGCGCCTGGACCACAACCGCGCCCTGTCGCAGATCGCCGCCAAGACCGGCAAGCCGGTCGCCAGCATCGAAAAGCTGGCCGTGTGGGGCAACCACTCGCCGACGATGTACGCCGACTACCGTTTCGCCACGATCGACGGCCAGAGCGTCAAGGCCCTGATCAACGACGACGTGTGGAACAACGACGTGTTCCTGCCGACCGTCGGCAAGCGCGGCGCCGCCATCATCGAAGCCCGCGGCCTCTCGTCGGCCGCGTCCGCTGCCAACGCCGCCATTGACCACATCCATGACTGGGTGCTCGGCTCGAACGGCAAGTGGGTCACCATGGGTATCCCGTCGGATGGCTCGTACGGCATTCCGGAAGACGTGATCTACGGCGTGCCGGTGATCTGCGAAAACGGCAAGTACAAGCGCGTGGAAGGCCTCGAAATCGACGCCTACTCGCGTGAAAAGATGGACTTCACGCTCAAGGAGCTCGAAGAAGAGCGCGCCGGCGTGTCACATCTGCTGGGCTAATCCCCCTGGGAGTCGGCCCGGCGCGACGTCAAAAGCGTCGTCATGGGCCGAAACTGCGCCGGCGGCTACCCCCAGTGCCGGCGCCACCTACCGCATCACCCCGAATTGCCAGTATCGAAGTCGTACCCGAACGTTCCTTGAATCCAGCGTGAGCCCATACCGTCGCTGACCCGCAAGCGCCCGTCAGTGCATGACGCTCCCGCCACTCCCTCACGTCTCATCGAGCGATTTCTTGGCCAAGCGAATGCAGCGTCCGATTGCCGCAAGCTACGCACCGAACCGGGCGACCGGGGACGTCGCAGTGCCCGCGACAAGCGTAGTTTGCCCCGCCCCTCTCGCCGCGACGCGCATCACATCGCGTTCGTTTCGCCAAGCACTCCGCCCGCCGCGCGCCCGACCATTTTTGGTGCCCCCTCCCGATAGCGTACCCGGTCCGAAGCGCCGCCCGATCCGGCAAGACGCCGAATTCTGCAACGCAACACAAATGATCGCGACGCCGGTTCACACCGCCGTCGCCGGTTGCGCTTGCGTGAAAGGAATTGAAAAAATTTGTGTGGTGACGTCGAACGACGCAGACTTCGTACGATAATCTGCGCTTTTACGAATCCCGGTTCTTACCCCTCTGGAGAGACTCACCATGAAGAAGCTTTGTCTGACCGCGCTGGTTGCCCTGTGCTCCGTGGCCGTCCTGCCGACGGCGTTTGCCGCCGAACCGACGAACAAGACCACCACGAAGAAGGCAACCCCGAAGAAGAAGGCGCCGGCCAAGAAGAACGCCGCAGCCGCCGCACCGGCGCAACCGGACGAAGGCTCGGAACTCTGGGCCTGCAAAGAGAACAACAAGTTGTACATCAAGGGTGACATGAAGCGTGACCAGATCCTGACGATGTTCTGGGAAGGTCGGAATTACCGCCTGCCGCGTCAGCAGACGACGACCGGCGCAGACCGCTTCTATGACGCCGCAAGCGGCATGGATCTGGTCGTGATCCCGGCCAAGGCCATGCTCTTCACCCACCGCGACGGCGGCAGCCGTCTGGCAGACGAGTGCATGACGCAGGCCATGGCAGATCAGAACAAGCTCGCCCCGACGCAATCGAACGAGCTCATCAAGGTGACGAACTGAGCGCGCGCTCAGTGGACACTGACTCGGTCGTGTAATGCGCCAGCCGCTTTCCTGCTGTAGCTTGTGCAAGTTTGGTAGTCCCCCGTGCGCCGGCGCTCCGGTGCACAGACATCGCAGCGAGTCCTCATGCAGGGGCTCGCGCGATGGCGCCCCCCGTTAATAGCATCACCACCGCTTTGTTTTTCTGTATCACTCAAGGAAAGATCATGGCCCACAACCTCCACAAAACGCTTAAAGAGTTCAAGCTCGGCGGCAACAAGAAAGGCAAGTTCTATTCGCTGCCCCAACTGGGCAAAGCCCTGGGTGTCAACGTCGATCGCCTGCCGGTGTCGATTCGCATCGTGCTCGAGTCCGTACTGCGCAACTGCGACGGCAAGAAGGTCACCGAAGAGCACGTCAGGCAACTGGCCAACTGGAAGCCGAACGCCGAGCGCACCGACGAAATTCCGTTCGTCGTGGCGCGCGTCGTGCTGCAGGACTTTACCGGCGTGCCGTTGCTGGCCGACCTGGCGGCAATGCGCAACGTTGCCGAGCGTCAGGGCGCGAACCCGAAGCGTATCGAGCCGCTCGTGCCTGTGGATCTGGTTGTCGACCACTCGGTCACGATCGACCATTTCCGCGAGAAGAAAGCGCTCGATCTGAACATGAAACTGGAATTCCAGCGCAACAACGAGCGCTATCAGTTCATGAAGTGGGGGATGCAGGCGTTCGACACGTTCGGCGTCGTGCAACCGGGCTTTGGCATCGTCCACCAGGTGAACCTGGAATATCTGGCACGCGGCGTTCACAAGAAGGACGACGTGTACTACCCGGACACCCTGGTCGGCACGGACAGCCACACGACCATGATCAACGGTATCGGCGTTGTGGGCTGGGGCGTGGGCGGTATCGAAGCCGAAGCCGGCATGCTGGGTCAGCCGGTGTATTTCCTGACGCCGGACGTCGTTGGCGTGGAACTGACCGGCCGTCTGCGCGAAGGCGTGACTGCAACCGACCTGGTGCTGACGATCACGGAAATGCTGCGTCGTGAAAAGGTGGTGGGCAAGTTCGTCGAGTTCTTCGGCGAAGGCACCGCCAGTCTTGCCCTGCCGGACCGCGCCACGATCGCCAACATGGCGCCGGAGTACGGCGCCACGATGGGCTTCTTCCCGGTCGACGAGAAGACGATCGATTACTTCGAGGGCACGGGTCGCACGAAGGCCGAAATCAACGCGTTCGAAGCGTACTTCAAGGCCCAGAATCTGTTCGGCGTGCCCAAGACCAACAGCATCGATTACACGAAGACGCTCAAGCTCGACCTCGGTACGGTCGCACCGTCGCTCGCAGGCCCGAAGCGTCCGCAGGACCGTATCGAAATCGGCAATGTGAAGGCGACCTTCCAGGACCTGTTCACCAAGCCGGTGTCCGAGAACGGTTTCAACCTCACGCAGGAACAACTCGACGCGACCTACAAGACGGCAGGCGGCATCGACGTGAAAAACGGCGATGTGCTCATTGCCGCCATCACGTCGTGCACGAACACGTCGAACCCGAGCGTGCTGCTCGCCGCCGGTCTGCTCGCGAAGAAGGCGGTCGAAGCCGGCCTGACGGTCGCACCGCACATCAAGACGTCGCTCGCGCCGGGAAGCCGCGTGGTCACGGAGTATCTGGAAGCTGCGGGCCTGCTGCCGTACCTGGAGAAGCTCGGCTTCGGCGTGACGGCCTACGGCTGCACGACCTGTATCGGCAACGCCGGCGACCTGACGGCCGAACTCAACGAGACGATCACGAAGAACGACATGGTGGCTGCGGCCGTCCTGTCGGGCAACCGTAACTTCGAAGCGCGTATTCACCCGAACATCCGCGCGAACTTCCTCGCATCGCCCCCGTTGGTCGTGGCTTACGCCATCGCGGGCAATGTGACGCGTGACCTGATGACCGAGCCGGTCGGCAAGGGCCGCGGCGGCCGCGACATCTTCCTGGGCGACATCTGGCCGACCAGCGAAGAGATCCAGAAGCTGATGAAGTTCGCCATGAACGCCAAGGTGTTCAAGGCCAACTACGATTCGGTCAAGGAACCGAGCCCACTGTGGGCGAAGGTCAAGGGGTCGACGGGTCAGGTCTACGACTGGCCGACGTCGACGTACATCGCCGAGCCGCCCTTCTTCGAGGGCTTCGCGATGGCGCCGAACGCCGACATCAAGCCGATTCAGGGCGCACGCGCGCTGGGCGTGTTCGGCGATTCGGTCACGACGGACCACATCAGCCCCGCAGGCTCGATCAAGGAAACGTCGCCGGCCGGCAAGTGGTTGCTCGAAAACGGCGTGCTCAAGGCCGATTTCAACAGCTACGGTTCGCGTCGCGGCAACCACGAGGTGATGATGCGCGGCACGTTTGCGAACGTCCGCATCAAGAACCTGATGATTCCGCCGAAGGCCGATGGATCGCGCGTGGAAGGCGGCCTGACGATCCACCAGCCGAGCGGCGAACAGCTCTCGATCTACGACGCGGCGATGAAGTACGTCGCCGAGAACACCCCGACGGTGGTGTTCGGTGGCGAAGAGTACGGCACGGGCTCGTCGCGTGACTGGGCGGCCAAGGGCACGCAACTGTTGGGCGTGAAGGCGGTCATTACCCGTTCGTTCGAACGCATCCACCGCTCGAACCTCGTCGGCATGGGCGTGTTGCCGCTGCAATTCAAGGGCACGGACAGCGTGGAATCGCTGGGTATCACGGGCGAAGAAACGTACGACATCGAAGGTCTGACGGCCGACATCAAGCCGCAGCAGGATGTCACGCTGGTGATCCATCGCAAGAACGGCGAGACGCAGAAGGTGCAGGTCCTGCTGCGTATCGACACGCCGATCGAAGTGGATTACTACAAGCACGGCGGCATTCTGCCGTTCGTGCTGCGCCAACTGCTCGCTGCCGCGTAAGGTCGGCACCTTCGCTTGAGCGCTCCGGCGCTCGGGCAGTTCAGCGCCCTGGCCCGCGGATGACGGTTTTGCGTCGTCCGCGGGTCACCAAAGCCCGGCCTCGCGCCGGGTTTTGTCGTTTCTGCTTTGTCGTTTCTGCTTTGTCGTTTCTGCTTTGTCGTTTCTGACCTGCCTCTTCGTTCGTCTCCCCTCCCTAAAACCATCCCGCCCACCACCCCGCCACCGTCCCACCACGCAGCGGGACAGGCGCAAGGGGGCACTTCCCGGCACTCCACCTAAAGTCGCACCGGCAAGCGCCCCCTTGCGCCTGCCTGTCTTGCCCAGGGCTTCCCCCTTTTGCCATGGCCTTCTCCGACCTTGTCATGTCCGAAAATGGCTAGCCGTGGCTACGGCGCGCGCGTAGAGTGGCAGCCATGTTCTTCACTGCGTCACACCCCATGAAGCTCGATCCGGAAGTCTGCTACAAAGCCGTCTCCGCCCGTGACCGGCGCTTCGACGGCTGGTTCTTCGTCGGCGTCTCCTCAACCGGCATTTATTGCCGACCCGTTTGCAACGTTCGTACGCCACGCTTCGAGAATTGCGCGTTCTACAGCAGCGCTGCCGCGGCGGAGAAGGCCGGATACCGACCGTGCCTGAAGTGCCGTCCCGAACTTGCCCCGGGCAGCGCCCGCTTCGACGCGTCGCGCGAGCTGGCCGACGCTGCCGCCGCCATGATCGACGAAGGCTTTCTCAACCACGCATCGTTGCCGGATCTGGCCGCCCGTATCGGCATCACCGAACGTCACCTGCGACGTATCTTCGCCGACGAATTCGGCGTCTCTCCGGTCGAATACGCCCAGACGCAACGACTGCTGCTCGCCAAGCGCTTGCTCACGGATACCGCACTGCCCGTCACGGAAGTCGCGCTGGCCGCCGGCTTCGGAAGCGTTCGACGCTTCAATGGACTGTTCAAGTCCCGCTACGGCTTCGCGCCCGGACGTTTGCGCCAGAGCACGCATACCGCACGCATGGCTGCCCTGCCCGACGGCGATCTGGTGTTCCAGCTCGCCTATCGCCCGCCGTTTGCCTGGCACGCCCTGCTCGACTTCCTCGGCGATCGCGCCATCGAAGGCGTGGAACGACGCGATGGCGACGTCTACACGCGTACGTTGAGCCTCGAGCGGCAGGACGGCCAGCCGACGCTCGGCTGGTGCCGCGTCTCGCCCCTGCCTGGCCGACACGCCTTGCAGGTGACCTTGCCCCCGTCATTGGCGGGTAGCGTGCCTCAGGTGCTCGGAAAACTCCGCCATCTGTTCGACCTGGGCGCTCGGCCGGACGTGATCGACGCGCATCTCGGCCCGCTCGCAAGCGCGACGCCGGGCCTGCGCGTGCCCGGCGCCGTCGACGGCTTCGAGATCGCCGTGCGCGCCATCGTCGGCCAGCAAATCACCGTCAAGGGCGCACGCCGCCTGCTCGGACGTCTGGCCCAACGCTTCGGTACGCCACTCGCCTCGCCCGCACACGGACTGACGCAGACCTTCCCCAGCGCCGCACAACTGCTCGCCGTCCCCGTCGACGCGCTCGGCGAAGCCGGTATCATTCGAAGTCGAATCGCCGCAATTCACGGTGTCGCGCAAGCGATCGTGGACGGCAGGCTGCGGCTCGATCCGCTTGCGCCCTTGGAAGCGACGATCGCGTCGCTGCTCGCGATTCGTGGCATCGGCCCGTGGACGGCGCAGTACATTGCAATGCGTGCCCTCGGCTCGCCCGACGCGATGCCGGTCGACGATCTGGTGCTTCGCCAGGCGCTTGGCGCTGCCGACGGACGCGCCGTCGCCCTGCGCGCCGCCCGCTGGGCGCCCTGGCGAGCCTATGCCGCGCTGCACGTATGGCGCGCCGCGGCGCAAGGACCGGCAGGCCAGCCGGTAGAGACTTTGCAAGAGGTTTTTGCATGACCCGTACGACATCCGCCGCCCTCGGCACGCGCGACCAGACGCGTTACGAAACGTATTTCGAGAGCCCGCTTGGCCAGATGCTGCTCGTCGCCAACGGCGAGGCGCTTACCGGCGTGTATTTCTCGCATCAGAAGTATTTCCCGCCGGACGAGCAGGCGCGTCGCGACGGTGACGGCCTCGCCGTGTTGCGCGCCGCCAGACAACAGCTCGACGAATATTTTCACGACGGCCGACGCCTTTTCGAGCTGGATCTCGCGCCGCAAGGCACGCCGTTCCAGAAAAGCGTCTGGGACGAACTGCGCCGCATCCCTTTTGGCGAAACACGCAGCTACGGCGATCTTGCGCACGCGCTTGGCGACGCGAACAAGTCCCGGGCGGTCGGGGCGGCCAACGGGCGAAATCCGATATCGATCATCGTGCCGTGTCACCGCGTGATCGGTGCGAACGGCACGCTGACAGGCTACGCGGGCGGCCTGGAGCGCAAGCTCACCCTGCTCTCGCTTGAAGGCGCCGCGCTGCCCTGCGTACCCGGCGCCAGCGCCCCCACCACGCGCCACACACGCCTGTCCGCCCCGGCGAATCTCGCCTTCGATTTCTGATTCGACACCAATGGCGCTCGACGCTGTCCCCTGCTGCGGCATGGGCGCACAGTGGCGTCGTGCCGCACCGTGGGTGTCGGCGCGGTGGTCGTGCGCGAGTGCCCGGGCGGCAGGCGTCGGCGCGATTGGTGACGGCGTCGCGTCTATCGCGTCCACGCATGCCGTACAATCGTGAGTTCATGTGTTTCTGCTTTGCATAACTATGCGCTCACGCACCGCCAAACGACTGACTCCCGACGCCGAAAAGCTGGTCGGCCACGCGCTCGCGCTGGCTGCCTCGGGAAGCCGCATCGAAGACCGTTTCTGGGAAGCCCAGCTCGACACGCTGCTCACGCGCGTGCTGCGCACGGGCAACCAGCCGGCCATCGACGCCGCCCTGGACCATCTTCAGGCCAACCATAGCGAAGCCTATGGCGCCCTCGCCGACCTGATCGAGTCGCAAAGCGAATCCGCCGAACCCGACGCCGACAATCAGGTCTGGGACGGTTTGCTCGTTGCCATTCCCATTCTCGCGTGGACACGCTACGCGATTCCCTCGGGTCCGGTAAAAGCCGATGCCCTGATGCCGGTGCGCGCGCATCTGCACGCCCACGTGCTGGCCGAATCGGCGCGCGTGGCGCTCTCCCCGTACCTCTACAGCATCGACCAGCTCCCGCGTACGCATTGCGAATCGTGGAAGGTCACGCAACAGCTCGTGCAGGCCGCCGTGAGCAACGCCGACGTTAAGCAGCCCGGCAGCGATCTGCCGGAGACCGCGCCGATCCTCGCCGATCCGCGCTTCCTGCTCGCAGCGGTGACGGTCCCCAAGGGCGCGCCGATGTTCCGTTGGCAGGAAGACGGTCCACGCCACGCCGAGCGCGGTCAATGCCAGGAGGCCTGGTCTGCGCAAGGCGGGCCGAACCTGAACGCCTTGCTGCCGGGCTGTGAAATCGAGTGCCTGCTGCCCGACGCCTACTATGCGAGTTGCCGCGAGGCCGACGAACGCATTCGCCCGCACACGATCCGCACCGCGCTGCGGTATCTGGAAGACGTGCTCTCGCTGACGCCGCAGGAACTGCGCGCGGTCGTGGCCGGGTTTGGTGAGCAGAATATCGACGAATACCGCATCGGCTTCACGCAGCGCGGCAGCAACGACGTGATTTACGGCGTCGTATGGCCGCTCTACGGTCGCGAGAATGGCGAAGTCGAAGGCGGCGCGCTCGACGAAGTCACCGATCTGCTCAAGGCCTGTGGCGTGAGCGACATCCGCAAGCATCCGGGACGTTTCGACCCCGAGTACTGCGACGACTGCGGCGTGCCGCTGTATCCGGACCCCGTGGGCGAAGTCGTGCATGCGGAAATGCCGGAAGACGCCGAACCGAGCCGTCCGCACTTCCACTGATCGCGGCCCGGCAACCGGGCGCGCGTGCGTCGTCTTCGACACGCACGCCGCAAGCCTCGAAAACAAGATCGGCCATGCAGATGATGTGCATGGCCGATTCGTTTTTGGCATACGCCCGGGGTGGCGGTCAACGTCAGTGCGACATCACCGCAATGCCACCGTAATAGCCAGGTCAAGCCAGTGGAGGCGGCAGCGGCAATGCCGGTGACAACGTCGCCACACAGCGATGCAGCCCATGCCCCGACGCGAGATACTTGCGCTCGAACGGTGTCATCGGCACGGTGCCATCCTGCGGCGCCCATGCCTCGACATGCGCTCGCACGCCACTGAGCCACTCGACGGCCAGCGCAAATTCGTCGATGTAGGTCGCCCAGTTGCTACGGCATTCCAGCACTCCGCCCAGTGCGACCACGGTGGGAAACACGGCATGGGCGTGCCATCGACGCGCCAATTGGCCGATCTTCGGCCATGGGTTCGGATACAGGACGTAATGACGTGCCGGGCGAATGCTTGCGGCGTGAAGTTGACGCCAGAAGTCGACGAGATCGGCGCGCACCCAGACGAAATTCTCGGGCCAGCTTCCCTCCCACCAATCCTTGCCTCGCACGATACGGCTCTCGGACTGGTCGATGCCGATAACGAAGTGATCGGGACACTGGCTCGCCAGGCGCAGCGTGCTCTCGCCCACACCGCACCCGGCATCGATGATCAGGGGCGCCGAGCCGGCATTGCGCCAGGCAGCGACAGCGGCATCGAACGCCGCAGCGCTGTAGGCAGCGAGCGGTTTGCGAAACGGGGCGGCGCGATGGCGCTCGACGAGCGCCGCAAGCTTGTCGTGCGGGCCGGTTTGCGCACTGGCGACCGTGCGTGAATTTGCGAACATGCCAAATAATGAAATCGTGGAGCCCGGCGACGCAGCGCGCCACGGCGAAGGACACAAACCGTGACGCCGACACCGTCGATCGGCTGCGGTGTGCGCGAAAATGCGAACGAGCACTGCGGCGCCTCGTCGCGCGGACAGGCCCGCATTGTAGCGCGCCATAAGGTTCGGCCAACGTTCGCCAAGGTCAATCAAGGCGCGGCGCGGTGCCCGAGGCTTATCCAGCGGGCTTGAGCGGTATTTTTTCGGTTAAGATGGATGCCGCTTCACCGCTGTCTTTCAAAATGCGGTCAAGCTTCTTCGCGAGCGGTGCATGATCGGCAACGCATCGAATACATGCTACGTGCCGAATGCCCGCATTGCTCTGCAATGCTCAGGGCCGCTTCATGCGAGCGGTCCTTACGCCCCCGAGAATACGTCAAGCAATGTCGAAACGATTTTTTCAACGCGCCGCAGGCGTCGTGATGCGAGCCGTGCGCCAGGTCGCCGGAATTGCAGGCGTCGCCGCCGTCGCTGCGCCGCTCAGCCTGTCGGCCTTCGTGGTCCCGGCTCAGGCGTTCACGCTCGAGCAGCATCGCACGCTGGTCGAGCAATTCATCAACACCCGTCACGCGGAGCCGCTGGTGGCCGATTGCGCCGCTCACGCGAGCTTCGTTGTCGCAACGCTACCGGGCTACGAGAGTGTCGAATACGGCGAGACAGCGCTCGACCCCGAGCACGCGAAAATCGCGCCGTGGAACGGACCATTCGACGATCGCAAGCAACGCGTCGATGTCACGCAGATGGTCGAACTCGATGGCGTCGGCAAACGCACGAGCGGTCAGACGGACAACATCCACATTCGCTGTGGATACGCCGACGGTCGCATGATGGGCTTCGATTACACCTCGCCGCTCTCGCAGGTGGAGCAACCGGTCAAGCGCACCTCGCGCGGCAAGGCGTCGCACGCCGGCGCGAAGTCGGGCAAGCGTGGCGCCACGGCCAAGGCGTCGGGCAGCAAGTCGACGGCAAAATCGTCGTCCTCGAAGTCGAGCAGCGCGAAGCAGAGCACGACGAAAAAGAAAAACTGATCGCAACAGCGCGCTCGGCGAAAAAGCGACGCACGACGCATTGCGCGTCGTGCTTTGTCACGTCTGCCACTACGCCGTTGCGTGACGGACCTGCCGACGCGTCGCTCTCACGCCTGATCGGCCTGCATTTGCGCCCAGATGGCCGTGAGCATCGACGCGCCAAGCGCAGCACTTCGCGCGCCGCTCCACCCGAATTGCGGGTCGGGACGATTGGCATTGTCCTTGAAAGGCATTTCGAGCGTGAGCGACAGACAGCCGAAGCGGTGCGCGACCCACTTCGATGCCAGCTTGAACGATTCCGGACCGTGCTTGCCTGGCGGATAGCCGAACTTGTCCTGGAAGTCCAGGCTGGCCGCTTTCAGTCGTTCGCCGAAGGCCTTTTCCCGGGCAAGCACGGCTTGCGTTGCGCCCTCGACGCCGTCGTTGCCGGCGAGAAACACGTACGGCAGCGCCTCGTCGCCATGGATGTCGAAGAACATGTCGCAGCCCGTCGACTCGATGGCGGCGCGCACGTGATGCACTTCCGGGCTGCGCACGGGGTCCGGCGTCAACCATTCGCGGTTGAGGTTCGCCCCCGTCGCATTGGTGCGCAGATTGCCGCGAGCCGAACCATCGGGGTTCATGTTGGGAACCACGTAAAACACGGCTTCGTCGAGCAGCGCCGCCGCCAGCGGATCGCCCGCCCAGTCCCCGGCACCGAGCAGCCGGCGCAGCATCCCTTCGACGAACCATTCGGCCATCGTCTCGCCAGGATGCTGACGCGCAATCACCCAGATGTGGCGCTTGCCGGCACGCGGTTCGCCGACCGTGAGCAACGTCATGTCCCGACCGTCGACGCTCTGGCCGAGCGAGCGCGAGCTCGCCAGCGGCGAATTCTGCGCCGTACCCAGCAGCGCCAGATGACGCTCGTCCGAATAGGGTTCGAAATACGCCAGATAGACACTGTCGTGCGCGGGGGTGAAGGCAACCGTCATGACTTGCCCATCATATGAGGTCGGCACGCGAAACCACGTCACCCGATCATAGGACGCCACCGCACGATAGTTTTCCCAGCCACGCGGATACGATGTCTGGCCCGCGTTGTCGAAGACGATACGGCATGGCACGCCGCCTATGCCCTGCACCCGGAAATGGAACCACTGCGCAAACTCGGCGGCGCCGTCTTTCGCGATGCGTACGTGAATGTCGTCGGCACGCGCAGCGCTCACCACCTCGATCGCGCCGCTGTCGAACTTGCTGCTGATGTGGACGGTCATGACTTGTCTCGCACACGGAAATGAAAAAGCCCCGGAACATGGTCCGGGGCGACGAACGGGTCGACGTCAGGCCACCCGGCGACGGAAGACCCACAGCGAATCGTTCGATACGCTGTCGTCGAACGCATAGCCCTCGGTGTCGAAGGCCTTGAGTTGCTGCACATCGGTCACACCACGTTCGATGGCGTAGCGCGCCATCAGACCGCGAGCGCGTTTGGCATAGAAGCTGATGATCTTGTACTTGCCGCCCTTCCAGTCCTCGAACACCGGCGTAATCACCGGCGCTTGCACCAGACGGCGTTTGACGACCTTGAAATACTCCTCCGAGGCAAGATTCACCAGCACCCGACGCGTTTCGGGATGCTCGGCGAGCGACGCGTTGATCGTCTGCGTGACGCGCTCGCCCCAGAAGGCGTAAAGGTCGCGTCCGCGCTTGTTCACGAAACGCGTTCCCATCTCGAGACGATACGGTTGCAGCAGATCGAGCGGACGCAGCACGCCGTAAAGTCCCGACAGAATGCGCAGATGCTTCTGGGCGAAGTCGAGCTGCGTGGCGTTGAGCGTACGGGCGGACAGCCCCTCGTAGACATCGCCGTTAAAGGCGAGCACGGCCTGCTTGGCGTTGGTGGTGTCGAAGCGCGGCGACCATTCGGCGTATCGTGCGGCATTGAGCGCGGCGAGCGGGTCGGAGATGCTCATGAGCGAGCCGACCTGCGCGGGGCTCAGTTCGCGCAGCCCCTCGATCAGTTCGGCTGCGTCGTCCACGAACTGAGGCACGGTGTGGGCGCTCACGTGAGGCGGCGTTTCGTAGTCGAGCGATTTGGCCGGCGAGAGAACAATTATCATATGGGGTGCAGCGTTCCTGCTTGATCAAGAAACTATCGAGAAACCGTCATTCTATCCAATGCTTCAAAACGCTGTTGCCACGCCCGCTGACCGGGCCTTCGCCGAGCACCTCAACGCCCTCGCCACACCGCCGCGCGTGGTGCTCGACACCAACGTCTGGATCGATCTGCTGGTGTTCGACGACCCGGTCGCCCGACCGGTGCGCGATGCGCTCGTCGAGCGCCGCCTCACGGCACTCATGGCCTCGCGCTGTCGCGACGAACTCGCGATCGTGCTCACCTACCCCCAGTTCGCCGCGCGCGAGATCGACAACGACGCCGCGCTCGACTGGGTCGACACCCACACCCACCGTATCGTCGTGCCGGAAGACGCCGCCCCGAGCGCACCGCTGCCGCTTTGCCGGGACCGCGACGACCAGAAGTTTCTGGAAGCCGCGCGCGACGGACACGCGCACTGGCTCGTCAGCAAGGACAAGGCGGTGCTCAAGCTGCGCAGTCGTGTGGCGCGCCAGTTCGGCTTCCGGATCGTGACGGCAAGTGCGTTCACATCACTGCTCATCACGGGCCGGTAACCGCGTCGCCGCCGTGAGCAGGTACGACGGCGCGACAGTGCCGTCCGGGCGATGGTGAGGGGCATCGTCAAGGCAACATTCCGAAAGCGATATCGGAAAACGCCGGTAATCGATGTTGTCGGCATCCGAAATGCGTCGGTCGTGACCGGGCGCCGTCCGCAGGCTTGGCGCGACGGCGTTAGAATGTCGGCCTGGTCACTGCATCGTCCCACGTCAACATGAACGCGCCTCACACTGGATCCACCACGCCTGCGCTGGTCGCCCCGCCGCTCGCGTCGCGCCTGCCGAATGTCGGCACCACCATTTTCACCGTCATGTCGGCGCTGGCTGCCGAGAAGCAGGCGGTCAATCTCGGTCAGGGCTTCCCCGATTTCTCGTGCGATCCGAAGATCGTCGACGCCGTCTCGCGCGCCATGCGCGAAGACCATAACCAGTACCCGCCGATGACTGGCGTGCCCGCGCTGCGTCAGGCGATTGCCGAGAAGATCGGCAAGCTCTACGGCCAGCATTACGACTGGAACACCGAAATTACCGTCACGGCCGGCGCCACGCAGGCGTTGCTCACCGCGATTCTGGCCACGGTGCACCCGGGTGACGAAGTGATCGTGTTCGAACCGACGTATGACAGCTACGTCCCGTCAATCGAACTGGCCGGCGGCAAGCCGGTATTCATCACGCTCGAAGCCCCGGAATTCCGCATCCCGTTCGACAAGCTGGCGGCTGCCATCACGCCGCGCACGCGTCTCATCCTGTTCAATACGCCGCACAACCCGAGCGGCACGGTATGGCATGAGCGCGATCTCGCGCAGTTGTCCGACATCGTGGCGGGCACCGACATTCTGCTGATCTCGGACGAGGTCTACGAACACATGGTGTACGACGGCAAGCGGCACGAAAGCGTGGCGCGCCACCCCGAACTCGCACGCCGCAGCTTCATCGTGTCGAGCTTCGGCAAGACGTACCACGTCACGGGCTGGAAAGTCGGTTTTGTCGCGGCGCCCGCCGCGCTGTCGGCGGAGTTCCGCAAGGTGCACCAGTTCAACGTGTTCACGGTCAACACGCCGATGCAGGTCGGTCTCGCCAACTATATGCGTGACCCTGCCCCGTACCTGGCGCTCTCGGGCTTCTATCAGAAGAAGCGCGATCTGTTTCGCGAAGGTCTTGCGAACACGCGCTTCAAGCTGCTGCCCTGTGAAGGCACGTACTTCCAGTGTGTGGACTACAGCGCGATCAGCGACATGAGCGAAGCCGACTTTGCGCTGTGGCTCACGGGAGAAATCGGCGTTGCGGCCATTCCGGTCTCGGCGTTCTACCACGAGCCGCATGAGTCCGGCGTGGTGCGCTTTTGCTTCGCCAAGCAGGACGACACGCTGCGCGAAGCGCTGGCGCGTCTGGCGAAGATCTGATTTTCACGCCTTGTCGCAGCACGCAGCAAAAAAACGGCCACAATGCTCAGGATCGCGGCCGATTTTTATTGTCGGGCACGCTCACCTGCGCATGCCCCTCGGATTTCCTCAGTCCCGAAGCCCGGCCAATTACCCCGCCTTCCTGGCTTGCTGGTAAGCCTTCTGTTCGGCGCGCATACGCTGGAACGACTCGCGCTCCGAGAGCCGCTTGCCGTAAGCCTTCCAGTCGATGCCCTCGGCGTTCAGGAAGTCCTCCCCATACACCGCCTGCGTGGCCATGCCGAGAATCGGCAAGTGGATACCGGCGGCGATGTCCACCATCGTGAAGGTCTCGCCCGCCACATACGGCGCGAACTTCGCAATGCGCTTGAACGCGACGATATTGCGGCGCAGCAACTTCTCGGTACGCTCACGGGTGTCTTCCGACACTGTTCCGCCGAAGAATGCCTGCTTGTAGACCTCGCGCACCACCAACTCCAGATGCAGCTCGATCATCGTGAGCAATTCGCGCTCCTTGGCCTGGCGCCACGGATCGGCCGAAAACAGGGCCGGTGCGGGATGCGCCGCTTCAAGGAAATCGCAAATGACCTGCGACTCGCACAAAAAGCCCTTCTCCGTTTGCAGATACGGCACCTTGCCCAGCGGCGAGCATTGCAGCACCGGTTCGTCCTGACAGGGAATCGATTCGGACTCCTCGAAGGACAAGCCCTTCTCGTACAGCACCACCTTGACCTTGTTGTAATAGTTGCTGACTGGAAAGCCGTACAGCTTCAACATGATGTCTCCCATGTGAGTGAGCCGGCGCTTGCGACCCGTTTGCGCGCGCCGGGTACCGGGAGTGTACCGTTACCACGCAACGATCCGTGAGCGGAATTCAACTTGAAACGTCTCGAATTCCGATGTCGGGTCCGTGCGCCATGCGCGCTCACGCGGTCGATGTGACGCGTCGAGCCGACCGCTGAGCGGAACAAGCGCTGGCAAGCAAGGCAAGATCAGCGACAATAGCCGCCATGTGATTTGGGCATCGGTTTGCATCGCACGATCATTCGTCAGGAAATTCATTTCCCGACCGACCGGTCGGACGATAGAATGACGTGTCACGTAGAAGACGCGGCACCGCCCCCGGCGCGTCGAAGCACCGATTTGCGCGCTTGCGTCGAAGCCGCGCCGACATGCCGCACCCCGTCACAACCACTGTCACAACGATACCGATCGACGACAATCGACACCAACCTCGAGACATTCCGAATGACCGCATCTCCCTCGTCCCCCTCCCCGGCCGCAGCCGGTAAAGCCATCGAAGTGCTGGGCATCGTCGGCGCCGGCGCGATGGGTCGTGGCATCGCCCAGATCGCCGCTCAGGCCGGTTTGCGTGTGAAGCTGTACGACACCAATGCGAAGGCCGTACAAGCCGCGCTGGACGCCCTGCGCGACACGCTGGACAAGCTCGCCGCGAAGGGCAAGATCGAGGCATCGAGCGTCGAGGCGACGATGGGCCGGTTGCAGGCCTGCAACGCGCTGGAAGATTTGGCCGATTGCCAACTGGTCGTCGAGGCGATCATCGAGAAGCTCGAGATCAAGCGCGACCTGTTTCGCTCGCTCGAAGGCATTGTGGCCGCCGACGCGATCCTCGCCTCCAACACGTCGTCGCTGTCGATTACGGCCATTGCGGCCGCATGCGAGCGTCCTGAGCGCGTGGCCGGTTACCACTTCTTCAATCCGGTCCCGCTCATGAAGGTGGTCGAAGTCATCGACGGTCTGCGCACGGCGCCGGAAGTCGGCGACGCCCTGCTCGCGCTTGGCCAGCGCATGGGCCACACGGCCGTGCGCTGCAAGGACATGCCCGGCTTCATCGTCAACCACGCCGGACGCGGCATGAATACCGAGGGGCTGCGCGTTGCCGGTGAAGGCATCGCGAGCTTCGCCGATATCGATCGCATCCTGCGCGAACAGGCCGGCTTTCGCCTCGGTACGTTCGAGTTGCTCGACCTCACGGCACTCGATGTCTCGCATCCGGTGATGGAATCGATCTATCACCAGTTTTATGAAGAAGCGCGTTTTCGTCCGTCGCCGATCACCGCCGTACGATTCGCCGGGGGACTGCTCGGGCGCAAGGTCGGCGAAGGCTTTTACCGCTATGTCGACGGCAAGCAGCAAGTGCCGCCCGAAGCGCCGGCGCCGGATACCCTGCCGGCGAGCGTCTGGGTCAGTCGTGCCGACACGCGCGGCTTTGCCGCCGTGGTCGAACTGCTCGGCGCGACGGGCGTGACCATCGAGAACGGCGACAAGCCCTCGGACACGGCGCTCATCGTCGTCACCCCGCTGGGTCTGGACGCCACGACCTGCGCCGTGGAGCAGGGGCTGGATGCTACCCGCACGGTCGCCATCGATACGCTGCTGCCGCTCGCGGGCGCGAAGCGTCATACGCTCATGACCACGCCCGTGACCCGTCGCGATGCCCGGGACGCCGCGCACGCGCTCTTTGCCCATGGGGGCACACCGGTGAGCGTGATCCGCGACTCGGCCGGTTTCGTCGCGCAACGCGTGATCGCCACGATCGTGAATATCGGCGCGGACATTGCGCAGCAGCGTATTGCAACGCCGGGCGACATCGACCGCGCGGTCACGCTCGGCCTCGGGTATGCCAAGGGCCCGCTGGCGCTCGGCGACGCCGTGGGCGCGCGCCAGTTGCTCACGGTGTTGCGCAATCTGCAATCGTTCTATGGCGACCCGCGTTATCGTCCGTCGCCGTGGCTCACGCGTCGCGCGCAACTTGGCGTGTCGCTGCTCACCGAAGAACAGTGATCCGGAGACCCGACTGATGGCCGCTGAACTGCTTGCCGAACGCGTCGACCATACCCTGGTGCTGACGCTGTCCAATCCCGGCGCCCGCAACGCCCTGCACCCCGACATGTACGCCGCCGGTGTCGAAGCGCTGGCGACCGCCGAGCGCGACGCCTCCGTGCGCGCCGTGGTGCTCACCGGCGCCGACAACTTTTTCTGCGCAGGCGGCAACCTGAACCGCCTGCTGGAAAATCGTCAGAAGGACCCGTCGGTGCAGGCCGCCAGCATCGATGCGCTGGCCGAGTGGATCGAAGCGCTGCGCGCCTGCCCGAAGCCGATCATCGCGGCCGTCGAGGGTGCAGCTGCCGGTGCCGGGTTCTCCCTCGCCCTGGCATGCGACCTGCTCGTTGCGGCCGATAACGCCAAGTTCGTGATGGCATACGTCAAGGTGGGACTGACCCCCGACGGCGGCGCCTCCTGGTTCCTGTCGCAGGCGCTGCCCCGCCCGCTCGCCACGGAAATCCTGATGGAGGGCAAACCGGTGTCGGCGGCACGTCTGGCCACGGCCGGGGTCGTCAATCGCGTGGTCGCCCCGGGACAGGCGCGTGCCGAAGCCCTGAACTGGGCGACGGATCTGGCGCAGCTCTCGCCGAACGCGGTCGGCCGCATCAAGTCGCTCATCGACTGCGGTGCGAGCCAGACGCTGACCTCACAACTCGGCGCCGAGCGCGATAACTTCGTAGCCTCGCTCCATCACGCCGACGGACTGGAAGGCATCAGTGCATTCCTCGAAAAACGTCCGGCAAAATACACCTGATCGTGTGAAAACATTCGGTGCACACGAACCATTGGCGTGCACCGACCCTCAACTTCCGACGGTCGAAGCCCGGTCGTCAGCGCCCCTTCGTAGACACCCGTCGTCGGTATTGGTCGTTGGCATCTGCGACGTTGTGGCCGACAGCCCGGCATCGATCAGGAGAATTTCCGCATGAGTTCCCCCGGCACCTCCAACCCCACCGGCCATAACCCTGGCACCGCGTCCGGCGCCGCAACGGGTCCTTTGACGTTCACCCCGCCGGGCCGCCGACGCATTTACCTGATGCGCCACGGCGACGTCACCTATTTCGACGACAGCGGCAAGCCCATCGACGCCGATACCGTGTCGCTCAACGCGCTGGGGCGCGAACAGGCCAGTGCGGCCGGGCGCGCGTTCGCCGCAGAGAATCTGCGCTTCGACCGCGTGATCGTGAGCGGACTGCCGCGCACGCGCGAGACGGCCGAGCGCGTGCTGGCCGAGACCGGGCAACACGTCGACATCGAGACGTGGACATGCTGGCAGGAGATCCGCGCCGGCAGCATCTCGGGTCTCGCGCCCGCCGACCTGGCGCAGGCGTTCCTCGGCGCGTTCGACGGCCTGGTGCCGGAAGCCACACGCTTTCTGAACGGCGAATCGGTGCGCGAGTTGCTCGATCGTGTGATTCCGCCGCTGGCCGAACTGCGCGCCGACAAATCATGGGATACCGTACTGCTCGTATTGCACGGCGGCGTCAATCGCGCGATCCTCTCGCATGCCCTGCATCCGCAGGGGCGTCTTTTCCTCGGCCAGCTTGCACAGGCGCCGGCATGCATCAATGCGCTGGACGTGGGCGACAAGCCGGACGACTGGGTCGTGCGTCTCACGAACTTCGCGCCACCGCAGCCGTTGCACGTGGGGAACCGACTCACCGTCATGGAAAAGATCTTCGCGTCGTTTCTGCGCTCACGGTAGTCGCGCTAAGACGGCACACGACCGCCCGGGAGCGCACTCGGAGCATTGCGCCCACGCATCAGAACGAGATCTGACGCATCAGTCTCGACGAACCAGTCTGGATCAACGCAGCACCGGAAATGCAGGAGACAGCATGGCCGATGAGCTTGTACAGGACTTTTCCGCGTTTGCAGGCGAGCGTGCATTAGGTGCACGTCTGCCCTTCGATGCCGGGGCGCTCGAGCGCTGGCTCGCCGCGCACATCGACGGCTTCGCCGGGCCGCTCGCCATCACGCAGTTCAATGGCGGCCAATCCAATCCGACCTATCGCCTGACGACGCCCACCGCCGCCTACGTGCTTCGCACCAAGCCGGCGCCTGCGGCAAAACTGCTGCCCTCGGCGCACGCCATCGAGCGCGAGTATCGCGTCATGCATGCCCTGGCCGCCACCGATGTCCCCGTCGCCCGCATGCGCGCGCTTTGCGAGGACGAAGGCGTGATCGGACTCGCGTTCTACGTCATGGATTTCGTGGAAGGACGCGTGTTGTGGGACCCGTCGCTGCCCGGCATGACGCCGGTCGAACGCGGCGCCATCTACGACGAAATGAATCGCGTCATTGCCGCGCTGCACCGGGTCGACTATCGTGCGATCGGTCTCGAGTCGTACGGGAAGCCGGGCGACTACATCGCACGCCAGATCGCGCGGTGGAGCAAGCAGTACCGCGCCTCGGAGACAGCGCCCATCGACGCCATGGACCGTCTCATCGACTGGCTGCCAGCGCATCTGCCGCCGCACACGCCCGAAGCGCCGGAGCGCACGACCATCGTGCATGGCGACTTCCGCCTCGATAACCTGATCTTCCATCCGAGCGAGCCGCGCGTGCTCGCCGTGCTCGACTGGGAGCTCTCCACCCTGGGCGATCCACTGGCCGACTTCAGCTATCACTGCATGGCGTGGCATGTGAGCCCGGGCGTGTTTCGCGGCATCGCGGGCCTCGACTGGCTCTCGCTCGGCATTCCTCCGGAAGATGTCTACATTCGCCGCTACAGCGAGCGCACAGGCATCGCGCCGCCCGCGCAGTGGCACTTCTATCTGGCCTACAACATGTTTCGCATCGCGGCGATTCTGCAAGGCATCATGAAACGCGTGAGCGACGGCACGGCCGCGAGTCAGCAAGCGATGGACGCCGGCCGACGCGCGCGTCCGATGGCCGAGCTGGCATGGGCGTACGCGCAACGCGCGCAACAATCTGAGCGCTAGTGGCAAGCGCCATCGCACGACAGCCACACCTCATCGAACGGAGACCCCATGGATTTCAGCTACAGCCCGAAAGTCGAAGCGCTGCGTGAACGTCTCTCGGCGTTCTTCGATGCGCACATCTTTCCGAACGAGCAACGTTATCTCGAGGAGATCGAAGTCGCCCGCCGCCATGGCGATGCGTGGCAGCCCTCCCAGGTGATCGAGCGTCTCAAGCCGCTCGCACAGCAGGCGGACCTGTGGAATCTGTTCCTGCCCGACTCGGGCCGCGGTGCGGGCCTCACCAACGTCGAATATGCGCCCTTGTGCGAAATCATGGGACAGGTGCCCTGGGCGCCGGAAGTGTTCAACTGCAATGCGCCCGACACCGGCAACATGGAGACGCTGGAGCGCTACGCCACCGATGCGCAAAAAGCGCAATGGCTCGAACCGCTGCTACGCGGCGAAATCCGCTCGGCGTTTCTGATGACGGAGCCGGACGTGGCGTCGAGCGATGCTACCAACGTGCAGTGCAGCATCCGGCGCGACGGCGACGACTATGTCGTCAACGGTCGCAAGTGGTGGTCGACGGGCGCGGGCGATCCGCGCTGCGCGTTATACATCGTGATGGGCAAGACCGACCCCGACGCGCCGAAACACGCCCAGCAGTCGATGATTCTGATCCCCGCCAACGCCAAAGGCGTCTCGCGCGTGCGCCCGCTCACCGTCTTCGGTTACGACGACGCCCCGCACGGCCACATGGAGATCGTGCTCGACAACGTGCGCGTGCCTGCGAGCAATATGCTGCTCGGTGAGGGCCGGGGCTTCGAAATCGCACAGGGTCGGCTTGGCCCCGGTCGGATCCATCACTGCATGCGTCTCATCGGTCTGGCCGAGCGCGCACTCTCGCTGATGTGCCAGCGCACGCTCTCGCGCGTGGCGTTCGGCAAGCCGGTTGCCGCTCAGGGTGTCACGCGCGAGCGCATCGGCGAGGCTCGCTGCCTGATAGAGCAGGCGCGGCTGCTCACGCTCAAGGCGGCGTACATGATGGATACGGTCGGCAACAAGGCGGCGCGCGCCGAGATCGCGATGATCAAGGCCATCGCCCCGAACATGGCGTGCCAGGTGATTGACTGGGCCATTCAGGCGCACGGCGCGGCGGGTCTGTCTGGCGACTTCCCGCTGGCGTACGCCTATGCCAGCGCCCGGACCTTGCGCTTCGCCGACGGCCCGGACGAGGTCCATCGCAATGCCATTGCGAAACTGGAACTGGCGAAATATGCGGTGGGGGACACGATGGGCGCGCCTCATGGGCGTACTGAGGGGTACTGAGGGGTACTGAGGGGTACTGAGGGGTCCGGAGCGCGGCCCCTGAGCGCGGTGCCGAGCGGGCGACCAACCCCATGGTCGGCAGGGAAAAACGTTCTGTGGTGTAATTTCCGGGCAGTTTTTCCGGTAGCTTTCCCGGCAGCGCTGTCTGCCGACCGATGCATCCACGAGGATCCACGAGGAGCCGCAAATTGATTCAGGTCTATTCCTGGGCCACGCCCAACGGCCACAAGGTCCACATCATGCTCGAAGAGTGTGGGCTCGCGTACCACGCCCATGCCGTCGATATCGGCGCGGGCGATCAGTTCAAGGACGAATTTCTCGCCATCTCGCCGAACAACAAGATACCCGCCATCGTTGACGAAGACGGGCCGGACGGCAAGCCGATCTCCCTGTTCGAATCGGGGGCGATTCTGCTGTATCTGGCGGGCAAGACCGGCCGTTTTCTCCCGGAAGACGTGCGCGGCAAATACGAAACGCTGCAATGGCTGATGTTCCAGATGGGAGGGGTCGGGCCGATGCTCGGTCAGGCACATCACTTCCGGATCTACGCCCCCGAGAAGATCGATTACGCGATCAAGCGCTACACCAACGAGGCGCGACGTCTGTACGGCGTGCTCGACAAGCGACTTGGCGACCATCCGTATGTTGCCGGCGACATGTACACGGTGGCCGACATCGCCATCTGGCCATGGTTGCGTTCGTGGAAGAATCAGGGCGTCGAGCTGTCCGACTTTCCTAACGTACAGAAGTGGTTCGAGGCGATCGAGGTGCGTCCGGCGGTCCAGCGCGGCGTCAAGGTACTGGCCGACGCCCGCAAGCCGTTGCAGGACGACAAGGCGCGCGAGATGCTGTTTGGCGCCACGCAGTACGCGCGGCGCTGATTCGTCGCCCCCGGAGGGCAGTCGTCATGGCGGCGGCCCTTCGGCGGTGCGGCGCGCAAAGTGGTTTACACTTCGAAACAAAGTGCGGTATCGCCGCAGACCGGGCGGTGCTAATCTAGGCGCATTCTCCGACGCGGCGCAACGCCGCCGTCACCTTGCAGTTCGCAGTCCCTCGCCGCTGGCCATTGGAAGATCCGGGAGATCCACATATGTCAGGCAAGTTCGAACTCAAGCGCAGCCCCAACGGTGAATTCCACTTTCACCTGCTGGGCGAGAGCGGCCACACCATTCTCTCCTCCGAGAGTTACAAAGCGCGCGCCTCCGCGCAGAACGGCATCGAGTCCGTTCGGAAGAACTCCGCCGAGGATCACCGTTTTGAGCGCAAGACCTCGACATCGGGCCGTCCCTACTTCGTGCTCAAGGCTCGCAACGGCGAGATCATCGGTCAGAGCCAGATGTTCTCCAACGCGGAACAGATGGAAGACGGCATCAAGCAGGTCAAGCACGACGCGCCGTCGGCATCGGTGAGCGATTTGTCGCACTGACGACGCGGCCGTTCGAGGGGGCGTCGGCGCCTTCGGGCGGGTAGCCACACGGGCGCCGCGAACGGCGCTCTCGATACGTCCGACGCCGCAACGACCGTCCTCCTGCGCTGCAACGTCGAGCGGCACTGCCGGTTGGCCTACACAGACGGTTGAGCAGTCCGCTTCAGATACAGTCCGGTGCCCCGGAAGCGGCAGACTTCTTCACCATGCTGATTCGTCGCCGTCCACAGTTGACGCACGATGCCGCGATCCGGACGACTCTTCGAGGCGCGCACTTCGAGCGTGCTGCTCGTGACCGTTACGGTATCGCCGGGGCGCACCGGCTTGAGCCACTCGATCTGCTCGACCCCGGGTGACCCCATGCTCGACGAGCGCGACAGCAACTTGTCGACGTTCATGCGCATCATGATGCTGCACGTGTGCCACCCGCTGGCCACCAGCCCGCCGAAATGCGACTCGCGCCCGGCGGCTTCGTCGATGTGAAAGGGTTGCGGATCGAACTGCCGCGCGAAATGGACGATTTCGTCCGCCGTGAACGTGTATTCGCCAAGATCGAAGGTGTCGCCGACGGCGAAGTCTTCAAAGTAATACTCAAGCGTTGCCATCCCAACCTCCCGGTGTGCGAGTGATCGATGTGCATGGCGCGATCGGAATCGGCATGCGTCTGATGAGCATTATGCATGACGCCACCCGGCCGTCGAGACCCAGTGTGTGTGTGGCGGGCGTGGTGTGCCTTGGAGGGCCCTGAATGGCTTGTAGCGCGCTTGGCGGGGGCGTCTGAGGGCATCCAGGAAGCGCCGCGCGCCTCAGGATCGCTATTGCAGCGTTTCCTTCACGCCGTCGGGTAGCGGCAGCGACATGATGTCGATGCCCTCGTCCGCGAGCGCCTCGGCTTCTTCACGCGACGTCGTACCGCGGATGTTGCGCTCCGGGGCTTCCTGATAGTGAATCTTGCGAGCCTCTTCGGCGAAGTTGTTGCCGACGTCCTCGGTATTGGCGATGACGTGCCGTATCGCCTTCATCCATAGCGTCTGCAACTGACGCTGTGCCTGGGCGGCTTCCGGCGACGGCGCATCCGCACGCGCCGGGCCGTGGCCCACGGGTGTCGCCGGCGCGTCCGCACGAGCGGTCGCCCCGGACAGATTCAGCCGGGGCGCAGACGGCGTGCGCACGATGGCCGTATCGCCGCACACCGGGCAGCTGACGAGCCCCCGCGCCTGCTGCGAGAGGTAATCGTCCTCCGAGCCGAACCAGCCCTCGAAGGTGTGCTCATGGGCACAACGCAGATCAAAAACCTTCATGATGCAACGTAGATGTCCTCGCCCCGGCCAACGCCGGGGTCAGGGATCGAAAAATGACCGTGTGACGGGAAATCAGCGCAACGGCGAACGTTCGCCGGGCTGCCAGACTCCCGATAATATCTTCTCCAGCCAAAACGCGCCGATGATCGTCTTGACGTCCGTGATCCGTCCGTCCCGCACCCACTGGATCAGTTCCGTCGCGGGCATCTTGAAGACATCGAGAAACTCTCCCTCGTCCAGACGCTGCTCGCCCTTCGTCAGATCGCGCGCCAACCAGATATCGATGAACTCGGTCGAATAGGAAATCACCGGGTGAATCCGCGTGAGATAGTCCCAGCGACTGGCCATGTAGCCGGTTTCTTCGAGCAGTTCGCGCTGCCCGCACACCAGTCCGCCTTCCGCTTCGTCGAGCTTGCCGGCCGGCAACTCCGTCATCACGCGCTGGAGCGGATAACGATATTGACGCTCCATAAGCACCTGTGCGTCTTCGAACAGCGGAATGACCATCACCGCCCCGGGGTGAGTCGTATACTCGCGGATCGCCGTCTTGCCGTCGGGCAGGCGCACACGATCGCGCTTGATGGTCAGGAACGCGCCTTCATAGACGGTATCGCTCTCGATACCCGTCTCGATCAGGTGCAGATCGTCGTTCTGAGGTTGGGTCATAAGCCCTCCACGGCTGAAAATTGGCGAACCCAAAATACAAAACGCCGCCCTCGGGGCGGCGTCTTGCGAAGCATCCATCTCACGCGGCAGCCGCCGGTCGATGGCGCCACAAATACCGGTAGACGAAGCCCGGAAACGCGAACACGACAAACAGGCTTGCGGTCACGGCGTAGAATTCCCAACCCTGCGAGAACACGTTACCGATCCCCGACTCGATCAGGTAGCCCAGCGCCCCCACAACGAAGTACGCCACCACCATCTCGATCAGACGCAGCCACAACGGCTTGACCGCCGCCTTGCGTGGGAGAAGGCCGATCAACCGCTGGTTCACGAACGGCAGGTTCGCGCCCAGCACGGCCAGCAGAATCACCAGCGTTCCTCCTGCCGACATGCCCATCGTTCGACTCTCCTTCCCTATTTCCGTATTACCGTGCTTCCGTATCGCCTCAGGCTGGACGAATCAACTCGCCAGCGTCAGCTTGATCGTGCGCAGGCACCAGTCCATCAGCGACCCCGGCATCAGGCCCAGATAGAGCATGGCCAGACCGTTGATCGACAGGACGAAGCGCATGGCGCCGCCACCTTGCAGCGCGTTGGTGTCTTCGGCCTTGTCGAAGTACATCAGCTTCACGACACGCAGGTAGTAGAACGCACCGATCAGCGAAGCGATCACGGCCACCACAGCCAGCCACACCATACCGGCGTTCACGACCGCTTGCAGCACGGCCAGCTTGGCGTAGAACCCGGCGAGCGGCGGAATGCCGGCCAGCGAGAACATCAGCATCAGCATGACGAACGCGAACCACGGGCTACGCTGGTTCAGACCCTTCAGGTCCGAGAGGTTCTCGGCCTCGAAGCCCTGACGCGAGAGCAGCAGCACGATACCGAACGTGCCCAGCGTGGTCAGCAGGTAGATCACGCTGTAGAACAGCGACGAGCCGTAGGCGTCGGCGATACCGTCGATCTTGCCGCCCACCACGCCCGAGAGCATGCCCAGCAGCACGAAGCCCATATGCGAGATCGTCGAGTAAGCCAGCAGACGCTTGACGTTGGTCTGCACGATGGCCGTCAGGTTACCGATCACCAGCGAGAGCACTGCCAGGATGATCAGCATCTGTTGCCAGTCGATCGCCAGCGGCAACATGCCTTCGACGAGCAAGCGCAGCAGCAGTGCAAAGGCGCCCAGCTTCGGTGCACCGCCGATGAGCAGCGTCACCGGGGTCGGCGCGCCCTGATAGACGTCCGGCACCCACATGTGGAACGGCGCGGCCCCCAGCTTGAACGCCAGACCGGCCACCACGAACACCACGCCGAACACCAGCACGATCTTGTTCACGGCGCCCGAGGCGATCACTTCGAAGACCTTCGCGAGTTCGAGCGAACCGGTTGCACCGTACATCATCGACATGCCGTACAGCAGGAAGCCCGACGCGAGCGCGCCCAGCACGTAGTACTTCATGGCCGACTCGGTCGCATTCGTCGAGTCGCGCCACACGGCAGCCAGGGCGTACAGCGACAGCGACATCAGTTCCAGACCCAGATAGAGCGTCAGGAAGCTGTTGCCGGAGATCATCACCGACAGGCCGAGCAGCGAGAACAGGCTGAGGACGTAGAAGTCGCCACGGGCGAGGCCGCGCGCTTCCAGATACTTCTGGCCGTAGATGAAGGTGACGAACGTTGCCAGGCCACCGAAGGCCTTGAGCAGGTTCGACATCGGGTCGGCGATGAACACGTTGCCGAACAGGTAATGCGACGTCGAGTCCCCGGCGTTGCACGCCCACAGCACGGAAACGACAGCCGACGTGATGAGCGCCAGCACGTAGTTGAGCTTGCGCGTCTGGCCGAGGAACGCGTCGCACATCATGATCACGAGGATCATGAGCAGCAGGATGGCCTCCGGCAATGCAGGCAGCAGATTAATGTTTTGCATGATCTAGATGTCCTCCCCGATTACGGCAGCTTGGTCTGCGCCACGTGGGCGAGGAGGTTAACCACGGAGGTGTGCATCAGGTCCGTAAAGGGCTTCGGATAGATACCCATGAACAGCGTGAGCGCTGCCAGTACCGCCAGCATGAAGAACTCGCGCTTGTTGATATCCACCAGTTCGCGCACGTGATCGTTGGCGATCGCGCCGAAAATCACACGCTTGTACATCCACAGCGAATACGCAGCGCCGGTGATCAGCGAGGTCGCAGCCAGCAGGCCCACCCAGAAGTTCAGCTTCACGGCACCGAGAATCACCAGGAATTCCCCCACGAAACCCGACGTTGCCGGCAGACCGCTGTTGGCCATTGCGAACAGCATGAGGAACGCGGCGAACTTCGGCATCGTGTTCACGACACCGCCGTAGTCGGCGATGTTGCGCGAATGCATGCGGTCATACAGCACGCCGATACACAGGAACATGGCGCCCGAGACGAAACCGTGCGAGATCATCTGCACCATCGCGCCCTGCATGCCGATTTCGCTGAACATGAAAAAGCCGAGGATCGCGAAGCCCATGTGAGCAATCGACGAATAGGCCACCAGCTTCTTCATGTCGGTCTGCACCAGTGCCACGAGACCGATGTAGACGATGGCGATCAGCGCGAGCGCCACCATCAGACCCGACAGGTAATGGCTGGCGTCCGGTGCGATCGGCAGCGAGAAGCGCAGGAAGCCATAGGCGCCGAGCTTGAGCATGATCGCCGCCAGAACGACCGAGCCGCCCGTCGGCGCTTCCACGTGCGCGTCCGGCAGCCAGGTGTGCACCGGCCACATCGGCACTTTCACGGCGAAGGCCATGAAGAAGGCCACGAACAGCAGTATCTGCACGTTCATCGGCAGCTTCGCGGCGTACCAGTCGGTCAGCGTGAACGAACCCGTCACGTTGTACAGATAGATCAGCGCGATGAGCATCAGCAGCGAGCCGAGCAGCGTGTACAGGAAGAACTTGAACGCTGCGTACACACGGTTCGGTCCGCCCCACACACCGATGATCAGATACATCGGGATCAGCGTGGCTTCGAAGAACACGTAGAACAGCATGCCGTCTTGCGCCGAGAACACGCCGATCATCAGGCCCGAGAGGATCAGGAAGGCGGCCATGTACTGCGCCACACGCTCCGTGATCACTTCCCAGCCCGCGATCACCACGATCACCGTGATGAGCGCCGTGAGCACGACCAGCCACAGCGAAATGCCGTCGATGCCGAGGAAGTAGTTGATGTGGAAGCGTTCGATCCAGCTCGATTTCTCGACGAACTGGAACGCAGACGCTTTGGCGTCGAAATTCGAGATCAGCGGCAGCGTGACCAGGAAGCTCAGCAGCGAACCGATGAGCGACAGCGCGCGTGCGCCGCCCGGATTGCGGTCGTTGCCCACCGCGAGGACGACGATCCCCGAGATGATGGGCAGCCAGATGGCCAGACTCAGAAGCGGTAGCGATTGCATTGTTATTGGCTCCCCCTGTTACTTGCCGTTCAACGTCACAAACAGCGTCAGGAGCCCGAGCATGCCGATGATCATGGCGAACGCGTAGTGATAGATGTAACCGGATTGGACGAAGCGGATGACGCCGGCGAACCAGCCCACCAGACGTGCGCTGCCATTCACGAGCGCGCCGTCGATCAGGCCCTGATCGCCCGCCTTCCACAGGCCGCGGCCAATCTTGAGCGCGCCCTTGGCGAAGACCACTTCGTTGATCTTGTCCATGTAGTACTTGTTATCGAGCAGCTTGTAGACGCCCGAGAACCTGTTCTTCAGCGCTTCCGGAATATCCGGGCGCTTGAGGTAGAAGAACGCTGCCAGGATGATGCCCAGCGCCGACAGCGCGATCGGCAGCGTGCCGAACGAGTGCAGCGCCATCGCCACCCAGCCGTGGAACTCGTGGCCGAGCTCTTCCATCGCCGGGTGATTTTCGCCGATGAAGATCACGTCCTTGAACGCCACGCCCTGCTTGAAGAACTCGCCGAAGAGCATCGGGGCGATCGCAATGGCACCGATGATGACCGACGGAATCGCCAGCAGGATCAGCGGAATCGTGACGACAGCCGGCGACTCGTGCGGCTTCTGGCCCGGGGCCAGACCGTGGTGCTCGTCGTGCGAATCCTCTTCTTCCTCGTGGTGCGCATCGTGATGATCATGCGCATGGGCCTGACCGAAACGCTCCTTGCCGTGGAAGACCAGGAAGTACATACGGAACGAGTAGAACGCCGTGACGAACACGCTGGCGACCACTGCGAAGTAGGCGAAGCCCGAACCCGGCAGATGCGAGGCAGCCACCGCTTCGATGATCGAGTCCTTCGAATAGAAACCCGAGAAGAACGGCGTGCCGATCAGGGCGAGCGAGCCCAGCAGCGACGTGATCCACGTGATCGGCATGTACTTCCACAGGCCGCCCATGTTGCGCATGTCCTGATCGTGATGCATGCCGATGATGACCGAGCCTGCGCCGAGGAACAGCAGCGCCTTGAAGAACGCGTGCGTCATCAGGTGGAAGATGGCGACCGGGTAGGCCGACACGCCGAGCGCGACCGTCATGTAACCGAGCTGCGAGAGCGTCGAATAGGCCACGACACGCTTGATGTCGTTCTGGATCATGCCCAGGAAGCCCATGAACAGCGCCGTGATCGCACCGATGATCGTGATGAACGACAGCGCAGTGTCCGACAGTTCGAACAGCGGCGACATGCGGCTCACCATGAAGATACCGGCCGTCACCATCGTTGCGGCGTGAATCAGCGCCGAGATCGGGGTCGGGCCTTCCATCGAGTCCGGCAGCCAGACGTGAAGCGGGAACTGCGCCGACTTACCCATCGCGCCGATGAACAGGCAGATACAGGCCACGGTGATCAGGCGCCAGTCGGTGCCCGGGAACGACAGGGCCGCGACATCGTTGGCCTTGGCGAACACTTCGCCGTAGTTCAGCGTGCCGGTGAAGGCGAGCAGCAGGCCGATACCGAGCAGGAAGCCGAAGTCGCCGACACGGTTGACCAGGAATGCCTTCATGTTGGCGTAGATCGCGGTCGGACGCGTGTACCAGAAACCGATCAGCAGGTACGAGACCAGACCCACCGCTTCCCAGCCGAAGAACAGTTGCAGGAAGTTGTTGCTCATCACGAGCATCAACATCGAGAACGTGAACAGCGAGATGTAGGAGAAGAAGCGCTGGTAGCCAGGATCTTCCGCCATGTAGCCGATGGTGTAGATGTGCACCATCAGCGACACGGAGGTGACCACGCACATCATCGTGACGGTGAGCGTGTCGACGAGGAAACCGATCTCGAGCTTGAGCTCGCCGATGCGCGCCCATTCGTAGACCGTGGCGTTGAAGCTCGCCCCGTTCAACACGTCGATGAAGGTCATGACCGACAGGACAAACGCGACCAGCACGCCGAGGATCGTGACCGTGTGGGCGCCCGCGCGTCCGACTTGCTTGCCGAACAGGCCGGCAATCATGGAGCCGACAAGCGGCGCCAGCGGAATCGCGAGCAGCAGGTTGGGATTCAATGTGGATGCCATAACAGCGTTCGCTTTTTAACCCTTGAGGCGGTCGAGATCTTCGACGTTGACCGTTTCGAGCTTACGGAACAGCGTGACCAGAATGGCCAGACCGATCGCAGCTTCTGCGGCGGCCACCGTAAGAATGAAGAACACGAATACCTGACCGGCGATGTCGCCCAGGTAATGTGAGAACGCGACGAAGTTCAGATTGACCGCGAGCAACATCAGCTCGATGGCCATGAGCAGCACAATCACGTTTCTGCGGTTGAGGAAGATACCGGTAATGCTGATCGCGAACAGAATCGCGCCCAACACCAGGTAATGCGCTAGCGACAACGACATCATGCTGTCTCCTTATTCCGCCGCCGGCTTGTCAGTGCCGGTGGATTGCTGCCGAGCTTCGGCGGGCATCGACACCAGACGCACGCGGTCGCGCTTCTTCACGCGCACCTGCTGGCTCGGGTCGGTCTGTTTGTGGTCCTTACGGGTACGCATCGTGAGCGCAACGGCTGCCACGACGGCCACCAGCAGGATCAGACCTGCCACTTCGAAGGCGAAGATGTAATCGGTGTAGAGCGCCACGCCGAGGGCCTTGGTGTTCGGTACGTCCGGCGCCGACACGGCCTTGACCGGGGCACGCGTGGCACCGTAGCCGCGCATCAGCACGAGCGCCGCTTCGACGATCATGATCGCGCCGACGGTACTCGCCAGCGGAATGAACTTGCCGAAGCCGCGACGCAGTTCGTCGAGATTGATGTCGATCATCATCACCACGAACAGGAACAGCACCATCACCGCGCCGACGTAGACGAGCACCAGCATGATTGCCAGAAACTCGGCTTCGAGCAGCATCCAGATCGCCGCAGCATTGAAGAACGCCAGCACCAGGAACAGTGCCGACTGTACGGGGTTGCGCGAGGTCACGACCTTGAGGCCGGAGATCACGAGGATCAGCGCAAACACGTAAAAAAGAAAAGTTGTGAATTCCATAATCACCGGGTGTGCCGAGAATTAGCCAACGTCTGTTGCCGTACCGGGCGCGCTACCCATGCACCGCGCCCTGCCCTGCTTTAACGGTACGGCGCATCGGCCGCCTTGGCCGCCGCGATTTCGTTTTCGTAACGATCGCCCACCGCGAGCAACATCTCCTTGGTGAAGTACAGATCGCCGCGCTTCTCGCCGTGATACTCGAGAATGTGCGTCTCGACGATCGAGTCCACCGGGCAGCTTTCTTCGCAGAAGCCGCAGAAAATGCACTTGGTCAGATCGATGTCGTAACGCGTGGTACGACGCGTGTTGTCTTCACGCACGTCCGATTCGATCGTGATGGCCATTGCCGGGCACACCGCTTCGCACAACTTGCAGGCGATGCAACGCTCTTCGCCGTTGGGATAACGACGCAGCGCATGCAGACCGCGAAAACGCGGCGACAGCGGCGTCTTCTCTTCCGGAAACTGCACCGTCACCTTGCGTGCGAACGTGTAGCGCCCCGTGAGCGCCATGCCCTTGAGCAGTTCCAACAACAGGAAACTGCCGAAAAAGTCCTTGATTGCCCTTACCATGGGATTCCTCTACTCCGTTCGCCTCAGCCCCAGATGTTCCAGGGCGACATGATCCAGCCCCCAACCACGATCACCCAGAGGATCGTCAACGGCAGGAACACCTTCCAGCCCAGACGCATGATCTGGTCGTAGCGGTAGCGCGGGAACGTCGCACGCACCCAGATGAACACCGACAGCAGCAGGAACACCTTGAACGCCAGCCAGAACACGCCCGGGATGAACGACAGGAAGCCGAACGGCGCACTCCAGCCACCCAGGAACAGCACCGACGCAAGCGCCGAGATGATGATCATGTTGATGTACTCGGCCAGGAAGAACAGGGCGAAGCCCATGCCCGAGTATTCGATCATGTGACCGGCCACGATTTCCGACTCGCCTTCCACCACGTCGAACGGGTGGCGGTTCGTCTCGGCAATGCCCGAGATGAAGTAGACGACGAACATCGGCAGCAGCGGCAGCCAGTTCCACGACAGCAGGTTCAGGCCCATGCCGGCGAACATGCCGTGCTCTTGCGAGCGGACGATGTCCGACAGGTTGAGCGAGCCGGCCGTCATCAGCACCGTGACCAGCGCAAAGCCCATCGCGATTTCATACGAAATCATCTGGGCCGATGCGCGCATCGCGCCGAGGAAAGCGTACTTCGAGTTCGACGCCCAGCCGGCGAGAATCACGCCGTACACGCCGATCGACGAAATGGCGATGGCGTAAAGCAGACCGGCGTTCACGTCGGCCAGCACAGCGCCCGGCTGGAACGGGATCACCGCCCAGATGGCGAACGCGGGCAGCACGGCCATCACCGGCGCGATGGCGTAAATGCCCTTGCTGACCTGCGACGGCGTGATCACTTCCTTGAGCAGCAGCTTCAACACGTCGGCGATCGGCTGGAGCAAACCGGCCGGGCCCACGCGGTTCGGACCGAGACGCACGTGCATCCAGCCGATGAGCTTGCGCTCCCACAGAATCAGATACGCCACGCACAGCAGCAGAATCACGGCGACGACGAGAATGCGGACCAGCGCCCACACCGTCGGCCAGGCAACGCCCAGCAATTGCGTGCCGTATTGATTGATGACTTCGTTCAGGCTCATTTACGCCTTCTCCACCGAAATTTCACCGAACATCGCGCCAAGCGCGGCGGACGCCGGCGTGGCTGCCGGTACGCGCACCACATTGGCGGGCAGCGTTTCCGAGCGAGCGGCCGGCAGCGTAACCACGGCGTCGCCCTGGCGCACGCGAACCGCGTCGCCCTTGGCGAGACCCAGGCTGTCGAACAGCGCCGCCGGCAGCGTGGCGCGCAGCGCAGCCTTGGCATCGTTGGTCAGTTGCAGCGACGGCGCGCGGCGCACGAGCCCGTCGGCAGCGTAAATGGGCACATCGGCCAGACGCTCCAGACCTTGCGTCGGTGCCTTCGGTGCTACCAGTGCAGCCTTCGCGCGGTTGTCGAGCGACGCCGCCGAGAAACCCGCCAGCGCTTCGTCGCGCACTTGTTCGGCCGTGTCCTGTTCGAAGCCTTGCAGCTTGAGCAGGTTGCCCAACACGCGCAGCACCTTCCAGCCCGGGCGGGTCTCACCCAGCGCACGCACCACGCCGTTGAAGTGTTGCGGCAGACCTTCGGCGTTGATGAACGTACCCGCCGTTTCCGTGAACGGGGCGATCGGCAGCAGCACGTCGGCGTATTCGAGACCGTGCTTGAACGGCGAGAGCGAAACGACCATCTTCGCGGCGCCCAGTGCCGTGAGGGCTTGCTTCGCATCGGCCGAATCGAATTCCGGCTCGGCGTTCAGCAGCAGATAAGCCTGACGCGGCTGTGCGAACAGCGCGGCAGCGCCCTTGGCATTCGTCGCCTTGACGGCATAGCCGCCAACCGTGTTGGCGCCTTCGGTCAGGAAGCCGAGCTTGGCGCCGGTCAGGTCGGCGATCACTTGCGCGATGGCATGCAGTTGCGCGAATTGCGGATGCTGAACTGCCGCGTTGCCCAACAGAATCGCACGACGCTCGCCGCTGACGAGCGAAGCGGCGATGGCCTTGGCAGCTTCGCTGGCATTCACACCGGCCAGCTCCGCAGGCGCGGCAACGCCCTTGGCAGCGGCGGCGGCCACGGCGATACCGGCCAGCTCGCTTACCCACGCGCTCGGTGCGGCAATGATCTTGTTGGCGAGTTTCACCAGCAGATCGTCGTCCGAGCCATGCAGGAGGTTCAGCTGAGCACCGGCCTTGACGGCCGAGCGCAGACGCGAGGCGAACAGCGGGTGATCCTTGCGCAGGAACGAACCGACGACCAGCGCGCTTTGCAGCGTGTCCAGTTCGGCGATCGGCAGGCCGAGCCAGGGCGCACCCTGCGTGCCGCCCGACACGTCGGTCTGACGCAGACGGAAATCGACGTTGTCGCTACCGAGTGCACGCACGAACTTTTGCAGCAGATGCAGTTCCTCGACGGTCGCATGCGGCGACGCCAGCGCGGCGACGGCGTCGGCGCCGAAGTCGCGGATGATGTCCGTCAGGCCATGGCCGACATACTCGAGCGCCGTTTGCCAGTCGACTTCATGCCATTCACCGCCCTGCTTGAGCATCGGCTTGGTGAGGCGCTCGTCGCTGTTCAGACCTTCGTACGAGAAACGATCCTTGTCCGAGATCCAGCATTCGTTGATCGCTTCGTTCTCGAGCGGCACAACGCGCATGACCTTGTTGTTCTTCACTTGCACCACGAGGTTCGCACCCACGCCGTCGTGAGGGCTCACCGACTTGCGGCGCGACAGTTCCCACGTACGGGCGCTGTAGCGGAACGGCTTCGAGGTCAGTGCACCGACCGGGCACAGGTCGATCATGTTGCCCGAGAGTTCGGAGTCGACCGTCTTGCCGACGAACGACGTGATTTCCGAGTGCTCGCCACGACCCAGCATGCCGAATTCCATGACCCCGGCCACTTCCTGGCCGAAGCGCACGCAGCGGGTGCAGTGGATGCAGCGCGACATCTCTTCCATCGAGATGAGCGGGCCCACGTTCTTGTGGAACACCACGCGCTTTTCTTCCTGATAGCGCGATGCCGACTTGCCGTAACCGACTGCCAGATCCTGCAGTTGGCACTCACCGCCCTGATCGCAGATCGGGCAGTCGAGCGGGTGGTTGATCAGCAGGAACTCCATGACCGATTGCTGTGCCTTCACAGCCTTCTCGGAGTTCGTACGCACGATCATGCCGTTGGCCACCGGCGTAGCACATGCCGGCACAGCCTTCGGGGCCTTCTCGACCTCGACCAGGCACATGCGGCAGTTCGCAGCGATGGACAACTTCTTGTGGTAACAGAAGTGGGGAATATAGGTGCCGTTCTTCTTGGCAGCCTGGATCACCATGCTGCCTTCGGGCACCTCGACCTTTTGGCCGTCAATTTCGATTTCAACCATAGCGGTTCAATGCCAAGCGTCAAAAGGGATTAGTGAGCGCCGACCAAGCAATGCTTGTGCTCGACGTGGTAGGCGAACTCGTCCCAGAAGTGTTTGAGCATGCCGCGCACCGGCATCGCTGCGGCGTCGCCCAGCGCGCAAATGGTACGGCCCATGATGTTCTCGGCCACCGAGTTGAGCAGGTCCAGATCTTCCTTGCGGCCTTCACCATGCTCGATACGATTGACCACGCGCCACAGCCAGCCCGTACCTTCACGGCAAGGCGTGCACTGACCGCACGATTCTTCGTAGTAGAAGTAGGACAGGCGCAGCAGCGACTTCACCATGCAGCGCGTCTCGTCCATGACGATCACGGCGCCCGAACCCAGCATCGAACCTGCCTTGGCGATGCTGTCGTAGTCCATCGTGGTTTCCATCATCAGCCCGGCCGGCACGACCGGTGCCGACGAACCGCCAGGAATCACGGCCTTCAACTTCTTGCCGCCGCGCATGCCGCCGGCCAGTTCGAGCAATTCGGAGAACGGCGTGCCCAGCGGCACTTCGTAGTTACCCGGCAGCTCGACGTCGCCCGACACCGAGAAAATCTTGGTGCCGCCGTTGTTCGGCTTGCCCAATTCCAGATACTGCTGCGGACCGGTGGCCAGCAGGAACGGAACGGCAGCGAACGTTTCGGTGTTGTTGATGGTCGTGGGCTTGCCGTACAGACCAAAGCTCGCCGGGAAAGGCGGCTTGAAACGCGGCTGTCCCTTCTTGCCTTCGAGCGACTCGAGCAATGCCGTTTCTTCACCGCAGATGTACGCGCCATAGCCATGGTGTGCGTGCAACTGGAACGAGAAGTCCGTGCCGAGAATGTTGTCGCCCAGATAGCCGGCAGCGCGCGCTTCTTCCAGCGCCTCTTCGAAGCGTTCGTACACTTCGTAGATTTCACCGTGGATGTAGTTGTAGCCGACGGTGATGCCCATGGCATAACCACCGATGGCCATCCCTTCGATCAGCGCGTGCGGGTTGTAGCGCAGAATGTCGCGGTCCTTGAACGTGCCCGGTTCGCCTTCGTCCGAATTACAGACGAGGTACTTCTGCCCCGGGAACGCGCGCGGCATGAAGCTCCACTTCAGCCCGGTCGGGAAGCCTGCGCCTCCACGACCACGCAGGCCGGACGCCTTGACGTCTGCAATGACCTGCTCGGGCGTGATGCCTTCCTTCAGAATACGGGCGAGCTGCTGGTACCCCCCGCGCTTGACGTAATCTTCGAGATGCCAGTTCTCGCCGTTCAGATCGGCAAGAATCAAGGGCTTGATGTGACGGTTGTGCAGCGACGTCATGCTTTCTCTCCTGCAGCGCCCTTGGCCTTGAGCTCATCGAGGAGCGCGTCGACCTTTTCTTCGTTCATGAAGCCGCACATGCGATGGTTGTTCACCAGCATGACGGGAGCATCGCCGCAAGCGCCCATGCACTCGCCTTCCTTGACCGTGAAGAGGCCGTCGGGCGTGATATCGCCATACTCGACGCCCAGCTTCTCCTTCAGGTACTTGGCCATTTCTTCGCCGCGCGTGAGCTGGCAAGGCAGGTTCGTGCACACGGTCAACTTGAACTTGCCCACCGGGCTCGTGTTGAACATGGTGTAGAAGGTTGCGACCTCTTGCACCGCGACGGCGGGCATTTCGAGGTAGTCCGCCACGAATTGCATCACTTCGGGCGACAACCAGCCTTTTTCGACCTGCGCAACGGCAAGCGCGTGCATCACCGCCGACTGCTTCTGCTCGGCAGGGTATTTGGCAACGGCACGGTCGATTTTCTTCAGGGCTTCGGGAGAAAGCATTTCCGATCCGACTGTTTTCTAAAACGTTATCCCCGCTCGTGCCAGCGCGGGCGCGCCGATTTTGTCGACTGCCCACGCACTACTGGCACGGCTACTGGAAACGGCAATGGTATCGACCTGCGAAACCCTGCCGAATAAAACTCGCGGGCGCCTGAGGCGCCCGCTGCGCATTTAGCGATCGATCTCGCCGAACACGATGTCCTGGGTTCCGATGATCGCGACAGCGTCTGCAATCATGTGACCCTTCGCCATCTCGTCGAGCGCGGAAAGGTGGGCAAAGCCCGGCGCACGAATCTTGAGGCGGTACGGCTTGTTCGCGCCGTCCGACACCAGATAGATGCCGAACTCGCCCTTCGGGTGCTCGACTGCGGCGTACGTCTCGCCCGCGGGCACGTGGAAGCCTTCCGTGAAGAGCTTGAAGTGGTGAATCAGCTCTTCCATGTTCGACTTCATCTCGACGCGCGAGGGCGGCGCCACCTTGTGGTTGTCGGTGATCACCGGACCCGGGTTCGCACGCAGCCACTTCACACACTGGCGGATCAGGCTGGCCGACTGGCGCATTTCTTCCACGCGCACCAGGTAACGGTCGTAGCAATCGCCTTCCTTGCCCACCGGAATCTCGAAATCCAGGCGGTCGTACACTTCGTACGGCTGCTTCTTGCGCAAGTCCCAGGCAATGCCCGAACCGCGCAGCATCGCGCCGGAGAAGCCGAGCTGCATGGCGCGCTCGGGCGACACCACACCGATACCGACCAGACGCTGCTTCCAGATACGGTTGTCGGTGAGCAGCGTTTCGTACTCGTCGACACACTTCGGGAAACGAATGGCGAAATCTTCGATGAAGTCGAGCAACGAGCCTTCTCGTGCTTCGTTCATCTTCTTGATGGCGCGCTCGTTGTGAATCTTCGACGCACGATATTTCGGCATCGTGTCCGGCAGATCGCGATACACGCCGCCCGGACGGTAGTAAGCCGCGTGCATACGGGCGCCCGAGACGGCTTCGTACACGTCGAACAGATCTTCGCGCTCACGGAAGGCGTACAGGAACACCGCCATCGCGCCCACGTCGAGCGCGTGCGAGCCGATCCACATCAGGTGGTTCAGCACGCGCGTGATCTCGTCGAACATTACACGGATGTATTGTGCGCGAATCGGCACGTCCACGCCGAGCAGCTTTTCGATCGCCATGACGTATGCGTGCTCATTGCACATCATCGACACATAATCGAGACGATCCATGTACGGCACGGACTGAAGGAACGTCTTCGATTCGGCGAGCTTTTCGGTCGCGCGGTGCAACAGGCCGATGTGTGGATCGGCGCGCTGGATCACTTCGCCGTCCAGCTCGAGCACCAGACGCAGCACGCCGTGTGCTGCCGGGTGCTGCGGACCGAAGTTCAGGGTGTAATTCTTGATGTCTGCCACAAGGCCACCTTAATGTTTCAGACCGGCGTAATGCTCTTCGCGGATGATGCGCGGCGTGATTTCGCGCGGCTCGATCGTCACCGGCTGGTAGATCACTCGCTTCTGCTCCGGGTCGTAACGCATCTCGACATAGCCCGACGTCGGGAAGTCCTTGCGGAACGGGTGACCGATGAAGCCGTAGTCCGTGAGGATACGGCGCAGGTCCGGGTGACCTTCAAATACGATACCAACCAGATCGAAGGCTTCGCGCTCGAACCAGTTCGCCGAGCTCCACAGATCGATCAGCGACGCCACGACCGGCAGATCGTCTTCCGGTGCGAACACACGCACGCGCAGGCGCCAGTTGTGGGTGAGCGAGAGCAGATGCGAGACGGCGGCGTAGCGCGGACCGTCGTAGGCGCCATCGCCATATGCCGAATAGTCGAGCCCGGCAACGTCCATCAATTGCTCGAACTTCAGCTCGGGATGATCGCGCAGGGTGCGCGCCACTTCGAGATAGTCGCTTGCCTTGACAGTGAGCGTGAGCTCGTCGAGGGCTTCCACCAACTGCTCGGCGCGGGCGCCAAGCACGTTTTGCAGGGTGGTCTTGAGTTGTTCTAGTTTAGACATGGGCGGTAGCGGTTATTTACGCGCGATCGTCGCAGTCCGCTTGATCTTCGACTGCAACTGGATGATGCCGTAGACCAGCGCCTCGGCCGTCGGCGGACAGCCCGGCACGTAGACATCGACCGGCACGATGCGATCGCAACCGCGCACCACCGAGTAGGAATAGTGATAGTAGCCGCCGCCGTTGGCGCACGACCCCATGGAGATCACCCAGCGCGGCTCGGCCATCTGGTCGTACACCTTGCGCAGCGCCGGCGCCATCTTGTTGCACAGCGTGCCGGCCACGATCATCACGTCCGACTGACGCGGGCTCGGGCGAAACACCACGCCAAACCGGTCCAGATCGTATCGCGCCGCGCCGGCGTGCATCATTTCGACGGCACAGCAGGCGAGACCGAACGTCATCGGCCACAGCGAACCCGTGCGCGTCCAGTTGATGAGTTTGTCAGCCGTGGTGGTGACGAACCCTTCGCGCAAAACCCCTTCGATGCTCATATGCTTACCCTGAATCCTTCTGCAATGCTGCCAATTACGTTGACGGTCTTATTCCCAGTCGAGCGCACCGCGCTTCCAAAGGAAAACGAAACCGACGAGCAGTTCAAGCAGGAAACCCATCATGGAGATAAAGCCCACCCAGCCGATATCGCGCAGGGCGACACCCCACGGAAACAGAAACGCGGTTTCGAGATCGAACAGGATGAAAAGGATGGCGACGAGATAGTAGCGCACATCAAACTTCATGCGCGCGTCTTCGAAAGCCTCGAAGCCGCACTCGTACGGAGAGAGTTTTTCGCTGTCGGGATTATTGGGGCCGAGGAATTTACCGACGCCAATCAGGACCGCCCCAAGACCGCCACCTACCAAGAGAAACAGCAGGACGGGATAATAGGTTCCGAGGTTCAACTCTACCCTCTTTCGGTTAGTTCAAAGAACCGCTCTCGTCGATGGTGTGGGGACCGGAAAGCGGATGAACGGTGAGCACAAAATAAAATGCCAGCCAAAGCATAAACGCAAGGCTGGCATCGTAGAACTGTGGTGCCGACGGCGAGACTCGAACTCGCACAGCTTTCGCCACTACCCCCTCAAGATAGCGTGTCTACCAATTTCACCACGTCGGCATTCATAGTCTGCAATCCGCTGTCACTTACGAATCGCTTCAAGACCGCTATAGTAGCGCTCTTCAGCATTTTGTTCAATGCACAACTCGATTTTTTTTCAACTTTCTTTACAACGTATTACTTGTCACAGACGTGTGCCGCGTGACTTCCGCGTTACTTCGGGACGTCCTGCGGATTCGCTGCCGACGCCGGCGCCGCAGCACTGGCAGCAGCAGGCGCAGACCCTGCCGCAGGCGCCGTCGCCGCAGGCAAATTACCAAGGACACCGATGTTTGATGCCGGCTTGTACGAACCGAGGTAAGTCAAGCCCAGCGTGGTCACGAAGAACACGGCGGCCAGCGCAGCCGTGGTGCGCGAGAGGAAGTTGGCAGACCCCGAAGCACCGAAAAGACTCCCCGAAGAACCGCTGCCGAATGCCGCCCCCATGTCGGCGCCCTTGCCATGCTGCAACAACACCAGACCGATGATGCCCAGCGCGGAAAGCACCTGCACCACGATCAACAACGTTTTCAACAACCCCATCTCATCACCCGTATAGAAGAATCCAATTCGCAGCGAATTTGATGCACTGCGTCATGACTTATTTCACGCCGTTACAGCAAACGGCATTGGCGTCAGCGCGACAGGCCCGCCTCGCAAATCGCCAGAAAATCGACCGCCTTCAATGCCGCCCCGCCGATCAGACCACCGTCGACGTCCGCCATCGAGAACAATTCCGCCGCGTTGTCCGGCTTCACACTGCCGCCGTACAACACCGCCACATCCGCCACCGCCTCGCCCTTCGCACGCAGCAGCGAACGCAGATGGGCGTGCACTTCCTGCGCCTGGGCCGACGTTGCCGTCTTGCCTGTGCCGATCGCCCACACAGGCTCGTAAGCCACGACGATCTGCGCAGCCTGCTCGACCGTCAGCGCAGCGAGGACCGCATCGAGCTGACGCGAAACCACCGCCATCGTCTCGCCCGCCTCACGTTCGGCGAGCGTTTCACCGATACACACGATCGGCGTCATGCCGGCTTCGAGCACGCGCAGCGTCTTCGCCGCCACGCCCGCATCGGTCTCTGCGTGATAAGCACGGCGCTCCGAGTGACCCACGATCACGAATCGCGCGCCGAACTCCGCAATCATCTGCGCGGCAACTTCACCGGTGAATGCGCCATTCACTTGCGCCGAGACATCCTGCGCACCGTAGCCCAACACCTGCCCCGAGAGGCGGGCCTGACATTGCGCGAGATAGGGGAACGGCACACAAACGGCCGCGGTCACGCCCGGTGCGCTCAGCACAGGCGACGCCAGCAGGTCGCCCAGCAGCGCCTCATTGCCGGCCAGACTGCCATGCAGTTTCCAATTGCCCACGACGAGCTTGCCAGCCTTTCGGCTGATGGTGCGAGCCGAAGCTGCGGTACCAGTTGTCACGCCTTATCCCCCAATGCGTATGGACGAAAAACCTCTCATTCTAGTGCGTCCGGGGCATGGGGGTCAATTTCGGCGACTTTGCACCGAGCAAAGCCGCATGAAACGACGATTTCACGCGGCGTGGCCCTGCAAATCCCGGAATGCGCGCTTACCAGGTCAGCACGATCTTGCCGACGTGCGTGCTCGTTTCCATCAACGCGTGGGCTTTGTCCGCCTGCTCGGCCGGGAACGTCTGATAAATCACCGGACGAATCTTGCCGGCGGCAAACAGCGGCCAGACCTTGTCATGCAGGTTCTGCGCGATGGCCGCCTTGAACGCCACGGAGCGCGGGCGCAGCGTGGAGCCCGTGACCGTGAGGCGGCGGCGCAGCAGCGCCCCCATGTCCAGCGTTGCCTTGCTGCCGCCGAGCAGCGCGATGATCGCAATGCGCCCGTCGAACGCGAGCGCCTGCACTTCACGCGGCAAATAGTCGCCGCCCACCATGTCGAGCACGACATCCACGCCGCGATCCCTGGTGAGTTCCTTCGTCACGGCGACGAAGTCTTCGGTCCGATAATTGATGCCGCGCTCAGCACCCAGCGCCTCGCAGGCGCGCGCCTTGTCTTCCGAGCCGGCCGTTGCGAACACGCGGTGCCCCAGCGCCGTGGCCAGTTGAATGGCCGTCACGCCGATACCGCTCGTGCCGCCCTGCACCAGCAGGGTTTCCTTCTCGCCCGACTCTGTCTCACCCAGGCGCGCCCGGTCGAACACATTGCTCCAGACGGTGAAGAATGTTTCGGGCAGCGAGGCCGCTTCCACGTCGGACAGCCCCTGCGGCACCGGCAACACCTGCGCGAGCGGCGCGGTGCAATACTCGGCATAGCCGCCGCCCTGAACGAGCGCGCACACACGCGAACCGATCTTCAGACCCCAGCGATTGTCGGCGCCGTCGAGCGCCCCTTCGACGATCTCGCCCGCCACTTCGAGCCCCGGCAGATCCGAGGCGCCCGGCGGCACAGGATATTGACCGATGCGCTGAAGCACATCCGGGCGATTCACGCCCGACGCGCTTACCTTGATGAGCACTTCGCCCGGCTTGAGTTCGGGACGCGCCCGTTCGGTGAGCTTGAGCACTTCAGGGGCGCCGTACTGGGTAATCTCGATGGCCTTCATCGTGTCTGTCCTCGGTTATCGGTTCTCGCGGCGACGTCGACGCCTTCACGCAGCGCCGCGCGCATTTCGTTGGGATCGTGATGGCGATGCCAACGAAATGCGGGCGCTCGCCACCATGAAAATGTTGTCGAGCCGGTACCTTATCACCGACTGCGCGATCGCGTCGGCCTTCAATGCGCACCGGCCCCATCGGCAAGGTCATTCGGAATTTTTCGGGACGGGCCGCGCGAATGGCATGCGGGATACAGAACCGGGCACCGCACGCACGCGGGCCTGTGACGGACACGTCGCCACGATCGGAATGCCCCCTGGCGACGTGCCGGATTGAACCGAAATGTGAGGACCCGCTCGCGCTGAAAATGCCCGCAAGACATCTCAGACGACGCCCTCGCCCCCTTCGTCGATCAGCCCATGCCTCACGGCGTAGCCGATCAGTTCCGCGCTGTCGCCGAGCGCGAGCTTATGCAGAATATGCGCAACGTGAGACTCGACCGTCCGCCCGCTCAGGTGCAGCGCGTGGGCGACCTCGTTGACGGCCAGGCCGTCGACCAGCATGTGAAACACTTCATTCTCACGCGCCGACAGGTTGCGATGTCTCGCCCCGTCGTTGTGAGCATCGGTGCGCGGCTCGCGCGGCTCCCGATGCGATGCACGCGGTGGATCATGGCGCTTCCCTTCACTTGCGCGACCTCCGTTGCGCCACCCTGCGTCGGAAGCCGCCCGCGTGACTGCACGGCCTCGTCCGCCTTCCAGTTTCATGCGTACCTCCTTTGAGAAGACTTCGGCACCTGCCCCATCGGCGAGACGGAAAACGGCGCGTCGCCAACGACAGGCGTCGACCATTGTGCGCCTGACAATGTGTGCTCGTATCTTCGGGGAAGATGATCGCGGCTGCGTTTCGATTGGTTGCGGCTAATAGCCGCCGACCCAGCGAGAAATCGTGGCAATGGGGGACGGGGCTCGGTGTCAGACGCGCCGCAGCCGGCTCCATCGGGCGTGCCACCGCGAACGCACGCCACCCCGGTGAGCGCCCGCTTACTGAAGGCGCCTTGCGTTACCGACAGCAGAGGATCTGGCGGAAGGATCCGCAGCGCCCTCGCTCAGCACGAAGCGCCCGCGCCCACCGTGCTTGGCGTCGTACAGCGCACGGTCCGCCGCCTCGAACAGCATGTCGGGCGTCCTGTCTTCGCCGCTTGCGACGATCGCCACCCCGACGCACGCCCCGACGGACACCTCGCCGACGGAGAGCATCATCGGACGCGAGGCGGCGTCGAGAATCGCCATGGCCGTACGCTCCACATCGAGCAGATCCTGAATGTCACGCATGATCACCGCGAATTCGTCGCCACCGAAGCGGGCAATCACATCGCCCTCACGCACGCTCGCGATCAGTCGCTTGGCCAGACGTCGCAGCAATTCATCGCCAAGCGCATGACCCCACGTATCGTTGACCAGCTTGAAGCGATCCAGGTCGACGAACAGGAGGGCCTGTGCGCCCGCGCCTTCGCGTGCGCGACGCACCGCGCCGGACAATGCCTGATCGAAGCCTTTGCGATTGAGCAATCCGGTGAGATGGTCCGTGTGCGACTCGCGCCGCCAGCGCCGCTCGTTCGAGCGCTCGACGGTAATGTCGCGCACGAATACGTGAACGCCGGCCAGCACGTTATGCGACGCCCACTCGGGCTGATAGCTCACCTCGAAACACCGGTAGGCGGCGTCTTCGCCAAAATCCCAGACGAAGGTTGCGGCCTCCCCCGCCATCGCGCGCGCGAGATGCGGGGCGAACTCGCGATACAGGGACGGACCCAGCAACTCGCGGGCCGTTGCCCCGAGAATGCGCTCACGCGGGCGTCGCATCCGGACTTCGCACGCCCGGTTCACGAACGCGAAGCGTTCGTCCCCGTCGAGAAACGCCACAAGATACGGCACGCGATCCGCCACTTCCTGCATGCGACGCACGTTCGCACGGGCCGCCTCGCGCGACATCTCGAGCGCTTCGGTCCGGTCGCTCAGTTGCTCCATCATGCTGCGAAACGTGTTGGCCAGCGCGCCGATTTCATCGGCTCGCTGCACGGGCAGCGACTGCACCGCACGCATGTCGCCCGCGCTTCTTTGCACCAGATCGCGCAGCGTGTCGAGCGGGCGTAGCAAGCGGCGCGTCACCCACCACATCACGAGTGCCGCGATGCCGATGGCGGCAATCGCCAGCAAGACGACCTGACGACGCACGCGCGAAATCGGACTGAACGCCTCTGCGCCGGGAAGCACCGCCACAACGAACCAACCGGTCGTCGTCATCGGGGCGCGCGCAACCAGCGGGATCATGTGGACCAGGTCGTTGGAGCCGGCATCGCGCACACCGCATAGCGTCTGCGAAGGACCGACCGTCGTCAGAATCTTGGTGACGTCCGCCTGAATGACGTAGCGTGGGGGACTTTCGGCAGTGATCAGACAGTAGCGACCGGTCTCGCCCACACGGCTGCTCGCCAGATCGACGATGAAGTTCTGCCGCAGCAGATTGACCGCACCGCCGACCACGGCGATCACCTTGCCGCGCGCGTCCGTCACCGGCACGGCGAGGACCACGCCGGGCGAGCGCGTGATCTTGCCGGCAATCACGCTCGACGCCGCTTGCGGCGCGCCCGCGAGCACCTCTCGGAAATAGTCCCGGTCGGCAACGTTGATGGGGGTGTCGGGGAACGTCGAGTCGTAGAGCATGCGGCCATCGGGCGCGGCCACAAAAATCGTGTTGAAGGTCTCCGGCATCGAGACCGAGAGTTTGGCGAAGGTCTCGAACTGCGCGCTCGTCATGACATTGGGATCGCCAATGTTGCGGGCCATGCGATGGAGAACGAGAAATTTGGAGCGCAACTTGTCGTCAAGCTGGTCGGCGGCAAGCCTGACATGCGTGTCGAGCTGCGCCTGCATCGAGCTTCGCAACTCTCCATAGACGAAAAACTCGATCCCGACGGCCAAACCGACGATCAATACCATCGAGACAAGTGCTGTCGCCGCTGCGACCCGTCCCTTCAACGACTTCACCATGCTGGCCCGTACGAGAGTAGCTTTTGTCTTGCTTTTGCATATTTTTGCGAGAGCTTACCACCCGAAACGGCACATTTTCGGGAAACTTGAGAAAAACTCGATGCCATCGTGTAGCGCCCTCATCCACCGTCCCCGGCGAACTCGATGGCGATCGTCGAGCATTCGATGACGGCACACCCCGAACCCGTCGTAAAATTGCGCATCCAACGCGCCACGATGGTGCGAACCGACGGGATCGACGACGGCCATGCGCGCGTCGCTCGCCGGCTCGCAGCGCCGACCGCGACAAGCGCCAGGCACCTGGTGGACGTTACCGTCGTGATGCCGGCGTTCATCGTGACCCGCATCGTGACTCGATACGCCCGACCCGAATTCATTCATGACCACCCAAGCGACCACCGTCCCCGCAGCATCGGCCCCAGCCGCGACCACGCCCGCCATGCCCACCATGACGCCGATGATGCAGCAGTACACGCGCATCAAGGCCGAGCATCCCAACATGCTCGTGTTCTATCGCATGGGCGACTTCTACGAGCTCTTCCATGACGACGCGGCCAAGGCCGCGCGTCTGCTCGACCTGACGCTGACCGCGCGCGGCCAGTCCGGCGGTCAACCCATTCGCATGGCGGGCGTGCCGCACCACGCCGTCGAGCAGTACCTCGGCAAGCTGGTCAAACTCGGCGAATCCGTCGCCATCTGCGAGCAGATCGGCGATCCGGCCACATCCAAGGGGCCGGTCGAGCGCAAGGTCGTTCGCATCGTCACCCCCGGCACGCTGACCGACGCAGCACTGCTCAGCGACAAGGTCGATCAATACCTGCTTGCCGTGCAAATGCCTGCCGCACGACGTGCGAGCGAGCGCGTAGCCGGCCTTGCGTGGCTCTCGCTCGCGAGCGGCGAGCTGCGTCTGATGGAAGTCGCCGCCGACAAGTTGCCGCGCGAACTGGAACGCATCCGTCCGGCCGAAACGCTCGTTCCCGACACTGCCGCAGAAGCCTTCGGCGGCCTCTCGCTCGGCACCACGACACGCGTGCCCGACTGGCACTTTGACACCGCTGCCGGCACCCAACGCCTGCGCGACCAACTCGGCGTGGCCAGCCTCACCGCCTTCGGTTGCGACGGACTCGACCCGGCACTCGGGGCCGCCGGCGCCCTGCTTCAGTACGCAGCCGCAACGCAGGGACAATCGCTGCGCCATGTGCAAAGTCTGAACGTGGAGCGGGAAGCAGCCTATATTGGTCTGGACGCCGCCACACGCCGCAATCTGGAACTGACCGAGACGCTGCGCGGCACGGAATCGCCAACATTGCTTTCGTTGCTCGATACGTGCGGCACGACGATGGGCAGCCGTCTGATGCGTCATTGGCTGCATCACCCGATGCGCGACCAGCAAGTGCCGCAGTCGCGACAACTGGCGATCGCGACGCTGCTCGAAGGCCCTGGCACGTGGCGTGCGCTCAACAGCGAACTGCGTCACGTGGCCGATGTGGAGCGCATCACGGCGCGTCTGGCGCTGCTCACCGCTCGTCCGCGCGACTTGTCGAGTTTGCGCGACGCGTTGCGACGTCTGCCCGAATTGCACACCACGCTGCGCGCGGTCGAAGCCCGTTCGCCGTTGCTGGCCATGCTGCATGAAGACCTTGCCATCCCCGACGACGCGCTCGCGCTGCTCACCAGCGCCATCGCCGAAGAACCGGCCGCCATGCTGCGCGACGGGGGAGTCATCGCGCGCGGGCACGATGCCGATCTCGACGAGCTTCGCGACATCTCGGAGAACTGCGGCCAGTTCCTCGTCGACCTGGAAGCGCGCGAGCGGGCGCGCACCGGCATCAACAATCTGCGCGTCGAGTTCAACAAGGTGCATGGCTTTTACATCGAAGTCACGCGCGGCCAGACGGACAAGGTGCCCGACGACTATCGCCGCCGTCAGACACTCAAGAATGCCGAACGCTACATCACGCCGGAACTGAAGACGTTCGAGGACAAGGCCCTGTCCGCACAGGAACGCTCGCTCGCGCGTGAAAAGATGCTGTACGACGCACTCCTGCAATCGCTGCTGCCGCACATCACCGAGTTCAAGCGCATTGCGCAGGCGCTCGCGCAGCTCGACGTGCTCGCGTCGCTTGCCGAGCGCGCGGAAACGCTCGGCTGGGTGAAGCCCGAGCTGGTGCAGGACCGCGTGGTCGACATTCGCCAGGGACGCCATCCGGTCGTCGAACAACAGGTGGAGCGCTTCATCGCAAACGACTGCTCGCTGGGCGACGCTCGCCGTTTGCTGCTCATCACGGGTCCGAACATGGGCGGTAAGTCGACGTTCATGCGCCAGACCGCGCTCATCGCGCTGCTCGCGTATGTCGGTTGCTACGTGCCTGCCGAATCCGTACGACTCGGGCCGCTCGACGCCATCTTCACGCGTATCGGGGCATCGGACGACCTTGCGGGCGGGCGCTCGACATTCATGGTCGAGATGACCGAATCGGCCGCGATCCTGCATACCGCGACCGACCAGAGTCTCGTACTGATGGACGAGATCGGACGCGGCACATCGACCTTCGACGGTCTCGCGCTCGCGTGGGCCATCGCGCGCCATCTGCTCGGCCACAATCGTTGCTACACGCTGTTCGCCACGCACTACTTCGAACTCACGCAGTTGCCCGACGAATTCCCGCAATGCGCGAATGTCCACCTCTCAGCCGTGGAGCATGGGGAAGGCATCGTGTTCCTGCACGCGGTGCAGGACGGTCCCGCCAGCCAGAGTTACGGCTTGCAGGTCGCACAGCTCGCAGGCGTGCCGATGCCGGTCATCCGTGCGGCGCGCAAACATCTCGCACTGCTCGAACAACAGGCGCTCGATCCTGCCGCGCCGCAGCTTGACCTCTTCGCGCCGCGCGCGGCGCCCGAGACCGACCTTGACGACATCGGGCACGCAACCGATGCCGGGGCGTCTCATGCGCTCCATGGCGCCATGTCCGAAGCAACGGCGCTCGATCCGGCTGCGGAAGCCACGCTTGCACGGCTGGCCGCAATCGATCCGGACGACTTGCGCCCACGCGACGCGCTGGATCTGCTCTACGAGCTGCGCGGTCTGTTGAACGGTCATACGCGCGACTGAGCACGCCATGCCAAGCCAGCGTCGTCTGCGCGCATCCCGTCGAAACGGCCACGGCCTGATGGCCGTGCGCCTCGTGACGCTCGCGCTGACGACCGGCCTGGCCTTGACGTGCGCGCCGCCGGTGAGCGCGAAGACCACCGCGAAAGGCGCCGCCAAAGCACAGCCAAAAGCCCCCTCCAAACCACCGCCGTTTGAGTTTGCGGTGTTGGGCAACACGCCCTTTGGCAACGCCGAAGTCCCTGTCACCCGCAACGTATTGGCCGGCATCGGCGATAGCCAGGCGGCGTTCGTCGTCCATGCCGGCAATCTGAAGAGTGCGTCCGAGTCGTGCCGAGACGACCTCATCACGCAACGCCTGAGCCTGCTCGCCAGTTCCCCCAAACCGCTGATTTTCGTGCCGGGCGCGAATGACTGGGCTGATTGCGAACGGGCATCCGACGGCGGCTACAACCCGGTGGAGCGTCTGGATTTTCTGCGCGATCATGCGTTCGACGACGATGCTCTGCTTGGCCCGGGCCCCGTCGGTTTCGCGCAGTTCGACCTGACGCGCCAAAGCGATATGGCGCGCTTTCGTCAATATCACGAGAACGTGCGCTGGTTCTATCGCGGCGTGGTCTTCGTCGGGATCAATCTTCCGGGCAACAACAACAATTACCGATCGGCGGGTGGGCGTAACGGCGAATTCGAGGATCGTGTGATTGCCACGCGCGTCTGGCTGCAACACGCACTTGTCTATGCTCAGCAGAACGACGCCGTCGGCATGGTCATCGTCGCGCAGGCGGATCCGGAGTTCGAGCCGGCACGCAGCGGCGGGATGGGTGGCATTTTCTCGGATCGCAACGGGCGTCGCGGCGTGGATGGCTACAAGGATTTTCGCGCCCAATTGCAGCGGCTGACGTCACGCTTCAAGGCACCGGTTCTGCTGATCGATGCCGGCAAGACGATGCGCCACGTGCAGCCGTTGCGCGATGCGCATGGCGCACAAGTCAAGTCGTTCACGCAACTCACCACCTATGGATCGCCAACGATCAACCGCTGGATTCGTGTGACGGTCGATCCACGAACACCGCAACTCTTCCGTTTCGAAAGCGCCCTGCTTTCTCCCAACAACGCCGCAGCGCCTGCGGCCAACGCGCCGCGTCCGGCAACCGGCGCCTCGGTGCAGGCAGCGCAGGGCACGGCGATTTACGGTGATGCCGCACGCGTGCCGTCAGGCGCTTCGGCAGCGTCACCGGGCGGGGCGTCGACGCCCGGTTCGTCGGCTCCATCTTATTCGGCGCTTTATCCCGCCTCCGGGCTCCCTGGCAACGCCAGCGCTGCCAGCTCGAATCCAAACCAGGGTGTGACCCCGATCGGGCCGATGCGACTGCCGAACGTCCCCTCACGCAGCGCGGCTCACGGCAACTGAGCGCCTCACCGCTTGCCCGGCCTACCTTCGTCTCGTCGCATCAGGTAGCGGTCTCACTTCAACATGCAAACGCCGGACAGACGCACCGCCATTCGACGATGCGCCTGTCCGGCGTTCGCTGCTGTCCTGCATTGCCGCGCGTTACATGCTTCGCCCTTGCGCGATCATTTCCATCGCCCAAGCGCATCGCGGCAATTCGCCATTAATGCAGCGTAGGGGCGTCGTCCTCGTCTTCGTCGACGATTTCGAGACCCGATGCACCATGGGCATGCTGGTGCTCGATTTCCTCTTCCGTCGCCTGACGCACGTCGGTCACCTTCAATTCGAAGCGCAGTGCCATTCCCGCGAGCGGATGGTTGCCGTCGAGCACGACCTTGTCGTCTGCCACGTCCGTCACCGTGTAGATCAGCGTATCGGACTCTTCGTCGCCATCTTCCGGCGTGCCTTCGAACTGCATGCCGACTTCGAGCGGCTCCGGGAAACGGCCACGCTCTTCGATCTTGATCAGCTCGGAATCGTAGTCGCCAAAGGCGTCCGTGGGCTCCAGCTGCAATTGGGTTTCAAAGCCGACGTCCTGACCATCGAGCGCTTCCTCGATTTTGGGGAACGTGCCATCATAGCCGCCGTGCAGATAAACCATCGGCTCGGCGCCGCTTTCTTCGATCAGGTTGCCCTGAGCGTCCGACAACTTGTAAGTCACCGAGACGACGGTATTCTTTTCGATCTTCATCAAACTCTCCGAAAAACAGCCCGCATTATACGCGCAGCCGTATGACAGCGCCCCGGCCGCGGCTGTATCGACGACATCGGTAACGCATGACGACATCTCGCCACCCTCTCGCCCTGTTGGGCGACCTCACGCCAGACGCGTTCATGAAACGCTACTGGCACAAGCGCCCCCTACTCATTCGGCAAGCCATGCCCGGCTTTACCGCACCGCTCACGCGTGACGCCTTGTTCGCCCTTGCCGCACAGGACGATGTCGAATCGCGTCTCATCAGCCAGACCCGCAAGCGCTGGCAGCTCGAACACGGCCCGTTCGAAGCCGACGACCTGCCCGCGCTCACGCGCAAGCAGTGGACGCTCCTCGTGCAAGGCGTGAATCTCCACGCACCGGCTGTCGACGCCCTCATGCAACAGTTTCGCTTTATTCCCGATGCGCGTCTCGATGACGTGATGATCAGCTACGCGACAGACGGCGGCGGTGTCGGCCCACACCTCGATTCGTACGACGTGTTCTTGCTGCAAGCGCATGGCAAACGTCGCTGGCGCATTGGACCGCAACGCGATACGACGTGGCAGGAGAACGTGCCGCTGCGCATTCTCAAGCATTTCGAAGCGGAGCAGGAGTGGGTGCTGGAGCCGGGCGACATGTTGTATCTGCCACCGGGTTACGCACACGATGGCGTCGCCGAGGGGGAATGCATGACCTACTCCATCGGGTTTCGCGCGCCGCTCGAACAGGAGATGCTTCAGAACTTCCTGTACTACCTCGCGGAAAACGCCGCCGAACTGCCCTTTGCGCGCCATTTCGCTGGCCGATACGCAGACCCGGATCAACCCGCCGTCAAACATCCCGCCGCACTACCCGATGCCATGATCGACACGCTCGTGTCGCAGCTCGAACGCGTGCGTTGGGGACAGAAAGAGGTGGAGGATTTTCTCGGTCGCTGGCTGAGCGAGCCGAAGTCGCATGTGTTTTTCGACCCTCCGGAGAAGCCGCTTTCGGCGACTCGTTTCGCACACGAAGCATCTTCGCGTGGGCTTGGGCTGTCGCCGAAGACGCACTTGTTGTATCGACGCAACCGGTACTACGTCAATGGCGAACCGCTGGAAGTCCCCGTCAGCGCGCGCTCGACGTTACGCCTGCTGGCTGACAGACGCGAGCTGAAAGCGGGTGAATGTGCGAATTTCGGGCAAAAAGACCAAGAAATCGTTGAAATTCTGTACGATTGGTACGCTTCGGGATGGTTAGCGCTTGGACCTGACTCGGGGCCCGTGCGAAAGTTGCGCGCCGTAAGGAAAAAAGCGGGGTAAATGCGCGAGATTGACGTGACGCGTTGGGGAAAACCCAATATAATTTCTCGCCAAGCAGCTTGCATGACCAAGGGTAATCCTCAATTGCCAATGTCTCGCAATCGGCTTTGCGCTGGCAAGAGCGTATTACCGTAACTAATATTTATTCGCTTGTCTTCTACCATAAAAGGACGTGATCATGAAGAAGTCTCTCCTCGTCGCTTCGTTGTTGGCTATCGCCCTGACCGCCTGCGGCAAGAAGGAAGAAGCCGCTGCTCCGGCTGCTGACGCTGCCGCTTCGGCTGCTACGGCTGCTTCGGACGCCGCTTCGGCTGCTGGCGCTGCTGCTGATTCGGCTGCTTCGGCTGCTGGTGCTGCTGCTGACACGGCCGCTTCGGCTGCTGGTGCTGCTGCTGACGCCGTTGCTTCGGCTGCTGACGCTGCTGCCAGCAAGTAAGCTCTCGCTGCCGCAAGGCAGTTGAGCAAAAAAAGCCGGTCTTTCGACCGGCTTTTTTACGTCTTTACGTACCATCTGCAGTCTGATACGCCCCACCTCACCAGCGCGCAGTCGTGCGCGCACCCCGTCAGCACATCAGCCAGTCGAACCCGCCTGCCTGCGTTGCCACGAGAATCTCCGTCGCCTGAGCGCCGATCACCGCCGACATGGCCGCCATGGCCAGTTCCGGCGTATTGTTCTGCTCGCTCAGATGCGCACAGATCACCCGCTGAAGTTTGGCCCGGTCGATAGCCCCGAGAATCTCGGCAGCCGCGTCGTTGGCGAGATGGCCGTAGGTGCCGCCAATGCGCGCCTTGAGCGACGGGGGATACTTACTGTTGGCCAGCATCTCGCGATCATGATTGCATTCGAGCACCAGTGAATCGCAGCCACCGAGCCTCTCGATCAGATGCGTCGTCGGACAGCCCGCGTCCGTGAGCACCCCGAGACGGCGAGCGCCATCCGAGAACACGAATTGCAGAGGTTCGCGCGCGTCGTGCGGCACCGTGTACGGATGGAGTTCGATGGCGCCAACAGCCAATCGCTCGTCCGAGCGACACCACCGCACGAGGGCTGCCTTATCGTCGGCCCTGAGCGTATCGCCGACCTTGACGGCCTGCCCCGTGCCCCAGCTCATGATGAGCGGGATCCGATACTTGCGAGTGAGGGAGAGCGCACTGCCGATATGGTCGGCATGCTCATGCGTGATGACAATGGCGTCGAGCGACGCCACGTCGATCGAGCGAGCCGCCAGGCGCCGCTCGACCTCTCGCATGGAGAATCCGCAATCGAGGAGGATACGTGTCGTGGAGACGCCTTCCGACGCCTCCACCAGCAGGGCGTTACCTTCGCTGCCGCTGCCTAAACTGGCGAACCGCACGCGCCGCCTTAACGGAGCTGGTTGCCGATCACGCTGATGATCGTTTGCGCAATCTGCGAGTTGTCGACGTTACCCTTGTCGTCGAGCACCTGCACACGCGTCTGGTTGTCGCCACGACCCTGCACGTTGACGCTGTACTTCTTCGCCTTCTTCTGGTCCTGCACTTCCTTGGCGTGGAAGAGACTATAGAAGAAACCGTTGTCCTTCGCGAGCGACGCCGGATCGACGTAGCTCACGAAGTACAGCCCCTTGGCGCGATCGCGATCGTCCACGGTGAAGTTACCACGGTCGAGCGCCACGCCGACGCGACGCCATGCGCGATCGAACGGCTCGTTGATGTCGAGGTACGACGCGTCGGCCGTCTTCACCACCTGGCTCGTCGGACCGCCCGCCTTGGCGCTTTCGACCTGCGCCTTGGCCTGATCGGCCTGCGCACCGAAGCGCTGCATCAGCTTGGTCAGCATGATCGCCTCGAGACCCGGATCGTTCGGCGCCGGTTCCCACTTCGTCGTGTCCTTCTGCGAGTTCGTGAACACTTCGACCATGCGACGGTGCGTGATGTAAATGTCGGTGCCGCCGTTCGGATCGCGTTCGACCCGGGTACGGAAGCGATCACGTTCGCCCGTCGAATACAGACCATCGAGCACCTTGCCGAGCAGATCGCGAATGATGTCCTGATTCAGCTTGGCGCGGTTCTCCGCCCAATCCGTCTCCATCACGCCCGTGTCTGCCGAGTCGATCGTCAGCACAAAGCCGTTTTCCTGCCAGAACTCACGCAGCGTCGGCCACAGGTCGCCGGCCGGCTTCTGGATCACGAGCCAACGCTCGTTACCGTCGCGCACGACCTTCATGCCCGGCACGCTCGGCAGCACGTTATCCGTGGGGTTGGCGGCCACGACCTTTTGCTGGGTCTCATAGTTCGACAGCGTGGCGGTGCCGCCCGGTGTCACGTACTTGCGGTCAGCGGCCTGAACGTTGGTCAGATCCGGCGGAACGTCGAGCGAGGGGCCGGTCTTCGAGCTCTTGTAGTCAACCTTGTCGGACGACAAGGCGCTCGAAAGCGAGCTACATCCAGCGACGAGGGCCAACGAGGCAATAGCGGCCCATGCCAGCACGGGACGAGCTACGGAATTACTGACGATTCGTTTCATGAGTCGCAAAAAAATGGGTGGGCAATCGAACCCGGGTGCCTGAACGACAGCTTAGACAACGGCGATGTTGGCCGACTTGAGGGCTTGGAGCACCGTGTCCTGATACGGCTGCGCCAGCGGCGTGAGCGGCAGGCGGATGCCCGACGCGATCATGCCCATCTTTTGCAGCGCCCATTTCACGGGGATCGGATTGGCTTCGACGAACATGGCACGATGCAGTTCGAACAACTGGAATTGCAGTTCACGTGCCTTGGCCACATCGCCGGCCAGCGCCGCCGCGCACAGATCGTGCATCGCACGCGGTGCCACGTTGGCGGTGACCGAGATATTACCCCGACCGCCCATGAGCATGAGCGCAACGGCAGTCAGGTCGTCGCCGCTATACACGGCGAAGCTCTTCGGGGCGCGCCGGATCAGGTCGATGCCGCGATCCAGATTACCCGTGGCGTCTTTCACGCCGATAATGCCCTGCACCTGCGCCAGACGCAGCAGCGTTTCGTTGCTCGCGTCCGCCACAGTACGGCCGGGCACATTATAGAGGATGACCGGAAGCTCGCCGGCTTCCGCAATGGCGCGGAAGTGCTGGTACTGGCCTTCCTGCGTCGGCTTGTTGTAATAGGGAACTACCTGCAGCGAAGCATCGGCGCCCACCTTTTTCGCGTGCTTCGTCAACTCGATGGCTTCCGCCGTGGAGTTGCCGCCAGTGCCGGCGATCACGTGTACCTTGCGGCCGCGCGACTGACCGGCTTGCGCCGTTTGCTGGACGGCGATCTCGATGAGCTCGCAGTGTTCTTCCACGTTGACCGTCGGCGACTCGCCGGACGTGCCCACGATGACGATACCGTCCGTGCCTTCGTCGACGTGCCAGTTGATCAGGTTGCGCAGTGCTTCACGGTCAAGGCTGCCGTCCTCTTTCATCGGCGTGACAATCGCGACGATACTGCCTTGAATCGGGGTTTGGGTAGTCATGTTTGATCGAACAATTCAGCGATAAGGGTGGATTGTAGCGGATTACGCTGTCGCCTCGTACAGCGCCGCAGTGCCGGGGTTTTCCCCGGGGGTCGCCGCACGTGTGGCACACAGCCGTTGCACACACGCCGCGCGCGGCGCCGGCATCGTGACATCCTCGAAACCCGCGACCCGCAACCCCGCCTCGCGCGCGATATCGAGCAATTCGCCCGGCGCCAGCAGAAACGCGGGATTCGACGGTTTGCCGTACTTTTCGTTTCCTTGCGCGAAGGTTTCGTAAATCAGGACACCGCCCGGCGCAACGCTCGCCGCAATGTGCGCAAACAAAGGACGGTGCAGGTAATTTGTGACGACGACCGCATCGAACGTCGAGCGCGCCGGCAATGGCCACGGCGCCCCCTCCAGGTCGGCGGCCAGCGTCGTGACGTTCGGTAGCGTTGACATCGTGGCAAGCGCAGCCGTGTCCCGATCGATCGCGGTGACGTACGCCCCCCGCTCGATCAGCCATCGCGTGTGCCGCCCCTGACCGCAAGCCAGATCGAGCACACGCGCGCCCGGCGCGATGAGATGCGCCCAGCGCACCAGCCACGGCGATGGCGCGCCGGCGCTGTGCGATGCGGGAGCGGCTTGCGTCATGAATACTGAAGTCCCATGGCTTCGCGCACGTCTCGCATGATCTCCTGCGCCGACTTGCGCGCCTTCTCGCAGCCGTCGGCGACGATCGCGCGCAGCAGCGACGGATCGTCCATGTACTTCTGCGCACGCTCGAGCATCGGCTGCTGCTCGCGCAGAATGCCTTCGATGACCGGCTGCTTGCACTCGAGACACCCGATGCCGGCGCTACGGCAGCCCTTCTCGGCCCAGTCACGCGTGTCGTCGTCGCTGTAGACCTGATGCAGTTGCCATACCGGGCACTTGTCCGGGTCGCCCGCATCGGTGCGGCGCACGCGCGCCGGATCGGTCGGCATCGTACGCACTTTCTTCGTGATCGACTCGGCGTCTTCGCGCAGACCGATGGTGTTGTTATAGGACTTCGACATCTTCTGACCGTCCAGACCCGGCATGCGCGACGCGGGCGTGAGCAACGCCTGCGGTTCCACGAGAATCAGCTTGCGCGCGCCTTCGAGATAACCGAACAGACGTTCGCGATCGCCCATCGACAACGACTGCGACTCGGAGAGCATGGCGCGTGCCTGCTCGAGGGCCTCGTCATCCCCCTTTTCCTGATAGGCGTTACGCAGTTCGAGATAGCGCTTCGAGCGTTTGCCGCCGAGCTTGCGCGCTGCGGCGAGCGCCTTGTCTTCGAAGCCCGCTTCGCGGCCATAGAGGTAGTTGAAGCGGCGCGCGATTTCACGCGTCATCTCCACGTGCGGCACCTGATCTTCGCCCACGGGCACGTGCAATGCGCGGTACAGCAGGATATCCGCCGCCATCAGCACCGGGTAACCGAGGAAACCGTACGTCGACAGATCCTTTTCCTTGAGCTTCTCGATCTGCTCCTTGTACGTCGGCACGCGTTCGAGCCAGCCCAGGGGGGTGCTCATGCCGATGAGCAGCGCCAGTTCGGCATGCTCGGGCACCTTGCTCTGGATGAAGAGGGTCGCCTGATTCGGATCGATCCCGGCGGCGAGCCAATCGATCAGCACGTCCCATACGTTCTGTTCGATGACGTCGGGCGTCTCGTAATGCGTAGTGAGCGCGTGCCAGTCGACCACGCAGAAGTAGCAGGGATACTCGGACTGGAGTTGAATCCAGTTCTTGAGCACACCGTGATAATGGCCGAGGTGCAAACGACCGGTCGGTCGCATGCCGGAGAAAACGCGTTCGGGGTACATGGTCTAGTTATCAGTCTGCAAAAACGTCAGGAAACCAGCGAGAGCAGCGGGGTCAGCATCCACTTGATCACATCACGCCCCCACTGAATCAGCGGCCACAGCCACACGCGACCGAGCACACCGCTGACCACCAGCGCCATCACAATGAAGAAGCCATAGGGCTCGACGCGCGAGAGCGCGTAGGCCGCGCGCGCCGGCAACAGCGATACGAGCACGCGCCCGCCATCGAGCGGCGGCACGGGAAACAGATTGAACATGCACATCACGAGGTTCACCACGAGGCCCGCCTGCGCCATCATCATGAAGAAAGGCTCCCGAACGCCCGCGAGTTGCAGCCCGAGGCCGAGCAGCACCCAGAGAATTGCCTGCACGAAGTTGCAGACCGGCCCGGCCAGGGCCACCCAGATCGTATCGACGCGCGGATTGCGCAGACTGCCGAACGCCACGGGCACCGGCTTGGCGTAGCCGAACAGGAACGCGCCGCTCGTCATGAAGTAAAGCGCCAGCGGCACGACAATCGTGCCGATCGGGTCGATGTGCTTGAGCGGGTTGAGCGTGACGCGCCCCATGAGAAATGCCGTGGGGTCGCCGAAGTGCTTCGCGACATAGCCGTGCGCGGCCTCATGCAACGTAATCGCGAAGAGGACGGGGAGCGCGTAGACCGCAATGGTCTGGATCAGGTCTGCATTCATAGCCGGCTATTGTAACAAGCGGACCTGCACGCCAGTATGACCCGGCCTGACAAAGTTCGGAACGCCCGCCCCTCAGGACAGACCGAACGGTGTCAGCGGCCCGCGCCCGCGACGCAGCACCTCCGGCGGCGTCACCGTCAGATCGACTACCGTGGACGGCTCTTTCGGACAGGCCCCGCCGTCGATGACCAGATCCAGTTGCTTTTCCAGGCGCTCGCGGATCTCCTCCGGATCGTTGAGCGGCTCCGTTTCGTTCGGCAGAATCAGCGTCGTCGCGAGCAGCGGCTGCCCCAACTCCTCCAGCAAGGCCAGCGTAATGGCGTGCTCCGGCACACGCAGGCCGATGGTCTTTCGCGAAGGATGCGAAAGGCGACGCGGCACTTCCTTCGTCGCTTCCAGGATAAAGACGTACGGCCCGGGCGTAGTCGCCTTGATCAACCGATATTGGCGGTTGTCGACGATGGCGAACTCGGCCAGTTCGGACAGGTCGCGCACGAGCAGCGAGAGCATCTGCTTCTCGTCGAGGCCCCGAATGCGGCGCAAACGATCGACGGCCTGCTTGTCGTCGATGTGACAGGCGATCGCGTAGCTCGAATCGGTCGGCAACGCAACGATGCCCCCCTTGTCGATGATCTGAGCGGCTTGCTTGATGAGACGCGACTGAGGATTTTCCGGGTGAATCTGGAAGAATTGCGACATGTTGTCGGAGGGTTACTGCCAGCGGCTCCAGACCGGCGTGAGATCGTCTGGCAGTGCAGGCAATTTGCCGAGCAGCGCGCGGCTCTCGGTCGGTCCATGGAAATCCGAGCCGCGCGAGGCAAGAAAACCATACTGACGCGCGACATCGGCATACTCGCGATATTGTTCCGGCGTATGACTGCCGGTGACCACTTCGATGGCCTCGCCGCCCAGATCGCGAAACTGATCGAACAGCGCACCGAATTCGAGCGGTGTGAATTTGTAACGCCCGGGGTGAGCCACGACAGCGATACCACCCGCGCCTCTAATCCATTGCACGGCGTCCTGAAGCGTCGCCCAGCGATGGGGCACGTAACCCGGACGGCCCTCCGACAGATACTTCGCGAACACGTCGGAGACCGACGCACACTTGCCGATTTCCACCAGGAATCGCGCGAAATGCGTGCGCGAAATCAGATCGGGATTGCCGACGAAGCGCAGCGCGCCCTCGTAAGCGCCGGGGATACCGGCGGCGGCCAGCTGGTCGCTCATCAGTTGCGCCCGGGCGGCACGACCGCCGCGCGTTGCCGCAAGACCATCGATCAGCGTGGGATTGTCGGGGTTGATGTTCAGACCGACGATGTGCACCGTGCGGTTCGCCCACGTAATCGAAATCTCGACACCGCTCACGTAACGCATGCCAAGCGCTTCGGCCGCCGCGCGCGCTTCGCGCTGTCCGCCGATCTCGTCGTGGTCTGTCAGTGCCCACAGGTCGACGCCGGCCTCGAAGGCGAGCTGCGCCACTTCGGAGGGCGCCAGGGTACCGTCCGACACCTTGGAATGACAATGAAGATCCGCGTTGAGCATGTTGATCCGCCGGGATGATGTGGCCGCTGCATGCGCTGGCATCGCTGCACATCGGAGACCACGAGATACCGGCGTATGACTGGATAATGACAGGTCCATTCTACCGCTCAAGTGCACGCGACGCGAGTTGCCCGATGTCTGCCGCCAACGGCATCGTCGTGGCGCCGTTCCGGCTACGGTATCACCGCGTGCATTGCGCCCGCCCCCATCCGTCGGACTACGCGCGGCAGAAGTCCTCGATCAGGCGGGCAACGGCTTCCGGCTGGTCGTGATGCAACATGTGACCGGCATCCTCCACGAAGGCTTCGGTCAAATTCGGAAAGGCCTCGAACCGTTCGCGGAAGGCCTCCCTGCCCTGCGTCCCCGCGAAATGGCGCAGCACGTCGGAATCCGTCGCCTCCACGTTCAACACGGGCGCACTCACGTTGCCCCACACTGCCATCGCTTCGTCGAGGCGATAGGGGTAAGGGTTCGCGATCTTGTGAGCCGCATCCGCGAGCAGATGCCACATGCCGTCGGGCGCCTGCCGCGCCCAGCGCTGCGACAACCAGGCTGCACGCTCCGGCGTGAGGCGCGGGTTGGTCTTGCACAACCGCGCGGCCACATCGTCGAGCGATGCGTACGGGCGCAGCGTCGGCATCGTCTGCACGTCGTCGAGCCAGCGGCTGAGCTGGCGAATCGCCGCGGTGGGCGCGGACGGCGGCAGGCCGAAGCCCTCCAGATTCACGAGACGTCGCACACGCGCGGGACGCACCCCGGCATACAGGCAGGCAACATTGCCACCCATGCTGTGGCCGATCAGGTTGACGGCCTCCCCCGGCTCGGCGTAGACGTCGAGCAAAGCATCGAGATCGGCAAGGTAATCGGGGAACCAGTAGCTGCCGGCGCGCCCCTCGGCGACCGGCCAGTCGGTGAGGCCGAACCCCCGCCAGTCCGGGGCCAGCACATGCCAGCGCTGCGCGAGCGTTTGCGCCACGAACTGGAACGAGGCCGACACGTCCATCCAGCCGTGCAACGCGAACAGCTTCGGCGCACCGGGGGTGCCCCATTGACGGACGTGATGGCGCAAGCCGCGCACTGTCAGAAACTCGGATCGGGAGTCGATCATGATGCCGGCAGACAATGAATATCTGAACGATTGAGGAACGTCGAGTATATCGGCGGACGTCGACAGCCCGGTAGCGAGGTCAAAAACCGACGCCTTGCCGAATCAGCGGAAACAAAGCGACCACGACAAGACGGCGACGAGATCATGACGAAAGGATCGCGAACCTTGCAACGTCGCCATTCGCTCGTCACTCGCTGGCTTGCAGCGCCGCCAGTTCGTCGTCGTCGAAGCCGGCAGCGCGCCGTGCCGCGAGGTTGAAGGGTCCGCGCAAACGCGGCGCCCCGTACTGCGCGGCCAAACGCGCATAAGTCTGCACCGGTTCGAGACCGGCACGCTCGCAGCCCCAGCGATACCAACGGTTGCCGATGGCCACGTGGCCGATTTCGTCTCGCAGGATGATGTCGAGAATCGCCGCCCCGGCCTTGTCGCCCGCACTGGAGAGCTTCGCCCTGATCGGCGGACTGGCATCGAGCCCACGGGCCTCCAACGTGCGAGGCACGAGCGCCAGACGCGCCAGCCAGTCGCCGGCAGTGCGTCGCGCCATATCCCAGAGGCCGTCATGCGCGGGGAAACAGCCGTAGACGTACGCGTCGCCCAGCGTCTTCAAATGCGCGCACAGCAACGAGAAGTGATAGGCCTCCTCCGCCGCAACCCCGAGCCAGTCCTCGTAATACTCGGCGGGCAGGTCGTCGAAGCGCCATAGCGCGTCGAGGGCGAGATTGATGGCGTTGAACTCGATGTGAGCGAGCGCGTGCAGCAAGGCAGCGCGCCCCTCGACGCTCGTCACTGCGCGTTGCTTCAGTTCGCGCGGCGACACCAGTCTCGGCAGCGCCGGACGCCCCGGGATTCCCGTGTCGAGTGCCGGGTCGTGGCGAGCGGCGTCCGGTGCCGGGGCCGTCGCTTCTGGTGTCGCTTCTGGTGTCGCTTCTGGTGTCGCTTCTGGTGTCGCTTCTGGTGTCGCTTCTGGTGTCGATTGTGCCGTCACGCCTGGCGTCGCGTCAGAAGTCATTCCGGCATGCGCGAGCACAAAGCGGCGTGCCGGGTACCAGCGTGCAGCCCCTTGTCGCACCTGCTCACGCAGCGCGGTGACGCCTGCGGCCTTCTCGTACGGATCGCAACAGCGCAGCAGTTCCAACGCGCGTTCACGCGCGCAATCGACGGCAGCCTGCTCGTCAGCGAACGGGGTTGATTCGGCGGGATGAGCGTCCCGGACATCGTTACGGACATCGCACCCGAAATGCGCGCCGGGAGCGGTAGTGAAATCGGCCATGACGTTACAATAGCGGTTTCGTCGATTTTAACCGCGAACCGAAGCCGCCATGCCGATCTATAAACTTGGAGACAAGACCCCGCAGATCCACGAGAGTGCTTTCGTGGCCGACACTGCGACCATCATCGGCGCGGTTGTGCTCGCAGAGAACAGCAGCGTGTGGCCGGGGGTGGCGATTCGCGGCGACAACGAACCGATCAGGATCGGCAAGGCGACCAACGTGCAGGAAGGCGCCGTGCTGCATGCCGACCCTGGCTATCCGCTGACACTGGCCGAAGGCGTCAGCATCGGCCATCAGGCCATGCTGCATGGCTGCACGGTCGGAGAGAATTCGCTGATCGGCATCCAGGCCGTGCTGCTCAACGGCGCCGTCATCGGCCGCGACAGCCTCGTGGGCGCCGGCGCTCTCGTCACCGAACGCAAGACGTTTCCGGACCGCTCCCTGATCCTCGGCGTGCCCGCCAAGGTCGTGCGCGAATTGACGGACGAAGAAGTCGCGAACCTCAAGCGTAACGCCGACGTCTATGCCACGCGTCGGCAGGTGTTCAAGGAACAATTGGTGCGTATCGGCTGAGTGCGCGTCCGGTGGCGGCGCGCGCGGCAGTCGGGCGCGTGGGCCTTTGCCGCCGGCGTGTTGAAAATGCGGCGTGCGCCCCCAGATAGTGCAACATTGACGCGCCATACCTCGGCTCGTGTGAAAGCAAGGCTCGCGCAAACGAGCGAATGACGGAAGTCCTGTGCGTTTTTCGCACGATTCTCGTCTCTCGCCATCGCTTGACGTCTCGGACCGTCTGCCACACCCATCCGCCGTTGCCGCATTTTTCAGGAATTCGACCGTGTCCGACCAACTTCAGAAATTCATGTTCGACGCCGCCCCCGTACGCGGCGAATACGTCAGCCTCGACGCCACCTGGCGCGCTGTGCTGGAGCGCCACGATTACCCGGTAGCGGTACGCCATTTGCTTGGCGAAATGATGGCGGCCGCCGCACTGCTCACCGCCAATGTCAAATTCGACGGCGCGCTCGTCCTTCAATTGCATGGCGACGGCCCCGTCACGATGGCGGTCGTCGAGTGCAATGCCGACCTCACCATGCGCGCGACGGCCAAGTACAGCGGCGACATTCCCGAGGACAGCTCGCTCAAGTCGCTGGTCAACGTGCACGGTCGCGCCCATTTCGCGATCACGCTCGATCCCCGCGTGAAGCAACCCGGCCAGCAGCCGTACCAAGGCGTGGTGCCGCTCTCGGATGAGCATGGCCCGCTCCCGGACATGGCCTCGGTGCTCGAGCATTACATGCATCACTCGGAACAGCTCGATACCCGGCTGTGGCTGGCGTCGGACGAGAACCACGCGGTCGGTATCCTGCTGCAAAAGCTGCCGGGATATGGCGGCACGGCGGGAAGCGTCGCGGAGCACGCTCCGGAAGAAGACGAGGACACCTGGAATCGCGTCTGCCAACTGGGCAACACACTCAAACGCGACGAAATGCTGAGCACCGAGCGCGAGACTATGCTGCATCGGCTGTTCTGGGAAGAGACGGTACGGGTGTTCGACCCGCAACCGACGGCGTTCCGTTGTACCTGTTCGCGCGAGCGCGTCGCCAATATGCTCCGGACGCTGGGAGAAGCGGAAGTCATGAGCGTGTTCGACGAACGCCCGAACGTGGAGGTCGCGTGCGAGTTCTGCCGCCAGACTTACCAGTTCGACAAGGTGGACGCGGCACAACTGTTCACCGAGTCGCCTCACGTGGCACCGGCTGGGCAGCATTGATATCGAGCGACGGAAAAGCACTGGCGCGCGGAACGACCGGCGTGCCAGTGAATCTCAGACGTCAATCGGCGTGAGATGAACCGTCGGCCCAGCGACGGACCGAACCGCCGTCAATCCACGGGTTATTGCGCCATGCCCCGACTCGCTACCCCCACCTGTTCCGCCGTGCCGTCGCAACGACGACGTCGACGTCGTCGTTCCGTGCGCGCGACCGCAACCGTGTTCAGTCTGCTTGCACTGACGTTAGCCGCGGGTTGTGCGCAACTGCAACTGCCGCCGCCAGACGCGCCCGCCGCACGTTTGCCTCCGTCCGACAACGTGACGCCCGCTGCAACGATGACAGATGCGCAGAAGCAGGCGTTGACGCGCCTGAACCAAAGCATCTACGACGAACAGGAAAACGCCATCGAGCGTGAGCGCGTGCAGCGCGCGCTTAACGACGCCATTCGCAGCTACAACAGCAACGCATACTTTTACGGCGGATGGGGCAGTCCCGGGTGGTATGGGCCAGGATGGTACGGTCCGGGCTGGTATGGCCCGCGATCGGGTGTCGGCATGAGCGTCGGCTTCTGACGAATGACGTCGACCTGGGCCCACGGGGCCGAAACAGGTTGAGGCCATCCGTTCGACCCAATACAGTTCGGCCCAATACAAAAGGCGCTCCCGAGGGAGCGCCTTTTGCGTTCTACTGCGTGAATTCGCTTGATTGCCGACGTCGGCGCACGGCGGTTAGTGATGCTGAGCCTTATGCCCTGAGCGCTCCTTGCCCTTCGTCTGCGACGGAGGCGGTGGCGGCGTGGCCGCTACCGTTTTGTGGGCGGGCTCGGTCGACGAGACTAGGGGCGCATCGGTACCGGACGCCCCTTGCGGCGCGCTGGCGCCATCGGCGCCCACGAATTGCACGAACACCTCGCCGTCCTTGACCATGCCCAGCTCGAAACGAGCACGCTCTTCGATCGCTGCCGTGCCGTCCTGCAAATCCTGCACTTCGCCGGCAAGGCGATCGTTACGTTCCTTCAACTGCTCGTTTTTCTGCTGTTCGGCGCTCAGCTCGTCGCGCAGTTCGTGCACGTACAACCAACCACCGTGGCCGAACCAGAGCGGATACTGGATGACTACCAAGAGCAGCACCAGTACCAAGGTCACCATTCGCATGCTTTCGCCTGGCAAGAGTTCCGGAAAGCCCGATCCGATCGAAATCAGGACCTAACTTCCCGGGGAAACGGAATTAGCGCAGATTGTAGAACGTTTCCTTGCCCGGATACGTAGCGATATCGCCGAGATCCTCTTCGATGCGCAGGAGCTGGTTGTATTTGGCGATACGGTCGCTGCGCGAGAGCGAACCGGTCTTGATCTGACCGGCATTCGTGCCCACGGCGATATCGGCGATCGTCGAATCTTCGGTTTCACCCGAACGATGCGACACGACTGCCGTGTAACCGGCGCGCTTGGCCATCTCGATCGCAGCGAACGTTTCCGTCAACGTGCCGATCTGGTTGATCTTGATGAGGATCGAGTTGGCCACGCCTTGCTCGATGCCTTGCTTCAGGATCTTCGTGTTGGTCACGAACAGGTCGTCGCCGACCAGTTGCACCTTCTTGCCCAGCTTGTCCGTCAGGATCTTCCAGCCGGCCCAGTCGTCTTCCGACATGCCGTCTTCGATCGAGACGATCGGGAACTTGTCGCACAGATTCGCAAGGTAGTCGGCGAACTCTTCCGAGGTCAGCGACAGGCCTTCACCGGCCAGTTCGTACTTGCCGTTCTTGAAGAACTCGGTCGACGCGCAGTCCAGCGCGAGCAGCACGTCATCGCCCAGGCGGTAGCCGGCGTTTTCCACGGCTTGCTGGATGGTCGTCAGGCACTCCTCGTTCGACGCGAAGTTAGGTGCGAAACCGCCTTCGTCGCCCACCGCCGTGCTCATGCCCTTGTCGGCGATCAGCTTCTTGAGCGCATGGAAGATCTCCGCGCCGCAGCGCAGCGCTTCACGGAAGCTCGACTGACCGACCGGCATCACCATGAATTCCTGGATATCCAGGCTGTTGTTGGCGTGCGCACCGCCGTTGACGATGTTCATCATCGGCACCGGCATTTGCATCGCGCCCGAACCACCGAAATAGCGGTACAGCGGCAGGCCGGCTTCTTCGGCGGCGGCCTTGGCGACTGCCATCGACACGGCGAGCATCGCGTTCGCACCGAGGCGCGACTTGTTGTCGGTGCCGTCGAGTTCGATCAGGGTCTTGTCCAGGAAGGCCTGTTCGGCAGCATCCAGACCCATGATCGCCTCGGAAATTTCGGTGTTGATGTGCTCGACCGCCTTTTGCACACCCTTGCCAAGGTAACGTTCCTTGTCGCCATCACGCAGTTCGATCGCTTCACGCGAACCGGTCGACGCGCCCGACGGCACTGCCGCGCGGCCCATCACACCCGACTCCAGCAGCACGTCGCACTCGACCGTCGGATTGCCGCGCGAGTCCAGCACTTCGCGCCCGATGATATCTACGATTGCACTCATGTATTCCTCGGTATCTATAAGACAAAAACGCTAAAGGGAACCTGCTTCGCGCCGCCATCCCGTCCGTCATTTGCCAGGTTCACGCCGGGCGCTGAGCGTACACCGGCAGCGTGCCGAATCCTGACGTGGATACCGATGCTGCGCATCGTGTGCGCGCATCGGCGGGGCAATACGTGGACGGGGGAACAACGGCGCCTCGAAATGAGGCACGGCGGCCTGTGGAATGACATCGATGTCGACGGTGCACTCGGCGTACTGCACGCGGGCATCTCCTCCGGAACTCGCCCTCGCGGCGGCCACTGAAGACCACTGCGCGACAAGCTTAACGATTCGACGCCATGCTGCCAAGGCGTCCGACCGCTATACCCGTCCTGTGGGCGTACTGATAGTGGCCCCAGGACGGTGTGTCTCATTTCAGTTGAAATTGTTTTCCAGAAACTCGCCTTGCTTCACCGCCGCGTCAATGGTCTTGAGCGTGGTGAGCAATTCGCGCATGCGCCCGAGCGGCACGGCATTAGGGCCATCCGAGAGTGCGCACGCCGGGTCCGGGTGCGTCTCCATGAACAGACCCGACACGCCCACGGCAACGGCTGCGCGCGAGAGCACCGGCACGAACTCGCGCTGACCGCCCGAGCTGGTGCCCTGCCCGCCGGGCAACTGTACCGAGTGCGTGGCATCGAACACGACTGGCGCCCCCGTCTCGCGCATGATCGCAAGCGATCGCATGTCCGAGACGAGATTGTTGTAGCCGAACGAAACGCCACGCTCGCAGGCCATGAAGACATCATCGGGCAGGCCGGCTTCACGCGCGGCGTCGCGCGCCTTGTCGATGACGTTGATCATGTCGTGCGGTGCGAGAAACTGCCCCTTCTTGATGTTCACCGGCTTGCCCGACTGGGCGCAGGCACGGATGAAATCGGTCTGGCGGCACAGGAATGCCGGCGTTTGCAACACGTCGACGATCGGCGCTGCCACGGCAACGTCTTCCTCGGTGTGTACGTCCGTGAGAACCGGCACACCGAGCTGACGACGCACTTCCTCGAGGATCTTCAGGCCCTGTTCGCGCCCCGGGCCGCGATACGACTTGCCCGAGCTGCGATTCGCCTTGTCGAACGACGACTTGTAGATGAAAGGAATGCCGAGCGCGCTCGTGATTTCCTTGAGCTGACCCGCGACGTCGATCGTCATTTGCTCCGACTCGACGACGCAGGTACCCGCAATCAGGAAAAACGGCTTATCCAGGCCAACGTCGAAACCGCACAGTTTCATGGGAACTCCTTGTCTCTCGCTCGCTGCGCGTCTCAGGCGGCCTTCTTGCGCGCTTGCTGACCGGCCAGCGCAGCTTCAACGTATGCCTTGAAGAGCGGGTGACCGTCGCGCGGCGTCGAGGTGAACTCGGGGTGGAACTGAACGCCCACGAACCACGGGTGCACCTGTTGCGGCAGTTCCATCATCTCCGGCAGGTTTTCGGTCGGCGTACGCGCCGAGATCACCAGACCCGCAGCTTCGAGCTGCGGCACGTAATGATTGTTGACTTCGTAACGGTGACGGTGACGCTCGTTGACCGTCTCGCCATAGATGCGCGAAGCCAGCGTGTCTGCCTTGACCGGCACGCGTTGCGAACCCAGACGCATCGTGCCGCCCAGATCCGAATCTTCGGTGCGTTGCTCGATCTTGCCGTCGCGATCCTGCCACTCCGTGATGAGTGCAACGACCGGATGCGGCGTGCCCGGCTCGAATTCCGTGCTGTTGGCGTCGGCCAGATTGGCGACGTCGCGCGCAAATTCGATCACGGCCAGTTGCATGCCGAGGCAGATGCCGAGGTACGGCACGCGATTTTCGCGAGCGTATCGAATGGCCTTGATCTTGCCTTCGGTACCGCGACGACCGAAGCCGCCCGGCACCAGAATCGCGTCCAGATGCTTGAGGGCGTCGGTGCCGTCCTTTTCGATCTGTTCCGAATCGATGTACTCGATATTCACGCGCGTTTCCGTGTGGATCGCGGCGTGACGCAGCGCTTCGATCAGCGACTTGTACGATTCGGTAAGATCGACGTACTTGCCGACCATACCGATCGTGACATCGTGCTTCGGGTTCTCGACGGCGTGGACCAGACGCGTCCACATGGACAGGTCCGCCGGCTTGGCTTCGATCTTCAGTTCTTCGCAGATGATCCGGTCCATGCCCTGGTCATGCAGCATTTGCGGAATCTTGTAGATCGTGTCGACATCCCACACCGAAATCACGGCGTCTTGCGGGACATTGGCGAACAGCGAAATCTTGGCGCACTCGTCTTCCGGGATCTGTCGATCGGCGCGGCACAGCAGCACGTTGGGCGAAATGCCGATTTCGCGCAGCTTCTGCACGCTGTGTTGCGTCGGCTTGGTCTTGAGCTCGCCCGCCGTCGCGATGTACGGCACGAGCGTCAGGTGCACGAAGGCCACGCTGTTGCGGCCCAGGCGCAGATTCATCTGACGTGCGGCTTCGAGGAACGGCAGCGACTCGATGTCACCGACCGTGCCGCCGATTTCGACGATAGCGACGTCCGGATGGCCGTCCCACGTCGAACGCGCACCGCGCTCGACGAACGCCTGAATTTCATTGGTGATGTGCGGAATGACCTGAACGGTCTTGCCGAGATACTCGCCACGGCGCTCCTTGCGGATCACCGATTCGTAGATCTGGCCCGTCGTGAAGTTGTTCGCACGACGCATCTTCGCGCTGATGAAGCGCTCGTAGTGACCCAGATCCAGGTCGGTTTCCGCACCGTCCTCGGTCACAAACACCTCGCCGTGCTGGAACGGGCTCATCGTGCCCGGGTCGACGTTGATGTAGGGATCAAGCTTGAGGAGGGTGACTTTGAGGCCACGCGATTCGAGAATCGCGGCCAGAGATGCGGCAGCAATTCCCTTACCAAGAGAGGAAACCACGCCGCCCGTGACAAAAACGAATTTGGTCATCGCAGTAATTGCTCGCGGGAAAGCCGGATTATACCCGAAAGCGGCCCTGCCCTCGACCTGCGGCGCGGCAAATTTTGGCCTTGACAGGCACCGGGCGTGACGTCTCGTCAGGACCGGCGCGCTCCGGCGGGCCTCTGGGCCCGGCTCAGTCCGGCTCAGTCCAGTTCACTCGGTCCGGTTCAGGCAGCCAGAGGACGACGGTGCTCGCCCTTGAGCTCCGCGAGCATGTTCCGGATGGCGGTGGCCGTCTCCAAGGGACGCTCCATCGGGAAAAGGTGCGTGCCCGGCACGTAGCGCAGATGGGTGCCGACGATCCGGCGTGTCGCACCGATCCCCGCCTGGCGCAATTCCCGCGACGCCGTGCCCGCAAGAAAGCCGACCGGGACCGGGACACCGCGCATTGCGCGCACCGCCAGAGAGGGCGGCAGCGTCAGATAGATGCGGTATTCGATCTCCCGTGCGAACGCCAGACGCCGCGCATCGCCCTGCCCGGTCGGCAGCGTTCCGCAGTCGATATAGTCGCGCAGCACGTCCGGATCCCAACTGGCAAATGCGGGCTTACTCGCAAAATGCTGCCACGCACTTTCCCAGTCCGGCCACTGGTCGCGGCGCCTTTTCGTCACGCCCGCGGGCGACATACGTTCGTAGAGACCGGTCAGCATTCCCAGACGCAGCATCTGAGTGCGCCAGCCGGGCGTCACGATAGGCGAATCTACCATCACCACGCCGCGCACGCATCGCGGCGCCTTGAGGGCGGCCATGAGACTGAGAAAGCCGCCGAGCGAATGTCCGACCAGCCAGACCGGTTCGCCGCCGTATTGACGCTCGAGCGTGTCGACCAGTTCATTTCGCAAATACCGCCAGCCAGGCGTCACAGGGTAGCGTGGATCTTGCCCGATGCGATCGATGGCGCGCACGTCGTACTCGTCGGCCAGCGCGCCGAGCATCTTGCGATACACGCCGGCCGGAAAACCGTTGCCGTGCGAAAAATGGATGATGTCTCTTGTCATGGAATTCTCTGTCCTCGCGAGCATCTGCCGTTCACGATCATCAGGTCGCATGACACTCGCCGGACCATTCTAGCGAACCGCTCGTCGAGTACCGGTAGAGGTTTCCGTCGAATCCACATGCCAGTACCGCCGGTAATGCTCACGATAGGCCTGCGCTTCGATCCCGTGCGGACCGGTCGCGAACCGCACGCCGCCATGCATGACGCTTTGCCAGATTCGTGCCCCACCCGCGCGATAGCGTGCCACCACCGGGGGCTTCGGATGACCGAAACGGTTGCGATATCCCGTCTGAAACACCACGTGCGCGGGCGACACCGCAGTAACGAACGCGGGGGTCGATGAGGTCAAACTGCCGTGGTGAGGCGCCAGCAGGATGTCCGCGCGCAATGTCGATCCGAATCGCGACACCATTACACGCTCCTGCATGGCTTCGGCGTCCGCCGCGAGCAAGGCGCTGTGCCGGGCGTTGGCGACGTGCAGCACACAGCTCACGCTGTTAGGCCCCGCACGCCCCTTCCATCCTTCGCGCAACGCCGCCTGGTCGGGATGCAGGAACCGGAAAGTCACGCCATCCCAGGTCCATTGCTGACCGGCGAGACATGTCCGATGCGATTTTGCTGCGCCACGCGCCCTGTGCCCTTCGGGCAGCGATGAGAACACCTGTGCGGACGGAAAGGCGCGCAATACGCTCAACGCTCCCCCGAAATGATCGTCATGGGCATGACTCACGACCAGTCGATCGAGTCTTGCCGCCCCAATCGAGCGCAGGTACGGCACGATCACGCGCCGGCCGGCATCACTGCGCCTGCCGTAGGGCGGCCCGGTGTCGAAAAGCAAAGTGCGGCTGGCCGTTTCGATCAGTACCGCATTGCCCTGCCCGACGTCGAGCATGGTCACGCGAAACTCTCCGGCCGCAGGCCGCTGCGAAGACGCAAACACCGCAGGCCCCATGAGTGCGAAGCCCGCAAGGCGAACGCCGCACGCAAGCCAGCGAATCCGCGCGAGCCGCTGCGGCAGCGGACTCAGACAGGCGACCACGCCCGCCAGCGCGGCGACTTGCGCCCACCAGGGCGAGACCGGTGCGCGCCACACTGCCCACGGCACGGCGGCGAGCGTGCGCAACCACTCGGCGAGCCACGTAACGACCGCGTGCGCCAGGAAAAGCGCCCAGTGCGCCAATTCTGTGGGCAACAGCAAGCTCACCAATGCCAGGGGCGTGACGATCAACGTCATCACCGGTATTGCGACCGCATTGGCCAAAGGCCCGAGGACAGGCACCGTTCCGAACCATGCCAACGTGAGCGGCACTAATCCGATCGTGACCGCATACTGTGCCCGCGCAGCTTGCCCGAACCGGGTGCGCATCGACGCGCCCCAGCGTTGCGGCATTGTCGGGGCGTTGGACGCCCTTGCATCGTCAACTTTCGCGAGACTCGGCGGTGGCGCGTCCTCGCGTCGCACGCCGCGATCGCGTTGACCATACCGCTGCACCCGCACCGGGTTCGCCACCTCGGGGCGCTTCGCCGCCATCACCAACGCCGTCACGGCACCGAAGGACAGCCAGAGTCCCGGCGTGACGACCGCCCATGGGTCGAGCAGCAGAACGATTGCCAAGGCCCACGCCAGCACATACGAAGGTGCGGCAAACCGCCCGCTCAGCAGTGCCGCGACAACGATTGCCACCATGCCGACGGCGCGTCTGACGGGCACACCCCAACCGGCAACCGCACCATAGGCGACGGCGGCCACGAGACCCGCCACGGCCGCCGCCTTCGGCGCCGGCCACCAAAGCGGCAAACTGACGCGGCGGTAGCAGGTTCGGCGCCACAGCACGCCAACGATCGCTGCGAGCGCCCCAGCCACCAGCGATACATGCAACCCCGAGATCGCCAACAGGTGGCTCACACCAGTATCCGCAAAGACTTGCCAGTCGTCGTCCGGAATGTCGCCACGCTCGCCCAGCGCCAGCGCCATCAACACACCGCCATATTTCGCCGAAGGTCCGAGCGCCCCCCGGAAATCGTCGCGCAGCCGCTCACGCCACGCGTCGAATCCATAGCCCGCTACCGGAGCGCCTTGCAGTCGAAACGCGCCATTCGCGTGCGTGGTGCGTCGGCCGCCATATGCCGTTCGCACATATCCCGAGGCGCGAACGCCTTTCACCAGCGCCGTCAACTCGGCGTCCGTGCCGTGCCAATTTGCGAGGCCGCGCGGCACCTTGAGGCGAACCGGCAGTTGCCAACGCTCTCCCGCGCGCGGCAATCGCCCCGCGTGCGCCGAGTTTGCGTGTTCGTCGAATGCAGCAGCGCGTACGCGGATATCCGCAGGCTCTCCCGGATCCGCCCGCTCTCCTCGATCCCTTGTGCCCTTTATGCCCTTTATGCCCTCCAAGCCCTTTGCCTCCGCCAGACCCTTTGCGCTCTTTTCACCGCCTCTCCACGTCGCGACGCTTTCGTTCCGCTCAAAAAGTGGCTCACCCCGGCCAAACGGGGCACGGCCCGGCCAAACCAGTTCGATTCGTCGGGGAACACGTACGGCGCGGCACGCCGACTCGGCCGCACGCCCCTGCTGCTCCTGTTGCCCCTTTTGCCCATCTCGCAAAACTCGAGACGCAGCGCGAGATGCACGCGGCAACGCGGGCGGCACCTGAGGCGCTCGCCGAGCACAGGCGTTCTGGCCAGAACACCCGTCACACGGTCCGCCGCCCTCTCCCGGCACGCTTGCGATGAGCGCGTTCTCGACGTCGAATGCGAAGCGCAGGCCCTCTCCGGTGGACGTCGGCAACCCTGCAACTACCCCCGTCACCGTGATGTCCCGGCCCTCCAGCGCAGCCGGCAACCGATCGCTCATTCGCACGTCGGCCCGATATGCTGCCCATGAGTAACCACCCACGCCCGCGCACAGCGCCAGCACCGCAACCCCGGCAGATCGTCGCCAGCGAGATCCGCGCCACAGGACGAATCGCTCCCGCTCAGGACCGAAGTCCCCGCAGCCGCCCGTCGCCAGGCATCCCCCCTCGCTCGACCCGCACGAAGCGCTCGAAGCGCGCGACCTCCCCGATCTGTCCGCGACCTTTGAACCGCGCCAAACGGCGACCACCGCCCCAAGCACGAATATCGACACCGCGACGCCCACCGTCGCAGCAAACCAAGGCCCGGTCGGGAGCGTCGACGCCTGTTGCAGCCACCAGATGCCGGCGACCCAGGCGAGCAGCACAATTCTCATGACGTTACCGCGTCATGTGTTCGCATTCGCGCGACGCCTTGGCGTCAGCGCGACTGCCCGGAAGCGTCGTTGGAAATATGGGAGATCAGGGAAACCTCGGCGGGACCATCACTGGGTGTCATCGCCATCGCGCCGGAAAGACGTGGGAGCACTCTGCACGCGTTGGCACAGGTCGCCTGAGACAGCGCGTCGAGCGACATGCCACGCAGCTCGGCCATGACTCGCGCCATTCGCGGCAGTTCAGCCGGGCTGTTACGTTGTTTGTAGCGCCATTCCGGGGCGATATCCGGCGCATCCGTCTCCATGACGATGGACGACAGCGGCATCTCCACGGCGAGGCGACGAATCTGCAAGGCGCGATCGAACGTCATTTGTCCGCCGAACCCGAGGCAGAATCCGCGCTCGACGAACATATCCGCCTGCTGTCGACTGCCGTTAAACGCATGCGCAATACCGCCGCGCGGTGAAAAAATGCGCAATTGCTTGAGCAAGGCATCTTGCGAGCGCCTCACGTGCAGGATGACCGGCAGATCGAAGTCCCGCGCAATCTTCAGTTGTTCGACGTAGAAAAATTGCTGGCGCGCCGGGTCGAGCGTCTTCACGAAGTAGTCCAGCCCGATCTCGCCAATACCGACGAATCTCGGATCGCTCATTGCGCGCTCGACGGCAGCACGCAGCGTTGCAACGTCTCCGTCCCGCGCCCGCGGCGTGTACATCGGATGGATACCGAGCGCATAAGCCCCGCCGGGAAACGCTCGCGCGGCCGCGCGGGCGGCATCGAACGTCGCGCATTCGACGGCGGGCACCACGAGTCCCGCCACCCCCGCAGCCACGGTGTCGGCAATAACGGTTGCACGGTCGGCGTCGAACTCGGCCGCATCGAGATGGCAATGGGTATCGATCCACATGGTCATATGTCCTTGAACGTCAATTCTACGGGTCGATGACAAGGCTCGCACATCGTGCTTTTCGTGACCATCGGACAACACCGCGTCCGGTCTAGGACGTTGCCGAAAAAATGCCTGCTTCGCAGGTTCGAAAAAAAACGCCGGGAAATCCCGGCGTCTCGTCTTGGGCGGATCGCGAAGCCTCGCACATGGCGCTCAGGCGAGTTCCAGCACGCCCTCTCGCAATCGCAATGCCCGGTCGCAGCGACGCGCCAGATCGATATCGTGCGTCACGATCACGAAGCTGGTCCTGAGTGTTTCAGACAATTCCAGCATGAGCTCGAACACAGTCTCGGCGGTGTGCCCATCGAGGTTGCCGGTCGGCTCGTCCGCCAGCACGCATGCGGGCTGCGTCACCAGCGCCCGCGCCATCGCCACACGCTGACGCTCGCCGCCCGACAATTCCGAGGGGCGGTGCTTGACTCGCGAACCCAGTCCCACGCGCTCGAGCATCGCTTGCGCCGCGGCTCGCGCCTGTTCGGTCGGCATACGGCGAATGCGCAGCGGCATCGCCACGTTGTCGAGCGCCGAGAACTCCGCCAGCAAGTGATGGAACTGGTAGACGAAACCCAGCGACTGATTACGCTGCGCCGTCTTGTCACGCTCGCGCAGCGACGAAAACGGCTTGCCCAGCAACGAGACCTCGCCGCGCGACGGATCGTCGAGCCCGCCCAGCACGTGCAGCAGCGTGCTCTTGCCGGAGCCTGACGCTCCGACGATCGCCACCTTCTCGCCCGGCGCGACATCGAGACTCGCGCCGTTGAGCACCGTCACGTTCAACTGACCTTGTCGGAACGTTTTGTGCAAGTCGCGCGCGCGAAGCACCGGACCGTCGTATGCCAGATTCGCCACCGGGGCCATCGATTGATTCGCATTACTCATAGCGCAGGGCCTCCGCCGGTTTGACGCGCGAGGCACGCCAGCTCGGATAGATCGTCGCCAGCGCCGAGAGGATGAAGGAAATCACCCCGATGCGGATCACGTCCGACGATTGCAGATCCGAAGGCAATTCGGAAATGAAATAGATGTCCTGCGGCAGGAAATGAATGCCCAGCAGGCGCTCGATGAACGGCACGATGGTACCGATGTTCACGGAAATGAGACAGCCGAGCCCCACGCCGAGCAACGCGCCCGCGAACCCGATCGTCACCCCCTGCACGATGAAGATCTTCATGATCGAGCCGGGCTGCGCGCCGAGGGTGCGCAAAATCGCGATGTCCGCATACTTGTCGGTCACCGTCATCACCAGCGACGACACGAGGTTGAATGCCGCAACCGCGATGATGAGCGTCAGGATGATGAACATCATGCGCTTCTCGGTCTGCACGGCAACGAACCAGTTCTTGTTCTGCTGCGTCCAGTCACGCACCCACATGTTGCCGGACAGCGTCTTGGCCAGTTCGCGCGCCACGAGCGGCGCCTGCTCCATGTCCTGAATCTTCAGGCGCACCCCCGTCGGGCCGTCCAGTCGGAACAGCGTTTGGGCGTCCTGCAGATCGATCAGCGCGAGCGAGCTGTCGTACTCGTAATGCCCGGCCGTGAAGATCGCGACCACCGTGAACTGCTTCACTCGCGGCAGCACCCCTGCTGGCGTGATCGTGCCTTGCGGCGCCACCAAAGTGATCTTGTCGCCGATGCGCACGCCCAGCGCACGCGCGAGCTCACGCCCTAGCACGATGCCGAAGCTGCCGGGTGTCAGGTTCGAAAGCGTGCCATCGGTGATCTGCTTGCCGAGATCGGAAACCTTGGCCTCCTCGCTCGGCACGATCCCGCGCAGGACCACGCCACGCACGTTGTCGTCTCGTGTGAGCATGGCCTGTTCGCCCACGTACGGTGCGGCGGCGATAACGTTCTTGTTTTGCAGCGCCTCGGCGGCCGTGCGCTGCCAGTCCGGCAAGTTGCCGTCCACCGCAAAGACCTCGATGTGCGCCAGCACGGAAAGCATGCGGTCCCGAACTTCCTTCTGAAAGCCGTTCATCACCGAGAGCACCACAATGAGCGCTGCCACGCCCAGCGCAATGCCGGCCATGGAAATGAAGGAAATGAAGGAAATGAAACCGTTGCCGGATGATCGCTTGCCGGTGCGCGTATAGCGCCAGCCGATCTGCCATTCGTATGGGAATTTCAAACGGATTCCTGATTCTTGATAAGGATCGATCGGAACGCTCCGACGCCGGTCTTCACCGGCGCTGGCCGACTGCCCGAGCCCCGCACCCCGGCCCCTGCCCGGTATGCTGCACGGCACGTTCCGTACCTGACGTCAGGGTCACCCAACTGCCAGCGCGAAGTTTGCCATACAATTCGCCTCGACATGGATACACCTGCCCTGCACTTTCTCTTGCCGTTCGCGCTCCCCGCGTCGGCACATTTGCCCGCTCTGCTGGCCGAATTGGAGTTGCCTGCGCTCGAAAAGTTGCTCGCGCGCGGCGTCCAGTCGGCGCAGGACGTGCCTGAAGACCCGTTCGTCCCCACGCTGCCGCACGAGCGTTGGCTTGCCGACGCTTTCGGTCTGCCCGGCGGCCCGGCGCGCGCGCCGCTCGCCCCCTTCATGCTGCTCGAAGACAGCGGGACGCTCGACACCCGGTTCTGGTACTGCGCGCAACCCGCGCATATCCACATCGCCACCGATCATCTCGTGCTGACGGACCCGGCCGAACTGGCGCTAAGCACGGAGGAATCTGCCGCCCTTTTCGCGACGGCTCATGCACTGTTCGCCGAGGAAGGCGCCGAATTGATCGCGCCGCGCGCCGACCGGTGGTACCTGAGCGCACCGGCCCTCGGCGATCTCCTTACCGCCTCCCCGGCACGCGCGGCGGGCCGCAATGTCGACATCTGGTTGCCCCAGGGCAAGGCGGAGCTGACCTGGCGCAAATGGCAGAACGAGGTGCAGATGGCGTGGTACGACCATCCGGCCAATCAGGCGCGCGAAGCGCGCGGTCTGCCGCCCGTGAATGCCATCTGGCTGTATGGCGGCGGTCAGCGCATTGCCGCCGCGCGGATGAACCGTCCCTGCGTGAGCGTGCTGGCCGACGCCCCCGCGACCCGGGGGCTCGCGAATCATATGCAGATCGCGCTCCACCCAACGTCTGCCGGCATCGAAGCTGCCGACGGCCGTACGTTGGTGCAGATCGACACCCTTACGCCCCATTTCCTGATGGAAGATTGGGCGCGCTGGCGCGATGCCCTCGTCGAGATCGATCGTACGTGGCTCGCGCCCGCGCTAGAACGCGTCACCAAGGGACAGGCCCGGGAAGTCGCGCTGACCCTGTGCGGTGACAGCCACAGTGTCACGATCCGCTCACGCATTGGCGATCTGCGCAAGTTCTGGCGTCGCCAGGCGCTGCCCGCGCGCGTGGCGGCACTGGCTCGCGCCGGCGAGGAAGCGGCATGACCGAGATCGTCACCCGTCATGTCGACGACGCGACGGCCGACGCCCTGTCTCGCGACGGCGTTCATCCGGTGCTCGCACGCCTGTTCGCATCGCGTGGCGTGGCGCAGAGCACTGAAACCGAAACGGCGCTTGCCCGCCTGATTCCGCCCACGCAACTGAAGGGGGCGCAAGACGCTGCCGTCTTTCTTGCGGACGCCATCGCCGCCGGCAAACGCATGCTCGTCGTCGCCGACTATGACTGCGATGGCGCAACCGCCTGCGCCGTGGCCGTACGCGGCCTGCGCATGTTCGGCGCCAACGTCGAGTATCTGGTGCCGAACCGTTTCGAATATGGTTACGGCCTCACGCCGGAGATCGTCGCACTGGCGGCCAGCGGCAAGCAGGGACCGCCGGATGTCCTGATCACCGTCGACAACGGCATTGCCAGTCTCGACGGCGTTGCCGCAGCGCAAATGCTCGGCATCGAAGTGCTCGTCACCGACCATCACTTGCCGGGCGCCGAATTGCCCGATGCGCGTTGCATCGTCAATCCGAATCAGCCGGGCTGCGAGTTTCCGAGCAAGCATCTGGCTGGTGTCGGCGTGATGTTCTACGTGCTGCTGGCGCTTCGCGCCGAATTGCGGGGACGCGGCGCGTTCGACGCCAGCGAACAACCCCGCCTCGACACGCTGCTCGATCTCGTGGCGCTGGGAACGGTGGCGGACGTCGTCAAACTCGACGCCAACAACCGCATCCTGGTCGCCCAGGGCCTCTCCCGCATGCGTGCCGGACGTATGCACCCCGGTATCAACGCCCTCTTCCGTGCGGCTGCCCGCAACGCGCGGCAGGCGGGCAGCTTCGATCTCGGGTTCGGTCTGGGCCCGCGCCTGAATGCGGCTGGACGCCTCGCCGACATGTCGCTCGGCATCGAATGCCTGCTCACCGACGACGATGCCCGGGCCTGGGCGCTCGCGCAGGAACTCGACGCGATGAACCGCGAACGCCGCGAAATCGAAGCCGGCATGCAACAGGAGGCGCTGGCGGATCTGGCACGTTTCGATCCCCGTGCCGCAACCACGCTGTGCGCCTTTAACGAGACGTGGCACCAAGGTGTGATCGGCATTGTGGCCGCGCGCCTGAAAGAGAAGTTCTACCGGCCAACCATCGTGTTCGCGCCGGGCGACGACGGGCAAATCAAAGGCTCCGGACGCTCGATCCCCGGATTCCATCTGCGCGACGCGCTCGACCTCGTCACCAAGCGCGAACCCGGTCTGATCGGCAAGTTCGGCGGTCACGCCATGGCCGCCGGCCTGACGATCGCCGCCGATGCGCTACCGCGCTTTCAGGCCGCCTTCGAAGCCGTCGGTCAGGAATGGCTTGATGAAAAGGCGCTCTCGCGCGTGATCGAAACCGACGGCGACATCGGCGACGATTGCTTCGTCCCGCCCTTCGTGGCCATGCTCGACGCTCAGGTCTGGGGACAAGGATTCCCCCCGCCGGTGTTTTCGGGAGAGTTCGACGTGCTCTCGCAGGCCATCCTCAAGGACAAGCACCTGAAGCTGCAACTGGGGCGCGGACGCATGCGCTTTAACGCGATCTGGTTCAATCACGCCGACACGCTACCGAGTCGTGCGCGCTTTGCCTATCGCCTGGCTGCGGACACCTTTAATGGCGTATCCCGCGTGCAAATGATCGTGGAGCATGCGCAAGGCTGATCGCGCACTGCGTGCCTATTGGCCCATAGTCATAGCCATGGGGCCATGGCCATGGCCGATGCTGCGGGAGCGACACACCGAAGCCTACGCGGGCTGCGTCTCCGCAACGTACTCCCGCATCACGCGCAGAAAGGCTTCGCGCGCGGGATGGACGTCGACGCCCCGATGACGCACGAAGAAGTTGGGGACGGCGGCCAGATCCTCCATCGCATGACCGACGATGTTCGCCTCCTGCCGATATCGCTGATAGATGCCACGCGGCACCAGCGAATAACCCACGCCCGCGCCGACACACGCGACGATGGTCGCGTAGCTTCCGTAACTCAGAATGCGCCCCGGCGTCACCGCGTTCGCGGCGAGCCACTGCTCCATCGTGCCGCGATACGGGCAACCCTGCGGCCACATGAGCAGCGTGGCGCCCGACAGATCGGCGGCCTCTTGTACACGCCCTGCTCGCGCGGGGGCAACGAGCACGATCGGCTCGCGATAGATCTCGTCGGCCACCACGGACCTCTGCGCCTGCGCTTCCAGACAGGCCGTCCCGGCGATAAGCGCCGCGTCTACTCGGCCATGCTGGATCTCATCGAGCAGATTCAAAGAGGTGTCCGTGACCAGATTCAGACGCACCTTTGGATACGCCGCGTGAAATCGCGCCAACACGGCGGGCAGACGCGAGGTTGCGGACGACTCGATGGCGCCCAGCGAAAAATCGCCGGATGGCTCGCTTGCCGGATTGAGCGCCGCGCTCGCTTCGCGCGAGAGGGCGAGAATCCGGTCCGCGTAACCAAGCAACGTACGTCCGCTCGGTGTGAGTTGCAGTCGACGTCCCTGTCGATGAAAGAGCTTGACGCCCACCGCGTGTTCGAGCGCCCGAATACGGGCGGTCACGTTCGACTGCACGCAATGCAATGCCTCGGCAGCGCCGAGCACACTCCCCTCGTCGACGATGGCCTTGAACGTCTGAAGTTGCAGAAAATCCATGGAAGGCTCCGTGGCAGGTTGCCTAAGGGGGCAAAAGGGGGCAAAAGGGGCGGCAACCGTTCCCCCGGCGTCGGAATCGTACGTGACGACCCACGTTTACTTCAATAATAGTGAACAAAAAAGCCAAAACAATTCACTTTTTCAATGCATAAGAAGCGCATAGACTCCGGGTTATCCCTAGTGCGCTGTCTGTCACGGCATTCCGCCCCCGACCAGCACAACGCGCCCTCCTGAAGGAACGCACATCATGTACCGCCCTCTGTTCGTCGCTGCCAACGTGAACGCCTACGCCCCGGTGCTGGCAGCGCCGGCCACACCGCTTGGCCTGTTCTTCCGCGCCGTCGAGCAATGGCGCCTGCACTACGAGCAAACCTTGCAAGCGGAGGCGCTCGCGTCGTTCGACGACACGTCGCTCGCCGATGTCGGCTACGTGCGTGACGCGTTTGGCCTGCGTCAGATGCCACGATAAGGCACGATCAGGCGCGATCAGGCCGATAGGGGGCACGACTCGCCCACGGTTCTGCCAGGATCGGACGCGAATCGGCCACTGTCCGAAAGTCGTCAAAAACGCCCGAATAGACAGGGGAAACAGGGGCTTCGCTGCGCTATAATTGCGGTTTTACCGAATTCGCAACCCTCATAGCTCATGGAAGCAGAACGCCTCAACGCCCTCGAATCCCTGCTCGCCGACCTGCGCACCCGCGTCGGCGAGCTCAGGGGGTATCTTTGACTTCGATGTCAAGCAAGCTCGCCTGACCGAAGTCAACAAGGAACTCGAAGACCCCAACATCTGGAACGATTCCAAACGTGCCCAGGCATTGGGTAAGGAAAAGAAGGCGCTCGACAGCGTGGTCACCAACCTGACCGAACTCGACGCAGGGCTTTCCGACACGCAGGAACTGTTCGACATGGCCCGCGACGAGGGCGACGAAGACTCGCTCGTGGCGCTGGAGAGCGATACGCAGGGGCTCGCTGCGCGCGTGGGCGAAATGGAGTTCCGCCGGATGTTCAACAATCCGGCCGACCCGAACAACTGCTTCATCGATATTCAGGCCGGCGCCGGCGGCACCGAAGCCAACGATTGGGCCGGCATGCTGCTGCGCCAGTACTTGCGCTATTGCGAACGCAAGGGCTTCAAGGCCGAAGTGCTCGAAGTGTCGGACGGCGACGTCGCCGGCATCAAGAGCGCCTCCCTCAAGGTCACCGGCGATTATGCGTACGGCTATCTGCGTACCGAGACCGGCGTGCACCGCCTGGTGCGCAAATCGCCGTTCGACTCGTCGGGCGGTCGCCACACGTCGTTCGCCAGCCTGTTCGTGTACCCGGAAGTGGATGATTCGATCGACATCGAAATCAATCCGGCCGACGTGCGTACCGACACCTATCGCGCCTCCGGTGCGGGTGGCCAGCACATCAATAAAACCGACTCCGCCGTGCGTCTGACGCATATCCCGACGGGCATCGTCGTGGCTTGCCAGAACGACCGTTCGCAGCACCGCAATCGCGCCGAAGCGTGGGACATGCTTCGCTCGCGTCTGTTCGAACATGAAATGCGCAAGCGTCGTGCAGAGCAGGACAAGCTCGAGTCGAGCAAGACCGATGTGGGCTGGGGTCACCAGATTCGCTCGTACGTGCTCGACCAGTCGCGCGTGAAGGATCTGCGTACCAGCGTGGAAACCGGCAACACCGGCAAGGTGCTCGACGGCGATCTGGACGACTTCATCTCGGCGAGCCTCAAGCAGGGAGTGTAAGGAATGGCGTTTGTCCGCACGCTAGCCGTGTGGGTGGTGAGTGCGTTGTGCTTGCAGCGCGCCGCCGTTGCTGCCCCGGCCAGTACACCGGGTGCACCGGGTGCAAGTCCCGAGACGGGACCGTACCTGCATGAACTGCTCAAGCGCCCGGATTTCTCGGGCGCTTACGCACGCATCGTCGCTCCACGCAATGTGCCCGCGTGGGTGCGCCAGGGGGGAACCTCGACGCCATCGCAACGTGTCAGCGTGGCGGGCAAGCCCTGGTTGCTGGTGCAGAGTTGCAAGCCGCACGACTGCCCGAGCGAGTACGTCCACATTTTGTACGAGCCGCGCTCGCAGGCGATCGCGGCGCTGTTTGTGCGGGACCCCAGTGCAGCGGCCAATGCCAGCCCGCATCAGGATCGCACCGAACTGATCTGGCTGGGTGCGCCCGACGGCTCGCTCAAGAATGCCCTGCTCCACACGCTGCGTTTTACCGAATAACCTCATCGTTCGCATCATGACCGATCAAAACACCCAGGCCGACCCGGCCAATCAGGCTAACGACCTGCCGCAGGACGACAACAAGCTCATCGCCGAGCGTCGCGAGAAACTGTCGGCGATTCGCGCGAGCGGCGTGGCGTTCCCGAACGACTTCCGTCCCGAGCAACATGCCGGCGACCTGCAGACCCGCTATCAGGACGTCGACAACGAAACGCTCGAAGCCGAGCCCATCGCCGTGTCGGTGGCCGGTCGCATGATGCTCAAGCGTGTGATGGGCAAGGCCGCCTTCGCCACCGTGCAGGACGGTAGCGGCCAGATCCAGTTCTTCATCGGTCGCGACGATGTGGGCGCCGACTCGATGACCGCCTTCAAGGGCTGGGACATCGGCGACATCATCGCCGCAACCGGCACCCTGTTCCGCACGCGCACCGGCGAACTGTCGGTGAAGGTCAAGGAACTGCGACTGCTCGCCAAAGCGCTGCGCCCGCTGCCGGACAAGTTCCACGGCCTGGCTGACCAGGAGACGAAGTACCGTCAGCGCTACGTCGACCTGATCACCTCGCCGGAAACGCGCAACACATTCCGCGCCCGCGCGAAGGCCATCGCCTCGATCCGTCAGTACATGACGGACGCCGACTTCATGGAAGTCGAAACGCCGATGCTGCATCCGATCCCGGGTGGCGCTGCGGCGAAGCCGTTCATCACGCACCACAATGCGCTGGATATGCAGATGTACCTGCGTATCGCGCCGGAGCTCTATCTGAAGCGCCTGATCGTCGGCGGCTTCGAGCGGGTATTCGAGATCAACCGTAATTTCCGTAACGAGGGCGTGTCGCCGCGTCACAATCCGGAATTTACGATGATGGAGTTCTACGCGGCTTACACCGACTACCGGTGGCTGATGGACTTCACCGAAGCGCTGATCCGCCGCGCTGCCGTCGATGCGCGCGGCACCGCGACCATCGAATATCAGGGCCGCGAGCTGGATCTGGCGAAGCCGTTCCATCGTCTGACCATCGTCGAGGCGATCCTCAAGTACGCGCCGGAGTACACCGCGGAACAACTCGCCGACATCGAATTCGTGCGTGGTGCGTTGCTCAAATACGGTGTGAAGACGGATGCCCCGCAGTTCAAGAACGCGGGTCTCGGTGCATTGCAACTGGCGCTGTTCGAAGAGACGGCCGAGAGCCAGTTGTGGGAGCCGACGTTCATCGTCGATTATCCGGTCGAGGTCTCGCCGCTGGCGCGCGCCTCCGACACGTTGCCCGGGATCACCGAACGCTTTGAACTGTTCATCACGGGCCGCGAGATCGCCAATGGCTTCTCGGAGCTGAACGATCCCGAAGATCAGGCCGCACGTTTTCGCGCGCAGGTCGATCAGAAAGACGCCGGCGACGAAGAAGCGATGTATTACGACGCCGACTACATTCGCGCGCTGGAATACGGCATGCCCCCGACGGGCGGTTGCGGCATTGGCATCGACCGCCTGATCATGCTGCTCACCGACAGCCCCAACATTCGCGACGTGCTGCTGTTCCCGCACCTGCGCCGCGAAGACTGATCGTTCGGCAAGCAACATATAGCAGGCGAAGCCGCAGCCCTCATCAGGTGCTGCGGCTTTTTTTATAGCGACGTCGAACGCACACGACGCGCCGCTTGCGCACACGCGGCGTCGGGCCATTCGTTGCCGCCTGAAGACGCTTCGTCAGTCGTTCCGGTCATTCCAGTCACCGCGTCCGCTTCAGTCGCTCCAAACTCTCCAGTCGCTCCATTCGCTCCATTCGCTTCAGTCGACCCGGCTCGCAAGCATGCCTGGCGACGACGCGTCAGTGCGTCACGCCCCGGCTCCCCCCCGATGAGCGCATCGCGCCAATCCGCACCGGCGCACTCGCGCAGAAAGTCGGACAGCTCGATGGCAGCGACGCTTGTGACGTCACCATCGGACGACATGCGCTCCACCGCTTGCGTGACATTGGACAGGCAGTCCTAGAGGCCACCCGCATGCATGTGAAACGACACGATGCGCGCACATATCCCGTCCATCAGTTCGCCCCGCTCGTCAGTCGCCAGATGCGGCAGAACGGCACGACCGACGGCACAGAACAGCGCTGTATTCGGATTGGACGCCCAAACATCTTCGTCGATCGCAGGCAACGCGGCTTGCCACGACGGTGCCAGCGCCCGCCACCCCAGGTCATACTCGAGCGCCGCCATCGTCCCCGGCTCGAAGCCGGGCTCGCGAATGTGGACGGACGGCAACGACAGCGCTTCGATCGTCGCGAACTCGCTGGCACCGACCGACGCGCTCCCGACATCGGCGGCTGTCCCCGAGGCGCTGTGCCTGTCCGGTCGTCGAAGTTCTCCGACGCCAACGCCCAGGCACGACATGCGGTGGGCGATATCCGTCGCCACTTGCCCCGGCCGGACCTCCGTGGGACATCCCCCCGATGCTCGGGTCGCATCCAGCATCTCCATCCAGACTGCACTGACTCGATTCTCGTTCAGAAACGCCACCCGATCCGACTCGGAACGCAGATGCATCGCCGTGCGCCGCTGGACCTGCACTTCGACCGGGGACGTCTGAGGCAATAGCGTGTTGCATGTCTGTCTCGGGCGCGGCTCCGCAACCGCGCGCAGCGCCCGCGCCGCTGCGAGATCGGTCGCTAATGCGACGCGCTCGACGTTCGACATGTGCGCTCCCGCAATGGGCGATATGAACCCTGCCGAGGCATGCGCGGTCGTAGCGGGAACGATGGATGCGTAGGAACCTGCGGCGTACGACGAGAGCGGTGAGAAAGCTGGCATACGTAGTCTCCGGTAATGGCAGCGAATGTGCCTGGACCGAGTCTAGGTAGCCGTTCGTGCGGCATTTTCGGGTCGCGAGCGTCGCCTACGTGAAACGCGCCAACAAGCGGTTCCCGTTTCAGAAAGCCGGAATTCCACGATAGGCGGACGGCCAGTCGCCATCGAGCTGTAACCAGGTCCGAGAAATGGGGAGAATCGCCCCGCTCGATGCGCCTTCGATCAACTGACGCAGTGCCAGCGACGACACCGTCTTTGTATCGGTAGGAAACGCAACGACGAATGTGCGATTCACAGCGATGGCCGCAAATGTCGTGGCTTCAAAATGCTCGACCATCGACTGATACAGGTTGCCCAGCACCAGCGCACCGGCAGGAGCCATCCAGTTGCCGCGAGCGCCGCCGATCATCGTGCCGTCGTCGAGCCGCGCGATACCGAATTCGAAGTGGCGCGCTGTCCACGCCCGCGACAAATTCGACGCAGCTTGCGCAAATATCGCTTCGAACGTCAGCCCCGCGGCGCGCAGATCCGCACCTTGCAAACGCCGCAGCCCTGTCGGGCTGTCGAGCACCAACGTGACGAAGACGTCGTCGGAGAATGGCTCACTGACGTCGCCATCCGGGTCGTGCGCTTCGACCCAGTCGCGCGTCACGACATAGGGGTAGACGTGCAGATGACTTGCCGTATCCAGCGGATTTTCGAGAGGCGGGAGTGTATCGATCATGGGAGTCGGACAAGGCAATGGAGATGACGTTCACAGACGATGCGTGCCATTATGCGCGCGGCGATGGCTTACGACTTGCCGACTTGCCGACTTGCCGTGCACGCCATGCCGTCACCAGCATTAGCGCCGGCACCAGCACGACGCCCCATTGCCCCATTGGCGTCCAGAGCACGGCGAGGTACGCCTGCAACGGCAGCAACCAGATAGCGGCCCGCAATCTGTCACTGAGCCACGCTAGCGTTGCACCAGACGCGGTGGCGGGTTTCGTTGCGCCGAGACACAGCAACGGCACGATCAGCCACACCAACTCGTAATAGAGGAGATATGGCTGGGATAGCAACGTCGCAGTCATGGCCGCGGCGACCCTCAGCGATAACGGCCCCTGCTTCGCCCATAGCCACGCCGCAATCAGAACGGACGGCACCGCCACAACGCCGAAGAGCGCATATGCCGCGCACAGCGACGCCCCATGCAAACGTGCGGCCGCAAATATCGTTGGCATCGCGTGCCAAATGCCGCCCGCACCCTGCTGAACCACCACCGCATTGAACGTCGAGACCGACGCAAGAAACGCCTGCCACAGCGCCCATCCTTCCCAGCCCAATGTAAGCGCGCAACTTACGGCGCCCGTGACCGCCATCGCCATCAAGGCACGCCACTGTCTGCCGCATAACCACCACAACGGCAGCAATACCGCAAATTGCGGCTTTATGACGAGCAGCCCACCGCAGAACCCTGCAAACAGCGGGCGCGTGCCGGAAAGCGTCAGGGCTAACGTGACCAGCAGCAACGTCACAACGGCGTTCTGCCCGGCCAACACCGTGATCCAGAGGCCAGGAAACGCGATGACCACAAGCCATGGCCAGCCAGCCCTTTTTCGCCATGGCGATACGGCGACAGCGAACAAGGCGACACAGACGGCCACGTACACGGCGTACGTCCACCGGTATGGCAGCGCCGAAAGCGGTTGGATCGCCCATTGGTACGTCGGCGGATAAAGCCAGTACCCGACTTCCGTGTAGGCGGGAAAAAACTGAAGTTGCAGCGCGCTGAGCGTTGGGCGGTCGAAGGCGGTAAGCGCACCAAGATGCGTCGTGATCCAGGAGACCGTCCAATAGACACGCAAGTCGTGACCCAGTGGCGGCATCCCTGTCGTTCCCTGCGCCTCACTCGTCAACCAACTAAACGCCCATGCTCCCAACGCGCCCCACTGCAATAGCAGCACGATACCCGCCGCGATCACGACGCCACGCGCCACGGGAGGATTGGGACTACCGGCGCAACCGGAACTATCGCAGCCAGATGACTCTGTTGGCGCACTTGGCTCACCGGGTTCAGCGAGCTCAACGGGACCGCCGCGCGATCGGCGCGAGTCAAGGTAGTTGTCGCCTCGATCATGCGGCCAATGACTGCATTTGGAGGGATTCCGAATGCGTTTTTACGACGGAGTCGCGTTCGGGGTTCAGGGTCACCGCACCGATCGGTTCCCAGTTCCGTGTGCTGCCCGACCAGCGCCGGGGATTGCGTTCACGGGCCTGGAGATATACCTCGTGGCGAGCGGCGAGGATCGCGACGTCTTGCCCCGCATGACGCTGCGCAGGGCTGACGTATTGGATGCCGCTGTGCCGGTGATCGTGGTTATACCAGTGCACGAAGCTCGAAGCCCAGGCGCGAGCCTCGTCGAGGCTGGCGAACCCCTTGTCCGGGAACTCCGGGCGGTACTTTGCCGTGCGAAACAGGCTTTCGACGAAGGCGTTATCGTCGCTCACTCGCGGGCGCGAGTACGATGGCTTGACGCCCAGCCAATTCAACATTGCCAGCACGGTCGTGGCCTTGAGGGTCGAACCGTTGTCGCCGTGCAGTACCGGCTTGGCTGTCATGGCATGGATGCTTTCGGCCAGCGCCGTGCGCTTGACCAGATGTGCGGCGTGATCGGAGTCGTCGGTGTCGTGAACCTCGAAGCCCACGATCTTGCGGCTGTACACGTCGAGAATCAGGTACAGGTAGAACCAGCGCCCGACGATTTCGGCCGGCAAGTACGTCATGTCCCAACACCACAGCTGGCGCGGCGCAGTGGCTATGTGCGTGGTCGGCGGGCGACTCTTGCGCGGGGACTTGGCGCGGCCTCGGTGCTGGTTCTGCCCATGCTCGCGCAGCACACGCTGGAAGCTCGATTCGCTGGCCAGATACACACCTTCGTCGGCCAGCATCGGGACGATGCGCGCCGGCGGCATGTCGGCAAAGCGCGGCTCGTTGGCCACTTGCAGGATCTGCTCGCGCTCTGCTGGCGTCAGCGCATGGGCCGGTGTCAGCCGCACCGCGTTGGACCTTCCATCACCCGATACGAGCCCTTGGCTGGCCTTCCAGCGCTGCAGGCTGCGCTCGTCGATGCCAGCGATCTCGCAGGCCTGCTCCAGCCGCGCGCCGGCCTGTTGAGCGGCTTCGATGTCGTGGGCCAGGGTCTGGCGATCTTCGAGCCCGATCATTCGTCCTCGCTTCTGTTTTTGTTGAAGATCGCCTCGACTTTTTTTGATAGCACCAGCAGAGCTGCTGCCTCAGCCAGAGCTTTTTCCTTGCGGCGCAGTTCTCGCTCGAGCTCTTTGATGCGACGACGGTCGTCCTTGGTCTGCTGGGGACTGGCGCGCTTCTGCGCAGGCCCGGCAAGTGCTTGCGTTGCGCTGTCGCGCCATTGCTGTAGTTCCTGCGGGTACACGCCGTGTTCGCGACACCAGCCACCGCGGGCAGCCTCGTCCATGGCTGCCGTGGCAATCACCGCTTCCAGGCGCGCCGCGGCCGTCCAGTTGCGCTCGCGTGCGGGCCCGGCCAACTCCTCACTGCGCCAGCGCTCCAGCGTACTTGTGCTCACCCCGGTCTCACGCGCCACCACCTCCAGCGGGGCGCTCTCCGGCGGCAGCAACCGAGCTACCGCTCTGTCCTTAAATTCTTGTCCGTATCGAGCCAACTTGTTCTCTCATCATCACCCCCTTGCTGTGGGAAACCGCAGGAGGAAGGCCGCCGCCTACGGCGCCGGCCTTCCTCCTACATCTACGAAACTTGAATCGGTCGAAGATCCAAGTTCTATCGGGGCGACAACTATTCTGCCTCGGGGGGCGATGCAACGCCCGGCGACGTCGGTGGCAACTCGCACGATGCCTGTCGATTCACGTCACGCCTCCCCAACGACTTGTTTCTTTTGTTAAGTCCACCGCGTCCACACCGCGTGCCGCCCCTTCGGGAAACCAGAAAATTCCCTTATATTTCAATGACATAAAACAACCACAACGCCATTTTTAGCGACACCCTGACGATGCACATCTTACATCGCGTTACAAAATGAAACGGATGCCCCGTTTGCCGTAGCGGAAACTTTTCTCATGCGAAATCGCCCGTGCACGCCAGCACGTAGAAGAGGATTCGCACTAACCGCACGATGGAGAAAACAACATGGATAACGATCTGCAACCGCGTCGCATGCATCCCTTGGTCGCTGCCGCAGCCGGCAGCATCGTCGTCGTCAGCCTGCTCGGTGTGGCAGCCATCACGGGCGTGCTGCCCGTTGCCAAGAGCACGGATGGCCCGGCACCGACGTCCAACAGCGCCCAATACGCGCTGACGAATCCGCAACAAGCGGCGCTGCCGGGTCAGTCGCCGAGTCGGTCGGCATGGCAAGCGCCCGCACAGCAACCGGCTCAGAACGCCCAGAATTCGCAAGGCGCTCAGTACGCAGCGCAGCAAGCCCCAACCGAGCGCGCTCCCGCTACGCAACCGTCGTATGCGCAACAGGCGCCCGCGCAACGGCAGGCATCCACCTGCTCGACGTGCGGCACGGTGCAGTCCGTCGAGCCGATCCGCACGGAAGGCCACGCCACAGGCCTGGGCGCGGTCGGCGGCGCGGTGGCCGGCGGCCTGCTCGGCAACCAGTTCGGCGCAGGTAACGGGCGTACGGCAATGACGGTGGTGGGTGCACTGGGCGGCGGCCTTGCGGGGAACGAAGTCGAGAAGCGCGTCCGCTCGGATACGGTGTACCGCGTCTACGTTCGCATGGACACCGGCAAGACGCGCTACTGGACGTACCAATCCGCGCCGGGCGTACAACCGGGCGACCGCGTGCGTCTCGAGAACAACGGCCTGGTACGCGCAAGCTGACACGGATCGCACGTCAATCGCACGTCAAAACGCCGCGATAATGCAAAAGCCGCTCGAAAGAGCGGCTTTTGTTTGCATACATCAACGAACGTAGCACCTGCCTCGAACGGGCATCCGCCCGAGCATTGGTCAGACGATCAATCGGCTTCGTCGATCCACGCCTGTTGAATGGCTTCCAGAATCTTCTCGCCGGAGCGATCCGGTGCGTCATCGAAACCGTCGAGCGCCACCACCCACTTATGCAGGTCGGTGAAACGCACGTACTGCGGGTCGACGTCGGGATGCGCTTCGGTCAGCGCGATCGCGATTTCCAGGCTGTCGGTCCATTTCATGGGAAGCTCCTTTGTGCTGTCTTGTCACCGCACCCTACACGACGCCCAGGGGCGACGGGATCGGCGCTGGCGTCGATCAGTGATTTTCTTTGGCGTGATTGATCGTGTACTTCGGAATCTCGACGACCAGATCGGTGTCTTCCGGCATCAACGTCTGGCAGGAAAGGCGCGACGTCGGCTCCAGTCCCCAGGCCTTGTCGAGCAAATCCTCTTCCTCGTCCTCTGCCGGTTCCAACGATTCGAACCCTTCGCGCACGATGACGTGACACGTCGTGCAAGCACACGACAACTCGCACGCGTGCTCGATCTCGATGTGGTTGTCCAGCAGCGCTCGGCACACGGACGTACCCGGAGCAACCTCCAGCACAGCGCCCTCGGGGCACAGCTCGACGTGAGGCAATACAACGATTTGTGGCATGGCTTTGAATTCCGTGTGTGTCTTTACAGTTTGTCGATGTCCGCGACGCGACGGCCTGCCAGCGCGGCCCGGATGCTCTTGTCCATACGGCGCGCAGCAAACGCATCCGTCGCATGCGAAAGGGTTTCCGTCGCTGCCTTGATTGCGCCCTGATCGTCCCCCGAAGCCTTCTGACGCAAGTCTGCCAACAAGCCGTCGATCTGCGCCCGTTCGTCGGCGTCGAGCAATTCCGGATCGGCTTGCAGCGCGCTGTCGATGGCGACCAGCAGACGCTCGGCCTCCACTTGCTGCTCACGCAGCGCGCGAGCGCGCATGTCCTGTTCAGCCGAACCGAAACTGTCCTGCAGCATGCGCGAAATATCCTCGTCGGCAAGACCGTACGACGGCTTGACTTCGATGGACGCCGCGACGCCGGAATGCATTTCCTGCGCGAACACGGACAGCAGGCCGTCCGCGTCGACCTGATACGTGACCCGGATGCGCGCGGCCCCGGCCGTCATGGGCGGGATGCCACGCAGTTCGAACCGGGCCAGCGAGCGGCAGTCGGACACGAGTTCACGCTCGCCCTGCAACACGTGAATGGCCATGGCCGTTTGGCCATCCTTGAACGTGGTGAACTCTTGCGCGCGCGCCACCGGGATCGTCGCGTTACGCGGGATGATCTTTTCCACGAGCCCCCCCATCGTCTCGACACCGAGCGAGAGCGGAATGACGTCGAGCAACAGCCAGTCGTCGCCCTCCGCCTGATTGCCTGCCAACAGGTTGGCCTGTACGGCGGCCCCCAAGGCGACAACCTGATCCGGGTCCAGGTCGATGAGCGGCTCACGTCCGAAGAAATTCGCGACCGCTGCGCGCACTTGCGGCATACGCGTTGCCCCACCCACGAGCACCACGCCCTTGACGTCCTCCGGCCCCATTCCTGCGTCGCGCAATGCCTTGCGCATCGGTCCGATCGTGCGTTGCACCAGCGGCGCGCCCAACTCGGTAAATTGATCGCGAGTCAGCGTCAACGCCAACTTGCGCTCACCGGACAGCGTGAGTGAGAGCGGCGCTTGCTCGGCCTCCGTCAACGCCTCCTTGGCCGCACGCGCGTGGTCCAGCAAACTGCGTACGTCTTCCGGGGTCAGCGATGCAGTATCGATGCCCGCCGACTGCACTGCCCAGCGGTAAATCGCCAGATCGAAGTCATCTCCGCCGAGGGCCGAGTCGCCGCCCGCAGCGAGCACTTCGAACACGCCCTTCGTGAGACGAAGGATCGAGATATCGAACGTGCCGCCACCGAGGTCGTAGACGGCGTACAGTCCTTCCGCTGCGTTATCCAGACCGTACGCAATGGCAGCAGCCGTCGGCTCGTTGAGCAACCTGAGGACGTTCAGCCCCGCGAGTCGCGCGGCATCCTTGGTCGCCTGACGCTGGGCGTCGTCGAAGTACGCTGGCACCGTGATCACGGCACCCACGAGGTCGTCGCCCAGCGTGTCCTCCGCGCGCTGACGCAGCGTCGCGAGAATCTCGGCCGACACTTCCACCGGACTCTTCACGCCACCCGCCGTGGTCATCTGCACCATGCCGGGCGCGTCGACGAAGTCATAGGGAGCATTGTCCGCATGCGCGACATCGGCCAGGCCACGGCCCATGAATCGTTTGACGGAAACGATCGTGTTACGCGGATCCGTCGCCGCCGCCGCCTTGGCGTCGTAGCCAATCTGCGTACGATGGCCGCCCAGATAGCGGACGACAGACGGCAGCAACACGCGGCCTTGTTCGTCGGGGAGGACTTCGGCCACACCGCTGCGCACGGAGGCGACGAGCGAATGCGTCGTGCCCAGGTCGATGCCCACGGCGAGTCGCCGCTGGTGCGGCGCGGGGGACATGCCGGGTTCGGAAATTTGCAGAAGGGCCATGACTTTGCAATACGGACGACGCGTCGACGCGTGCGCCCTGTTCTCAAGCAGTTCTCAATGACATGTGACGGCGCCGCACCGGGCCGTCACGCGTTTTCCAGCATTTCGATGCGCTGCGCGATATCTTCCTCGGCGCGCGCAATGAACATCAGTTGGCGTACGGCTTCGGCCGCCGGTTGCCATGCGGCGCTCTCAAGCCACTCGCCCAGTTTGGCGAGCCGCACACGACGGTCGTCGCGCAGCGATTTGGCAAGCGCATCGAGGGCGCCGACGTTGCGGGCCGCCACGGCGTCGTCGATCGCTTCGCGCCATTCCATCTGTTGCATCAGGAAATCGGGGGCCATCGCGGTATTGTTTTCCGCGCCCACGTCGATGCCCTGTAGCGTCAGCAAATACGTGGCCCGCTGTAACGGATCACGCAACGTACGGTACGCAGCATTAGCCTGCGCGGCCCATTGCATGGCGACACGACGCTCTGCCTCGCTCGCGCTGGCAAATCGATCCGGGTGCACGCGCGATTGCACGGCGCGGTATGCTGCCTCGAGCGCATCGGTATCGAGCGCGAAGCGCTGCGGCAGATCGAACAGCGTGAAATAGTTGTCAGTCAATGCACTCATCGCGCCCATTCATCACGTTGCATCTGTTTGCGGACTCCGGACCTCGGGTCCCGGGCCCTATTGGACCCGTAAAAAAAGCGGCTCGCGCCGCCTTGTTGCCTACGCTACTGCTCTGGCCTGCCACTTCCGCCACTTCCGCCACTCCCACCATTGCCGCCACCTGCCGATTCGTCGTCGGGTGGCTCGTGGCGTTCGCACTTGCGGCACGGTAGCTCGCGGCCCAGCATGGCCTTGCGTCCCGCCGGGCTCTGCGTCCATGTCCGAATCTGCCACGGGGGCAGATGCCGGACATGTTGCCCGTGACCGCACGCCAGACGCGCCACCCATTGGCCTTCGTCGTCTTGCCGAAAACCGATGATCGTGCGCATCGGGGCCGCGCCAGCCTGTGACACGAACGGCACGAATGGCGCAGCGTCAGACGCGGAACGACTCGCCGCAGCCGCACTCGTCCTTGACGTTCGGGTTGTTGAAGCGGAACCCTTCGTTCAGGCCTTCGCGCGCGAAGTCGAGCTCGGTACCGTCGATATACGGCAGACTCTTGGGATCGACGATCACCTTCACGCCGTGGCTCTCGAAGACCGTGTCTTCGCCCGCCACGTCATCGGCGTACTCCAGCTTGTAGGCCAGGCCCGAGCAACCGGTCGTCTTCACGCCCAGCCGCAGGCCCACGCCCTTGCCGCGCCGCGTCAGATAACGCGAAACGTGCTGCGCGGCCTTCTCGGTCAATGTAATGGCCATCTTGCCTGATTCCTTGTTCGTCGCGCCGCTCAGGCAGCCTGAGCCGTCTCGGCCGTCTGGCCGTGCTTCTGCTTGTAATCGGCCACGGCCGCCTTGATGGCGTCTTCAGCCAGAATCGAGCAGTGAATCTTCACCGGCGGCAGCGCCAGTTCCTGCGCGATTTCGGTGTTCTTGATTTCGAGCGCCTGATCGAGCGTCTTGCCCTTGACCCACTCCGTCACCAGCGACGACGAGGCAATGGCCGAACCGCAGCCGTAGGTCTTGAACTTGGCGTCTTCGATCACGCCGGCTTCATTCACGCGGATTTGCAGCTTCATCACGTCGCCGCAGGCCGGTGCGCCGACCATGCCCGTGCCGACCGCGTCGTCGCCCTTCTCGAACGAACCGACATTACGCGGGTTTTCGTAGTGATCCAGAACTTCCTTGCTGTACGACATGGCTAACTCCTTGAATACTCAGTGTGCGGCCCACTGGATCGAATTCAGATCGACCCCGTCCTTGTACATTTCCCACAGCGGCGACAGATCGCGCAGCTTGCCGATCTTGCTCTTGAGCAGTTCGACCACGTAGTCGACTTCCTGCTCGGTCGTGAAGCGACCCACCGTGAAGCGAATCGAGCTGTGCGCCAGTTCGTCGTTGCGCCCCAGGGCGCGCAGAACGTACGAAGGCTCGAGGGAAGCCGACGTGCACGCCGAACCCGACGACACCGCCACATCCTTGATCGCCATGATCAGCGATTCGCCTTCGACAAAATTGAAGCTGATGTTCAGGTTGTGCGGGACACGCTTTTCCATGTCGCCGTTCACATAAACTTCTTCCATTTCCGTCAGACCGGTGAGCAGACGGTCGCGCAGCATGCGGATGCGCTCGTTCTCGACCGCCATCTCTTCGCGCGCCAGACGGAACGCCTCGCCCATGCCGACGATCTGGTGCGTAGCCAGCGTGCCCGAACGCATGCCGCGCTCGTGACCGCCGCCGTGAATCTGCGCCTCGATACGCACACGCGGCTTACGACGCACGTACAGCGCGCCGATGCCCTTCGGGCCATACGTCTTGTGTGCCGAGAACGACATCAGATCGACCTTCAGCGCGGCCAGGTCGATCGGCATCTTGCCCGTTGCCTGGGCTGCGTCGACGTGGAAAATGATGCCCTTCTCACGGCAGATTTCACCGATCGTCGCGATGTCCTGAATCACGCCGATTTCATTGTTCACGGCCATGATGGACACGAGAATCGTGTCCGGACGCAGCGCCGCCTTGAAGACTTCCAGATCCAGCAGGCCGTCGTCCTTGACGTCCAGATAGGTGACTTCAAAGCCTTCGCGCTCGAGCTCGCGCATCGTGTCGAGCACAGCCTTGTGCTCGGTCTTCACGGTGATGAGGTGCTTGCCCTTGCCTTGATAGAAATGCGCCGCGCCCTTGATGGCGAGGTTGTTCGACTCGGTCGCGCCCGAGGTCCACACGATCTCGCGCGGATCCGCGTTCACCAGCTTGGCGACTTCCTCGCGTGCCTCTTCCACGGCTTGCTCGGCAGCCCAGCCGAACGAGTGGCTGCGCGACGCCGGGTTGCCGAACTGCTCGCGCAGATACGGCAACATCTTGTCCACGACGCGCGGGTCAATCGGCGTCGTGGCGCTGTAGTCCATGTAAATGGGGAGGTTGAGGGTGTCGTTTTTCATGGGGTGCTCCAGGATCGTGCCGTGGCGCCTGTTATGAACGGGCCATATCAAAGACCGAATTGGGGATACGCGTCGTCATCGTCTGGTTGCTGTTACCGGACTCGCGCGTGTCGCGCAGCACAGCCTGCTGGGCCTGCTTGCTGCGTTGCTGCTCGACGAGGTCGCGCAGCGAAACGGAATCGAGATACTCGACCATCTTCTGGTTGAGTGTCGCCCACAGTTCATGCGTCATGCAGTGACCGCGATGGCCGTCCTGGCCCTTCTCGCAGTTACCTTTGCTGCCGCACTGTGTGGCGTCGAGCGGCTCGTCGACCGCAATGATGATGTCGGCGACGGTCACCTCTTCTGCGCGGCGCGCAAGACTGTAGCCGCCGCCCGGCCCGCGCACGCTCTCCACGATCTCATGGCGACGCAGCTTACCGAACAGTTGCTCCAGATAAGAGAGCGAAATTCGCTGACGCTGACTAATGCCCGCAAGCGTCACGGGACCCGCGTCCTGGCGCATGGCCAGGTCGATCATCGCCGTGACGGCGAAACGGCCTTTCGTGGTAAGTCTCATGATGATGCAGGGGATTAATCTCGACTATTTTCGTCAAGTATAAATTCCCTACGAATTTAGTCAAGTACTTCAGGCCCATTTTTTGCGGAAGTTCCCGATCCCCGTTGTGAAAATTCTTATTTTTCGGGACGAGGGTCTCCTTGGGGGACCCGCTGAGGGAACAGCAGCACCAGGGGATTGCGCAACACGGCCCGCCAGATGGCGCGTTGGAGTTGCCGACGATCGCCCAGACGCAGTGGACGCGATCGGAGCGCCATATGGAATGCTAACGCAAAACTGACGCCGACGTTGAGCAGTCCCATTGCCGCGACGCCGGCGAACGCCAGCCAGAGGGCCGGATCATGCAGCACCGGCATACCAAGCACGCCGATCGACGTGGCGATGGCGCCGGTCGACAACGTCACGTGGCGCACTTCGAACGGCAACGCAAACGCTGTCAAGACGGCGGGCACCAACCCCAGCATGAACCCGAGCATGAGGTTCCCGAGTACCGGCGCAATATGACGACGGCAACCATCCGCGAGCCGGGCCGCGCCGTTTCGTCCGAAGACGAAACGCAGACGACGGTTGTATGCCAGCACGTCGCCAATGCCGTGCAATGCAAACCAATTGTCTGCCCAGCCGGAAATCAGACTTGAACACCACAGCAACACGCCCGTGAGGGCCGCAAAGAACGGCGTGACCCCGAGAATCGAGAACGAATGCAACGTTGCCTGCGCCTTTTCCGGCGAAATCGTATTGACGCCGAGCGCCGCCGACACGGCCCATTGCACCAGCAGGCAGAACGGGAACACCATGGCCAGATTGCCAAAAATCGCCGCGGCCTGCGTACGCACCAGCGCAATCACTTCCCCGACGAAGGCGTCCATGCCGGCGGGCGTATCGACATCGTCGAGCCGGCGGGCAATAGCAGGCGCCGTCATGGCCGGTTGCTTGGTCGCCAGCGTGAAATGGCAGAAGTGCATGAACAGGAAGCACAAGGCATAGTTTGCTCCGGCAAAAAAACCCTCCACCACGGTCGGCAGGTGCGCGCCGGCGATCAGAAATTTGACATAGACGGTCACGACCGTGACCAGGCCGCCGCCACAGGCCATGCGCAGCATCGAGAAATACTCGCTGCGGTTACGCGCAATATAGTGTTCGCCCGTCTCCGCGCTGCGCTCGACCACCTTGCGCGCCAGCAACCCGAACGACATGCGCGCCAGTTCGCCCACGCTCTGGCTGGCCCGGTTGGCGCGCACGAGGTCCGCAACCAGCCGAACGCGAGCAACGGCCCGATCACCGCGATCCCCGTACGTCAGCCAAGCCTCCAGCAACCGCTCAAGCCGCCGAATTCGCGCTTTGGCGCGCTCGACCAGAAACACGATATCGACGCTCACGCCGTTCTCGTCCAGATGGGCATACACCTGACGTATGGCACGCCCGCAATCGTCCAGCAGTGCGCGAAAGACGTTGATCTGCTGCAGGAAAACCTGCGACGGTGGCGCGCCGTGGGAGAACGCCTGACCGGCGTCTTCCAGTGCCTGCATGGCGCGCCCGAGCCGATAGAACGGCGAGTCGGTGACGCGCGAATACGACAGGCGCGAGCGCACCGACTGCGACAGCCCGGTCGAGGCAATCTGATCGACGAGGTGATGCATGGCCGCCAGCAGGTCTTGGGCAAACGGGTTCCAGTCGGCGTCGGCATCTTCGGCCTCGCCGTGGTGCAGCAATGCGACGAGGTCCCCCAGGAGATCGGGCGGCATCGCGGCGATCCAGTCGGCCGCGTCGCCGTCCGGGAACATCAGCGAACACAATGCGGACAGGTCGCGACGGGTCGGTGGCGGCGGAATCAGGGCCTTTTCGATGCGCTCGACCAGAGCACCCCAGAATCCGGGCCGGATAGGCATGCCGGTGTCGCAAAGCAACGAAATGGCGTCGCTTTCGTTGATGACGCTGCGCAGCGTCCGGGCAACCGGCAGACGCCACTGCGGGTTGCGATCGAGCATTTGCAGCAAATAGCGCAATCGTGTATGGGGACGGTATCGCGCCACCTCCCCGTGCGCGCGATCTTCATTGACGAGCGCCCCGCGCTTTTGCACCCAATGTGCCAATTCGACGAGCCATTGATTGCGGACCGCCAGCGGCGCCGACGGGTCGGCATGTGCCAGCAGTTCGTCGAGTTGATGGCCGGCATGGCGCGACGCGCGCCATTTGCGCCAGTACGAACGAAGCGAATTGAGCATCTATCGGGAAACGAGTGAAAAGCGGAAAAATATCGGGAGACAAACCGAAACAAGTGACCGCGACGTCAATCGACCGGTCGATCATGCGCCGCGGAAAGGATAGTTAATCGGGCTTTCCCAAATGAGCGAGAAAGCCGTCGAGACCGTCTTCAATATAGTCGAGCACTGTCTCGAAGCCTTGCTCGCCACCGTAATAGGGATCAGGCACTTCGGTGGCGTCGTAACGGGTTGCGAAATCCATCAATCGTACGATCTTGTGGCGATATTCGGCGGGACAACGCACCATGAGTTCGGACACATTGGCGTCGTCCATCGCCACGATCCATTCGAATCGTTCGAAGTCGCTCGCCTCCACCCGACGTGCGCGCAGCGAACTCAGGTCATAACCGCGCCGTTCGGCTGCCGACTGCGTGCGGGCATCGGGCGCATGGCCGATGTGGTAGCTGTGAGTCCCTGCCGAGTCGACCTCGACGATTTCGGTCAGCCCGGCTTTCGCGAGCCGTTGGCGGAAAATACCGTCGGCACTGGGGGAACGACAAATGTTGCCCATGCAAACGAACAGGACCGATGTTTTTTTCATTGGCGTCTGAAATGGAAATTCGTGGTGAATGACTCGACGAGGATTGTCCCGGCCATCAACGAAATGGATTAAAGTCGGCTGTCTGAATCAGCCAAAGGATCCGGGCCAATCGTCAGGCGTTTCGCCGCGTTGCCGACAAAGGACAAAAGCTTGGCCTGGCCTGTGCCACACGTCGTCAACGACCCGCCACCTTCCCATGAAAATCCCGAACGCCGCCAGCCTGATCCTCGCATTCTGCCTGGCAATGCCAATAGCCAATGCCGGCGAAGTCAATAAAGCGCTTTGCACCTTTAACGGGATTCCGCTTCGCGGCAAGGTGAAGTTTGTGAATAGCTTTCCCGACATCAAGATCCAAGTCGTGTCGAGCTTTCCGGACCTGAACGTGCAGAAGGTGTCCGCGTTTCCCGACAGTTGCGGTCAATGGCAGATTGTGGATTCGTTCCCCGACTTTACGGTCCAGATCGTGTCGTCGTTCCCCGATGTCAAGGTCAAATGGGTATCGTCTTTTCCGGGCGTGAATTGATCCTTTCGGTGTCATCGCCCCCGGTTCGCTCCGGCGGACACCGTCATCCACCGGACCGAACCTTCTCGCCTGCCCCCCCGTCCAACCGAACTTAGCGCCCCACCGCTTCAGCCTTTGGGCCCCAGTTCTGCCTCGCTCGCGCCATCGGTGCCGAACACCAGCGCCTTGACGTGCAGCAACTGGTCGCGCACCTTGGCCGCCTTCTCGAACTCCAGGTTTCGCGCATGCTCCTGCATCTGCTTTTCGAGCTTCTTGATCTCGCGGGCCAGCTGCTTTTCCGACATGTCCTGATAGTGAGCCTGCTCTTTGGCCTCGGCCAGTTCCGCCTTCGCGTCCTGCGGATCATAGACACCGTCGATGATGTCCTTGATGCGCTTCTTCACGCCCTGCGGCACGATGCCGTGCGCCTCGTTATGCGCGATCTGCTTGGCGCGACGACGTTCCGTCTCGCCAATGGCCCGCTTCATCGAATCGGTCATCTTGTCGGCATACAAGATGGCGGTTCCGTTGACGTTACGCGCCGCCCGCCCGATCGTCTGAATCAATGAGCGCTCGGCGCGCAGGAAACCTTCCTTGTCCGCATCGAGAATCGCCACGAGCGAGACTTCCGGAATATCCAGCCCCTCACGCAGCAGGTTGATCCCAACCAGTACGTCGAACGCGCCCAGACGCAGATCGCGAATGATCTCTACGCGCTCTACGGTGTCGATGTCGCTGTGCAGGTAGCGGACCTTCACGCCGTTGTCCGACAGATACTCGGTCAGTTGCTCTGCCATACGCTTCGTGAGGGTAGTCACAAGCACGCGCTCTTCCACGGCGACACGCTTGTTGATCTCCGACAGCACGTCGTCGACCTGCGTGCGCGCCGGACGGACCTCGATCGTAGGATCCACCAGCCCGGTCGGGCGCACGACCTGCTCGACCACCTGCCCGGTTCGCTTGGCCTCGTAGTCTGCGGGCGTCGCCGATACGAAGATCGCCTGGCGCATTTTGCGTTCGTACTCCGCAAACTTGAGCGGACGATTGTCCAGTGCGGATGGCAGGCGAAACCCGTAATTGACGAGGTTCTCCTTGCGCGCCCGGTCACCGTTGTACATGCCGTTGAACTGGCCGATGAGCACGTGGGATTCATCGAGGAACATCAGCGCATCCGGCGGCAGATAGTCGACGAGCGTCGGCGGCGGTTCGCCCGGCGCCGCGCCGGACAAATGCCGCGAGTAGTTTTCAATGCCCTTGCAGAACCCCAGTTCCTGCAACATCTCCAGATCGAAACGGGTTCGTTGCTCAAGGCGCTGCGCTTCGACCAGTTTGCCTTCCTTGTAAAAGAAATCGAGCCGCTCGCGCAGTTCGTCCTTGATCGTCTCGATGGCGCGCAACACCGTATCGCGCGGCGTAACGTAGTGCGAGGACGGATACACCGTGAATCGCGGCACTTTTTGGCGAACCCGCCCGGTCAGCGGATCGAACAGTTGCAACGAATCGACCTCGTCGTCGAACAACTCGACACGCAGCGCCAGCTCGGCATGTTCCGCAGGGAATATGTCGATGGTGTCGCCACGTACGCGAAACGTACCGCGGCCGAAATCCGTTTCGTTACGGGTGTACTGCATGGCGATCAATCGGGCGATGATCTCGCGCTGTCCCAGCTTGTCGCCCTGGCGCACCGTCAGAATCATCTGGTGGTATTCGGAGGGATTGCCGATACCGTAGATAGCGGACACTGTCGCCACAATCACCACGTCGCGCCGTTCGAGCAGGCTCTTGGTCGCCGACAAACGCATCTGCTCGATGTGCTCATTGACCGACGAGTCCTTCTCGATGAAGAGATCGCGCTGAGGAACGTAGGCTTCCGGCTGGTAATAGTCGTAGTACGAGACGAAGTACTCCACCGCGTTGCGCGGGAAGAACTCACGAAACTCGGAGTACAACTGCGCGGCTAGTGTCTTGTTCGGCGCGAACACGATGGCCGGACGGCCCATCCGGGCGATCACGTTAGCCATCGTGAATGTCTTGCCCGAGCCCGTGACGCCCAGCAGCGTCTGAAAGGCGAGCCCGTCGTTGATGCCTTCGGTCAGTTGCGCGATGGCCGCCGGTTGATCGCCCGCCGCAGGAAACGGGCAGTAGAGCTGATAGGGCGAATCCGGGAACGTCAGGAACTTGCTTTCGTCGAGGTCGGTGTCAGCCGCAGGGGTCATGGCGGGGCGCGAACATGAGAGACGTAATTCGGCATTTTAGCGCGTCGGACGATTCCCTGAGTCCGATAGGTGACAGGACGCAGGTCGAAGTACGCGACGACGGAAGGCCGGTCCATCGGTCAACTTGCGGCCGTCCGCAGACGCCCTGCCCTCACCCGAAAATGCGCCGATTTCGTCAATTTCTGGCAATACGAGGCACTTTTCGTGCCGAAAACGCAGGAATTCGCCGACTGCGCGCCGGTGTTTACCACAAGCGCGGGTATTCTTCGCTAAAATAGCGCGCTGGGCCGATCCTGCGTAAGTTGCGGCCGACCCGCTGCATTTTCCTACTACCTGCCTCGAGCCGTCGAAATGACCCTCTTTTCCGCTGTCGAACTCGCCCCGCGCGACCCCATCCTTGGCCTGAACGAAGCCTACAACGCCGATCACCGCACCGATAAGGTGAACCTGGGTGTTGGCGTGTATTTCAATGCAGAAGGCAAACTGCCCCTGCTCAAGGCCGTGAAGGCAGCGGAAGAACAACGCGTGGCTGCGGGCCTGCCGCGCGGCTATCTGCCGATGGAAGGCATTGCCGCTTACGACAAGGCCGTGCAGGAAATGCTGTTCGGCAAGGAATCGCCGGTCCTGACCGAAGGCCGCGTGGTCACCGCCCAGGCACTGGGCGGCACGGGCGCCCTGAAGATCGGTGCGGACTTCCTCAAGCAGCTCAATCCCAACGCAACCGTCGCCATCAGCGATCCGAGCTGGGAAAACCACCGCGCCCTGTTCTCGACGGCCGGCTTCAACGTCGTGTCGTATCCGTACTACGACGCCGCATCGCACGGCGTGAACCTGAACGGCATGCTCGACATGCTCGGCAAGGAACCGGAAGGCACGATCGTCGTGCTGCACGCCTGCTGCCACAATCCGACTGGCGTCGACCTGTCGATGGATCAGTGGGCACAAGTCGTGGAACTCGTGAAGGCACGCAAGCTGGTGCCGTTCCTCGACATCGCCTACCAGGGCTTCGGCGACGGCATCGATGCCGACGCCGCGGTCGTCCGCCTGTTCGCTGCCGCCGGCCTCGACTTCTTCGTGTCCAGCTCGTTCTCGAAGTCGTTCTCGCTGTACGGCGAACGCGTGGGCGCCCTGTCGATCGTCACGGGCAACAAGGACGAGTCGGCCCGCGTGCTCTCGCAACTCAAGCGCGTGATTCGCACGAACTACTCCAACCCGCCGACGCACGGCGGCTCGGTAGTGGCCGCCGTTCTGGGCAACGCCGAACTGCGCGCGCTGTGGGAAGAAGAACTGGCCGAAATGCGTGAGCGTATTCGCGCAATGCGTCTGGCACTGGTCGAGAAGCTGCGCGCTCACGGTGTGGACCGCGACTTTTCGTTCGTGATCAAGCAGCGCGGCATGTTCTCGTACTCGGGACTTACCGCCGATCAGGTCGAGCGCCTGCGTGAAGAATTCGGGATCTACGCCGTGAGCACCGGCCGCATCTGCGTGGCCGCGCTCAACGACAAGAACATCGATCACGTGGCGTCGGCCATCGCCCAAGTGCTTCGTTAAGCGATTTTTCGGCGCGCAATTCGCGCCGAATGAGAAAGCCCGCCGCCCGGCGGGTTTTTTTTGATCCTTGAATTGTTGCGTCGCAGCAACGATAGTTTATGACAATGACTCGAATAAGCTAAGACTATCGGGATGATGCGGAAATGCCATATATCAGGGTTATGCTGCGTTGCACAGCCGCGATAAACGGTTGCATAATTCCCCCATCATCCGCCTCAGGGCACACAACATGCTGTATCAGATTCATGAGTACAACCGTGCGTGGCTGAATCCTCTCACCACGTGGGCAAAGGCGGCGGCGACGACTTTCGTCAACCCGGGCAGCCTGCTTGCCATGATGCCGGGCGCGCCCCGCATCGCTGCCGGATATGAGTTGCTCTACCGGCTCGGCAAGGACTACGAAAAGCCCGAATTCAACATCAAGGCAGTCGAGGTCGACGGACACAACATTCCGGTCGTCGAAATGACCGCGATGGAAAAGCCGTTCTGTCGCTTGCTGCGCTTCAAGCGTTACGCCGATGACGCCAGCGCCGTCGGGCAACTCAAGGACGATCCGGTCGTGCTGGTCGTGGCGCCGCTCTCGGGTCACCACGCTACGCTGCTGCGCGACACGGTCTCCACGCTGCTCAAGGACCACAAGGTGTACATCACCGACTGGGTCGATGCACGCATGGTGCCGCTTGAAGCCGGGTCGTTCCATCTGGACGACTATGTTGCGTACATTCAGGCGTTCATCCGTCACATCGGCGCGGAAAATCTGCACGTCATTTCGGTGTGTCAGCCGACGGTACCGGTGCTCGGCGCCATTTCGCTCATGGCCTCGAACGGCGAAAAAACGCCCAAGACCATGACGATGATGGGTGGCCCCATCGACGCCCGAAAGAGCCCGACCGCCGTCAATTCGCTGGCGATGAACAAGTCGTACGAGTGGTTCGAGAATCACGTGATCCACGCGGTCCCGTCGAACTACCCCGGCGCCGGCCGCCTCGTGTACCCCGGCTTCCTGCAACACGCGGGTTTCGTCGCCATGAACCCGGACCGCCATCTGAAGTCGCACTGGGACTTCTATCTGGACCTGATGCGCGGCGACAGCGACGATGCCGACTCGCACCGCCGCTTCTACGACGAATACAACGCCGTGCTCGACATGTCCGCGGAGTATTACCTCGATACGATCAAAACGGTGTTCCAGGACTTCAGTCTCGCGCGCGGCACATGGGATGTGGCGGGCGAGCGAGTGCGTCCGCAGGACATCAAGACGACGGCGCTCTTCACGATCGAGGGCGAACTGGACGACATTTCGGGCAGCGGTCAGACCCAGGCAGCGCACGAACTGTGCACCGGCATCCCGGCCAAGCGTCGTGCGCATTTCACCGCGCCGAAGTGCGGTCACTACGGGATCTTCTCCGGCAGTCGCTGGCGCAACGTGATCTACCCCCAGATCCGCGACTTCATCGCGAAGCACGCCTGAGCGTCAGTCGCTATCGGCCACAGCCACACAAAAACCGCCGCGTGAGCTCCGGCCCACGCGGCGGTTTTTATTTTCCGATCAACGTTAAGTGCGGCCTGCCGCAAACGGTCCGCAGATGGCGGCAGGCGTCGTCTGAACGGTTATCGCGTACGCAATGAATCCAGCAACATCTGCGTATTGAATGACGAGTAAGTCTTTCGCGCGTCCTCGCTCATCACGTCTCGCCCCATCACGATGGACAGCGTATGGCGGTTGGACATCACGTAATAACCCATCGCCGAAATGGTCACGTAGAGATCGACGGGATCGATGCCCTCGCGAATCTCGCCACTGATCTGACCGCGCCTGAGCGTTTGCGCAAGCAGGTCGACGATCGGCGAGACCTGCTGACGAATCTCCGTCGACTGACGCATCGACTTCGCTTCGTGCAAATTTTCGTTGTTGATGAGCTGGATCAGCTCCGGGTGATCGGCGTAATAGTCCCACACGAAATGGGCCAGTTCGGCCACGGCGTCGAGCGGCGCGAGCAAGTCGAGCTTGAGCGCGTGTTCGGCACGGTTGAATTCGCCATAGACCTCTTCGAGGACCGCCAGATAGAGCTGGTCCTTGTTCCCGAAGTAGTAATAGAGCATGCGCTCATTGATCTCGGCTCGCCGTGCGATGCTGTCCACGCGCGCCCCACTCGAACCACGTTCCGCAAACTCCTCGATCGCAGCGGCAAGAATGCGCTGGCGGGTGCGTTCCGGGTCACGTTTGATCTTGGTTTCTAGGGTTGTCATGATCGGCCGGTCGTTCTCATGGGGCGGAATTATGGCACAACGGTTTCAGTGTTTCCGCAAAATGCAGGATAATTCGACTTTCTGCCGAATCCCCCACATAAGACGTGTCCGAAGTCAGCGCGCTTGCCCAGCGTATCGATGCCCTGTTGCCCCAGACGCAATGCACCAAATGCGGTTACGCGGGGTGCCGTCCGTACGCCGAAGCCATCGCCAGCGGGCAGGCCAACTACAACCAATGCCCGCCGGGCGGGGCCGAAGGCGTGGCGCGGATTGCGAAACTCCTTGGCCGCCCCGTCATTCCACTCAATCCGGAAAACGGCGCGGAGCGAGCGCGTCCGCGCGCCTTCATCGACGAATCGTTGTGCATCGGCTGCACATTGTGCATTCAGGCGTGCCCGGTCGACGCGATCGTCGGCGCCGCGAAGCAGATGCACACGGTCATTGAAGACCGCTGTACCGGCTGCGACCTGTGCGTGCCCCCCTGCCCTGTCGACTGTATCGAGATGATTCCCGTGACCGGCGAACGTACCGGTTGGAACGCCTGGTCGCAAGCGCAGGCCGATCAGGCTCGCACACACTTCGAAGCGCATCAGGCACGTCTCGAAAAGGACAAGGCCGAGCGGGAGGCGCGGCTGGCCGCCCGCGCGGCGCGCGTGGCGCCCGGTACGTCACCTGCGCCGGCCGCAGGCAGCGCCGATATCCATACCCAGCCTGCGGCTACCGCCGGTGACGTCCCCACCGGCGCCGCGCGCGAAACGCAAACGGCCACAACGGCACCCGCCGTTACCGACGAAGCGGCCGCTGCGGCTGCGCGCAAGCAGGCCATCATTCAAGCCGCCCTTGAACGGGCGCGTCAAAAGAAGGCGGCACTGGCTGCCGAGGGGCTGGGTCCCAAAAATACCGAGAACGTCTCCGCGTCGGTGCAGGCTCAGATCGACGAGGCAGAAGCCCGCCGGAAGCGTCTTGGCCTGCATGACGATGGCGGCGAAAGCTCGCCGAGTGCGCCGGATGCCGGAGACGACACAAAACATCGGGCCTGACCAGGCGGCACACCGCTTTCGCCGCCCTTCTCACAACAACAATCGCACGCCACGCGCCCCGCTATGAACGACGCCAAACGCCGCGCCCTGTTCGAGACGCTGCAACAGCTCAATCCCACGCCGACGACGGAGCTGGAATACACGTCGCCATTCGAGTTACTGATCGCCGTGCTGCTTTCGGCACAGGCCACCGATGTCTCCGTGAACAAGGCGACCCGCAAGCTGTACGCCGTGGCGAACTCACCGGCAAAGATGCTGGCGTTGGGGGAAGCGGGCGTGGCGGACTACATCAAAACCATCGGCCTGTATCGGACGAAGGCCAAGAACGTCATCGCCACCTGCCAGCTTTTGCTCGATGTGCACGGCGGCGAAGTGCCGCGCTCGCGCGAGGCATTGGAAGCGTTGCCCGGCGTTGGCCGAAAGACCGCGAATGTCGTACTGAATACGGCATTCGGCGAAGATACGATTGCCGTCGACACACACATTTTTCGCGTAGCGAACCGCACGGGGCTCGCGCCTGGCAGGGACCCCCTAGCCGTCGAGTTGGCGCTCGAGCGTGTCACGCCTCGCGAATTCAGGCACGACGCCCACCATTGGCTCATCCTGCACGGCCGCTACGTGTGCAAAGCGCGCAAGCCCGAGTGCTGGCATTGCGCCATCGAGCCGCTGTGTGACTTCCGTCCCAAAACACCGGCACCGAAGACCTGATATCCCCCACCGCGGCGCAACGTCGTTCGCGCGGCTACGCGCTGCATGCCCATGACGACGAATGGCGATGAATAACGAGGCATAACACCGAATAGCAACAAATAACGGGCGGCCCGATATCGGGACCGCCCGTTTTGTCTTGCCACGCCGCTTTCGGCGTACCGAGCGGCGTACCCGTGAAAGCGGCGTGTTTGCCTGCCAACGAATCAGATGATGCGAGCTGCCTCGTCGAACGAGAGACGCGGGTTACGGGGGAACAGCTTGTCGTGATCGCCGTAGCCGAGGTTGCAGATGAAGTTGACGCGCCACTCGGTGCCAGCGAAGAACGTGTCGTTGACCTGTTGTGCGTCGAAACCGGCCATCGGTCCGCAATCGAGCCCCAGTGCGCGAGCCGCCAGAATGAAGTAGCCGCCTTGCAGGGAACTGTTCATGTGGGCGGCACCGGCAGCCTTCACGGCGTCGCCCGAGAACATCGGCACCATCTTTTCGGCGCCGTTGGGGAACAGCTTGGGCAGGTGTTCGTAGAACTTCAGATCGTAGGCGATGATCGCCGTGACCGGTGCCGTGCGGGTCTTGTCCACGTTGCCGGGCGCCATGCATTCGAGCAATCTGGCCTTCGCGTCGGGGCTCTTCACGAAGACGATCCGTGCGGGCGTCGTGTTGGCGGACGTCGGCCCCCATTTCACCAAATCGTAGAGTTCGCGCAACGTCTCGTCGCTGACCGGCTTGTCGAGCCACGCGTTGTGCGTGCGCGCATCAGTGAACAGTTGGGCGATAGATGCTTGGGCAATGGTGCTCATGACGAATGACCTCGGAAAATAAATAGCGAACAAAGCGCTGTCGACGGGCGATTGTACCGTCGCCGTCTATCGCGCGCCGCTGCGGCAAAAATCACCGTGACGTCAGGCATTGGCCGCAGCGCCTCGCGCAGAGAGCCAGACAACGCCTGCCAATATCAACGCCCCGCCGCCCCACTGTGCGGGCGTGAGCGTTTCGCCCAGCAACATGGCCGCAAGTAGCACGGTGACGACCGGCTCCAGCGTCGAGAGCATCGAGGCACGCCCCGCGCCAAGGCGCTGCAAACCGGCGAAGAATGTCAGGATGGCCACGACCGTCGAACATAGGGCGATGGCGATCAGGGCGGCCCAACCACCTGCGCTGGCAGGCCAGTGTAACGATTCGCCCTGTGACGCCCTGATCGCCGACATCACGCCGAACGACGCCGTGGCCGCCACGCAGACGAGCGTCGCCGTCGCACGGGCGTCGACGCCTCGCGTTAGTCGGGCGCCCACGACGATATACCCGGAATAGATCAACGCAGCCGCCACGGCAAGCGCCATACCCAGCGGCTGACCTTGCCCGCCGCCGACCGTGAGCGCAGTCCCCAGCGAGCACAGCACGAGCGCCCCCAGCTTGACCGGCGTGAGGCGCTCGCGCAGGAAAATCGCGGCCAAAATCGTCACGAAAACGGGGTAGAGATAAAGCAGCAGCGCGACGAGCGACGCCTGAGCGTACTGCAGCGCACCGAAAAAGCACAGTGACTGACCGACATAGCCGATACCGCCCATGAGTGCGATATGCAACGACTGGCGACGCGACGGAAAACGCACGCGCTGCAAGCGACACCAGACGATTAGCAGCACGGCAGCGACAAAGAAGCGAAACAGCAACATCGCGAAGATGTCGGCCCCTGACGCCGTCGCCCCCCGCGCGAAGATCGCCATGGCCCCGAACGCCGACGCCGATATCGCGATCAGCGCTACGCCGCCCCAGGTCGGCGCCGCTGGGGCAGGATTCGCCGCCGGGATGGCGCCAGAGGCCTGAGGGACGTCAGGAAGACGGGGGCTTTGCGGCATAATGACGAATTGAGCGACAATACGGCGTGTTTTTATTGCGTTATCGGCGAATTCCGGTCGTGGATCGCGGTCACGAGTTCCGGTCACAAATTCCGGTCACCGCCGACCCGCCCGGCCTATCGCGGCACTGCGGCACTGCGGCACTGCGGCACGACATTTGCCGCCCCGCCATTGTAGTCATGGCCAAGCACGCCGCAAGACGCCTCAAAAAGAACCCCACGGAGTCCCCATGTTCAATCCGAGCCGCGACGAAGTCCGGCAATTCTTCTGCACCACCTGGCAAAAGCAACGCGACGGCAATATCCTGACGCCGCTCGAGACGATCGCTGCCGACTGGATCAACGAACACCCGGAGTATCACGACGCCCTCACCGACACCGACGAGGCCAGCGCCCGCGATTACTCGCCCGAAGCGGGACAGACCAACCCGTTCCTGCACCTGTCCATGCATCTCGCGATCAGCGAGCAGGTGTCGATCGATCAGCCGCCGGGCATTCGCGCCGCCTACGAAAAGCTGACGAACCGTCTTGATTCCCCTCACGAAGCGCAGCACCGCATCATGGAATGCCTCGGACAGACGCTCTGGGAAGCGCAGCGCAGCGGCCAGCCGCCCGACTCGGATGCCTACCTGCAACGTATCGAGCAGCAGGCATCGCGCTAAGCGCGCTGGCGGAGCAACGCCTGAGGTGATCGGTTCGCGTGAATTGCACGGCAACGCCCATTAGCACGCCGCATCCGGCGGCAACACGTAGCCAACGTGGCCGAGTACGTGCAAAGCGCACCTCGTCAGACGAAAATAAACGACGGTTGCCACACAGCAACCGTCGTTTTTTCATGCTGCCGCAAAAGACTTACTTCTTCGTGACCAGATCGCCGGGCAGCGATTCGATGTAAGCCGAGATGTCCTTGAGCTCCTGGGAGGTGAAGGGACGCGGCTTGCCGTCCTTGCCGATCGTCGCCGGATTGGACATGACCTGCGTCTTCATGATCGCGTTGCTGCGGCCATAGACGAGGCTCGTTTCGTTCTGGTACGCCCGCAGGGCGTTATAGATGTAATCCGCGTACTGACCGGCCAGCTTCGGATACTCCGGCGTGATCGGCGCGTTCAGATTTGCGCCATGGCAACTGACGCACATGCCCTTGTCGACCAGCGCCTTACCGTTCGCTACGTTACCTGCGGCCACCGCAGCGCCACTCATGCCGGCGAGCGCCGCACCCAGCGTCAGGGACACCGCAGCCGCGGCCTTTGCCATCGAATGCATCGAATGCTTCATCGTGTTCTCCTCAGCCACGCACGTTTTACTTCTGGGGATTGACCGGCGTCGACGCCGTCTGTGCCGCGTAATAGGCGGCAATGTCGACGATGTCCTGATCAGTCAACGTGGCTGCGATGCCATGCATCGTCTGGAACTTGCGGTCGCCCTTGGCGTATTCCTTCAGGGCGTTTTCGATGTACTTCGCGTTCTGCCCACCGATTTTGGGTACGTGATACACCTCGGGGAACGCTGTGCGATAGTCGGGAATGCCGTGGCAGCCGATGCACATGGCCACCTTGCCTTTTGCCGCTTCCATGTCAGGCTTGAGTTCGGCCGCATGAAGCGCGCTGAGCGACATGAGTGACGTGCTGCCAAGCGTCAGCGCCATCATCGTGAGGAACTTTTTCATGGTCTTCTTGGGAACGTTTTTGGTTGGAATACCGGCCCGCAACACGCAGATCGACATCCCGGCTCCAAGGCTGTCGACCTGTGAAAAAAGCAATCGATTGTAACCCACACCCTCCCGGGCGCAAACTCGGTGCTGACCCGCACAGTTCTCCGAAGTTTTCTCGCAAGCCTTTGATGTAAAGACACATTTCTTGTGCCCAAGCGAGCCTCATGCGCAATGTCTTATACTGAACTTTTTCCCTGCCCGGCCGCCTGGCCGGCGGTTTGCGGACGGCTCAGACAATGCGCTTCGAAGGTTCTTCCCAATACGTCGCCACCGACGACCTCAAGCTCGCCGTGAATGCGGCGGCCACGCTGCAACGACCATTGCTCATCAAAGGCGAGCCCGGCACCGGCAAGACCATGCTCGCGGAGGAAGTCGCGGCCGCCCTCGGCATGCCGCTGCTGCAATGGCACGTCAAGTCCACCACCAAGGCGCAGCAAGGTCTGTACGAATACGACGCCGTGTCGCGTCTGCGCGACTCGCAACTGGGCGACGAACGCGTCCGCGACATCGCCAACTACATTGTCAAGGGCGTACTCTGGCAAGCCTTCGAAGCCGATCAGCCCGTGGTATTGCTGATCGACGAGATCGACAAGGCCGACATCGAGTTTCCGAACGACCTGCTGCGCGAGCTCGATCGCATGGAGTTCTACGTCTATGAAACGCGCGAGCTGGTCAAGGCACGTCATCGCCCGCTTGTCATCATCACGTCGAACAACGAAAAGGAATTGCCGGACGCCTTCCTTCGCCGCTGTTTCTTCCACTACATCAAGTTTCCCGAACCGTCGACGATGCAGTCGATCATCGACGTCCATTTCCCCAATATTCGACGCGAACTGGTGAACGCCGCCATGGCGACGTTCTTCGAGGTGCGCGAGATCCCCGGCCTGAAGAAGAAGCCTTCGACCTCGGAGCTCATCGACTGGCTCAAGTTGCTGATGGCCGAGGAGATCGGGCCGGAAGCGCTGCGTAGCGCCGATAACAAGCTGGCGATTCCGCCGCTTGCGGGGGCTCTGCTCAAGAATGAACAGGACATGCACCTGTTCGAGCGCCTCGTCTTCATGAACCGCGCCAACCGGTAAGCGCGCCCACGTCATGCTGATCGACTTCTTCTACACCTTGCGCGCGGCGAAGCTGCCGGTTTCCGTCAAGGAATACCTGACGCTGCTCGAAGCGCTGCAACGTCAGGTCATCGCGCCCTCGCTCGACGAGTTTTACTATCTGGCGCGTCTTTCGCTCGTCAAGGACGAGAAGCATTACGACAAGTTCGATCAGGCCTTCGGCGCGTACTTCAAAGGCGTGCAGCAGATCGTGGATGCCTCCGGCGAGGTGCCGCTGGAGTGGCTCAAGAAGCGTATGCAACGCGAGTTGTCCCCGGAAGACAAGGCGCGTATTCAGGCACTGGGCGGGTTGGACAAGCTCATGGAGCGCCTGAAGCAGTTGTTCGACGAGCAGAAGGGGCGGCACGAAGGCGGCAACAAGTGGATCGGCACGGGCGGAACATCGCCGTTCGGCAATGGCGGCTACAACCCCGAGGGCATTCGTATCGGGGGGGAAAGCAACGGCAATCGCACGGCGGTCAAAGTCTGGGACCAGCGTACGTATCGCGACTACGACGATTCCGTAGAACTCGGCACCCGCAACATCAAGGTTGCGTTGCGACGCCTACGCAAATTTGCGCGCGAAGGTGCTGCCGAAGAACTCGATCTCGACGACACCATTCGTTCGACGGCCGCCAACGCCGGCTGGCTCGACCTGAAACTCGTGCCGGAGCGCCATAACAACGTCAAGGTGCTGATGCTGCTCGATGTCGGCGGTTCGATGGACGACCATATCGCGCGCACCGAAGAGCTTTTCTCCGCCGCAAAGTCGGAGTTCAAGCATCTTGAGTTTTACTATTTCCACAACTGCGTCTACGACTATCTCTGGCGGCAAAACCGTCGTCGCCACAACGAGCGTTTCGAGACGTGGGACGTGCTCCGTAAATACCTGGCCGACTACAAGCTGATTTTTGTGGGCGACGCCACGATGAGTCCGTACGAAGTGCTGCAACCGGGCGGCTCAGTCGAATACAACAACAAGGAAGCGGGCGCCGTGTGGCTGCGGCGCTTCATCGATCGCTTCCCGCATCATGCGTGGCTCAACCCGGAGCCCGAAGCGATTTGGCAATATCGCCAGTCGATCTCGGTGATCCGTCAGCTATTTGCGAATCGCATGTACCCGATTACGCTCTCGGGGCTGGAATCGGCCATGCGCGTACTCAGCAAGTAAACCGCCGCTTCCGCTTGTTTCCCCATGGCTTCACGCTGCCGCACATTGCGGCACATTGCGGCACATTGCGGAGTATCGGACGCCGGGTACGCACCCGGCCCATTGCGCCGCCAGTAGCGCAAGACATCACAACCAAAACGCCACAACATACGCAGAGACAGCACTTCATCATGACGTCCAGCACCACGCCCGCGCCGCCCCCGCCCCTGCCGCCATTGCGTCCGTTGGCGGACACGTCTGCATCGGCCATCGTCGCCGGCTTCGTGGCCATGATGACCGGCTATACCAGCTCGCTCATCCTCATGTTCCAGGCCGGACAGGCCGCCCATCTGAGCCCGGCGCAAATCTCGTCCTGGATCTGGGCGCTGTCGATTGGTATGGGCGTGACGACCATCGGCTTGTCGCTACGCTATCGCACGCCCGTAGTGGTCGCCTGGTCCACCCCGGGCGCCGCCCTCTTGATCACGTCGCTGCCGGGGGTTCCCTACGGCGAGGCCATCGGCGCGTTCATCGTCTGCAACGCGCTCATCGCTATTTGCGGACTCACGGGCGGTTTCGAAACGATCATGCGACGCGTGCCCCCTGCCCTGGCCTCCGCATTGCTCGCCGGGATTCTTTTCCGGATCGGGCTGGAGATATTCGTCGCCGCGCAGCACCAGACCGCACTCGTCCTCTCGATGTTCTTGACTTACCTCGTCGTCAAGCGTGTCGCCTCGCGCTACGCCATTTTGCTGGCGCTGATCGTGGGAACGGCCGTTGCCGGCGCGCTGGGGCTGCTCGATTTCAGCCACTTCAACGTCTCGCTGGCAAAGCCTGTGTGGACGACTCCGTCGTTCTCGCTGGCCGCAACGATCAGCATTGCGATCCCGCTGTTCGTGGTGGCGATGGCCTCGCAGAACGTACCGGGTCTGGCCGTGTTGCGCGCTGACGGCTACAACGTGCCGGCCTCGCCGCTGATTTCGACGACGGGTATCGCGTCGGTGCTGCTCGCGCCTTTTGGCTCGCACGGCATCCATCTGGCAGCCATCACCGCGGCGATCTGCACCGGGCGCGAAGCACACGAAGACCCCGCCAAGCGCTATACGGCAGCCGCGTGGTCCGGCATCTTCTATCTGGTTGCCGGCACCTTCGGCGCGACCATTGCCGCGCTGTTTGCGGCGTTCCCGAAAGCGCTCGTGGTCTCGATTGCTGCGCTCGCGCTGTTCGGGTCGATCATGAACGGGCTCGCCAATGCAATGCATGACGTCAAACAGCGCGAAGCAGCGCTGATTACGTTCATGGTGACGGCATCAGGCCTGACGCTACTGTCCATCGGCTCGGCTTTCTGGGGGCTCATTGCGGGCGTGCTGACGCTGGCGATCCTGCAATGGCGACGCGGTTAAGTTCGCCCCCCCGGGCGATGCCGTCCCACAGCAAGCCGCGCCGGCCGAAGTGATAACATTCGGCCCGCAATGTTTTTCCATTCCCATTCGACGTAATCGCAGGAGCAGCAACACCATGGCAGTGATCGACCCGACCCCGGTATTCAAGGACAATCTCGCATTGATGGCCGCTATCGGCAGCAACGGCAGCATCGAAGGCATCGCCCGCATCGACCTGCGCAACGGCAGCGGCGCCATCGTCGGCACCATCGAGAATGCGCCGGGCAAGCAAGGTTCGCTCGCCGTGTATCACTATCTCAAGCAGGCCTTCGGCACGCTCGACGCCAAGGCTGCAGAGCACGCACTGGCCGTGTTCGGCGAGCACACGGCGGACGCCCGCAACCGTCCGGGCGCCCACCCGAACGTCGATCGCCTTCTGGCGATCGTCGCCGGGGGCGAGCCGCTGACCATCGACGAAGTCGCGGCGTGATTCGGATCGGCTGGAGCCGTTCGCTCAATTAGTGTTTGGCCGATTTCGCGCCGATGACTTAACGGTCGCGCAAGAACGAAAAGCCAGCCTCAGCCAGCCTCTCGGCTGGCTTTTTGCATCTCCGCGAATGGCGGCTTACGCCATTGACGGCACTACGTGCGTAACGTCAGACCGTAAGCACTGGACCGCCGTCACCGTTGGTTTCGCGAAGCTGTTTGACCCATCGCTTCGCGGGCAGACCGGTGGCCGCTTCCACCACCTTGGCGCGGGCTTCCACGTCCTTCCACTCGACTGACAGAAGCGGGCCATTGAAGGCCAATACGATGACGTTGCCGTCATGCACTTCCGGGAACTCGATCACCCGATTGTCGAACGCCTGACGCAGGCGACGGATGTTCTTCGGATAGCTGTCGTGATCGCCGAACAGATTCATCGTCAGCATGCCCGGCTCGCGCAGCACGGCGCGGCACGCCTTGTAGAAGGCCGGCGTGTCATGCACGGGCCCACGCGCGGTAGCGTCATAGAGGTCGACTTGTAGCACGTCGACAGTACCGTGATTTGCGGTGTCGGTCACGAAATCCCAGGCGTCGGCTTCGAGCACCTTCAGGCGACGCGAATCGCTCGGCAGATCGAACATCGTGCGAGCGGCGACGACCACGGCCGGGTTGAGCTCAACAGCCGTCACTTGCGTGCGCGGGAATTGCTTGGCCGTGAACTTGGTGATCGAGCCCATGCCGAGCCCGAGTTGCACCACGTGCTTCGGCGCGCGCAGGAACAACAGCCACGCCATCATCTGCTGCGCGTATTCGAGCTCGATACGGTCAGGCTTGGACAGACGCATCGCCCCCTGCACCCACTCCGTGCCGAAATGCAGGTAACGCACGCCACCGATTTCGGAGAACGTCACCGGCGCAAAACGCGGCTTGTACGCGGGGCGCGGTGAACGGGCGGCACGGTCGTCGGCAACGAACGCTTCGGCTTCGATGGATTTGCGTTTGATGAGGGTCATGTGTCCTTCAGTAATGCTCGGGAAATTCCGATGGGTTCGCATTGTACCGGGTTCGGGATGTCGGACGCCGGCGCAAGTCTGGTGACCACGCATACGCGGTCTGCGCGCAAACGGCAGACCGAACAGATCGGGTGCGCGGGGGACAGGTATGTGACCGGGATACGACCGGCATGCGAGAGACGCCGGCGACTACGTCTGGTCCAGCCAGTCACGCAGCACGAGCCACGCATCGCGCTTTGTGGCCAATGGAATCGTGTACGCGGGACTGCTCGACGGCAGCAATACGACCGGCATCGTCACACCGCCCTGCGCCAGCGCGCGCTGACCGATGCGAGCCGCCGTGCCGCCGTTGAACGCCACAGCACGTAGTGCAGGCAACGTGGCGATCAACCCTGCGAGATCGCTGCCGGTGTGCAATCGTATGTTGCTGTCGAGACTGCCTTCGCGGCGCGCTTGCGCCACGACATCCCACAGCCCCACCCCATGGGCGCGCAACGCGTCGAGCCGCGCGTCGTACGCGAGCGCCGGCAACGGTTCGCCGATCACCTCCCCCACCAGATACCAGAAGCGATTCTGCGGATGCGCGTAGTACTGCTGGTGGGCAAGAGAAACCTCGCCCGGCAGGCTGCCGAGAATCAGCACACGCGTGCGCGCGTCCACCACCGGGGGAAAATTGCGTTTGAGGCCGGCGCCGGACAAGGTCGGTGCGGTCCGCGAGGACGATGAGCTCGACATGACAATCAGACGTTCACATTGTCGCGCAGGCTCGACGACAGCCGGCGCCAAAAGCGCGGAAGAAACGCTTCGGTGACAAGCAGCGGCGCACCGTGCCGCAGAAATACCGAGCGACGAGCCCACAGCCGGGCTCGCAGATGCCTGCCGACAACGGGGTCACGCGCATCATGGCGAGCACGCCCGTGCAGCAGGTGACGCGGCCCGAGGGGACGAGAGACCAACACGGATCGCGTGACGGCGGGATCGTGATACAACAGGTCCGCCAGCGGGCGAGTGCGCAATCGGCGCATCGCTTGCCAGATGGACCGACTATACGTGAGTGGCGTAACGCTGTGCGCGACGACCACGGGCTCGTCGTCAATCAGGAGGATGACGTCCCGCGCCCAGAGCGGGGTACGCAGCGGCACACCGATGGCGCGGCATTGATCGGCGTCGGCCGGTATCACCCGCTCAGCCACGACGCGAACGCTCACCTGGCCGAGTGCGGACAGATGGCGTGTCAATGCACCGCCCCGGGTCAGCCAGTCCTTGTGATGACGCGAAAGCGCCGGTGCCGGGACAGCCTGCCAGCGCCGCCCGCTTACATCGAATCGGAAAGTCATGGCTCGGCATTATAAAGGGCCTGCGCGCGCCTGCGCCGCCCCGTCGGATTCACGCCCATATCTCGCCGAACGCTCTGCGCGAAGGGCCGTAGGCAAGGGACGTCCATGAAAAACGCCCCCGCGACATTTCGTCACGGGGGCGTTTTCGGTCGGGCATACCGTAGCGAATGCGGCGTCGGGCCGTAGATCCCGCGCCGCTCTCGTTCGACGGTTATCTTGCCTCGCTTAACGTGCGGCGAGCAGCAACGCGTTGGTACGTTTGACGAACGCCGCCGGATCTTCGAGATTGCCGCCTTCCGCCAGCAACGCCTGGTCGAACAGCAACTGTGTCCAGTCCGACAGGTCCGCACTGTCCGCGCTCAGGCGTTTGATGAGGGCGTGCTCCGGATTGATTTCGAGAATCGGACGGAACTCCGGCATCTTCTGGCCGGCGGCCTTCATCAGACGCTGAAGCGTACCGCTCATGTCGTTCTCGTCGGAGACCAGACACGACGGAGAGTCGGTCAGACGGAACGTCACACGCACGTCCTTGGCCTTGTCTGCGAGCACTTCCTTCATCTTTTCCACCAGCGGCTTGAGCGCATCGCTGGTCTTCTCCTGGGCTTCCTTCTCACCCGCGTCTTCGAGCGCACCGAGATCCAGATCGCCACGTGCCACGCTCACCAACGCCTTGCCGTCGAATTCGTGCAGGTAGGACAGCATCCATTCGTCAACGCGATCGGTCAGGAGCAGCACTTCCACGCCCTTCTTGCGGAAGACTTCGAGATGCGGGCTGTGACTTGCCGCCACCCAGTTCTCGGCCGTGACGTAGTAGATCTTGTCCTGCCCTTCCTTCATGCGGCCGACGTAATCGGCGAGCGACACGCTTTGCTCGGCCGAATCGTTGTGCGTGCTCGCAAAGCGCAGCAGCTTGGCGATCCGCTCGCGGTTCGCGTGATCCTCACCGGTGCCTTCCTTGAGGACCTGACCAAACGCCCCCCAGAACTGGGTGTACTTGTCCTGCTGGTTTTCGGCCAGATCTTCGAGCAGGCCCAGTACGCGCTTCGCGCATCCCTCGCGAATCGCCTTCACATCGCGGCTTTCCTGCAGGATCTCGCGGGAAACGTTCAGCGGCAGATCGGCGGAATCGACCACCCCGCGCACGAAGCGCAGGTAGTTCGGGAGAAGCTGCTCGGCGTCGTCCATGATGAATACGCGCTTGACGTACAGCTTCAGGCCACCCTGCGAATTACGATCCCAGAGGTCGTACGGAGCGTGCCCCGGCACGTACAGCAGTTGCGTATATTCACTGCGCCCTTCCACGCGGTTATGCGTCCAGGCCAGTGGCGGCTGCATGTCATGCGCAATGTGCTGGTAGAACTGCGTGTACTGCTCGTCCGTGATCTCGCTTTTGCTGCGTGTCCACAGCGCGCTGGCCTGATTGACGGTTTCGTCCGTCTCGGCCGGCACCATGGCCTGCTTCTCTTCGTTCCACGATTCGCCGCGCATCACGATCGGCAGCGAAATGTGATCCGAATATTTGCGAATGATCGATTGCAGTCGCCACGACGAGAGCAACTCGTCTTCCCCTTCACGCAGATGCAGCGTGATGGCGGTGCCCCGCGATGTACGTTCGATCGTCTCGACGGAGAAATCGCCCTCGCCCGTCGACGACCAGCGCACACCTTCGGCTGCAGCAAGACCCGCGCGACGCGATTCGACCGTCATGCGATCGGCCACGATGAAACCGGAGTAGAAGCCCACGCCGAACTGACCGATCAGCGCAGCGTCCTTCTGCTGATCGCCCGACAGGCGCGAGAAGAACTCCTTGGTGCCGGACTTGGCGATCGTGCCGAGATGTGCGATGGCTTCATCGCGGCTCATGCCGATGCCGTTGTCTTCGATAGTGATGGTGCGCGCGTCCTTGTCGAACGACACGCGAATCTTGAGTTCCGGATCCTGCTCGTACAGCGCGGCGTTGTTGATCGCTTCGAAGCGCAGTTTGTCTGCGGCGTCCGAGGCATTGGAGATCAGTTCGCGCAGGAAGATTTCCTTGTTGCTGTACAGCGAATGAATCATCAGTTGCAGAAGCTGTTTGACTTCCGCCTGAAAGCTCATGGTTTCTTGCGCCATGGTCGGGACCCTCGTGAATCGGTGAGATGGAAGAAATGTCGACGCTGATCGCCGCCCGGCGCACTTGCGCGCGCGCCGCCGCGACGGCGATACAGGTCGGAACATAGGGACGGGCGCGCCGCATTTCAAGGCCGCCGGAAGGGTTATTTTGCTGGGGAATACCCCCTGATGGCCCGAAAAGCCGTCAGACCCGGCAAAAACTCAAAGTGGCTAAGGTCGCTGAAGCGGCTGAAGCGGCTGAAGCGGCTGAATCGGCCAAAGCAGCCGAAGCAGCCAAAGCGAGCAAAATGGCCTAGGCCGCCAGTTCCAATTGCCGCGACAGGAACGACAACATGGACGGGTCGCTGCAACAGGCGATGTTCATTCGCATCCAGGTACTTGGCGCCTGACGTGGCGAGAACAACGCGCCCGGCGCAAACAGGAAACCCGCCTCATGCCCGGCGGCGGCAATGGCGCTCGTGTCGATCCCCGTGTCGACCCACAGGAACATGCCGGACGTCGGCTCGCCGAACAACCGGAGCCCGAGCCGTTCCATGTGTCGGCGCGCGCTGTCCCGCACCTCGTCGAGCCGCGTGCGCAGGCGCTCGACGTGCCGACGGTAATGCCCCTCGGTCAGCGCCTTGTAGACGATCCGCTCGTTGATTTCCGGCGTGGTCGAACTCGATAGCATCTTGTGATCGACGAACGTCTTTGCCAACTCCGGCGAGCAGGCGACGAAGGCGACCCGCAGGTTGGCCGTGAGCGTCTTCGAAAAACTGCCCATGTAGATCACGCGCTTAAGTTGATCCAGACTCGCCAGACGCGCCACCTGTTGATGCGGCGGACACAGGTCGCAGTAAATGTCGTCTTCCAGCACCATGAAGTCGTACTGCTCGGCAAGCCGCAGAATCTGAAAGGCGCGCGCGGGTGTCAGCGAGGTGCCCGTCGGGTTGTGAAGAATCGAATTGAGAATCAGCAGCTTGGGACGGTGCTGCTGAACGAGCCGCTCCAACGCCTGCATGTCGAGCCCGTCGGGCGTGTACGGCACGCCGATGGTGTGCGCGCCTTGCGAGGCAATTCGACCGAACATCACGAACCATGACGGATCGCCCACCAGGACGGTATCCCCTGCACCTACGTACAAACGCAGCAGAAAGTCCACCGCCTGCGTAATGCCGGACGTCAGTACGATCTGCTCCGGACGCGCCCCGATCTCCAACTCCGCCAGTTGCGTCTGAAGCTGAACGCGCAAGGGCAGGAAGCCATGGGGATTGCCTGCCTGAAGCAGATACGCACTCGACTGCCGGCTCATGGAGCGCATGGCGGACGTCATCATCTCCGCGTCGAGCCAGCCCGGCGGCAGATATCCGAGCCCCGGCCCGCGCTCCGGTGCGACTTGATGAAGCATGCTGCGCACCAGCCATGCCACGTCGAGCGGCCCCTGCGGGACCATCGGCGCCGCAGCGTTTTGCGGCGGCATAACAGGGCGTTCGCGCACGTAAAAGCCGGACCCGCGGCGGGCTTCGAGATACCCCTGAGCCACCAGACGCTCATACGCTTCGACGACCGAAAAGCGCGAAACCCGCTTGTCTTCGGCAAGCGAACGAATGGAAGGCATGCGCATTCCCGGCAGGAAAACGCGCTCCTCGATACGCAGCCTTGCCCAATGCACGAGTTGATCGACGAGCGTCATGCGGGACGTGTCGAGCGCGGCATTGTCCGCAAGGATCAACGGAGAAATGCGGTTCGTCGTGGTCATCGTTCTCTACCTCTGTTGCGCGCCCACAGGCTGCGCCTGCCTGACGGAGCCAAGGAGCCAAGGAGCCAAGGAGCGCACCGATCGTGCCGATGCGCAGGCGTTCGAGCGCGTACCGATGGGTGTCGTGTCGAAGGTTGACAGGCACTCCCAGGTCGAAGTGTCAGCCCCGTATTGATCATGGATCGCCACTCTACGCCGGCCATTTTCCCTGTCAATCCTGAACTGTACCGAAAACTCTCTTGACATCTGTATCGGTACTGTACCGGAGTTAACCGATAAAGTGTCCTCTCAACTGGAGACCGCCATGCGTGAAATCCGACTCTTCGAACTGGACCCGGGACAAACCGTCTTCTGGCGGAGCCCGGCCGCCGAACGCCCTCAGTCGCTGCAAGTGTTGCAGGGGCTTCTTTGGCTGACCGTGGAAGGCGAGCATGCCGACCATTGGCTGAGCGCAGGCGAGAGCTTCGAGATTCGTGGCGGACAGCGCGTGTGGCTCGGCACTTGGCAAGACGGGGCTCGCATGCGCATGAGCCAGCCTGCCAAGCTGCTTTCCTCGTCGACGCGCCACCGTGCGCTGCGCATCGGCCTACCGCTGTCGTGGCGCAGCATCGCGGCGCGCATCGCAAGCCGCACGGCGACGCGATTCTCGCGCGGGTAAGCGCAAGCGTGCGCTACGTCGCAGCTCGCGCACAGGCGTATGCCGCCGGGCGCAGCCACCCAGACAGATGCGGGCGCCGCTAGCGAGGCAGAGTAAGCTATCGCTTTTGCCATCGGCTCCCTTCGTCACGACACAATATGAGTGCACCTCACGCCCTGAAACTGGACCACCTCGTTGTTGCCGCACAAACGCTGGAAGCGGGCGAAGCGCATGTCATCGAACAACTTGGCCTGACCGACGTTGTGCCGCAACGCGGCGGCAAACATGCCCGCATGGGCACTCACAACAGCCTGTTGGGGCTATGGGGCGACGCGTATCTCGAAATCATTGCGATCGATCCTGAGGCGCCTGCGCCGAATCGCCCGCGCTGGTTCGGCCTGGATGACGAAACCGTACAGGCACGGCTTGCCCGGGGTCCCTACCTTGCCCATTGGGTGGCCCGCGTAGCGCGTCCGCGTTCGCTGCCGCGCTGGCAAGCACAGTATCCGCAACGTCTGGCGCCCGTCATGGCGATGCAGCGTGGCGCACTGACCTGGCAGATCGGCGTGCCGGAGGACGGCAGCCTGCCATCGTGGCAAGGGGCGGGGCACGGCTTGCTGCCTACGCTGATCCAGTGGGACTCGGTACAGCATCCATCCGATTCGCTTCCGTCCGCCGATTGCGCCGTCACATCGTTGCGCGGCTTCCATCCGCAGGCTGCGACCATCGCAGAACAATTGCAATGGCTGGGCGCGGACGCCCTGATTAACGTCGAAGCGACGCTGGTCGAGCCGTCGCTCGCAGCCGAAATTGAAACCCCCAACGGTCCGCGCACATTGCGTTAGACCTTTGTTACGCCAAACGCCCGGCCACAGCGCATGGCGGGCGGCATCCACCAGAAACACGAGGCGACACCATGAATTCGCGTGAATCCCGGGGCATGCTGATCGGATTGATCGGCGTGCTCATCTTCAGTCTGACGTTGCCAATGACGCGCATCGTCGTCGCGGAGGTCAACCCGCTGCTCAACGGACTGGGGCGCGCGCTGGTGGCCGCCGTATTCGCCGGTGCACTGCTGTGGTGGCGCAAGGAACCCTGGCCCACGCGGGCACAGCTCAAAAGCCTTGCCGTCACATCGCTCGGCGTCATTGTCGCTTTTCCGGTCTTTTCGGCATGGGCCATGAAGACGATCCCGGCGTCGCACGGCGCAGTAGTCAACGGTTTGCAGCCCTTCTTCGTCGCGATCTACGCCTATTGGCTCGGCGGCGAGCGACCGTCGCGCAGCTTCTGGGTCTTCGCCCTGCTTGGCAGCGCCATCGTCATCGCTTTCGCGCTGCGCGCCGGCGGCGGCAGCCTGCATGCCGCAGATGGACTGATGCTGCTCGCCGTCGTCGTGGGGGCGCTCGGCTATGCGGAAGGGGGCAAACTCGCACGTGAGATGGGGGGATGGCAAGTCATCTGCTGGGCCCTTGTCGTATCGGCCCCCGTGCTGTTGCTGCCCGTCGGATGGCTCGCCTGGCAGCAACCGTGGCCGGTCAGCGGCAAGGCGTGGGGAGCGTTCGCGTATGTCACGCTCTTCTCGCAGTTCATCGGATTCTTCGCCTGGTATGCCGGGCTCGCCATGGGTGGGATCGCGCGCGTGGGCCAAGTACAATTGCTTCAGATTTTCTTTACGATTGCGCTGTCCGCCCTGTTTTTCGGCGAACAGGTCGATGCCGTCACCTGGCTGTTCGCCGCCGGTGTCGTATTGACCATCGCACTCGGCAAGAACTCGAAGATCGGCGCTTCGCGACTCACGGGCAAACCGATCTGACGACACGTGTCGGCGCATGCGATCCTTGCGCCGCCACCTGTCAGCCCCCTGGCGTTGCGCCTGCCTCAAGCGCTCGGCACCCGCAACGCCCGACATTCGCGGCTCACTCAGAAAGGCCGCCCATTCCAAGCGAGACCATCATGCACGATTGGCAATATTCCGAACGCGCCCGCAATCTGACCAGCTCGGCCATTCGCGAAATTCTCAAAGTGACGGAGCGCCCCGACGTCATCTCGTTCGCCGGCGGACTGCCCTCTCCCGCGACGTTCCCCGTCGAACAGATGCGGGCTGCCGCCGAGCGCGTACTTACCGAATCGCCGCAAGCCGCGCTCCAATACAGCGCCACCGAAGGGTACGCGCCGCTGCGCGAATGGGTGGCAAAACGCTATTCGCGTGACGGTTTGACGCTTGCGCCGGAAAACGTGCTGATCACGACGGGGTCGCAACAAGGCCTGGATCTCATCGGCAAAATCTTCATCGATGAGGGCAGCCGCGTGCTCGTCGAAGCCCCGAGTTATCTCGGCGCGCTGCAATCGTTCTCACTGTTCGCGCCCACGTATGTGCCGGTGCCGACCGACGATCACGGCCTGTTGCCCGAAGCGCTCACGCCGGAGGTGGTGAGAGGAGCCCGCTTCCTGTATGCGATGCCGAACTTTCAGAATCCGACGGGGCGCCGCTTGCCGATGGCGCGTCGCGAAGCATTGGCCGCCGTGGCCAGACGCGACGGTCTCGCCATCATCGAAGACGATCCGTACGGCGAACTCGACTACGAAGGAAAGCGCTTGCCGAGCCTGATGTCGTTGGCGCCCGAGCATGTGCTGTATATGGGCTCGTTTTCGAAGGTGCTCGCCCCCGGCCTGCGTCTGGGCTTCATCATCGGCCCCAAGGCAGTGATCGCAAAGCTGGTGCAAGCCAAGCAAGCGGCCGATCTGCATACGCCGAGCCTGACGCAGCGCATCGCCTACGAGGTGGTGAAGGATGGATTTCTCGACACGCACATTCCGTCGATCCGCACGCTGTACGCCGCGCAGGCACAGGCGATGCTCGCCTCGCTCAAGCAGCACATGCCCGCGGACGCGACGTGGACAACGCCCGCCGGCGGCATGTTCATCTGGTTGACATTGCCCGCAGGCATCGACACCATGCAGCTACTGGAAAAAGCGATCGCGCAAAATGTGGCATTCGTGCCAGGGGCGCCGTTCTACGTGGGCACACCGCAGACGAACACACTGCGGCTGTCGTTCGTGACGGTGCCGCCGGAAAAAATCGAAATCGGTGTCGCGCGCCTTGGCGCCCTCATCGCCGACGCCCTGCCCCGACGTGCGGCTTGATTCGCGCTGCTTGATTCGCGCTGCCTGATCCGCGCCGCCCCAATCTGCGCCGCCTGGTTCACGCGGTCTGTGGCTCACGCGACATGATCTGTGCCGCACGTTCGAGGGCATCTTCCCGACTGGCCTGAGGTGACTCGGGCCAGTTGCCTGAGGGGTCGAGGTTAGTCGACAACGAGCGACACCACGGCATACCGCCTCACGCGCATTGCCGTTCCAGCCGCCCCCCGACCGGTTCCATGACCGTATCGGTTCGATTTCAACGCCTCTGCAAGGAAGCCGTACGTGTCCGTCTACGACAAACTGAAGCAACTCGGTATCGAACTGCCGACATCCGCCGCCCCCGCCGCTGCCTACGTGATGGCCGCCCAGACCGGCAACACCGTGTTCCTCTCCGGTCACCTGCCGAAGAAGGATGGCAAAGTCTGGACCGGCAAGTTGGGACAGGATGTGAGCGTCGATGAGGGCAAGGCGGCCGCGCGCGCCGTCGCCATCGAACTGATCGCCACGCTGCATGCCCACACAGGCGACCTGAACAAGGTCAAGCGCATCGTCAAGCTGATGAGTCTTGTGAACTCGACGCAAGAATTCACCGATCAGCATCTGGTGACGAATGGCGCATCGGAACTGTTCGGCGAAGTCTTCGGGGACGCAGGCAAGCACGCACGCTCCGCGTTCGGTGTCGCTCAGATCCCGCTCGGCGCATGTGTCGAAATCGAACTGATCGCAGAACTCGCGTGATGTATCCGACGGACTCGACCGGAAGAATTCGCTTCGAGTTCGTTGCGTAGGGGGTGCACAGACGTCCCGAGATCGAATTGAGGATGTGAAGCGCGCCGCAGCGCGCGTTCGCCCGCTGCGTCGTTGAATACGACCTCGAGCGCGAGACCGAATGCAGCGCCAACAAGACAACAGCCACCCTCGGGTGGCTGTTGTCTTGTATGCCTGTCCAACGGCGCATCCGCCGCAAACCGCTCCGACGCTCAGGCCGGCTTGCTCGCACGGAAGGCGCGTCGCAAGGCAATGGCGACGGCCAGTGAAGCGATCACGGCGACCGACAACAACGCGACCACGCCATGCCAGCCATGCGACTTGAGCACCACCCCCGAAAAGCTGCCCAGCAGGCTCGAACCGAGGTAGTAGAAAAACAGATAAAGCGCTGACGCAATCGCACGGCCTTGCGTCGCGCGACGACCGACCCAACTGCTCGCCACGGTGTGGGCGCCGAAAAAGCCGAACGTGAAAATCGCCAGCCCCATCACGACGGCCGCCACCTGCGATGCCAGCATCGTGCCGAGTCCGACCATTGCCAGTGCGACAAGCACCCACAGCAATCGCGCACGTCCCACGCGATCGGACAGCGGTCCTGCGATAAACGAGCCGACCACGCCGATCAGGTACATCGCGAAGATCGCGCCAATTGCGGCATGGGGCAGATGGAACGGCGGCGCCGACAGGTAAAAGCCCAGGTAGTTGTAGACGCTCACGAAGCTGCCCATCATGAGACCGGCGAACAGATACAGGCCCAGCAATGCCGGGTCGCCGAGATGTCGGCGCGCGTGTCCCAGCGCTTCGCGCACGGTCACTCGACGCGGCGTAAATCGACGCGAATGCGGCAAGCTGCGCGCGAATTCAAGCCCCATCGCCAGACACACCAGCCCGATCAGCGCGACGGAAACGCGCCACGAGAACATGTCCGCGACGAAAGCCGCCATGACCCGGCCCGCCATCCCGCCCAGAATATTCCCGCCGATATACAGCCCCATCGACATGCCGAGCGAGCGCTGGTCGATTTCTTCGCTGAGGTAGGCCATGGCAATGGCAGGCAGTCCCGATAGCGCAAGGCCCTTGAGTGCGGCCAGCACAACGATCGTTTCGAAGCTGGTGGCGAACGCGCTGGCCAACGTCAGGACCGACGACGTGAGCAGCGCGATGGTCATCATTCGCTTGCGACTTACGCGGTCTGCGGCAACGCATGTCACGAGCAGCCCAAGGGCCATCATCATGGTTGCCGCAGACACCGACCAGCTTGCCTGCGCAGGCGTGATACCGAAGGTCGTCGTCAGCAACGGCAGCAGCGACTGCATGCAGTAAAGCTGCGCAAAGGTCGAAAAACCACCGAAAAAGAGGGCCCGGCTGATAACCGAATATTCACGGGTGCCGCGCGCCACACCAGCAGGAAGTGTCGGTGCAGCCGCGCTGCCGTCGCGCGCACCGGCGCAAGACAAGGGGAAGGAATTCGTTGATGCCATGACGCTGGCCCGCCTCGCGCGAGCCACGGTTAAGTGGGGTACGTCAAATGATAGGTTTGCCGTTACCTCGCGTCCAATATATATTTAAGCGATATTTTCATATATAAAACTGATCAATCAAAGGACGAAAGCATGGAACTGAGGCATCTTCGCTACTTCGTGACCGTCGCCGAGGAGCTTCACTTCAGCCGCGCGGCCCAAAAACTAAATATCGGACAGCCCCCACTGTCGATGCAGATCCGGGCGTTGGAGGACGAACTGGGCGTGTCGCTGTTCGAACGCTCACAGCGGCGCGTCTTTCTCACCCCGGCAGGACGCACGTTTCTGGTCCGTGCGCGCCAGATCCTCGCGGATGCCGAAGCGGCACGCCTTGAGGTCCAACAGATCGCCGGACTCGACGCAGGCGAGCTACGTATCGCGTTCACGACCTCCGCCCCGATGACGAATTTGATGAAACGCGTGCTCACCAGCTACCGTCAGCGATATCCGCGCGTCACGCTGACGCTGAGCGAATCCCCCTCGGAGCATCAGCGCGAAGCGCTCATGGCACGTACGTTGGACATTGGGCTGCTGCGTCAGGCGGAAGATGCACCGCCCTTCCCGGGACTCAGCTTCGAGACATTGATCGACGAAGCGCTTGTCGTCGTCCTGCATCAGGGGCATCCGTTGACACGGCGCGCCGCGCTGTCGATTGCCGACCTGTCGGACGAAGCGTTCATCATGCACCCGCACGGTGTGGGCGCAGCCATCGACGGACAGATTCGCAGCATGTGCGAGCGCGCCGGCTTCACGCCGCGCGTCGTTCAGGAGGCGCGCGAGTCGACGACGATTGTCGCGCTCGCGGCAAGTGGATTGGGTGTAGCCGTATTGCCGGCAGCCGTGCGGTGCATTCAGATCGAAGGCGCACACTTCATGGACGTCATCGAACCGGACGCCCACGCTCCGCTCTTGCTCGGCAAGCGCCGCGACGACAACAGCCCGCTCGTTCAGGCATTCGTCGCCATGTGTCATGAAGTGGCTGACCGGCTGCGCGACGAGCGCCAGTCAGCCGCTGATCCCCGTTAGCTACGCAGCGACGCCGCCAGTCCGATCACGACGATGCCCAACACGAGATTGAGAATCACGAGCCGACGGATCCCGTTCACGGCAGCGGCGCCGTCCGGCCACGACTGCGCCTGCACCGCACGCTGCAGACGCGGGAACAACGCAAAACGGATGTGACCGAATACGAGCATCATCAGCACACCGATTCCTGCCATCGCGTGAACCGGCCAACGCGCGTGCAAGCCGCCCATGCCCATCATCATGTGTCCGCCGGACAGCAAAATCAGCACGATTGCCACACCCACCCACGTAAAGAAGCGCGTGAACGCCGCTTCCCACAACGGCAGGCGTTGCTGTGGCGAAAGCTCGGACGACGCCGGGCGCAAACACACCAGCGCGAAGAACATTCCACCGATCCACACGGCAACACTGACCAGATGGAGGAACAGGCTGAAGGCATAAACACTCATGCGCGACTCCGTCAGGATGCCTTCGGCACGGCCGGCAACACCGGCTCCAGCGAACGCGGTTTGAACGTCGTGAACTTCACTGCCGGTGAACGGCCCTTGCGAGCACGCTTGCCGATGTTGGGCGCGAGCGACGCCCCCGAAAGCGTTTCGGACTGCACCTTGCCGCCACGGACTTCACCGTACACCGTGACCCCGGCCTCGCTGATCGGCACGGCCGACACAAGCGTCTGTTTGGCTTCCAGACCGATCAGTGTGACGCCACGGCCGCCGCCGGTGAGCGCCTTCATTTCTTCCATACCGAACACGAGCAGGCGCCCGTCGCTCGACAGACACGCTACCGCGCTTGCACCCGGCCAAATCGGTGTCGGAACCAACGGTTCAGCGCCTTCGTCGATCGTCATGAAAGACTTGCCCGCCTTCACGCGGCTGACCATGTCACCCAGCTTGGTCGTGAAACCGAAGCCGGCGGATGTCGCCAGCAGTAGCGCCTGCTCGCCCGAGGCCGCGTAGTAATGCAACAAGCGCGAACCGGATTCAAGCTCGATCAGCGAGGTGAGCGGCACTCCGTCGCCGCGACCGCCCGGCAACTGCGCCACGGCAACGGAATAGACGCGACCATTGCTGCCCCATGCAATCAGGGGATCGACGGTCCGGCATTCGAACGCGCCATACAACGAGTCGCCCTGCTTGAACGAGAAGCCCTGCGCATCCAGCCCATGGCCCTTGAGTGCGCGCACCCAGCCCTTCGCGGAGACCACGACCGTGACAGGTTCGTCTACGACGCGCGCTTCTGCGACGGCGCGCTTCTCTTCCTGAATCAACGTGCGACGCTCGTCGCCGAACTGCTTCGCGTCGGCTTCGATTTCCTTGATGATCAGGCGCTTCATTGTGCTTTCGTTGGCGAGCAACTCCTCGAGCTTGGCCTTCTCGTCACGCAACGCCGCGAGTTCCTGCTCGATCTTGATCGCCTCGAGGCGCGCCAGCTGACGCAAGCGAATTTCGAGAATGTCTTCGGCCTGACGCTCGCTCAATTTGAACGCGCTCATCAGGGCCACCTTCGGCTCGTCCGACTCGCGAATGATCCGGATGACTTCGTCGATATTCAGGAAGACGATCATCCGGCCTTCGAGAATATGGATCCGGTCGTCAACCTTGCCCAGGCGATGGCGCGAGCGACGTGTGACCGTCGCGAAGCGGAAGCCGATCCACTCGGTGATAATCTCGCGCAGGGACTTCTGCCCCGGCCGACCATCGGCGCCGACCATCACGAGGTTGACCGATGCGCTCGACTCCAGGCTGGTGTGCGCGAGCAGCATCGTGATGAATTCCTGCTGGTCGATGCGGCTCGACTTGGGCTCGAACACGAGACGCACGGGAGCATCCTTGCCCGACTCGTCGCGCACGGCGTCAAGCATGGCCAGCATCGATTGCTTCAGATTCTGCTGCTCGGGCGTGAGCGACTTTTTGCCCAGCTTGACCTTCGGGTTGGTCAGTTCCTCGATTTCCTCGAGCACCTTCTGGCCGGACGTGTTCGGCGGCAACTCATACACGACCGCCTGCCACTGCCCGCGTGCCATCTCTTCGATCTTCCAGCGCGCGCGCACCTTGAGGCTGCCACGCCCGCTTTCATAGGCGGCGCGAATTTCCGCTGCGCTGGAAATCAACTGACCGCCGCCGGGGAAGTCAGGCCCCTGAACGTGGGTCATCAGTTCGGCGTCGTCGAGCTTCGGATTGCGGATCAGGGCGACCGCTGCCGAGGCGACTTCGCGCAAGTTGTGCGAAGGAATTTCGGTCGCCAGGCCCACCGCAATACCCGACGCCCCATTGAGCAGCACGAACGGCAGGCGCGCCGGCAACAGCCGCGGCTCCTGCGTCGAGCCATCGTAGTTCGGCACGAAATCCACGGTGCCCGCGTCGATTTCGTCGAGCAGCAGCTTGGCGATCGGCGTCAAACGCGCTTCCGTGTAACGCATGGCCGCGGCGCCGTCACCGTCGCGCGAACCGAAGTTGCCCTGACCATCGATGAGCGGATAGCGCATCGAGAAGTCCTGTGCCAGGCGCACCAAGGCGTCATACGCCGACTGGTCCCCGTGGGGGTGAAATTTACCGAGCACGTCGCCGACGACCCGTGCCGACTTCACCGGCTTGGCATCGGACGCAAGGCCCATTTCGTTCATCGCGAACAGAATTCGGCGCTGTACAGGCTTCTGACCGTCGCAGACGTCCGGCAGCGCGCGGCCCTTGACCACGCTAATTGCGTAATCCAAATAAGCGCGCTCGGCATACGCGCCGAGCGTTAGCGTGTCGTCATCCGACGGTTGCGTAAAGAGATCTTCTACTTGTTCCATAAAACCTGTGGGTTTGCTGCGAACGTTTGGCGAGAGTTCGGGTGAACGTTGACCGCGAGATCATACCAAGCTCGCCGGCACATTTCGGCAAAAACGCGTACGAATACCAAAGCGAGAGGCAATTTGGGACGCGTAGCCGCGGAAACTTCCGGGACTCCGCCTACGTTTCGGACGATTCCGAAGGGTGATTTCCACGACGCGCCGGCGCGCCGTCGAGGGAGACGCGGGGGTATCAGTCGGTCGCGGGCGGCGTCGACAGTGCCGAAGGCGCCGAATCACGTACCGATGCGTTCGGCATGGTAGCAGGTACGACGGGCAAGCCCGACGGCGCCCCCAGGATGACGTGGATCCGGCCGTCGCGTGACCCGTTGATCCGCGCATTGCCGAGCTTTCCACCGCCGCCGCTGGCCTGAATGACGCCGTGGCCGGACGGCGCATCGAGCCCATCCGCGTTGAACCGCCGATAGAGTTCGAGTACCGCCGCAACGTAGTCCCGAGTCTCCGCATAGGGTGGGATCTGATCGTCATGACGCGCCACTGCGCCCTCACCTGCGTTGTAAGAGGCGAGCACCAGTTCCAGACGGTCGGGATATCGGGCTTGCAGATCGCGTAGGTAGCGAGCCCCTGTGAGCACGTTGGTGCGCGGATCGGCCAGCTTGTCGGCAACGGTGCGGCGCGCGTCGGCGCGTACGCCGTAACGCTCCCCGGTCGCCGGCAGCACCTGCATCAGCCCGACGGCGCCTTTCGGCGACACCGCAGCGCTGTCGAAACCCGACTCGGCCGCCATCACGGCCTTGAGCAGCGCGGCATCGACGTGGAACTTCTGCGCCGCCTGCGCGATCACCGGCGCCAGCTTTTTCAGATTGGGATGTCGTGCGAGCGCATCGTAGAGCCGCGAACGGTCGGCACCGCTCACCACACCTTGCTGTCGATTTGCCCGCAGGTCGACGTTGGCGCCATTGCCGACGACAAGCCGATAGCGCGCGTCGAGCTTGCGGGCCGCGAGATGTGCGACCCCATTTTCGTCGACGTAACCGTAGAGTTCGGCGTGCGCGAGGGGCGCCGCAGCAAGCAGCATGGCCGCCAGCGCGGAACCTGCGAGTTGCCGCAGAGAAAACGTTCGGCGGCGCGCGCTGACGCGTTCCGCCGTCGAGACATGGTTATTGCTGACCTTTGACATGCACCTTGATCGTCTGGCTCATGGCCGGACCGTACGACTGATGCGCACCGTTGGCGAATTGCATCGTCAACGTGTGATCGCCCGGCGTCAGATTGACGCTCGTCTCGGTCTGGCCTTTGCCGAAATGCAGGTGCGTGTCGTCGGTAGGAACGACCTGACCTGCCGGAACCGGGTCGCCGTCGATGATGAGGTGGTGATGCCCGGTGTCGGACGCCATATCGCCCACCGGTTTGATCGCCATCCCCTCGACGCCGAACTTGACCACCACCGGATTCGACACCGTCGCGCCATTGGTCGGTGCAACGAAGAAGACGCGCGACTGGGCCGATTGTGCCAACGCGTTAGCGCTTGCGCCAGCAATCAGCATGGGCACGAAAATGCAACGCATAGAACGCAACATAACGCGACTCCCGGTAGGATGAAGGTTGGATTATCCCACTATGTGAGCACTCACGCTGGTTTGCCCTGCGTGAGTGCGGCGAAAGCGTGCTTTCCTACGATGCCGATGCTCGGCTAACGCGGCTCAAGCGCCCAAGTGGCGCGCCTTTGCGAGGCCTTCCGGGTGAAGCGCTCAAATCGCGCTCACGGCGCTCACCACTCATGCGGCCCGTACTACGCTGACCACTCAAATGTCGGCTTCGACCTCGTTGCCCTTGGCTTCGAGCCAGCTGCGGCGCTGCGCCGCCTCGCCCTTGCCCATGAGCATGTTCATGCGCGCCACGGTTGCATCGAAATCAAGCTGGCCGAGCGATACGGGGCTCAAACGACGCGTATCCGGGTTCATGGTCGTCTCCCACAACTGCTCGGCGCTCATCTCGCCCAGCCCCTTGAAGCGGCTGATGGACCATGCCGTTTCCCGTACGCCATCCTTGCGAAGCTTGTCGAGAATCGCTTCGAGCTCGCCTTCGTCCAGCGCGTACAGCTTTTGTGCCGGCTTCTTGCCGCGCGCCGGTGCGTCGACACGGTACAGCGGCGGACGCGCCACATAGACGTGGCCTTTCGCGATCAACTGTGGGAAATGGCGGAAGAACAGCGTGAGCAGCAACACCTGAATGTGCGAGCCATCCACATCGGCGTCGGAGAGGATACAGATCTTGCCGTAACGCAGATTCGACAGATCGGGCGTATCGTTCGCGCCATGGGGATCCACACCGATCGCGACCGCAATGTCGTGAACTTCGTTATTGGCGAACAGACGATCGCGCTCGGTCTCCCAGGTGTTCAGGACCTTCCCGCGCAACGGCAAGATTGCCTGGAATTCCTTGTCACGCCCCATCTTCGCCGAACCGCCTGCCGAGTCGCCCTCGACCAGGAACAGTTCGTTACGCGTAATGTCTTCGGTTTCGCAGTCGGTCAGCTTGCCCGGCAACACGGCCACGCCGGAACTCTTCTTCTTCTCGATTTTCTGGCCGGCACGCGTGCGCGCCTGCGCCTGCCGAATCACGAGTTCAGCCAGCTTCTTGCCGTGCTCGACGTGATGATTGAGCCACAGTTCGAGCGCGGGACGCGTGAACGACGAGACCAGACGCACGGCGTCCCGGCTGTTCAGGCGCTCCTTGATCTGCCCCTGGAACTGCGGATCGAGCACCTTGGCCGAGAGCACGAACGACACGCGGGAAAACACGTCTTCGGGCAGCAGCTTCACGCCCTTCGGCTGAAGATTGTGGAGCTCGATGAAACCGCGAACCGCCTGAAACAGCCCTTCGCGCAAGCCCGACTCGTGCGTGCCGCCCGCGGGCGTGGGAATCAGGTTGACGTACGATTCGCGCACCTGTGCGCCGTCTTCCGTCCATGCCACGACCCACGCTGCCCCCTCGCCCTCGGCGAAGCTGTCTTCGCTGCCGTCGGCAAAACGTTCGCCTTCGAACAACGGAATGAGCGGCTCGGCACCGCCCAGTGATTCGACGAGATAACCCCGCAGCCCATGCTCGTAGAACCACGTTTGCTCTTCGCCGTTCTTTTCCTGGCGCAACGTCACACGCACGCCCGGCAGCAACACGGCCTTCGAGCGCAGCAAGCGTTGCAGTTCGCCCAACGGCAACGCGGGGCTATCGAAGTACTTCGCATCCGGCCAGACGGTCACGCGCGTGCCGCTCTTTTTCTCGCCGCGTTGCGCCGCACGCGAATGCAGCGCCACATTGACGTTGCCGCCGTCGGCGAACTCGAGCTCGGAGACTTGCCCATCACGCCAGACCGTCACGGCCAGACGCGTTGCCAGCGCGTTCGTCACCGACACGCCGACCCCGTGCAGGCCGCCGGAGAACGTGTAGGCGCCCCCAGCCGCCTTGTCGAACTTCCCGCCGGCGTGCAGACGCGTGAATACGATTTCGACGACCGGCACCCCTTCTTCCGGGTGAATGCCGACCGGAATGCCGCGGCCGTCGTCCTCGACGCTCACCGAACCGTCCTTGTTCAGCGTGACGAGGATCTGTTTGCCGTAACCGCCCAACGCTTCGTCCGACGCGTTGTCGATCACTTCCTGAATGATGTGCAGCGGGTTTTCGGTGCGGGTGTACATGCCCGGACGCTGCTTGACCGGCTCAAGGCCCTTGAGCACCTTGATGGAGGCTTCGCTGTATTGGGCAGGCGAATTTTTTTTCGACATAGCGTGACTGAATTGGGGTTCCACGCCCGCCGATTATCCACATTTCCTGTGGACAACCACGGGGAAAACCCATTAACACATGACAAAAGTGACGCCGGATCAACGACTTGTGTTGCGGCGCCCAGATAATGGGCACTCAGGGGGCGCACGGCGCCGGAGCGGTGTCCGGCAAGCACGTCGCATCCGATGAATCGCGGCCTATTGTACTGTCACTCGCGATGCGGTCCAGAGACATCGCCGAGCGCCACATCGCGTCGAACTCGTGTTCGCCCGCTTAGAACTCGCTTCCCACTCGCTTCCAACGAAATGCGGCCGGAAAGCCGGCCGCCGATACTGTGCGAACTCGCGAGGCGAACTGACGTACTTCCTTACCTGCTCCCTTACTTGCTCCCTTACCTGCTCCCTCAGGTGCTCTCGCCGCGCTGCTTGGCTTCGAGCACTTCCCAGCGTTCGAGCGCTTCGAGCAACTCCAGTTCAATCGCCTCGAAACGTTCGGACAATGCCGCCCCCGCTGCCGGATCTTTCACAAAGATTGCCCCGTCCTCGATCTTCGCGGCGGCCTCCTTCTGCTCGTTTTCCAGCGCAGCGATACGCGCCGGCAGCCCATCGAGTTCGCGCTGCTCCTTGTAACTGAGCTTCACGGTGCGGTTCGTGCCGCGCTTCGGTGCACTGGCCGTTTCCTTGACGGCCTCCTCGGCCGGCGCACGTTGCGCCGCAAGGGCGGCCGATCGCTCGCTCTGCACCTGCCAATCGGTGAAACCGCCCACGTACTCGCGCCAGTTTCCGTCGCCCTCGGCCGCAATGACCGAGGTCACCACGTTGTCGAGGAACGTACGGTCGTGGCTCACGAGGAACACGGTGCCGTTGTACTCCTCCAGCAATTCTTCGAGCAGTTCGAGCGTCGGGATGTCGAGGTCGTTGGTTGGTTCGTCGAGCACCAGCACGTTGGCGGGCCGCGCAAACAAGCGCGCGAGCAACAGCCGGTTGCGCTCGCCGCCGGAGAGCGACTTCACCGGCGAGCGCGCCCGCTCCGGTGAAAAGAGAAAGTCGCCGAGATAGCTCATCACGTGCTTGCGCGTGCCGTTGATCTCGATCCAGTCGCTGCCCGGGCTAATGGTGTCGAGCAGGTTGCGCTCGGGATCGAGTTGCGCACGCATCTGATCGAAGTACGCGACCTGCAGGTTCGTACCAACACGAATCTGACCGCTGTCGGGCTGGATCTCACCGAGAATCAGCTTGAGCATGGTCGTCTTGCCCACACCGTTCGGTCCGACCAGGCCGACCTTGTCGCCACGCATGAGCGTTGCGGAGAAGTCGCGCACGATGGTGCGTCCGCCATACGCCTTCGTTACATTGATTAGCTCTGCGACGATCTTGCCGGACTTCTCGGCCTGCGCCACGTCCATGCGCACATTGCCTTGCTGCTCACGACGCTCGGCACGCTCGTTGCGCATCGTCTTCAGACGCTCGATACGGGACACGCTGCGCGTGCGGCGCGCCTCGACGCCTTTTCGAATCCACACTTCTTCCTGCGCGAGCAACTTGTCGAACTTCGCGTTCTCCACGCGCTCGATTTCCAGCTGTTCGGCCTTGCGTTCCTGATACTGCGTGAAATTGCCCGGGTACGAGAGCAGGCGGCCGCGGTCGAGCTCGACGATGCGGGTGGCCACGCGGTCGAGGAAGCTCCGGTCGTGCGTGATGAAGAGCAGTGCACCGCGATAGTTGATGAGCAACTCTTCGAGCCAGCGGATGGCGTCGAAATCGAGGTGATTGGTCGGCTCATCGAGCAGCAGCACATCGGGCTTGGCGACCCACGCCTGTGCAAGCGAAACACGTTTTTGCATCCCGCCGGACAACGCACCGACGCGCGCATGTCCATCGAGACCGAGCTGGGCGATCGTCGTCTCGACGCGAGTCTTGAGTTGCCACGCATCGGCGGCGTCGAGCGACGACTGGAGCGTATTCAGGCGCGCCAGCAACGCGTCGTGCTCCGGCCCCTCGGGGGCAACGGACAGCGCCTGCGCCGTGTGGTCGTATTCGGAGAGCAGCCCGTGCGCGTCGCCGAGACCCGATGCCACGACGTCAAACACCGACTGCTCGGGATCGAATACGGGTTCCTGCGGCACGTACACCGTGTGCAAGCCCGCCTGACGCGCCACGAGACCATCGTCGGGGGACGTAAGGCCCGCCACGATCTTGAGCAACGAGGACTTGCCGGCGCCATTACGGCCGATAAGCCCGACGCGCTCACCAGCTTCGAGCGAAAAATCGGCATTGTCGAGCAATGCCAGATGACCGAACGCCAGTTGGGCGCCCGTGATGGAATACAAGGCCATGTGTCGGGGAACGCGTGAACTACGATGAGAGGTATTGTAGTGCCGGGCGCGACGGCCCGGCCGATATTGCGGTGAACTTCGGCGACAGTATCACTGTGCCGGCGCCGGCGCACGCACCATTTCGATGTGCAGGATGCCGTCTTCGTCGTACGGCTCGCTTGCCTTGACGAAGCCGAAGCTGCCGTAAAAGGCTTCCAGATGCGCCTGAGCGCCAATACGCAGCGCGACGTGCGGCCACTGGACTTCGGCAATCGCAACTGCTCGCGCGAGCAATTCGCGGCCCAGTCCGGTACCTCGGTGGGACGACGCGGTGATCACGCGTCCGATCGATGCTTCTTCATACGCCAGTCCGGGCGGCAACAAGCGCAGATAAGCAGCAATCTGCGGCACACTCGACGCGTGCGCCGCGACTTGTGCGACGAGATGCAGGCTATGCAGATCGCGCCCGTCGATGTCCTGATAGGGACATTGTTGCTCGACGACGAACACCGCATTGCGTGCGGCCAGGATGCGATAGAGCAGCGCACTGCCCAGTTCGTCGAACGTCTTGCACATCCATTCCATTAGCGAATCTCCAGCCTTTGCGGTGCGGCATTGCCGCACGACGAAAGGCGGGACTATAGCACCGTCGCAAAGCGACGATGCCGGGATCGCGCACATGAAGTCATGGGGGAAGCAACGCGACGAGCGAGGATCGCGCGTCGGACTTACTGGTAGTAGACGATGCCTTGCTCGATGTCGGCACGCGCGTTGCGCTCGGCGTCGTCGAGGGCGTTACCTTGTGTGGCGAAGCCGTAGGCGCTTTGCACCTGGTAGGCCCCGACTTTTTCCAGGCCCTGATGCGTCGGGCGGTGAATCTCGTAGAACGCGTCCCAACGGGCGTTGTCTCGCTCGACAGCATGGACGCTGTACTGGAATTCCTGATATTGCGATGTTTTCATTTTGTATCCTTCTTTACTGCAAAAATATGACTAATAACTATCCCTCTCGAATCGGCTTACGGTGTTGAGAGTGCAAAGTTGCACAAATGTTTCCGTGAAGTGCACGCAGCGTAGCTATCAAATGTGTCAGTTACGCGACATGGACGTGACTGACATGCGACAAACCGGTCTGCGGAACGTGGTACGCGGCGCAAGACCGCGTGCGCACCGACATCGCGCCAAGCAAAGCGCAATACGGGTGCTCTGAGATGCAACTTCCTGTTCGGGGAATGAAGCCAACCGTTCGTTCGTAACGGCGGCGGAAGAACGTTGTAGCGTTCCCATTGGCCTATTGCCAACATACGTCGTGCGGCACATCTGTAGTGATTTTCGCGCCACACGTTGACTCACACCCGAGACATTGACTACCGGGCGATTTTTGTCACGTGACTGCACTCACGAGGCCCGAAGTTGACGGACAGATGAATGCAGTTGGCGAATAATAGCAGAAAAGCGAGACGCTTGCACCAAGGTGCGTCGCCCCGCCACCGCTCGCCCGCTTACGTCGCCACCACGCGACGTCCTTCATGCTGCGTCGCCACGCCGGCGCCGTCCACTCACGTCGGTGCGCCCGCGTCGTCCATTTGGCGCAACACCCAGTACATGTAGCCCGCGAACGCGCCAAAAATGAGGTGTCCGGCCAACATCGCCCAGCCCCGGGACTCCATGAACCACGGGAAAATCTGCGTCATGACGTAGAAGTTCACGATGTACACGACCAAACCGAAAACGCCACCGGCGATCGACACGGTCACGATGTCCGAATCCAGCCGGAATGGCGCAATGATCGCCCCCAGAACGATGCCAAGTACCACGCCGATCGCGGCATGGACCAGCAACGCCATGGCCACGATCGACACGTCGAACGTGGCGGGCTGATTCAGAATGCCCGGTCCGAAGACAATGGCCGCGACCATTCGGGGCGGCACCCATGGGCTCTGCCCCGTGACGAGCAGCACCATGAGCATTTCCACGGCAGAAAAGAAGGCGCAGGCCACAAAGCCGGCAACGGCAGCCGCGGCCCAGTCCGGCGAGCGGTGCGTATAGCGGTGGGAGCTGAGATGCAGTTCCATGATCTCCTCCGTTGAGGGTGCCTCACAGAGCCGCCGGCACGACCGGCAGTGTCTCCAGCATAGGACACAATCCGGGAAACGTCTGTGGTCGGGACGCCCGTATTCCTATACTTGCCGGTATGCCTCGCATCGGGCGGGGTCTTCAGGGAGGTGTCCTATGGCTAACACATCCAGCTTTCTCGCACTCCTCGTGAGCATCGTCCTCGTCGGCGTACCGGTGTGGCGCATTCTGACCCGGCTCGGCTATTCGCCGTGGCTTACCGTGCTGGTCTTCATTCCGATCGTCAACATCATTTCCCTGTGGCTCCTTTCCTACGCCAACTGGCCTAGTCAGCGGACCTCGGTTCAAACGACCTGAAGGCTCGACATGGGCTTGGGACCGGCATCACGACCTGATGCCGCGTCGACGCTCGCCCGTGGTGCAATGCGGTACGGTAGAATATTCGCCAAACTCCGAACACTGGACAGGCATGAGCACAGAGCTGAACGCGGCATCCAATTTCATCCGCAACATCATTGACGAGGACAACCGCTCGGGCAAATGGGGCCAGCGCGTCGAAACGCGCTTCCCGCCGGAGCCGAACGGTTATCTGCACATCGGTCACGCAAAGGCCATCTGCGTGAATTTCGGCATCGCGCGCGATTACGACGGCGTGTGCCATCTGCGCTTTGACGATACGAACCCCGAAAAGGAAGAAACCGAATACGTCGACTCGATCATCGACATGGTCAAGTGGCTCGGTTTCAGCTATCAAACGCCGCAGAAGGAACATCTCTATTTCGCCAGCGACTATTTCGAACAGCTCTATCAGGCTGCCGAAATTCTGATCCAGCGCGGCAAGGCATACGTCGACAGCCAAAGCGCCGAAGACATGCGAACCAATCGCGGCACGCTGGTCGAGCCGGGCAAGGATTCGCCGTTCCGGAACCGTACGGTCGAGGAAAATCTGGATCTCTTTCGCCGCATGCGCGCCGGTGAGTTCGCCGACGGCACACACGTCCTGCGCGCCAAGATCGACATGGCCTCGCCGAACATCAATCTGCGCGACCCGGCCATTTACCGTATCCGTCACGCCCATCACCATCGTACGGGCGACGCGTGGTGCATTTACCCGATGTACACGTACGCGCACCCGCTCGAAGACGCCATCGAGAACATCACGCACAGCCTGTGCACGCTGGAGTTCGAAGATCAGCGCCCGTTCTACGACTGGGTGCTCGGTGAACTCGCGGACGCCGGCATGTTCACTCGTCCGACGCCGCAACAGATCGAATTCGCCCGTCTGCAACTGACCTACGCGATTACGAGCAAGCGCAAGCTGCGTCAACTGGTCGATGAGAAGCACGTCGACGGCTGGGACGACCCGCGCATGCCGACGCTGGTCGGCCTGCGCCGCCGCGGATTTTCGCCCGAAAGCCTCCAGTTGTTCTGCGAGCGCATCGGCGTGGCCAAGTCGGCCTCGTGGATCGACATGAGCATTCTCGAGCAGGCACTGCGCGACGACCTCGACCCGAAGGCGCCGCGTGCAACCGCCGTGCTCGATCCGCTCAAGCTCATCATCGACAACTATCCGGAAGGAAAGCAGGAAGATTGTCAGGCACCGGTCCATCCGCATTTCCCTGAGCGCGGCATGCGTACGTTCCCGATTTCGCGGGAACTGTGGATCGAACGCGAAGACTTTCAGGCCGAGCCGGTCAAGGGCTTCTTCCGCCTGTTCCCCGGCAACAAGGTGCGCCTGCGCTACGGTTACGTTGTGGAATGCACGGGCTTCGACACCGATGCTGACGGCAACGTCACTGCCGTGCACTGCAATTACTTCGAAGACAGCCGCTCGGGCACGCCGGGCGCCGACAACTACAAGGTCAAGGGCAACATCCACTGGGTGAGCGCACCGCACGCGCTGGCTGCGGAAGTGCGTATTTACGACCGCCTGTTCCTCGATCCGAATCCGGATGCCGGCGACAAGAATTTCCTCGACGCCATCAATCCGAACGCCAAGCGAGTCACGCAAGCCTATGTCGAACCGGGCATGCTGAATTTCGCACCGGAAGACCGCGTACAGTTCGAGCGCCACGGCTACTTCGTTGCCGACCGTCACGACTCAGTGCCGGGCAAGCCGGTGTTCAACCGCATCGTTTCGCTCAAGGACAGCTGGGCCGTGAAGCCCGCCAAGGGGGGCGGCAAGTAAGCCGCCACATCCGCGCGTCATCGCACGAAACCCGCGCCTCAGTGCGCGGGTTTTGTTTTTCCGGCGCACAAGGCGCGCCTTGCGAGCGAGCACGGCCTTGTGGCAAATACCGACTATAAGACGCCGGCGAGCCCGGCTGAAACCGTTCGGCGTAAGCTCGCCTCCAACGCTCCCGGCCCGGTGCGTCATTCAGCGCCTCATCGATGATGTGCGCGACGTTGGCCCGCGAGCGCCATTCCCGTTTGACGTTCCGTGTCGTTGCGCTTTAATGCGCTACATTGCGCGCCTCGCCGCTGCCACCGCCCATGCCCCAGTCTCACTCGCGCACCGTCCCCGCCACACCGAGCACCGCCGCATCGCCCGGAGCGAGCGCCCTTGCGTCATTGACCCGCGAGCGCCGCTGGCTGATACATAAACGCCGCTGGCTGCTCGCCGAGCTGAGGGCAACGACCGCGAGCTTTGCGCAGATCTATTTCGTACCGTCGGCGGGCATGGGAGTCCTGCTGTTGGCAGTCGTTGCCCTGGCCGACCTGCCTGCCGCGTTGACAGGCTTCGCCGCAAGCATTGCCGGATCGGCGTGCGCCATCGCCCTGCGGCTCGCTCCCGCGCAACGTCGGTCGGGGTTATTAGGTTACAACGCGGCTTTGACGGGCGTGGCCTTCGCCGCCTTGTGGCAACCTGATGAGACCTTTACCGCCTGGCTAGCCGTTTGCGTCGGGATGAGCGTCGTGCTGACGGCGGCACTGACCCGTTACCGGGTACCGGCGCTGACCGGACCGTTCGTCGCTGTCATGACCCTTTCGTGGGCCCTGCAATCCTGGCTGCACCTCACACCGCGGCACGGGGCCCCGGGCTGCGACGCCGGCGGGCCGGGTTTCGTCTTCTGTTCAGTGGGGCAAGTCGTCTTCATTGCACCGTTCGTGCTGGGACTGCTGACCTGGTATCTGCTCGCGCTATGGAACGCGCGCGCCACCCTATGGGCGCTGGCCTCCGGCACGGCGATCTGGGCGATTTTCAGCCTGTTGACCACTGTCTGGCCCGCACTCGCGTCGCAGGCCGGCGGTATCGGGGTCAACGCATTTCTCGCAGCCCTTGGATTGGGCGTTTTCGGACGACGTCCCAACGTGCGTCTGGTCGGCGCTGCGCTGGCGGCAATGATCTGCGTTGTGCTGGGGCATTGGCTTGAGCCGTCGGGATGGCCGTATTTCACGCTCCCGTTCAATCTCGCCGTCTGGACCGTATTGATGTTGACGAAAGCGCCCGGGCAGACCGTCCGGCCATAAAAAACCCAAAAAAATGCCCGGAACGCTCAGTTCCGGGCACTCGCTCAACGCGAACCCCGTGGTTCGAAGCTGCCGTCTGCGCGGCGAAGGATTCTCTCCAGCTTCCCCGTGTGGTTTTGGCCTGCCCTTTGCTCGTATCCGAGCATTTTGAGCACATCTATTGTTGTACTGCTTCCTCCCTGACGCCCACTAACGCCCCCCGACGTTGCGAACCGATATCGAAGCCCAGGCCTCTTGCGTGCCATAAGCGTATCAACGGCTGATTCCGGAAAAAGTTGACGGGGGTATACACGGATGAACGCGGCGGATGAATGCGCCGGATGAACGTGGTGGACAAATGCGACAGAAAACGGCGTCGGGTCCCAGCGACGGATCACGGCACGCGAATCGCCGTGACCGGATCGACAGGCGTCAATCGCCCGCGATTCCCCGGATCAACGCCGTTCGCGCTAGCCCGCGGACCGCCGCCCCTGCTTTTGCCCGGCCGCCCCGCGGAAGCTTGCGCAAACTCAATGGCCCAAAGCGTCGTCGTCCGGCCTGCCGGACACCCCAGGCATCTTCACCACCGCGTATCGGGCCAGCGTTTCCTTGCGCGCCACGTCGTGGGCGACCAGCGGCTGCGGATACTCACGGCCCAGGGTCACATTGGCTTCGGTCAGCGTCAGCGCATCCGCACGCCACGGCGCATGAATCGCCTTGTCCGGCAAATGAGCCAGTTCCGGCACGTACTTTCGGATGAAGCGCCCCTGCGGGTCGAACTTTTCCGACTGCGTGACCGGGTTGAAGATACGGAAATAGGGCTGTGCGTCACACCCCGTGGACGCCGCCCATTGCCACCCCCCGTTATTCGCCGCCAGATCGAAGTCGTTCAGTTGACGCGCGAAGTACGCCTCTCCGCGACGCCAGTCGATGCCCAGGTCCTTGACCAGAAAGCTGGCAACCACCATTCGCAGCCGGTTGTGCATGTAGCCGGTCTGATTGATCTGGCGCATCGCGGCGTCGACCAACGGATAGCCGGTCCGCCCCTCGCACCACGCCTGGAAATTCTCATCCGCCGTCTTGCCCGACGCCCATTCGATCGCGTCGTAGGCGGGCTTGAACGCGTTGCCGACAACTCGCGGATGATGGTGCAGGATCATGAAATAGAACTCCCGCCAGATCAGTTCGTTCAGCCACGTTCTCGCGCCATTTCCGGCGTCGCCGCCACGTTGCATGGCCGCGTGCGCCTCTCGGGTGAGCGTGCGAATCGACACCGTCCCGAACCGCAAATGGACCGACAGGTAGCTCGGCCCGCGCACGGCGGGGAAATCTCGTCGCTCGTGATAATGCGACATGCGCGGCAGAAAATCCTCCAGCAACTGACGTGCCCCTGACTCACCCGCCGCAATCGCGATCCGGCGCGAGGCGGGTACGTCGAAACCCAGAGCCTCCATGGACGGGACCTTGCCTTCCCCCTGAGGCAGTTTGGCCAGGCGCTTCAGATCGGACTCGCGACCATGCGGTGCGAGGTCCACTGCACTCACCTGCTTGAGCCAAGCGCGCGAATACGGCGTGAAAACGGTGTACGGTTCGCCCTGCGCCGTCAGGATCTCGTTCATGTCGAAGATCACCTGATCCTTGAGTGTCTCGAACGCAATGTCTGCGTCTTCAAGCGTTCGTGCGACGGTTCGGTCGCGCGTGAGCGCATCGGGCTCATAATCCCGCCCGGCAAAGACCACCTGCACGCCAAGCGCTTGCGCCAGCGCGGGAATTTCCACAGCCGGGTCGCCGTGCCGCACGATAAGCCCGCCGCCCGCCCGGGCAAACGTTTCGGCCAATTCGCTCACGCTCTCATGAATGAATGCCACGCGCCGGTCGTCACGTGGAAGCGCGTCGAGAAGGGTCGTGTCGAAGACGAACACGGGATAGACCTCGGCGCACGACGCGAGCGCCTGCGCCAGCGTCGCGTTATCCGAGCAGCGCAAATCGCGCCGCAGCCAAACCAGCCCTTTGTGAAATTCGCTCATGTCTGATTGGCGCGACACTCGCACGCCTTGATCCGGTGAAATCGCAGATATCTTCGCGGCATTCAGGACGAATCCGCCAAATCCCGTACCATAGCGAGATCGTGGACTTTACGCCATCGGCCTCGCTGACTTCATGACTCGGAAGTTTCCGATTTTGGCCCGCGCCCGCCATGTTGCGCCGGCCCTGTGCAGCGTCGCTGCCGCCCTGATTCTGGTGGGTTGCGCCGCGCCCGCTCAGCCCCCGTCCGGTGCATCGGCATCACGTCAGCCGGCCCCGGACACCGCAGCCGTGCGCGAACGGCATTTGGCTGCCGCCGACGCGGCCGCCGACCAATATCGCACCTGCCTCTACGGTCACGTCGCCCGCTACGTCAACCTGGTGCCCGACCCTATCCGGCTGGCCGACGAAGCGGCCGCCGAGTGCGCTCCGATTACCGAACGGTTCCGGCGCGAGCGTCAGGCGGCGATCGCGACGTACACCTCGGCATCCGACGCCGCCCAACAAGCCGACGCCGCGACGCTCAGCCTGCGAACCGACGGGTTGCGGGTCGCTCGCGCACGCGCCACGGAGTTGCGCGCGCTTCAGTGAAGCGGAACGTGTGCCCGCATCGGGCATTCGGATTGACCGTTGATTACGTAGTCACCCGAACGTGCTTTCCCTAATCGGGCAAGCCCCGATTGGCGAAATACCAGCAGGTGACCAAAATGAAATCGCCCTCTTACGTCCTTTTGGGGGTACTGCGACAACGTCATTTGCCCGCTTCGGCGGGCATTTTTCTTCGGTATCCGCAGGATTCTGTCCAGACGTTCAGGCAAAGGGGGCAGCGATGTGCGTCTTTCGCATTAGCCGCGTGGAGGTGACTTGTCGTCGTGCGCATGCGGCGCCGACGCGTGCGCGTCGGTTGACGGACTGTCCGGCTCGTCGTGCCCCAGCCAACGGTGCGCGAGCGATTCGATTCGCCCGCCGAGCGCCAGCACGATAAGCAGCAATATCATCGCCACCAGCGCGATATGCCAACGCCCCAAACCGCAAATAATGCCGATCCCGGTCGTGCTCCACAGCGCCGCAGCTGTCGTAAAGCCGTGCACCGACGCGCCATGACTCGGCCGGATGATGCAACCCGCTCCCAGAAACCCGATGCCGGCGACGATTCCCTGCACCACCCGGCTCACGGACGAGCTGTCGTAAGGCAGGGCCGTTCCGGGAAACGGCACCACGGCGAGCACGAACAGGGCCGAGCCGAACGAGACGATCGCAAGCGTTCGCAAACCGACCGACTTGTGATGCAGATTCCGGTTGAGCCCGACAAGTCCGCCAAGTATCAATGCCGCCGTGAGCCGCAATGTGACTTCGATGATCTCAGCCATCCCTCACCTCGCTCGTCTGCGCGATTTATATCTGTGTCGACGCATTATCGCCCGACGACGGGCCAATTTGCGTAGTGTCATCCCAGTCGTCGAACAATCGCAGTTGGCGCGTTGCCTGCGCTTCGAGCATGCGCACGCCAACGCCCAACAATCTGACCGGGCGGCGTTTGCGCCCCACGGCTTGCGCCAGCAATTCACGGCACTGCGCCGGGTCCACACCCAGTGCGCCGGCCTCCGCCGTCGTTCTCGAAAAATCGGCGAAGCGAATTTTGACGAAGACCTTGGCGATAGCCAGCGGCTCGCTGCGACGCGCCCGCCCGATGCGCTCGGCCAACTGACGAAGCAGCCGCGCCAGTGCCGTCTCACACTCGGCCAGCGTTCGCAGATCTCGCGTGTAAGTGGTCTCCACACTGATGGATTTGCGTTCACGGTCCGGACTGACCTCGCGGTTATCGATGCCTCGACAGCGCTCGTAGAGTCGCTGGCCGAAAACGCCAAAACGTTCGGTGAGATCCACCATTGAATGGCCGCGCAGATCAGCACACGAATCGACGCCGAGCGCACGCAACTTCTCGGCCGTCACCTTGCCCACCCCGAACAGCCGTTCGACCGGCAGCGCCGCGACGAACGCATCGACTTCGCCCGGTTTCACGACGAACAGCCCGTCGGGCTTGCGCCAATCGCTGGCGATCTTGGCGATGAACTTGTTGGGGCCCACGCCCGCGGACACCGTCAGACCGACCTCCGCGGCAATACGTGCCCGGATTTCGCGAGCGATTAACGTGGCCGACCCTCCGCAACGCTGGCTGTCGGTCACGTCGAGGTAGGCCTCGTCGAGCGACAACGGTTCGACGAGTTCGGTGTAATCCCGATAAATCGCCATGATCCGTCTCGACGCTTCCTGGTATCGGTGCATCGACGGCGCAATGATGCGCAAGTCCGGGCAGAGTTTGACTGCCTGTGCGGACGGCATGGCCGAGCGTACGCCGAACGCCCGCGCTTCGTAATTGCAGGTGGCGACCACGCCGCGCTGATCCGGCTGACCGCCGACCGCCAACGGAATACCGCGCAGCGACGAGTCGTCACGCATCTCGACGGAAGCGTAAAAACAATCGGCGTCGCAATGAATGATCTTGCGCAGTGAGGTGGTCATGGTAAGCGGCGAAAACACTGTGCAAATATACAGCATTTGCGCATTTTTCGCGCTCCATCCGTGACATCGCCGCGTACGATCCTATCGCGCCGATGTCACGTCATCGCACGGGCAAGAATTGAAGAAACTGCGCGCCAAGCAAATTCTGTACGTAGCCGATGCCCGCGCGCCGGTACTTCTCGTCCAGCATCTCGGCAAGAAGATCCAGCCGGCCGATGACTTTTCCGAACTCGCGCTCGAAGCTGACATTGCGGACGTCGGCGATTTCGTTGGCCAGCAACAGCGGTTTTCCGGCCATGTCGCGTCGGCTAGCCAGCAGCCAGGCGGCAATTTCCACGTTGCGCGCGGCATTGTAGATGCGCTGTGCGTCCAGCCCGTCGCTCAGATAGAACACGGTGGTACCGCCGTGCGCAGCAATGATCGTGTCCGAAAGACTGAAGACGAACGCCGCCACGCGGTCGCCGCCGAACGCCGGGTCGAGCGAAAGCGACAATGCCCGCACGTCGCGCAAGTCCTTCAAATCCGTCAGCGTGCGACGCCCCTCAATGGCGGCGCGCAGCTGTGACATGGCGTCGGCCTGAGTCGCCGCCCCGCCCTTGCGCCACTCCCGCGGGTTGCGCTTGTAGAGCTTGTCCGCCAGCAGATACAGGCTCTCCAGGTTCGCCCGCATACCCAGCGTCGCCATGCGGTTGATATCCGTTTGCGCAAGATCCGCGGTCGTCATCGACGTCGAGCGCACCTTGCCGCGATCGACCGGCGCGTCCTGATACGACGCACAACCCGCACACATCACGACGCCACCCATCGCAATGACGGCAACCGCCATCGGAAGGTGTCGCATAGCGTGAGGCAGCGAATGTCGTCGTCTTGGCAAAGCGAGCCGTCGGGTCATGAGAAAGTCGTTTTGAGTCAGCAAAGACTCTACGCGATCGACGCCCTCGCTTCGCGCCCGCCATGCCTGAAAAATTGTGACATTCGGTAACGCCAGTCGGTAATGCCATTCGGTAGCGCCATTCGGTAGCGCCATTCGTGAACGCCATTCAATACGCGCGTCCTTGCACCCGCACCGGATCAAATCTCACCGATCTACGAGACTTACGGAAATAGTGCATCGCGGGCGCTCGCAAACAATGGATGCGCCATCGCCTCTTCCAGCCGAAGCACTGGCGTCACACAACAATCCGCATCGGCGAACCTTGCCGTCCACTCGGCCTGTGATGCGCTGGCGAACACGGCAGCCAGCTCCGCGCGAAGCGCCGCCGCATCCTTGCCCCCCACTGCTTGTCCGAGCGTCCAATGGCGCATCTTCCAATCGCTACGCCCCAACACATCGCACAGCGTCTCCCAGAACTTCAACTCAAGCGCCCCCACAGCCATGTATCGACCATCGAGCGTGCGGTAGACCTGATAGCAAGGCACGCCCCCGTTGAGCAGGTCGGTCCCCGCGCGCGACACATGCCCCTGGCGGTGCAGCGCCACCGCCGGAACGAGATTGGAGCGAAACACCTCATGCGTCATGGAAATGTCGAGCCAACGCCCGCGCCCCGTGCGTTGCGCCGACACGAGTGCAGCCAGCACGGATTGCACTGCCGCCTGTGCTCCGCCGTACAGGTCACCGATCTGAAAGTTCGGGATGATCGGAGCGTCGCCTGCATCGCCGAGTTGGTCGAGCACGCCCGCGTAGCCGATATAGTTGATGTCGTGTCCGGCCGCCTGCGCCATCGGCCCTTGCTGGCCATAGCCTGAGATCGACGCCATGACCAGCGACGGCCGGATGCGGGCCAGCGTTTCGAAGTCGAAACCGAGGCGCGCCATCACGCCCGGCCGGAAGCCTTCGAGCAGGATGTCCGCATGAGCAATGTGCGCCAGAAAGGTGGATCGGTCGGCATCTCGCTTGAGGTCGAGCCGCTCCACCGCCTTGCCTCGATTGAGCAGGCGCCAGAATGCGCTCGGCGGGCTTTGCCCATCGCCAAGCATCATCTCGCGGGCATAGTCCCCTGCCCCCTTGTCTTCGATCTTGATGACGTGTGCGCCCATCTCCGCCAGACGCAGCCCGGCAAGCGGACCGGGCAGGAGACGCGTGAGATCCAGAACCGTCACGCCCGACAGGGGACGCTCGGGCGGCTGAGCGGGCGTGGACGATTCACGGGCACTGGCAAAGTCGGGCGATGGGGTCATGGCGGGCAAGTGGTTGACGGCGAATAGGCTCACCGTACCGCGCCCGAGCCCTGCGCCGCAAGCGGGTAACACGCCGACGCGACTCGGACATTTCCGAAAACCGCCGTGCTACCCGCGACCCGCGCCATCGCTCCAAAAAACGGGACCGGCCGCATCGGCCGAATCGGCAGAATCTGCCGAACCGGATGCATCGTCCGGCATCGGCCCGAGCGCCGGTCCCGCCACCACCCCCTCGCGCAACAGGCGCGAAATCTGGCTATCGAGGTATCCCAGATCCCGCAGAATGTCGTTTGTGTGTTCCCCAGCCGCGGGCAACGGCATACGCGCCGGCAACCGCTGCCCGGCCATGGTGATGGGCAGCAGCGGCACCTGCGTGGACTCGCCATCCTCCGTCATCAATTCGCCCAGGCCGCCGCTCTCGCGCAAGTGCGGATCGTCGAACAGCGCCTGCGGTTTCACGATGGGCGCGAACGGCAAGCCGTGACGCTCAAAGGCCGCTGCCAGATAGCTCGCGTCGAAACCCTGCATCATGTCGCGCAACAGCGGAATCAACCAGTCGCGGGCGAGCACGCGATCGTTGTTGGTCGCCAGCCGGGGATCCTCCGCCAGATCATGGCGGCCGAACACATCGCAGAAAATTCGCCACTGCGAGTCACTCACCACGGCAAGGAATATCTGAACCCCGTCTCTCGCCGTGAATACGTCGTAAATGCCCCAGGCCGACACGCGTGCCGGCATCGGATCGGGCGCCACACCGGTGACGGCGTACTGCTGCATATGCTGCGCCGCGAGCAGTACGCAATTCTCGAAAAGCGCGCCCTGCACCTCCTGACCGCGCCCTGTCGTCTTACGCTCGTAGAGGGCCGCCATGGCCGCGAGCGCGCCGAACACGCCGCCCATGATGTCGTTGACAGAGGTCCCCGCGCGCAGCGGTTGTCCCGGCGGGCCGGTCATATAGGCAAGCCCCGCCATCATCTGTACGACCTCGTCGAGCGCGGTGCGCGCGGCATAAGGCCCGGGCAAGAATCCCTTTAGCGACACATACACGAGCGCCGGATTCAGGCGCGACAACGTTGCGTAGTCCAGACCGATCTGCCGCATGCGACCGGGCTTGAAGTTCTCGGTCACCACGTCCGACGCACTCACCAGTCGCAGAATCAACTCTCTGCCTTCCGGTCGGTTGACGTCGACAGCGAGGCTCCGTTTGTTGCGGTTGAATGTGCGAAAAAAGCCGGCACCGGTCCCGAGCAGTCGGCGCGTGGCATCGCCGCCCACGGGTTCGACCTTGATGACATCGGCGCCGAGATCGCCGAGGACCATGCCGCACGCGGGCCCCATGACCATGTGAGAAAACTCCACGACGCGAATGCCTTTTAACGGCATCGGCGTCGCAGGGGACGCTTCCTGCATTGGCTACCCTCCCAAACTCGCTCGCGACGTCTCATCGCTTGGCCGCACCGTCTGGTCAACTGAATGAGATGCGAAGCCATCGCGTCTTAGTTGATCGAAGCCGACGATGTACCCCGCCAGAGCACTCGCCGCCACGGTCGCAGGACTGCCCAGCCACATCTGCCCCGGTCCGGAACGCCCGGGGAAATTCCGGTTCTGGGCGCTAATGACAACGTCGTGCGGTGTCCTGGAGACACCGGGACCTGCATTGACGCATGCGCCGCATCCGGGGGCGAGCATGGTCACGCCCGCCGCCTTGAACACATCCGCGTACCCTTGTGATTCACACCACGCGCGCACGTCCTCGCTGCCATATTGGAGATAGAACTGAACGCCATCGGCGACGCGATGGCCTTGAGACAGTCCCCACGCGAGCACGTCGTGACAGGCTCGCAGGTCCTCGCGCTTGCTGCCGGTGCACGATCCGCCATAGGCGATGTCGATGGGCACGGCCGCCGACAACTCGGCCAACGCCACACCATTGCCGGGATCGCCGGGGCTCGCGACCATGGCGCCCAGCGCCGCGCAGTCAATTTCGATGACGTGGGCGTACGATGCTTGCGGATCGCTCGTCATCCAAGCATCCAACGTGATATCGATGCCTCGCCGCTCACGCAAGTAGCGGACAGTCTCGGCGTCCGGCGCCACCAATCCGGTGAGTCCACCGATCTCGGCCACCATATTGGTCAGCGTGGCGCGCTCGTCCGTCGACAGGTGCGTCACCGCCTCGCCTGCAAACTCGATGATCTGGCCAATGGCTCGACCGTCTCGGATGTAGGGCAGATGGAGCAAATGCAACGCGAGATCCTTGGCACCGACGCCCGCAGGCAGACGCGAACGCAAGTGGACGAGGCACGTGCCCGGCACCGCGAGTCGCGCATCCCCGGTGAGCCATGCATTGGCCATTTCGGTAGCGCCTACGCCGAATGCGAAGGCGCCGACCGCCCCGCAATGAGGTGTGTGAGAATCCGTGCCGACGACCACTTGGCCGGGGAGTGCGTAGCGTTCGAGCATCAGCGCATGGCAGATGCCTTCCGAGCCGCCGCCCGCGACTCGCCCGTGCAGCCGCACCCCATGTTGCGCACAAAACGCCTGTTGCACGCTGCCCAGACGTTGTGCGGCATCGACGATCGGCGTCGACGAACTCGCGTCTGCGGGCACGGCATCGAGCTGGGTGAGGTGATCTTCGAAGCACAGAATCGATGCCGGATCGCGCAAGTTGGGCACAGCGTCGCCGAACGCATGCCGCAGAAAGCTCACGGCCATCGGCGTCACGTATTCATGAGAGAAACGCCAGTCCGCGGGGACGAACACCGCGTCTCCCGCGCGTACGCGATTAACGCCAAGCGCCCTCGCAATGATCTTTTCGCCGTAGGTCATGGGCCCCGTGACATGCGCAGGTCGCGGCGGCGACGTCTTGCCCGACAACCGGCGTCGCGTATAGCCGAACAGCCCTGCGCTGCGCACGATTTCTTCGCCCAGCGGGTCGCAATCTTCGAGAAATGCTTCGATCGGAATGGCCTCGCCTGCCTGCAACCGCTCAGCCAGCGAAAGGTCGGTAGACATCAGCAGGCCGAGGTTCTGGCAGTTCTGTGCATAAATGCGCTCGAAACTCTCGGCGATCACAATGCGAATGCCAGCACACCACTCGGCAAACGGACTGGCTTCGCGCGACGATCCCTTGCCTCGTCGGAACCCGGCGACCGATAGCGCGAAACCGCCGTCACGCACCGCCTTCGGCTTGACCGGGAACACGCCGGCCGGGTCGCCCGTCTCGTCATGGCATCGCAGCCCGACATAGACGTAGTCGCCAAGCGATTCGTCGAACGCCAGACATGCGCGCGCCGGCGTCATTTCGTCGGTGGAGATCTGGTCGCGCAGCGGAGCCGCCTCGGCTCGCGTCAACGTTTCCCCCGCCAATTGGCGGCTCATCGCTTCGGCACGGTCGCTCAACCAGAGCACCCGTCCTTCCAGTCGCACGGTGGCTTGCATGAGATCGCTCCTCGAATGGTCCCGCATGGGGTCACCCGTTTCGATCGCAAGTTACGTGCCCATTAAACCGGCGGCAGCGAAGAAAAAATGAAGTCATCACGTCCAGACGCTCGTTCGTCCGTTGTGCTCAGGGGTACTGCCGATTCGCCTGGGCGGCGAATGCGTTCGTCCAGGTGTCAGCCAGCCGTATCTGCGCCGGTTTGACCTCGGGGGTGAACGACGCGAGTGCCCGGAGCGCCGTCGCCGGTCCGTCGGCGGGCATCATGCCGTCTGGCGAGAACGCCTCGCGGCAATTGGCGAAGGCTTTGAGATAAAGCGTCTTGTCGCCGAGCAGATACGGTTCGGGCACCGTTTTGAGCAACTGAGCGGCCGTGGCATGTTGCAGCCACTTGTCCGCACGCACAATCGCGTTGGTCAGCGCCTGCACCGTACGAGGATTCTTTTGAATGAAGCTCTGCGGCGCATACATCACGGCCGCGGGCATCGGACCACCAAACATGGCGTGCGTACCCGCTTGGGTCCGCGTGTCGACGAGCACCTTCACGTCCCCCGATTCCTGCAACAACGTCATCATCGGATCGACGTTGGAAACGGCGTCGACCTGGCCGTTGCGCGCGGCAGCGACGACCGTCGCGTTGCTGCCGACCCCGACGATCGACACATCGGTCGGCTTGAGTCCCGCTTTGGCGAGCGCTACGCTCACCAGCATGTGCGTGCTCGACCCTGGGGCGCTCACCCCCACGCGCATGCCCTTCAAGTCCCTGACCGACTTCACATCGCCGGCCTTCGCCTTCACCACGCCCAGCACCAGCTGCGGGGCCGCCCCCAGCACCACAAACGACTGGTAGGTCAGGCCCTTCGTTTGCATGAGCAACGTATGCTCGAAGGCGCCTGTGCCAACGTCTGCGCTCCCGCCCACGACCGCTTGCAGCGCTTTGGAGCCCCCCGCGAAGTCGTCGATGGTGACATCGAGTCCTTCATCCTTGAAATAGCCCAGTTGTTCGGCAAGGGTGAGCGGAAGGTAGTAGAGGCCGGGCTTACCGCCGACGGCGATCGTGATCTTCGGCTTTTCGAGCGGCTGGGCAGGCGCGGCGGATGCGCCGGCACTCAGGCTGAGCGCCACCAAACCCAACGCCATGAGCGTGAGGACGAGAATGAGACGCCCCACGGCTTCGCGCACGCGGCGCGCTTCGGCATATGTCATCGCGTGTCTCCTCCCGCAAGATGCGAGATACAGGCGCGCCCCGGCTCGTCGGCCGGAATCGCTATCGGCTCCCAGAGCATCCGCTGCGCAAGACATCGCGACAAGAGGTGTTTCGGCATGCCAGACGTCGTGATTCACGATGCCTGCGCGCCCGGCGCTTCGTCGTCCGGTTTGTCGCCGTCTGCGTGACGACTGTCCAATGTCGTTCCTGCGTCACGCCCTGTTACGTTACGTGCGCACAGGTGATCCACCAGCATGCGCGAAGCCACGGGAAGCGCATCGTAGCGACGCACACAGACGATCAGTCGCCGGTCGGCCCAGGAGTCGGTCAGCGGCACAATGCGCAATGCTTCGCCATCGGGCACCTGCGAGTACGTACCGACAGCCTCTTTCGGCGCGATGGCGAGTCCCAGTTGAGCCCGTACCATGCGGCATACGGCTTCGAACGTCGAGACGTGGACTCTGAATTTGACCGTTTTCCCCTGTTCGGCGGCAAGGCGGCGGAACACGGTGTACATGGCGCTGTCCGGATGCACGCCGATCTGATCGAAGTCGAGGGTTTCGATGAACGCCAACTGCGTGGCGCCGGCCAGCGGGTGGTCGCGATGCAGCACCGTCACGATCTGGTCGCGCCGATACGGGAAGACTTCGACGTCCCGCGTGTCGACAGCATCCCAGCAAATCCCGATGTCCGTGGCCCCGTCGGCAACGCCGCGCACGACCTGCGCGCTGGTGTGTTCTTCGAGGTCGACCTTCACCCCTTCATGGCGACGCAAAAAGGCGCCAAGTTCGTCCGGTAAAGTTTCGACGATCGAGGAAACGTTGGCGAAGATGCGTATGTGGCCACGTACGCCACTCGTGTACTCGGAGAGGTCGCCCTGCATCTTCTCCAGACTACGTAGCACGTTGCGCGCGTGATGTAGCAGGGCCTCGCCCGCCGGGGTGGCACGCACCCCCCACTTGTGCCGTTGCAACAGGGCTGAGCCGACCAGGGACTCAAGGTCGTTAATGCGCTTGCTGACGGCCGACGGGGCAATGAACTCGCGCTCGGCCGCACGCGCGATACTGCTCTCTTCACAAACGGCGACGAAGAGTCGCAACGAGACGAGATCGATCCGCCATAGCGCCATGCCTGTCTCCCGAAGGCACTGCATTGACAGCGATTTTGCGGCGCATGTGGCGAAAGCGCCACTGGGAGCCGCCCCTGAGCCTGCCTGAAAACAACACCTGAGCGGTGCGTCGCGTCCGCGAGTCAGTGTGAAACGTCGTCAACGCTCGCGAACCCATGCACCGCGATGCCACGGTCCGAGGTTCAGGCCGATAGAGGGCGGCCGAGCGGGTCGATCGACATGACGACGACATCGTTCAAAAAGGCTGCACGGGACCGCCGCGCGCCCCGCGTCCGCCTGTATGTCCTTGCGCCGATCCCTCCCAGGACAACCGCCTAGCGCATCGCCCCCGCCAGCAGTACGGCACTCCAGCCACCGTCCGCTGCGTTTAGCGGTGCCTCGGGCAGTGGTGCCGTCGCCAAGGCCATGAACAGCCAACATTTGCAAATGATGATCGCAATCATTTTGTTGACGCTCAATCATCCCGGCTTGGTTGCCGGGTCTGATTTGACTATAGTGCGACGCTATCGGCGCGGCAACTGGGAAACGGTTCTAGATTTGACGGAATGACGCCGCACGCAGGCAAATGCCGTCGCGCATTGACACATTTCGCTTGAAAGGGATGGCTGTGCCTTCCGGCCTCACGGGCGCCCCGTGGGGCGTGGGGGACGCGAAATGGCCCGGGCGAGCACGAGCACCGGCAACAGGCCGACCAACACGAGCGTCAATGCCGGTACTGCGGCCTCGGCCAGTCGCTCGTCGGCCGCAAGATGGCTGGTGACGACCGCTAGCGTATCCATGTTGAACGGACGCAACGCGAGCGTGGCGGGCAACTCCTTCATGACGTCGACGAACACCAGCAGCGCCGCCGTCAACACGCTGCCTCGCAGGAGCGGCAAGTGAACCCGACGCAACATCGACCAGCCGCCAACGCCAAGGCTGCGGGCACTGGCGTCGAGGTTCGGCGCGATCCGCGCAAATCCGGCGTCGACGCTTTGCAGCGCGGCCGGGAGAAATCGGACGAGATAGGCGTAGATGAGTACACCGCTGGTGCCGGCAAGCACAAGACCGTTCGCCCCGAACCGGTCCCCCAACCACGTATCGAGATGCAAAACCGGTGTGAGAATGCCCAACGCAATGACCGCCCCCGGAATCGCGTACCCAACACCAACCAGGCGAACTGCCACGCGCGTGATGCGCCCTGGCGCCAATCGCTGAGCGTACCCGAGCACAATGGCAAATACGCTTGCCACGACGGCCGCAACCGCCGCGAGTCGAACGGTGTTGAATACCCACTCGCCATAGCGCGGCCAGGGTACCTGCCCCAGTTCGGACACAGCCAGTCGCAACATGATGAGCGCCGGCAACGCAAAGCCGATGATGAGCGGCAACGCACACGCGATCATGGCGAGCGCCCCTCGCCATCCGGAGAGTCGTGTGCGGCGAGACGTGGTTGGCGCACGCCCCGGCGCGCCGTAGTAACGAAGTCGCGTCCGGCTGCGTGCTTCGGCGATCAACAGCACCAGCACGGCGAACAACAGACAAGCGGACAACTGAGCGGCCGCGACCCGGTCCCCCATCGAAAGCCACGCGCGGTAAATGCCGGTCGTAAACGTCGGCACGCCAAAGTACGCCACCGCGCCATAGTCAGCCAGCGTCTCCATCAGGACCAGCGCCACCCCGGCCACCAATGCCGGACGCGCGAGCGGCAGCGCCACCCGGACAAAGGCTTGCGGCGGCGTGCACCCCAGCGTGCGCGCCGCTTCGAAAAAGCGTTGGCTATGGTCCGCAAACGCCGTACGCGCCAAAAGATAGACATAGGGATAGAACGCACCGGCAAACACCCATGACGCGCCATACCAGGAGCGAATCTCCGGAAACCACGCGACCCGGTCGACAGCGAGAATGCTTCGCAAGGCACTTTGCACCGGCCCGGCGAACTGAAGGAAGTCGGTATAAGCGTAAGCCGTCACGTACGCCGGCATCGCCAGTGGAAGAATCAGCGCCCATTCGAGCACGCGACGGCCGGGAAATGCGTAGTGCACCACCAGCCATGCACTTGCCACCCCCATCACCAGCACGCCGCCGGTGACCGCCAGCGATATGCGCAGCGAATTGAGCGCGTACTCCGGCAGCACCGTATCGAACATGTGCAAAAGGACTTCGCGCGTCTGCGCATCCCCTGCGGCCAGCGCCGCAAAGATGCCCAGCATCGGTATCAGAACGATCAGCGCCGGAATCCACGCAGTCATGTGCCACGCCCAGCGCCCGGAGAAGCGGCGGCGGCCTTTGCGCCCCGCCACTTGCGGGGGATATGTCGCATGCGGGGCGTGAGCGGATGCATGTCTTTCCCCGGTCGACCCCAGGGCCGGCCCCTGATGGGAGAGCCTGGCCCCGGCGGCGTCGGCCGACAAATCGAGGGAAGAAGAATCAGCGGCGGCGCGAGACGGGGGCGTCGATGACATCGGCAAATCTTGGTCGGAACCGGTGGATGGGCAAAGGAACGGAAAAACGCGAGGCACGTACGTTTGCGACATACGTCCGCGACATACGTCGGGTACATACGAGAGGTGCATACGCCAAGTACATACGCAAGCCGCGGACCACGACTGCAGACCACGACTGCAGACCACGAATTACGGCCCGATAAAGCCGGTCTTCTCCCTCGACCTAGCCTCATCTTGCGTATCGCCTGAAGGAACCGAAACCGGCACTTCGGTCTAAAGCGTTGTAAATTATACGCATTCGCAACACCACCTCTGACGTGGCCACGCATGGAAAGTGCCCAGTGCCGCGCCACGCGGGTGCCCGAATTACCGGACTACAGGCACTGCACACCGCTCGCCGACATCACCCACCTGAAACCAGATGCCTCTGCCCTATCTGCTGCTCGACCACATTTGCGTCAATTACGAGACCGCAGGCCACGCTCATGCCGCCGTACGCGATCTGTCGCTGTCCCTCGCGCGCGGGGAGATCGGATGCCTGCTTGGCCCCTCCGGCTGTGGCAAGACGACCGTGCTGCGCGCCGTCTGTGGTTTTGAGCCGTTGGCCGGCGGGCGAATCGTGCTCGACGGCCATGAGGTCGCCAATGCACAAGTGTGTGAGCCGCCGGAGCGCCGTCACGTCGGGGTGGTATTCCAGGACTACGCCCTGTTTCCCCATCTCAACGTCGCTCAGAACATTGGCTTCGGCCTTGGCCGCATGGCGCGTGCAGAACGTCAGGCTCGCGTGGAGATGCTTGCCGAGCGAGTGGGGCTGGCGGGAACGCTGCGCAAGTATCCACACGAACTCTCCGGCGGACAACAGCAACGCGTGGCGCTGGCCCGCGCGCTGGCGCCTGCGCCGGCGTTGCTGCTGCTCGACGAGCCGTTCTCGAACCTCGATCTCGACCTGCGCGAACGTCTGGCCGTCGAGGTCCGGGAGATCATTCGCGCCAGCGGGGCCACGGCGATTCTCGTCACCCATGATCAACATGAAGCGTTCGCCATGGCAGACCGCATCGGCGTGATGCACGCGGGGGCAATCGCACAATGGTCTGCCGCCCGCGAACTTTGGCGTGCCCCGGCCAACCGGGTCGTGGCCGACTTCATCGGGCGAGGCGCGCTGATTCCGGGAACATTCCGTGGCAACGCGGACGGCGGCGGAATCTCGCTAGAGCTGGGGGAAATTTCCGTATCGTCGGCGCTGGCCGACAAACTCCTGCGTCACACCACCAAGGACGCGTACCCTTTGAGTGTCGACGTACTCCTTCGTGCGGACGACATCGCTCACGATCCGGCAAGCCCTTTCGAGGCGACGCTGGTGCGGCGTGCGTTTCGGGGAGCCGATCAGCTTTATACGCTGCGGTTGGCATCGGGCAGCGAGGTCGTGGCGCGCGTCGACGGTGAACTGGCGCATGCGCCCGGCGATCGCGTGGGGCTGCGCCTGACGGTGCAGCATCCGGTGGCGTTTGCCGCGCATACGGCTTCCGTCTGAGTTTGGCGCCCGAGTTTCGCGCCTGACGCTCGTGTCCGAGTCCCGCGTCGTCGTCTCGCAAAGTACGCCGTCACTCAGAGGCTGGTAAAATCCGGCAAAACGGATGGGCCTATGAAACAGTACCTCGACTTCATGCGCCATGTTCTCGAACATGGCACAGACAAGACCGATCGCACGGGCACGGGCACGCGCTCGGTGTTCGGCTATCAGATGCGCTTCGACCTGCAGGAAGGGTTCCCGCTCGTCACCACGAAAAAGGTGCACATCAAGTCCATCGTGCACGAGCTCCTCTGGTTCCTGCAAGGCAGCACCAACGTGCGCTACCTGCAGGAAAACGGCGTGTCCATCTGGAACGAATGGGCCGATGCCGACGGCGAGCTTGGCCCGGTCTACGGCGCGCAATGGCGTTCGTGGCCGACACCCGACGGTGGGCACATCGACCAGATCACGCAGCTTGTGGATCAGATCCGCGCCACCCCCGACTCGCGACGTCTGATTGTCTCCGCATGGAACGTGGGGGAAATTCCGCGCATGGCGTTGCCGCCGTGTCACGCGTTTTTCCAGTTCTATGTGGCCGACGGCAAGCTCTCGTGCCAGTTGTACCAGCGTAGTGCCGACATTTTCCTGGGTGTGCCCTTCAACATTGCGAGCTACGCACTGTTGACACACATGATGGCGCAGCAAACCGGGCTGGACGTCGGCGACTTCATCTGGACGGGCGGCGATTGCCATCTGTACAACAATCACCTTGAGCAGGTCCGTACGCAGCTTGAGCGCGAGCCGTTCCCGCTGCCGAAGCTGGAGATCACTCGCAAGCCCGATTCGATCTTCGATTACCAGTTCGAGGACTTCCGTATCACCGGATACGAAGCGCATCCCCACATCAAGGCGCCGGTGGCCGTATGACGATTCTGACGCTGGTGGTCGCCCGCGCCGAAAATGGCGTGATCGGGCGCGACAATCAATTGCCCTGGCGTTTGCCGGAAGACCTCGCGCACTTCAAGCGCACAACGCTCGGCAAACCGGTCATCATGGGCCGCAAGACTTACGACTCGATCGGCCGCCCCTTGCCGGGCCGACGCAATATCGTGGTGTCGCGTAACCCGGCGCTCAAGATCGAAGGGTGTGAGGTGGCCGGCTCGCTCATCGACGCCATGCGGCTGTGCGTCGGGGTCGAAGAGATTTGCCTGATTGGCGGTGCGCAGTTGTATGCCGAATCGCTGGCAAGCGCAGACAAGGTCGTTGTCACGGAGATCGCCAAGGCGTTCGAGGGCGACGCCCACTTTCCCGCGCTTGCGGCCGGACAGTGGCGCGAGACGGCACGCGAAACGCATCACTCGCCCGCCCCGAACGACTTCGACTATTCATTTGTCACCTACGAACGCATCTGAGCGCGCTCGTTCGACGCTCGGCGCGCGCTCAGTCACTTGCTCAGGCGCTTACTCCGGCGCTTACTCAGGCGCTTAAATTCGCGCGCGGCACTTCGGGAGCCGCGCCGCACGCTTGCTCGCCCTCCTTCGCCTCCGGAAGCCCGATCGTCGCCACATGCACGCGGTCGCGGCCAAGGCGCTTAGCGGCGTAGAGCGCTTCGTCAGCCAAGGCAATCAGCCGCTCGTGCGTATCCCGCACATCGCCCTGCTGCGGTATGTGGGTCGCGCATCCGACGCTTACGGTCACCCATCCCTGCGGTCCCGGCCCCGGTTTAGCCAGCGCACGCACACTGTCCGTCACACGCGTCGCGACAAATTCAGCCCCCCGCTCATTGGTGTCCGGCAAGACGATGACGAACTCTTCGCCCCCATAGCGCGCGACAAGATCGGTCGGACGGTGCGTCGCCCGCATCAGCGCCAGGGCGACGTGTTCAAGGCACTCGTCGCCGACGGGATGACCGTATTGATCGTTGTATCGTTTGAAGTGATCGACGTCGACCATCAGTAGGGAGAGCGGACGCCCCGAGCGGCGTGCCTGCTCGAAGTCACCGGGGAAGCGGTCATTGAAATAGCGACGGTTGTAGATACCGGTGAGCGCGTCGCGATTGCTGTATTCGATGAGACGCAAATGCGCACGGGTGAGTTCTCGATACAGCCGCGTCACCTCCCACACCAGCACGCAAACCAGCAGTCCCGGCGCGGACATGCTGAAAAAACGCGCCAGATACCAGCCCAGCGAGAATCGGACGGTGCTCATCAGGCTGAGCACGGTGTCCGTCACGCACGCCAGAATGGCGAGCGTGACCCAAAGGTCGAGCACGGTGCGCAATCGCCCGATACCCAGTACCGCGCCGAGCGCGACGAGGTTGACCACCAGCAACACGATGCCGGCGCCGCCTGCCGAGAAGTCGCCGGGCGCCGTCGCCGGCGAAAGCGCCGGGGGCAACGCAACGGTCAGTGCGACCAGACACAACAAGACGCCAACGATGAGCGGCGCACCGAGGTAAAGCCAAATGCCCCGGCTGGCCGAGGGCAACTGCGTCACGGATTGTGGCGTGAAAAGACGCCGCGAGATCATGGCCATCAGCACGAGTGCGGGGAAACCGGCGTGCCAGCACACCCAGATCCAGCCAGACGTGCTCGGATGAGCGCCGAACAATCCGGTCGGGGCAAACAACCCCGGGAAGGTCAGCAGTTGCATCGCGACCGTCAGTGCCGTGAACCCGTAGGCCCCGGCGAGCCACCCGAACACGGGCAATCGGCTCACCTGAAATTGCGCGCAAAGCAGGTACGACGCAATGGCTGCAGTGGTAAACACCGTCAGCCCGCACATCGGCAGAAATGGCGCGATGGCAGGCAGCCTGGCGGTGGCTTGCGGCGCCGCTAATATCAAGGCGGCAAGGATGACCATCGCCAGACAGCCGGCAAACGTGCGCTGACCGCGCGATGCGTGCTCCATGAGAAAGCCGTCCATGAAATCCCTTTCGCCTCGGTAAGCGTGACGTAGATTCGACGGTGACCTTTCCTTGCGGCCACGGCAATTACCGATGGCCAATTAGGCGCAGCATGCACCAAATCCCGTCGTCTGCCAACGTGCCGCCGGTTCGCCGCCTCAACGAAAAAACGGCGTCGACCGGCTACCGTTGGATAGCGGGTCGACGCCGCTGGGCGTCAGGGCTCGACAACGCCCCGGGGTGCCGGAAACGTCCGTTTTGAACGCTTCCTCCGTCATTGTCTGTCGCCTTCGTCGCGCGTACCGCTTTCGCGCCTTTTCTGCCAGCGAATCCAGCGCAACCCGCGGATTCGCCAGGGCGAACTTGACGGCTCAACCGCCCAAATACGCCTCCAGTACGCGCGGATTGCCCAGCAAGTTACGGCCGGTGTCATCGAGCACGACCTTGCCGGTCTCGAGCACGTAGCCATGCTGGGCGATCTTGAGTGCCTGACGAACGTTTTGTTCCACCAGAAAGATCGTCAAACCGTCGGCGTTGATTTCCTTCAACGTGGCAAAAATACCCTGCACGATGATCGGTGCGAGGCCCATCGACGGCTCGTCGAGCAACAGCAGGCGCGGGCGCGCCATCAACGCACGACCGATCGCCAGCATCTGCTGCTCGCCGCCCGACAGATTGCCCGCCATCTGGTCGAGGCGCTCGGCAAGTCGCGGGAATCGTTGCAGGACCTTGTCCAGATCGGGCTTCACGTTCTGCTTGTCACGTCGCGTGTACGCACCGAGTTCAAGGTTTTCACGCACCGACATGGTCGTGAGCGTCGCGCGGCCTTCGGCCACCTGCACCAGCCCGCGCTGCACGATCTTGTTAGGCGCCAGCCCCCCGATGTCCTCACCTTCGAACAGGATCGTGCCCGCCTGCTTCCGGATGAGACCGGACAGGGCGAGCAACGTCGTGGACTTGCCCGCGCCGTTCGCACCGACGAGCGACGTGATCTCGTGCTCTCGCAAAGCAAAGTCGACGCCCTTCACGGCCTCGATATGCCCATAGGCGACCTTCAGGCCTTTGACTTCGAGCAGCGCGCTCATGCCTTGTCCTCCGCATCCGCCGCCACAGCAGCAACATCGTCATCGTCATCGCGCCCGAGATAGGCTTCGATAACCTGCGGGTTATGCTTGATTTCGTCCGGCTTGCCTTCGGCGATGATGCGACCGAAGTTCAGCACGGCGATCCGCTCGCACAAGCCCATCACGAAGCGCATGTCGTGCTCGATCATGAAGATCGTGTAACCGCGCGCCTTGATGTTCTCGATCTCGCTCATGAGGTCGACTTTCTCGCCCGTGTTCATGCCGGCAACCGGCTCGTCGAGCAAGAGAAGCTTGGGTTCGGTCGCCAATGCACGCGCCAGTTCGAGCTTGCGCTGATCGCCGTACGACAGATTGTCGGCAATGTCGTACGCCTTGTGATCGAGCTTCACCCACGAAAGCAACTCGTGCGCGCGTTCGCGCGAACGCTTCTCCATGTCGCGAAAGCCCGGCAGCGACAGCAACAACCCCGCCGGACCGTACGTGAGATGGCGATGCATGCCCACCACGACGTTCTCGATCAGCGTCATCTCCTTGAAGATGCGGATGTTCTGGAACGTGCGGGCCACGCCGCGCTGCGTAATCCGGTGCGGCTTTTCGCCCACCAGACTCTCGCCGTCGAACGTGATGCTGCCGCCGGTGGGCTGCAACAGGCCGGTGATCAGGTTGAAGACCGTGGTCTTGCCCGCACCGTTCGGCCCGATCAGGCCGAAGATGGTGCCTTGCGGCACCTCGATGTTCACGTCCTGAAGCACGTGAAGTCCACCGAATCGCTTGGAAATATTGGAAAGCTTAAGCATGTCGTGTTCCCCGCGCACTCACGTGGAAGAGGCCGAGCGCGCCTTGCCGGCACGGAACCAACGGCGAAAACGCATCGGATCCCAGATGCCCTTGGGCAGGAACAGCACGATCAGCACCAGAATCAGGCCGTTGACCACGAGACGGAAGTCGTTGAACGCCCGCAGCAACTCCGGCAACAACGTCAGAATCGTGCTGCCGAGCACCGGCCCCACGAGGCCGTTGATACCGCCGAGAATCGCCATCGTCAGAATCTCGACACCACGGTCGAAGCCAAACTCGTTCGGTCCGATGAAGAACGTCAGATGCGCGTTGAGTGCGCCGGCAAGCCCTGCCAGCACGGCGCCCAACACGAACGCCAGCATTTTGTACCCGGTCACGTTGATGCCCATCAGACCCGCCGCCGTCTCGTCTTCCTTGATCGCCTCGAACGCACGGCCAACCTTGGAGCGACGCAGACGCCACAACACCGCGAGCACGATCACGACGGCAGCCGCCACATGCCACCACTGGGTGAGTTGCGGAATGCCGTTCAGACCGAGCGCGCCGCCCGTGAGGTCTTCGGTGTTGAGGATGAGCACGCGCACGACTTCGCCGAAACCCAGCGTCGCCATGGCCAGATACACGCCGGACAGGCGAAGTGTCGGCTTGCCGATGATGAACGCCACGATGGCCGGGGCCGCCATGCCGCCCGCGAGCGACACGGCAAACGGCGTTTCGTAATTCATCGTCAGCAACGCGGCGGTGTAGGCGCCGATTCCCATGAAGGCCGCGTTGGCCATTGCCAGCATGCCGCACGAGAGCGTGAGATAAATCGACAGAGCGAGCAACGCGTTGGTGCCCAGCGTGAGCACCAGATTGCTGTATACCGCCCAGAAATTATTGAACCAGTCCATTGCGCCCCCGTGATTACGCTTTGCGTTCGAGCACTTTGCCGAACAACCCCTGCGGACGCACCAGCAGGATCAGGAACAGCAGGCCGAACGCCACGGCGTCGCGCATGTTCGAGCCGATGTATGCCACCGACAACACTTCGGCAAAACCGAGGAACAAGCCACCGATCATTGCGCCACGAATGTCGCCCATCCCGCCCAGAATGATCACGGCGATGCCTTTGTGCAGCATCGGTTGCCCCATGAGCGGGAACACGGCGTTGGAGTACAGACCGATCAGCACACCCGCCATGCCGCCCAGACCGGCGGCAGCGAACGACGTCGCGAGGAACAGGCCTTCGACGTTGATGCCAAGCAGATAGGCGGCCTTCGGCGATTCGGCGATGGCGCGCAAAGCGCGTCCCAGCTGTGTCTTCTTGATCGTGGTGATGAGTACCGCCATGAGCGCGAACGAGATGAAGATGATCGCCAGCTCAAGCACCGTCATGTGCACGCCGGCCACCGTAATGGTGTCCTGCGAGACGATGTCGTACGGGAAGCGGAGGTTCTCTGCGCCGAAAATGCCCTGCACACCGTTGTTGAGCAAGATGCCCACACCAATGGTGGCGATCATCGGAATCAGGTGAGGCGCACCGCGCTTGCGCAACGGTTTGAGCACCAGCACGTCGATGACGAGGCCAAGCAGGCCGGAGGCGATAACTGCGGTAATGATCGCAGCCCACAGCGGCAGATGCAGATGCGCGACGGCTTGCAGCGCGGCATAGGCGCCGACCATGAAGACCGCGCCGTGCGAGAGGTTGATGACGCCGAGGATGCCGAACACGAGTGTGAACCCGAGCGCGAACAAGGCGTACACGCACCCGAGGGAGAGCGCGTTGACGAGTTGCTGTTCCAGCATGGTGTGTATTCCAGCCTGAGGGACGGAGGCACGCGCCGACGAGGGGGGCGACGTGTGCCAGAAACGCCGATGGGCGTAGCGCCTTTCGGCCCTACGCCCATGCGGACTTCTTCAAGTACTGCCGGGCTAGTTACTTCTCGATGACGTACTTGCCACCCTTCGTCACGCTGACGATCGGCGCCTGTTGTGCATCGTAGCCGGCCGGCTTGCCGTTCTTGCCCATTGCCTGACGGAAGGCAAACTTGCCGGTCGCGCCGTCGTGCGTGACCTTCGGCAGCGCGTCGCGCAGGGCCTTGCGGTCGGCATCCAGATTGCCCGAGATCTTCACGTTCTTGATCGCGCCCGCCGCGATGTACATCGCGTCGTACGATTGCGCGGCGAACTGGTCCGGGGCCACGTTGTACTTGGCCTTGTAGGCGGCGATGAACTTGGTGTTGGCCGGCGTGTTGTTCTCGATCGACCACGGGCTACCCACCCACAGGCCGTCCGAGCTGCCTTTGGCCAGATCGAAGATCTTGACCGAGTTCATGCCGTTGCCGCCGATGAACGGGACGTTGATGCCCAGTTGACGCGCCTGCACCATGATCGGCGCACCTTCGGCAATCAATGCCGACAGCACGATGGCGTCCGGGTTGGATGCCTTGATCTTCGTGAGCTGCGCCTTGAAGTCCACGTCACCCTTGGCAAACGTTTCGGTGGTCGTGACCGGAATCTTCAAGTCTTCGAGCGCCTTCTTGAAGTTGTCGTAGCCGCTCTTGGTGAACACATCGTCGTTGCCGTAGAGCACCGCGACCTTCTTGATGCCGGTGTGCTTGGCCGCAACCTTGATGGTCTCGGGCAGCACGTCGGCTTCGGTCACCGAGTTACGGAAGATGTAATCGCCAATCGAGGTGATGCCGTCAGCCGTGTTCGACGTGCCGAAAGCGACCGTCTTGCCGGCTTGCGCGATCGGGTCGGCAGCCTGTGCCGAGTTCGACAGCGTCGGGCCGAAGACCATGAGCACCTTGTCCTGGAAGATCAGCTTCTTGAAAACGTTGATCGCCTCTTCCTTCTTGCCCTGCTCGTCTTCGACCTGAAGCACGAGCTTGTTGCCATTGATGCCGCCAGCGGCGTTGATTTCGTCAGCGGCGAGCTGGAAACCGTTCTTGATGGCGATACCGTATTGCGCAGCGCCGCCCGACAGTGCTTCGGCCACGCCGATCTTCAGATCGGCTGCGTGGGCCGCAGCCACCATCCCCGTAGCGACAAGTGCGCTCAGCAACTTGGTCATGGTGCTTTTCATGAGTCCTCTTCCTCCTCTAGTTATGAGAAGGCGCGCCTTATGAGCGCGCCCATTACCCTAACTACCGTATCTGTTCTTAAGCCACGGCTTAAGAAAACCCCTAAGGATATCGCAAACTGCTTGCGCCGGACACGATAATTGAGCATTTGCCCCGCAATGGCGCACAAATGCAACGCGTTTGTGGCGCCATAACGGCTTTTTGCAGCATCAATGACCGGCAACGGTCATTTGTTCAATCAGGATTGACCCGACTTCCTTGGTACCGCGCACCAGCGTGTCGGCACCGATCGCCACGATCTGCCGGAACATGTCGTTCAGATTGCCCGCCAGCGTAATTTCTTCGACGGGGTACTGAATCTCGCCGTTTTCGACCCAGAAGCCGGAGGCGCCGCGCGAATAGTCGCCCGTCACATAGTTCACGCCCTGCCCCATCAGTTCGGTCACCAGCAGGCCGGTCCCAAGCTTGCGAAGCATGGCGCGGAAGTCGTCGCTCGGCGCGGTCAGCTTGCTGTACATGCGAAGGTTGTGCGAGCCGCCCGCGTTGCCGGTCGTCTGCATCCCGAGCTTGCGCGCCGAATACGTCGACAGGAAGTAGCCCTGTACGACGCCATCGCTCACGACGTCGCGCGCGCGCGTCTTGACGCCTTCTTCGTCGTAAGGCGCGCTGCCCATGGCACGGGGCACGTGCGGGTCCTCGTGGATGCCAACGTGCTCGGCGAAGACGGGCTTACCCAGCGTGTCGACGAGGAACGTCGCTTTGCGATACAGCGCACCGCCGCTCACCCCCTGCACGAACGCGCCCAGCAGCCCCGCCGCGAGCGGCGCCTCGAAGAGCACCGCGCACTTGCGCGTAGAAAGCTTGCGGGCATTGAGACGCGCCAGTGCACGTTCGGCGGCGTATCGACCGACGGCTTCGGGCGACGCGAGATCGCTGGCCGCACGCTTGGATGAATACCAGTCGTCGCGCTGCATGTGGCTGCCGGAGCCCGCGATCGGCGACACCGACAGGTAGTGGCGCGAGTACGGATAACCGGAAAGGAAGCCCCGGGTCGTGCCAAGCAGGAATTGGGAGTGCTGGGCGGAGACGGCCGCACCTTCGGAGTTGCGAATGATCGGGCTCACATCGAGTGCGGCCTTCTCGGCCCGACGCGCCAGTTCGACGGCCTCGTCGGCCGTAATGTCCCATGGATGGAACAGCGACAGGTCCTGCGGATGCATTTCGAGCAACTCGGACTCGGCGAGGCCCGCGCAATCGTCTTCCGCGGTGAAACGAGCGATGTTGTAGGCGGCGTCTACCGTGTCGTGCAGCGCCTTGCGGGAAAAGTCGGACGTACTCGCATTTCCACGGCGCTGGCCGATGAAAACGGTGACGCCGACCAGCTTGTCGCGATTGCGCTCGATGGTCTCAACCTTGCCGCGCCGCACCGAGACCGACAGGCCATCGCCCTCGGAGATCTCCGCTGCTGCGTCGGTTGCGCCGAGCGAACGGGCGTACTGCAGCACGTCGCTGACGATTTCCTTGAGTTGATCCTGGGTATGCGTGAAATGCTGGGTCGCTTGGGACATCGGCGCGATTCGGTCAGTGGCTGAATAGGAACCGCCATCTTAGCGCGACTTGCCAGCCGTCGTGCGTAGCCCAAGCAACTATTTGGACGACGCGCGCCGCGTTACAATAGCGCCTATGACGCACATTCAACGCTTTAACCGTATCGCCCATAGCGAGCTTTCCGACGAAGGCCCAAGCAAATCCCAGCGCAAGCGCGAGTCGCATGCGCTGCAGGATCTGGGCGAAGAACTGGTCAATCTGGCCAAGGACGCGCTCGCCCGCGTGCCAATGCCCGAAAACCTCGAACGCGCCGTTCGTGATTGCCGCACCATCACGGCACATGAAGGCCGGCGCCGTCAGTTGCAATACGTGGGCAAGCAGATGCGCACGCTCGACGAACGGGAAATCGAGGCCATCCAGCGCGCGCTGGACGTCATCAAGGGCGTCTCCAAGGCCGAAACCGCCAAGCTGCATGCGCTGGAGCGGTGGCGTGAACGCCTGCTGGCCAAGGACGAGGCGCTGACCGAACTGCTCGCGCAACATCCCGGCGCCGATGCCCAGCAACTCCGCACGCTCATTCGCAACGCCCGCCGCGAGCAGGCCGCACAGAAGCCGCCCAAGGCGTTCCGCGAATTGTTTCAGGTCCTCAAGGATCTGCTCGGCACCGGCGCTGCCGCAACCGAAACTTCGGACGAGGCCGATAACGATCTTCCGGAATTCCCAACACGCGAGGATGATTGATGGTTGCCCGCGCACATCCCGACGAACTTCGCGTAGGTCTTGTGTCCATCAGCGATCGCGCGAGTCAGGGCACGTATGAAGACCAGGGCATTCCTGCGCTTCAGGCATGGCTCGGCAGCGCGCTCACGTCGCCGTGGGTGACGCAAACCCGACTGATTCCCGACGTCGCCGAAGACATCACCGCCACCCTGATCGAACTGGTGGACACGATGCAGTGCGACCTGGTGCTGACGACCGGCGGCACCGGCCCTGCGCGGCGCGATGTCACGCCCGAAGCCACGCTGCTTGCCGGCACCAAGGAGATGCCGGGATTTGGCGAACAGATGCGCCAGATCAGCCTTCGCTTCGTACCGACAGCGATCCTCTCGCGACAGGTGGCCGTGATACGCGAGACGGCAGATCATGCGGCGCTCATCATCAATCTGCCCGGACAGCCGAAGTCCATCAAGGAAACGCTCGAAGGGCTGCGCGACGCGCACGGCAAGTCGGTCGTGCCCGGCATTTTTGCGGCGGTGCCTTATTGCATCGACCTGATCGGCGGGCCGTACATCGAGACGAACGAAACGGTCTGCAAGGCCTTCCGCCCCAAGAACGCGATACGCGCCCCGAAATCGACTTGATGGAAGCCGGGGGCGCCCAGCCCGTCTACCGTCGCCGATTCCTCGTCGATTCCTCGTCGAAACGCACAAACGCACAAACGCCAGCGAATTCGCTGGCGTTCGTGTTTGTGCTTGCCGCTTTCGCAAGAACTCAGGCCGTAGCCCCCGGCACAGCGGTCTTCAGAAAGTGCTCACGGTAGTACACCAGTTCGTCGATCGATTCGTGGATGTCGGCGAGTGCCGTGTGCGCGGCACGCTTGGTAAAGCCCTTGTATACCGTCGGCTCCCAGCGGCGGCACAATTCCTTGAGCGTGCTGACGTCCAGATTCCGGTAGTGGAAGAATGCCTCGAGCTTGGGCATGTAACGCGCCATGAAGCGGCGATCCTGGCAGATCGAATTACCGCACATCGGCGACTTGTTCGGTGGCACGTACTGGCTGAGGAATTCGATCAGTTGGGTCTCTGCGTCCGCTTCGTCGACAGTCGACGCCTTCACCCGGTCAATCAGCCCCGAGCGGCCATGTGTGGACTTGTTCCAGTCATCCATCCCGTCGAGCACGGCGTCGGACTGGTGAATCGCGAAGACCGGCCCTTCGATGCGTCGCGTGAGCGCCGAATCGGTAACGACGACCGCCACCTCGATGATGCGATCGCTGTCGGGCTGCAAACCGGTCATCTCCATGTCGAGCCAAACCAAATTGAACTCGGCCCGCGCAAGCGTTGTTTCGGCGTCGGCGAGCGTGGGATTTTGGGATGGAATGGAAGACATGATCGGAAGACTCTGGAAAACGCGTCGTAAGGCGACCGGCACGGCGCCTCGCCGGTCGAAAGAACTTATAATTCTCGCATACTTCAGATTCTCCTTAAGCGCATGTTCACTTATCTCTTCGTGATCTTTCTGTTGGCGATGGTCATGACCAAGCTTTGGCTGGCCGCCCGCCAGGTCCGCCATGTGGTGGCCCATCGAGCGTCCGTGCCCGAGCGCTTTGCCGACACGATCACGCTGACCGATCATCAGCGCGCTGCCGACTACACCGTCGCCCGCACCCGGCTCGGAATGGCAGAGATCTTTGCGCAAGCGGTTCTGCTTGTCGCGTTTACCTTGCTGGGCGGACTGAACCTGCTTCATATCGGCATCTCGTCGTGGCTTGGCGAGGGGTATGTCGGCCAGATCGCCCTCATCGCCGCAGTACTGCTCATTTCCGGCGTCGTTGATCTGCCCTTCACCTATATCCGCCAATTCGTCATCGAACAGCGTTTCGGCTTCAACCGCATGTCGCTCGGGCTCTTCATCGCGGACATGATCAAGGGGACGGCCGTCGGTGTCGCACTTGGCTTGCCGCTGCTGTTCGTCGTGCTCTGGCTGATGGACCAGGCCGGGCCGCTCTGGTGGATCTACACGTGGGTCGTGTGGGTCGCGTTCAACCTTTTCGTCCAGTTCATCTTCCCGCACGTGATCGCGCCGATGTTCAATAAATTCGAGCCGCTCTCGGATGCTTCGCTCGCGCAACGCATCGAGGGGCTGATGCAGCGTTGCGGCTTCGCGGCACGAGGGCTGTTCGTCATGGACGGCTCGAAGCGCTCCGCACATGGCAACGCCTATTTCAGCGGATTCGGCCGAGCCAAGCGCATCGTGTTCTTCGACACGCTGATCGAGCGACTCTCGCCTGCCGAGATCGAGGCCGTTCTGGCGCACGAACTGGGGCACTTCAAGCGTCGCCATATCACCAAGCGTCTGGTCGTCGCGTTCGCCCTGTCACTGGCATTTCTCGCCCTGCTCGGTTGGCTCTCCGGAAAAACATGGTTCTACACGGAACTCGGTGTGATGCCGTCGATGACCGGCAGCAACAACGCGTTGGCGCTGGTGCTTTTCTTCCTGGTCTTGCCGGTGTTCGGGTTCTTCGCCAGCCCGCTGAGCAGCCTTACCTCGCGCAAACATGAATTCGAAGCCGACGCGTTCGCCGCGAGCCAGACGCAGGCGAGCGACCTGGTGAATGCACTCGTCAAGCTCTATCAGGACAACGCGTCGACATTGACGCCCGATCCGCTCTACACAGCGTTTTATTATTCGCACCCGCCCGCGTCCCAGCGCATCGACCGTCTGCTGGGGCAAGCATGAAGCGCGGCGCCAAGGATAAAACGCAGGCGGTTCAGACGACCGAACAGGCACGGCGCCACGGACGCGTAGCCGCCGCCCACGGCCGTCATTACGTCGTCGAAGCCAGCGACGGTGAGACCGTGCTGTGCTTCCCGCGCGGCAAGAAGAGCGAAATCGCCGTTGGCGATGAGGTCTCCTGGGCGCGCACGGGGGATCAGGGCGTCATCGAGGAGATTCTGCCGCGGCGTAATCTGCTCTATCGCTCGGACCAGTTCAAGAGCAAACTGTTTGCCGCCAACATCGACCAGTTGGTCATCATGCTGGCGACGGAACCGTACTTTAGCGAGGACTTGCTTGGCCGTGCCCTCGTTGCCGCGGAAGCTAACGAACTGCGGCCGTTGATTGTCCTGAATAAGACGGACGTGACCAGCGCCTTGCCGACCGCCCGCGAACGTCTGGCGCCGTACCGGGCACTCGGATATGAAGTGCTCGAGTTATCGGTACGTGCGGATCCCGAAACAGCAAAAGCACTGCTGTTGCCTCGCCTGGCCCATCAGGCATCCCTGCTGCTTGGCCAGTCCGGAATGGGAAAATCGAGTCTGGTGAACCTCGTCGTGCCCAATGCAGACGCTGCCACGCGCGAAATTTCGACGGTATTGAATTCCGGCAAACATACAACGACCTTCACGCGCATCTTTCACCTCCCGGATGGCGGTCTGCTCATCGACTCCCCCGGTTTTCAGGAGTTTGGCCTGCATCACCTCAAGGAAGGCGCATTGGAGCGCGCGTTTCCCGAGTTTCGCCCACTCCTGACCGGATGCCGTTTCTACAACTGTCATCACCTGAAGGAACCGGGCTGCGCAATCCTGGAAGCCGTCGCCGATGGGCGGATTTCGCAACAGCGCCACGCGCTCTATGCGCAACTCGTCCACGAGTCGGAACAGCAGATCCCGTATTAAGCGACGACAGCGCATACGCCATGCAACAAAAAACCCCGCTTCCGCGGGGTTTTTCGCAGGTCCTGCGAGGCGGGCAAAATTAGCCGAGCCAGACGGCAAGCGTGAGCAAGAGCAACAGAAGCATCCACAACAGCACCGCGCGCCACACTAAACCGACCGCTGCCTGCAGGGTGCGCGGGGTGCACTCGCTACCGACGGGCAGCACCGCGTCGTCGCCTTGATTGAGGGCGTCAACGCTGGACACTTCAGCCAACGGTCCGGTCAGTCGCGCGCCCAGGGCGCCGCTCCCGGCGGCGAGCAAAATGCCTTCGTTTTCATTTGGCCATTGCTTCGCGTAATGACGCCATGCATAGATAGCGTCCTCAAAGTTACCAACGATCGCGAAGCCAATCGCGGTCAGACGTGCAGGCACCCAGTCGATGACGTAGAAGGCCTTGCGTGCAAACGCGCCGAATGCCGGGCTTCGGTCGGGTGCGGCTTCCGTCCACCGACGCGAAAGGTACTCCGCGAGTCGGTACAACACCGCGCCCGCCGGACCAACCGGCATCAGGAACCAGAAGAACACCCCGAAGACATGGCGATGGGACGCGATGACCGCGTGCAACAGCGTGTGGCGCACGATTTCGTCCACCGGCATATCGACCGTATCGATGCCGATCCATTGACGCAGGATCTCGCGCGCTTCGTTGACGTTGTCGTTATTGAGCGCAACGTGAATGTCGGTGAAGTAATGACTGAACTGGCGAAAACCCATCGTCAGATAGACGATCAGCACGTTCCAGGCAAAACCCAGGAAAATGTTGACCCGCATCAGCAGGTAGTAAATGACGCCAACGGCCAGGACAAACGGCACGACGACGACCAGCCAGGCGAGCACGCCATGACGCGGCTGCCCCGCGTCGAATGACTGCGACGTGTGTGTCGCGTGGGAGCGGATCAGGTTGTAGATCGGGTTTTGCGTGGAGAGGGCACGCACCTGCTCGAGGATCAGCGCGAGGAGTACCGAGAAGAATGTCATGCGTGCGATCAGATCACCGGACGGAATGGTGTAACGATAGCACAGCTTCTCGCAAATGCCCGCCCAGTGCGCTTCGGCGACGCACTCGCTAACGCATTCGGGCGCACCGCCCGCACTGCCGGGCGACCTTTCGCGTCAGGCGCGCAGCAGTTGATAGAAATTCCGCAGCATGCCGGCCGTCGCTCCCCAAATGAAATACTCGCCGCCCGCCGGCTTCGGGTAGGGCATCGCGTAGAAGCGGCGCTCACCGACCTGATAATTGAAGACACGAATCTGGTGATGCGCCGGATTCATCAGAAAATCCAGCGGCACTTCGAAAATCTCGTCCACTTCCCCGGTGTCGGCCACCAGATCGAAAGGGGGTTTGACCAACCCCACGACCGGCGCCACGCGAAAGCCGGTGCCGGTCACGTAGTCGGGCAAACTCCCGATAACCTCAACGGCACCGGCATCCAGTCCAATCTCTTCACGTGACTCGCGCAAAGCCGTCGCAATGGGCGTGGGATCATCTGGCTCGCGACTCCCCCCGGGGAAGCTCACCTGCCCTGCGTGCGTACTCAGATGCTGGGTCCGCTTCGTGAGCAGCACAGTGGTGCCATGCGGACGCATCACCAGTGGCACGAGGACCGCAGCAGCGCGTGGCGTGAAGAGCGACGCAGAGGTCAATTCGACGACGCCGGACTCCGGCGTCCAGATCGGCGGGCTGGCCAGACGGTCACGTAGCGCCGTGGGCGTCAACCGCTCTGCCGGCACCGAAGGCTCACCCTCGCCCGTCGAGACGATTGGTAATGCTTCAGGGTGCAGGATGAGAGGTGGGGCCACGTAGACCTTTGCAGGATAGATAACTTCGCTATTTTAACGAGGAAGCCGAAAGTGCGTATGCGCGAAGAAAATGCAATTCACACGGTAATTCGCGGCATGCCTGCGTTATGGCGCACCGCCGCATGACGCTCGAGCGACGACGACAGAACGAAAAAAGCACCCCGAAGGGTGCTTTTCCGTACGACTTTTGCTGCGCCCGGCCACAGGTCGCCAGACGTAGCAGCGCCCGACTTACTCGGCGGCAGCAGGCTTGCTCTTGAACGTGAGCTTTTCCTTGATACGTGCCGACTTGCCCGAACGCTCACGCAGGTAGTACAGCTTCGCGCGACGAACATCACCACGACGCTTGACTTCGATGCTGGCGATCAGCGGCGAGTACGTCTGGAACGTACGCTCAACGCCTTCACCCGACGAAATCTTGCGGACGATGAAGCCCGAGTTCAGGCCACGGTTACGCTTGGCGATCACGACGCCTTCGTAAGCCTGAACGCGCTTGCGGTTACCTTCAACCACGTTGACGTTGACGATCACGGTGTCGCCCGGGGCGAATTCGGGGATCGTCTTGTTCGCGGTCAGACGCGCGATTTCTTCTTGCTCGATCTTGGCGATCAGATTCATTTACCACTCCTTGTGCCATCGTATCGACGTTATACCGGCGAGCCGGCCCCGACAGAGGATGGGTTCAAACCGAATGCCGTCCCCATGACGACACCCGAACCTACTTGGCCGAATCGGCCTGCAGGCTTGCCAGCCATGCCTCATCGGCACGACTGAGCAATCCGTTGGCGCGTGCGCTCTCGATCAAATCGGGCCGCTTGCGCCAAGTGTTGGTCAACGCCTCACGGCGCCGCCACTTTTCGATCTCGGCGTGATGCCCACCCAACAACACGTCGGGCACGCGCACACCTTCGTATTCTTCCGGCCGCGTGTAATGCGGACAGTCGAGCAACCCATTGACGAAGCTGTCTTGCTCCGCCGATTGCTCATCGTTCAGCGCCCCCGGCAGCAGGCGGATCAGTGAGTCCATGAGCGCCATGGCAGGCAGTTCACCGCCAGAGAGCACAAAATCGCCGACGCTGACCTCTTCATCCACCACGCGATCAATCAGCCGCTGATCGATGGCTTCGTAACGTCCGCACAGCAAAATCAGACCCTGCTCCTGCTCGCGCAACGCTACAACCCGACGGTGTGTCAACGGCTTGCCTTGCGGCGACATCAACAGCACCCGACCACGCGGCACGCCGGCTTGCGCCTGTGCAGCCTTTGCAGCGGCAATCGCATCGTCGAGCGGCTTGGCAAGCATCACCATGCCCGGACCGCCACCGTAGGGACGATCGTCGATCGTGCGGTAGTTGTTATGCGTGAAATCACGCGGATTCCAAAACCGCAAACCGTAGCGCGACTGCTTGAGCGCCCTGCTGGTGACGCCCCAGTCGGTCAGTGCCCGAAACATTTCGGGAAAGAGCGTGACGACGTCAAACTGCATCAGACCGGTTCCGTCCATAGGTGCCCGGGCGCCAAAGCCACCGGGCGGTCAATCGGTAATTCAGTAATCGAGACCCCAGTCGGCCACAATGCGCCCCGCCTTGGTATCGACAGTCTGAATATACTGGCCAACGAACGGGATCAGGCGCTCGGCGGTCTTCGCCGGCTTGTCGTCGATGGCAGGCACGTCGTACGTCACACGCAATACGGTGTGCACACCGTTATCGAGCAACCCGACGACCTTCCCCAGCAATTCGTTCTGCAAATTCGTCACCTGAGCGCCGATCAGGTCGACCCAGTAGAACTCGTCTTCACCTGCTGTCGGAAACGCGCTTCGCGGCACCCAGACCTGCAGGCCCTTGAGCGCCTCGGCAGCGGTGCGGTTCTCGCTTCCCCGCAATTGTGCGACGACCGTGCCCGAGTGCCCCCGGCTATGCAGCACGTTGGCCTTCGTATAGGCCGACTCACCGGGGCGGCGGAAATACCAGCAATCTGCGGACAAGAGGCCTTCGCCCTCACCCGTGTGCGGCTGCACCTTGATCCAGCCGCGAATCCCGTAGGCATCGCCGATGTAACCAAGCTCGACGAGATCGTCGGGGACTTCGGTCACCGGGGCTAGCACCTGCTCAGCGCGTATGCCGGAGGCGCGACGCGCTTCAGCACCGATTTTCAGCGGTACCCGCTCACGTGCGGTACGAACCATGCCAATCCAACCTTGTGACGAACACACGGCGATGCCTGCTCCGGATCGCTCGGGAACAGGCACCGCCGTTCAATTCTCATGCCATCGGCAAACCGATAGCAATGCGTACAGCTCGACTATCTGAAAGCTTAGGCAGCAGCCTTGGCGCCTTGCTTGATCAGACGAGCCACGGTCGGCGACAGTTGTGCGCCAACGCCTTGCCAGTACGTCAGACGGTCTTGAGCAATACGCAGACCTTCCGTGCCTTCGGCAGCGACCGGGTTGTAGAAGCCAATACGCTCGATGAAGCGGCCATCGCGGCGGTTACGCGAGTCGGTTGCAACGATGTTGTAGAACGGGCGCTTCTTCGCGCCGCCGCGAGCCAGGCGGATAACGACCATATTAAATCCTTGTGAATCCAGAAGTGTTCGGACAGAAAACGCGTGATTATAGCGCAAAACCCTCGTCAAAACAAACACTTCGCCAAACGGAATGTGGTCCCCGCCGTACCGCGCCCAAATTGGGCCGCCTATGCGGCGCTGCCGCCCCCCCTGCGAGCCCTGGTCTACAATGCACGCATCCTTTGCGTGAAGCGAGTCCTGCATGCCACGATTTCCCAACGGATGGCAACGCCTTCTGGGCGCGCTCCTCGCCTGCGCCTCTCAACTCGCGCCAGCGCGCGAGGCCCTTCCGATCGAGCAACTGTCACTGCCGCCCGGTTTCCACGTCGAAGTCCTCTCCGATCAAGTGCCCGGCGCGCGGGGCATGGCGTTGGGTCCGAAAGGCACTTTGTTTGTCGGAAGCCGCGCCCAGGGGAACGTCTACGCGATCACGCTCGACCCGTCGCGCGCCTACGCCGCCAAAATCCGCACGATCGCCTCGGGTCTGAACATGCCCGTGGGTGTCGCCATTCGAAATGGCACCCTCTATATCTCGGCGGTTTCACGTATCGTGAAGCTAGAGGACATTGAAAATCATCTGGACAATCCAGGCAAACCGGCGACTGTCTACGACAAGCTACCTTCGGAAAGCCACCACGGCTGGCGATACATCGCTTTCGGACCCGACCAACGCCTCTACGTCGGTGTTGGCGCCCCCTGCGATGCCTGCAAGCGAGACGAAAATCGCTACGCCATGATCGGGAGCATGAAAGCGGACGGTACCGATTGGCGTATCGTCGCCCGCGGCGTGCGCAACACCGTGGGATTCGACTGGCAACCCGGCACAAATGCGCTATGGTTCACTGACAACGGTCGCGATTCGCTGGGCGACGATATACCCGACGATGAACTCAACCGACTCACCAGTCACGGCGAGCATTTCGGATTCCCGTATTGCCATGCGGGCGACATTGCGGACTCCGCCTTCGGGCGAGAAAAAGCTTGCAGCGCTTTCACGCCGCCCAAGGCGAAACTTGGCGCTCATGTTGCAGCACTCGGCATGCGCTTCTATTTAGGCAAGCAATTCCCCGAGGCGTATCGCGGCAGTATCTTTATCGCTGAACACGGATCATGGAATCGAAGCAGCAAGGTCGGCTATCGGGTCGTACGCGTGGCCCTGGATGCGAAAGGCAATGTAGCGAAACAGGAAGTCTTCGCTCAGGGCTGGCTGGGCGCCGACGAGTCCGTGTGGGGCCGCCCCGTCGATCTGCTGACATTGCCAGACGGTTCTCTATTGATTAGCGATGACTATGCCGGCGCGATATACCGCATCACGTACCGGAAGCCTTGAGGCCTCGCCATGACAGTTAGCCACACCGATTGGGAAATGTCCTTAGCCCTACGCAAGGAACTGTCCCCTCGCAGACCCGGTCAACGGATCATGGTATTCACGGCGCCGTTTGAACACACTGCCCTCAGTTCAACGCGATTTTGGCCGTCCCTGCCCTCCATGCCACTACACCCGTTCAAAATCATGACGCAAAGCCGACCCTCGCTCCGCCCCGCCTCCTTCGCCACCTATGTGGCGACCCTCCTCGTGCCGGCCGCCCTGCTAGCCGGTTGCGCCGCACCGACGGGCGGCGGCACGAGTCCGACGTCAGGCGCCGCGGATACCACCGCTGCCGCGACGGGCCCCGCCGACATTCTCGGCACGTGGCAACTCGTGAAATGGGAAGGCGCAAGCGACGCCCCGAGCCTGCCCGAAGGCCGCGTGATCAACCTCACGTTCAACGACAAGGGCGCGTTCTCCGGCACAGGCGGCTGCAATCGAATTTTCGGTCAGTACACCATCGGTCCGGGCAAGGGTCAGGTCACGATCCAGCCCCCTGCTGCGACGCGCATGGCGTGCGCGGATTCGATGGCGTTCGAGTCCCGTTATCTCAAGACGCTGCCGAGCGTGACCCGCTTTGAGCGTCGCGACACGCAATTGACACTGAGCGCGCCCAACGGCGAGACGCTGACCTACGCGTCGCAAACACTGCTCAACCGTCCGGTGGCGGGCGCGAGCGGCACGACAAGGACAGAAGACCGCATTCTGGATGTCGACTCGCAAATGGCGGATTGCGTCGGGGTAGCACCGCGTAAGTGCTTGCGCGTCCGTACGGCGGACGACACCGGAAAATCGCAGTGGGAGTTGTGGTACGCCCACATCGATGGCTTCGAGTGGAAGCCCGGCGTAGAATACCGCGTGAAAATTCACGGCGAGCCCGTGGCCAATCCGCCCGCTGACGCGTCGAGCATGCGCTGGACGCTCGTCGAAGTCCTTCGCGAAACGCCTGCCCGATAACCACACCCAATGAACGCAGTCGCATACAAGTCCAAGACCCTGACCGCCGGCCTCGCCATGCTGTTCGGCACGCTGGGGCTGCATCGCTTCTATTTGTACGGCCTGCGCGATCGCTTCGGCTGGGCCCACATCGTGGGTTCTGCGTGCGGGGTGGCAGGTTGGGGGCTGCTTGTGACGAGCGAACTGCATTCCCCGGCGGGATGGGTCTTGACGGTTCTCGGCGCCATCTCGCTGTTTTCGGCGTTTCTCGCCGCGATCGTCTACGGACTTCGCCCGGATGAGCGCTGGAACGCACAATTCAACACTCGGGTCACGACCAAGTCCCGTTCGGGCTGGGTCGCCGTCATCATCGTCAGCGTGTCGTTGTTTGTCGGCGCCATGCTGATGATGGTCGGCTTCGCCGTGGCGTTCCAGACGTACTTCGAAATCCACGACACACCGAATCGCCTGTCTCAGTAGGACCCGATTGTGACGCTCACTTCGCCACCACTCCCGCCCCGGCCGACGCTGGGCTTCATTGGTGCGGGACGTGTCGCCAGCGCTCTGGCGCGGGCTGCCGTCAGGGCCGGATATGAAGTGCCCGTCATTGCCAGCCGCCGCAGGGAAAACACCGAGCGTGTCGCAGCGGCGCTGCGTGATTGCCACCCACTGACCGTTGACCGCCCCGGTGACATGAACGCTGTCTTTTCGCGTGCCGACGTGATTTTTCTCACGGTTCCCGACGACGCCATTGCCGAATGCGCGGAGCACCTCACGCCTCGCGCCGGTCAGGCGCTCGTGCACTGCAGCGGAGCATCCGAAGTCGACCTGCTTGCGCCTGCAGCGAAGCACGGCGGACAAATCGGCGGATTCCATCCGCTGTTTCTCTTTGCGGGACTGGACGATGACGCAACTCGCCTGCCGGGCAGCGCGATCGCGATCGAGGCTGAAGCGCCGCTGAACGAAGTGCTTCAACGTCTCGCGAGCGACATGGGGTGTCGCACCCTGTCGATTCCTGCGGGCGAGCGTATGCGATATCACGCGGGTGCCAACTACGCCGCCAGCTTTCTGCTTTGCCTTCTCGACGAAGCAACGCATCTGTGGAAGGCGATCGGTCTCCCGACGGAAGACGCCCGAGACGCGATGTGGCCTCTCGTGATGGGGACGCTCAACGCCGCGCGCGAGCGCGGGCTCTCGGGCGCGCTGGCCGGGCCGGTGTCGCGCGGCGATGCCGGCATCGTCACCCGACACACGGAAGCGCTTGCCGCAATGGGGGGCAACCACGCGACCCTGTACTCCCTGCTCACCCAGCGAGCCATCCACCTCGCCCGGCAACGCCCCAACGCCGACGACACGGCGCTCGATGCCATTGCGCGAGCCATCGCCCCGTATATTCCCCCCGTGGCTCCCGAGCGCGACGCATAACCTCGCCCAAGACGCCCACGCCTTCCAGCCCGCCACTGCCATAGGCACGCTCACCGCCATTGCGGCTGCATTCGTTGTCATCTTTCGTCTCCGTCAAAATACTGTATAAAAACACAGTATAATGACAGCCATCCCCTGCGGCTGCTTCCAATGCGTCACAGGGTCGCCATTCAGGAGACGACCAGGAGACGAACCATGGCATCCTCATTCGCGCCGCCCCCGTCGCGCAAGGGCCGAGGCGCTACGGCCAATCTCGAATCGCGCTTCTCCGAATTTCGTCGCGAAAGCGACGAGAATCGCCACGAATCAGACGCGGCCCAGGAATGCGAAGTCAAATTCGTCACCCAGGTCGCGCTGGAGACCGCACGAACGATTATTTCCCGCAACACGTCGCCCGACATTCCATTCGACCGCTCGATCAATCCCTATCGAGGGTGCGAGCACGGCTGCACGTACTGCTTTGCGCGGCCAACACACGCCTATCTCGGCCTTTCCCCAGGACTCGACTTCGAAACGCGTCTGTACGCCAAGCACAACGCCGCCGAACGTCTCGATGCCGAATTGCGCAAGCGCGGATACCAACCCGCCCTGCTCGCACTGGGCGCGAACACCGACCCCTACCAACCGATAGAGCGGGAGTACGGCATCACGCGAGGTGTGCTTGAAGTGCTTGAGCGCTTTGGCCACCCGGTGGGCATTACCACCAAATCCGCACTTGTCACTCGGGACATCGACATCCTGTCGCGGATGGCCGAGCGCGGACTTGCCAGGGTTTTCATTTCGGTGGGAACGCTCGACGCGGAGATCGCTCGCAAGATGGAGCCCCGCGCCAATACGCCGCCCAAGCGTATCGAAGCCATTCGCAAGTTGACGAGCGCCGGCATCCCGACAGGCGTGATCGTGGCACCGATCGTGCCCGCCCTCACCGACTTCGACATCGAACGTGTCCTAACGACGGCAGCCGCAGCGGGTGCGACGTACGCCGGCTACGTGATGTTGCGACTTCCGAGAGAAGTTCATGACGTATTCGTCGATTGGCTCGAAGCCAATTACCCATTGCGGGCGCGCCATGTGATAAGCCTGATCGAGCAAGTCCGCGATGGCAAACACAATAGTGCCGAGTTTGGAACGCGTATGCGGGGGACTGGCCTGCATGCCGAGTTGATTCGCCAGCGCTTCCACCTGGCAGCCCGCAAGTTGGGACTAAACCAGGCGCGCCCGCCATTGAGAGTGGATCAGTTTCGCGTGCCCGACCGACCGCCCGGCGATCTGGTCACGAACGGCCGCGACACGTCGGTCGGTACAACGACGCGGCGCGGTTCAACGGGCCCTGAATCCACCGGCAAAGTCGACCCGCAACTGCCGCTCTTCTGACAGACTGTCAAACACGGCGCCGCAGCGTGCGCCCCTGGCGCGGCGGAAAACGCGGGTCGATGCAGCCGCAACGCGCAAATCGATAAATCCGACTATCGACCGTTCCCCTCCCGATCCAGGTCGCAAAGCGGCAGTCCTGCGTGTCCCCCCATGGCGCCCATGTCGGCGTCACTCCTCGATGTGCACCGTGAGCGTTTCCTTGATCTCCTCCATCACCACGTAGCTTTTCGACTGCACGGCACCCGGCAGTTGCAAAAGAATGTCGCCCAGCAACTTGCGGTACTCGGACATCTCACGAATTCGCGCCTTGATCAGGTAGTCGAAGTCGCCGGAGATCAGGTGACACTCCATGACTTCCGGAATGCGCAGCACCTCCCGGCGAAACTGATCGAACATGTTGCCGGACTTGTGATCCAGCGTGATCTCCACGAAAACCAGCAATGCCGCCCCGAGCGCCGCCGGGTTCACTCGGGCGAAGTACCCCATGATCACGCCATCGCGTTCCATGCGCTTCACGCGTTCGATACACGGTGTTATCGACAGGCCCACCTGTTCGGACAGGTCCTTCATGGACATCCGGCCGTCTTGCTGGAGCAGCGTCAGAATCCGCCGATCGAGCCGGTCCAGCGTGCGAACCGATTGCTGCTGCACTCTCATGATTAATTCCTGAATTCAGGCGATATACATTAACTAAACCTGCCTATCCGAGAATAGCATGCGAATTATTACTGCATAACTATGGTTTTACAGGAGTCAACGCAATGAAGGTCATCGTTCTCGGCAGCGGCGTCATCGGCGTTACCAGCGCCTACTACCTGGCAAAGGCCGGACATGACGTCACGGTGCTCGATCGTCAAGCGGGTCCGGCGCTCGAAACCAGCTTCGGCAACGCCGGCCAGATCTCGCCCGGTTACGCGTCGCCGTGGGCGGCTCCGGGGATTCCGACCAAGGCCATGAAATGGCTGTTCCAGAAGCACGCACCGCTCGCCATTCGCCCGGACGGCACGCTCACGCAATTGAAGTGGCTCTATCAGATGCTGCGCAATTGCACGCCCGAGCGTTATGCCGTCAATAAGGAACGCATGGTGCGAATCGCTGAATACAGCCGCGACTGCTTGCGCGAACTGCGGGCCGAAACGGGGATCGCCTATGAAGGCCGTCAGGCCGGCACGCTGCAACTCTTCCGTACGGAAGAGCAACTGGCCAATGCCGCGCGCGACATTGCCGTACTCGAAGAGGCAGGCGTGCCGTTCGAGTTACTCGATAGTAAGGCGCTGGCCGGCGCCGAGCCTGCATTGGCTACCGTCGCCCATAAGTTGACCGGTGGCCTGCGCCTGCCGAACGACGAGACCGGCGATTGCCAGTTGTTCACCACGCGACTGGCGGCCATGGCCGAAGCGCTTGGCGTGAAGTTCCGTTACGACATGCCGATCGATGGACTCAGCGTGGCTGGCGACAAGATCGAGGGCGTGGTTTGCGCGGGGATGCTCCAACGTGCGGACGCCTACGTCGTTGCGCTCGGTTCGTATTCCACCTCGTTCCTGCGCGGCATCGTTGACATCCCCGTGTATCCGCTCAAGGGGTACTCGATCACCGTGCCAATCGTCGACGCCTCGCGCGCTCCGGTCTCGACCATCCTGGATGAAACCTACAAGATCGCCGTGACGCGTTTCGACGACCGCATCCGCGTTGGCGGCATGGCCGAAGTCGTCGGATACAACAAGGCGCTCAATCCGGCACGTCGCGCTACGCTCGAAATGGTGGTCAACGACCTTTATCCGGGCGCCGGCAATACGGCACAAGCGTCTTTCTGGACGGGCTTGCGCCCCATGACACCGGACGGTACGCCGATTGTCGGTGCCACGTCGCTGCGTAATCTGTTCCTGAATACCGGACACGGGACGCTGGGGTGGACGATGTCGTGCGGCTCGGGTCAGTTGCTGGCCGATCTGATGTCCGGACGTCGCCCCGCCATCCTTGCGGACGACCTGTCCGTGGCGCGCTACAGCGGCGCGTCGGAGGCGCAGGCCCAACCGGCCTTCGCCTGATTTGCGAAACGGCACCTTCGGGTGCCGTTTTTGTTTGTCGTTGCCGCATTGTCATACCGGTTGTTTGCTGTTCCAACAAAACACAACACAGGAGACGCATCATGAAGATCGGTGTACCCAAGGAGATCAAGAACCACGAATATCGCGTAGGCATGACGCCCGCAGCCGTACGCGAAGTGGTGGCACGCGGGCACGAGGTGTGGATCGAGTCGCAAGCCGGCGAAGGTATCGGCATGGACGATACGATCTACGCCGCTGCCGGTGCACGCATCGCCGCCAACGCCGTCGATGTCTTCGACCGTGCCGAGCTGATCGTCAAGGTCAAGGAACCTCAAGCGATCGAACGCGCACGCTTGCGCCCCCACCACACACTGTTCACCTATCTTCACCTCGCCCCCGACGCGGAACAGACGCGCGACCTGATCAAGAGCGGAGCCACGTGCATTGCGTATGAAACTGTGACGTCCGCGAGCGGCGGCCTGCCGTTGCTCGCGCCCATGTCAGAGGTCGCAGGCCGCATGTCGATTCAGGCAGGCGCCACGGCACTCGAGAAAACACACGGGGGACTGGGCTTGCTGCTCTCAGGCGTCCCGGGCGTGGAAGCCGGCAAAGTCGTCATTCTGGGTGGCGGCGTCGTCGGCACCAATGCCGCGACGGTTGCGGTCGGGATCGGCGCGCAGGTGATCGTCATCGATAAATCGGTCGACGCCTTGCGCCGCATCAGCGCACAGTTCGGCGGCCGCGTGCAGACCGTCTATTCGACGCAGCACGCCATCGAAAGTCATTTGCGCGACGCCGACCTCGTCATCGGCGGCGTTCTCATTCCCGGTGCCGCAGCGCCCAAGCTCATCACGCGAGCGATGCTCGGCCTGATGCGCAGAGGCTCGGTCATCGTCGATGTCGCGATCGATCAGGGCGGATGCTGCGAGACGTCGCACCCGACCACGCACGCCGACCCGGTCTATGTTGTCGATGGCGTGGTGCATTACTGCGTCGCCAACATGCCCGGGGGCGTGCCGCGCACCTCGACCTTTGCCCTGAACAACGTGACGCTGCCGTTCATTCTTCAATTGGCCGATCATGGCGCCGTGGCCGCCATGCGCGCCGACCCCCATCTTCTCGCAGGCCTGAATGTCGCGCGCGGCATGGTGACCAACCGGGGCGTAGCCGACGCACTCGGCCTCGTCTACCACGACCCGAACGCCGTATTGGCGAATCTGCCGGCCGCCGCCTGACACGGGCGAGGCAAGCTCCCGCGAACCGGGACAACCACGATACGCAGGCGGCGACATCAGATCGCCGCCTTCAGCTTCCGGTTCCGTCTCGTTTCAGCACGTTCGGCCGCTACCGTCCGGCGCGAAATGGGGCTGCGATCCAACGGGTAGATGGACGGGCAGACGTGACCGGATAGCCTCATGCCGCGCCTGCCTGCCGGCACGCGTGTCGCTACGCGCCGAACGACACCCCCGAAGTCCCCGCCACGTCTGGCGCTTTGGACATGGGCGTACTCACTTCGTTATACTTGCCCCATCTCGACGGCGCCCGCCGACCATCCGGTTCACAGGGCACGCGCGGCCATGTCACATCCGGTCTGCGTAGATCCGTCAATGTCCATGAGCAAGTGATGAACGCCGATCCGCAAGAACTCAATAAATTCAGTGAACTGGCCCACCGCTGGTGGGATCCGCACAGCGAATTCAAACCGCTGCACGAGATCAACCCGTTGCGCCTCGACTGGATCGAACAACACGTGCCGCTGCAAGGCAAGCGCGTGCTCGATATCGGCTGCGGCGGCGGCATCCTCTCCGAATCGATGGCCCGCCAGGGCGCTCGCGTGAAGGGCATCGATCTGTCGAAGAAAGCGCTTGGCGTGGCGGATCTGCACAGCCTCGAAGCGGGCCTGAACATCGAATACGAAGAAATCGCCGCCGAGGCGCTTGCCGCGCGAGACGCCGGAACGTACGACGTCGTGACCTGCATGGAAATGCTGGAACACGTGCCCTCCCCCGCATCGATCGTGGCCGCTTGCGCCACGCTCGTGAAACCGGGCGGTCACGTGTTCTTCTCCACGCTCAACCGCAATCCGAAGGCCTGGCTGCTGGCCGTCGTCGGTGCCGAGTATGTCTTGCGCATGTTGCCGCGCGGCACGCATGACTACGCCAAGTTCATTCGCCCGTCGGAACTGGCATCGTTCACCCGTGCCAGCGGCCTCACTCTGCGCGACATGCGTGGTCTGTCCTACAATCCGATCAGCAAGCGTTACTCGATCAATCGCGACACCGACGTCAACTACATGATCGCGTGCACACGCGACGCCTGATATGTTCGAGCCCCCCGCCCGAGTCCCTGACTCCCTCCTCGACACCCCCGTGCCGACACTATTGCATGGCGACATTCGCGCCGTGCTGTTCGACCTCGACGGCACGCTCGCCGACACGGCGCCCGATCTCGTCGCGGCGGTCAATAAAGTGCGTACAGACCGCGGTTTGCCGCCCGGACCTTATGAAACGCTGCGGTTGCAGGCGTCGCATGGCGCTCGCGGACTGATTGGCAGTGCGTTCGGTGTCACGCCGGAGGATGCGGCCTTTGCGTCGCTGAGAGACGCCTTTCTTGCCAATTACGAAGCCGCATTGTGCGTGCAGAGCCATTTGTTCGAAGGCATCCCCGCCCTGCTCGCGGCGCTCACCGAGCGCGGCATGCCGTGGGGCATCGTGACCAACAAGGCAGCGCGCCTGACCAACCCGCTCGTGAAATTGCTGGGGCTTTCGGACAACGCCGCCTGCGTGGTTTCGGGCGACACCACGCCGCACAGCAAACCGCATCCCGCACCATTGTTGTACGCATCGGAGTGCTTGGGCATTGCGCCGGCACAGATCGTGTACGTCGGAGACGATCTACGCGACGTGCAGGCAGGCAAAGCGGCCGGGATGGCCACGGTGGCCGCGGCCTACGGCTATTGCGGCGACTCGCTCGCGCCTACCCAGTGGCAGGCCGATGCCGTCGTCGAACGCGCGGGCGCGATCGCCCCGCTGGTGATGTCGGCGGTTTAAGCCGCCGGACCATCGCCCGCCGAAACGCCGCGACGCACGCCGTGGCCGCGTTTCGGGACTGTCCCGCCGCGCTTCAGTGGCGCGGCGTATGCTTCACTGGCTACTTACGGGAGACCGCATGGCCGAGCAAGCGAACGATCGCAAATCCTCGACGCAAACCTCCGCAGACGGCAACCGCCTGCAGCAAAGTCTCGCCCGCGTACAAGCGCTCGGGCGCGACCCCGACGTGCGCCGCCGCGCCCGTAAAACCGGCCTCTGGGCCGCCGGCATCATTGCCGTGTTCGGTGTCGTCGGTTACTTCACCGTCCCGGCCGTGCTCAAGCACTACGCCGTCGACAAACTGTCCGCCTATCTCGAACGGCCGGTAAGCGTGGGCGACGTCAGCTTCAATCCATATACGCTCCGCCTCGATCTGCATAAGGTGCACATTGGCGACAAGGCGCCGGGCCAGCCCTTCGTGGACATCGGCGAGGTGAGAGTCAATGCGTCATGGAGTTCGCTGTTTCGCTTGGCGCCGGTGATCGGTGAACTGTACGTCGACACGCCGGTCGTCAACATTGTGCGCACGGCCCCGCAGCGCTTCAACTTTTCGGACATCATCGATCGCGCCACCTCGGGACCGCCTTCGCCCGAGCCGTCGAAACCGGCACGTTTTGCACTGAATAACGTGCAGATCAAGAACGGCACGATCCGCATCGACGACGCCTATCAGGACGAGAAACACGTCGTCGACAATCTGCAGGTCGGTGTACCGTTCATCGCCAATTTGCCGGCCGATACTGACATCTTCGTGCAGCCGCTGCTCCAGGCGTCCATCGACGGCGCGCCGCTGCATATCTCCGGCCAAACGAAGCCGTTCGCCGACTCGCTCGAGTCGACCATCGACATCAAGATCGACCGCCTCGACGTGCCCCAGTATCTCGGGTACTCGCCGATGACGGTACCCGCGCAGATCAAGAGCGCGGCGCTCAGCACCGACTTGAAGTTGCGGTTCACACGCGACAAAGACGGTCATCACGTAGTGCTCACAGGCACTGCGGGGTTGGCCGATGCGGTAGTCAACGAACCCGACGGATCGCCGCTTGTTGCGGTCAAACAGGTTGACGTAAAACTCGGCAAGATCGAACCGCTGAACAACGTCTATCACATCGATAGCGTACGCATCGACGGACTCGACCAGCACGTCACGTTGGAGAAGGATGGTTCCATCAACGTGACGCGGGCGTTGCTGCCGCAGCGTCCGGTCCTCAAGGCAGTGGGTAAAGCAGTGGACGAAGCCGCCGCATCGCCCAAGGCCAGCGAAGCGGCCAAGTCCGCACCGAAGGTGGCTGCCGAGCAGACCGCGCGCCCCGCTACCCCGGCCTCGGCGGCCGAGGCGGCGCAGGCGAAGGCTGCCGCAGCGGCTCAGCCGTCGCCGCTCGACCTGCTGGTCGGTGAAGTCTCGCTTGTGAACAGCAAGTTGCGTTTCACCGACGAACGTGGCGCGAAACCGGCCAGCGTGTCGCTGGAGAACGTTCAGCTCGCGGTGAAACAATTCTCGACGCTCGGCAAGGAGCCGGCGTCCTACGACGCGTCGCTTGGCATTCACAGCGGCGGTTCGCTCAAGGCGCACGGACAGTTCAGTCTGCCCGCCCACAACGCCACCGGAGAACTCGACGCGCAGTCGATCGCACTCGCCCCACTGCTGCCCTTTGCGCAGGGAGCGCTTGCAGGCGAGCTGAAGAGCGGTACGGTCGGCGCGCAGGCGAAGTTCAGCGCGGCCTTTGCACCCGACAAGCAGCCGAACGTTCAGATCGAACCGGCTACGGCCACGCTCGAAAAGATCGAATGGCACACGGGCAACAAGAGCGACGCACCGCTCAAGCTGGCCAGGGCACAGGCAAAACTGTCGCATTTCGATCTCGGCGCCCGGCAGGCGGTCGTCGACGAAGTCACGCTCACCGGTCTCGATCTGGCGGCCCGGCGCGACAAGGACGGCACGATCAACCTGCTGGCCCTGACCGGCAACGGTCAACCCAAAACGTCCGCAAACCATGGCAACGGTAGCGGAATCCAGGCGCGCGTCGGCACCGAGCGGGGACGCCGTTCGTCGGCCAAGGGCGCGGCGTCGGGTGCGTCGGGTGCGTCGGGCGCAGACGGATGGCAGTGGAAGGTCGGCAAGGTTGCCGTCGAGAATGCCAGCGTCGGATTCGAAGACCGCGCAGTCAAAGGACGTCCGATCAATGCCAGGTTCGCACCGCTGAACATCAAGGTTCAGAACGCTTCCCAGGACATGACCAAACCGTTGCAACTGCAGGTGGACGGCACACTGAACAAGAAGGGCTCACTGAACGCGACCGGCAACATCACGCCGCAACCGCTGTCCGGCGACCTTCAGGTCAAGACGCAACAGCTCGATCTCGCGGCATTCGACTCGTACATGAGCGACGAACTTAACGCGAGCATCGCAAGCGCCCTGCTCTCGAGCAACGGCCGCACCACGTTTGCCATGAAGGGCGAGACCACGCAGGCAACGTATCGCGGGGACGCTACGCTTGGCAACGTGCGCTTGCTTGACAAGGTGACGACCGACGACTTCGTGCGCTGGAATGCATTGTCGGTGCAGCAAATCAATCTGGCGATCGGCAGCGGCAAACCGAACGTTCAATTGGGCAGTGTTGCGCTCTCGCGCTTCTACGCGCGCCTGATCATCAATGCCAACGGGCGGTTGAACCTGGCTGACGTCGTCGGCAACAAGCAGGCTCCACGCTCGCTCACGCGTGCGAACGAAGGCATTCCGCTGGATGCGGCGTCTGCCGCGAAACCACCGCTCGATGCGGCCGCGTCGGCGGTAGAAGCCGGACAGCCCACCGAAGTCGAGAAAAAGGAGCAGTCGCCGGGCAAGACGACCGTGGAGCGCGGTCCAGGCTACGGCACTGGCAAGGCGCTGCCTGCGGACGTCCACATCGGGCGTATTACGCTGCAAGGCGGGAACATCAACTTCACGGACAACTTCGTCAAGCCGAACTACACCGCCAACCTGACGGACATCGGCGGGCGTATCGGGGCGTTCGGCACCGCGACGACCGAGCCCGCCGACGTGGCGCTGCAAGGCAAGGTCAATCGCAATGCGCCGATCAACATCAACGGCAAGATCAATCCGCTGGCACCCATGGCGTTCGTGGATCTCGGGGCAAAAGCCGACGGCATCGAGCTGACCAACCTCACGCCGTACTCGACGAAGTACGCGGGCTACCCCATCGAAAAGGGCAAGCTCACCGTCGATGTGCACTATCTGCTCGATCAGGCGAAGCTCACGGCGAACAACCACATCTTCATCGACCAGTTGACGTTCGGCGATCATGTCGACAGTCCGACGGCGACGAATCTTCCCGTGCGCCTGGCGGTGTCGTTGCTGAAGAACTCGCGAGGCGAGATCGATGTGGACATTCCGATTTCGGGTTCCCTGGACGATCCGCAGTTCAGCCTCGGCGGCGTGATCTTCCGGGCCTTCGTGAACCTCATCGTCAAGGCCGTGACGGCGCCGTTCAGCTTGCTGGCGTCTGCGTTTGGCGGTGGCGATCAGGAGCTGGGCTACGTTGAATTCGCGCCTGGCAGTGCACGCCTGACGCCGGCCGACGAGAAACGTCTGGAAACGCTGGTCAAGGCGCTCAACGACCGTGAGGCGCTCAAGCTTGATATCGTGGGCCGGGTCGACCCGGCGAAAGACACCGACGGCCTGCGCAGCGTTGCTGTGGAACGCGCCATCAAGGCCCAGAAGGTCAAGGCGATGGTCGGCAAGGGCGAGAGCGTCGACGTGGACAGCGTCACGGTCACGCCGGAGGAGCGCAGCAAATACCTGACGGCCGCCTACAAGGCGGCGGACTTTGCCAAGCCGCGCAACATGATCGGCTTTACCAAGTCGCTGCCCGACGACGAGATGGAAAAGCTCCTGGAGACGAACGTCAAGGTCGGAGAGGACGATTTGCGGGCGCTGGCCGAGCGGCGTGCTCAGCGCGTGCGGTCATGGCTGGACGGCAAGATTGCGTCCGACCGGCTGTTCGTTGTGGCGCCGAAGCTCAACGCGGACGGCATCAAGGACAAGGGGGCGACCACGCGGGTGGACTTCGCACTCAAGTGAGGCATTTGTGTCATAATGCGAAGTTCCACAGGGGCCGACATGGTTTCGACGTGGGTAGCAAAGCGATTCAGGGCATACCGAGGACCCGTCACCTCGTTAATCAATGGGAAATTAAGTAACTGCTAACGACTCTCGTTACAAGCTGGTAGCCTAAGGGCCGCCGTCCTCTGCCTAGTTCACTGACGGACTAGTGTCGCAAGACCGGTAGCAATACCGCCAGAGGTCATATACGTCAGTTAAGCTTTGGCAGCGCCATGACGCCAGGGTCGAAAACTTAGTGGATCGCTGCTGCGTAGCGTGTTCGTCCGCGACAAAGCAGTTAAATCAAACGACTGAACTAAGTATGTAGAACTGGTCGTGGAGTACTTGCGGACGCGGGTTCGATCCCCGCCGGCTCCACCAATTCCTTGACCGTCAACGACAACGAAAGACGGTCAAATCGCTTGAAAATACGGGCCTTCGGGCCCGTTTTTCATTTCCGGGCCCACCGTCCGGGCCTCGACTTGCCGCTCGCGGATGCCATAGAAACGCCGCTCGGCGTTACCTGAGAACGGCACGCTTGCTCATCCCCGCATCCCCGCATCCACCATCCACCGTCATTGCGACGCGAACCGCCGGTACACGAACCAAACGCCAGCCACAATGGCTACGCCCCACGCCATCGCAATGACCACCGCCGCCACGCGACTCACGGGTCTTTGCGTCGCAGCGGCCGTGGCGCGAAGCTCGGCGAGCACGTCCGGCGGGATCAGTTTCAGGACGATGACGATGCCGAGCGGAACCAGTATCGCGTCATCGAGCAGTCCGATGACAGGAATGAAATCGGGAATCAGATCGATGGGCGAGAGCGCATATCCCGCCACGAACAGCGCCAGGGCCTTCGCGTACCAAGGCACCCGGGCGTCCCGGGCCGCCAGATACAGCACGTGGGCGTCGCGTCTGATCGTTCGCGTCCATGTCTTCAACTTCCCGAGCATCCTCTGAATGCGACTTTCCATGTCGACCCGCCCCGCGCGAAACCGGCACCCATTGAATTACCGGAGGTCCCTTATTGGCTCGAACCGTCGAGCCGCCATACCCTTGCCTCGCTCCCGCAGACCACGTAGTCTGACAAATCATCTCAATTCACGCGAAACGAAGCATGCGTCAGTCCTCCTCCCCCATGTCTCGGGAAATCGACACAGTCGTCTTCGATCTTGGCAACGTACTGATCGAATGGGACCCGCGAAATCTGTATCGGAAGTGTTTCGGCGGGGACGAGGCCGCGATGGAGCGCTTTCTTGCGGAAGTCTGCCACACGGAGTGGAACGAGCAGCAAGACCGCGGACGCCCGTGGAAAGCGGCGATTGACGAAGCCATCGCTCGGCATCCCGATCACGAGGCCAACATCCGGGCCTACTTCGAGCGTTGGACGGAGATGATTCCAGGAGACATTTCGGGCACCGTCGACATTCTGGCGCAACTGCGCGAGCGCCACTTCCGGCTGCTGGCGCTAACAAACTGGTCCGCGGAGACCTTCCCCATCGCGCAAGCACGATTCCCTTTCCTCGGATGGTTCGAAGGCATCGTCGTCTCGGGACGGGAGCGCATGATCAAGCCCGATCCCGCCATTTTCCGGTGCCTCATCGCGCGTTACCACCTGCGCCCGGAATCCACCGCGTTCATCGACGATAGCCTTCGTAACGTCGACGCGGCCCGTCGCGAAGGACTGGCCGCCATTCACTTCAGAAGTCCCGCTGAGCTGCGAAAGCAGTTAAAGGCGCTGGGCATCGCACTGCCTGACGCCGCGTGACGCCGCTGGTCAACGCTCACACCTCGCGGCGGGCCGCCGCCCTCGCCTGAGCTACCTGTACCGGGCCGCGCGAGCGCAGCACAGGCGAAGCCGGCAGGGCGACCGATGCGACGCAAGCAACGGGGCGGGCGCACCGCCGGCGAACTCAGCCCCTCACCCCGCCCTTTTCGTATTCAGCCCGAGAAACGGAAACGGCGGCGCGACCTTGAACTCGGCAGACACTTCACCGTTGAACGTATTGCGCTGATCCTTGCCGAGGTCTAGCCGCTTGACCGGTGCACCCGCGGAAAAATCGATTTTCTTCAGATCCACCCAGAATGTGTTGGGCGTGAGCGCCGACTCGAAGAAGTACAACATTCGCTTGTGGTCGACCACCGTACGCCAGCGGGTCGACGAGATGTTCGGCTGATCCGGCGTCGTAATCCCGTAGGGCACCGACGCATTGCGAATCACGCTGAACACACTCGCGAGCGCCTGCACCGGATCCTCGCTCTTGGGAATGGCATTGACGTAGAACGAAGCACGCGCAAAACGATCCGACGCACGGTTCGTCCCTGGCAGGAACGTCGTGCCACCGATCTGTTTCCAGTACGCATTGAGCGCGAGTTGTTCGTCGAACGTCGGCGAATTCGTCATCACCTGATATTGCCTGCCGTGATGAATCACCTGGCGGCCATTGATGTACTCGACGATGGCGCTGTCCCCCGACTTGTCCGACATCGACAGGTGCAACGTCGTGAGACGGTCCTCGCCCGGCACATTGTCCGTTACGATCGTGAACGGCACCTTCTCCAGCGCGGCGACTGCCTCGCTCACCGTCGCAAAGTTGTCGAGCACGTATTGCGCCCACGCGGCAATCGTCAGCCCGGGTTTCGCGTCCTTGTCGAACTTCGGATACTGCGACTCCACAAGCCAAAGCAGTTGCGCAGACAGCCCCTTCTCGTTGACGCCGTCCGTTGTCGACACGTCATAGCCGGTCGCCACGACACTGCCGTACTTCGCCGTCCAGCGAATGGAGTTCGGCCCGGCTTCGCCGGTACGTGCGATGCCTCGCGGCAATACGTAGAGATTCGTCGCGACGTCGAGCTTCCAGTCCATCGAGCGCGCGGTGATGACGTCATCGTTGGCGCCGAGATAGACCACCCGCGTGCAGGCAAGCGACGACAGCGGGGAGATAGCGAGCGTTGCAGCAGCGACAAGACAGGAGACTTTGGGAAGCGATGCGAGCGCTCTGACGAGCTTCGAAGCCATGGCGATACCTCACGGAGGAAGGGAAGGAAGCGCTGGGATGGCAGCAAGGAATACGCAAGAAACGTCAGTATAACGATGGAAATCACCTTCCCGGCATTTCCCGGATGCGTCGCTTTTGCGCTGCGCCCGCTTCCCCGGACAGCCTCGCATCACGCCCGCCATTCACTCCACGAGAATCGGGTAAAGCGATGCCACGAGCAGCGCCGCCGCGACGCCATTGAAGATGCGCACCGAGCGCGCATCGGTCAGCACGCGACGCATGGCCACACCGAAGCCAGCCCACAAGCCGATGCACGGCGCGCCGAGCGCGCCATAAATGACGGCGAGCAACGCAACGTCCGGCAAATGGGACGCGTTGGGCAAATAGGTGCTGATCGCGCCCACCGCCATCACCCACGCTTTCGGGTTGACCCACTGAAATGCCGCGGCACCGATAAATCCCATCGGGCGCTCACGCCTACGGCGCTCACCGTCCATCGGGCCGGAGCGCGCCAGGTGCCACGCCAGCCACAGCAGATACGCCGCCCCCACGTACTTCAGGACGGTATGGATCACAGGGAAACGGACGAACACCGTATGCAGCCCCGCCCCCGTCAGAAACACCATCAGCGCAAACCCAAAGGCAATGCCGGCCAGATGCGGCAGCGTGCGCATGAAGCCGTAGTTCAGCCCGGAGGTCAGGATCATCATGTTGTTCGGGCCCGGCGTCACCAATGTGATGACTGCGAAAGCACAGAAGGCCAGCAATTGTTCGGTCGTCATGATCGTCAGATTGTCACGCCGCGTCAGCGCTGCCACCGGCAAACCCTGAAAATGACGCGGAGCCACAGCATAGGCACGCCGGACCCGCGACACCCGGTACAGTTCGCCGAATCCGTACGGGCCTGTACCGGCTTGCGACCATGACAGTTAAGCGCTCGCTCGTCGCCCATGGGGGCGGCCAGACCGTGGCGTCATCCCCGCAAGCGGGAGCATCGTGCGAGAATCGACGACAACCGAACGACGCTATCGATGCGATCGCGCGAGGCGCGTGCCCCGATGTCCTGCGACACCGACACGTCGTGACACGCACTCACCGAACGCCCGACACCCATCCGATGCCGCCCCGTCTGCCACCGCTGTCCGCCCTGCGACTGTTCGAAGCTGCGGGACGTCACCAGAGTTTCAAACGCGCCGCCGCCGAGTTGCACCTCACGCCGAGCGCCGTGAGCCACGGCATCGTCGGGCTGGAGCAGACGCTGGGCGTCGCACTCTTTACACGCTCGCCGCACGGGCTCGCGCTCACCCCCGAGGGCGTGGACTACCTCGCCTACGTGACCGAGGCATTCTCGCTGCTGCTCACCGGGACTCGCCGCCTGCCCACACCCGACGCCTCACGCGCCATCGCCATCACCTGCGCCCCCACACTCGCCTCACGCTGGCTCCTGCCGCGCCTGGACATGTTCATCCGACGCATGCCCGGTGTCGACATCACGGTCGATACCTCGCGCCGCCAGGTCGGCTTTCCGATCGACGGCTTCGACTTCGCGATCCGCCTGTCGCGCGCACCGGTGGCGAGCGACACCTGGCACCGCCTCTTCGGCGAACGCTTCGTGCCCGTATGCAGCCCGGCCTATCAGACGATGCACGCCGACGGGGACGGCAACCTCGACCTGCGGGGCACGACCCGCATCCACGTGAGCAGCGCCAGCGAAGACTGGCAGGTCTGGGCCGAAGGCGCCGGTATCGACGACTTCGATACCCGAGGCGGGCTGAGCTTTGACAGCATTCAGATGGCGTTCGAAGCCGCCATCGCGGGACTCGGCGTCGTCATAGGCCGCCGCCCGCTCGTGGACGAATACCTCGCCAGAGGCGCCCTCGTGCGTGCGCACGACGTCACCACGCAATCGCAAGGCGCGTACTGGCTGATCAGCGCCCGGGACATCGAGCCACACCCCGAGTGCGTGGCGTTTCGGGACTGGGTGATCGAGCAGGCGGGCACGCACCAAGGTGAATGAAATTCACCTGCGAACTCATACAACTCCTTTGCCAGACGGGGATTTCGTTGCGAGACTTCGGTGAGGAGGACTCATCATCATGTCGCAAACCCCGATTTCCCCGTCACCCTCGCTACAAGGCCGCGTCACCCTGATCATTCTTGCCGGCGCCCTGGTGCTCAGCGCCGCGATGGGGACTCGCCAGACGTTTGGCCTGTTCATCAATCCTTTCTCGTACGATCGCGGTGTTCCTGTCACGCTGGTGGCGTTTGCCATCGCGCTGCATAACCTCGTGTGGGGGTTTGCGCAGCCGTTTGCCGGCGCGATGGCCGACCGCCATGGTCCCGCGCCGGTGGTCGCCTTCGGCGCCCTCGTCTTCGCCGCAGGACTCGCGATGGCAGCGCTCGCGCCATCGGGTGTCTGGCTCGTGATCGGGTTGGGGGTGCTGGTCGGGCTGGGCATCAGTTGCACGACGTTTGGCGTCGTACTGCCTGCGGTGAGCCGTGCCGTGACACCGGAGCGGCGCACCATGGCGATGGGTCTCGTGAGCGCCGGTGGCTCGCTGGGACAAGTCGCGCTGGTACCGGTCGCGCAAGGACTGCGTCAGACGTATGGCGTTTCCACGTCGCTCTTCGTGCTCGCCCTGGTGTTGTGCTGCGCCGCACCGCTTGGCCTGTTCATGACGATGCGCAGCCGCAGGAAGACGACGGATGCGGTGCCGACCTCGGTGCCCGTCGCTGCCGCAAAACACGACGAGCACGCCACGCAAGCGCACACCTCACTGCGCGACGTACTGCGGCAAGCGTGCGCCCACCGGGGTTATCGGTTGCTGACGCTGGGCTTTTTCACCTGCGGCTTTCAACTTGCCTTCATCGCCACGCATCTGCCCGGCTATCTGTTGATGTGCCATTTGCCGGTCGGACTCGGCGCCACGGCGCTCGCGCTGATCGGCTTGTTCAACATGGTGGGCAGTTGGGCATGCGGCTGGCTTGGTGGACATTACCGGCAGCACCATGTGCTCGGCTGGCTCTACCTCGTTCGCGGTGCCGCCATTGCCTTCTTCTTCGTCTTGCCGAAGTCGGACGCCAGCGTAGTCATCTTCGCCGCCGTGATGGGGCTCACATGGCTCGGGACCGTTCCGCTCACGAGCGGGCTCGTGGCCAAAGTCTTCGGGACGCAGCATTTGGGCACGCTCTTCGGCGTGTGCTTCATGAGCCATCAGATCGGCTCGTTTCTCGGCGCGTGGCTCGGCGGTTTCGTGCTCGATGTGACCGGCTCGTACAACCTGATCTGGGCCGCGACGGCCATCCTCGGCGCAGTGGCGGCCGCACTCCACTTCCCCATCGACGACGCGAGCGTCGTACCCTCGCTGCGTGAGCCTGCGACGGCCCGCGCCTAGGCGCACGCAAGTGAACTGAGCGACTCAAGCGACCCAAGCGACCTCAAAGCTTGTGCGCCCCCGCCAGACGAAATATCTTCGTCCAGCGTTGCGCCACCGCGCGATCGGGCATCGGCACCACGCGCCGATCGTCGCGACCGCGGCCAGCGTGCCGAAGCGCAACGCTACGGCGGCGTAGAGCCGCACGGCGCCGTACCCAATGCCCGCCAGAACGACGAGCGCCAAAAGAATGAACGGCACACCGTCCTCCCAGACATCGAAAGCGCATCGAAAACGAAAAGCCCCGCCAGCCTGCAAGACTGGCGGGGCCTCATTCCATCACAAATGCCACGCAAATGCCGACGAGCGCCCACCGCTCCGGCCCCGTCGACACCTGCGCCGGTTACCGCTGCGGCTGCGGCGTCGCGCCGACGTCCTTGCGCACCTTGGCCACTTGCGAGGCCGTCACGGCCGGCGCCTTGTTGCCCCAGCTCGAGCGCACGAACGTCAGCACGTCAGCCACATCCTGATCGGTCAGACGATCGTCGAAGCCCGGCATGGCGTAGTGCGTCGGCGCCGACTTCGTCGACGGCATTTCCGCGCCCCGCAGCACGATATGGATGAGCGAGGTCGGATCGACCGAATTCACCGTCGAGCTAAGCGCGAGCGTCGGGAACGTTTGCGTGTAGCCCTTACCCGTACTGCGATGACATGCTGCACAGTTATCGAGGAACGTGAGCGCGCCGTTGCTCTTGTCGGACCCCACGCGCAACGCCTTGGCGACGGTGTCGTCATACGCGAGCGCCTTCGCGTTCGGATCGACCGGCCTGAGCGTCTTCAGGTACTTCGCAATGGCGGCGAGGTCGTCGTCGTTCATGTGCTGGGTACTGTGCTGCACCACGTCCGACATGCCGCCGAATGCAGCGGAATGGTCGTTGCGCCCGCCCTTGAGGAAGGCGGTGATATCGCCTTCCGTCCAATTGCCCAGCCCGTCGGTGGGATCGCCGCGCAGATTCTTCGCGAGGAAGTTGTCGACCACGCCGCCCGAGAGGAACGCCGTGCTGTCGTCGGTGAGCGCCTTTTCCTGCAGGGCGAAGCCGCGCGGCGTGTGGCATGCGCTGCAATGACCCAGGCCCTCGACGAGATAGCGTCCTCGCGAGATCGGGTCGTTGTCCGTCGACGCCGCATCGGCGACAACGGCCGGCGCGAACATCTTGCGCCAGATCGACAACGGCCAGCGCATCGACATCGGCCACGGGATATCCGTCGCCTTATTCGCCTGCGCCACCGGCTGCACACCGTTCATGAAGTACGCGTAGAGCGCCTTCACATCCGCCGGACGCACTTTGGCGTAAGACGTATACGGCATGGCGGGATACAGCGTGGCGCCGTTCCTGGCAATCCCGTGACGCACTGCCTTGTCGAAGTCTTCCAGACTGTAGCTGCCGATACCGGTGTCCTTGTCAGGCGTGATGTTCGTCGAATAGATCGTGCCGATGGGAGAGGCGATCGGCAAGCCGCCCGCGAAAGGCTTGCCCTTGGGCGCCGTATGACATGCCGCGCAGTCGGCTGCACGTGCGAGATATTCCCCTTGCCTGACGAGCTGCGCCCCGGGGTCGTTTGCGGCGGGCGTTTGCGTTGGCTGCGGGGTCGGTTGCGCGGCGTCCACCGTCGAGGCCGGCACCGCGGGCGTCGGCACCGGCGAGACGGCAGCGCCCGAGGGGGCGGCGGCGTTCTGCGCCCAGACGGCCACCGCCGCGAGCGCAAGTACGCCGGCCGTGAGCATGCCGGCTGAGCGTTTCATCGTCGTTTTGCGGATCATGGCTGCGCTCCTCAGGCTTGCACCAGCGGGCCGGCGTTCTTGAGGTACTGCTCGCGAATTGCCTTCGCGGACCAGTACGCCAGCGCCGCCACCACGCCCGTGGGGTTGTAACCCATGTTCTGCGGAAACGCCGACGCGCCCATCACGAACACGTTGGACACGTCCCAGCTTTGCAGATACCGGTTGACCACGCTGTTCGACGGATTCGTGCCCATGATGGCGCCGCCCGTGGTGTGCGTGCTCTGGTAAATCCGCGTGTCGTAATGCGTGCCCTTCTTGCGAATGGCGCGGAACACCTTCTCGGGGTTCATCGCCCGCCCGACCTCCTCCATCCGGTCGCCCATGTAACCGAGCATGTTGTATTCGTTGTCGTGCCAGTCGAATGTCATGCGCAACAGCGGCACACCGTAGGCATCCTTGTAGGTCGGGTCGAGATCGAGGCAGGCGTCGCGATACGCCATGACCGAACCGGAAATGCCGATGGTCATGTAACGCTGATAGGCGTCTGCGATTCCCGCCTTCCATTTGCTGCCCCACGCCGGCGTGCCGGGCACCGTGGGTGTCATCTTGATCGGACGTCCGCCGTAACGGATGTGACGAATGCTCGCGCCGCCAACGAAGCCCAGCGGCCCGTGATCGAACTGGTCGCCGTTCAGGTCGTCCATCGACACGCCGCCAGCACCGGTGCCGACGAACGGATTGAGTTGCGTGCCCTTGGGCAGCAGAACGTTGATTGCGCCGTTCATCTGGTACGCGTAGTTCTTGCCGACCACGCCCTCGCCGGTCTTCGGGTCGTACGGCTTGCCAATGCCGGAGAGCAACAGCAAGCGCACGTTGTGCAACTGATACGCCGCCATGATGACGAGATCTGCGGGCTGCTCGACTTCACGGCCCTGGGCATCGATGTAGGTCACGCCGGTGGCCTTCTTGCCGTCGCTGTCGAGATTGACCTTCACGACGTACGAATGTGGACGCAGCTCGAAATTCGGCTTCTTGAGCAACACCGGCAGGATGGTCGTCTGCGGCGACGCCTTCGAATACATGTAGCAACCGTAGTTTTCACAAAAGCCGCAGAAGTTGCACGGGCCGAGCCGCACGCCATACGGATTCGTATAGGGCTGCGAGGTGTTCGCTGCGGGCGCCGGATACGGATTGAAGCCGACTTCACGCGCCGCCTTCTCGAAGAGTTGCGCGCCGTAGGTGTTTTGCAATGGCGGCGTGGGGAACTCGCTCGAACGCGCGCCCTCGCGCGGGTTGCCGCCGGGCACGATCTTGCCGTTCAGATTGCCCGCCTTGCCCGAGGTGCCGAAGACTTTCTCGGCAAAGTCGAAGTGCGGTTCCAGTTCTTCGTAGCTCACGCCGAAGTCCTGAATCGTCATGCCCTCGGGGATGAACTTCTTGCCATAGCGCTCTTCGTAATGGCTGCGCAGCTTCAGCTCTTCGGGAAGGATGCGGTAGTGCATGCCGTTCCAGTGAAAGCCTGCGCCGCCCACACCATTGCCGAGCAGGAACGAGCCGTTCTGACGGTAAGGCACGGCGAGGTCGTCCGGCGTGTGGCGAATCGTGACCGTCTCGCGCGCGAGTTCCTGGAACAGCTTGCCGCGCACGGAGTACTCGAGTTCGTCGATGACCTTGGGGTACTGCGCATCGGTGGGCGTATCACGCATCGCGCCGCGCTCGAGCGCCACGACGTTGAGCCCCGCATCCGTCAACTCCTGGCCGAGGATGGCCCCGGTCCAGCCGAAGCCCACGATAACGGCATCGACCTTGTCTTTTTTGATTGCCATGACTTAGCCCCGCTTTCCGGAAATCGACACGGGCCCATACGGGTATTTGACGTTGGGCTGGTCGGCCCAATCCATGAAATCGGCACGCGCGCCGGGGAAACCCACGAGCTTCCAGCCGACCATGTCCTTGTTGCCGCCGTGAATCGGGTCCGAGAGGAAGCCTTCCTTCGTGTTGGCCAGCAGGTAGGAGAAGAACGTGCGCGCGGGCACCGCGTCGAATTCGATCTTGGCGTGCTCGAGGTCGCTCAGCACGGCTTCCTGTGTGGCGTGATCGAGATCGGCGAACACCTTGTTGTACTGCTTCTTGCAGTGGGCGTCGCATGCGGCAATGCCATGACGATAGATGTCGCGCGGCACGAGGCTCAACTGGTAGCCCATCTCGGCCGGCTGATCGGTGTGGAACGGTCCCTGCATGTACCAGAGCTTGCCGTGACCGAACGGCGTTTCCATCTGCCGGTCGATGAACTGCGGCACATCGGCTTGCAGTGCGCCCGGGCCAAGGTCGTCTGCGGGAATCAGTCGATCGACGGCCGCGTTCACGAAACGCCATTCGTCGGCAGTGAAGTATTTGGGCTCGTAAGATTTGCCGGAAGCGGCGGCGGGGGCAGCGGATTCGCTGCTACAGGCGGACTGCGTCAGCGTCGCACCGGTGGCGAGAGTCGTGGCAGGCACGATCGCCAGCACCTGGCGCAAAAAGCGCCGGCGCGGTTCCTTGTCCTGTGACATGGAGTTCTCCGTTTTTTGGGGGACGAATCACGCATGACAGTCAGGCGGTGGCTCGCCATGCGTGAAGAAAACCTGACAGGCTATTCACCTCGCGTAGCGCTATTAACAACGCGGCCATTCTACTGACAAGTTCCCTACATGGCAAAGAAAGAGATTGTTGCGCGAATCACGCAACTAATTGATTGAAAAGGCTTGCAGATAATTAAAATATTTACTATTACGCGTGCGCGCAGGGTTTCGCCAAGCAAAATGTGCGGCGTTTTCACGCGTGCAGGGGCGGCTCGAAAAATTGCGTGAATCGATGCGCGTATCCAATAAAAAAGCCGCCACGAATACCGTGGCGGCTCAATACGTCGGGTCGATGACGCGATCGGCTTAGCCGCTGTGCGGTGGCTGCGTTCGTGGCAGCGGCGGTGGCGAGCCTTCGTCATCGGAGGACGACACGCGATGCGTCTTAGGCCGAGCGCCTTGTCGCAGCCACCGCTCCTCCGACGTTTGCGCCCGTGTGGCGTCCGACGCGTCGGCTGACACAGGCCCCCGTTGCGGCGCGGCGGCCTCATGCTGCCGCTCCACGAACGTCGGCCGCTCCAGAATGATGCTCAGACGGCCCGCGCGTCCCGAGTGCGCGGCGATGAATTCGTCGGCCAGACGATGTCGGCGCTGCGATGCCGCACGCTTGCGTGGGCGGGCTGCCGACACCCCGCCCGCTGCGTCGGCCCTCGAGGTTTTCGCGGGTGTCGAAGCGATGGACGAGCGCGTCTTGCGCTCGGGCACGAGCGTACCGTCCTCCTGCACATCGAACGTTCCCAGAATGACGGCAGGCGCGGCGGCCCCGACGTCCGGCGTCGGCATCGTCCCGGCGGCTACGTCGTCGCACGAGTCCGCCCCCGCGTCGACTTCGTCGAGCAGACTATCGTCATGCGTGTGCACCGGAAGTGCGCCGAGCAACTTGCCGCCATGCGTTTGTTCGAGATCGGATTGCAGGGCGCGCGAGGCGCGCTTGCACGTATCGATGTCGAGCGCCCGCGCCCCCAGCCACGACGTGTGTTGTCCCGACATCGCCGTGCGCGCACTGCTCAGTACCGTCGAATATTCGTACTGCCCCAATCCCTTGGCGTGAATGTCGGACAGTGTAATCGGCGTGCCGGCCGACTCACCCAGCAGCAGCGCCAGACGCGCCGCATCGTTGCGTGCCCGAATCTGGTTCTTTTGAAAGCGCGACTTCGACGTGGCGGGCTTGAGCACCAGCTTGCCGCCCCGAACCTTGAGGCGAAGCGGCGTGCCCGCCCCGCCGTTCGTCAGTTCCTGGCGCGCTTCGCGCGCCATGTCATTGAGCGCGATAAGCATGTTGAGTTCGACTCTGAGTTCCTGGAACTTGCGCGTGTGCAGGCCGGTCGTGAGCGACAGCATCGCGTCGCGCATCGACGTGAGATCGTCAAGATTGCGCTGCCCCATCGCCCTTGCGGGACCCTTCGCCAGTTTGCTCACAGCCGCCTGCACGCGTTCGATTTCGTCGTTGACATGCGCAATGGCCTCGAGCTGATCGAGCACCGCCTCGTTGCCGAACGTGCGCACATAGGGAGTTTCGGCCGGTGGCACTCCGTAACGCGCCTGCCGCATGGCTTCGGTGCGGCGGTCCTCGAACACCACATCATGCACGACGGCGTCCTGAAACGAGGCATGCCAGGCATCCACGCGCTGCGCGATCTGCCCCGGAATCAACGGCGTGTCCCTCAGGTCGTCGGCGGCGCACTGATCGCGTGCGCGCTGCGCCTGCCATTGGCCGAACGAAAGTCCTTTGGCGTCCTCAGCACTTTGCCGACGCGACGGATAAGTCTGCCAAGGCTTGCCGCACGCCCCCACGGACCCCGCCGGCAGCGCGCCGAGTCGCGCAAAATCAGAGCCGAAACTCTGTGCGCAATCGCACGGCGAGCGCGTACCGCGAATGAGCACAGGCGCCGACGACGCGCCCCCGATGCCCCCGAACAGTGTTCCCATCATTCATCTCCTGTTAGCAAGGCCGGACGGCCTTCGGGCACGGAGATTAGGCAGGATTGCCGCAAATGGATTTGGATTGTGGGGAATGGCTTCGCTTTGCGGCACCGGTTAAGGACATTCCAGTACGCGGATGATGCACGGCGGCTGAGATGCGCGGCGCGCGGCGCCTTGCCGCGAAGCGCCCGAATCGGCACATGCGCGGTTCATGTGCGGTTCATGTGCAGTGCATGCGCGGTTCATGTGCGGTGCGTGTGCGGTGCATGCGCCGAAGCGGCAAGCGCTCCGGCGACGTTCAGAAGCGCGCGAGCAACTGGCCGAGCAATGCCGCCCCTTCCTTGCCCTTCGCGGAGTCGGCCCACAGGCGGTCGATCATGGCGCGATACATGCCCACGCCGTCCGGCGACGTGGTGATGGTCGCGATGCCCGTGCGCAGATTCGGCAACTCGCCCAGACGGAACGGCGATACCGCGACGTAGGCCTCGCCCTGGGCTTCGAAAATCTGAAACGTCTCGTTGGGCATGTTGTCGCTGACGATGCCGATCTGCACCCCGGCGGTATCGGCTTCCAGAAATTCGACGATGCGCGCAACTTCGCGGCGCGCAGCCATCTTGCGCTCCAACTGCACGCCTGGGGGCAGCCCCAGCCGACCGACGAGCCCGTGATGCAGGAATTGCTCGATCTGACGCAGCCCGATCAGGCTCGTGACCGCGAGCCGCTGACGCGTGAAACTGGACTTGCGCTCCTGCAAGATCCCCAGCACGCGATTGATCGTGTTTTCCCAATGCCGGTCGGCCAGCGTCGGCGGAATGCTCTCGTCGAGCATATGACGCAACCAGATGTCGTAATCGTCGGAGGTCAACAGGAACGAGATGGGATCGAAATGCGCCACGATGCGCTCGGAACGACTTTCCAACTGGCGCATGCGCTCGAAGTAGCTCACTGCCGAGTCGTGGTACTCGACCTCCACGCCGAGCAGATTGGCCAGCGACACGCCCAACAGCGCTGCGAGCCGCTCCAGCGTATCGATCTTGACGATCTCGCCGCGCTCCAGCTTGTAGATAGCCGCGCGCGAGATATCGAGTTGCTCCGCGACATCCTCACTGCGTAACTCCGCCGCCAGTCGATAGGCGCGCAAGCGCTCGCCAATGGCTCGGAAATTGAAGCGCGCGCCACGCGGCGCCCGGGATGTCGTTGCAGCTCGATTCAAATCGCCCCCTGCCGAATACCTGTCGAATACTCGAATACGTGTCGGATACTGCGTCATGCGAGGGGCGGCCCGTGCCCGGACCCACGCACCCGCGCCCCCGCTGTGCCGATCCCTGCGGCCCCCGCTCAGGACCTGCCAGCGCATGCGGCGCCCGCATTGCAGTGCCGGGATTATACCGGTCGCCCACCGCGCCTGACGGACATCGGCTTGTCGCTCCCACGCCTGCGCCATTGCGCGCTCGCACCCCTTCCCGCGCTCCCGCCCACGACATCTCCCCGTGCGCCCCTGGCGCGCGTCGCCGCTCCCGCCAACTCGCACGGCCGGACACCCTCATTTCCGATCACCGAATATTTTTCCGGTTGTCTATTTTTTTAGATTTACGCACGATGCCGGACACGGTCACCCACCGCATGAGAATGCCGCGACTCGCAGGCGGCCTGACGGCTCACAGGGGGATGACCCGAGGCGCAGGGGGTGATAGCCTGCGCGCCGTCCAGAAATTTATACAAACAAAGAGGGAATGATGAAAACCTGGCACAAGGTGGCGAGCGCCGCCGCAGTGGGCGCTGTCGCACTTGCAAGCACCGCGCATGCGCAATCGAGCGTGAGCTTCTACGGTTTGGCAGACGCCTACGTGGGCTCGATGAAGAACCCCGGCGGCAACGCCGCGGTCGTGCAGCAAGGCGGTGGCATGACGACCTCGTACTGGGGCATGTCGGGCACGGAAGATCTGGGCGGCGGCAATAGTGCGCTGTTCGTACTGGAGAGCTACTTCTAGCCGAACAATGGGACGTACGGGCGGTTTGCGGGCGACAGCTTCTTCTCGCGCAACGCTTACGTGGGGCTGTCCAACACGCGTCTGGGCACGTTGCGCATCGGCCGGATCACCACGCCGATGTACCTCGCGACGATCCAGTTCAACCCGTTCAACAACTCGTACACCTTCTCGCCGATGATCTTCCACACCTACAAGGGTCTGGGAACGCAAGGCGTGGTGGGCGATTCGGCATGGAACAACGCCATCGCGTACACGACACCCACGTACGCCGGTCTTGCCGGCACGCTGCTGTACGCCACGGGCAATAGCGCGTCGGATCACAGCGCGAAGAAGTGGGCTGCCGCTCTCACGTACGCCAACGGTCCGTTCGCCGCCGCGGTGAACTATCAGTATGTGAACTTCAGCGCAACGCCGGGTGACTTCGGCTCGCAGTTGCCCGGCGTGACCGGCCTCACGAATCAGAACACCGTGCAGCTCGGCCTCTCGTACGACCTGAACGTGGTGAAGGTCTTCGCACAGTACATGCTGGTCGCCAGCCAGGCAACGAGCGGCAATTTCCACGCGAATACCGGGCAGCTCGGCGCGTCGGTGCCGGTCGGTCCGGGCAGTGTGCTGGCATCGGTGGCCTACACCGGTTCGAGCGGCTCCGGCGACAACCAGCGCCGCACGACGTGGGCGCTCGGCTACGACTACCCGCTCTCGAAGCGCACCGACGTCTACGTCGCTTACAAGTACGACCACATGAGCGATATGTCGACGGGACAGACGTACGGCGCAGGCATGCGCGTGCGCTTCTGACGCGGCGAATCGCCATGTTTCCCGGCGGGTGTCCCAACGCACTTTCGCCCGCCGGCGTCTCGCACAGCGCCCGCGCACGCCCCGCGCAGTCATGCGCGGTCATGCACGATGGCATGCGCAAATCCTGTGGCCGCGACCTCCCGGCATCAGGGTTAGCCCCGATGATTTTCGCCTTGCCTGCCCTGCCGGGTTCGTTTAGTCTAAATATTTAGACAGATGGAGTTCATGATGGATCTGCAACTCGCATGCGCCTGGTTACAGCGCGACACCGTCGGTCTGTCCGACATCGAGGATTTTGCCGCACGCTGCCTGAACGCCTCGGGCACCGCCACGCGCGAATCCGCCGCGCTGCTCCTGCTCGCACAGGCCGCGCAGACGTTCGCAGAGCGCCAAACGGGCGTGGCAACCAGCGGCGACACATTTCACGCCTTTCTCGCGCACATTCGAACGTACGCGACACGGCTGCGCGACGCCGCCGCCGAATCCGACACCCGTTTTCTCGCCGCACTCAATCATTTCGCCACACAGTCGACGACCGAGGTCTACGCGTGACGTCACGCGTTTTTTTCACCTGATCGTCTAAAAATATAGACAACTCTGGCAAATCCGCCTTCGTGAACATGACGAAGCCACTTGCCTCCCACGGGAATCGATCATGGAAGCCAACCTGAACACAACGCGTGCGCATCGCGCCGGCGGCTCGGCCAAGCCAGGCGACGACATCGTCACACCGTATGCATGGAAAGCGCTCGCGGGATCGGCCATCGGTTATGCGATGGACGGCTTCGATCTGCTGATTCTCGGTTTCATGCTGCCCGCGATCACGATCGGTCTGCATCTGAGCGCAGGACAAGCAGGGGCACTGGTGACGTGGACGCTGATCGGTGCGGTCGCCGGCGGCATCCTCTTCGGTGCGCTCTCGGATCGCTACGGTCGCGTGCGCATGCTGACGTGGACGATCCTGCTGTTCGCCGTTTTCACCGGCCTGTGCGCGCTGGCGCAAGGCTTCTGGGACCTGCTCGTCTACCGCACGATTGCGGGCATCGGCCTTGGCGGCGAGTTCGGCATCGGCATGGCGCTCGCCGCCGAAGCCTGGCCAGCCTCCAAACGGGCGCGCGTCTCGTCGTACGTGGCGCTCGGCTGGCAGACCGGCGTGCTCGCCGCCGCCCTGCTCACGCCGTTGCTGCTCTTGTACATCGGCTGGCGCGGCATGTTCGTCGTGGGCGTGTTGCCCGCGCTCGTCGCCTGGGTGCTGCGCAACAAGCTGCATGAGCCGGAAGTCTTCGTGCGCCGCACGGACAAGGCATCGCGCCACGGCAGCGCAAACGCGTTTCGTCTGCTCGTGAAAGACGTCCGCACCACGCGCGTGAGCCTGGGCATCGTAATCCTGTGCTCGGTGCAGAACTTCGGCTATTACGGGATCATGATCTGGCTGCCGACCTTTCTCTCGCAGAAGCTTGGCTTCTCGCTGACGAAATCGGGTCTTTGGACCGCCGCCACGGTGATCGGCATGATGTTCGGCGTCTGGGCCTTCGGCCAACTGGCGGACCGCATCGGCCGTCGTCCCACGTTTTTGTTGTATCAGGCGGGCGCCGTCGTCATGGTGATCGTCTACTCGCAATTGACCGATCCGACGGTGATGCTCTTCGCGGGCGCGTTCATGGGGATGTTTGTGAACGGCATGGTCGGCGGCTATGGCACGCTCATGTCCGAGGCTTATCCGACGGCCGCGCGAGCCACCGCGCAGAACGTGTTGTGGAACATCGGACGCGCCATCGGCGGTCTCGGCCCGCTCGTCGTCGGCGCGCTCGCCACACGCTACTCGTTCCAGATCGCCATCGCGCTGCTTGCCAGCCTGTATGTGCTCGACATGATCGCCACGCGCTTTCTTATCCCCGAACTCAAAGGCGCAGAACTCGAATGACGCGGCGCCGGTGCCGCGAGACGTCGTACGCGCCACCGGCACCGTCATTCCTTCGTCACTCCGTCACTCCGTCACTCCATCGCTTCGTCTGATCGTTTTCCCGCGCCCATCGTCCGCGCCCCACTATTCGGAGTCCCCATGTCAGTCGTCTCCCTGACCTCCGGCAACGCCCCCCATCCGGCGACGCCGGTACGCTCGCCGGCATGCCGCACGCCTGCATCGCGCGCTTGCGCCGAAGCCGTATGCGGTACGGCGGCAGGCCCGAGCGTCGCGACCCATCGCTGCCGGGTCCTGAGCCATTACGCGGTGAACGCACGGTATCGCTATCTGCGTTTGCAGGCCGACGCCCCCATCGCTCTGAGCACGCACCCCGGACAGTTCTATCAGTTGAAGTGTCCGGTCACTGCCAGCGATGCCCCGTTCCTGCTGCGCCCAATGAGCGTCTACGGCGCCGGCCCGGCGCCGGACACCATCGAGTTCCTTTACAACGTGACGGGCGTCGGCACCCGCGCGCTGGCCACGCTCGCCGAGGGCGCATCGCTCGATATCGTCGGCCCCCTTGGCAACACGTTCACGCTCGACACTGCCTGGAAACGCGTGATGTTCGTCGCGCGCGGCGTGGGGCTGGCGACGATGGCGCCGCTCGTGCAACGTGCGGCCGCCGCCGGTCTGCAACTGACGGTAGTGATGTCCGCACGCAGCGAAGCCGACCTGATGCACGACGAATTCCTGCGCTCGCCGCAAGCCCGCGCGCTGGCCGACGTGCATTGCGTGTTCGACAGCGATGGCTCGTCCGCCGTGGAAGTGTTGGCGCCGCGCGTGCAGGCCCTGCTCGCCGCCACGCCGCACGACGCCGTCTACACGTGCGGCTCGCATCGCCTGCTGATGCTGCTCCAGCGAGCGCTCGATGCGTATCCGGACATCGTCGGTGAAGTCGCCATGGAACAGCGCATGGCGTGCGGCATGGGCGTGTGCCTGTCGTGCGTTCGCCTGTTCGATAGCGACGGCGACAAGCAATTCCTTCGCGTGTGCCGCGAAGGCCCCGTGTTCCCGATTCGTAACGTTGTAGGCGAGGTGGACTTTGGCTGATCTTTCCGTTCGCATTGGCGCGCTGACGCTGCGCAATCCCGTGATGCCCGCGTCGGGTTGCTTCGCCGTCGAATACGCCGAAGCGCTCGACCTCAACCGGCTCGGGGCACTCGTCATCAAAAGCGTGTCGCCCAACGCGCGCGCGGGCAATCCGACGCCTCGCGTAGCCGAGACGGCCAGCGGCATGCTCAATTCCATCGGCATTCCCAGCAAGGGGCTCGACGCCTATCGCCGCGATGTGCTGCCCGCTTACACGCGCTTCGACACGCCTGTTGTGGTGTCCGTCTCGGCGGATACGGCCGAGTCGTTCGCTGAGGCCTGCGAGACACTCTCGCTGCCTGAGGTAGCGGCCATCGAAGCCAACATCTCATGCCCGAACCTCGAAGCTGACGGTATGGCCTTCGCCATGCGGCCCGAAAGCACGTACAAGGCCGTGAGCGCGATTCGCCGGCGAACATCGCACCCGTTGTGGGTCAAGCTCACGCCCAACGCCGGACAGATCGCGCTCATCGCCCGCGCGGCGGAAGACGCCGGTGCCGACGCCATTGTCATGGGCAACACCGTGCTTGGCATGGCCATCGACGTGCACACCCGCAAACCGAAGCTCGGCAATGTGATGGGCGGCCTCTCGGGCCCGGCGATCAAACCGCTGGCGTTGCGTCTCGTGCATCAATGCCACCGGGCAGTGCGCATTCCGATCGTCGGCTGCGGCGGCATCGAGACGGCGCATGACGCGGCCGAGTTCATGCTCGCGGGCGCGAGCGCCGTGCAGGTCGGCACCGCATCGTTTCGCGATCCCGCCGTGATGGGACACATCGTCGACGGGCTCACGGCGTACTGCGACACGCACGGTATCGACAAGATCTCGACGCTCACGGGCGCCGTCGCCATCGACGCGCAACTGACCGACCGCTGGCTGCGCTTCGCGCAACAGTCGGGCTGAGACGTTCGCTCAGACGTTCGGCCACACACGCAAAACGTCTGAAAACGTACCGCCGGCATCACCTGCATCACTTGTATCACCTGTACCACCCGATAACCCTCGCATCGTCTCACGCGAAAAGAAGCACACATGGAACCGAATGCGCTGGCCCCGCTGGCCGAGCAACTCTTTACCGACCTGCGCCGTCTGGGCAGCGACGGCGTCGGCATCACCCGCGACAGCTATGGCGACGGCGAGAACGCCGCAGCGGCCTATCTGACGGAATGGGCAGGTCACCAGGGACTGTCGGTCGCGCGCGACCGTGCGGCCAATCTCATCTTCACCCTGCCCGACGACGACGCCACCGCCCCCGCCACATGGATCGGCTCGCATCTCGACTCCGTGCCGCAGGGCGGCAACTACGATGGCCTCGCGGGCATCGTCGCCGGGCTGCTGTGCCTCGTCGAACAACGGCGCAGCGGGCGTCCGAGCGCCACGCCGGTTCGCGTGCTCGCCCTGCGCGGCGAAGAAAGCGCGTGGTTTGGCCGTGCGTACATGGGATCGAGTGCGCTATTCGGCAAACTGAGCGACGCCGATCTCGCCATGGCGCATCGCACGCACGCCCGACCGCTCGGCGAATGCATGGCGCGGGCCGGAGCCGATATCGAGGCGATTCGTGCCGGTGAGATCCTATTCGACGCCTCGCGGGCGAAGGCCTGGCTCGAACTGCATATCGAACAGGGACCGGTGATGATGGCGCGCGACATGCCTGTGGCCATCGTGCCGGGCATTCGCGGCAACGTGCGTCATAACCGCGTATCGTGCGTCGGGGAAGCCGGGCACTCGGGTGCCGTGCCGCGATGGTTGCGTCACGATGCGATGTTCGCCGTGGCCGATCTGATCACGCGGTTGGACGAACACTGGCGTGCGCTGCTCGAGCGCGGCATCGACATGGTCGTGACTACGGGTATCGTGGGCACCGATCCCGCAGAGCATGCAATCTCGCGCATTCCGGGCAAGGTCGATTTCAGTCTGGAGGTGCGTAGCCAGAGCGCCGACACGCTCGACGTCTTCTACGAACTGATGCGCACCGAGTGCCGCGCCATCGAGCGTGACCGTGGCGTGACGTTCGTCTTCGACCGTCGGCTGGCGTCGGCCCCCGCGGTCATGGACAAGCATGTCTCGTCGATCCTGGAGGACGTATGCCGCGCGCTGGACCTGCCGCAGGAGCGTGTGCCAAGCGGTGCGGGACACGACGCCGCGATCTTCGCCAACGCCGGCATTCCCAGCGGCATGGTGTTCGTCCGCAACGCCAACGGATCACACAACCCGGCCGAGCGCATGGACCTGAACGACTTCATGCTGGGCGTGCAAGTGATGGAGGCGGCGACGCATCGGTTGTGAGCGTCGGGACGGTCCAACCCGGCTTCATCCCGACACCAACGTAAAACGGACCGCACTGTGGCGGTCCGTTCCCCACGGTAATGCCTGAGAAGCTGACGTGGCGCAGGTGGGATGCTCTGCGTCTCAAGGGGCCAGCGAGATAACCTCCGCGACGGCCGCCGTCAGTTTTTTCGCGTAAGGCACATGCAGGAACTCGTTCGGTCCGTGTGCATTCGACTTCGGTCCGAGCACGCCGCACACCATGAACTGCGCCGTCGGGAAACCCGCTTGCAGCGTGTTCATCAACGGGATCGTGCCGCCCTGCCCGATGTAGGCCACATCGGCGCCGTAATGGCGTTGCGACGCCGTGTTCAGCGCCGACGTGAGCCACGGCGCGACATCCGGCGCATTCCAGCCCGATGCGGCACCGGCGTCGGACTTGAATGTCACCTTCGCGTTGTATGGCGGATCGACTTCGAGCAATGCCTTGAGCTCTTGCACGGCCTGCGCGGCGTCGATGAGCGGCGGCAGACGCAGCGAGAGCTTGAACGCGGTGCGCGGACGCAACACGTTGCCGGCATCGGCCAGCGCCGGAAGGCCCGCCGCTCCCGTCACCGACAGCGACGGACGCCACGTCGAGTTGAGCAGCGCTTCTTTCGGATCGGTCGTGGTCGGCAATACCGACAGGCCGTCCTGACCGCAGGCCCACGGCATTTTCTTCCACACATCGTCGCCGAGAATCTGCGCGGTCGCCTCGGCTTCCTTCAGTCGTTGCAGCGGGATCGGGCTGTGGAATCCCTTCGGCAGCACGGTGCCGCTACCGGCGTCTTCCAGACGCTCGAACAGTTGGCGCATGATGCGAAAGCTCGACGGCGCGATACCGCCATAGCCACCGGAGTGAATGCCCTCGTCGAGCACCTGGACTTCCAGACTGCCGGAGATCAGGCCCCGCAACGACGTCGTAAGCCAAAGCTGGTCGTAATTCCCTGCGCCCGAGTCCAGACAGACGACCAGGCCGACACGGCCAAGGCGCTCACGCAACGCATCGACATAGGGCAGCAGATCGTAGCTGCCCGACTCTTCGCAGGTCTCGATGAGGCCCACACAGCGCGGACGCTCCACGCCCTGCGCGTCGAGCGCGGCAAGCGCCGTCACGCTCGAATAGATGGCGTAACCGTCGTCGGCACCGCCGCGGCCGTAGAGCTTGCCGTCTTCGAACTTGGGCGTCCACGGGCCAAGATCCTTGCGCCAGCCGTCGAATTCAGGCTGCTTGTCTAGGTGCCCGTAGAGCACGATCGTGTCGGTACTGCCCGAGCGCGTGGCGGGCGCTTCGAAGAAAATCACCGGCGTGCGCCCTGCCAGTCGAATCACTTCCAGCTTCAGTCCCTTGACCGGCTGACGCTCCGCCCACTGCGCAGCGTCGCGCACCACGCGGTCGATGTAACCGTTGCGCGCCCAGTCGGCATCGAAGCCAGGGCTCTTGGCAGGCACGGCGATGTAGTCGGTCAACGCGTGCAGGATTTCGTCGTTCCACTTGCGCTCGACGAACTCACGCAATGCCGCAGTGTCGAGCGTCGGCTGAGTCGGGGTGACGGTGTCGTTCATGGGGAAGACCTCGGCAAATGTTCTGGGGGCGGATTCGGATAGTTTCCGATGGTGTCGGATGGCTGCGACAGGATGCGCGCCGGTATGGCGATATGGCGTCATGATAGCCATTTCCGTCAGGCCGTGGCGACCGGTCGGCCCTACGGCACGTGGAAGTGCAAGCGCAAAACGTCGACACCGCTGTGCGTCGGCACAGCGCATCGCCAACATCGATCGGGGAGAGAATGGCTCAGCTACCGGCGCCCGGCGGCCCGAAGCGGAACACGATTTCACCGGCCGCGCCGCTTGCCTTCGTGCACGTCGCCGATTGCTGGCCCTTGGCGGGCACATCGACCGAATGCTCTGTGTCGGCGGCGTTACAGCGCCAGTAGAAGGTCACGGGGCGCTCACACCGGTTCGTCACTTCATACCGGTAGTCGGTGACGTTGGCCGGCAGAGCGCGAATCGCTCCGCACGGTTGCCCGCCGGTGTCGACCGGCTCCGTGGGCATCGCCGATGTCTGCGCATGCGCTGGCCCGCTCACCGCGAAGGCGAGAAGCACCAGCAAGCCTGAAATCCCCGAACGACGCGTGGTGGACGCAGCCATCAGATCCAGCGCCATGCAATGGCAATGGCGCCAATGACGACGCCAATGGAAATGACCACGCCGAACCACGCCAACTGCGCACGCCGCGCCCGGCGGCGGCTGGATTCCGAAGTGTCGTAAAAACGACCCAATCCGCCCGAGTAAAGCTTTTCCCAGCGAATTTCCATGGCGCACCTCATCAATCAATCAAACCGGCCCGCACAACTTGTTCTTTTCTTCTTTATCGAAAGTTTTGAGGCGCAAGACAATTCGGATAAATCCGGGCACCGTCCGTCGTGTGATACACCCGAAAACTTCCCGAAATTCCGACATCGCACCGTCGCTTCAAGATCGCACTATTCTTCCGGAATTGCAATAGCGTGAACTCGTAGAATGCGACGCCAAAACCACGGACGACCATCGTCATCCACGAAGGTTATCTCCGCGCAAAGCGTGCGTTAGCGCAAATCGCGAAGCCCCTTTAAACGGGAATAGTGCCGCGTCGCTGAAATTGTGCCGTAACACTTTTACGGCGGGGCGCCCGCATCTGTAACAAAACGTTTCAAATGGGAGATGTACAAGCGATTGAATCGAGCGATTGAAAGCGGACGGCAAGTCGCTCGGAGTGGCGTGGCGTCAGTCGTTGCAAGGGGCGTAACGGCGCACACGATCGTTCGGTGCACGCAATGATCGGCGGCAAAAGATGAAAGGCCGGTGCAAGGCAACGTAGCGCGGCATTCCGCCGGAGGCGGCGCCGCGCACGAAAAGGAAGGAGGACGGAGGAAAGACTTGAGGCTTTAGCGTCCCAGGAAGGCCGCACCTACTGACAGCAGGACGAAACCGCCGACGCTACAGGCGATCGCTATTGCCAACAGGCGTTGAAAAAGCTGCTCGCGCTCAGTTGCGCTGCGCTGGGAACGGGGTGCATCGTGATGAATCGTTCCCCAACCACTCGAATACACTTTTTTCCAACGGATGTGCATAAGTTACCTCGCGTTGTTTAGTGTTCGTAGCCTTGCCGGTCATCGATTCTCGCTATCGGAATCAACGAGACGCAGGGCTAGTATGCGCTTTGTCCGGCAACGGTAAACCCCTTATCCGTGCTGCGTCGCCACAAGGAAAACGCCTGATCCGTGTGGTTTTCGGGACCGGGAAATGTATCTCCCAATACCGTCACCGTGACGCGATTCGAGTTTTTTGGCGGAGCATGTCAATGCGACAGAATGTCGCAGGTGCGACAAGTTGTCGCGCAACCCGCATGAACCGTAGAACCGCCGGTTTTTGGCACCGGCGACAGGCAGGCGCATGTCGCAGGCAATGGCGTGACCCGCGATGGGGTGCTCAAGCAATCCTCGGGGCTGCGACGCCGCCCCGAAGGCGTTTCGTGCAATGCAACATCGATTTTTCAAATAAGCGACAAATCTGGGGTAATTCCGGGGGTGCGGCACGGCATGCGCCGCCCCTACGCCCGCCCATACCCCCGCCCCTTTGCTCTGCCGGACGCTCAGGATTCGAAGGGGTTCTTGACTTGTTTTACCGTCGTGCCCGTCGGCGTTTCGGCATGCGCGGGCAAATCGCCCCCCGAGAGCGCCGCCACAACCGCATCGAGGACTTCCTTGAGCGCCTGCGCCTGACGCAGCCCTTCGGCGTCGCGCCGGAACGCCACATTGCCGAAGATCGCCACGTGGTCGGTGTGGTTTTCGACGTTCAACTCACCGAGGGTCAGCGCTTCGGTATCGTTGGCGAACGGCGTGAATTTGACGTCGGCGGAAGACAAGTTCGACATTCGGGACTCCTGAATCGGGGGAAAGCAGTCGTTTGGGGTTGAATCGGGTAGTGACCGGATACGCTTAGCGAATGATCGTACGCAAGAAGTCGAGCACCGTCTGCACTTCGCGATACGTCGGCACGTCCTGATCGCGCTTGCGTTTGCCGCCCGCCGCCTTCGGCTTGGGCAGCGACATTGCCGTTTGCTTCACGCTCGCGGGCATGCCCGGAAAGAAATCGATGCCAGCGAGTTTTTCAAGCTCGGCCACGCTCACCACGGCATAGTCGCCTGTCGCCTCGTTCGCGACAAGATAGGCGCCCGCCTGCTTGCGCTTCGGATCGTAGACGACCTTGAAAAGCTGTGTCGGCACCATCACCCGGTCGCCAACCTGCGTGATCGTCTTGCCCTTGAAGAGCGGCCCGGTGATGACGAAGAGTTCGCCGCGGTCCTGCGCCAGCTTGCGCACGCTCGACTCGATGCCTGCCCACAAAAATCGGTTGTTCTCGCTGTTCTGCGGGACCATGTTCGAGAGCGAAAAACTCTCCGACTGCGCCTGCGGGTCCGGCATGTCGGCCGATGGCGCCATGTGGCCGCGGTCGTAGCCCGAACGTACGTAGTCACGCAATTCGGCGCGCTCGCTCGCGGGAAGCCGCGATTCGGCGTGGAAGTTGTTGACCCGTGAGATCTGGCGTGCATCGCTCAGGCCGGATCGCGTGAGGTGCTCGGCGGACCACAGCGGTGTGCGTGTCACCCCCGAGTGCATGACGCCGAATGCACTGAAGCACACCTCGCGCGCGGTGCGGGTCATGGCGCCGTTGGCGATGTCGGGTGCCGTGCCGGACCAATAGTGCTCGCCACACGCGGTGGTCGCCGCAGACGTGTCCTGCGAAAACGCCACGGCCGAGACGGCGGACAGGCAAAGAGAAATGAGAGAAAGGGAAAGAGGAAGGGGGATCGCCAACTGCCCGGCCATCGCGCGCAAACGGCTTGCGCGCACTGCGGTGACCGTCCATCGAGACTGCTTCATCGCACTGCTTTGGGTAAGACCTAAGGGGGTGCGATTGTAGCGGATGAACGGCTATTCGGGGACGACGTTCCCGGCGCCGTACGCGGCGCATTGCAATGTCTGGGCCGGACCGAGGTTGTCGCATTCGTCCGCCTGCACGCTCGGCATCCACGCCTGCCCGAGAAAGAGCAGGCACAGCATCAGGGCGAGCATGAGGAGCAGCGTTTTCATTGCGGCATCCGAGTTGGGTTGCCGCATTGTATGCGGGGACAATGGCGTGCGAGCGCCTCGCGCCCCGCAAAAGTGTTTCGTTTCGTTACCGGCCAAGCGTGAGGCGCGATCGCCGTGATCGAGATGATCGGGGCGCTCAGGCTGTCGGCACGTCTCCCCGACTGGCAACGAGCGCCGCCAGCGCGTCGCTGTGCGGCCCTTCGGCATGCAGACCGTTCACGACGCCAACGCGATCGGGCATCGGCCGGTTCTGTGACATCTTGAACTTGCCTTCGATGCGGCGAATCGGAATCTCCACACCGACAATGGCGCGCAGCATGCTGTCCACGTAGTCCGCCGGGGCGTCCTCGACGGCCCACGGCGCGGCGCGCCCGTGCTCCTGCGATTGCGTAAGCTCACCGACGAGGCGGCGCAACCACGCCGCGTCGTCGATCACGCGCGGCTTGCCCCACACATGCACGGCGGCGTAGTTCCAGGTGGGCACGACCTTGCCGTGCTCGGCCTTTGCGGCGTACCACGACGGCGTGATGTACCCCTGCGGTCCGGTAAAGGCGATCAGGCAATCGTCGACGTCGCGCAGCGCAGCGCCATGCGGATTGGCGCGCGCCAGATGTCCGCGAAGCGTACCGAACTCTCCCTCGTCGGCGTACATCAGAAACGGAATGGCGTCGGCCACCAGCCCCGCCGGGCCAGCGCTCACGAGCAGGCCGAGCGGGTGGGAACGAATCAGATCGTGCAGCACTTCGGGACGATCTTCGGTAAAGGCGGCGGGCTGATACATCGATGACTCCGGACGAAAGCGGCGAGGAAGGAACGACGCACAGCGTACGTCCGCGCGTGGCTCCCGGCAAAGACCCAATATCGATGATTTTCTTGATGCCACGACATTGGGAAAGCGGTGCCCCGCCTCCCGCTCATCTGTGACTGTCGGATCTGTGACTGTCGGCTCAGAGAAACGACTTGGCCTGATCTAGCACCTTGTCGCAGACCTTGCGCGTGAGCTGTTCCTTGAAGCCGCCGCCGTTCAGATCCACGGTCTTGCCGTCGGGCGACGACAGCATGCCTTTCACGCCGTCAAGATAGCCGGGGCTGGCAGCGGCCGAACCGGACTGTGTCCCGATCTTGCCAAGGAGCTTGTCCTTGACGTCGGTCGCCGAACTCAGATTGGCGCCACTCAGATAGTTGTTCTTGATGCAGAACTGAAGCACCCCGGTCGCGTTGCCGATACTGCTCGACGCGAGCGAGCCGGACGAGGCAAGACCACCGAGGCTTCCCGCCAAACCGCCCGAATCGCCACCGCCGACGCTGCCGCTACCACTACCCACGGCATTTTTCAGCAGATCCAGTTGGGCGTGTGCCTGCATCGGGGCGACGACGGCCAGCAGCAACGCGACGCTCGCCGCACCTCGGCTCGCCCATCCCCTGAAACCTGCTCGCGCCCGCTTCGCTGCGTCAGCCGCCGTGGCCTTGTGTGCCTGGTGTGCCTGGTGTGCGTTGTGTGCCTTGCATTCCATGCGTCGGGACATACGTTCCTCCGTGATGTGAATGACGTGGGGTCAGGTCGGAGCACTATAGCAGGCCCCACATGACGTATCACTCACCGCCTTGCCCCGGCACAGCCTTCACGACATGACAGCCACGGTATCGGCGGTGCCCGTCGTGTCCGGCACGACGACACTGGCATCGACGCCGGCGTTCTCCTTGAGCAGGAAGACCAGATGATGCCCGGCGAGCAATTCGATCCGGCGATCGCGCGCAAACTCCTCCACGCCCTCGCCGAACTCACCGGTCGTAATCAGCATGCCGCGCGCCGCACCGATCTGCTGCATCTCGGAGAGCACCGCACGCACCGCGGCCATGTCCAGTCTTGCGGCGCGGTCCATGACACGGAAGATGTGGACAACGACGTCGCCGCCGAAAATCGGATGCGGATCCCACGCCCGACAGGTAAGCATGCCTTCCTGATCGCCCGGCAGCAGCGGGGGCCCTTCGAAGCCATGCGAGCGCAGCAGGTGGAACATCACCTGCGTGAAATCCTTGTCGCTGAGCGTCATCAGGTTGAAACGCCGATCCACGGCGACATCGGCGTCCGTGACGACTTGCGTCATGTCCACACCGGCGACCGGCGCGACGGGCTCCAGGGCTTCGGGACGCGCCGACACGCGTGCGCCGAGCGCGGCAAGATGCGTCGCGGCATCGCCCTCGGTCAGCACGAGCGCGGCGAAGTCGGCACGCGCCACATGCACGCTTGCGAGACACACGCGCTCGTCGCCCGCCCGAGCGTAGACGTTGAACACGATGGCGCTCACATGACGCAACGGATCGGCCGCGAACAGCTCATGAAGCGAGCGCAGCACGATCTGGCGAAGCGCGTCGGCGTAGACTCGGGCACGCGTGGCGTCATCGGCGGGCACGCCCTGCATGGCGGCTTGCGCGGCGTTGTAGCGATATTCGAAGGCGACGGGAACTGCCGCGTCGAGCGTTGGCACGTCGTAGCCGATTGCGAGCAGCTTGTGGTTTTCGACGTAGTGCGCCGCCAGCGTTTGCTCGAAGGCCGTCGGATATGGACTGCGGCTGAGCACGATGCGGGCATAGCGCGTGATGGCGGCCGCTTCGCCGCGCAGCAGCGCGCCCTCGAAGTCCGCCACTGCCGCATTGTGTTGCGCGCTCTCGATACGCGCGGCTTCCGTGGCCTTTTGCTGTGCGATCTGCAGAATCATCGACCCTTGCGTTCGCCGGATCTTCGACGCTTCGTACTCACGCTCGGCATGCACGAATTCGCTGCGCGCCTTGGCGACGGCCTGCTCATAGCGTCCGGACGCGCCCGGCATCGCCAGCGCCAGACGTCCCGGTTTCTCGGGGGCAAAAGTCTCCCACTCGGGCTTGGGCAGAATCTTCGGAAGATGCCGGGTGTCGAGCACGGGCGGCGTGCTGCGAGCGCGCAGGTCCGCCGGCGGGATGCGCAGGTCGCGGGTCAGACCGTCGGCAAGCAAGCGGGACAATCGCGCCACCTCGAATCGGGCCCGCGCCCCTTCGGCGGCGGCTTCTGCCTGACGCCACGCCAGATGCAAGCGCTCGCTCGCGGCGGCGTCGCCTGCAGGGGCGCCTTCCCACGCGCGGTGCGCCTGATCCAGCGCCCGGACTTCCGCCAGCGAGCGTACCTGCGATTGGGCGTGTTGCTGTTCACGCGTGTGCGCGGCGCGCCAGAACTCACGCGCCAGTCGATCGATGATGCTCTCGAATCCCCGGATCACTCCTGCCCCCGCATGCAAATTTTGATTTTGTTTTGTCGACCGACGTTTGTGACGCTTACCACCCTTACGGCCAATCTACGGCAATTACGTAGGGGACGATTGTAGGACGTTGCGCCGCTTTGCCGCAAAAAATCTTTGCGTCTCAAGACGTCGTCGAGACTTCGGAGCATGGCACATCGACAACGTGGCGGCCATGACCGTCATCAAATCGCCATCGCGCCGAAGCACGCTTGCCTGTGGCGGAGGCACGCGCGGCGCGGTACGGGCGACGGCGTGACAGGCGACGTAAGGCCGGGCAAGCACCCATGCGCACGTGGAGGGCGTGCGCGTCGCTACTGACGCATAAGCCACTCAACCACGCTCAACGCTGCGTGAATGCCCCGAAGATTGTGCGCGGCCGTCCGATTGTCGCCAATGGCGACTACCATGACATCGTCTCACCGAATGTCCCCCGGTCCGTCATTGCGTTATTCCACTATTCCGGTACCCTCGTTATCCCGTTATCCCGTTATCCCGCCCCCCCGACATCGATTCATGACCCCACTTGCCCCCAGCACCGGACCGGCAACGCCGCCCGACACGCCAACCGCCGTCCCCTGCCTGCGCACCGCGCTTTGGAGCGCACTGGGCTGCCTGCTGATCGCCGTCGCATGCATTGCGTGGGTCGACCGCCCGGTCGCGGACTTCGCACATGCGCACACGCAAGGCACGCCATGGATCCAGCACGTCGCCGAACTGCCCGCGCCGCTGTTCGTTCTGGCATGGCCAGCGTTTGTCCTCCTTGGCGTCGCGCTGCTTTGGCGTCGCAAGCTGCCGGCGTGGGCAATCACACTGTGGCTGGCTGCCGGGGCGGTCGGCGTCGGCAGTCTGGCCAAACAGGCGCTGAAGTTCGTATTCGGCCGAACGTGGCCTGCCACGTGGATCCGTGACAATCCGTCGTATCTGCGCGACGGCGTATTCGAGTTCCGGCTCTTTGGCGGCGGCGACCAGGCGTTCGCGTCGTTCCCGTCCGGACACCTCACCGTGATGCTTGCCTTCACGACCGTGCTAGCGCTACGTCACCGCGCACTTCGTCTGCCGTGCGCAATCGCCATTGCCCTGACCGCCTTCGGGCAGCTCGCGTCCGCGTATCACTGGACCAGCGATGCGCTGGCGGGCGCGGCGCTCGGCATCGTCGCGGGCACGATGGTCGTTGCGGCATGGCAGCGGTGGCAGCCAGGGACACAGACGCTCGGGGCATAGTTCGCCGCACCAGGCACGCCATCGGGAACGCGGCCCGATTCATCTCGATGCGGGATCACAGCATAATGTCGGCGGAAAACAATAAACCATGACCGTCGATCCTTCGCTTCATCTCGTCCCCCTCATTGTCGGCGCCTGCGTTGCCGGCTTCGTACAAGGCCTGTCCGGCTTCGCCTTCAGCCTGGTGGCCCTCTCCTTCTGGGCCTGGTCGCTGCCGCCAACGCTCGCCGGCCCGCTGGCCGCCTTCTGCTCGCTCGTCGGCCAGTTGCTGGCGCTGCGCGCGGCGCGTCGCGCGGCGCCGCTCGATCGTCTGGCGCCGTTCGTGCTCTGCGGACTGGTCGGCGTGCCCGTAGGCGTGTGGATCCTGCGCTACCTGGACCCTGTGTGGTTTCGCGCGGGCATCGGGGCGATCCTCGTCATCTACTGCACGGTCCTCCTGCTCGCGGCACGCCTGCCGCGGATTCAACACGGTGGACGTACGGCCGACGGCATCGTGGGCTTCGTCGGCGGGGTCATGGGCGGCATCGGCGGGCTCGTCGGCGTAGCCCCGACGCTGTGGTGCACGCTACGCGGCTGGGACAAGGACACGCAGCGCGCCGTCATGCAGATCTTCTTCATCGTCATGCACACCCTTACCGTTACGCTTTATGCCGTGCATGGCGTGATCACCGTGCAAACGCTGCACGTGTTTGCGATCGCCGTGCCGTCGATGATCGTGCCGACGCTGATCGGCGCATGGGCGTACAGATTTCTCTCGGATCACGCGTTTCGCCGCATGGTGCTTGCGCTGCTGGCCTGCTCCGGCGTCACGCTGCTGGTCGGAACGGTGCCGGAGTTGCTTGTCCGATGAGATCGGTGGCGAGACATCCGGGGCAAAGCAGGCGAGGAGGGGCCGCCGGGCCTGACGGCATCGCGCAGCGCCGCAAACGCGCGTGAGGCTGCGGCGTTACGATAGCGGAACCGGATGGATTCCCCTAACTGACTCGTCGGACTTGCCACCGCACGCTCACCATGCCTGACATGCCTGCCGCTGCGTCTTTTCTCGATCGTGCCGCCGCAGGCCACGCACTGGCCGAAGCGCTTGCCGCACACGAGGCGCTCTCTCGTTGCGCACCGCCGCTGGTGCTCGCCATCCCGCGCGGTGGCGTGCCCGTCGCCATGCCCATCGCCCGTCAGTTGAACGGCACGCTCGACGTCCTGCTCGCGCACAAGCTGCGCGCGCCTCATCACGCCGAGCTCGCCGTGGGCGCGGTCGACGAGTTCGGCGGCATCTTCCTCGCCGATCACGCGCTGTCGCTAGGCGCGACCGGCACTTACCTCTCGCACGAAACCGCGCGGCAGCGCGCGCTGATCCAGCAACGGCGTCAGGCCTATACGCCGGGGCGCGGCGCGCCGCATGTCGCGGGACGACCGGTCGTCGTGGTCGATGACGGCATTGCGACCGGAGCGACCATGACGGCGGCATTGCGGGCGATGCGGCGCCTGGGCGCAACGCCGCTGGTGGCTTGCGCGCCGGTCGGCGCACGGGACGCCATCCAACGGCTGAACGCGCTGGCCGACGCCGTCGTCTGCCTGCAGACCCCGCAACCTTTCTACGCCGTTAGCGTGGCCTACAACGATTTCGCACAGACGGACGACGCTACGGTCATCGCGCTGCTCGCGATGGCGGCGGATCCCGGGTAAGTCACTGGTCGCACGGAACGAGGACCGCAGAACGAGAACGACAGAACGAGAGCGACGGTCGTCACATCCGGCGTTACCCGCCGTAGCGGCGCACCCCGCGATTGCACTACACTTGAGCCTGCTGCGCACGTCGGACCACGCCGGGGGACGAGCGCGCCGCCTGCGCCGCCTCTTGCCCCCTCAGTTTCGACGGAGCCTGTGATGACGACGTCCCTGATTCTCAACGTGATCGGTCCGGATCGCCCGGGTCTGGTCAACGCGATCGCCGATCGCGCCACCGCCGCCGGCGCCAACTGGCTGGAAAGCCGTCTCGCCAATCTCGCCGGCCAGTTCGCCGGCATCATCCATCTGCAAGTTCCCGACGATCGGGCCGATGCCCTCACCCAGGCCATGCACGGGCTGGAAACGCAGGGTCTGCAAATCTCGGTCACCCGGGCGCAAAGCGCTGCCGCCGATCCGGCAGCCCGCACGCTGCAGCTCGATCTCGTCGGACAGGATCATCCGGGCATCGTCAAGGAAATCTCGCACATGCTGTTCACGCGGGGCATCTCGATTGACGAACTGGCGACCGAATGTGTCGAAGGCTCGATGTCGGGCGGCACGCTCTTTCGAGCCACCGCGCGACTGCACGTGCCGGCCAGCGTGAGCACCGAGTCGCTGCGGGAGGTTCTGGAAAGTCTTGCCGACGACCTGATGGTCGATGTCGAACTCGATTCGCCTGCCGGTGCGTGAGCGCGCACCGATGAAGCGAGCCTTCCTGTTCCTGCTCGGGGCGGTGGCCATCGTCGCCCTGCTCTCGCTGCTTCCCCTGCCGTTCGAGCGCACGACGCATGTGGTGAGCGTAGTCACGTTACGTGCGCCGCCGCAAGTCGTGTACGACTATGCGACCACGCCGGCGAACTGGCCGAAGTGGCATCCGGCGTCGCTCACCGTCCAGGGGGCGACCGATCATCCGCTCGAGGTCGGCGAGGAAGTCGCCGAGGAATTCCGGCTCGCAGGCCGACACGGCATTCTTCACTGGAAAGTGATCGAGGCGAACCCGCCATTCGAATGGCGTATCGAGGGAGAAGTGAACCGGCGTCCGTCGGGCGAAGTCCGCTACAAGCTCACCCCGGACGGCACGGGTACCCGCTTCGAGCGAGACTTCATGTACCGCACGCCCAACTTGCTGTTCCTGATTCTCGATCCGGTCTTCATCGGACCGCGCGTGCGCGCCGAAGCCAGGCAAGGCGCGACACAACTCGAGCAGGTGTTCGAAGCGCTGGCGCCGGGCATCCCGTCGGCATCGTCGGCATCATCGACGTCCGCGACGCCCGCGATGCCCGAGACGGCCAGCGCCTCGGGGAGCCGCGTCGACGGTAAAGGACAATAAGGATCGATAAGCCCGGCCGAGCGTCGGTCAGCGCCAAAAAGACGACAGAGGGCATTTATCCCCCTGCCTCCTCGGCGCTTACTCGTTGAAGGTCGCCGCCATGGCTTCGGCGGCGTTCCGAAGCGCCGGCAGGAAGGTCATCAGCGTTTCCAGCGTGCAATGCTGGGCACTGGCCTGCACCGCGATCGCGGCACAGGCGCGATTGCGGTCGAGCATCACCGGCACGGCCACGGCGATCATGCCCGGTACGTGCTCCTCGTTATTCGTCCCGACCCGACGCTTGCGTGTCTCGACCAACTCGGCGCGCAGATCTTCCAGATCGGTAATGGTGTTCTCGGCACGCGGGCGCAACGGCAGGTGCGCGATCAGCTTCTCGCGTCGGGCCCTCGGCAGGAAGGCGAGCAGTAACTTGCCGCTTGCCGTGCAGTGCAGCGGCACGCGCGAGCCGGGGGAAAGCTTGAGCTGGCGCGACCAGTCGGTCTCCACACGGTCGAGGTAGACGAGGTCGTCCCCCGAGAGCATCGACAGGTTGCAAGTCTCGCCGAGCTTTTCGACCAGTTGCTGAAGAATGGCGTGACGCGCCGCCGCCGGCCCCACGTGCATCAGCGCATTGACGGCCATGGCGCGCACGCGCGACGACGGCTCATAGTGCCGGCTGCCCGCCTCGCGGGAAACGAGCCAGGCTGCTTCCAGTTGCTTGAGGATGCGATGCACCGTCTGCTTCGGCAGGCCGATCGCGCCCACGATTTCCGCGAGGGTCATCGGCGCGCCGGAGGCGCTGAGAATTTCGAGGATACGAAATGCGCGGACGGCCGCGGCGTTCGACTGATTGCTCATGTCGGTTGGATCTCGGGGTCGAGTTGTGTTCTGGATCGTTATCGCTCGCGGCGGTCTCCCTGCTCTGTCACGCCGACACGCCACCGCCCCAGCCCACTCCCAAGCTGCCACGTCGAAGTGCCGTCGCGCCGCGACGTCCCGTTTTCCGCATTCTAGTGCCAATCGTCTATTCCGACGATTGCAGACAAACCCGGAGATATTTCGAATATTTGATACCCGGCCAACAAAAAGCGGACGGAAGAGGTCAGGCAGGCGCCGAACCCGGTCCGTCCGCTATCGGACGCCGCGCAAGGGTTTGCCGCGCTTACGCTTTGCCCGACAACACGCGCAGTCGGTGGATCAGGCTGGACGTATCCCAGCGCGAACCGCCCAGTGCCTGAACGTCGCCATAGAACTGATCGACGAGCGCGGTCACCGGCAACGACACGCCATTTCGCTGCGCTTCTGCCAGACACAGTCCCAGATCCTTGCGCATCCAGTCCACGGCGAAGCCGAAGTCGAACTTCCCGTCGATCATCGTCTGGCCGCGGTTGTCCATCTGCCAGCTGGCGGCGGCCCCCTTGTTGATGACGTCGAGCACGAGCGGCATATCCAGTCCCGCGCGCTGGCCGAAGTTGATGGCCTCCGAGAGTCCCTGTACGAGACCGGCAATGCAGATCTGATTGACCATCTTGGCCAACTGACCGGCCCCGGCTTCGCCAATACGGGTCACCGCGCGGCCATAGGCGCCCAGCGTTGCGCGCACGCGCTCGAATGCCGGGGCGTCGCCACCGCACATGATCGTGAGCACGCCGTTCTTGGCGCCGGCTTCGCCGCCGGAGACCGGCGCGTCGACGAAATGCAAGCCCTTTTCGCGCGCCGCGGCGTAAAGCTCGCGCGCCACGTCGGCCGAGGCCGTGGTGTGGTCGACGAAAACGGCGTCGGCTTTCATGCCCGCGAACGCCCCATGCTCGCCGAGCACGATGCTGCGAAGGTCGTCGTCGTTGCCCACGCAGGCGGCCACGATGTCCGCGTCGCGCACCGCCTGCGCAGGCGTTGCGGCAGCCGAACCGCCGTACTCGCTGGCCCATTGCTGTGCCTTGGCGGCCGTACGGTTATAGACCGTCACCGTATGACCGGCGCGTTGGAGGTGACCCGCCATCGGATAACCCATCACGCCGAGCCCGAGGAAGGCGACGCGAAGGGTGGAAGATTGCGTTGTGGGGGAAGTCAATTCAAAGGCCTCGCAGGTTGAGCACTATGAGAGACCGGAGGGCGCGCGACGCAGGCGTGCGCACGCGGCGGTCTTGTCTGAAATACAGGGGGCTTGCGAGCCATCATTATAGAGACGGCCCGGGCTCACACGCTAGCGCAATCCCCCGTCACACGGGGCGTTAGCGCCCACTCTCCCCACTTTGGTGCGGCAGAACGGTTGCAATAATCGCTCGTAAACAAATCGGTATCACGCTTGTTTGAAAAATTCTGTTTCCGTGACTGGCGTTACCGCTCCGTTCCGATACAATGCGCGGCATGGCTGATTTTGATACCAGTTGGTCAATTCGCGTTTACTACGAGGACACGGACGCCGGAGGCGTCGTCTTCTACGCCAACTATTTAAAATTCTTCGAACGGGCCCGAACCGAATGGCTCCGTTCGCTTGGCATCGAACAACTTGAACTGGCCCGCAATACTGGAATGATCTTTATTGTGCGCGCCACTGCCGTCGACTATCTGAGCCCGGCCCGGCTCGACGACCTCGTCGTCGTGAAAAGCCGCATTGACCGTATCGGCGGCGCCTCGGTCGATTTCCTTCAGGAAGCGTGGCGCGACGCGCCGGACGGCACCAGCGAACTGTTGGCGCGCGGCAGCATCAAAATCGGCTGCGTGGCCGCCGCGACGTTGCGCCCCGGCAAGATTCCCGCGCACGTCCGTCACGCCATGCAATCGGCCGCCAAGGCGGCCAACACCCTGGCGAATGCCTCTGCCCGCGCGGCAGCCGCCTGAAGCCAGGGACAAAAATTCCGGTCAGTCAATAACCACACCATGCCCGATCAAGACCTTTCCATCATTTCGCTGGTCATGCATGCCAGCGTGCTCGCCCAGGCAGTCATGGGCTTGCTGCTGCTGCTCTCGCTGCTCTCGTGGACGCATATCTTTCGCAAGATCTTCGCGATCCGCCGTGCCCGCACCCAGACGGAGCGCTTCGAGCGTGACTTCTGGTCCGGCGGCGACCTTCAGGCGTTGTACCAAAGCGCACTGAACAACCGCCATCAGACGGGTTCGCTCGAACGCATCTTCGAATCGGGCATGCGCGAGTACATCAAGGCGAGCGAGAAAGGTCTGAACGATCCGCATGCGATTCTGGACGGCGCTCGCCGTGCCATGCGCGCCTGCTATCAACGTGAAATGGACGCCCTCGAAGCCAATTTACCGTTCCTCGCATCGGTCGGCTCGGTCAGCCCGTACATTGGTCTGTTCGGTACGGTGTGGGGTATCATGAACGCATTCCGCGGCCTCTCGAACGTGCAACAAGCCACGCTCGCCAATGTGGCGCCGGGTATCGCGGAAGCGCTGGTGGCCACGGCCATCGGTCTGTTCGCCGCTATCCCTGCCGTGGTTGCCTACAACCGCTTCGCCACCGACATCGACCGGCTGTCGATCCGCTTCGAGAGCTTCATCGAAGAATTCTCCAACATCCTGCAACGGCAGATTCACTAAGCATTCCGGGAGCGCCGAGACATGGCAGGTTCTATGCGCAACGCTCGCCGCGGCCGTCGCGCCATGGCGGACATCAACGTCGTACCGTACATCGACGTGATGCTGGTGCTGCTGGTCATCTTTATGGTGGCCGCCCCGCTGGTCGCGCCGTCGATCGTCAATCTGCCGAGCGTCGCCAACGCGAGCCCGCAGCAACAGACACCGCCGGTGGTCGTCAATATCGAAGCGGACAATCGCATGCTGGTGCGCTACAAGGATGGTGAGAACACCATCGAACAGCGTATGAGCGCCGGCGATCTGACCGGTTTCCTGCAAGGCCGCCAGGCGGCGAATCCGGATCAGCCGGTCGTCATTGCCGCCGACAAGTCGGTGAAGTACGAAATCGTCATGAACGTGATGTCCGATCTCAAGGCTCAGGGCGTGAAGCGCGTGGGCCTGCTCGTCAAGCAGAAATGAGTCGCACCGTCGCCCAGCCGGGCCGCCCCGTTCGTTCTGATCGTCCTGATCGTCCCGATCGACCTATTGGACCGCGCAACGCCGAGCGCGGCACGGGGCGGGCATTCCTGCTCGCGCTGCTCATGCACGCGCTGCTGTTCGCGCTGCTCTTCTACGGCATGCGCTGGCAGAACAGTTCGCCGGCCGGCTCCGAAGCGGAGTTGTGGACCCCGTCCGAGGTCGCCGAGCCGACACCGCAGGTCGTAACCCCGCCGCCGACGCCGGCACCGCCGGCCGTGGCCGCGCCTGCACCGCCGGAAGAAGACGCCGATATCGCGCTGCAGCAAAAGAAACGCAAGCAGGAACAGCAGGCCGCCGAGCAGGCGCGCCTGCTCGAAGCGCAGCAGGAAAAGGCGCGTCAGGAAGCGCTCAAGCAGAAGCAACTCGCCGAGCAGCAGGCCGCAGCCGAACTGGCGCGCAAGAAGGCGGCGGCCGACGAAGCCGCGCGACAGCAAAAGCTGGCTGATCAGAAGAAGGCCGACGAGAAGCGTCAGAAGGACGAAGAGGCCAAGAAGGCAGAACAACTCAAGCAGCAACAGGCAGACGCGCAAAAGAAGGCCGACGCCGAGAAGAAGGCTGCGGAAGACAAGGCAGCCAAGGCCAAGGCCGCGAAGGAAGCGGCGGCGCAAAAGGCGGCAGAGGCGGCGAAGGCCGATCGTCTGGCCTCGTTGCGCGGCATGGCTGGCGGAACTCCGGGCGCGACCGGCAACGGTCTGGGCTCGCAGGCGGGCGGTACCGGCTCGGGCGCTGGCGGCACGGCATCGGCGGGGTACGCCGACCGGGTGCGCGCCAAGGTCAAGCCGAATATTGCCTATGGCGGCGACACCGATGGCAACCCCACGGCCGTCGTTGCGGTGCGTCTTGCTCCGGATGGCAGCGTACTTTCGATGCAGCTGGTCAAGTCCAGCGGCAACCCCGCCTGGGATGCCGCCGTGCAGGCCGCCATCACCAAATCCGACCCGTTGCCGCGCGACACGAACGGCAAAGCCCCCCCGAGCGTCAATCTCCGCTTCAGCCCGAAGGGTTGACGGTGTTGTCAAACGGGAACGAAAACCGAGCGTTGTGAGTCCATTTTCACTCGAATGTGGTAAAAATGGCCCTTGCACCGCGTAACTGACCAAACGAACGCATGCGAATCTCCAGTCAATATGCATGGCGTGCGCTGGTGGCCACCTGGCTCACCGCGGCTTGCACGATCGCCCATGCGCAGACACCGCTGACCGTCGACATCACTGGCGTCGGTAGTAACCGCTACCCGATCGCCGTGTCGAACTTCAAGGGCACCGCACCGACGGACATCGTGTCCGTGGTCAAGGCCGACCTGAGCAACAGCGGCCGCTTCAACCAGATCGACACGGGCGGCGCCACCGTCGGCGTGGACGATTCGGTCGACCTCGGCACCTGGCGCGCCAAGGGTGCGAATGCGTTCGTCTCCGGCACCATCGTTCCGCAAGGCAACGGCAACTTCCAGGTCAGCTTCCGTCTTTACGACGCCGTGAACGGACAACCGCTCGGCGGGCTGGCCCTCACCTCCTCGCAGGCGAACCTGCGCCTGACCGCGCACAAGATCGCCGACTACATCTATCAGAAGTTGCTGGGCGATCGCGGCGTATTCGCCACGCGTCTGTCGTACGTGCTGCATAACGGTCCGAACTATCAGTTGCAGATCTCCGACTCGGACGGTCAGGATGCGCGCGTCGCGCTCAACAGCCGTGAGCCGATCATCTCGCCGGCCTGGTCGCCGGACGGCATCAAGGTCGCCTACGTCTCGTTCGAGAAGCGCAAGCCGGTCGTGTACATCCACGATCTGCCCAGCGGTCGCCGCGCCGTGCTCGCCAACGAGAAGGGCAACAACTCGGCGCCGTCATGGTCGCCGGACGGCAGCAAGCTCGCCGTGGCGCTCTCGCGCGACGGCAACACGCAGATTTATCAGGTCAACGCCAATGGCGGCGGCCTCAAACGTCTGTCGCGCAGCGGCGCGATCGACACCGAACCGCAGTATTCCCCGGACGGCAAATGGATTTTCTTCACGAGCGATCGTGGCGGTGGTCCGCAAATCTACAAAATGCCGGCCGGTGGCGAGAGTGAAGGCGGCGCGCAGCGCGTCACTTTCAAGGGGAGTTACAACGTCAGCCCGCGAATCAGTCCCGACGGCAAGTTGCTCGCGTTCATCGCGCGTCAGGGTGGCGGATTCAAGCTGTGCGTGCAGGATATGAGTACTGGCGATGTTACGGCTCTGACCGACACCAGCCACGACGAGTCACCGAGTTTTGCCGCGAACGGCAAGTACATTCTTTATGCAACGCAGTCGGGGGGCCGGAAGGTTCTTGCGGCAGTCTCGGTGGACGGGCAAACCCGGCAGATTCTTCAGGTTCGGGGAGGGGAAGTTCGCGAACCCTCCTGGGGCCCTTTCATGCAATAACATCAACAGCAACATCACTCGGAGGCTCATATGAGTTCCCTGCTTCGTAATATCCTCGCCATCTCTTCGCTGGCCGCGCTGGCCGCTTGCTCGTCGGGCGTGAAGCTCGACGACCAGGCTAACGCCAACAAGGGTCAAACCACGACCGACGCCCGCGCCGTCGCCCCCGTCGACGCTTCGGCCGACGAACTGAATAACCCGAACGGCCCGCTCGCCAAGCGCAGCGTGTACTTCGGCTTCGATTCGTACAGCGTCGATTCGCAGTACACCCCGCTGCTCCAGGCCCACTCGGCTTTCCTGACGAAGTACTCGCAACGTCGCGTGCTGCTGCAAGGCAACACCGACCCGCGCGGTACGAGCGAGTACAACCTGGCGCTGGGTCAGAAGCGTGCGGAAGCCGTTCTGAAGACGATGACGGCACTGGGCGCGAACGCCAGCCAGATGGAAGCCGTGTCGCTGGGCAAGGAAAAGGCTACGGGTACCGACGAAGCCACCTGGGCTCAGGACCGTCGCGTCGACCTGGCTTATTGATTGAATCGTTATGACGTCTCGTTTGCTTAAAAACATGATTTGCGCGGTGACGCTCGGCACTTCGGTGCTGAGCCCGCTCGCGCATGCCGGATTGTTCGACGACGACGAGGCGCGCAAAGCGATCCTCGATATCCGCAGCCGTCTGGATTCGGACAAGCAGCGGATCGAGGGGCTCACGCGCAACGTGCTGGATTTGAACAACCAGATCCAGCAGTTGCAACGTGATCTGGCCGACCAGCGCGGCCAGAACGAAGATCTGAAAAACCAGCTTGCCAACCTGCAACAGAGTCAGAAGGACTTCTATACCGACCTCGATGGCCGGTTGAAGAAATTCGAACCTCAGCAGATGACCGTCGGTGGCGTCACCGGCACCGTCCAACCGGGCGAGAAGGAAGTTTTCGACGCCGCGCTCGACAAATTCCGCAAGGGTGACTACAAAGGGGCGCAAACGGATTTCCGGACCTTCACCGCGAAGTATCCGGGCAGCCCGTATCAGCCTGAAGCGTTGTTCTGGCTTGGCAATTCGCAGTACGCCAACAACGATCTGAAGGGCTCGACCGCGACGCTGCAAGGCATCGTGACGAAATACCCGGATAGCCCCAAGGCTGCCGAAGCGCTGATGGCGATCGCCAGCAATGCTGCAGCGGCCGGGCAAGTGGCCGTCTCGAAAAAGGCGTATAACGACCTGTTGGCCAAGTATCCGAACAGCCAATCGGCCGCGGACGCCAAGAAGCGCTGGCCGAATCCGAAGTAAGACCTGCCTCGGGAGATTGCGCGAACCGATCTCCCGCTCCGGTCTCTCGTCATGCGTACGACGCCGCCTTTGGGCGGCGTTGTCGTTTTCAGCATCTTCAGCCCTCATCCATCCTCCCGGCCCTCCCGACATCCTCCCTGCCCTGTTTCGCCCTCCAATTGCGTCGGCTTTGCCGGACACGCGCGAGACCTCAAGTAGAATACGGACTTTCCAAACGTTCGAGGCGCGGCGTCTCAGGGGATGCGGGCGGGCCATCATGGCACTGCCACGTCATGACGACCGTGTCCGCGACAGGTACGCGCACCTGGCTGTGCGACATGTCTGATAACAACAAAGCCGGCCGCGCCCCGTGGCCCGCATCCATGTATCGAACGGCCGGGCACGGCCGCTATCGTCCTCTCGCCTCATGACCGACGTCGATCTCACCGCCCTCTCCCACACTGTCGTGTGGCTCACCTTCGGACTGGCCTTCGTGTTCGGGGCCGTGCTTCAACGCACCCACTTCTGCACGATGGGCGCGCTCTCGGACATCGTCAATATCGGCGACTGGAATCGCATGCGCATGTGGTGGCTCGCCATCGGCGTCGCCACGATCGGCACCGGCGTGATGGCGTCGCAAGGCATCATCGACCCGGTCAAGGCGATTTATACGACGCCGCGCTTTACGTGGCTGTCCTATCTCGTTGGGGGGTGGTGCTTCGGCGTGGGCATGGTGCTCGCTTCCGGTTGCGGCAGCAAGACGCTGGTGCGCATCGGCGGCGGCAACCTGAAATCGTTGCTCGTGTTCGTGATGATCGGCGTGTCGGCTTACATGACGCTCAAGGGTCTGTTCGCCGTATTGCGCGTCGCGGCGCTCGACAGCGTGCAAACGACGTTTGCGACGTCACAGGATCTGCCGACGTTGCTTGGCGGCGTGTTCGGCGGCGACGTGCATCGTGCACAACTCATCCTCGGTGTGGTGATCGGCGGCGCCTTTGTGATTGCCGCCGTCGCCCGTCGTGAATTCTGGACGTTCGACAATTGGCTCGGCGGGCTCGTCGTGGGCGCGATCATCGTGGCGCTGTGGTACGTGTCGGGCAACGTCGGCTACGTGGCTGAAAATCCGAACACGCTCGAAGAGAGTTTCGTGGCGACGAACTCCGGGAAGATGGAAGCCCTGTCGTTCGTCTCGCCGCTGGCTTACACGCTTTACTGGCTGATGATGTGGAGCGACACGAGCAACGTCATCACGCTGGGCATCTCCAGCGTGCTGGGCGTGATCGCGGGATCGTTCGTCTATGCGCTGGTATCACGCAATTTTCGCTGGGAAGGCTTTCAGGGAACCGAGGACACGGCCAATCACATGGTGGGCGGTGTGTTGATGGGGTTCGGCGGCGTGACGGCGCTGGGCTGCACCGTAGGCCAGGGCTTGTCGGGCGTATCGACGCTGGCGCTCGGTTCGTTCGTGGCGATCGGCGCAATTCTCGTGGGCGGCATCTGCGCATTCAAGTATCAGATGTGGCGCATTGAGCGCAGCGTTTGAGCACGAATTGCGCACAACCGCGAGAAAAGCCCGCTAATCGGACACATCTGCGTCCCAGAAGTATTGACACTATAACGACCCCGACGCTATAATCTTTTTCTTCGTTGGGTCGTTAGCTCAGTTGGTAGAGCAGCGGACTTTTAATCCGTTGGTCGCAGGTTCGAATCCTGCACGGCCTACCAGAATACAGAAGGGGTTGCGAGAAATCGCAACCCCTTTTCGTTTTTTCGGGGCGGGATTTCCATGAGCCATTGGTGATCTCGGCACGCGGCCTATAGTTGCGGCCCCAATCATTCCAGCCCTTCGTTGTGGGAATGCAGTTCTTGACACGCGCATCGCAGGCGCCAAAACTCGTTCGTCGTTTCGTGCACGGGCGCCTCTCGGAATTGCTCGACGGCATGTCTGACATACCGTCGAAGATCGACTGCGTTCTACGTTGTCCGAGAATGGCCTTTGGCGTCAGATGCTCTCAAGACGCCTTCCAGAAGATGTAGTCGGCCTGATATTTGACGGCTTGCTTCGCGCCTTTGGTTGCCATACTGCACTGCGCACTCGGGGCGTCATCGTTAGATGACTCGCGCTGCCAGCCAAGCATTGCGCGCGACCAGTTCCCGAACGAGCGCCCAATCGGCGTGTTCGCAAAAATCGTGCATCAACGTGCCGCACGGCCCCGAATATGCAGCCAACCGCGCGAGCAGCATGGCGTTGATTCCGCGCTGATCGTCGCGTGCGCCGCCGCACGCGACGCGAAAGGGATTCGCGCCCATGCCGGTGCCGCTGCAAAAATTGAGCACCCAGCGTTGCGCCGCAAGGCGCGCCGTCTGCCCGAGCAATGCGTCGATGCGGCGAAATTTGTAGTCGATGGCGCGCTCGATCGGCACGCGGTACTCGTCCTGAATCGTGAACGAAGCCCCGGGCGCGTCGATATCGAACGTTGCGTTATCCGGCCACGCCGTGAGATCGATGCCCAGCGCTTCGCTGGCCGTGTGCGAACGAGCAAAGCGCCGCAGCACCACAATGCGCCCCCGCACGTCGCCAAGCATAGGAATCGTGTCGCCCAGATACCATCGCACGTGCGCGGCGTAGCGCTCGACGTAAGCGGCAAAGGTCTGCGCGAAACTGCGCGAGCAGTGCCGATCGCCACATTCGTCCTTGATCGACATGACGATGCACTCGCCGGGGTGCCGCGCGAAGAACGCCGCGCACGTCGCGACGACATCGTCGAACCTCAACCCCAATGCAACGCGCTGATGGTTGATGTGAAACGCATCGTCTTCGTGACGGCAGCGAATGTCGAGCGCCCGCACACCGCGCGCCAATTGGACGGCAAGGCTCGCCCCTTGTGTTTTGACGAGTGCGTCGTCCACGGTATAAGCGCAGGTATCGTGACTGCCGGGCAACGTCAGACGATTGAGCGCGATATCGTCGGGCAGCGTTGTCATCCAGCCGGCCATGCCCGCGCCGGTCGACTCAATAGGCATCAGGTTCATGAGAAATCATTCCCCGGCGCCGTCTGGCGACCGGCATCGTACGTGTTACCGTTGCCTCTCGTTTCGTCGTCATCTTCCTGCCCTTTTCTTCGGGCACGCTGCGCGAAGCAAGCTTTGCGTCTCCTTACTCGCCACGCCATGCCGAAGAAACAAACGTCCTGGGTCACCGCCGCCGATGTCGCTCGTCACGCGGGCGTCTCGCGCTCCGCCGTATCGCGCGCTTTCTCGCCCACGGCCAGCATCGCCCCCGAGACCCGGGAGCGCGTTATGGAAGCTGCCCGCTCGCTCGGCTATCAGGTCAACCTGATCGCGCGCGAGATGATCATGCAACGCAGCAGCATGGTCGGGGTCGTCACCGCCGGGTTCGAAAACCCGTTCCGTGCGAAGCTCCTCGCACACATTATTGCCGCGCTCGGACGCCACAAGCTCACCCCCATCGTGGTGAATGCCGACGATCCGGTGCAGATCCGGCAATCGCTGGACATGCTGCTGAGCTACCGGATCGGCGGCGTCGTCATGACCTCCGCGTCCCCCCCACTCGGCCTCGCGCGCCAATACCTCGAAGGCGAAATCCCGGTAGTGATGATCAACCGCGCATCGAATCTGCCGGGCGCCGATGTCGCCGTGAGCGACAACGCCGCAGGCGCCAGCCTCGCGGCGCACATGCTGATCGACGCCGGCGCTACCCGTCTGGCTTTCGTCGGGCCGACGCGGCCGAGCTACAACGGCAAGGCGCGTTGCGCCGGCTTCCTGCGCGCGACCCGGCACATTGCCAACGCCGACCCGCATCGCGTACACCGCGTCGACACGCACGGCACGACCGGCGACACCTACGAGTGCGGCGTAGCGGCCGCGCACGCCCTGCTCTCGCAGGCCTCGCGGCCCGACGGCGTCTTCTGTTCGTCCGACCTGCTGGCGCTCGGCTTCATCGATACGGCTCGCCGACACTTCGCGATGCGCGTGCCGGAAGACGTGCGTATCGTCGGCTTCGACGACATTCCTGCGGCGAGCTACGAGAACTACCAGCTCAGCACCATCGCGCAAGATACTCATGCGCTGGCCGACGCCGCGACCGACATGCTCATCGAGCGGAGGAACGCCTATTCCGGTGCGTCCCGCACCCGCGTCGTGCCGGTCGCCCGCGTGGTACGCCATAGCTGCGGCCTCACGCCAGCGAACCGACTCCCCTGACGATCATTTGAGTCCGCCGGAAAAGCCATGCAGCAAATACCGCTGCACGTATCCGGCGAGCGCGAGCGTGGGCAGCGACGCCATCACCCCCACGCTCATCAGATCGCCCCAGTCGATGCCGTTCTCCGTCACGTAACCTGCCACGGCAAGCGGCAACGTAAAGCGGCTCGGCGACGAGACAAACAACAAGGCGAGCAGAAATTCGTTCCAGGCGGCGATCAGCACGAAAATCGCCGTGGCTACCAGCCCGGGCGCGCATAGCGGCAGCATGATGTGAACGAGTCGCTGGACGAGTCCAGCGCCATCGATACAGGCGGCCTCGTCGTAATCCACCGGAATCTCCCGCACGAACGAGAGCAGCATCCAGATGGCGAGCGGCAATGTGTACACCTGATACACCAGCATGAGGCCGACTTCGGAATCGAGCAGGTGCAGTGTTTTCGCCAACGAAAACAGCGGCACGGCCACGGTAATCGGCGGCATCAGCTTAACGGCGAGCACGAGCATCAGAAACACGATGTCGAGACGCCCCGGAAACCGCAGGCGCACCAGCGCATATGCCGCCGGAAACGCCAGCGTGAGCGAAAGCAACGTCGTGCCGACGCTCACGAGCAGCGAGTTGAGCATCTGACGACCGATGCCGCTCTCCCATACCACCTGGAAGTGCTGCAACGTCGGCGCGTGCGGCCACAGGGCGAGGGGACGTTCGAGCCGCTCCAGCGTCGGCATGAACGCCGCGCCGACCATCCAGACACACGGCAGGAGCATCAGGATCAGCGCAGCCATACGCAACGCCCAGAGCGCCGCGTGCTGTCTCGACGCGCGAAACGCGGGCGCGCCCGTCTGCCTAGCCTGCGAGGGGTGCGCAGTTGCAGGATTCGCACCCATCCCCGAAGCGGCGGAAGCGGTGGAAGCGGTGGAAGGAACGGCGTTCGTCATACGATCGGTCATACCGTTCATCGCGCCCTCGGCTGACGAATCGACATCCACACGTTGACCGACACCAGTACCGACGCCACGAGCAACATCAACACCGAAGCCGCACCGGCCGGTCCCACACTGAAAAAACGAAAGCCTGTGTCATAGACATAGGTCGACAACGTCTGCGTGGCATTCCCCGGACCACCGCCAGTGAGCGCATAGACCTTGTCGAAGAGCTTAAACGTGTCGATCGAGCGCAACAGCAACGCGAGTACGAACTGCGGCACGAGCAACGGCAGCGTGATGTCGCGCAGACGTTGCCACTCGTTCGCGCCGTCGGTGCGCGCCGCCTCGTACAACTCGGAATCGATGGACTGAATGCCCGCGAGAACGATGAGAAACGCCATCGGTGTCCATTGCCAGACGTCCACGAGAATGAGCGACCAGATCGCCATGCCCGGATCCGAGAGCCATGGCACGCCGGGCATGCCGAACTTCGCGAGCCATGCGTTCAGGAACCCGCCGAAATTCAGCCAGTTGCGCCAGATGGCCGAGCACACGAGCGTCGAGAGCATCATCGGCAGGATCAGCAACGGCATGACGAAGCGCCGCCCGCGAAACACCCGCGAGAACAACAGCGCCAACGCACCGCCGAGCGCCACCTCGCATATCGATGCGACAACGGTGAAGTGCACCGTATTGAAGAAGCTCGCCGAAAAGTTGTCGTCGGCGAGTACCGCCCGATAATTCCTCAGGCCCGCGAATACCCGGCGCCCGGAAGCGTAGTCGACATGAAAGAACGAATCGACCAGCACTTGCAGCACCGGATACAACGCCAGCACGGCAATCACGGCGAACGCCGGTCCAACGAGCCAGACCAAGGGCAACCCGCGACGCACAGCGCTCATGGAATCGTCAAATGTCCGTGTGGCGTGATCAGTTGGCCGCGGTGGCAATCACCGGTGCGATTTTCTGCGACGCCTGTCGCAGCGCCACCTCCGGCGTGAGTTGTCCGATGAGCGCCAGTTGCAGCGAATCGCCCAGCAGGCTTTCGATCTGCTCCCAGTTCTTGACCCGCGGACGTGCGCGGCCCGCTTCGAGCGCCTTCAATTGATCCGGGTACCAACGGAACTGCTTCACCAGCGCGGGGTCTTCGAACACGCTCTTGCGGGTGGGAGGAATGCCCATCGCGGCCAGACGCGTCTGCGTCTCATGCGAGCTCAGGTACGCGAGGAACGCGTGGGCCAGCGCAGCGTGCCGGGCGTCCTTCGGGATGGCCATCTGCCAGATGCCGAGCATGGGCGCCGATCCCTTCACTTGTCCGGGCGGCGCCTGCAAAGCGACGTCGCCGACAACGCGCGACTGCTTCGGATCGTCTAGCGCGGGCACCCATGCCGGCCACACTTCGATGGCCTGCGCAGCGGCGCCCTTTTGCAGCGCATCGCGCACCTCGGCCGCACCGTACACGGCAACGTCTCTGGGCGCATGGGCCTTGAGCGAGACGAACACCTTCAATGCGGCGAGCGCCTGCGGCGAATCGATCGCGACCTTCCCGTTCGTGTCGATCACGTCACCGCCGTAGGCCCACAGAATCGGCAGAAAGCCCGTCACGACCGGATTGCCCTTCGTGCCACGGAACACGACGCCGGACACGGCTGGATCGGCGCTGGTCGCCTGCGCGATCTTCAACACGTCGTCCCAGGTGCGCGGGGCTTGCAGTTTGTACTTGGCGAGCAGGTCGCGACGGTAGGCGAACATTTCGACGTTGCCGACGACCGGCAACGCGTACAGATTGCCGTTCGGCGCGCGCCCCAGCGCCACGGTGGACGCCACCATATCGGCATCGACCAGTGTCGTCGGCAGCGGCTTGAGCCAGCCATTCGCCATGAATTCCGGCGACCAGGTGTCGTCCATCATCACGAGGTCGTAAGCGCCGGTACCTTCGCGCATCGACAGCTTCAGCTTCTGATAAAGATTGGCATTGGGCAGCTTGAGCAACTCGATGTCGGCATCGGGATGCTGCTTCCTGAAGCCCGCGACAGCGTCGGTGAGGCCCTTGCCGTATATGTCGTCGCGCCCGGCGATCACCAGATCGGCCGCACTCGCGCCTGCCGCCGCAACGAACAGCCCCACAGACGCAGCGACGCACGCAGCGCGCAGGCGGGTGAATGGTTTCATACGATCTCTCAGCGGGTTGACGACATCGGCGGACCGCGATTTGCACACGTGTGCAAATCTGGCACAGAAACTGGCCAGTTGCATGGCATGTCGACATTCTGGCGAGGGATCGTTAAAGAATTGTGGCAGCAAGCCAGGCGCTGCCAAATGAACAAGAGCGGACCAACAGCGAACCGAACGTGGACCATCAGGGGAACGCCGGGGCGCCCTGTGGCGCCCGCGTCCATGTCTGCGCTCAACGTCAACGCGTCAGGCATCCGGGCGCACGCCCTTCACCGTCGCTGTCGCATGGCCCGCAGTGTCGGCGTGAGGGTCGGTGTGCCGTCGCCCGGCCACCTCCGCACTGCCCGGGTCGCCCGCAGGCAACCGGTGGTTCTCGATGTCCTGCACGACCTGGATAGCGGTCGCGTCGATGCCATCGGTCAATGGCTTTGGATCGAGGCCGATACCGAGCACCATGACCGCCATCGCCCCCAGCAAGGCGAACTCACGACGGCTCAAATCGTTGAGCGAGGCCACACGTTCATTGCCCACGCGACCGAAGATCACGCGCTTGTACATCCACAGGGTATAGGCCGCGCTTAGCACGAGCGTGAGCGAGGCCAGCGCACCGATCCAGAAGTTGGCCTTGATGGCGCCCATCAGCACCAGAAACTCGCCCACGAAACCGGACGTGCCCGGCATGCCGACATTCGCCATCGAAAACAGCATGGTGAACGCGGCGAAGCGCGGCATGGTGCTCGCCACCCCGCCATATCCGTCGATCGACGCGCTGCCGGTGCGGTCGTACAACATGCCGGTGCACAGCAGCATGGCGCCCGACACGATGCCGTAGGAGATCATCTGCATGACCGCGCCGTCGGTGCCCATCTCCGAAAAGAGAAACAGGCCGAGCGTCACCAGTCCCATGTGCGCCACGGCGGAATAGGCCAGCAGTTTGCGCAGATCGGTCTGCACCAGGGCCACCAGACTCGCGTAAATCACGGCGACGAGCGACAGCACCACCATCAGCGGCGCAAGGAAGTGACTGGCGTCGGGCAGCAGCGGCAAATTGAAGCGCAGCAATCCGTAGCCACCGAGCTTGAGCATGCCGAGCATGACGGCCGCGCCGGTCGGGCCGTCGAGATGCACTTCGGGCAGCCATGTGTGCACCGGCCACATCGGCACCTTGACCGAGAACGCGGCAAGGAATCCGATGAAGAGCATGACCTGCACGGCGAGCGGCAAATGCAGCGCCTGCCAGCGCGCCATGTCGAAACTCTGCGTCTGCATGTAGAGATACAGCATCGAGACGAGCATCATCAGCGAACCGGTCAGTGAAAAAAAGAAGAACTTCACCGCCGCGCGGGTCTTGTTGGCCCGCCCATACACGCCGATCAGCAGGTAAAGCGGCAACAACGTCGCTTCGAAGAAGACGAAGAACAACATACCGTCCTGCGCGGTAAACACGCCCTGCATCAGACCGGAGAGCACCAGAAAGCTGCCGAAGTACGCGCTCGTGCGCGTGGTCACGGCACGCCATGAAGCGAGTACGACGATGATCGTGGTCACGCCGGTCAGAGCGACGAGCCACAGCGAAATGCCGTCGATGCCCACATGCCACGATGCGTCGAACGCGTCGATCCAGCGAAAGCGCTCCACGAACTGCAAATGCGAGACGCTGGTCTGGAATCCACGCACGAGCGGCACGATCGGCGCGGCCGACATCACGGCAGCGACAAGCGATGCCCAACGCACGGTATTGGGGTGACGATCACGGCCGAGCAGCATGACGAGCGCGCCGGCGACGATGGGAAGCCAGATCAGGAGGGACAGGATGGGGAACATGAAGGGTCCTGGTGTGCCGCAACAAAAACGAGCGCAATTGCGCTATGTCGACGCGGCCACGGACGAACTTACCCCTCGCGCCTCACATGACGCGAAACGCGAAAAACAAGGCATATCAATGCCTGCAGAGGGGACGCCGGGCGCAGAGGCGCCAACGAAGGTGGCAAGCATACGCGCGTCAAATGTATTTTGCATCGCAGCAAATTTTACAAATGATTGCGAGTGCGTTGTCCGACTGGCCGGTCGGCGTTTGGCGTGTCGCAGGCGGCCTTGCGCGGTAAAGCCGGGACACGGGGAGCGTGCGAACGCAGCAAGCACTGAGAACGCGCGATGAACCGCCGCGCGTTACCGCGAGAGCGTCGGAATTGAAACGTCGCTCAGACCTTGGGACGGCGCAGATCGAACATCGGACCGATCTCGGCATAGTCGCCGAGATACCCGGCGCGCATGACCGGGTGCGCGCGGGCGGTGTCGAAGAGGCCATCGTCGTTCAGGAACTCGCGACGAATATGCACGCCGACCACCTGCCCCAACGTCAGCCAGTTGTTCATGGGTTTGCCATCGAGGTCGTGCATGCGCACCACTTGCAGCAGCTTGCATTCGAGCGACGCGGGCGACTCGGCCACATGCGGCACGTCTACATTGACGCCGGGCGCCTTGGTCAGCCCGGCGAGCTCGAATTCGTCGACCTCGTGCGGCACAGACGCCGACGATTGATTCATCTGTGCGACGAGGGTCTTGCTCGTCAGATTCCAGACGAACTCGCGCGTGGCTTCGATGTTGGATAAAGAGTCCTTGTAGCCTTCGCTGCAAAACCCGATGATCGGCGGGAAAGTGGCAAACGCCCCGAAGAAGCTGTAGGGCGCGAGATTGGCGCGGCCTTGCGCATCGCAGCTGGAAATCCAGCCGATCACGCGCGGCGCGACAATTGCCTTGAACGGGTCGTGCGACAAGCCGTGGCCTTTGGCCGGATCGTAGAAATGAACGTCGTCGGATTGGGACATGGGAGTGGATAAGCGATGGAGTGCGGTATTGCGTCGATGCTATCGCACTCTGATGATTTGCGTTTGCCGTCCATTTTTCCCCGATCTCCGATAACAGCTTGCGCCTTCCCGTCGCGGACTTCAAGCGCAAGGTCAGGCCGATGCGCTGCGGCCCAGGCGTTCGATCAGGTCGCGATGCATCGGCCATTGCACGCCCAGCGCCGCCGGGTCGGCCATTTCGAAATCCTCGAAGGCAAAGCCCGGCGCTACGGTACACCCGACCAGCGCGTAACGCGTCGACGGCGCGGGTTGCGCGGCAAACCAATGCCCGGCCGGCACGACATGCTGGAGTTGCTCGCCGCTCGCAACATCATGACCGAGGCGCGTGGTGATTTGTTTGCCAGACATATCGATCTCATGAATCAATAACGTGCCGCCCAGATGAAAATGCCAGACTTCGTCGCTGCGAATGCGATGGAACGCAGAAAAATCACCTGCTTCGAGCAGATAGAGAATCGCCGTCGAGACATTGCGAGCGCCGGAGAATCCGCTGGGTAACGCCTGGACGGCGATCGTATCCGAGGCGCGGTACGTCTCGCGATAATGTCCTCCTTCGGGGTGCGGCAACAGGCCAAGCGCAGCGACGAGCTCGGCTGCGGAGGATGCAGCTGTGGACATAACGGACTCCTTGGAAAGTCTTCACACGATATCGCATGTCGTTATCGTAACGAAGGCGAACGCCGCCTGATTCGCCTGACAGAACGAATATTCCGACAGATAAAACACATCGCAAACAAATCGCCCCCGTCCCAGCTCCCCAAACGGCGCATCGCGCCAGGCCACGCGCACAAACGCGGCGCGCATCGGCGAGATTTTTCGATTTGTGCGACGATTGCCGTATTGCGTCGCGCCAGGCGACGCGTTTTTCATTGCACGCGCCGTTGTTGGCGCCGTCGGATCATGTCTGCCACTCTCAAGATTGACTTTGTTTCGGATGTCGCCTGCCCGTGGTGCGCCATCGGCCTTGCCTCGTTGAAGACGGCACTTGCCCGTCTGGGTAACGAGGTCGACGCCAACCTGCACTTCAGCCCCTTCGAACTGAACCCCGACATGCCGGCGCAGGGCGTGCCGCTTGCCGACTACATGTCGCGCAAGTATGGTCTGTCGCCGGAGCAACTGGCCCAGAATCAGGCGAACATCAGCGCGCGCGCCGCCGCAGAAGGTTTTCCTATGCGCATGGATCTGCGCACGCATGCTTACAACACGTTCGATGCGCACCGCCTGCTGCACTGGGCGCAGACGCTCGGCAACGACAAGCAACTCGCGCTCAAGGAAGCGCTGTTTCGCGCTTACTTCGTCGAGGGCAAGCGTACGAGCGATCCGGAAGTGCTGGTCGACGCTGCGCAACAGGCCGGCCTTGACGCCGCACGTGCGCGCGAGATCCTGTCGACGAACGAATACGCGGAGCAAGTCCGTGCGCTTGAGCGTCATTATCAGAACCTGGGCATCAGTTCCGTGCCTGCCATCATCTTCAACAACCGTCATCTGGTGAGTGGCGGCCAGCCGCCCGACGTCTTCGAGCAAGCCATTCGTCAGATTCTGGCCGAGGGCTGAGCCGTCATGTCGTCGTTGCCCCCGACCGCCGAGCATTCGACGGTGAGCGCCCCTGCGGCGCAATTGCACGAACCGCCCGCCTCCGGACGCGGCCTCGCGATGACGGCGATTCTCCTCGCCGTCTCGCTGGCCAGTCTCGATACCGCCATCGCCAATACGGCCCTGCCGCAAATGGCGCTCGACCTGAAAACGACGCCGTCGGCGTCCGTCTGGATCGTCAATGCCTATCAGTTGGCGATGGTCGCCACCTTGCTGCCGTTTGCCTCGCTGGGCGAGCGTGTCGGACACAAACGCGTTTTCATGTGGGGCGTGGCGCTGTTTCTCGTCGCATCGCTGCTGTGTGCGCTCTCCCCTTCGCTGGGCTTTCTCGCCGGCGCGCGCGTGCTGCAGGGGGTGGGCGCGGCGGCGGTGATGAGCGTCAACATTGCGCTCATTCGTTTCCTGTACCCGGCCGCGCAATTGGGGCGTGGTGTCGGCCTCAATGCGCTGATCGTCGGCATCTCGTTTGCCATCGGCCCGACGGTGGCGTCACTGGTGCTTGCGTTTGCGAGCTGGCCCTGGCTGTTCCTCATCAACGTGCCGACCGGGCTGCTGGCGCTGGCGTTCTCGCGTCGCAATCTGCCGGATACGCCGCGCAGCGAGCACAAGCCGGACATGATCGCCGCGCTGCTCAACGTGCTGACGTTCTCGCTGCTGATCTTCGCGCTGAGCCAGAGTGCGCAACAGGCCGACTGGCATCTGACGCTCGCCTGCTTCGTCGGCGCCCTCGTCTTCGGATGGGCATTGATCCGACGTGAGCGCGGCCATCGTGCGCCGATGCTGCCGGTGGATCTGCTGCGCTTACCGGCGTTTGCCTTGTCGACGCTGACGGCGATCTGTGCGTTTGCGACGCAGGGGTTGGGGTTGGTGTCGTTGCCGTTCTACTTCGAGAACGTACTGCATCGCAGTCCGATCGAGACCGGTTTCTTGATGACACCGTGGCCGTTCTTCGTCGCCGCGATTGCCCCGCTCGCGGGACGCCTGTCCGACAGGTATCCGCCGGGCGCATTGGGCGCGATTGGATTGGCAATGCTCAGCGCTGGGATGGCCTTGCTGGCGATCATGCCGGAGCAGGCGCAGTTGTGGGATATCGGCTGGCGCATGGCGTTGTGCGGTCTGGGCTTCGGCTTCTTCCAGTCGCCGAACCTGAAGGCTTTCATGCACAGTGCGCCGCCGGAGCGCAGTGGCGGCGCGAGCGGGATGGTGGGCACATCGCGTCTGCTGGGACAGGCGACAGGTGCCGCGCTGGTCGCACTCGCACTCGGCCTATTCGGCACGCACGGCTCGACGTGGGCACTGGCGTGGGGCGCCGTGTTTTCTGCGGCGGGATGTGTTGCGAGCGGAATGCGGTTGGTGGGCAAGCGCCCGCATTGATTGCGCTTCACCGAGCTGAAATGCAAAGCCCCGCCGAGTGCGGGGCTTTGTCGTTTGGGGAGGTGGACCTGTCAGGGTTGACAGGTACCGAACGCATCGTCATCACCTAAAGTGAGAATCGTCCGGGACCTAGTCCGTTGCGCTGTTCGCCCGGCACCGTTTTCGGCGGCCACCGCCCGGCCCGGTAGCAGCGGAAGCCGAGGGAACGCATGCCCCAATTGGCGAGCACTTTACCGCCCTAGGCGACGGGATCTGGGTCAGTTCAACAAAGTCTGAACATCGGTTTAACCTGAGAACCTGATTGACGGCAGACGTGCGTGCGCCGCCCGTCGCCCCCCTTGGATAGAAGTGGCGCTTGCGCCCACCTCCGGATACCGTAAGAGGCAGATCATGGCGACCATTACGAATTTCACTGGCGGGGACGTCGATCGCGCAGGTGGCACCCCGTTTACGATGACGGGAACTGGACTGGCGAAAACCGTGCAGGTCTACTTCGTCGACGCGGCTGGCAAGAAAATCCATGCGGCCAGTTTCACTGTCGTGAGCGATACAAAGGTCACCGGTATCTTTCCGCCATTCTCGAGTTCGGGCAAGGCAAGTGTCACGTTAAGTGTCGGTGAGCACGCGACGCCCACCGCCTCCACAAGCTCCGGCATCCTCGACAACTCGTACGAATACGCGAATGAGTTTTTTGTTTTTGGGTTGCCGTCCGAGAGGCCGAAGCAGTAGAGGGCACCCCCACTCACTTCTCAATACCCAACCTGACGAAACTCTGGGTTCAACGTCTCATTCTTGTGGGGGGTCTACGATGGTATCCATAACCAATATCGAGCTTGGAAGCTTCAGCATGACGGGCGGGAGTGCGTTCACCATTTCCGGCACTGGGCTATCTGAAGTGGCACAAGTGCACTTCATCGACGCAGCGAACAAGAGAAATCCGGCCAAGACGTTCACGATCGTCAGTGACACCAAAATCACCGGCGTCTTTCCCGCACTTTCGGCGCCCGGTGGAGTAGTCGTCGTATTGAGAGTAAGACGAGATGCGACTGCTGCCGTGAGTCAAACCCGTACAGCTGATGACTCCCCCATCGTCGATCCGTGGGAAGTCCACCTGCAAAACCAAATCGCTTTCGTCAATCAATTCCATGTCGGACCTGTTTTTTAGATGGATAGATCTGTGGAAAAAATTTGCGAGTCTTAATCTCGCTCGCTGACTCCTCGGTGCTTCCAATACAAGCGAGACTCGTCATGGCGACCATTACCAAAATCGATGTTGGGAATACAAGCAGCTGGAGTTGCCCCTGTAACTCAGGACAGGCGGACACTGTTAGGTTGATGACACCGCATTACGCCTGAACTCGCGAGGCGAGCGGTATTTCAAGGCTTTGTGCGGGTGGCGCTCATTGTAGTGTTCAAACGCGATTGCCAGACGCGAGAGCGCTGTTGGTGCGTCAGGCTTGTCCATATAGGCGACGTAATCGTGCTTCATGGTCTTCACGAACGATTCGGCCATGCCATTGCTCTGCGGCGAACGGACCGGCGTGGTCAGCGGCTCAAGACCCAGTTCGCGAGCGAAGCTGCGCGTGCGGTAGTCGATGTAGGCCGAGCCGTTGTCCGTCAGCCATTCGATGGGGTGCGCGGCCTGCGTGGTGCCGAAGCGCTGTTCGACGGCGGCCAGCATCACGTCTCGCACCACATCACCGCTATGCCCGCCGGTCGTTGCGGCCCAGCTAATCGCCTCGCGGTCGCAGCAGTCCAACGCAAACGTCACGCGCAGCGGCGTACCATCGTCGCACCGGAACTCGAAGCCATCGGAGCACCAGCGGGTGTTGCTGCGCTCCACGGCAACGCGACCGTCATGCCGCCGCTTGTCTTGCCGCACGCCGGGGCGGCGCAGCAGCAACTGATGCTCCCGCATGACCCGATACACGCGCTTGACGTTGATGCACGGCGCACCGCTCTGCTCCCGACTGCGGCGCAGCAGCGCCCAGACACGCCGGTAGCCATAGGTAGGAAGGTGCGCCACATGGGCCTGAATCTCCTCGACCAGCCCGGCATCGTTGGTCACGCGGGCACGGCGACCATCGCGCCAGTCGGACGAGCGAGCTCGCTTGACCGCCACGGCAGAGCGCGCCACGCCGAGAACTTCGCAGACCGTCTTCATCGGTCGTCCCCCGGCAGCAAGGGCGAGCGCGCAATCAGGTTTTTTGACCGGCCCCATTCCACGGCTTCTTTCAGGATTTCGACCTCCAACGTCTTCTTCCCGAGTAGCCGTTGCAACTCCTTGATTTCCTTGATGGCGGCGGCTAGCTCAGATGCCGGTACAACGGTTTCACCCGCCTTCACCGCCGCCAGACTGCCTTCCTGGTATTGCTTGCGCCAGCCGAACACCTGGTTGGCATTGACGCCGTGCCGACGTGCAACGGCCGACACCGACGCTCCCGGCTCCAATGTTTCCTGCACGATGGCGATTTTTTCCTGCGCCGTGCGCCGACGACGGCGCTCCGGCTCGGTCAGAATTTCGATGCTTTCCACGTAATGACTAGGCTTACTGATAGGCACAAGACTATCCCTTATTTTAAGAGAGTCCTCGTGTCCTCAGATACGTGGGGCCGCTCCAGCAGCCGCAATGGGGGGCAATTTACAGTGACTGGAACGGGACTCTCCAACACCGTTGCCGTCTATTTTCTGCTATTTGCAACAGGTCAAAGAATTCCCGCTCAAAGTTTCACGATCGTTAGCGATACAAAAATTACCGGCACGTACTCGGCATTCCCCACTCCGGGATTGGCACAGCTGAACGTGACGGTTGAAGAGGACGTCTAAGTTGGCGAAACATGCCTGCCTGTCTACGACAGGTCGGTCGCATAGTTAGCCGACTTACCCTACCCAACCTTTAACGTCGTTTTCATCAATCGCCGAGATCGCTATCGCTCACCCGCTGCCAGATCGAGATCGGCACATCCCCGTTCGGACGTGGTGTCACGCGATAGCTCAACACGTCGCCGTTCAATTCGTAATTGCGCTTCTGCACCTGCCCTTCCCAATTCGGAAATGACGCGCTCTGAATATGGAAGCTCAACGTGCCGGCCGCCGAGTCGACCTTCAGCGTGCCGAAGTGCGTGCTGGAACCCATGACGGCCGCCTTGTATTCCTCCGCAGACGCAACGGCCTTATCCCCCGAGATAAATTTCACTCGCTCCGATTTGAAGATTTGCAGCGAGTAATGACCTTGCGCGTCGATCACGAGCCTCCCCTTCGGGTCGGCGCCGTAGTCGCGTGCGCGCGAACCGTCGGGGCGTTGAACGTCTGCCGCGACCAACGTCCATGTCCCTATCAGCGCACGTTGGTCCGTCTTCGCGTCCGCTTGCGCGGCGTTCGCCGTCAGTCCATACGCCACAAGCATCGCGCCGATCGCGCTCCATTGGCACATCGTCTGAGCCTTCATGCCTCGTTTCCTTCTCCGTTTGGGTTGGCACAGCGCGACAACCGTTGCCGCGCACCGGTGACGCTTCATTTCACGCGTCGATGCTACCCGCACGAAACTTCAGTGGATGCGATAATTCAGCACTCTCAGTTCAGAGATTCTGCACAATGATGCGACCCAATCTCGACATGGATGCGCTGCGCACCTTGATTGCGACGCAGAAGCTCGGCAGCCTGAATCGGGCCGCGGAGCGGATCGGGCGGTCGCAATCCGCTGTCAGCCAGCAAATGCGAAAGCTCGAAGCACAGGTCGGGATGCCCCTGTTCCGGCGCAAAGGACGCGGCCTCGCGCTCACCGATGCCGGAGAAAAAGTCGTCTCGTATGCGCATCGCATTCTCGATCTGAACGACGAAGCAGTCCGGTCGGTGCGCGCGACGTCGGTCGAAGGCGTGGTGCGCTTCGGCTTGCCGGGCGATTTTGCGGAAACGTGGTTGCCTGCCGCGTTGGGGCAGTTCAAGAGGACACATCCGGGTGTTCGCGTGGAAGTTGCGGTTGAGCGAAACGGTGCACTACTTGAACGGCTCGACCGGGGCGAACTCGACATGGTCCTGGCAATGGGCTACGAGACGCGCGCCGAGGCCGAACCGGTCGCCACACTGCCCATGACGTGGATCGGTCCGGCGCACACGCATGGCGCGATGCGGCCGGGTGAGCCGGGTGAGCCACTCGATCTGGCGCTTTACGACGCGCCATGCTTTTTCCGACGCGCTGGCTTGGCAGCGCTCGACAACGCGGGTATTTCGTGGCGCGTCGCCTATACCACGGCGAGCCTTCAGAGTTTGTGGTCAGGGGTTGCCGCAGGGCTCGGCATCACGCTCAGAACGGCCACCGGACTGCCGTCGACGCTCAAACCGCTCGGTGAGAGGGATGGTCTTCCTGCGCTGCCGGCAGTCGAACTCTGCTTGCATGCGGGGCATCAGGACATGACACCCGCGCTGGCCCGTCTCAAGCAAGTCGTGACAGAGAACGCTTTGGCAAACCTCGCGACCTGAAGGCTGTGAGAGGTGCCTGAAACGTCGCGCGACGCGGCGTTTTGTCATACTGCCGCCGGTGCGCTTCTGCTCTCCTGACGACGCCGCTGCACCATGGCTTGCACTGCCTCCGGCAGTCTCTGCGTTAAATCACCTTGGCTTGCTCGGCCCACATTTGGGGGAAACCTTCGGCACGGATTGCCGGCGTGATGGCATGAATGCTGAAGCCAGCCAGTTGGTGGACGGCAAAGGGGTCAGTTGCAACCATCTGTTGTATGTCCGCTTCTTGCTCGCCATGTGCGAGGATGAACCCACCCGTGCCGTCAAGCAGCGGGCCGGCAATCAGGATGCGGCCTTGCCGGATATTGTCGACCAACCATGTCTTGTGGCCTTCGAGTTGTGCCCGGACTTCCTGCCCCGGGCGCAGATAGTTAAGGGTGATGGCAAATAGCATGCTTGCTCCGCGCGAATTGAGGTGATTTACAGGCTGGCAATGGCGCTTTTGGCCTTGGCAATGCCTGCCTGACGGATTTCAGCGCCCCTCGAAGCCCCCTCCGCGCGGACGAAATGCACATCCTCGATACCCAGGAAGCCGAAGAATGCGCGCAGATAGCGCTCCTGAAAGTCCATGTGCGCCAGCGGGCCTTCGGCATAGAAGCCGCCACGAGCCGAGGCAACGATTACGCGCTTGCCACCGGCCAGTCCAACGGGGCCACGCTCGGTGTACTGGAACGTTCGTCCGGCCTGGGCCAGGCGATCCAGCCATGCCTTGAGCTGGGTGGGGACGGAAAAGTTGTACATGGGAGCCGCCACGACAATGACGTCGCTGGCCATGAATTCCTCCAGTAGCAATTCCGATACTTGGTGTTCCTGCAGCGTGACTTCGTCAAATGCAGTCACGCCGGTGGGCCGGAATCCGGCGGCGATGGCACCGGTCAGATGGCGAATTTCCTGCTGCACCACATCGCGGTAGACAAGGCGAGTTTCAGGGTGTGTGGCTTGCAGCTGCTGCACAACAGAAGCAGCCAAGTCACGAGTGATGGACTGTTCGCAAAGAATGCTGGCATCAATATGCAAAATGTTCATGGCAATTCCCTGATGGGTGAGTCGTTAGCGGCTGGCTGCCTTGGCTGCCCGATCAAGCAGACTGGCGATAGTGGCAGGGTGAGACATCATGGATAGATGACTGGATGACACGGAGTAGACGGTGGCACCGATCTGGCTGGCCATGCGCAGTTGCACCTCCGGCCGCAACGCCTGGTCACGCGTGGTATTCACATACCAGCTGGGTTTGTCATGCCATGCGGCATGGCCGACTTTGCCGCCAAAGCTGGCGATGGCAATGGGTTGCTGTACGGCGGCTAACAGCCGTGCCTGCTTGAGGGAGATATCTGCGGCCATCACCTGGCGAAACTGTGCGGGTTGGTCCAGCCAGAGCATTCCATGCTCGTCTGCCTTCAATCCGTCCATGGGGGCATGCAGGCGGGTCAGCAAGTCACCGACCGATTCGTCGCTATCCGGCGCCAGGGCCGACAGATAGACCAAGCCTTTCACGTTGGCGGCATTGCCCGCCTGAGTGATGACGGCTCCGGCCCAGGAGTGGCCTACCAGCAGCACGTCACCACTTTGCCGTTGCAACACCCTTTCGGTCGCGGCCACATCATCAGCCAATGAAGTCAGCGGGTTTTGCACGGCAGTAACGTGATAACCCAGACGCTGCAGCCTGCCGATGACTTGCGCCCAACTGGAACCATCGACGAATGCACCATGCACCAGCACGATGTTGCGGATGGCGGGCGCAGCCTGGCCTGGCGTGCTTGTCAGTGCCATCAGCAGACCGGCGAGGATCAGTAGTTGTTGCTTCCAGGCGCGAAGCTTCCGCGCACCGGCATTCTTTCCTAAAAGACCTTTTGAATCATTGGCTTGTGACATTTTCCCGGTCCAGCTGATCAATGTCATGCAGTGTAGCCGGACGAATGCTGGCCAATAAGATGGCGAATCAGACATTGTTCATGCAAAATTCGCCAAACAAACAAGGGGAAGATGATGCAGATCGCAATCGTGGCACTGGAGGGCAGTTTGTCGTCCGCCATCAGTGGTCTGGCTGACATGTTCTGGATCTGTAATCAGGCGAGTCGCAACCCGCCGCCGGGGGTGGTGACCGCGCTGGCTGGCAGTCCCGGGCCGCTGTTTCACACCCGTATTGTCAGTACTGATGGCCAGCCGCTGCGCGACCCGCAAGGGCGATGGATTCCGGTTGACGCCGCATTTGATGCCGACACAGCCTACGACGCCATCCTGATTGCCGGCATGGCGCTGGGACCTGACGGCGCGCCCCCGCATACCGAAGCGCACGCACAGGCAGCCCACTGGCTGTCATCCCGCCACCACGCTGGCGTGCTGATTGGCGGCGCCTGTGCCGGCACCTTTGTGCTGGGCCAAGCTGGCTTGCTCGACCGGCGCCGTTGCACCACCACGTGGTGGTTACACCATGTGTTCAAGCAGCGCTTTCCTGCCGCCTTCCATGTGTGGGGCAGTGCCCTGGAAGAGCAGGACGGCATCATTACCACCGGAGGGCCGCTTTCCTGGGTCGATCTGGCCTTGCATGTCATCCGGCGACTGGCTGGCCCGGCGCTTGCCAAGCTGGCGGCAGACATTTCCGTGGCTGACAGCCAGCCTCTGCCACAATTGCTTTATGTTCCACGTGGCTTCGTCAACACGGCCAACCCCCTGCTGTTGCAGGCAGAGCAAATCATTCGCCATGCGCATCCGGCATGACCGCGCAAGCCTTGGCCCAGGCATTGCACCTGAGTGAGCGCACCTTACACCGCCGCCTGAAGCAACTGACGGGTGAGTCACCCAAAGCCTTTATGACCCGAGTCCGTATCGAAACGGCCTGCGTGTTATTGGGTACACCGGGCATCAGCATAAAGCAGGTGGCCAGTCAGTGCGGTTATGGAGATGAAACCGCTTTCCGGCGGGCCTTCATACAAGCCATGGGCCTTCCCCCTCAGGATTACCGCCGCAAAATGCAAAGCCGCCAGCACTGACAGGTGAACTTGCTAACGGCCCGGCACAGCGTACTGCTACCGGAATGCGTTGTGCTTCTTCTGAGCAAAGCAAAAGCCTCCCGCCCGTTTGCCGCCTCTCACTCCACCGTCACCGACTTCGCCAGATTCCTTGGCTTGTCCACATCGGTGCCCCGTGCCACTGCGGCGTGATACGCGAGCAGTTGCATCGGGATGGTGTGCAGAATCGGCGAGAGCAGACCGTAGTGTTCGGTCAGGCGGATCACCTCGATATCGGGTCCCGGCGATAGCCCGCAATCGCTATCCGCAAAGACGTAGAGCTTGCCGTTGCGCGCGCTCACTTCGTGCATGTTCGATTTCAGCTTCTCCAGCAATTTGTCGTTGGGCGCCACCGCCACCACCGGCATCTCATCGCTCACCAACGCCAGCGGTCCGTGCTTGAGCTCGCCGGCCGGATACGCTTCTGCGTGGATGTACGAAATCTCTTTCATCTTCAGCGCGCCTTCCATCGCCACCGGATAATGCAGCCCCCGCCCGAGAAAAAGGATGTCCTGCCGGCGCGTCAACTGCTCCGCCCAGCCGATGATCTGCGGCTCCAGTGCAAGCACCTTGGCGATCGCATCGGGCAGATGACGCAACGCCTTGAGATGCGCCGGCTCATCCGCCTCGGACAGACGATTGCGGGTTTGCGCCAACGTCAACGCCAGAATGAACAGCGACACCAATTGCGTCGTGAACGCCTTGGTCGAGGCCACGCCGATCTCCACCCCCGCCCGCGTGAAAAACGTCAATGCGCATTCGCGCGCCAGCGCACTCGTCGCCACGTTGCAAATCGCCAGCGTATGCAACATCCCCCGTTGCTTCGCCACGTGAACGGCGCCCAGCACGTCCGCCGTCTCGCCGCTCTGTGAGACGGCGACGACCAGCGTCCTCGCGTTCGGCACACTGTCGCGATAGCGATACTCGCTCGCAATCTCCACACTCACCGGCACCTGCGCGAGACTCTCGATCCAGTACTTCGCCGTCAACGCCGCGTGATAGCTCCCGCCGCAAGCCAGCAACAGCACCGAATCCACCGCGTTGAACACACGCCAGGCGTTATCGCCGAACAACTCCGGCATGATCGAGGTGACGTCGAGCAACGTGTCCGCCACCGCGCGCGGTTGCTCGAAAATCTCCTTCTGCATGTAATAACGATACGGTCCGAGATCCGCCGCACCGCTGTGCGCCGCCACCTGATTCACGGCGCGCTCGACACGATGACCCTGCGCATTCACCACCCAGTAACGATGCAGCTGAACATCCGCCACGTCGCCGTTCTCCAGATACACGATGCGATCGGTAACGTTCGCGAGCGCAATGGCATCGGAGGCCAGAAAGTTCTCGCCGTCGCCGACGCCGACAATCAGCGGCATGCCGTCGCGCGCACCCACGAGCCGATGCGGTTCGTCACGGCAGATCACGGCGATCGCGTAACTCCCAAGCAATTGCGCCGTGGCCGCCCTGACCGCCTCGAACAAATCGCCGTCGTAAAGATGATCGATCAGATGCGCGATGACTTCGCTGTCCGTCTGGCTCGCGAACGTGTAGCCCTGCGTCACCAGCATGGCGCGCAATGCCTCGTGGTTCTCGATGATGCCGTTATGCGACAGCGCGATGCGCGGCGTCTGCGCGTTCGGCGAGAAGTGAGGATGGGCGTTGTCGGTAATCGGCTTGCCATGCGTCGCCCAGCGCGTGTGCGCAATGCCCGTGTAACCCGCAAGCCCGAGCCGCGCCACCTCCTGCTGCAGATTCGCCACGCGCTCGACGCTGCGCGCCCGGACCAGATTGCGGTCCCGATACAGCGCAACGCCGCACGAGTCATACCCGCGATACTCAAGGCGCTTCAGCCCGTCGACCAGATTGGGCACGATGTCCCGTTGCGCCACCGCGCCGATGATTCCACACATAACGCTTCTCCAGAAGGATTCGTTGCCAGCCAGTGAAGCGATGGTAGAGTCGGTGGATTGAAATTAATCTTCAATATATACATCGATATGAAATTAAAATTCACCATCGTCTTCTAGTGAAATTAAATTTCACGCGCAACTTACAACGGGAATCCGACATGGCGAGTCTCACCCTCGACGATCTTGACCTGCGTATCCTCGGCGTACTTCAGACCGACGCCTCCATTTCGAATCTGGAATTGTCGCGACGCGTCCATGCGTCTGCGCCGACATGCTTGCGACGCGTACGCGTACTCAGAGAGGCCGGGATCATTGCCCGCCAGATCGCCATCATCGACGCCGCGAAGCTCGGCCCGACGCTGCGCGCCATCGTCGAAGTGAGCCTGGACAGGCAGGCCGCCGAGGATTACGACGCCTTCGAAGCCTACATCTGCGAAGAACCCGCCGTGACGCAGTGCTACCGCGTCTCGCCGGGGCCGGACTTCGTGGTCATTGCCGAGGTCCCTGACATGGCCGCCTACGACGAACTGGCGCGGCGCCTGTTCAAGAGCGCCGCCAACATTCGCAACGTACGCACGTTCTTTTCGACTCGTTGCGCCAAGTTCGAAGCGAATGCGCCGGTTCATGCGAAAGCGTCTCGCTGAATGAAAATGTTCATTTGAACATCCGACATCGTCATTTGAATGTCATTCTCGGGTGTCAAAGTGGCGCCCATTCCAGAACGAATGCGCAACGCCCGACCGCCCGATGGACCTTTCCGAACGTCAGACCCGCATCGTCGCGCTCTTTCGCCAGCATGGGGAAATGAGCGTTGACGCCCTCGCCGACCATTTCGGCGTAGCGACGCAAACGATTCGCCGCGACGTGAACACGTTGTGCGACGCGAACGTGCTGCGTCGCTATCATGGCGGCGCGCGTCTCATGCCCCCTGGCACGAATCAGCCGTACGAGGTGCGCCGGGTGCGCAATCTCGAAGGCAAGCTGCGCATCGGGCATGCCGCCGCCGAGCGCATTCCCGATGGCGCGACCGTACTGCTGGGCATCGGCACCACGCCGGAACAGGTCGCTGTCGCCCTGGTGCATCGCAAACGCCTGTGCGTCATCACAAACAACCTGCGTGCGGCGCTCGTGCTTGCGAGCAATCCCGAACATCGCGTGATCGTGCCCGGTGGCGAATTGCGCTCGCCCAATCCCGAGATTCTTGGCGACGAAGCCGACCGGCTGTTTCGTGCGTATCGCGCCGACGTTGGCGTGTACAGCGTTGGCGGTATCGACGACGACGGCACGCTGCTCGATTACGACCGCGAGGAAGCGGCGTCGCGCGAAGCGCTGCGTGAGGCCAGCCGGTATCGCATGCTTGTGGCCGACGCCTACAAATTCACGCGCAAGCCCAGCGTGCGCGGCGGCCAGCTGGATGAGCATGACCTCGTGATTACGGATGCGCCGCTGCCCGACACGTTGCGTCAGCGCCTGCCGATCGCATCGCCGGAAATCCTTGTTGTCTGAACCCGTCGCCACCACGCCTCATTTCGCATGCCCACCTCCCTGTTCACGCCCGCCCTCGCAACGAGATCGCCCACCATGCCATCCATCCCCCTGCGTTCGTTCAACTGGCGCGTTGCCGCTATCGGTGCGAGCGTCGCCGCCTGTCTTTTCGGTGCGGTGATGCCGCTCGCGGCCGGCGCTGCCCCGCTCATCGTCGCCCATCGCGGCGGGACAGGCGATACGCCGGAAAACACGGTGCAAGCCTTTACCAACGCGCTGCAAAACGGCGCGCAAGCCTTGTGGATGACGGTTCAGGTCACGCGCGACGGCGTACCGGTGATGTACCGCCCGGCCGATCTGTCCGCACTGACCGACGGTCGCGGCAAACTTGCCGACCTCGACTATACCGACGTGAAGCGGCTCAACGCCGGCTATGCCTTCGCTCGCAAGGACACGGCGGGCCAGACGGTCTACCCGTATCGCGATCACCCACTGCCCATCCCCACGCTGCGGGAGGCGCTCGCCGCTGTCCCCGCAGACGTCCCCGTGCTGCTCGACATGAAGCAGACGCCCGCGGCACCGCTGGTCGAAGCCGTCATCAAGGTGCTCGACGACATGCATGCGTGGTCGCGCGTGCGCCTCTACTCCACGGAAGCCGAGGCCACCGACCGCATGCGTGCGCGCCGCCCGCAAGCCCAGTTGTTCGAATCGCGCGACGCCACACGCAACCGACTCGTTGCCGCAGCGCTGGCCGGTCAATGCACCGCCCCGCCGGCGCCGGGCACGTGGGCCGGCATCGAATTCCATCGTCAGGTCGAAGTGGTGGAGCGTTTCACGCTGGGCGAAGGCATCTCGAAGGTCGTCGCCAACTGGTGGACGCCCGCCGCCGTGCAGTGCTTCAAAGCGCGCGGCAACGTGCATCTCGTCGCCTTCGGTATCGAAACGCCGCAGGACTTCGAAGCCGCCTCGCAATTGGGCTTCGACGCGGTGATGACCGATTCGCCCGCACGCTTGCGCGACGCGCTGAACAGGCAAGGCAAGGACATCGCCAGGTAACGCAACTAGCGCAACGCGCAGCGCCGCCTCGGGGACCTCCCCCCCCACGCCCAGCGGCGGCGCGCACGTCGGATCTCCCTCGTCGATGGAAACGTCTGCGAGGGAACTCGAAAATTTCGTACTTAGTATTCCTAATTTATAAATCGATTCGCCGACCCGGGACATGACACCGGAACGCGGATCGCCTTTTTTACTCGCCCGTCCGAACTCACTCAGGAAACACACCATGAAGTCCTTCGCAACCTCTCTCGCTCGTGCGCCGCTCGCCCACGCCGCCGCGCTCGTGATCGGCTGCGGTGCGGCCACACTCGCCTGCGCCCAGTCCAATGTCACGCTCTACGGAATCGTCGACGGCGGCATCGGCTATGCCAGCAACGTGGCATCGGTCACGCGTGCGGGTGCGGCAGGACGCCCCGCTGTCCTGACCGGCGCGTCGAACTACGCGTTCCAGAGCGGCACATGGCAAGGCAGCCGCTGGGGCATTCAGGGTTCGGAAGATCTGGGGGGTGGTTTGAAGGCGCTGTTCCGTCTCGAGAACGGCTTTAACATCGGCAACGGCACGGCCAGTCAGGGCGGCGCAGAGTTCGGCCGTCATGCTTACGTCGGCTTGCAGGACAAAGCCTACGGCACCGTCACGCTGGGTCGTCAGTACGATCCGCTGATCGATCTCGTCGGTTCGGTGGGCGGCACCGCCCTGCTCTCGGGCGTGGGCGCGCACCCGGGCGACGTCGACAATCTCGACCACAGTTCGCGCGTCAACAACAGCGTGAAGTACCGGTCGCCGACGTGGGGCGGGTTCACCTTCGGGGCCATGTACGGCTTCGGCGGCCAGCCCGGCACGATGGGGCGTCAGAACACCTGGGGCCTCGCCGGCCAGTACGCCAACGGCCCGCTGACGTGGGGCGTTGGCTACTCGCACGCCAACAACGACAAGGCAAGCGCCACGGATACGACCATCGGAAGTTGGGCGGGCTCGTCGGAATCGGCCTTTGCCTCGTCCATCAACGCCGGGTATGCCAGCGCCAGATCGCGTGACATCGTCGCCACCGCCATGACGTACCAGTTCGGCAACACCACGCTCGGTGCAAACTACAGCCACACGGAGTACTCGGCGGGCACGTACTCGCGCTTTACGCGCACGGCCAAGTTCGACACGGTCGGCGTGCTGGGCATGTATCGCTTCACGAATGCCTTCCGCTTCGGCGGCGGATACAGCTTCACGAACGTGAATGCCCCGGCGGCGAATGCATCAGGCGCGAAATACCATCAGTTCAACCTCGCCGCGTTCTACAACCTGTCCAGGCGCACGGAGCTGTATGCCTTGGCGGGATACCAGAAGGCATCGGGCAATACGCTGGACGCCTACGGCAACGTGATCGACGCTACGGCATCGGTGGGCGACGCCGCCAACGGCATGTCGTCTGCCACCAGCTCGCAGACGGTCGTGCGTCTGGGTGTCAGCCACGTGTTCTAAGCCGAATTGAAAATCTGGCTGGCGACGACATAAAAGCGCACGCAGTCCCAGCCAGAGAACGGCCTCTGGACACGGTTACGTCATGACTGTCATGACGACGCCGAAGATGCAAATGACGATACCGATGACGACAACGACGACGGCGCGTTCGTCAGGCGATTACGCCGCCTGGGCGGGCAACACAGGCTCGAACTGCACGCGCGGTCGCGGCAACGTCGTGACCGCATGCATCTGGGCGCGTAGCCAGTCGCGTGGGCTGCTGCCCGTCTTGCGCCGGAAAGCGCGCGCCAGCGCCGACGCGCTGTCGTAACCCACTTCCTGCGCCACACGCGCGATCGGCTGACCGTCACGCAAACGCTTCTGTGCAAGCCCGATGCGCCAGTCCAGCAGATAATCCGCTGGCGACTGCCCTACCACTTCGCGAAACTGCGCGGCGAAATTCGCCCGCGACATGTTCGCGGTGCTTGCCAACGACTCTACCGTCCACGGCTCGCCCGGCTGGTTGTGAATGACGTTCAACGCGCGGGCGAGCCGCGGGTCGCCCAATCCGGCCAGCATGCCGAAGCTCACAAGACGATGCTCCAGCACGTGCCGCAACAGTTGAATGACCAGCAATTCGAACAAGCGGTCCATCACGGCCAGACGCCCGCAATTCTGCCCGAACGCTTCCGCGAACAGCCAGTTCAACGTCAGTTCGAGCGTGGACAGGGATTTGGTGGGCAGGACAAGGAAATCGGGCAACGCGGCCACGAGCGGATTGTTGTGGCCCCCGTCGAACGACAACGAACCGCACACCAGTTCCGTGCGGTCCGCTTCGCCCGAGAGCAATTGATGATGGTTGCGACGCGGAAAGAAGATCAGCGACGGCTCGTCGATCTGTCGTCGTGCGCCATCTTCCGTAACCAGCGCCACTTCGCCCGAGCGCAGCAAGTGGAGATGCCCACCGTCGTGAGCATCGATACCGTAGCTGGCGATGCCACACATGCCGCCGCTATGAAACACACCGGCGCGAACGCCGAAATTCGAAATCAGGGTGGAGAGCCGGTCCATGGCGCACTCGTTGAAATAACCCGGTGCGCCGATTATGGAGGATTTATCGAACCCTTGCTTGGACCGGCCTTTCCCAGCGAACGGAAGGAAAGTCCGTTGCTGGCCCCAACGTCAATACGTACATCAGGCACGGCTGTCGGCAAGCGCCGCAGTGGTCCCAATTTCCGAGCGGACTTCGGCGCGCGAACGGCCGATCGACGGCGTTTGTTGCAGCAGCGAGGGATACGTTTCGAGCGATTGATCGAGCTTTCCGGAAGCGCGTGCCTGACGCAGTTCTTCAAGGACTTGCGCGCGGCTCAGGCCCTGGGACACAGCGGGTTGACCCGCGTCCGCCGTTTGGGTGTCGGCGAATGCCGGTACGGAAGCCAGCGTGACAGTGGCGATCAGGGCGGCGGCAAAGATACGTGCGTTCATGATGAAACTCCTTTCGGTCGGCAACAATGGCCGGATGTCGAGTCCCGCGAAGCGCTCATTTTCGTGATCGGATGGACGCTATCGGGTATGACTGAAGATTACGAAAGGACACCGCGCGCTGCGCGGCAGGACGTCTACAAGATGCAACCGTTCGTCCAGTTCTGATGGCGGGGATCGCTCGGCGATTGCGCAGCGCTATGACGACGATAGCAAGCCTCGATGGGATGGCCGAAAATGCCGGAATGATGGCCGACGACACGCTGCCAGTGCCGACCCAATAGCAGGAATGACCACAGGGGGAATGACGACAGGAGGAATGACGGCAGCGGAAATCAGGACAGTGGGAACGACACAGCGGCAATTACGGCAACGGGAATTACGACTGCGTGACGCGCTTGCGGACCTTGAGGTCCGTCAGCGGAACGATGGTGGCCGCGGCGTCGCCGAGCAGGCGGCGCAGCACCGCCGGTTGTGCGACGAGGTCGGCCAGCGTGTAGCGATCGAGCACCGCGAAGTAGGAACGCAACGCCTCACCCAGAACCCCGCGCAGATTGCATGCGGACGTAATCACGCACGCGTTGTCGCCCTGGTGAAAGCACTCGACCATCGCAAAATCGGGTTCCATCGCCCGCACCACGTCTCCCAGACCGATGCGCTCAGGCGGACGTCCGAGACGAATGCCGCCTGCCCGCCCGCGCACTGTGTGAAGGAAGCCCAGTTGCCCCAGCTTCTGAACGATCTTCACGAGGTGGTTTTTGGGAATGTCGAAGGCGTCCGCCACCGACTGCACATGCACCAGTTCGTCGGGATGAACCGCGACGTAGATCAGAGTGCGCAGACTGTAATCGGTGTGGTCGGTAAGTCGCATGCGACGGGCGCGGATCAGGACGGATCGGACAAATGAGGGCGGCACGGTGTGCCGCCCGGTGGTGTTGCGAGGCAGTTTAACATGGGCTCGGTATGCATCTTATGCCCTGCGCCCGTCCTGCATCAGGCGGACGTATTTCCCCAGGCGCCACGCGTGGCGTTGGGAAATCGTCCACCGACACAAGGGCTCACCAGCGCATCGTCAACCCGCCCATCCACGAGTCATCGTAGGTTTGCGGATTCAAGCCACGCCGGTACCCGACGTCGAGATCCATCCATGACGTCGGGCTGTAAATCGCGCCGAGAATCATGAACGCCGGATTCGTCTTCTGAGCGAAATCCGGATTTTGGGCCGTGCCAATATCGACAATCAGTTGCGTGGACGGCAGCACCCGATAGAGCACCGCTGCGGACACCTTCCACACGCCCTGCCGCTGGGCCTGCCGGTTCGCCTGATATGCGGCCCCCGCATTGGCCAGAAACGTCCAGTCGTCGATCTGATACTGCGCGAGCAATGTCGCCCCGGCATTCACGCGACCGGTGCCGAGTCCGCGCTGGTCGTTGCCGGAGGGAAACGTCAGGTACGGCTTCAGGCCGACGCTGAACGCCCCATCGTCATACATACGCCACTTCGCGCCGGTCTCCACGTCGCCGACGCCGCTGCCGGCCGACTCGGAACGATTTTGGATGTTGGTATACGGCACGTTGACGTAAAGATCGAGCGCTTGGCCGAAGCCCCGGGTGAGCGTGCTGTTCCAGAGCGTTTGACGCCCGATGTCCGGCTGCTTCGACGTCGCTTCGGCATTGCTCTCGAATTGCCAGTTACCGTCGCCTTGCGTGCCGGTATCGTCTGAGGTCAGCGGGTGGGCTGCGAAAGCGCTGAGCGGGCAGAACAGCGCCAGATACATCAGTTGCTTCTTCATGAGTCGTTCTCGATATGCTTGTGCCGCCCCGATGCCGCGCATGGATTTCGCGCAGTTCGGGACATGAATGTGGGAGCCGGGCTCCCGCCCTCGGGGGCAGGAGCATTCCAGCGATTCGGGTGTCAGGTGACTATCAGGCTTCGCTCAGAACCAGCGACCGAAGCGTCGGATGTAGATCGTCTTGACCGTCTGGGCGAGCATGATGTAGCCGAGCATGGTCGCCACGAGCCAGTAGAAATACGAGCCCGGCAGACCGACGAAACCCATGGCCTGCGCAAACGGCGAGTACGGCAGCCAGCAGGCGATGGCAATCGCGACCGACGTCGAGAGCATGATCGGCAGCGCCGGCGTGCTTTGCAGGAAGGGGACCTTCTGCGTGCGCAGCAGATGCACGACCAGTGTCTGGGAAACCAGCCCTTCGATGAACCAGCCCGAGTTCATGATGACCTGCCCCCCCGTGCCGCCGTGCAGGTGATAGAGCGCGCCTGCACCGAAGACCGTCCACATCAACGCATAGGTGGTGATATCGAAGACCGAGGAGGTTGGCCCGATCCACAGCATGAAGCGACGAATGTTGCCGGCATCCCACTTGCGTGGTTTCTTGAGGAACTCCGGATCCATGCGGTCCCACGGCAGGAACATTTGCGAGATGTCGTACACGAGGTTCTGCACGAGCAGTTGCACCGCGAGCATGGGCTCCCAGGGCAGGAAGGCGCTCGCCACCAGTACCGAGAACACGTTGCCGAAGTTCGAGCTGGCCGTCATGTTCAGATACTTGAGAATGTTGCCGAACGTCTCGCGCCCCTTGATCACGCCGGCCTCCAGCACCATCAGGCTCTTTTCGAGCAGGATGATGTCGGCGGTTTCCTTCGCGATGTCGGCCCCCGTGTCCACCGAGATGCCCACGTCGGCGTCGCGCAACGCGGGCGCATCGTTGATACCGTCGCCCAGGAAGCCAACGGTATGGCCATTGGCTTGCAAGGCCTTGACTACACGCGCCTTGTGCAGCGGCGCGAGTTTGGCGAACACGGTCGTGCGACCGACCACGTCGCGCAGCGTTGTATCGTCCATCGACTCGATGTCGGCGCCCAGCAGCGGCGTGCCCGGCTCGATGCCGACCTGGCGGCACACCTTCATTGTCACGATCGGGTTATCGCCGGTGAGGACCTTCACCGTCACGCCGTGCTCGCGCAGCGCCGCAATCGCGGGGGCGGCCGAATCCTTGGGCGGATCGAGGAACGTCAGGAAGCCGCAGACGGTCAGGCCGTGCTCGTCGGACGTCTTGTACTGGTTTTTCGTCTCACCGGCCGGAACGTCCCGGGTGGCCACGACGAGCACGCGGAAGCCGTCTTCGTTGTAGGCCTCGGCACGGGCGATGAGCATGGCGCGGGCTGTGTCGTCGAGCGCGCGCACGCCATGCGGGGTCTTCACGTGCGTCGAGACCGACAGCATCTCTTCGACGGCGCCCTTGGTGATCATGAGATGTTCGTGGCGCTCGTTCTCCACGACTACCGACAGTCGGCGACGTACGAAGTCGAACGGCAGCTCGTCGACCTTGGCATAGGTGCGCGGCTGCACGGACTCGCCGATCTCGTTGGCGCGACGGATGATGGCCACGTCGATGAGATTGCGCTGGCCGCTCTGGTGGTAGCTGTTGAGCCAGCCGAGGCGCAGCACGTCTTCCTGCTCGTCGCCCGTCACGTCCAGATGCTGCTCGAGAATGATGCGGTCCTGCGTGAGCGTGCCGGTCTTGTCTGTGCACAGCACGTCCATGGCGCCAAAGTTCTGTACCGAATTCAGACGCTTGACCACGACCTTGCGACGCGACATCGCCAGTGCACCGCGCGCGAGGTTGGCGCTCACGATCATCGGGAGCATTTCCGGCGTCAGACCGACAGCCACGGCGAGGGCAAATGTTAACGCGCTCAGCCAGTCACCCTTGGTCAGGCCGTTGATCATGAAGACGATGGGAACCATCACCAGCATGAAGCGAATGAGCAGCCAGCTCACGCTGTTCACGCCCCGGTCGAAGCTCGTCTCCACCCGCTTGTGGCTGACGACGTTTTTCGCCAGCGCACCGAAGTACGTGTCGGCGCCCGTGGCCACGACCACGCCGACGGCGGTGCCGCTCACCACGTTCGTGCCCATGAAGCAGATGTTCGAGAGGTCGAGCAGGTTGGCATGCCCCTGCCCTGCGGCGAGCGCGGCGGACTTCTGTGCGACGGCGCCCATCGTGTCGTACTTTTCAACAGGCAACGCCTCGCCGGTCAGCACGGCCTGACTGATAAACAGGTCGCGGGACTCGATCAGCCGCAGATCGGCCGGGATCATGTCGCCTGCCTGAAGCGTCACGATGTCGCCCACGACCAGATCGCGCATGGCGACCTCGTGACGCTCCGACTTGCCCGACGCCGTCGTGCGGCGACGAACGCTGGCCGTCGTGCGCACCATCGCCTTGAGCTTCTCGGCGGCACGAAGCGACCGGAATTCGGAGAAGAAGCGCAGCAGGCCGCTGATCGTGACCATGGTCATCAGAATGATGATGCTCTTGTAGTCCTCGTCGCCCGGATCGGCGAAGTAGACGTCGGTACAGAAGCTGATCGTGACGAGCGCGAGCAGCACGAACACGAAGGGGTTATTGAAGGCGCCGATCAGCTGACGCGTCCAGTGTGGCGGTTTGTCGTGCGCGATTTCGTTGGGACCGTAGCGCGTCTGGCGCTGTCCCACATCGGCAAGCGGCAGGCCGGCGGTGTCGGTGCCAAGAGTGTGGAGAACATGGTGCAACGGTTCGGTCGCAAGACGGGCGACGACGTCGGGACCCGAGAGCGGCAGATCGGCGGCGGTCGAATGATCGACGAAACCGCGCTGCTTATGGCGGGAGCGGTGGTTGTTTGTCATGACGATTTTCCTGGCGCGGCTTACGCTGGCATGCATGGCGCATGGCGGCCGGCCGGTCTCGTCAGACGCTAGCGGAGACCATTTCTCCGGAAAACAGCGCGAACGCACCCAGCCGCGCCGCGCTGCGCGCGGTCGGTGATAGCGAAACAATGGGGGTATGGCATCAGCTCGCCCGTCGGGAAGTCGCACGCAACATACAGCGCAGGTGCGATCCCGACGGGCCACATTCGACTAGATCCGTCTTCCATTTCGGACTCCTTATATTTTGGTATTCGGCAGTCGGCAAACGGGCAAGCGTCGGCCGGGGGTAGTTCGGCAGATCTGCCGGCGCTTACGCGGCTGCGGCTGCGGCCGCGCCGAGCGTTGCGCGACGCGACGGGTCATCGGACCAGAACACGCGGCGCACACTGTGCTCACCCGACAGTCGCATGACGAGCGACGTGAGCGATGCCCGCGCCCCATGCGGGCAGTCGAGCGTAACGGTGGCGGACGCCTCGTCGCGGTCGCTCCAGCGCGTGATGCTCACATGGGTGGCGCGCAGGCCGAGCGCGGTGAGATCGATGAACATCTGCTTGCGCAAGGCGCCAAGGGCCTCGGCCAGACAGACGATGGTCAGATGCGACACGGGCGTCGCGCGCGTCGGTTGGCTCTGGAAAGCCTGAAACGTTTGAAAAGCTCGCATGATTTCCTCGCATGGCTGCGAAGTGCCCGTGGCACGCACGGACGGCCGGCACGCAAGAGCGCAGTCAGGTGGCGCATGAGCAACGCACACGCGCAACACGACGACACCCATGACGGGCACGACGATGGAAATTCTTGCGGAAATCGCGCCGGGAAGCCCTGAAAGGGCACGCTCGGGAAGAGCGTTAGGTTGGCGCTGGATACCGCATCCTGCATGAGGACGCGGCACAGGGAAGGCTGTGGATCCTCAGGCAATCAATCGATCAAAGATCGAGGACTACTGGCATCGGAATTCACGGACTAACCCCTTAAATTGAAGACAGGGCGGATGGTAACTGAGGCTAATTTAGAGCGTCAAGCGATAAATGCTGCATCGCAAACTTCTTCGGAATTTGCTCGAATACAACACTCGCCGTCCCCGCACACGGCCCATGGACGGCCTTGCGCGGCGTTGTCTCGAATTACGGACACCGAGCGATTCCCGGGTCAAAAGACTTTAGATTGACAGGGACATTTCCCATGCGTTATTAATAATGATTATCATTAACAAATTACTGCGAGTTGTCTCAACTGCTGCATGACCGTTAGCCAGTGCTTGCGCTGGTCCCAAGTGTCGTGAGTGGACCGAGCATCAGGCTGGATCATGCAAACCCCGGGCCCCCTTCCCTCTACCGTCGAACTGCTTTATTGCCATCACCATTCCTGGCTAAAGGGCTGGCTGCATCGACGGCTTGGCAGTGCCGAGCAGGCAGCGGACATCGCCCACGACACTTTCGTGCGACTGCTTGGCAGCGAGCGCGTGCCGTCGACATTCGACGAACCTCGCGCCTATCTCACGACGGTAGCGCAGAATCTCGTCTCTAATCACTGGCGTCGTCAGAAGCTCGAACGGGCTTACCTCGATGCGCTCGCGCAAGTGCCTCGCGGCGTGGAATGGTCGCCCGAGACGCGCGCCATGATGCTGGAAACACTGCTGGAGCTCGATCGGCTGCTCGACGGCCTGCCGCCCCTTGTCCGTCAGGCGTTTTTGTCCTCGCAACTGGACGGGCAAACACACGCACAGATCGCGCAGACGCTCGGTGTCTCGCTACCAACGGTCAAACGCTATCTCGCCAAGGCACTGCACCGCTGCTACTTCGCCGACCTGTCGTTTCTAGGCTGACGCATGCGCAAGAACGCCTCCATGCCTGCCTCGCCGGCTACACATTCAAGCTGGTACGACACCACCCGCGACGCCGCCAACGTGCCGCCACAGGTCGCGCAGCGGGCGGTCGAATGGCTCATCGAATTGCAGAGCGACGATACCTCGCCGCAAACCATGGCCGACTGGCATGCGTGGCGTGCCGCGCATCCCGATCACGAACGCGCATGGCAACGCATCGAGTCGGTCAACGGCAAGCTCGCCCCCCTGGCTGCGCCCGTCGAAGCCGGGGTCGCGCAAGTCGCATTGGCGCGATCGGGGACAACGGCCCCCCCTTCACCGTCATCACCGCCCGCATCGAAATCGCGTCGGCGCGCCGTGAAGTCGCTCACCGTCCTTCTTTTCGGCGGCTCCGGCGCATGGACTGCCCTGCACTCATCGGCGTGGCAGCGCTGGTCGGCAGACGTGCACACCGCCGTCGGCGAGCGCCGCACTTTGCTGCTCGATGACGGCACGCGCCTGGTACTCAACACCGACAGCGCCGTCGACATCCGGTATCGCGAGGACGAACGACGCATCAGGCTCGTGGCCGGCGAAGTGCTGATCACGACCGCGCCGGACAGGCATGCACCGCCGCGTCCCTTTTTCGTCGAGACCTCGCAGGGGACCGCACGCGCGCTCGGTACGCGCTACACCGTGCGGCAGTGCGAGGACGGAACCCATGTGAGCGTTCTCGAGGGCGCGGTCGAGCTCCGTCCGCGTGCGGCGCCCGCCAGATCGCTGATCGTGCAAGCCGGGCGACATGCCAGTTACACGGCCGACAGCATCTCCGGGACGATCGACGCGCCGAGCGCCGACGCGAGCTGGGCCGAGGGCTTCATCGTCGCACGCAGCATGCGGCTCGCCGACTTCGTCGCCGAGCTGGCCCGCTACAGCGATGCGTCGCTCTCTTGCGACCCCGACATCGCCAATTTGCGCGTATCGGGCACATTCCCGCTCGACGATGTGGGCAAGGTCCTCGACACGCTGGGCAGCACGCTCGCCGTGCGCGCCGAAGCGTTCACGCGCTTCTGGGGCAGGCGCGAAATCCGGCTGGTCCCAGCGTAGATCAGTGCGCCGCCGATGCACCAGGCATGACAGACATACCCGACGTAACGCCACGCAACGCCACGCAACGCCACGTCATTCCACTTAACTCGACGCGATCCGGCGCAGCCCAACGACCGAGACATGCCCGCTCGGTCGCATGAGAATCAACGGCGCAAAGTTTTTTTCACAAAGGTGATCCGTTTCTGTGTTTCGCGGGTCATGGAGGACGAGCACCACCACTCTCTTCCACACGAAAGGTCAGATCATGGGTCACGTCCGCGGGCGGCAACAACGCCCCAGCCAACAACTTCGGGTACACCGCCGCACGCGGCTGGCCTATGCACTGGGTCGCATCGCGCTGGGCGCAGCCGTCGCTGCACCGACGGCGATGATCGCCCTCACGCCGCTGACGGTCCGTGCCCAGAGCACCGCCGCGCCGGGGGCGCGTGCCTTCGACATTCCGGCGGGCTCGCTCGAAGACACCTTGAGCCGGTTCGGGCGCGACGCCGGGATCATGCTGTCGTTCAAACCCGAAGTCACGGCAGGCCGCCACAGCCATGGCCTCAGAGGCACGTACACGCCGCGTAACGGGCTGGAAGCCCTCGTCGCGGGCACCGGCGTTGAGGTCGTCCCCCAATCGAACGGCAGCTATCTGATCCAGCCCGCCACGACGCCCGTGGGCGCCGAAGGCGCCGTGGCGCTCCCGACGACCCACGTCACCGCAAGTTATGACAACGGCTTGCAACCGGCCTACGCGGGCGGTCAGATCGCGCGCGGCGGCAGTCTTGGCATGCTCGGCTCGGCCGATGCGATGGACGTGCCCTTCAGCACGATGAACTACACCGAGCAGATGGTGCGCGACCAGCAGGCCCGCACGCTCGCAGACGTCGTCATCAACGAGTCGTCGGTACGCATGCTGACCTCCAGCGGAGGGTTCGGCGAAGACTTCCAGATTCGCGGCTACACCGTCTCGAGCAGCGATGTGGGACTCAACGGCCTGTACGGCATGGCGTCGGCCAGTCGGGTGCCGGCGGCGATGGTCGAGCGCGTGGAGGTTCTGAAGGGCCCCGGCACACTGATGAATGGCATCGGGCCGAGCGGCAGCATCGGGGGGGCCATCAATGTGGTGACCAAGCGGGCCACGAGCGAGCCAATCACGCGGCTGACGACAACGTTTCAGAGCAAATCGCAGTTGGGCGTGGAAGCCGACGTGGGCCGCCGCTTCGGGGAAGACCAGGCGTGGGGCGTGCGCCTGAACGGCGTATTTCGCGACGGCAACACCACGCTGGATAACGGCAGGCAGAGCGTCGGTTTCGGCTCGGTCGGCCTCGACTACACCACGCAGCGCCTGCGCTGGACACTCGACGCCTACACGCAGCACGAAGGCGACGACAATTTCCGTCCCCAGATCGGCTTCCAGTCGTCGGTGAAGACGATTCCTGAAGCACCGTCGGGATATCGCAACTTCTATCCCGGCACCGAACTGCACCTGCATGACTCCGCCGTGACTTCACGCCTCGAATACGACGTGCTGCGCAACGTGACCGTGTGGGGCGCCATCGGCTACCACTACGCGAGCGCCTACCAGACGTTCCCGAGCGGCCCCGCAGACGCCCTCGGCAACTTCACGGCAACGAATTCGTATTACGACTCTTACACCCGCTCACGCACGGGGGAAGTGGGGGCTCGGGCAAGTTTCAGAACGTTCGACATCGGTCACACCCTTACGGTACAGGCGTCGCGCCTCGAGCAGGATTCGGGCAACGCTTACGTGCCGGGTTCGAAGTCCGTCGCGTCGAACATCTACAACCCCGCGCCGCTGCCTGCCGTCGACGCCCCGCGAACGGATCCGAGGAAAGCTTCGGAATCCACGTTGACGAGTATTGCCGTAACAGACACGCTTTCGTTCTTGAACGACCGCGTGCTGCTCACCGGCGGTCTGCGCCACCAGCGCGTCGCGCTCGACAACTTCAACACGACGACCGGCGCACTGTCGTCGAACTACGACCAGAGCGCCGTCTCTCCGCTCGCGGGTATCGTCGTCAAACCGCTGCAAAACGTCTCCGTGTACGCAAACTTCACGTCGGGTTTGTCGCGCGGCGGCGTAGCGCCCGTCGGCACGCAAAACGCTGGACAGGTCTTCCCGCCGTACAAGTCCAAACAGTACGAGGCCGGTGTGAAAGCCGACTGGGGCCCGTTAACGACGGTGGTGTCGGTCTTTCAGGTGCAGCGCCCGAACGCGATTACCGACCCGGCCACCAACGTCTACAGTTTCGACGGTGAACAGCGCAACCGCGGCATCGAAGTGTCGGCATACGGCGAAGTCGTGAAGGGCCTGCGTCTGATGGCCAGTGCAACGTTCTACGATGCCAAGCTGACCAAAACAGCCGGCGGCGTGAACGACGGCAACGATGCGAACGGTGTGCCAAAGCGCGCGTTCAACCTTGGCGTCGACTGGGATACCCCGTGGGTACCGGGGCTTTCGCTCAACGGCCGCATCATCAATACGTCGCGCATGTACTTCAACGCGGCCAACACGCTCGAACTTCCCGCCTGGACGCGCTACGACATCGGCGCGCGCTACCGCACCCGCATCGCGGGCAAGCCGGTTGTGCTGCGCGCCAACATCGAGAACCTCTTCAATTCGAACTACTGGCTCATGAGCGGCACCTACGCCACCGTGGCAGCGCCGCGCACGTTCCTGCTCTCGGCGCAGATCGACTTCTGAGCCGCATCGACATGACACAACCTTCCACGCCAGACGTAACCCGCATCCGCCATTTCACCAAGGAGACCGCAATGCCGACCACCGTCGACAACCGAAAAACCAGGATCGCCCGGCTTGCCGGGTTCACGCTCGGAACCCTCATCACCGTTGCCGGAACGGCGCAAGCGCATCAGGTCTGGATCGAGCAACCCGCCGACCAGAACGCCGTCATCCGCTTCGGCGAGTTCGGCGAAAACCTGCGCGAAGCGTCGCCGGGACTGCTCGACAAGTTCGTCGCCCCGACCGCCACGCTGCGTTCGGCGCACGGCGAGAAAACGGCTGCCGGCACCAAAACGGCGAACGGTTTCACGCTGCCGTTCCGTGCCATGGCGGGCGAAGCCCTCGTCGCAGAAGAGGCCAGGTATCCCCTCTTCACTTCCCGTCGCGACGCTCAGGAGATCACGACCTGGTACCGTCCGTCGGCGCGTCTGGCGACCGACTTCACCAAGCAAAAGCCGCAACTAACGCTCGACCTGGTGCCTGCCGGCAAGTCTGGCGAGTTCCAGTTGTTCTTCCAGGGCAAGCCGCTGCCCAAGGCGAAGGTTTCGCTTGTCACGCAATCGGGCTGGGCGAAGGAAGCGCATACGAACGAGCAGGGACGGGTGACGTTCGACATGCCGTGGAAGGGTGTGTACGTTGCCGAAGTCAGTCACAAGGACATGACGCCGGGTGAGCGCCCGGGCACGAACGGCGCCGAGCGATATCAGGGCGTGAGCTACGTGACCACCACCACCGTCACGCAGGTCGATGGCATCGACCCGCTGCCGGCCGGGCCGGTCGCCACCCCCAACAAGTAAGCGACACGCGTCATGGCTCAGGTTCGTCGCGCGCCATCGGCCAACACCGGCGGGCTCGGCCGGCGAGGCGCACTCGTCGCCCGCATCGTGGCGGCCATCGGCGGCGGTTACGCCGTTGCCGCCCTCGCCAGCGTGGCTGTCCTTGCCTTGCCGATGAGCAAGCCACAGGCGGTCATCACCGGAGAGCTGGCGAGCTTTGCGATCTATGCGGGCGCCGTCGTGTGGGTGTTCGCGGCGCGCAGTGCGTGGCGTGCCTGGGCCGGCCTGCTCATCGTCGCGACACCGCTCGCACTGGCGGCGTGGGCCGTCGCGTGCGGATGGGTGCCGGGAGGGGCGACATGACGCCTGAGCCGAACACCGAGGTGAAGTCGGCGAAGACCGGGATTTCCATGGGCGCATTGAAATCCCGGCAGCCCGCCCCGCCGCCGGGACGTGGCATCCGCCAGACGATGTCGGACCTGCATACCTGGGCCGGCCTGCTCGTGGGCTGGCTGCTGTATGCCATGTTCCTCACCGGCACCGTGAGTTACTTCAGGGACGAATTGTCGCAATGGATGCGCCCTGAGGTGCCGCACAGACAGACACTGCCAGATCCAGCTGTCGTTGCGCAAAGCGTTGCCAACCGGTTGACGACGCTTGCCGCTGGCAGTGCGCAATGGGGCATCACCTTGCCGACCGAGCGCAATCCCGTCGCGAGCGTGTTCTGGCGCACGGCGCCGGTACCCACGGGCACTGGAAACACACCGCGTCGCACATTCGAGGAAGCGACGTTCGATCCAACGACGGGCGAGACACTCGGAACGCTCGGAACGCGCGAGACCCTCGGCGGTGACTTTTTCTATCGATTCCATTTCCAGTTCCATCCGTTGCCGGTCCTGTGGGGACGCTGGCTCGCCGGTGTCTGCGCCATGTTCATGCTGGTGGCGATCATCAGCGGCGTAATCACGCACAAGAAGATCTTCGTCGACTTCTTCACCTTTCGGTGGGGCAAGGGACAGCGTTCGTGGCTAGACGCGCACAACGCGCTCTCGGTCTTCGGCCTGCCCTTCCACCTGATGATTACCTACACGGGTCTCGTCACGCTCATGGCGATGTATATGCCGTGGGGCGCGCAGACTGCCCTCAAGACACCGGTCGAACGCGCGGAACTGGCTGCGCAGTTGAGTGCCTTCCCCGCGCCCGGCAAGGCGACTGGACAGAAGATGCCGCTTGCCTCCATCGAGACGATGGTGCGCGAGGCACAGGCTCGCTGGGGCGCACACGACGTGGGACGTGTGACCGTCACGAACGCGGGCGACGCGGCCGCACGTGTTGCCGTCACGCGCGGCGATGCCACGCGCGTATCGATGAGCCCACAATATCTGCTATTCGATGGCGCCACTGGCAAGGTGCTCGAAGTCCATGACGGCGTCGGCGCCGCCGCCGAGACTCGCGGCGTGATGTACGCCCTGCACCTCGGACGCTTCAGCGATCTCCAGTTGCGCTGGCTGTACTTCCTGGTGAGCCTCGGGGGAACGGCGATGGTGGGCACAGGGCTGGTGATGTGGACCGTGAAGCGTCGCACCCGGCTGCCGGACCCGACACGACTTCACTTCGGGTTTCACGTGGTCGAGCGTCTTAACATCGCGGCGATTGCCGGCCTCTCGATCGCCATGACGGCGTTCCTCTGGGGCAATCGTCTGATTTCGCGCGACGTCATCGAGCGCAGCGCCGCGGAAGTCCACACGTTCTATTGGGTATGGGCAGCGACGCTGCTATACGCACTGGTGCGCCCGGCCCGACGTGCATGGATCGAGTTGCTGTGGATCGGCGCGGCTGCGCTTGCCCTGCTGCCAGCACTCAACGCCGTCACCACTTCGCGCGGCCTATGGCAAAGCGTGACGACCGGGGACCGGGTCTTTGCCGTCATGGATCTGGCGTTGTGGGCGTTCGCCGCGCTGCATGCGTGGCTGGCCGTGAGAACCGCCCGCCATCGGCCGAAGACGAAGCCCTCCCGCGCGGCGCTTCCAGGCAAAACGACGTCGCCCGCCTCGGGGAGCGCCACCGTCAACGCGCCGTTGGGCGAGGATCGCGCATGATGGCTCTCCTCACGTTTGCTTTCTGCCTTGCGGGCTTTGGCGCCCTCGCACTGGCGACGGAACGTCAGCAGCAGACGTATTTCAGCGGCGTCTGCGCGTCACGCACGCGGCGCTACCGGCGGATCGGCTGGACAGCGCTGGTCGCAGCGCTTGTCGTCACCGTGGCGCGACAGGGATGGGGACTGGGGCTGGTGAACTACAGCGGGCAGACCAGCATGGCCGCCGGTCTGGTCTATCTGGCGCTCATTGTGGCCGAGCGGCGGGCAGCGCCTGCACTTACTCGTTCTCTTCGAAGTAGTGCCCGAACTTGACCTGCTTGGTCCGGATATAGCGTTCGTTCTCTTCGCGCATCGGAATATCGAGCGCCACGCGCTCGCTCACGGGGATGCCGTGCTTGATGAGCGTATCGAACTTCTTCGGATTGTTGCTCATGAGGCGTACCGAACCCACCCCCAGAATGCGCAGGATGGCGGCGGCGGAATCGTATTCGCGGGCGTCGTCGGGCAAGCCGAGATCGAGGTTCGCCTCGACCGTATCGCGGCCCTGCTCTTGCAGCAAATACGCACGAATCTTGTTGCTCAGGCCGATGCCGCGCCCCTCATGACCGCGCAGATACAGCATCACGCCACGGCCTTCTTCGGCAATCTTGCGCATGCCGGCGTCGAGTTGCTCACCGCAGTCGCAGCGGTAGGAGCCGAACACGTCCCCCGTCAGGCATTCCGAATGCAGGCGCACCAGCGGCGGCAGATCGACACCGCTCGCGCCCGTCACGTCGCCCATCACCAACGCCAGATGCTCGTTGCTGCTGTCTTTGACGCGAAACGCGTGGGAGGTAAAGGTGCCATAGCGGGTGGGCAGCGTTGCCGTAGCAACAAGCTCGACGCATTCGCCTGCGTCGCAGTTGAGCGTGGCAGAGGCAGTACCAGGGGACTTCATGTTGACGTTCAAACGGGCTGAAATTGGGAGTCGCGTGCCATCGCACAGCGATGGCGTGTGCTCGGAGTGTACCGCCATTTGCGAATTTCAGCCGACAGCGCCCTGCAACACACTGTTGCACAGGGCTGTCCAATGCGCTGTCGTGCGCGCCCGACCGGCATGAACGCTCGGTTCCCGACGCCTCGACGGCCCGCGAGCGCTCGATCTACCCCGCACCGCGAAGCTTTCGGGAAGCCCGTCCAGCGAATCGACGCCACGGCGGTGAAGGCTCTGTTTTAGCACTGCGCCCGGAAAGCAACCCGCACGAGCGCTTCGAAGACGTCGCGCCCGGCACCGAAAGCCGGATCGAATTGCAGCGCATCGCGCGCGCATTTTTCCGTAATGTCGGGGGCGATCGTCAATGACGGTCCCATCATGCTGGTTGCCAGCTGGATTTCACAGGCGCGGTTCAGCGTCCAGAGATAAGTCAACGCTTCGGGTACGCTGCCGCCCCAGGAAAGCAGACCGTGATTGCGCAGAATCACCGCCTTTCGCCCGTCGATGCTGCGAATCAGTCTCGGCCCCTCCTCCGGATCGACGGTGACACCTTCGAAATCGTGGTACGCCACGCGCGCCTGCAATTGCGCGCTGTAGAAGTTGTCGCTGCGCAATCCGGCTGCGGAACACGCGACGGCAACGCCCGCCGTCGTATGGGTGTGCATGACACAGTGCGCCCCGGGCAAACCGTTGTGCAGCGCTGCATGCACCGTGAATCCGGCCGGATTGATCGGGTATCGGCTATCCCCGAGGATATTGCCCGCGCCGTCGACTTTAACGAGATTGAGCGGCGTAACTTCAGAGTAATGCAACCCGAAGGGATTGATCAGGAACGCGGGCGGGTTGGCACTGCTTAAACGAAGCGTGATGTGGTTGTAGATCAGTTCCGTCCAGCCGAGGTAATCGAACACCCGGTAGCAGGCGGCCAGCTCACATCGTGCGGCCCATTCGCTGTCGTCGATATCGTCTGGTCGCTTGAGCGAAGCGAATGCGGGCAATGCAGAAATCGTTGTCATGCTGCGTGTCTCCTCAGTTCCCGGAAGAGTCTACGCGGCGCCGCGTCGCGTATCGCGATTTTCGCTTATCGATTGCTTAAACGCGCTTACGAATGGGCACAGCGCGTCATTGCGCCAGCGCCTTGTACCAGTCGCCGACCCAGTGCACAAGGAAATCGTGAAATCCGGCGGCGGCCGGCGATAGCGCACGTTCTTTCGAGTAATAGAGACAGATTTGCCGGATCGTCTCCGGTTTTCCGGTTCGGCGCATCACCAGACCCTGGCTGCGCGCGAAGCCCTTAACGTAATCCGGCGCGAGCGTGACGGAAAGGCCCGCACGTGCCAGTCCGAACGCGGTGGTCACGTTCTCGACGATCTCGACGGGCAACACGCGCTGGCTGTCCGGCTGGTCGCTCAGCATGCGCGTCACGCTGTACTCGTGGTCGCGTCCGGTGGCCACCACGGACGCTTCGCGCAACGCCTCCCACGGCACGACGTCGTAACGCGCGAGCGCGTGTTGCGGCGAACACCAGACCACCCATGGGCTGTCGAACAGAGGCGTGGCGCTCACCCGTTCGCCCAGCGGTTGATTGGGGCCTAGCGCAATGTCGATCTGCGCGTCGGCAACGGATGGCACAAGTTTTTCGACTTCGACGTCCGACGGCCGCACGCTCACGTTCGGATGCAGATCGCGGTACGCGGCAATGGCATCGGGCAGGACGGCGGCACACAGCACGAGCGGCGCGCCGACGCGAATAACGCCTGACGCCCGCTCCCGGATGTTCCGAGCCGAACGCTCCGCCGCGTAGAGTTGCGTCATGGCGGCCGACGCAGCCGATAGAAAGTCTGCACCGGCCACCGTGAGCGAGACACGCCGCGTGGTCCGATCGAAGAGCCGGAAACCGACTTCACGCTCCAGCTCACCGAGCAACTGACTGACGGCCGACGGTGTCAGACAGACCCGGTCGGCGGCTCGCGCAATGCTCCCGCAATCGGCAATCGCGAGGAACGTCTCAAGCTGTCGGGCATTCAGTCGGCTCAGTGCCATAGGTCCTTCATCCGCGGCGAAAATGACGCGTGAGTCATGCGCTCAGCCATTCGCGCAAGTCCTCGGTACGTCGGCCCTCTTGCCGTCTGGCGTGGCTGGCGCCGCCCGCACGAGCGGCGATCCGTTCTCGACCGGGCTCAGCAGTTGCCCTTCTTCGCCTGTCCGGGGGGACAGAAACCGTTGCCAGGGCCACCACGGCCGCCGTGCGGCCCATCGTCAGGCAGATAAACGGCACAACTGGTAAGCAGGACCGATGCGGCGAGCAGCAGGAACGTAAGTTTTTTCATGTTGGAAGACCTGTAGAACCCCGGACAGAGCGCGACATCTGCGTGCCGTATCGGCGCTATTTTACGGGATCGCGGGAATCACCTGCCCCTCATCTCCCTCACCGCCTTGCCCCTGCCACCGGAGCCGCTAGCCCAACTCGCCTAGAAGCTGCAGCAGTCGCAAAGCAGTTCCGGATTGAGCAGATCCGGCGGGCGTCCACCGAGTCGTCCAAAACCGAAAGCCGCCAGAAGATTCTCGACGGCACGTTCGGCGTCGGGCGAGGACATCGCCCGCACGCCCGCGCGCGTCATGGCCGCAATGTCCATGCGCGGCTCGTGCGAGGTCAGGCAGCACACGGCCTGAAGCGTGTCGAGACCGTCCAGCAGTTGCGCATCAATGACGTCGCGTTCGCCCACCAGGGCGGCTGCCGCCGAGCGCAACTGCTCGCTCATGTCCTGCGCGCCGGTGCACAGCGTCACCTCGAAGAAGCGATCCAGGCGATCGATGGCCGCGCCGCACAATGGCTGTGTGACGACGACCCGATGCCGCCGCATCCCTGCGAGCGCGAGTTTCATGCGGCCACCGCTCGCGTGTCGACGGGGGCGGAATGGGCGGGCGGGACGGCTCGCGTCGGCACCCGGTCGCGAATCAGGTCGGCAGCACGCTCCGCAATCATGATGACCGGTGCGTTGATGTTTCCCGACGTCAGGTCCGGCATGACAGAGGCGTCGACCACTCGCAGATTGCGCACGCCCTTGACGCACAACTCGCTATCGACCACGGCCATCGGGTCGTCGTCTGCCCCCATGCGGCAAGTGCCTGCCGGGTGGTGGACCGTAATCGCCGATTGGCGAATGAACGCGTCGATGTCCGCGTCCGACGAACGCGATGGCCCCGGCGCGATTTCCGCACCGATATACGGCGCCAGACTCGGTTGCGCAGCAAGGTCGCGCACGATACGCACGGACGCGCGCAGTGCCGCCCAGTCGTATGGCGTCGAGAGGAAATTCTGATGGATGCGCGCCTTGGCGGCAGGGTCGCTCGATGTCAGCCGGATTTCCCCACGGCTTTGCGGATGCAGCAGCACGGTGCGGCACGCAAAGCCATCGTTGAACGGCTGCCTGAACGGCTTGAAGTATGGCCATGCACCGAGCGGCGCCGCCGTGAGCAGCAACTGAAGGTCCGGCGCTTCGCTGGGCACGGGCGCTTCCCCGCTGTGCATGAAACCGACCACCCCGCCGGGCACGTCCGACGCAAATCCCTTGCCCGTCAAGTACGCGCGGATCAATTGCATGCCGATGCGGTCCAGCCGCATCATCCGATGGAAGGGGCCGGGGCTGGCACGTCGATACATGACGATCACCGAAGGATGATCCTGAAGGTTGCGCCCGACGCCGCGACTGGCCACCGTCACGGGCACATCGATCTGCGCGAGCCGCTCCGGATCGCCAATGCCCGAGAGCATCAGCAGTTGCGGCGTGTTGATCACGCCCCCGCACAGCAGCACCTCGCGCGCAGCCCTAGCCACGTGTTTGACGCCGTTTTGCCAATACTCGACGCCGACCGCCTTGTCGCCTTCGAGCACGACGCGCGAGGCATGGGCATTGACCTCGACCCGCAGTCCCGCACGCTGGCGCGCCGGGTGCAAATACGCGCTTGCCGCACTACAGCGGCGACCGTTTCGAATCGTCATTTGCAGGCGACTGAATCCGGCTTGCGTCGCGCCGTTGTAATCGTCGACCCAATCGTGCCCGGCCGTCTCGGACGCGCGCTCGAATGCGCCGAGCAGCGGATCTTCGTAGCGACAACGCTGCACATTGAGCGGGCCGTCGCCGCCGCGAAACGCGTCGCCTCCCCCCTCCCACCGCTCCTGCCTGCGGAAGTACGGCAGCACGTTGTCGTAGGACCAGTCGGGTAATCCGTAGTCTCTGGCCCATCGATCGAAATCCGCCCGATTGCCACGCACGTGAGCCATCGCATTGACCGAGGACGACCCGCCGACCACCTTCCCGCGCGCGCATTCCACGCTTCGTCCTCCAACGTTCTCTTCCGGCTCGCAGTCGTACATCCAGTCGTGCAAACGCTTGGTCAGTATCTTGCCCCACCCGAGCGGAATATGAATCCACGGATCGCGATCCCACCCGCCTGCTTCGAGCACGAGCACGCGCGCGCCGCTATCCTGCGTCAGGCGATTGGCGAGCGTACAGCCCGCCGAGCCCGCGCCAACGATGATGTAATCGAAAGTGGTTTGCATGTGTCCTGCCTTCTGATGATCAACTCGAATGACCCACTCGGATGTCGGATCCGGTCGGCGGATCAGTGCTGTGCGGCCACGCGACGCAAACTCACGTGAATGTTCTTTTCCTGCGTGAACGACAACATTTCGCCCAGACACTCCTCGCGCCCCATACCGGACTGCTTCATGCCGCCGAACGGCGCGCCAAGAAAGTGCTTGCCGACTTCGTTGATCCACACAAAGCCCGCGTTGACCCGTGAGGCCGTGCGCATGCCCTTTTCGAGATCGTTCGTCCAGATGGCACACGTCAGGCCATAGTCGAGTCCATTCACATCGGCCAGCATCTGCGCTTCGTCGTGCCACTTGATGACGCTCAGCACCGGCCCGAAAATTTCCTCCTGCGCGATACGCATTTGCGGCGATACGTCGGCAAATACCGTCGGCTCGACGTAATACCCCCCGGCCAGCGACGGGTCGTCGGGCACCTTGCCGCCACACACCAGGCGCGCGCCCTCTTCGTGGGCCGACGCGATATAGGACAGCACCCGCGCGTGCTGCGCCTGGCTGATGATCGCGCCCATGGTCGTTTTGGGATCCGTCGGCAGGCCAGGCACAAAGGCCTTGCAGCGCTCGACGATGCGCTCGATGACGGCGTCGTAAAGGCTCTCATGCAGGAACAGGCGGCTGGTCGACCCGCACGATTGCCCGCACCACGTGAAATTCATGCCGGCCACGGCGCCAGCGGCCAGCGCATCGGGATCCACGTCCGGGTAGGCAATGAGCGCGTTCTTGCCGCCCAGTTCCAGCAACATCGGCTTGAGTCGCTCGGCAGCGCCACGCGCCACCGCACGTCCCGTGGGAATGCTTCCGACCAGTCCAAGCATGCCCACGCCGGGATGCGACACCAGCGCCTGCCCCACATCGCGCCCGCCATTGATGATCGACACGACACCCGGCGGAAACAGGCCGCCAACGATCTCCGCGAGTCGCAACGACGACAACGGCGCCTGTTCCGGCGGTTTGATGATCACGGCGTTGCCAGCGGCCAGCGGCGCGGCCATCTTGCCAGCCGCGAACATGAACGGGTGATTGAAAGCGACGATTCTCGCGACCACGCCCACCGGTTCGCGCACCGTAAAGTCGATGGCCTCCGGCCCCATTGGGATCGAAGCCCCTTTCATCTCGGTAACGAGCCCGGCGAAAAATTCGAAGAGCGCGGCGGCGACCATCACGTCCGAGGTCATTTCGGCCACCGGATTGCCGCAATCGGCAGCGTCGAGCCGCGCCAGATCGGCAGCGTGCTTGCGCATCTCGACAGCCGCTGCCTTGAGGATGCGGGCGCGTTCGAGCGGCGGGGTGTCTCGCCACACGGCAAACCCCTGCCGTGCGGCCCCAACGGCCGCGTCGACATCGGTCGCATCCCCTACCGCCACCCGGCCGATGCGCGACCCGTCGCCCGGGCTGTGGATATCTTCGTACCGGCCCGCGTGCGGCGCATGCCATGCGCCGCCGTAATAGAGGCCGTCCTGAGCCGGCAGGACCAGCCCCGCCGCGCAACCTTGCCGTGACGAAGCGGCGACATCCTGCGTGTTATCGGTCACGATCGCGTTCATCTCCGTCTCCTTACTTGCGCAGCGGCTTGGCCGCCGTCAGGAATTTCATGTCGAAACCGCCGCTGGCTTTCGCGCCCGCTTCGATCGAACCCTCCTTGCGCAGGATGTCGAACATATCGCCCCAGCGCCTGGCGTCGACCCAGCCAATGCCGTGGGTCGCGGTATCGCCCGAGTACATCGTGTGCTTGAAATCGGCGTCGAGTTGCTCGGCGAGGATCTTCTCCTGGCCCTTGTACTCGGGGTTGGCCTTGACGATGGCCGCGACCGCTTCGTCCGGATGCGTAATGACGTAGGCAAACGCCTCCATGTAGGCATTCACGAAGCGCTGCACGAGTTGGGGATTCGATGCCACCATCTTGTCCGAAGTGAACATGCCGGAGCCGTACACATTCAGACCATGGTCGGCCGCCTGAAGGATCGACAGTGACCCCGGCCCGCCGGTCTTTTCTTCGAGCAGTGGCACTTCGGCATCGATATAGCCCGGCACCGCGTCGACGCGCCCCATCACCAGGTAATTCTCGTAAGGCGGCGCAACGGTGCTTTGCTTGATATCCGCAAGCGACATGCCGTTCTTGCTCAGAAAGGCTTTGAGGAACACGTAAGTCGAACCGGCCGGGTGAACGCCGACGTTCATGCCTTTCAGATCGGTGGCCGCGTTAAGCGGCTTGCGCGACTTGATCGACACCATCGCCAGCGGGCTTTTCTGGTTGACCGCCACGAGCGTGGTGTTGGCCGCCCCCTGGGTGCGTGCGACAAGCAGCGTGGAGAGATCGCCGAAACCGAATTGCGCGCTGCCATTGGCGACCATGCGCAGCGCATCGACCGAGCCGGTACCCTTGCGGATCGCCGTCACATTGATCCCCTGCTTTGCGAACATGCCCTTGTCGCGTGCGACGAAGAACATGGCGTGGTTACCCCGCACGATCCAGTCAAGCTGGACGACGACGTCATCTGCCGCGGGCGCCGCCAGTGCCGCCGATGCCCCGGCGCCCAGCAACGACGCGCACAAGAGAAGACCCGAAAACAGTTTGCTCAATCTGCTCACGCTGGAACTCCTGCAAGAAGGAATGCTAAGAAAGCGCTCGTGGCGACCTCCGGCCGACGAGCCCGGGGGCCGATTCATCCCCCGGTTTGAAAATATCCGGCGATCACTCCGGCAATCAGCGATGCGCCTCGCCTCCCCAGGTAATGAAGCGGGATTCGAACCCTTCGACGGCGTAGTAGAACAACACCCCCAGTAACGACACCTGCACGAGCGCGGCGAACACGAGAGGCATCTGCATCTGTGTCGAGGCGAACTGAATCACGTAGCCCAGCCCCGCCGACGCGCCGGCGAACTCGCCGACGATGGCGCCGATCACGCTCAGCGTGATCGCCACCTTGATGCCGGCCATCAGCGCAGGCAACGAATGCGGTATCTGCACGCGCGTCAGGATCTGCGTTCGGGTAGCCCCCACCGACTTGAGCAGCGCCACGAGATTCGGATCGGCCGAGCGCAGGCCGACGAGCATGTTCAGCGCCACGGGAAAGAACGCCATCACGACGATCAACAGAATCTTGGGCATCAGGTCGTAGCCGAACCAGAGAACGAAAATCGGCGCGAGCGCAATCTTTGGGACGTTCTGGAACACGACCATCAGCGGGTAGACGGCGCTGCCCAAACGTTCGAATCGCGCGATGCACACGGCCAGTGCCGCGCCAACGACGCTCGAGAGCACGAATCCGTAAAGCACTTCGCGTGCCGTGACCCAGGTCGCTGCGGCGAGCTCGGGCTGCTTCGCCACCAGGGCGCCAACGACCTGCGTCGGTGTCGGCAACACGAACACGGGCACGTCGAACGCGCGCAACCCGGCCTCCCACAACGCCAGCAACACGATCATCAGCGCGACGCCCGGCCCTGCACGCCAAAGGCCCCGGAACGGCTTCGGCGCCGCACGCCCGCGCGCACCGGCGGGTACGACTTCGGTAGGCGATACGCTCATGATGTCCTCCCGGCACGGTGGCCTTCCTTGAGTCGTTTGCGCAAATGCGAGGCCGTCTGCGCAAATTCGAGCGTCGCGTAGCTGTCCTCATTGCGGGGATACGGCAACGGCACGCTCAGGCATTCGAGGATGCGTGCCGGTCCCGTTGCCATGACCGTCACGTCGCGCGAAAGGAACACCGCTTCGTCGATCGAATGCGTCACGAAGACGATCGTCTTGCCGGTGCGTTTCCAGAGATCGAGAAGAAAGTCGCTCATCTCTTCCCGCGTGATCGCATCGAGTGCGCCGAACGGTTCGTCCATCATCAGCACTTCGGGATCGAGCGCCAGCGCGCGGGCAATCGAGACACGCTGTCGCATGCCGCCGGACAACTGCGACGGTTTGCGGTCCACCGCGTGACCGAGGCCGACGATGTTCAGCAATTCGAGGGCGCGCGTACGAATGGCCTCCTTGTCGCGCAGCGTGCCGACCAGTTCCATCAGCAGGCAAACGTTATCGAGCGCGCTCTTCCACGGCATCAGCGCCGCCTCCTGAAACACGAGTCCGATACGCCGCTGCCGAACGGCTTCCGAAGGGGGCATGCCCCCAACGCTCACGCGTCCCAGCGTGGGCGCCTGCAAGCCCGCGAGCACCTTCAGCAGCGTGCTCTTGCCGCAACCCGACGGACCGACGAGCGAGGTGAAGCCACCGCGCTCGACGGACAGGTGAATGTCGTTGAGCACGCGATTGACGCGGCCGCGCGTCTCGAAGTCGACGCAAAGGCCGCGCACGCTGATATACGGCTCAGGCGAGGCGCTCGCAGCACTCGCGCTTGAGGCGGCCCTCTCCGGCCTATCCGGCCGATCGAGACTTGGCATGGGGACACTCCCGTCTTGCTGTTGGCTTGAGGATCGCCGCACCCCGGGGCGACCGGAACGCGGCCTGAATACGCGGCGTCGGGTCAGCCCGCGCTCGTGGCTTTGACGAACGCGGGGCGCTGTTCGATACGCGCGAGCCATGCCGCGATGCCCGGAAACGTCGGCAGGGCGTACGGAAAGCGTACGCAACGCTTGACGAGCGGGGCCAGCGCCACGTCCGCGAGACTGAATGCCGGACCGGCACACCAAGGCAACTCGCGCAATTGGGCGTCGAGAATTTTCAGTTCTGCCGCGAGATTCGGCCCCGTGTCGGCCGCCTGTTCGTCTGCGGGTTTTTTCGCGTCCTTGAAGCCTGCGAGATACACGGGATTGAGCGATGCAAGGGTCCAGTCCATCCATCGCTCCACGAACGTGCGCTGCGCCGGGTCGGCCGGATAGAGCGACGCGCCGTGACGACTGGCGAGATAGCGCAGGATCGTGTGCGACTCCCAGATCACCAGTTCGCCGTCGGCAAGCGTGGGCACCTTGTTGGTGGGGTTCATCGCGAGATACTCCGGCGTGCCCGTGTTGCCGAACTGGCGACCGTAGTCCAGCCGCTCATAGGGCTGTCCCAGTTCCTCGAGAAGGAAAATGACTTTCTGCACGTTGCCGGAAGTGGCGCGTCCGTAGAGCTTGAGCATGTCGGTGTCCTCGGGTAAGGGTCGTAGCCGATGCGGTATGTCACAGCGGCCGGTAAGCAATGCATTCGATCTCGATGCGCGTGGTGATCACCGCGCGCGCTTCGACCGTGGTTCGGGCAAGGCGCCCGTCCGGGAAATACTCTTTGAACACGCCGTTGTAGCGACCGAAGTCGCGGGCGTCTTCGAGATAGACGGTCGCCTTCACGACGTCGGACAGATCGCACCCGGCCTCGCGAAGCGCCCGCTGCACGGCGAGAATCGTGGCCCGCGTTTCCTCTTCGATCGTGCCGCCGATCATCCGTCCGTCTTCGTCCTTGGCGACTTGTCCGGAAACGAACACGAAGTCGCCTGCCCGTACGGCCGGATGGAAGGGAAGATTGGGGTTCTTCTTGCCGTGTACCGAAATCGTCATTGCAGTCCTCGTGTCCTTGGCGATCCGTGCGCCGGTGGTTATCGGGTTTTGCGCTTACGCGCTCACCCGGGGAAGCACTCGATGATGTCGATGCCCTGTTGTCGGTCGAGCAGGTATACGAGTCCGCGATCGTCGATGGTGACGTCGTTCGACGAGGCACGTTCGCACCCGGCGGGGGCGTCCGGTTCGTAGTAAGCCATCTCTTTCGGCGCAAACGGGTCGGCAATGTCGACGAGCCGCATGCCCTTTGCGAACCACGCGAACGGGAGCGTCGTGCCGACGAAGCGCTCCGAGGGCTGATGACATCCCGACATCGGCTCGCGCGGCGCACCATCGGGATCGACGCCCTCGACCTGAAACGTCGAGATCGGCATCGGCTGACGTTCGTCGGTGATGTCGTAAATCCAGGCGAAAGACGGCGGCGACGGCCGCAACTTTGCGACATCCTCGTCGGCAACGACCATGACGCGACGCCCCTTGACGAGACCGGGAATCGGCAACGCCGTGTGCGTGGGGTGCGGATGTGCGGGACTGCTGTTGATGCCGGAAACCAGCTTCGGAGACGACATGTCGGAAATGTCGAGAATGAAGAAGCCGTGGTGCCAGTATGAGACGTAGAGGCGATCGCCCATGCGCAGCGGATGATGGCAGCGCGGGCGCACGTAGTCGTCCCAAGGGTATTCCTCGCCCGCGCCGACGTTCTGTCCCGGAATCCACCAGCGCCCGACTTCCTCCGGGCGCTCGGGGTTGGCGAGATCGAGAATCTTGACGATGTTGCCGACAAAACCCTCGGCCGTCGGCGAGATGTAGGCGTAACGGCCATCGAAGTCATACCGATGCACGCCGCCCGCTTCGCCACCGGAATACCAACGCGAAATCGGACGCGGCTCGGACGGACGCGTGACGTCGAAGATGCCGAGACCGCCACCGAACTCGGGGGCCCCCTCGCGGAACTTCTCGTAATTCACCAACATCACGCCGTCCTGCACACGCACCTTGTGCGAGTGCCAGCCCATCGGCACTTCAAGCGTTGCCAGCAGACGCGGATGCCTCGGATCGGAAACGTCGTAGATCGACGTTCCCGCCGGCGGACGCATATGCGAGACATACAGGATATTGCGCTCGACCCACACCTGCCCGCCCCCGGGACAGTCGATATGGCTGACGAGGCGCGTATTCCATGCCTTGGCCATGACGGCGTCCCTTAATCGAGGAGGAGAACATCGCCGCCGGCCGTCTTGCCCCAGCGCTGCAACAGGCCGAACGCACGAAGCGCCGGTTCATCGCTCGCAATGAATACGATGGCTGGCTGCGTAGCGCTCGTGTTCTCGTATTGCGCCCAAGTGCCGCCAGGCACCGCGAGCGTATCGAACGGGTTCGTCTCGAAGGTCTGCTCGTCGAGCACGGCACGCACCGATCCCTCGAGCGGCGAGACCAGCAGGCTCGCCGTCTGTTTCATCGGCAGCGTGCGCTCGCCGGGGCGCAGCATCTGCATGAAGAACGTCATGGTCTTGTAGACGGGTCCGCCACGCAGGGGATCGACGTACTCGATGCGAAGTCCCTCGTAGGGGTTCTCCGCCCATTCGCGATGCTTCTCGAGCAACTCGCGCACAGCCTCGTAGCGGTAAATGAACATCGGCGATGAACCATTGGCGCCACGGCGGTGGTCGACGAAGCGCGGCATCAGCCCGCCCGTCCCATAGGTAATCGCCGAATAGTCGGCGGGAAAACGTGCCGACTGCTTGCGCATCGCCTCGCCGCCTTCGGTGTAATCGTGATCGAACGACAAGGCATTGAGCGTTTCGACCAGCGGGTAGTCGAGCACCGAAAGATTGATGGCGGGCTCGCTCCCCACATTACCGTGGTTGTGCCACGTATCGCGCGGCGTGAGCACCATGTCGCCCGGGCCGAAGACGACGTCTTCGCCCTCCACGCCAGTGAAGTTTTGCGAACCGGTGAGCCCGAGCCGGATCGCGCTTGCCGTGTGGCGATGCGGCGGCATGATCTCGTTCGGATCGTTCAGACGGTAGGCGGTGTACAGCGTGGTGACCGTCGCGCGACGGGGCTTGAGCCCGGGGTTGGTCAGAATCAGCGAGCGGCGATCGGAGTCTGCCGTAGAGATCAGGCGCGCCGATTGTTGCAGCAGGGGTTCCAGCACGTCCTTGAAGCGCCACAGGTAGGGTACGGCGCGCTGTCCCTGCATCAGTTGCTTGATTTCGTCGTGCTCGACATCGGCGCTTCGCGCCCAGAACGGGAACAGGTGCGCGTTACCGATCTCCTCGTACATTTGCCGCGTCTCGTCTTGTTCGCGACTGCGAACGGCGGCTGCCTGCGTGGCTTGCATCATGCTGCGGTACCTCCGAGTGGGGTTTTACCAACTGCCGATGCAAACGATTAGATCAATACAAATTTTTGGTGTCAACCAAAAATGTATTTGGTTATTATGGTTGGTATGTTTTGGTTGTTTATCTTGGTTGAACCAAAAATTCATGAAATCGAATCATGGGGAACGGACTACGCGCCGAGTATATGGACAAAAGGGAATAACCAAAGCAGGGATGCCGTTGGTCGGGCAAGCTGAATTCCGATATCATGCGGCCTCGATAATTTTTTTGGCGTGCAACCAAATCCATTGGTTGTGGTGGAGAAAAAACGATGGTTGACCTGGTTGAAAGTCTGCGGAGCCGTCTCGCCAACGGCGACACGTTGCCGGCAGAGCGACAGTTGGCCGACGAACTCGGTGTGAAGCGCCATCAATTGCGCAATGCGCTCAAGGTGTTGCGCGAGGAAGGCGAACTGGAGACACCGCGCGGGCGTGGCGAGGGGCAATCGAAGCGTAACGGTGAGTTGCTGGCCGGGCGTACCAATGTGCTCGAAGTGATTGAGCTTCGGCTGGCGCTGGAGCCGTTTCTTGCGCGGCTGGCCGCCGTCAGGGCGACCCCGCTGGAGATCTCTCGCATCGAACGGGCGGCGACCACGTCGCCCGGCGCCGATCGTGGATCGACGGACCTCGCCTTTCACCGCGCCGTGGCGTCGGCGTCCGGTAACGCACTTGCTGCAGACGTCTATCAGATCATCCGCCGCGTGGGCTCGGACATCCGCTTGCATATTCAGCAGCCCGTTCCTCACTGCCCCGAGCGAATCCGGCAACGCGACCGGGAACATCAGGCGATCGCGCAGGCCATTCGCGATCGGGCGCCGGACCGTGCAGAGACCGCCATGCGTGAACACCTGATCCGCGTGCGCGAACAGATCATGGCGCGCATGGTGCCGGGCGGCCAGCAGAGCTGAACACGTCGCCCCAAAAAAGAAGGGCTCCCGCGCAGGGAGCCCTCATCGTTTTTTGTTGCGTATTGGTTGCGTTTGAGTTGTGCTTTAGCCATGTCTTGGCGGAGGGCAGCCGGAGTCGAACCGACCTGGGAACGTCTGACGCCCCCAACCGGGTTTGAAGCCCGGCCGCATCACCGGATACGGATGCCTTCCTACACCGCGCCCCAGGCTACACCCGGGCGCCGTACATGCAAATCGCCAACGCGGCGAGTATATCCCGCACGGTCGAAGAACTCCAGAATCTGAATCGCGCGCTTGCGGCCCAGTCCCGTCGCATCCCGAAAGGCGCCGGCTTCCACCCTGCCGTCAGCCCCTGCAATCATGTCGGCGAGCGTCTGCACGCACGCATCGTCGTAAAACAGGTCCTTGACGATCTGATGCACCCGCCCCTGCCGCGCGAGCTTGCGCAGCACCGAACGCACCCGATCTTCCGGCACGTTCAGCTCACGTCCCATGTCACGCACCCAGGGCGGATCGAAACGCCCCTGCGCCACCTTCGGCAACAATGCCTGCGCCAGCGCGTTTTCCTCATCCGTCATTTCGACGCGATGCGTCGGCAGGTGCCACCACGCGCCGGTGCGCGCCAGCGCCCCTTCGCTCAACAAGGCCTGCACGATCACGCGCCAACGTGCCGCGTCCAGCGAGGGCCAGGTCATACGCCCCAGACGCGCCGCGTCGAGCCCCGGCTCGTCCGGCACGCGTGCGTGATAGTCGCTCAGCGAGGCGAGTACACGCGCACGCATGACCTCCCACGCCTGCGGCGCGAATGCTAGTGATTCGCCCTCGGACCCCGCGTGCACCACAGCTCCCGACGGCCATGTCCATTGCGTCGCGGGCAAGCCCGTCAACGTGATGACCTGCGTGCTCGTCAGACCGAAGGGCGATTGCGCGAGCAAGGCGTCGAGCCCGTCGCCATCGAGATACCGCGCAACGGCATCGAGCCACGCCAGTCTGGGCGCCGAACGACGCTTGCGCTCGGGCGCGGCCGGATCGAGCACGCGCCCCCCGCCGACGGTCGCCGTGGCTTGCGGATTGCGCACGATGAACCGGTCGCCCGGCATCGCGCACACCGGCGTGTCGAACACGAGCTGCACCCGCATCGACGCGCCGGGTGCAAGCGTATCCCCGCCGAGCAGCACCGTGCGCGCCTGCACATGGGTCGTGCCCAGATGCACATGCAGCGGAAACCATTGCGTGAGCGGCGCGCTACCCGGCAGCCAGTGCAGTTCGACGTCCACATTCGTCGATGGCTCGGACAAGCCCGACGCCACGATCCAGTCGCCACGCGACAACTGATCGCGCTCGACACCCGCCAGATTCAATGCGCAACGCTCGCCTGCCCGGCCAGTCTCCACAGGACGATTCTGCGCATGAATGCTGCGCACCCGCACAGGCAACTTCTGTGGCATCACCGTCAACGTATCGCCCACACGCACGGCGCCCGCAAAGGCCGTGCCCGTCACCACCGTGCCATGCCCCGTCAACGTGAAGACGCGGTCGACGGCAAGCCGGAACAGCGCATCGTCGCGACGCGCGGCGTTGCCCGACGCGAGCAACGCGCCCGCCGCTCGCGTCATATGCTCCCGCAATGCCGCCACCCCGGCATCGCCCGTCGTCGTCGCGGACACGGGAATCACTTCGGCGCGTGCAAACGGCGTGTCTGCAAGCCACGCCTCGATCTCTTTCGTCACCGCCGCCAGCCGTGCAGCATCCACCCGATCGGCCTTCGACAACGCAACCACGCCATGCCGCACGCCCAGCATCGTCAGAATGGCCAGATGCTCACGGGTCTGCGGCATGATGCCGTCGTCCGCCGCAATCACCAGCAACGCAAAGTCGATGCCGACCGCGCCCGCCGCCATCGTATGGATCAGCTTCTCGTGCCCGGGCACGTCGATGAATCCCAGCACCTCGCCATCCGGCAACGGTGTGTAGGCGTATCCCAGCTCGATGGAAATGCCGCGTGCCTTTTCTTCCTTGAGACGGTCGGTGTCAACGCCCGTCAGCGCGCGAACGAGACTCGTCTTGCCATGGTCGATGTGCCCTGCGGTGCCGACGATCATGCGCGCAACTCCGCGAACTGCAACGACAGCCGCGCTTCGTCACCCGCTTCGAGGCAACGCAGGTCGAGCCAGAGCGTCTGATCGGCAATGCGCCCGATCACGGGGTACGGCAACCCGCGCAGCGCGGCTTCGAGTCTCGCCAGCGCGCGCCCGCTGCCGCGCTTGCCGCCAGCCGGTGCAATCGCCAGCCCATAACTCGGAAGTTGCTCCACCGGCAACGCACCGCTGCCGATCTGGCTGACCATCGGGGCGGCCGTCACGGTGTAGTCCTCGCCCAGTGATTTCTCGAGCACCGGCGCCAGCCGCCCGGCTTGCGCAGCCATCTCGTCGCGCGTACGCGTGAGCAGGCGAAGCGTGGTCAGCCGCTCGGGCAAATGATCGGGATCTCGATACAGACGCAGCACCGGCTCCAGCGCCGCGAGCGTGAGTTTGCCCACCCGGAGCGCGCGCTTTAGCGGATGCTTCTTGATCTTCGCGATGAGGTCTTTACGACCGACGATCATGCCCGCCTGCGGCCCGCCAAGCAGCTTGTCGCCGGAGAACGTGACGAGGTCCGCGCCTGCGGCTATCGTCTCCTGCACGGTCGTCTCATGCGGCAGCCCCCATCGCTCCATCGGGGTGAGCGTGCCGCTGCCGAGATCGACCGCCACCGGCACGCTGTGCGGCTTTGCGATCTCCACGACCTCGGCCACATCGACGCTCTTGGTGAAGCCCGTGACTTCGTAATTACTGCAATGCACCTTCATCAGCAGCGCCGTCTTGTCGCCAATGGCATTGCGATAGTCGGCCGCATGCGTGCGATTGGTCGTACCGATCTCGACGAGCTTCGCGCCCGCATGCGTCATGATGTCGGGGATGCGGAAGGCCCCGCCGATCTCCACCAGTTCGCCGCGCGACACGACCACTTCCCGGCGCCTGGCCAGCGTCGCCAGCATCAGCAGCACCGCCGCCGCGTTGTTGTTGACGACCGTCGCCGCCTCGCCGCCGGTCAGCTCGCAGAGCAGCGGCGCGATGAGGTCGTCGCGATCGCCGCGTCCCCCGGTTGCCAGATCGAATTCGAGATTGGCGGGCGAGCTCAGCGCCTGCATGACCGACTCGATGGCGACCTCGGGCAACAACGCCCGCCCAAGGTTCGTGTGCAGCACCGTGCCGGTGAGATTGAAGACGGGGCGCAGCGTCGCGCGATTGCGCTCGGTCAACGTGGCGACGACCCGCGCGCCGAACGCGGCCGGCGTCAGCGCATCGTGGGTAAGCGTGCTGACGCGCGCCTGCGCACGACGCGCGTCGAGGTCGCTGCGCAACGCCGCAACGACCTGCGTGCGACCGAAGTCGGCGAGTGCCGCCTGAAACTCGGCCGTGCCCAGCAACCTGTCGAGCGACGGCAGATCCGCCACGTCCGCCCGCCCCTTGTCATGCTCCGCCATCGGCATCCTCGTCCCCATCAGGCGTCTTCGGCGTTTTGCCAGAGCAGCGGGTTGCCGTTGGCGCGCGCGTAGCCGGCTTCGCCCATCAGCACGTCCAGCGCCAGACTGGCGAGGTCGTCGGCGACCGGTTCGACGAACGGGTCCTTGTCCTGATAGAAGATCTTCCGATAGCTGTGGCAATCGTCACACGATTCGGCGCGAATCGGCGACGACGCCACCCGCCTGGATGCCTCGTCGAGCTTCGGTCGCCCGTCCGGCCCCTTGAGCATGCCACCGTCGGCCACTGCACTCTCAGCCGCCGAGGCCGACGCGGCGTCGGTCCCTGCGCCCGCGGTGTCGACGACGTGATACGCAACGTGCTCGCTCGCTTCACAATGCGTGCACTTCACGCGGACCATGTGCCACTCGGTCGCGCACAGCCCGCAGCAAAGATAACGATAGCCTTCATGCGCGCCCCCGATGCGCACCACGCTTGCCACCGGCAGCGTGCCGCAAACGGGGCAGACATTGGGGACGTCGAGCATGGGCACTTCACCGGCCTCGAAGGTGCTCGCCACGCCGGTCCAGAGGACTTGCAGCGCCGCCATCAGAAACGGCGCGCTCGCGGCATCGACACCCTTGCCGTGTCCCGCGAGCAATGCCTGTGCACCGGCTTCGAGCGCTGCCGGGTCGGCCGCGCGAACACGCTCGATCACCCCTTTGACGGCGGCGGGCAACGCCGGCTGCGCCGCCACCGCATCGAGCAGCGGGACGAGCAACGGCTGCCAGCGCCCGGCGTCGTAACCGCCGGAGGCGGGCACGAGCGGCATGCAGTGCTGCTGCGCCTGTTCGATGGACTCGGGCGAGGGACGCTCAGCCTGGAAGTTGTCGAGCACATGCTGCTGCGCGTCCACGAGTGCGGCCATTAGCCGCAGGTAGTCACCCAGCGGATGGCCGTCGGCCAACTGACGCAAACGTGCGGCGCGCGCCGAAAACACTTCGGCGCGTTGCGGCATGCGCAAACGGGGAATGGAGGTGCGATCGAGCGATTCAATCTGCCCGGGTTCGAGAATGCGTTGCAAGGTGGCCGGCCTCGTATGAGTGTCCGGCCACCAGCAGGGCCGGACTTATTTGTTGAGCTGCTTGTACCAGGCGCGATGATGTTTCCACGCCCAGCCGCGGGTGACGGTACCGCGCGTCATGGCGCGCACGGAACCCTTGATCCAGATCGCCGCGTAGATGTGCGTAATGATGCCGCAAATCAACACGAATGCACACACCGCATGCACGTCGGATGCCAGACGAATCACCCAGATCGGGAAATAGAACGCGAAGTACGCGCGCCAGATCACGATGCCCGAGAGCAACAACCCGATCATGCACAACACCATCACGTAGAAAAGCAGCTTCTGTCCGGCGTTGTAGCGCCCGACCTCCGGCAGATTTTCCTCGCGATTGTTGAGCACGTCGCCGATGTGCTTCATCCACTCGGCGTCGCGTTGCTCGAACTTGTTGTAGCGGGCGAGCCGCAGCGCGAGCCACACGAAAGCGATGAACATCACCAGCCCGACGAACGGGTGCAGAATCCGTGTCCACGGCCCGCCACCGAAGAGATTGGTGAGCCAGAACATCGACGGATGGAACAGCGCCAGCCCGGAGAGCGCGAGCAGAATGAAGGTGCCCGCGACGATCCAGTGGTTGATGCGCTCCGCGGCGTTGTAGCGCTCGATCAGGTCGTCTCGACCCGACTTGCCAACTTCAGCGTCATGCGCCATGGTCAGACCTCCTCGTGCGTGCGAACGCCCTTCTCGCCGTCGGGACCGCCGCCCTTGCGGGAGGCATCGTACCGGCGGGCCTGCGCTTCATCTTCCTCGGTCGTTTCGTTCGGACCGCTCTTGATGTAGTGGAAGAACCCGGCGATGGCCGTGAGCGCCATCGCGGCCACGCCCAGCGGTTTGGCAATGCCCTTCCAGAACGTCACCATCGGACTGATGCGCGGATTGTCCGGCAAGCCGTGATACAGCGACGGCTTGTCGGCATGGTGCAGCACGTACATCACATGCGTGCCGCCCACGCCGGCCGGATCGTACAGCCCGGCGTTATCGAAGCCGCGCGACTTCAGGTCTTCGATGCGCTCGGCCGCCTGATCCTTCATGGCGTCCTTCGTGCCGAACATGATCGCGCCGGTCGGGCAAGTCTTGACGCAAGCCGGCTCCAGTCCCACGGACACGCGATCGGAACACAGCGTGCATTTGTACGCCTTGTGGTCCTTTTGCGAGATGCGCGGAATGTTGAACGGACACCCGGTAATGCAGTATCCGCACCCGATGCACGCTTCTTCGTGGAAGTCGACGATGCCGTTGGCGTACTGCACGATCGCGCCCGGCGACGGGCACGCCTTCAGGCAGCCCGGATCCTCGCAATGCATGCAGCCATCCTTGCGGATGAGCCATTCCAGGTCGCCCTTCGGATTTTCGTACTCCGTGAAACGCATGAGCGTCCATGAGTCCGCCGTCAGGTCGGCCGGGTTGTCGTACACCCCGACATTGGTGCCGACTTCGTCGCGCAGATCGTTCCACTCCATGCACGCCGTCTGACATGCCTTGCAGCCGATGCACTTCGAGACATCGATGAGTTTGGCGACGTCGCCCGTGTGCGCCTCACGCACAGAGGGCGACGGCAAGGTCGTTGCCGAGCGCCGTTTGATATCCAGTGATTGCAATGCCATGGCGCCCCCTTATGCCTTCTCGACCTTCACGAGGAACGACTTCACCTCGGGTGTCTGCGAATTGGCGTCGCCGACGATCGGCGTGAGCGTGTTCGCGAGGAACCCGGGTTTGGTCAGCCCCTTGAAGCCCCAGTGAATCGGAATGCCCACGTGGTGAACCGTCTTGCCGTCCACCTTGAGCGCACGCAGACGCTTGGTGACGACCGCCTTGGCTTTGATATAGCCCCGGTTGGACGACACCTTGACCGTGTCACCCGCGACGACCCCGATCTCCTTGGCCAGCGCCTCGCCGATTTCGACGAATTGCTCAGGCTGGATGATCGAGTTCAGCAACGCGTGCTTGGTCCAGTAGTGGAAATGCTCGGTCAGACGATAGGTCGTGGCCACATACGGGAACTGCTCGGCGCGGCCCATGGTGGCCAGATCGTCCGGGAACACGCGGGCGCCCGGATTGCTCGTGGCCTTGGGTTGCTTCGGATGCAGCGGGTTGTAACCCAGCGGCGTCTCGAAAGGCTCGTAATGCTCGGGGAACGGTCCTTCGGCCATGGCGCCCTTGGCAAAGAAACGCGCAACGCCCTCGGGGTTCATGATGAACGGACTCATGCCTCCGGCCGGATCCTCATCCGCCTTGAAGTCCGGCACATCCGCGCCCGTCCACGCCTTGCCGTTCCAGTAGACCAGCTTGCGCTTCGGGTTGAACGGCTTGCCCGCGACGTCGGCCGACGCACGGTTGTACAGAATGCGACGGTTCGCCGGCCACGCCCAGGCCCAGTTCAGCGTCTGACCGATGCCGGTCGGATCGCTGTTGTCGCGCCGGGCCATCTGGTTGCCGGCCTGCGTCCAGGCGCCTGCGAAGATCCAGCAGCCTGATGACGTGCTGCCGTCGTCCTTGAGCTCCGCGAAGCCCGACAACTGCTCACCCGCCTTGCGCGTGACCTTGGTCGGATCCTTCGGATCGACGAGGTCCTTGAGCGCGCGGCCGTTGTACTCCTTGGCGAGCTCTTCCGGCGTCGGGCTCTCGGGCTGCGCATACGGCCAAGCGAGATTGACGATCGGGTCGGGATACTTGCCGCCCTGCGTCTTGTACATCTCGCGAAGGCGCAGGAACAGCGCCGACATGATCTCGATGTCGGTGCGTGCCTCGCCCGGCGGCTCACCGCCCTTCCAGTGCCACTGCAACCAGCGTCCCGAGTTGACCAGTGCGCCATCCTCTTCGGCGAAACAGGTCGTCGGCAGACGGAATACTTCCGTCTGGATCTTGCTGGAGTCGACGTCGTTGTGCTCACCGAAGTTCTTCCAGAACTCCGACGTCTCGGTGGCTAGCGGATCCATGATGACGAGGAACTTGAGCTGGGCGAGCGCCTTGTCCCACTTGACCTTGGCCGGGGTCGCGGCAAGCGGGTTGAACCCTTGCGCGATGTAGCCGGTCATCTTGCCCTTGCTCATCAACTCCTGCACTTGCAGCATGTCGTACGGCTTATCGAGCTTGGGCAGATAGTCATAGCCCCAGTTGTTCTCGGCCGTTGCCGCGTCGCCCCACCAAGCCTTCATCAGGCTCACGTAGAACTTCGGATAGTTCTGCCAGTAGCTCAACTGGTTCGGACGCAGAGGCTTTTGCGTGCGGGCCGTCAGATATTGCTCGACGGTCTGCTCCGCCTGCTTGGGCAACGACATGTAGCCCGGCAGCAGGTCGGTCATCAGCCCGAGATCGGTCAGCCCCTGAATGTTCGAGTGACCGCGCAGCGCGTTCATGCCGCCGCCCACCGCACCGATATTGCCCAGCAGAAGCTGCACCATCGCGCCGGTACGAATGATCTGCGAGCCGATCGAGTGCTGTGTCCAGCCCAGCGCGTACAGGATCGTCATGGTGCGCGTCGGGGTGGAACACTCGGCAATCTGCTTGTAGATGTACTCGACCTTGTCGGCTGGTGTCCCGCACACGCGCTCGACCATCTCGATGGTGTAGCGCGAGTAGTGCTGCTTCATCAGCTGGAACACCGTGCGCGGGTGTTGCAGCGTCGGATCGGTGAGGACGTAGCCGTCCGCGCCCTTCTGGTAATCCCAGGAAGACTTGTCGTAGGTGTGCTTCTCGGCGTTGTAACCCGAATAGATGCCGTCTTCGAACGAGAACTCGTCTTTCACCAGGAAGGTGAAGTCCGTGTAGTTCTTGACGTATTCATGCTGGATCTTGTCGTTCGTGAGCAGGTAGTTGATCAACCCGCCGAGAAAGGCGATATCCGTGCCGGTACGGATCGGGGCGTAGTAATCCGCCACCGATGCCGAGCGGTTGAAGCGCGGGTCGACGACGATCAGGCGCGCCTTGTTGTGCGCCTTCGCCTCGGTCACCCTTTTGAAACCGCACGGGTGTGCCTCGGCGGCGTTGCCGCCCATGATAAGTACCAGATCCGCGTTCTTGATGTCGACCCAATGGTTCGTCATCGCGCCACGGCCAAACGTCGGGGCAAGACCTGCCACCGTCGGGCCGTGTCAGACACGTGCCTGGTTATCGAATGCCAGCATCCCGGTACTGCGGATGACCTTGTGCGTGATGTAACCGACTTCGTTGCTCGACGCCGACGCGGCCAGCATGCCGGTCGTCAGCCAACGGTTGACCGTCAGCCCGTCGTCCGTCTTCTCGACGAAGTTGGCATCGCGGTCGGCCTTCATCAGCTTGGCGATGCGATCGAGTGCGTCGTCCCAGGAAATCCGTTCCCACTTGTCGGACCCCGGCTTGCGGTACTCCGGATGGGTCAGACGATTCGGGCTGTGGATGAAGTCGATGAGGCTCGCCCCCTTCGGGCACAGCGTGCCACGGTTGACCGGGTGGTCGGGGTCGCCTTCGATGTGGAAGATGCTCTTCTTGGCGTTCTTCGCGCCGTCGCCGTAGCTGTACATGAGCAGACCACAGGCGACGGAGCAGTACGGACAGGTATTGCGGGTTTCGGTCGCTCGCGCCAGCTTGAACTGACGGACCTCCGCCAGCGCCGCGTCGGGCGCGAACCCGAGCATTGCCAGGCTGGACCCGGCCAGCGTTGCGCCACTCACTTTCAGGAACTGGCGCCTGGACATATTAAGCATGGGGGAATTCTCCTCAAATTTTGAGAAACTTTGCGGGAGTGTGTTGAGTATAGAGCAAAGAAGTAACGATTTCCGTGACTTAGCACAAACCATGCCTCGTGTTGCATTACGCCTGATTGCAGCTTATTTCGTGGGAACTTCCTTGACATTTTGGTATTCTGAGCGTCACTTTGGTCACCGTCCCCGGTAATGGACACATTGCCCCCAGAAGATGATGTGACGAACCTGATCGCATGTCCGAACTGCGACACTCTGCACCGTCGCACGGAACTGCCTTCGCACGAAACCGCTCGCTGCGTGCGTTGCCATTCGGTTCTTTACCGCTCCCCGGACCTGCGCCTGTCGCGCGTGCTCGCGCTCACCCTGACTTGCCTGATCGTGTTCGCCATTGCGAATGCGTTCCCCATCGTCGAGATCGAGGTGCAGGGCATCGTGACCGAGACCACGCTCGTGGGTGCGGCCTGGGCGCTCTACAACGAAGGCATGTGGCTGGTCGCCCTGCTCGTCTTCGCCACGACGGTGGTGTTTCCCCTGTCGCAACTGCTTGCCCTCATCCATCTGATCACTCCGCTGTCGCTGGGCCGTCGTCCCTACGGCGTGTTCCATGTCATGCGCGCCATCGAATTCTGCCGGCCGTGGGGCATGATCGAAGTCTTCATGCTCGGGGTGCTGGTGTCGCTCGTGAAACTCTCCGCCATGGCGAGCGTGCTGCCGGGCATTGCGCTCTGGGCGTTCGGTGCGCTCACCATGCTGCTCGCCACGGTGCTCTCGTTCGACCTGCGCAATCTCTGGATCGTGATCGACCGCACGCCGGACCCCGAGGTGCAAGCGCTCAAGGCCCGAAAGACGAACCGCACGGGGTCGGCCACGCGATGAAATACATCTCCGCCAAAGCGGCAGGACTCGTCGCGTGCCATGTGTGCGGCCGGCTCTCGCGCGAAGTCAAAACCGTCGAAAAGGAGCGCTGCCCGCGATGCGGCGCGGTGCTGCATCAGCGCAAGGTCGACAGCCTTACCCGCACCTGGGCCTTGCTGATTGCTGCGGCGATCCTGTACATTCCCGCCAACGTCCTGCCCATGATGCAGACACGCTCGCTGCTCGGAAACAGCAGCGACACGATCATGAGCGGCGTGATTTATTTCTGGACCAGCGGCGAGTACGACCTGGCCATCGTCGTATTCACCGCGAGCATTCTCGTCCCGATGCTCAAACTCATTGCGCTGTCGCTGCTGTGCTTCACGGCGCAGCGCGGTGTGCGCTGGAAACCGCACCAACGCACCAAGCTGTATCACATGGTCGAGTTCATCGGCCGCTGGTCGATGCTCGATGTTTTCGTCGTCGCGCTGATGGTCGCGCTTGTCAATATTCAGTCGCTGGCCGTCATTCAGGCGGGGCCGGGCATCGTGGCTTTCGGCTCCGTCGTCGTACTCACCATGTTGGCATCCATGCAGTTCGACCCTCGCCTGATCTGGGATCAGATCCGCGACGACGACACCGAACAGGACGATCATGACTGACCCGAAAGACCCCAAGGATTCGCAAGACCCGAAAGCCGTTCCCCCGCCCGGTGCAGGCGACCTGCCCACGCCGGTGATCGAACCGCGCAAGCGCTGGGCGCCGTCGCTCGTCTGGCTGATCCCGCTGGTCGCGGCGCTCATCGGGCTGTCGCTGGTCGCCAAGGTGCTCATCGAGCGCGGGCCGAGCGTGACCATCGACTTCAAGACGGCCGAAGGCCTCGAAGCCGGCAAGACGAAGGTCAAGTACAAGGAAGTCGACATCGGGACGGTCAAGAGCATCGAATTGTCCGACGATCTGTCGCACGTGCGCGTCACGGTCGACCTCACCAAGAACGCCAAGAACTTTGCGGTCAAGGACTCGCGCTGGTGGGTCGTGCGCCCGCGCGTGGCAGGCGGCAGCGTGTCGGGCCTGTCGACGCTGCTCTCCGGCGCGTACATCGGCGCCGACGCGGGCAAGTCGAAGGAGTCCGTCAGCCACTTTACCGGGCTGGAGGTGCCCCCGGTGGTCTCCAGCGGCCAGCCCGGCAAGCCGTTCGTGCTGCATGCCGCAGACGTCGGCTCGCTCGACATCGGCTCGCCGATCTACTACCGGCGCATTCAGGTCGGTCAGGTCGAGGCGTATTCGCTCGACCCGGACGGCAAGGGCGTGACGCTGCGCGTGTTCGTACAGGCGCCCTACGACCAGTACGTCGGCACGAACACACGCTTCTGGCATGCAAGCGGTATCGATCTGCGGCTCGATTCGAGCGGCTTCCAGGTCAATACGCAGTCGCTCGCGTCGGTGGTCATCGGCGGCATTGCCTTTCAGGCGCCGGATGGCTCGGGTGCGGGCGTGATCGCCAAGCCGGGGCAGGAATTCCGGCTGGCCCCGGACCAGGCGACCGCCATGAAGGCGCCCGACACGCATCCGGTGCAGGTGGTGTTCCGCTTCCAGCAGTCGCTGCGCGGGCTGGTCGTCGGCGCGCCGGTCGACTTCCGTGGCATCACGCTCGGCGAAGTCACGTCGATCGGCGTGGAGTTCGATCAGGCCACCAAGCAGATCAACATGCCGGTGACGGTCGATGTCTATCCGGAGCGCCTGCGCCGTCGCGACCCGACCAACAGCGTGCCGCCGACCGAACTCCAGAGCCACAAGATTCTGGATGCCCTCGTCCAGCGCGGTCTGCGGGGTCAGCTGCGTACCGGCAACCTGCTGACCGGCCAGTTGTACGTGGCGCTGGATTTCTTCCCGAGCGCCAAACCCGCCAAGGCCGAACGTATCGGTGAAACGCTGTACATGCCGACCGTGCCCAATACGCTCGACCAGTTGCAGCTCCAGATTGCCGACATTGCGAGCAAGCTCGACAAGATTCCGTTCGACAGCATCGGCCAGAATCTCGACGCGTCGCTGCGCAAGCTCGACAAGACGCTCGAGAGCGCCCAGGGTCTCTTCCGCCAGCTCGATAGCGAAATCGCGCCGGAGGCGAAGGCCACGCTGGGCGAAGCGAAGAAGAGCTTCGGCGCGGCCGAGCGCACGCTGTCCGAGGACGCGCCGGTGCAGCAGGACGTGCGTCAGGCCATGCAGGAACTCACGAAGACGCTGCGCTCGCTGAACACACTCGCCGACTACTTGCAGCAGCATCCCGAAGCGCTGCTGCGTGGCAAACCGAAGGATCCGCAACCATGACGAAGCCGACCGAGATGACCCGCCGCCCGCGCCCGACCGCGCACAGGCGTGCGACGCCGCTGGCGGGACTCACCGCCACGGCAGCGACTGCCGCCTTCGTGCTGGCGCTGGCGGGTTGTGCGTCGCCGCAACCGACGTTCTATACGCTGGCCGATGCCAATGGGGGGCCGACGGCGAACGGCGTGGCAACGACCGGCGCGAGCGCCCCGGCCACGCCCTACGCCATCGAGGTCTCCCCGGTGGCCGTGCCCGAGCAGGTCGACCGGCCGCAAATCGTCGTCACGCGCAGTGGCGGGCGCGTCGACATTCTCGAAGCGTCCCGCTGGTCTGCGCCGCTCAAGAACGAGCTGACGTCGACGATCTCGCGCAACCTCACGCAGCGTCTGGGCGCCATGGATGTGTATGGCGTGCCCCGTGCCGATAGCCTCGCGGTCTATCGCGTGTCGACATCGGTGCAACGTTTCGAGTCGGTACCCGGCGAACAGGCTGCATTGACCGCTGTGTGGAGCGTTCGCAAAGTGCCCGGCGATCTCGTGCTGACGTGTCGCTTCGCGGCAACGGAACCCGCTTCGGGCGGTATCGACGGCGTGGTCGCTGCGCAGCGCAAGCTCGTCGACCGGCTGGCGGACGGCATCGGCAACGCCATCGCGACCAGCGCTCAGGGCATGGGCGCGGCCCGCTGCGCCAGTTGAGCGCCCCGCGGTAAGTGGATGGGCGCGGGGGCATGGTGATGCGGTAACCGCCGGTCCCGCGCTGCGTTGCGGAACCGGCCGGCGCCACGAACGGCGGTCCCCCCCGGAGCCCGCCACCCGTTTGTTGCGAGCGACGCATCGCTCAGGCTCGCCGCACTTGCGCCCCGCGCATCATGTGCGCCGTATGCGCCAACCGCCCATACGCCAGCCCCCGTGCGGCGAACCCAAAGTCCATCGTAGCGAGCATTTTGCGTGTCGGCATTGGACTAAAGTCTCATGCGCGGGCGATTTTTCTGTGGGAGACTCCCTCTGCCTGCCACAGGGCGCCATTCCGGCATACCTCGGCACACTTTGGCTTCTTCCCCTTCGCCACCTGCCACTTGCCACCTGCCCCGTGACATCGCACGCGCCCAACACCTCTCCTGCGGACCGCCCAGAAGCCTGCGCCCCCCACGGTCGGACGGCAGGCGCCGTGCCGCCCCCGAACGCCGCCCCGCCAGCCTCTGCGCAAACCGCCGCCCAAAGCGACGCCCAAAGCGACGCGTCCCGCATTGCGCGGAGGCACGACGACGAAGTCTATGTCGCGCGTCTGCGCACGCTGCGCAAGAATTTGCCGACTTCGCTCGCAGGGTCGTTCCTCACCGTCTGGCTGATCGTGGCCGTGCTCCACGAAGTGTTCCCGATGCACGACCTGCTGCTCTGGGCAGGCGCGCATGCGCTGCTCACGCTGTGGCGCGCCACCATGCTGATTGGCGGACCACGCCGGCCTTCGCGGCGCACTGCCCGAAAGGCCCATGGCGGCCGTGACGCGCATAGCGCCACCCCGAGCGCAGCTTCGGCAAAATCCCCGTCACCGGACCCCATCGCCGACTCCGACGCCCCCGATCTCAAGACGTTGCGCCTATGGGACTGGCGCGTGCGAGCCGGCGCGCTGGCGGCGGGCATGCTGTGGGGCATTCCCTATGCGATCTGGCTATACCACGCGCCCTCCGCCCAACAGATGTTCATGATCGTCGGATTGCTGACGCTCGGTACCGGTGCGATCTACGCGTACTGCATCCATCCACCGGTACTGCTCGCCTTCGAAGTCCCCTACTACGCACCGAGCTTTATCGCGCTCGGCATGCTCGGCGGCACCATTCACTCCACACTGGCAATCGCTGGCGCCCTGTACCTCGCTGTCACGTTCACCTTCGCTTACCGGATGTACCGGACCCAGATGGATTCGCTGCACATGCGCTTCGTGAACGACGACCTGCTGGCGAGACTGGCTGTGGAGCGCGACGCGGCGCAACGCAGCAATCTGGCCAAGTCGCGCTTTCTTGCCGCCGCGAGTCACGATCTTCGTCAGCCCGTCCATGCGTTGAGCCTGTACGTCGGCGTATTGCGCGAGCAGACCCTCAACGCCCGCAGCCGGCAACTGGTGGATCACATCGGACGGGCGACGGCTGCCATGGGGCAGTTGTTCGACGGCCTGCTCAATATCTCCCGGCTCGATGCCGGGGTGATCCAGCCGAAGGCCCGAGCGATGCGCCTCGCGCCCATGATCGATCAGTTGCAGCTGGAGTACGCGCCTCAAGCGGCGGCGAAGGGGTTGATCCTGCGCGTGCGCCCGCCCCGTTCCGGCCACGCGCTGGCGCTCAGCTCGGACCCGGTGCTTCTGGAAAGGGTATTGCGCAATCTGATCGACAATGCGATTCGTCACACCGCCCACGGCGGGGTGCTCATCAGTTGGCGCCAGCGCGGCGAGCAGGTTCGCATCGACGTCTGGGATACGGGCGTGGGAATTGCCGAGGGCGATCTCGACAAGATCTTTCTCGAGTTTCATCAGGTCGGCAATCCGGAGCGCGATCGCTCCAAGGGTCTTGGCCTCGGCCTCGCGATCGTGCGCCGCACCGCCGATTTGCTCGGCCATCCGTTGTTCGTTCGGTCCGTCCCGGGACGTGGCAGCGTGTTTTCGCTAAGCGTGCCGCTGGTCGACGCGCGGGCCGTGCGCCAGCCGCCCGACCTGAGCGCTGGCGCCGCGCAGCACGACGCGGCAGGGATTGCCGTGGACAAACCGCTTGTGTGCGTTATCGAGGATGACGCGGAAAACCTCAATGGCCTGTGTCTGTTGCTCGACGCATGGGGCTATCGAATCGTCGGCGGCAGCAGCGGAGACGACATCGTTCGCGCCGCGGCGGCCACCGGCAGCAAGCCCGCTCTGATCCTGAGCGACTTTCGGCTGCGCGATCACGAGACGGGTATCGACGCCATCGACCGGCTTCACGAAGAATTCGCGGACGACACCATTCCGGCCATTCTTCTGAGCGGCGATACCGATCCGCAGCGAATCGTGGAGGCGTCCGCCCGTGCGTGGCCACTGCTGCACAAACCCGTTGACGCGCAACTCTTGCGACATACCGTCGAGCAGGCGCTCAAGTCTCGCGCATAGCGGGCGTGGAGCGGATGGAACGTGGAGGGCGTAGAGGGTCGAGGGTGTAGCGCACGCAAGGGCGTGCCGGGGGCAATGGGTTCAGGACGGCTTGCCCAGCAACCCGGCGCGCCGCGCCAACGCCGCGGCCTGTGTCCGGTTGAGCGCCCCCAGCGCGGCAAGCACCGCCGACACGTGCGCTTTGACCGTCTTCTCCGTCATTCCGAGGCGTGTGGCGATTTCGCCGTTGCGCAACCCGTCGCAGACCAGGCGCAGCACCTCACGCTGACGCGGCGTAATCGACGCGAGTCGTTGCATGAGCGCCATATCGTCGAGCACCGGTTCACTGCCTGAACGCCCTTCCCCATGCTCGACGCCCGTGGCCGCGTCGACCGGCTCCATGCCGAGATCGTATCCCGGCGAGAGATAGCGCTCGCCGCCCATCACCGTCTGCAGCGCATCGACCAGCGTGCGGCTGTCCGCCGATTTGTGAACGAAGCCATGCGCGCCTGCCCCCAGCGCCGCCCGAACGTCCTGCGAGTCCTCGGACGCCGATATCACCAGCAGACGAAGATCCGGGCGCACGGCGCGCAGCCGGGCGAGCAATGCCGCGCCGGCCAGATCGGGAAGGTAGTAATCCGCCATGACGGCATGAACGTCCGGCCGCAGGGGCAGCGCCCGCACCGCTTCCGCGCCGGTCGCAAAAGCTTCGAAGGTCAACTCGGGGGCTGCAGCGCGCAGCGCGAGGAGCAGGCCTTCGCGAAACATCGCATGGTCGTCGATCAGAAAGACAGTCGGCACGGGCGGCGCGCGCAAGGCGCAGAGTCGTCGGGGGGAGCGAGGGGAATTATGTCGCAATACTGACCAAAAGTCGTAATTTCGATTGCTGTTCGACGCGTTCCCCTCCCCCATTCTCACTTAACGAAAATTGCGCATGCCAAAACGGGGCACCGTATTCGCCAGATCGCGACGGGATAACGATGATGCGCACCACAGCGGGGAAAACACCAATCGGTTACGCATTGCGCAACCGATTACGTGATGTTTAATATGTAACAGACCCCGCCACCGGGGCGCCATAACAAATACTGGAGACAACCCCATGCCCACCCCGAACGGCGCACTGCGCCGCACGCTTGGGAGCGCGGCCTCGAATGCCGTCTCGACGGCTGCGCTCACGCTCTTTACCGCCGTCGCCGCCATCGCCGCCATCGCCGCGATGACGCCCCTCTCCCGCGCACATGCCGCGCCTGCCGCACCTGTCGTCTCCGACGGCGTCGTCAAGATCGGCGTGCTGACCGACCTGTCGGGCGTGTCGAGCGACAACGCCGGCAAGGGCAGCGTGCTCGCCGCCACCATGGCCATCGACGACTTCTCGCGCGATCACAAGGTACTCGGCGCACCGATCGAACTGGTCTCGGCCGACTCGCAAGGCAAGACCGACACCGGCGCGACCATTGCGCGCGAATGGTACGACCGGGGCAAGGTCGACATGATCACCGACCTGACCTTCTCGAACGTCGCGCTCGCCGTCGATCGCATCGCGGACGAAAAGAAGAAGATCGCACTCGTCACGGGTGCGGGCTCATCCGCCATCAGCAATGAGCAATGCACCGCGCACAGCGTGCAGTGGATGTACGACACCTACGCGCTGGCGAACTCGACCTCCCAGGCGCTGCTGCGTCGCGGACTGAAATCGTGGTATTTCATCACCGCCGATTACGCGTTCGGGCAGGCGCTGGAAAAAGACGCCAGCGAAATTCTGACGCGCCAGGGCGGCAAGGTGGTCGGTTCGGTGAAACACCCGGTGAACTCCCCCGACCTGTCGTCGTATCTGCTGCGCGCGCAAACGTCCGGCGCGCAGGTCATCGCGCTGGCCAACTCCGGCACCGATACGCTCAATACCGTCAAGCAGGCGGCCCAGTTCAACATCATTCAGGGTGGCAAACAGGTGTTCACACCGTTGCTCTCGCTCATCACCGAAGTCCACGGCATGGGCCTGAAAAACGCACAGGGCATGATCCTGACGAACGGTTTTTACTGGGATCAGGACGACCGCTCCCGCGCGTTCGCCCAACGCTTCTACGCGCAGCACAAGAAGATGCCGACTATGATGCAGGCCGCTGTCTATTCGGCCGTGCTCAACTATCTGAAAGCGGTTCAGGCGGCAGGCACGGACGAAGCGGATGCCGTCATGGCCAAGCTCAAGTCGATGAAGATCGACGATCCGGTCATTCGCAACGGTCAGATCCGCGCCGACGGCAAACTGGTGCACGACATGCTGCTGGTGCAGGTGAAAACGCCCGCCGAATCGAAGTCGGAATGGGATCTGTACAAGATCCTGGAGACGATTCCGGCCGACAAGGCATTCGCCTCGCTGGCCGATTCGAAATGTGCGCTCGTGAAGAAATAAGCGAGCGCCGGTTCAGCGTTTGAGTTCGGTGGCGGACGCCGTTTGCGCGCCGCCACCGCCACGCTCGGATCCGTCTGCCGGATCTTCCACGCGACGAAACACCAGCGCCGAGGCCAGCGTAATCAGCCCCACGCATACGAACGTCATGCGAAAGCCCGCGACCGTGCCGCCCGCCGGCCCGGCAAGGTGACCGAACAGCGCCAGCAACTGGCCACCGATGGTCACGCCCAGCCCAAGCGCGAGCATTTGCGCCATCGAGAACAGACCGTTGCCCGCACTCGCGCGGCGTGTGCCCAGATCCTTGAGCGTGACGCTGTTCATCGCGGCGAATTGCATCGAATTCGCGCCGCCGAACACCGCCAGCTGAATCAGCCCCAGCCAGATCGGCCAACCCGGCCCGAACAGTGCGAAACTTGCAATCGAACCACCGACGACGGCGGTATTGACCATCAGAAAACGCGTGTAACCGTAGCGCGCCACCAGCGGGGTGACCATGCGTTTGACGACGACGCCCGAGAGCGCAACCGGCAGCATCATCAGGCCCGACGCGAGCGGGCTGTAGCCCATTGCCACCTGAAGCAACAGCGGCAGCAAAAACGGCACGGCGCTGCTGCCGATCCGTGCGACGAGATTGCCGAGCAGACCGAGACTGAAGCTGCGCGTCTCGAACAATGCCAGGGGAAACAGCGGCGCAGCACGGCGGCGAGCATATGGCCAGTAGCCAACCGTCGTCGCCACGCAAAGCAACGCGAGGCCGACCGAAGGTCCCCATCCCGCATCGGCGAACGGGTGGTCGAGCGCGAGCGTGAACGACACCATCGCCACGGACAACAGCGAGAAGCCGATCCAGTCGAATCCGGTCTCGATGATGTCGTCTCTGGACGGGCGAGGCAGGTAATGCCGTACCGCGAGACTGCCAATGAGACCGATCGGCACGTTGATGAGGAAGATCCAGTGCCACGATGCGACTTGCACGAGCCAACCGCCGAGCACCGGCCCGATCATCGGACCGACCTGCCCGGCGATCGACACGAAGGCCAGCGCCGCCAGGTACTCACCGGCCGGGAACGTGCGAAGCACGGCAAGACGCCCGATAGGCAGCAGCATCGAGCCGCCGGCGCCCTGCAACACGCGCGCGAGCACGAGTTGCGGCAACGTATGCGCCATCGCACACGCAATCGAGCCAAGGACGAACAACAGAATGGCGACGAAGTAGACGCGTCGCGTGCCGAAGCGGTCGGCGAGCCACCCCGATGCCGGCGTGAGCATGGCCATCGTCAGCGAATAGGACACCACGACCGGCTGCATGCGCAACGGATTCTCGCCAAGACTCGCGGCCATCGCAGGCAGCGCCGTGTTGACGATGGTCGTATCGAGCGCCTGCATGAAAAAGCCCGCCGCGACGATCCATAATAAAGCGGTGAGTGTCTTGTCTTGCTTCATGCGGCGCGGGGGATGAGGCCGTCGGAGGATCCGGGCGTCAGAATGAATTCAGCGAAAGCAGAATTCTATCGCGCTTCGTGCCCGCACTTCCAAGCACATTCATGCGCATTTTTGCGGGATCGATGAGCGCCGTGCATCGATGCGCGGCGCCATGGTTCGCGCGTTCGGGCGGGTCAAGCCGTCGTGTTGACGCGCGTGCCCGTCGTCTTCGTCGGGTCCATGAGCGCGGTGATCTGCGCCTGAATCGCCATCGCCTCGGAAGACAGCGTACTGACCTGCTGCATCTTCTCGTCGGGCGGCAGGCGGTCGTTGTTACGCACGGCTTCGAGTTGCGCCATCACTTTGGCAAGCATGTCCTTGAGCTTGCGAATCGTCTGCTCGACGATCGAATCGCCCGCGCCACCGCCGCCGGCTGCCTGACTGGTCATCGCCTTGCCCGCCTGTCTGGCAGCCTCGCTCGCGCTGCGCAGACTGATCGTGACCTTCTCGCCGTCGCTTTGCGGCGCGGCGTCGTCGGACGCGCCGGCGGCCTCCGCGCGGCCATTCTCGACCTGAGCAGCGCGCGTCGCGTTCGCTGCGCCGCCCGTGTCTGCGGACTTCGCCGTCTGTGCCGCCTGTGTCGATTGCGCTGCCTGTGTAGATTGCGCCGCTTGTGCTTTATCCGCCTGCTGCTGCGCGATATGCGCCTGCCAGATGTCCAGCATGCTGGACGTTGCGCTGCCCTTGGCGGGAATGATGATGGTCATGGAGCGAGGGGTCTCCGGAAAAAGTAAGGATTCGAAAGTATTACGGCATCTTTCACGAATTCCTGAATTTCCGATGCATCGCCTGCCGCGCCCCGGCAAGCGCTTTCAAGCGAGATAGCCGGAGATCCCGTCCCATAGCAGCTTGATCGCCGTGACCACCAGCAAACCATAGCAAGCACGGTAAATCTGGCGTTGATCCAGATTGGCGTGAAGCCGCCAGCCCGAGACCACGCCAGCGGGAATCGCGAACAGGCAAACGCCCATCAGCACCCACACCGACCCCGTCGGTCGGACCAACAGCAGCCACGGCACCGCCTTCGTTGCGTTCCCCACGGTAAAGAACAGACTCGTCGTTCCGGCATACACCTCCTTGCTCAGCCCCAGCGGCAACAGATACATCGCCAGCGGCGGCCCGCCCGAGTGCGCCACCATGGTCGTCACCCCCGACGCGACCCCTGCGGTAATCGCCTTGGGTGTCGAGCGCTCGCGCGTGGTCGGCCTCGCCCCCGAGACCAGCCAAAGGCCAACGAACGTGAGCGTGATCACCGCCATGACGATGGAAATCGCGCGATGGTCCAGCACCCGGAACAACAGGTATCCCGCCGCAATGCCCACGAGCAGTCCGGGCACGAGCCGCGCAAGGTCCGGGCGCGACCATGTCGACGGCTTCCAGTACCGCAGCGCGAAGAGATCCATCGCAATGAACAACGGCGCGAGCATGCCACCCGCGCTCACCGGGTCCATGACGAACGACAGCAGGGGAATACCGACGATGGAGAAGCCGCCACCGAACGCCCCCTTCATAAAGGCAATCAGAAACACGGCGGCAAACGCGACGAGAATGGTCGTCATCGTCAGGTCGGGACCGGACAACATGGGCAGCGCCATCATGCGCGCCTTGCCCGTGTGCGAGCGCAATCGCGTGGCGGTTCGCTCGGCGCGCAATACGTCTGAAACCATGGCAGTGCAAACACGCAGCTCTCCTGAAATGTCGACCCCGCCGCAATTGCGGCAAGTGCAATCAGAATGCTCCGATGCTAAAGTCAGTGCAATTAAAACATTGCTCTCGGTGCAATATATGACAAGGACCGACTATCTGGCGCTTGCGGACACGGTGGCAGCGGACATCGCGAGCGGCTCGCTCAAGCCGGGCGACCGCCTGCCGCCGCAACGCGACTTCGCCGACCGGCATGGCATTGCCGCCTCGACAGCGAGCCGCGTTTATGCCGAATTGCTCCGACGTGGACTCGTCGTCGGGGAGGTCGGACGCGGCACGTTCGTCTCCGGGCAGCCCCGACGAGGCGTCGAGGCGCCGGGCGAACCGCGCGGCGTGCGCATCGATCTCGAATTCAATTTCCCAATGCTTCCAGAGCAATCCGCACTCATTGCCAGGAGTCTCGCGGGACTGGAGCGTGCCGCCGAACTCGAACTCGCCCTGGGCCCAGCCACGAGTGGTGGCACGGGCGCCATTCGTAACACCGCGGCTGCGTTTTTGGCCGAAGGGGCGTGGACACCGTCTCCCGATCAACTCGTCTTCACCGGTGCCGGACGCCAGAGCATCGCCGCCGCGCTGGCAACCGTCGTGCCGCCTGGCGGGCGATGCGGTGTCGAGATGCTGACGTATCCCTTCGTCAAAGGCATCGCGGCACGCCTGGGCGTGTCGCTCGTCCCCCTGGCGATGGACGAAGACGGTGTGCGCCCGGAAGCGATACGGCAAGCGCATCGCGATGGCCATCTGTCGGCCATCTATCTCCAGCCGACGGTTCAGAGTCCCCTGGGCATGACAATGAGCCCGGCGCGACGCGCCGATCTGCTAAGCATGGCCGAGACGCTGAACCTCGTCGTCATCGAAGACAACGTCTATGGGTTTCTGGACAGCGCCACGCCTCTGGCAGCGCATGCCCCCGAGCGCTGTATCGTGGTCGACAGTTTGTCGAAGAAGGTGGCGCCGGGACTCAATCTGGGATTTCTCGTCACGCCGCCACATCTTAGGGAAAGCGTGATGGCAGCCGTGCGATCCGGCGGCTGGACGGCATCGGGCTACGCGTTCGCAGCGGCGCATCGCATGATGAGCGACGGCACCGTGGCCGAACTGGTGCGGCTAAAACGGAGCGACGCGCGCCAACGTCAGGCGATCGCGGCGGACTGTCTCGCGGGATTCGATGTGCGCGCCAACGGCAAGGGCTATCACCTGTGGCTCACGCTGCCGGCCCACTGGCGCTCGCAGGCGCTGGTGGCGGCCGCAGCCCGGCATGACATCGGGCTGACACCCTCCACGGCGTTCGCCGTCACCGCAGGCCACGCGCCCAACGCGGTGCGACTGGCGCTGGCCGGGCCGTCCATGGAGCTGCTGGATTCGGGGTTGCGCACGCTCGCGGGGATTCTGAATGCGCGGGAAGACGACTTCGACCTGACGGAGTGAACGACGAGAGGAACGAGGACAACGAGAAGGTCCAGAAGGTCGAGAAGGTCGAGAGAATGGGGGGGGCACAACGAGAAACCGGAGGCGGCATGCGTAGACAGCCGACCTCCTTGCCGGGCCCGGCTCAGGCGCGGATCGCCCGATACCCCACGTGCTCCAGATGCGCATCGTCATCGGCGGACAGATCGTGCGCCGCGTCATCCGCACGGTCGTCGTCTGCGAGCGAATCGAGGCGAATGGCCGCGTGGACAAGCGCAATATGCGAGAACGCTTGCGGAAAGTTGCCGACCTGACGCTCGTGTGTCGTGTCGTACTCTTCGGCGAGCAACCCGACGTCGTTGCGCAACGACAGCAACCGCTCGAACAAGGCGCGCGCGTCTCGTTGACGACCGATCATCACGAGACAATCGACCATCCAGAAACTGCAGGCGAGGAACGCCCCCTCGCCTGCGGGCAATCCGTCGTCCACGCGGCTGGTGCGATATCGCTGCACCAGACCGTCCTGCATCAACTCGCGCTCAACCGCTTCCACGGTCCCGATGACACGCGGGTCGTCCGGCGGCAAAAAGCCCACGAGCGGAATCATCAGCACGCTCGCGTCCATCTCCGAAGACCCGTACGCCTGCATGAACGCATTGCGCGCCTTGTCGAAACCATTCGCGCAGACGTCCGCGTGGATTTCCTTGCACAAGCGCCGCCAATGGTCGACCGGCCCCGGCAATCCGAAACGCTCGGCGGACTTGATTGCACGATCGAACGCCACCCACGCCATCACCTTCGAGTAGGTGAAGTGCTGTCGCCCGCCGCGTACCTCCCATATGCCCTCGTCGGGCTGGCGCCATACGGTCTCGAGATGCGCCACAAGCTTTGTCTGCACTTCCCAGGTCGCGTCGTCCGGCGGCAGGCCGCCGAGGCGGGACTGGTGCAGCGCGTCCATGACCTCTCCATAGACATCAAGCTGCAATTGCCCCACCGCGCCGTTGCCCACCCGCACAGGCTTCGCGCCTTCGTAACCCGGCAGCCAGTCGACCACCCACTCGGGCAGCCGCCGCTCGCCCGACAACCCGTACATGATTTGCACTTGCGACGGCGCACCGGCCACGGCGCGTACCAGCCAATGACTCCAGTCGCTCGCCTCGGTGTAATAGCCGCCAAGCATGAGCGCCTGCAAGGTCAGCGTGGCGTCGCGCAGCCAGCAGTAGCGATAGTCCCAGTTACGCTCGCCCCCGAGTTGCTCGGGCAACGAGGTCGTGGGCGCCGCCACGACGCCGCCCGTCGGCACGAACGTCAATGCCTTGAGCACGATGAGCGAGCGACGAATCGCCTCCGACCAGCGTCCATTGAGCTGACAGCGATTGGCCCACGTGCGCCAGTAACGCTCGGTATCGGTCAGCGCGGCGAGTGGGTCGATTTCGCGAGGATCTGCGTGATGGGAAGAGACCCGGGAGAGGACGAAAGGCACGGTCTCGCCCGCCTTTACGTCGAACCGTGCGCGCAGGCTACCGGGCACATCCTGAATCTCGACAGGGGTGCGCATCACTACCTTGTCGGGTCCGGCAATGAGGCGCATGCCGGGCCCGGTCGGATCGTCGGGCGCGAGCGGTCGCGCCCATGGCACCGACGCGCCGTAGTCGAAACGCAGGATCAGTTCCATCGACATCGATACGGTGCCGTGCACACCCCGGACCAGACGCACCAGCTCGGCAGCGCCGTCGCGCAACGGCATGAAATCGATCACGGCGACGCAACCTTCCACGGTCTCGAAGCGCGTCTCCAGAATCAGCGTGTCGTCGTGATAGCGACGTGTGGTGGTCGCACGCGGGTCTTCCGGTGCGATTTTCCAGCGGCCATGTTCCGGGCCGCCGAGCAAGGCGGCAAAACACGCCGGGGAATCGAAGTACGGCCAGCAGAGCCAGTCGATGGAACCGTCGCGCGCGACCAGTGCAGCGCTGCGGCAATCGCCAATCATTGCGTAGTCTTCAATGCGTGCCGGCATGCTCACCTCGCGAACGGAAGAGGAAGGGTGTCTCCGGCAGCCATCGGTGTCGAGACGCTGGAAAATGCGAGCGAATGAAGTCCTATGGTACGCGCATGGCGTACGCGCGACCATGGCGAGTGCCACGGAATGGGCGAGTGGCCGGGGGCGCTACGAGACAGTCTGCCAAGAGTCATGCCTTCCCTCCTTACGACACGGCGTCGGGTCGGATTAGTCTGTGGCAGGCGCCCTATTGGCGCCCGCCGCTTCCAAAACCGACCCGCTCCCGGGAAGGAAGTTCTGACGAATTGATGTGTGGCGCGTCAACTCGCGGCAAATCCGCACAATAGACGCTGCCGATACATCATGCCGTCGCCGCTGGCGCGCTCTCCAGCGCATGCACTGCGCCTTGTGCGATGAGGTCGCGGACCTGCGCTGCGTCGAAGCCGTACTGCGCGAGCACGTCGAACGTATGCTCGCCCAGGCGAGGCGCCGGGCCACCGGCGCACTTCGGCGTCTGCGAAAAACGAATCGGCAGGCCGATACTGCGCGTCGGGCCGTCGAGCGGATGAACGGTTTGCACCACCATTTCACGCGCCACGATCTGTGGATGGGCCACCGCTTCCGAAATGGACAGCACCGGACCGACCGGCAGTCCGACCGCATCGAGGCGCTCGACCCAGTTCTGCGTCGTGTCTCGCATGAGATACGACGTGAGACGCTCGACGAGTTCTTCGCGATGCGCCGTGCGTCCCGCATTCGTCGCAAACCGCGGATCGTCGGCAATCTCCGGCGCGTCAAGCACCTGCAACAGACGTTCGTAATTGGCCTGATTGGCCGCGCCGATATTGATCCAACCATCCTGCGTGCGAAATGCCTGATACGGGGTGCTCGTGGGATTCGCGGAGCCGAACTTCGGCGGATTCTCGCCGCTGGCGAAGAAGTTAGCGGCGGCCCAGTACATCTGCTGGAAACCCGCTTCGAGCAGCGATGTGTCCACGACCTGTCCTTCGCCCGTGCGCAACCGATGCGCATAGGCCGCCGAGATACCCAGCGCCGCGAGAATGCCGGCGTTGATATCGGCGATGGGCGAACCCGCCTTGATCGGCGCCTGCCCCGGCTCGCCCGTCACGCTCATCATTCCCGAAAGTCCCTGGGCGATCAGGTCGAAGCCGCCCTTGTCCGCATACGGTCCCGTGCGCCCATAGCCGGAGATGGCGCAATAAATCAGGCCGGGATTCGACTCGCGCAGTGTCTCGTAGCCCAGCCCCAGCTTCTCCATCGTGCCTTTGCGATAGTTCTCGGTCACGACGTCCGCACTGAGGAGCATCCTGCGCAGCACGGCTTTGCCGCCCTCGGTCTTCAGATTGAGCGCAATGCCGCGCTTGTTGCGGTTGAGCATCATGAACGACGCCGACTCGCCATGCGAGAGGATCGGCGCAAAACGGCGCGCGTCGTCACCCTCCATTTTCTCGACCTTGATGACGTCCGCCCCCATGTCCGCGAGCATCATGCCGCACACCGGGCCGGACATGATGTGCGAGAGCTCGATCACTTTGACGCCCTGCAATGGGCCGGTCTTCGTTGCGTTTTCGTGGCGGGTATCGGTCATGTCAGCGGCCCTCGAATACAGGCGTCGTCTTCGCAAGGAAGGCGCGATAGCCGGTCTGGAAGTCTGCCGTGCCGAAGCACGCGAACCCTTCGTCGATCTGGGCGGGAGTGAGCGGCTTGCCGCTCGCCAATTCACGCACGAATCGCTTGTGCCAACGTGCCACCAACGGCGCGCCGGCCGCAATGCGCTGCGCGCTGGCAAGCGCTTCGCGCGCCACGTCTGCGTCCGGCGCCACGCGCGTGACGAGCCCGATGCGAAGCGCTTCCTGCGCGTCGAAAATCCGGCCTTCGAGCAAGATTTCCAGTGCCTTCGTGGGCCCCAGCAAATGCACCAGACCGGACAACTCGGCATGCGCCATCACAAGACCGAGCTTGTTGATCGGCGCCCCGAAGCGGCTCGATTCCCCGCAAATCCGGATATCGCACGACGCCGCGATTTCCATGCCGCCGCCGACGCAAATGCCGTGAATCATGGCGACAAGCGGTACCGGGCAATTCGCGAGCGCGTCGAGCGTGCGATGCATGAGCGCACCATACGTACGCGCCTGTTCCACGTTGGCGCGGTCGGTTTCGAACTCGGCAATGTCGTTGCCCGGCGCGAACGATTTCTCGCCCGCACCGCGCAGCACGATACAGCGCACCTCGGGCGATGCGGACAAGGTGAGGATGGTGTCGCCCAGCGCCTGCCACATGGGCTTGGTCAACGCATTGAGTTTCTCGGGACGATTGAGCGTGACCACCGCGATGGCGCCATCTCGCCCAGTCAGTTCGGTCAGAACGGTCGATGCCATATTGCCTCCTTGGATCGTCGGCGCGCACAGTTGTCGTCCGACTTTGATTTTTTGGTATACCAATTTTTGTAAACGATAAAATCAACAGCAAACCATTGGCAAGGAACAATCGTAAAAATGCGGGTTAACGTGGAAATTCTACGTAAGCCGGATTGACGTCAACTCGCATCCCCCTCAGAATTGGCATTCCATTTTTGATGTCGATACGTATGCCCCCCTCTGCTGCCTCACTCAATGCTGCCGCGTATGAAGCCCTCAAGGCGCGCATCGTGCGGGGCGACTTGCGCCCGGGTGCGCCGCTGTCGGAGCGCGCCCTGTGCGACGAGTTGGCGGTATCGCGCACGCCGCTGCGCGAGGCGCTCAAGCGTCTGGCGAACGAAGGATTGGTGGAAATTTCCGAGACACGTCGCGCCTGCGTTGCGCGCGTGAGCGTCGATGAGGTCGTCAACCTGCTCGCCGTCATGGCGGTGCTCGAAGGACTGTCGGGAGAACAGGCATGCGAAAAAGCGACGGACGCGGATCTCGAGGCACTTGCCCGATTACAGGACGAGATGGAAGCCGCCTACGCGCGCGCCGATCACGCTGCCTATTTCGCGCTCAATCAGCAGATTCATCTGAGCATTCTGCGCATGGCGGATAACGGACCGCTCGCCGAGTACTTCCACAATTTGAATGCGCGTTTGCGGCATGTGCGCGAGCGGCTTACCCCAACGCCGGAGCGCTGGCGTCAGGCCGTGGACGAACACGCGCAGATGCTCGCGCTGTTACGCAAGCGAGATGGCAAGCGTCTGCGCCCGATGATGGAAGCACACTTGCGCAGCAAGACGGACGCTTACGTCGCGGCCATGCTCAATGAAGGACTGGTGAGCATGAGCCGGGCGGCATGACGCCGCACGGGCCCCACGGACGCATGGAGAAAATGAGCATATCGGCACGTGGGCACACGGACAGGTGGACCACACGGCGCAGCCGCTGCCGCTCCCGGCGGCTCACGCGGCCGCGCGCGCGTGGGCGAGCACGGCGGCACACTTGGCCATCAGGTGCGCGCGCAACAGTCGGCCGAGCGTAGCGCCATCGCGCCGGTGCAGTGCACGCAGCATCTCGACGTGCTCGTCGACTGCGCGCTCCCATTTGCCCGCATGCAGATTGGAGCGAAAGCGCAACGCCTGAAGCCGGTGATTGACCGACTGATACATTTGCGTGAGCGCAGCATTGCGCGCCGCCGCGTTGATACGGTCGTGAATCCGTTGATTGCAATCGAAGTAACCGGACAGGTCGCCGTTCGCATAACAGGCGTCCATCGCGCAGTGCAACTCCTGAATCTCGTCGACTTCCGCCTGCGTGATGCGTTGGCAGGCCAACTCGCCTGCGAGCGCCTCGAGACCGCTGAGCAATTCGAAAGCGTCGGCGATATCGCTTGCGGACAGGGTCACCACTCGAGCGCCACGATTCGGCAACAGATCGATCAGGCGCTCCACCGCGAGCATCTTCAGCGCTTCGCGCAGCGGTGTGCGCGATACCCCCAGTTGCTCACACAACGCGCGCTCGTTCAGATGCGCGCCGGGCGGCAGCACCCCCTCCGTAATCATCTTTCGCAAGCGATCCATCACGGCGAGATGCAACGCCTGACGGCTGATCGGCTGGGTGACGCTGGCGTTCGGCGGGTGGACGGTATGGTCGCGTACGGCGTTCAGTGTGACGGAGTGCATAGGCCTGCCTTGGTCATTCGTTGCTGGATGAAAGACTGCGACTGCATGCACAGCACTTGCGCGAGCGACGTCAAAACCTTGGTCGGAAATTGTTCGGAACGCCGCACGATGGGAATACCACTCGGAATACGGATCAGTTCACCTATCGCAAACCGACGGAATATTACGAAATATTACGAAGTCAGATTCTCGCAGATCACCGTCATTTTGACTACGTTATGTGATGTTTTCACCGAGAAAGCGACACGTTCGCGCCGCAGCGCAACATCGCACGAATTTTGTATACGATGTGGTCCACATGCCGCCGGCGTCCGAGCGGCGCATCGCCCTTCCCTCAGGAGATTTGCAAGATGTTCGAGACCCAACCCGCCGTCGAATCGCTGGCGCGCCTGCTCGCCGACACGCGCCGCGGCGACACGCCGATCGACTCGCCCGCCGCTGCCTTGCTGCCGGTCGATGCCAACGCCGCTTACGCCGTGCAGCTTCGCACGCTCGACTTGCTCGGCGAGACCATTGCCGCATGGAAAGTCGGTGCGAAGACGCCGACCGATCTGCCCAATTGCGCGCCGATTCCGGCGTCCGTGGTGAGCAACGCCGGTGGCGTGCTCGCACTCGACGACTTCTTCCGCCCGGGGCTCGAGCTCGAAATCGCCTTCCGCCTCGCGCGCGACATCAAGCCGGGAAATTACGACGAACGCGAAGCCATGATGTTCGTGGACGACATGCTCGCGACCATCGAGATTACCGACAGCCGCTTCGCCGGGAAGGGACTCGACAGCCGATTCGCGCTGGCGGATCTGCAGAACAACGGGGCGCTGGTGATCGGTAGCGGTCGCCGTTACGACGCCGGCTACGACTACCTCACGCCGAAGGCCGCTTTCACGCTGGACGGCCAGGACATCACGCCGCCCAAGGTCTTCAATACCGGCGGTGACCCGCGTGCGTTGCTCACGTGGCTCGTCAACCACAACGGCAAACGCGGCATCACCATGCGCGCGGGCGCGATCGTTACCTGCGGCTCGTACGTCGGCATGATCCCCGCGAGCGGCAAGGGCGAGCTGCGGGGCGTGATCGAGGGCGTCGGCGAAGTCGCGCTCACGCTGAAGTAACGTCAGCGGCGCGCGTGATCGTCAGTCAGTCTGTCGTCGGGGGCTGACGGGGCCTAATGGGGGGGCCTGTCGGGGCCTGTCAGGGCCTAACGAGGCGTATCGGCGCGCCCGTCGACCCCGGCCAGCATCTTCGGCGCGAGCACAGCGATCGGCACGATGCACAGCAGCCCCACGCCCAGCGCCACCGGCAGATCGACGCCATGCGCAATCGCGCCGATCAGCACCGGCCCGACCAGCAACCCCAGATAGGCCAGGCGCGCCATTACCGCAATCGCCTCGGCGCTTGCCATTCCGGCACTTCGCGCCACTTCGCCCGACGCCGCGAACATGACCGGCATGACGTTCGACAGACCGAGTCCGGCGAGCGCAAAGCCCACCACGGCCGCCAAGGGCTCACGCCAGAACAGCGCCAGCAGGACCCCAGCCACGCAAAGCAGACTGCTCACGCGCAGCAAACGTGCACCGCCCATGCGCGCGCGCACCGGATCGCCACCAAAGCGCCCCGCCGCCATGCCCACGGAAAATGCCGCGTATCCTGCACCGATCCACGCGCCCTGGGCAGCAACGACTTCGCGCATGTACACGGCCGTCCAGTCGTACATCGCGCCCTCCACCACCAGACCAAGGAACGCGAGCACGCCGAAGCCCGTGAGCTTGCGGTTGAGTTTGCGGCGGGCTGCATCGTCGAGCAAGGGCGCAGGCGTGTGCTTTCGCGCAGGTGTCCCAGCCTGCGCGTTCGCCACCGGGGCCTCTCCCGGCAACATGTCCGGTTGCATGAACCGGGCGCCAATGACAATCACGACCGCGCACCCGAGCGCCGCCAACCCGACGTGCCACTGCGGCGAGCCCTGATGGGCGAGCCACGCACCGCCGACCAGCGCGCCCGCCATGCCGCCCAGGCTGAAACACCCGTGCAGCGACGCCATGATGGGCTTGCGATAGCGCGCTTCGAGCGTGGCGGCCTGGGCGTTCACTGCGACGTCGTACGTCGCGTTCGCCGCGCCGTACAACGCCAGCCATGCCACGAGGCCCCAATAGTTGGGCATCGACAGCAGGAAGGCGCTGGTCAGCGCGAGCGCGATCCCGGCGTGCAGACTTGCGCGCTGGCTACCGGCGCGCCCGACCCAACGCGCCATGCGCGACATGGTGACGATCGCGCCACCGGCCACGGCGAACATCGCCACCGACAGACTCGCGTCGTTCAGGTCGAACATCGCCTTGACGGTGGGCACATGAACGCCCCACGTCGCATAAAGAAAACCGCTGCAAAAGAGTAATGCCATCGTTGCCGCGCGTGCAGGCCAAAAGCCCGGGCGTGGCTTCGCTGTTTCAGAAGTCATCGGAATCGGAGAAGTATGGGACTGACACGGCGCAGAACGCTGTCTTGACCGTGTCGATGGAATATCGCTGGAACGTCGTCTGACGCGAAATGTGCGAAGTAATGTGCGAAGTGCCAGCGTTGTGGAACTTGCAATCGATGTTGAGAATTCTAGCGCACTCTGCGTGACAACACAGTGCACCTTGCACAACATGGTCCGTAACCCGCGTCCGTTCTCACGTCAATGCGACGGTGAACGAAGCACCGCGCGCCGTCGCATCGCCAAACGCACCAAACGCACCAAACGCATGAAACGCACCAAAACGGTCCTCGCGCGTCATGGCGGCATCGACTTATCCACCGTTTTTGTTCACAAGGCTGTGGACAACGGGCAGACGCGCCAACCCAAGCGCTTGATCGGTATGGGATTTTTGGGGAAGGCTATCAGACGGCGGCACTCGCGGGCAAATCGCTCGCCAGCGCCGCCAGCTTATCCACAGATTTTGTGTTCAAGTCTGTGGACAAGCCCTTGATGAGGGGACACAAGTCTTTGATTCGAATCGAAGATTCAGCTAGCGGAGATCGGCGAAGCAGTTTGCGACGGCTCCATTGCCATCGCGAATCCCTTGTTGCGCTCACGCACGACCCGATGAATCAGTTCCCACACGGTATGCGCCACCGGCGAGAGCGACCGGTTCTTGCGACGCACGAGCACGATGTTGCGCTCGAACGCGGGCAGCAACGGACGCACCGCGAGCGTGGAGTTCTCCGGCAGCGGCAAGGCCAGCGGCGGCAGCACGCTCACCCCCAGCCCCTCCTGCACCATGCGGAAGATGGTGCTGACGTGTCCCAGCTCCTGCGTGATGGTGCCCTGCACCTTTTGCGTGGTGAGCGCGCGATCGATCAGTGCACGGCTGCCCGAGCTCTGGTTGAGCAGCACGAGATTCTCGCCGGTGAGTTCTGACCAGTGCACTGCCGCCTGCGAGGCGAGCGGGTGATCGGTGCGGCAAATGAGACAGAACGGCTCGCTCATCAGATGCTCGGTCGTCAGATCGTCGGCGCCTTGCGGGGCGACCACGATACCGAAGTCCACGTCGCCCGCGCGCACGCTGTCGAGCACCGCGCGCTGCATCTGATCGACGAGCGCGAGCGCGATGTCGGGATACGTGGCCTGTGAGGCGAGCAGTACACGCGGCATGAGGGTTGCGGAGATCGTCGGGGCTGCGCCGATACGAACGCGCCCCGTCGTGCGCGCTTCTGCGCCGTGCGTCTGAAGCAGGGCGATTTCGAGTTCGTCGAGTACGCGATCGAGGTTGCCCGCCAACGTGACGCCCGCATCCGTGAGCGCAACTTCGCGCGTGGTGCGGTCTACCAGACGCAGGCCGAGCTGCCCTTCCAGTTCGTTGATGCAGCGGCTGATAGCCGGTTGCGTCAGCCCGATTTCGGCGCCCGCGCGGCTGAAGTTCTTGCTGCGCGCCACCACCATGAAGACCTTGAGTTGTCTCAGCGATACGTTCATTTTGGGCCCTGCCTGAAGAGAAAGTGAGCCACCGAAATGGCCAAGGCGCGCCGCATGCCGCGGCGCGCCCCGTACACGCGTCGATCAGGCCGCAGCCTTGACCATGTCTTCGATCACCTTCTTCGCATCGCCGAAGACCATCATGGTCTTGTCGAGGTAGAAGAGATCGTTATCCAGCCCGGCGTAACCGGCGGCCATGGAGCGCTTGTTGACAATGATCGTCTTGGCCTTGTAAGCCTCGATGATCGGCATGCCCGCAATCGGCGACGCCGGATCGTTCTTCGCGGCCGGGTTCACCACGTCGTTGGCGCCCAACACCAGCACCACGTCCGTCTGACCGAATTCGCCGTTGATCTCATCCATCTCGAGCACCTGGTCGTACGGCACTTCGGCTTCGGCGAGCAACACGTTCATGTGACCCGGCATGCGGCCTGCGACCGGGTGGATCGCATATCGCACGCTCACGCCCTTCTCGATGAGCTTGTCGGTCAATTCCTTGAGCGCATGCTGCGCACGCGCCACGGCCAGACCGTAACCCGGCACGATCACCAGCGATTCGGCGTTGCTCATGAGGAACGCTGCGTCATCGGGGGAGCCGGATTTGACCGGGCGCTGCTGTTGTTCGCCCCCGGCTGCCGCAGCCCCCGGCGTTGCGCCGAACCCGCCCAGAATCACGTTGAAAAACGAGCGGTTCATGGCCTTGCACATGATGTACGACAGGATCGCGCCTGACGAGCCCACAAGCGAACCTGCGATGATCAGCATGGGGTTGTTCAGCGAGAAGCCGATGCCTGCGGCGGCCCAGCCCGAGTACGAGTTCAGCATCGAGACCACGACCGGCATGTCGGCACCGCCAATCGGGATGATGATGAGCACGCCAAGCACGAAGGCAATGGCCGTCATGATGACGAACGGCGTCCAGCTCAGCGTGGTGAAGAACGCCACGCCAAAGCCGATCATGGCAATCGCCAGCGCCAGATTCACCATGTGCTGGCCCTTGAACACGACCGGCGCGCCCTGGAACAGGCGGAACTTGTACTTGCCCGAGAGCTTGCCGAACGCAATGACCGAGCCCGAGAACGTGATCGCACCGACGAACGTGCCGATGAACAGTTCGATACGGTTGCCCGGCGGCAGCGCCTCACCTGCGGCAACGATGCCGAACGCAGCGGGTTCCGCCACGGCGGCCACGGCGATACACACGGCGGCCAGACCAATGAGCGAGTGCATCGCGGCGACCAGCTCCGGCATCTTCGTCATCTCGACCTTGCGTGCCACGAAGGCGCCGATGCCGCCGCCCACGACCAAACCCGCCAGAATCAGCGCAAGACCCGAGTAGTTGCCCCCCGAGAGCTTGCGCAATTCGAAAATCAGGGCAATCGTCGTGACGGCGGCAATGGCCATGCCGATCATGCCGAACGCGTTGCCGCGTCGCGCCATCTTCGGATTGGACAGCCCCTTGAGCGCCTGAATGAAGCAGATCGACGCGATCAGATACAACAGCGTCACAAGATTCATACTCATGTCAGTGCGCTCCCTTTGCTGCCGTTTCATCGTTGGCCGCCTTTGCAGGGGCCTTGTCCTTTTTCTTGAACATCTCGAGCATGCGCTGCGTGACGAGGAAGCCCCCGAACACGTTCACAGCGGCAAGCGCCACGGCGATGACGCCCATCGTCTTGCCGAGGTTGCCTTCGGTCAGACCGGCGGCGAGCATCGCCCCCACGATCACGATGGCCGAGATGGCGTTCGTCACGGCCATGAGCGGCGTGTGCAAGGCCGGGGTGACGTTCCACACCACGTGATAGCCGACATATACCGCCAGCACGAAGATGATCAGGTTGATCACCGTGTGATTGATCAATTCCATGGTTCTGCCTCCCCCTTATGCCGCACGCAGTACTTGACCGTCGCGGCACATCAGGCACGCGCTGACGATGTCGTCGTTGGTATCGATGACGAGCTTGCCTTCCTTGTCGATCACCAGCTTGAGGAAGTCGAGCACGTTACGGGCATAAAGCGCGGAGGCATCGGCGGCCACCATGCCCGCCAGGTTGGTGTATCCGGCAATGGTCACGCCGTGCACCTTGACCACTTCGTCGGCCACCGACAGCGGGCAGTTGCCGCCGCCGTTCGCGCCGCGACCGGCCGCCAGATCGATGATCACCGACCCGGGTTTCATGGCCTTGACGGTGTCTTCGGCAATGAGCGTGGGCGCCGCGCGCCCCGGGATGAGTGCGGTGGAAATGACGATGTCCGCCTGCGTGAGCCGCGTGTGCACGAGTTGCGCCTGACGGGCCAGCCACGCGGCGGGCATGGGGCGCGCATAGCCGCCCACGCCCTTGGCGATTTCACGCTCTTCGTCGGTCTCGAAGGGCACGTCGATGAACTTCGCGCCCAGCGATTCGATCTGCTCGCGCACGGCCGGACGCACGTCGGAGGCTTCGATGACCGCTCCCAGGCGCTTGGCCGTCGCAATGGCCTGAAGGCCGGCCACGCCCGCACCGAGCACGACCAGTCGTGCGGCCTTGACCGTACCGGCGGCGGTCATCAGCATCGGCATGAAGCGTTGATAGAGGTTCGCGGCGAGCATCACGGCCTTGTAGCCGGCGATGTTGGCCTGCGACGAGAGCACGTCCATGCTCTGCGCACGCGTGGTGCGCGGTGCGGCTTCCAGCGCGAAGCCGATGATCCCGGCCGCCGCCATGCGCGCGTTGTTTTCGGCATCGAACGGATTGAGCATGCCGACGACCACCGCGCCGCGGCGCATCTGGGCAATCTCGGCGACTGACGGCGCACGCACCTTCAGCACCATCTCCGCACCGAACGCTTCGGCGGCATTGCCGCTCGACGCCCCGGCAGCGACAAATGCCGCATCCGGCACGCTCGCCGCCTCACCGGCGCCATGCTCCACGGTGACGCGATGACCTGCGCTCACCAGCTTCTTCACCGTTTCCGGTGTGGCCGCGACGCGGGATTCGCCGCCGGCCGTCTCCTTTGGAATGCCAATATGCATAGTTATTGTCTCGGGGTCTGAGCCCCTGTCGTGTTGTGAAACTCAGGCCGCTGCGGCTCGCGGCGCCTGCATCGAACGGCCTTCATTGGCAGCTTCGAAGCAACGCACCTTCGTGCAGTGAATCAGGTCGCAAAGGAATTCCGGCTCGTAGGCGCGCAGCAGGTGCGGCTGATGTCCGTCGAGGTAGGCCCCGATCATCGTCAGCTCGGCCATGCGCAGCGCCTGCGCCGAAGCGCCTTCGAGATACGCCAGCGGCAAATCCTGGTTGCCGGTGGTATGCAGCAAACGGGTGTAGGTGTGGTTATCCCAATACCAGTCCAGACCCAGTTCGACGAACGCGTTGTTGAACGCGTGCAGATGAGCGTTGGCAACCGGTGCCAGGGCGGCGGGTTTGATATGCGATTCGATGACCGACATGATGGCGTCTCCCAAAATAGTGATCGTCCAAACCCGCGCAATGCCTGACGTGACGGCGCTGCCTCTGCTGCTCCTGCTGCTGCGACTCACGCTGCCAATCCTGCCAAAGCTGCGTTCTTCGCCTTGCTGTCACACCACTTTCATGCGGGCTGCCATTGCAGATTACGCAGCCCGACATATAAAAGACAGTTAAAGTTAATTATGCAAACCATCAACGATTACTTATACTTCCCGAATACCTTGACGCGCAAACAAGCGACGTCTTAAAGCCTCATTCGGGCCTCATTCACGCCTCATTCAAGCGTGACTCAAGCCTTTTCCAACCGGATGCCCGCCGCATGAAACACGCCACGCTGCGCCAACTGAAAGTCTTCGAAGCCGTCGCGCGACATCTGAGCTTTTCGCGCGCCGCCGAAGAGCTTCACCTCACGCAACCGGCCGTCTCGACACAGGTCAAGCAACTTGAGACACATGCCGGACTGCCGCTCTTCGAACAGCTCGGCAAGAAGATCTTCCTGACCCCGGCGGGCAGCGAAATGCTTCACTACAGCCGCGCGATCATTGCGCTCTTTCGCGAAACCGAAGAGGCGATGGACCACCTCAAGGGCATTACCGGCGGCAAGCTCAACGTCGCGGTCATCAGCGCCGGCGACTACTTCTTCCCCCGGCTGCTCGCGGCATTTACCGTGCGTCATCCCGGCGTCACGCTCAATCTCACGGTGCACAACCGCGAGGAACTGCTGCGTCAGTTGACCGAGAACCTGACGGACCTGGCGGTGATGGTGCGCCCGCCCCACGAAATCGACACGATCAACGAAGCGTTCGCGCCTCACCCGTACATCATCGTGGCGCCGCCCGATCATCCCCTCGCCGGTCAGAAGCAGATTCCGTTTTCGCGACTCACACAAGAGCCGTTCATCAGTCGCGAGCGCGGGTCCGACACCTGGAACTCCCTGCAGGACGCCTTCGGCCACCGCACGCAACAACTGAAAATTGCGATGGAGATCGCGAGCACGGAAACCATCAAACAGGCGGTGGTGGCCGGCATGGGAATCAGCTTCCTGTCCGCCCACACCGTCGGCATGGAGCTGCAGACGGGCCAGCTGACGGTGCTCGACGTACAGGGCTTTCCGGCATGGCAAAGCTGGTACGTCGTGCATCGTCGCAGCAAGCGCTTGCCGCCGGTCGCCCTCGCCTTCCGTCAATTTCTGCTCTCGGAAGGCGCCGCGCTGATCGACGGCATGATGGCCTACAAAAGCGCCGCGCCGCCGCCCGCAGGCAGCGACACGAAATAGGCCGAGATGGCTTGCCCGGCCAGGCAGATCGTTCGGATCGTTGCGGTCTGCCGAATGAAAAAGGGCGATCGACTCAGGCCATTGCCACCCCGGCCGATCACCGTGAAATCGGTTGCGTTTGCGTTGAATTGCGTCGAATACGAAGTGCGGCGATCACCCGCCCATGCGGTTCGCAAGCGTGCCCAGTGCGTCGATGCTCACTTCCACCAGCGAGCCCTCTTTCATCGAGCCCACGCCGATGGAGGTGCCCACCGCAATCACATCGCCGGGCAGCAAGGTCATGTCCTGAGACAGGCGCGCAACGATCTGCCACGGGTTGAAGATCATGTCCGCGAGCGGATAACGTTGGCGCTGCGTGCCGTCGAGCGTCGTGATCAGTTCGGCCTCGCGCCAGTCGAAGTCCTCGGCAATGAACGGGCCCACACAGCCGAACGTGTCGAAACCCTTGGCGCGCGTCCACTGCGCGAAGTTGCCGTCCTGCTCGATGATTTCAGCGGCCGTAACGTCGTTGACTAGCGTGTAGCCGAGGATGTAATCGCGCGCCGCCGCCTCGCTCACGTTGCTTGCCGGCTTGCCGATCACGATACCCAGCTCGCCCTCGAAGACGATCTTCCCGGCATACGACGCCGGACGCCGAATCACGGCGTCGGGACCGTTGAGCGTGGTGGCAGGTTTGATGAGAAACAGCGGATGCGACGGTGCGGCCTTGCCGAGCTTTGCGCCGAGCGCGTGGAAGTTGTTCCATAGCGCCACGATTTTCGACGGCTCGCATGGGCATAGCAGATCGACCGCGTCGCGCGCAATCGTCGCGCCGGTCGCCACCGGCTGATCGTAGAGATCGCCGCGATGTTCCAGAATGTGATCGCCCTGCAAAAGGCCAAAGCCGATGCGACCATGTGCGGTCTTGAAACGAGTCCAGAGCTTCATGCGTTTGCCATTCCTTTTTCGATGAGGCGGCGCGGCAAGGTTCGCCGACGGCGCGCTTCACGCGATGTCTTGAAGTCATTTACGTCTGCCCAATACCCGCCTTGTGTGCGGGGCATACCTGGCACGGATTCGCGTAGCGTCGGGCGCGATCCACGCGTGATCGCCCCCGCTGACGTTCGCCTCGCGCGTCAGACCGCGCCGATTTCGCGCAGCGCGGCGATCTGCTGCTTGCTGTAGCCGAATTCCGAGAGCACGTCGTCCGTGTGCTCGCCGAGCAGCGGCGAGCGTTCCACCTGCGTGGGGCTGTCGGAGAGCTTGATCGGGTTGCCCACGGTGAGGTACTTGCCACGCGTCGGGTGATCGACTTCGACGATGGTGCCGGTCTCGCGCAGCGACATGTCCTCGGCGATTTCCTTCATCGACAGAATCGGACCGCACGGGATGTCGTACTCGTTGAGAATGCGCATGACCTCGAATTTGGTCTTGGTCACCGTCCACTGTTCGATCGTGTCGAAGATCTCGCGAAGTCGCGGCAAACGCGCGCGCGGCGTCGCGTAATCCGGATGCTCGACCCACTCCGGCTTGCCGATCACCTTGCAGATCGAGCCCCATACGGGCGCTTGCGTAATGAAATAGATGTAAGCGTTCGGATCCGTTTCCCAGCCCTTGCACTTGAGAATCCAGCCAGGCTGGCCGCCGCCCGAGGCGTTACCGGCGCGTGGCACGGCGTCGCCGAATTGCCCGTTCGGGTACTGCGGATACTCTTCCATCACGCGCGCGCGCTCCAGGCGCTGCTGGTCGCGCAGCTTGACCCGACAAAGGTTGAGCACACCGTCCTGCATGGCGGTCAGCACGCGCTGGCCCTGACCGGTCATCGTGCGCTGATAGAGCGCCGTGACGATGCCCAACGCCAGATGCAGGCCCGTACCGGAATCGCCGATTTGCGCGCCGGTCACCATGGGCGGGCCGTCGTCGAAACCGGTCGTCGACGCCGCACCGCCCACGCACTGCGCCACGTTCTCGTAGACCTTGCAGTCCTGATACGGGCCCGGCCCGAAGCCCTTGACGGAAGCGACGATCATGCGCGGGTTGAGCGAGTGAATGTGCTCCCAGGTGAAACCCATGCGATCGAGGGCGCCCGGCGCGAAGTTCTCCACGAGCACGTCGCAGTCGCGAATCATGCGCTCGAGCACGGCCTTGCCTTCCGGATGCTTCGTATCCAGCGTGATGGAGCGCTTGTTGCTGTTGAGCATCGTGAAGTACAGGCTGTCCGCGTCGGGAATGTCGCGCAGCTGATCGCGCGTGACGTCACCGTGGCCCGCGCGCTCGATCTTGATCACGTCTGCCCCGAACCACGCCAGCAACTGCGTACACGTTGGACCGGACTGCACATGCGTGAAGTCGAGAATGCGCACACCTTCGAGTGCCTTTCCCATGGTTTGTCTCCTCCTGATGCGACGGCGTTTATGTAATGGGTGTGCGAGGGACGCCGATGAACGCTTTAGCGTTTCGATGGCGCCAATGTCGCGGGCCTCGCCGGATCTCAGAACGGTTCTCGCCTCTTCGGGCGCCATGTCGTTCGTCGATCAAATCTTGTGATATACGGTATTTCATACACGATATTTTATCAACGGCTTTTTGTTGCCAATGCGATTTGCTGTATCGCGGCAATTTCTCGCACGAATCTCGAGAACGCCCATTGGCAAAGGCGCTCCGCATTGCAACAACGGAATGCGCCGGATCGGCGGCTACGGGTTTACAGGCATGTGTCACCGCGATGAAATCAGGCGGCTTGATGAGGGCGCGTTATCAATGACAGTTGGATATATTGAATACAAAATACTTGTCGATTCGCCATTCACTCCCTCCCCTCCCCCCGGCAGACCGTGCGCATCGCGCGAAGGCACAAAAAAAGCACCGATGCGCATCACGCAACGGTGCTCTTTCTTCGCAGTGTCCCGGCAGTCGCTGTTTCGCCTGCCTCGTTGACAAGACGCTTTGCGTCCTGCCCGGGAATCCCGTAATCCCGTGAATCAGTTGGCCGTCGCGGCCAGCTTCGCCTCCAGTTCGGTCACGCGTTTGCGCAGCTGACGATCTTCCTGGAAGCGTGCCGTTTCATCGCGAATCACGGCCACGATGCCGGTCACCTCGCCACGCTCGCCATGCAGCAGCGCCACGGTGAAGGCGATCGACATCGCACGGCCATCCTTGTGTGCCGCAGGGACCTTGAGCAGATCGCTGCCGTACTTGGTCTGCCCAGTGGCCATCGTCTTGGCATAACCCTCGTTGTGACGTGCACGCAGCCGGTCGGGAATGATGATGTCGAGCGGCTGCCCGACGGCTTCCGCCGCAGAGAAGCCGAACATCTTCTCCGCGCCCGAATTCCAGAGCGTGATGACGTTAGAGGGGTCGGCGACGACAATGGCGTCGCCCACCACCTGTACGAGCTGATTGACGTCCACGGATGCGCTCATGATGTCTCCTAGGGTCTTGTGAGGAATGCGATCGGTACGGATCGAACGAATTGAACGAGTCGAACGAACGGAACGACTGGAACGAATGGCTGGACGATCCCGTCTCCGCCAAACATGCAGACAAATTACATCAATTAGAGGACAACGCGGTCCCGAAAATAAAAATGGGTGCCTGCTCCACGCGGAGCCGCACCCATGAACCCTTGCCTGCGACCGCGCACACGGTCGCCGCCCAAAGGCGGCAACCGGACTTGCGGCATGTCTGCTCGTGTTGGCGCTAAGCGAACTCAGACCGAACGGGCAGCGTGCAGGTGAGCGATCTGATCCTTGCTGTAGCCCAGCTCGGCCAAGATCTCGTCGGTGTGCTCGCCCAGCAGCGGCGAACCCGTGATTTCCGGCTTCAGACCCGAGAACTTGATCGGGCTGCCGACGGTCAGGTACGAGCCACGTTCCTTGTGCGGCACTTCGACGATCGTGCCCGAGGCGCGCAGCGACGGATCGTTGGCGATTTCCTTCATCGAGAGCACCGGAGCGCACGGGATGTCGAACTTGCGCAGAATATCGACCGCTTCGTACTTCGTCTTGTCGGCCAGCCATTCTTCGATGGTCGCGAAGATATCGAAGATGTGCGGTTGACGGGCTTGCGCCGTTGCGTAGTTCGGATCGCTGATCCACTCCGGCTTGCCCAGCGCGCGGCAGATCGGCTCCCAGGCGTGACCTTGGATCGTGAAGTAGATGTAAGCGTTCGGGTCCGTTTCCCAGCCCTTGCACTTGAGCACCCAGCCCGGCTGACCGCCGCCGCCGGCGTTACCGCCACGCGGCACGACATCGGTGAACTCGCCATGCGGGTACTGCGGATACTCTTCGAGATAGCCGACACGGTCCAGGCGCTGTTGGTCGCGCAGCTTCACGCGGCACAGGTTGATGACCGAGTCCTGCATCGAGACGGCCACCTTCTGACCACGCCCCGTCTGACCACGGCCGATGAGCGCCGTCAGAATACCGATGGCCAGGTGCATGCCGGTGTTGCTGTCGCCCAGCGCTGCGGCCGACACCGTCGGAGGACCGTCCCAGAAGCCCGTCGTCGACGCGGCGCCGCCGGCGCACTGCGCCACGTTTTCATAGACCTTCAGGTCATCGTAGTGGTGGCCGTCCGAGAAGCCCTTGACCGATGCCACGATGAGCTTCGGGTTGAGCTCGTTCAGGCGCTCCCACGTGAAGCCCATGCGGTCCAGTGCGCCCGGGGCGAAGTTTTCGACCAGAACGTCCGACTCCTTCACCAGCTTCTCGAGCACTTCCTTGCCTTCCGGCGTCTTCGTGTCCAGCGTCAGCGAGCGCTTGTTGCTGTTGAGCATCGTGAAGTACAAGGCATCGGCGTCGGGGATGTCGCGCAGCTGGCTGCGCGTCACGTCGCCCGAACCCGGGCGTTCCACCTTGATCACGTCAGCGCCGAACCATGCCAGCAGCTGGGTACAGGCGGGGCCGGCCTGCACGTGCGTGAAGTCGATGATCTTGATTCCTTCGAGGGGTTTGCTCATGTCATGTCTCCTTGATTGACTCGGCACTTACTTTTTCATTGCCGCGCTTTGCGGATTCAGATTCGTCAGACGGCCGCTTTCCGTACCGGCGGATTCGTCGATCACAGCGTTGATGAGCGTGGGCTTGCCCGAAGCGATGGACTCCTCCAACGCGCGGGTCAGCTCGGCCGGCGTGGTCACGTTGTAACCAATGCCACCGAATGCTTCGATCATCTTGTCGTAGCGCGCGCCCTTGACGAACACCGTCGGGGCCACGTCCTTGCCGCCCGTCGGGTTCACGTCGGTGCCGCGGTACACGCCGTTGTTATTGAAGATGATGGTGGTCACCGGCAGCTCGTAGCGGCAAATGGTTTCCAGTTCCATGCCGCTGAAGCCGAACGCGCTGTCGCCTTCGATGGCCACGACCGGCAGACCGCTAGTGACTGCCGCGCCAATCGCGAAGCCCATGCCGATGCCCATCACGCCCCAGGTACCCGAGTCGAAGCGCTTGCGCGGCTGATACTGGTCGATGATGCTGCGTGCGTAGTCGAGCGTATTCGCGCCTTCGTTGACGAGGTTGATGTCCGGGTGCTTCTTGAGGACATCGCGAATCGCGCCGAGTGCGCTGTGGAAGTTCATCGGCGACGGATTCTGCGCCAGCGTTGCCGCCATCTTCGCCAGGTTCTTGTTCTTGCGCTCCGCAATCGCGCCGGTCCACTCGGCCGACGGCTTGCCGAAGTTGGCGTCGATGCCGCCGAGCAGTGCCTTCACGCACGAGCCGATGTCACCAATCACTGGCGCCGCAATGGCGACGTTGCTGTCGATTTCCGTCGGCGAAATGTCGATCTGCACGAACTTCTTCGGTGCGGCGCCCCAGGTCTTGCCCTTGCCGTGCGCGAGCAGCCAGTTCAGGCGCGCGCCGATCAGCACGACGACATCGGCCTCTTGGAGCACGAACGAACGTGCAGCGGCAGCCGATTGCTCGTGCGTGTCGGGCAGCAGGCCCTTGGCCATCGACATCGGCAGGTACGGAATGCCGGTCTTTTCGATGAGCGCGCGGATATCCTCGTCGGCCTGAGCGTACGACGCCCCCTTGCCCAGCAGGATCAGCGGACGCTTGGCGCCCTTGATGACGTCGAGTGCACGCTGCACGGCGTCTTGCGCCGGGATCTGACGCGGTGCGGCGTCGATCACGCGGATCAGCGAATCCTTGGCCTTCTGCGCATCGATGGTCTGGGACAGCAACTTGGCCGGCAGGTCCAGATAGACGCCGCCCGGACGGCCCGAGACGGCTGCGCGAATCGCGCGGGCCAGGCCCACGCCGATGTCTTCGGCGTGCAGCACGCGGTAGGCCGCCTTGCAATACGGCTTGGCCGCATTGAGCTGATCCATTTCTTCGTAATCACCCTGCTGCAAGTCGACGATCTCGCGCTCGCTCGAGCCGCTGATGAGAATCATCGGGAAGCAGTTGGTGGTCGCGTTGGCAAGCGCCGTCAGGCCGTTCAGGAAGCCCGGTGCGGACACCGTCAGGCAGATGCCCGGCTTTTGCGTCATGTAGCCGGCGATGGCGGCCGCATGGCCTGCATGTTGTTCGTGGCGAAAGCCGATGAAGCGCAGGCCTTCGGCTTGTGCAAGACGCGCCAGGTCGGTGATGGGAATCCCCACCAGACCGAAGATGGTGTCGATGTCGTTCGCTTTCAGGGCATCGATGACCAGATGGAAGCCATCGGTCGTTGCTGCCTCGGACACGATGTTCGCGTGTCGGCTGTTGTCTTCGAGCGTATCGTTTTCCGCCTTGCCGACTGGCACGGTCATCGCAATGGACATAATTCTCTCCTCCAATTTTTCCGGTTTCAGTGTTGCGTCGTCTTGTCTGACGATTAGTGGGTATTCCTTTACTGCCTCTTTACTTGCTCACCCGGTCGTGCAACCGAACCGGTGACGGTTCGGGTTGCACGCCGGTCAAACATGTCGCTAATCAAGCCAGCCAGTCTGCTTTCTACTTAGTACTACTTAACGTCAAGATGACGTATCCCGTTCGCCTTACGTGGTGCTGCGGCTCAGGTCCGCCGCCTTCACCACCGGCTCGCTCGACTCCGCCTTGTAGTCGCTCGCGTAACGCTGTGCCAGACGGGCACGCATCGGCTTGAGGACGAACAAGGCAAGGAAGGCAGCGAAGGCGTTCATGGCGCAAGCGATCATGAACACGGCCTGCCAGCTACCGGTCGACACGGTGATGATGCTCGAGAACGGCACCAGCAACGCGGCGGTTCCCTTCGCGGTGTACAGCATGCCCGCGTTGGTGGCGGCGTACTTCGAACCATACGTATCGGCGCACGTCGCCGGGAACAGGCTGTAGATCTCACCCCAGGCGAAGAACACCAGACCAGTCAGGATCACGAAGGCCACCGGGTGCTGGCCGAATTTCGCCAGGGCGTAAATCCCCGCCGCTTCCATCGCAAACGCGATGAACATCGTGTTTTCCCGTCCGATCTTGTCCGAGATCCAGCCGAACACCGGACGCGTCACCCCGTTGAGCACACGGTCAATGGCCAGTGCAAAGGTGAGTGCGGGCAGCGTGAGACCGAGAATCGAGACCGGCGCCTGATCGAGGCCGTAGTCCTTGGCGATCGGGCCGAGCTGAGCCGTGGCCATCAGGCCGCCTGCAGCCATCAGCACGAACATCAGGTACATCAGCCAGAACACCGGGGAGCGCATGACTTCGGTCGGCTTGGCGTTGTAGCGCATTGCACCCGGCGCCAGCTTCTTGAGCGCTTCGATCGATGCCGGCGGATTGGCAAGCGCCAGACCCAGCAACAGCACGATGATCCCCTGGCCCAGCCCGAAGGTCAGGAAGGTGTTCTCATAGCCGCTCGACTTGATCATGTTGGCGATCGGCACCACGGTCAGTGCCGAACCGGCGCCGAAACCGGCAGCCGTCAGGCCCGCAGCCAGGCCGCGGCGATCCGGGAACCACTTCAGCGCGTTGCCCACGCAGGTGCCATACACCGCACCGGCGCCCACACCACCGACCGCCGCTGCGAAATAGAGCATCGGCAGCGACGATGCATAGGCGTTGAGCACCCATGCGATGCCGCACAACAGACCGCCGCCGACGACCACCGGGCGCGGGCCGAACTTGTCGACCAGATACCCTTCGATCGGCACCAGCCAGGTTTCCGTCACGACGAAAATCGTGAACGCCACCTGAATGGCCGTACGGCCCCACCCATACTTCTCGTCGATCGGGTTGACGAACAACGTCCACCCATATTGCAAGTTGGCGATCATCGCCATGCAGATCACGCCGAATACGAGCTGGACCCACGGGCTCGCGAACGGTGACTGCTTACCGTGTTGCTTTGTCGTCTCCACTTGTACCTCCTCCATCGGTTTTCAGTTGTCTGGCAGCTTCACAACAACAACACCTTCCGGATGGGGTCTACGCCCCCTGGGTATGCTTTACGAGGTCTTAGCCTCGTCGACTTGTCTCTGATGCCTACGGAATCCCTTGCATCTCCCGTAAATATACCGAACGAAATATACGATATATCAGATATAAGTCAACACTAATTTATTGCTGTCCTCGTTTTCCCCCTCGCGTGCCGAAGTCGTTTTCGTCCATTGCTGCGAAAACGACCACGGCACGCGAGGCACTGTCCTAAGTGGCGGCTAGATACAGTAACGCAACTGTAGGACGGAGCGCCGCAACAACGCAATGCGAAAACACTAAGGAGTTAACCTGATCCGAGAACCTTGCCCGACAAGGCGCTCAGGCCTTTTATATCGGGCTCCTTGCGAATTTTTGAAACGAGCACAAAGTGATATTTCTGTGAATTTCATTCACAAGCAATCATTCTCACTCCATCCGATCACCCGCTGTAACACGCCGTAATAATTCAGTTGTCGCGACTGCCGAGGCATTTCACAAGTGCAATTCATGCCCGCCCCGCTCACACATCCCCAGGCCCCGAAAGCGCCTTTTTTCCGGCGCCTGCGGGGAAACCATGAGACCAAATGACCCGCGAAGGCTTGGCGCTATTCTCCTTGTGATATACGATATACAACATTTGGTATTAGAAAAAACATAAGAATAAAGCGGCCCAATACCAGGCCCGGGTTTCGATTGACCTTTGGAGGGAGAGACTTCATGAAGATTTGCATCTATGGCGCTGGCGCCATCGGCGGTTATCTCGGCGTGCAACTCGCGCGCGCCGGAGCCGATGTCAGCCTGGTGGCACGTGGACCGCACCTGGCGGCCATGCGCGAGAACGGACTCAAGTTGCTCATCGATGGCGAAGAACGTGTCGCCCATCTGCGCTGCACCGACGATGCGCGCGAACTCGGGCATCAGGACTACGTGGTCATTGCCCTCAAGGCACACTCGGTACCGTCGGTACTCGATGCGATGCAGCCGCTGATCGGCCCGAATACGGCCGTGGTCACGGCGGTCAACGGTATTCCCTATTGGTACTTCTATAAACACGGCGGCGCGCTCGAAGGCACGACGCTCGAGAGCATCGATCCGGGCGGTCGCCAGTGGCGCGAACTCGGCCCCGAGCGCGCCATCGGCTGCGTGGTCTATCCGGCCACGGAAGTCGTCGCGCCGGGTGTGATCCAGCACGTCTACGGCAACAAATTCCCGCTCGGCGAAGCGAGCGGCGAGCGTACCGAACGGGTGGAAAAGCTCTCGCAAATGATGATCGCCGGCGGGCTCGACGCACCGATTCGCGAGAACATTCGCGACGAGATCTGGCTCAAGCTCTGGGGCAACCTCTGCTTCAACCCGATCTCGGCGCTCACGCATGCCACGCTCGACATCATTGCGAGCGACCCGGGGACCCGGGCGGTGGCGCGCGCCATGATGCTCGAAGCCAAAGCGATCGGCGACAAGTTCGGTGTGCATTTCCGCGTGGACGTGGAGCGTCGCATCAACGGTGCGGGCGCGGTCGGCGCGCACAAGACCTCGATGCTTCAGGATCTGGAGCGCGATCGCGCGATGGAAATCGACCCGCTGGTCTCTGTCGTGCAGGAGATGGGACGTCTGGCCAATGTGCCGACGCCGACGCTCGACGTTGTGCTTGCGCTCATCAAACAGCGCGAATTCATGACCCGCCCCGACGCCGTTGCCGCCGCACAGGAACGCCTGGCGAAGGCCGCCTGACCGGCGTCGTCGAACTGTCCGGCATGGGTCGACGTCGGCGTTGTTTCCCGGAGACAGCGCGAACACGAGGTATACCCGAGGCGCGAAACATCGCGTCTCGGCGCCAACCTCTCGGTCCTCTATATATAGAGGGCCGTGCAGCGAGGTCGACATGGCCGTGTCGATAGCGTCAGCGGCTGCTCCCGAATTGGCTTGTCGTGCCGCCACCGGCCTTCCGGTCGCGGCCGATTTTTTACCGCATCCCTGTACGTTGCGCCGGGGGTGCCGGAAAAACCAGCTGTGGTTTCGCGGCAACGCAATAACGTGCATTTGCGCCACCGAAGCGCCTGACAAGAAACACTGAAAATCGCGCGCGTCATCCGCGTCCCGAAATCCGCACCATTGCAAGCTGCACGGACATCCGAGGAGGTGCATCGCCATCATCGTCGTCATGAACAGTATCGGAAAAAGAGACAAATCCGAGCCGGGTAAGCGCAGTGTGACCTGAAGAACGTCCCGAAAAACGATAAATTTTGATATTCGGTATGTGGTATATCTTGAGACTTGTTGCGGCGCGACATACAATGCAAAGCAAGTTCTCCCCCACAACACGACCCGTCAACTTTTATCTGGAGTGTCACCATGTTAGTCGCTGCCCTTACTCTGCTTGCCCTGGCTTCCGCCCTCGCCGCCGGTGTTGCGATGGTTCATCTGTTCGTCGCCCTGCCCGCCAAAATGCTCGAAAAGGCCGAATCGAATGGCCGCTTCGCTTATCTGGCGGAAACCACGCAGGCAAATGAATCGGGTAAACTCGTCTCGAAGCCGGCAACTCTCGTGGGGCAGCAAGCATTGCGCCTCTGAAGGGGCCGTAATACCTAGGAGACTATTGCATGTCCCTGATCACCCCAACTCCGGTGCGCGTGACCCCACTCGCACTGGAGCCGATCGACACCACTACGAGTTTTCGTAATCAGGCGTATGCGCTGCTGAAAAAAGCCATCGCCGATGCCGATATCTATAACCAGAAGGAAGAGATTCGCCTGGACGAGCGTCAGCTCATCCAGGTGCTTGGCGTTTCGCGCACGCCGATTCGCGAAGCCATGACCTTGCTGGAACAGGAAGGCTTTTTGCGTACGGTGCCGCGCCGCGGCATCTTCATCATCCGCAAGACCAAGCGTGAAATCGTCGAAATGATTCAGATGTGGGCAGCCCTGGAGGGCATGTCCGCGCGCCTGGCGACGCAAAACGCGAGCGACGAAGAGATCGCCAAGCTGCGTCACTTGTTCGACGAGTTCGTCAATGCCCCGCCGACGGATCATATTGAAGAGTATTCCGACGCGAACATCGACTTCCATCAGGCATTGATCAATCTCGGCGGCTCGCAGGCGATTGCCAATACGATCAAGAACCTGTTCATTCACGTTCGCGCCATTCGCAAGGTGACGATCGCTCAGAACGACCGGGCAGCACGCTCCATCGTCGATCATCTGAAGATCATTACCGCATTGGAGAAGCGCGACACGGAGCTCGCCGAAAAACTTGCGCGCGACCACACGCTGGGTCTGGCCGCGTTCGTCGAAGAACACTGCGACTTCCTCGAATAAGCGATCGACCGAAGCAATCGACGTCTGCAAGGCGCGTGGTGCACGCGTCGACGAAAAAAGCCAGTGACATGGAAATGCCACTGGCTTTTTTCTGGCCTCTCGCTCTGCTCGTCGCGGGTCGCCCCCCCGCTCTGCGGGCCTTCCGCCCGCCCCCGTTACTATGTTCGCACCTCGATAATCGAGGTTTTGGCCAGCCAGGCCCGGCATGATTCCCGCCCCCAGTCGTAACCATGATCCGGGGGGTGTTGTCACCGGGTCTGGTGGGTGGCTGGTGATCGCTGATAGGGGTTTGGCACGGATATTCCGACGCCGTCCGTAACGTGGATGCCGAGACTTGCCACCAGGGTTCTTGCAGGCCAATTCACTTTTTGTGCCAACTGCAATGCATAACTTTCCACTTCATGACGCCGTCGATGTCTTCATCGGCGTCGACGTCGGCAAAGGCCACCACCATGCCGTCGCTCTCGATCGCAACGGCCGTCGCCTCTACAACAAGGCCCTGCCTAACGATGAGACCCAACTGCGCGCCCTCATCGATGAGTTGAAAGCCCACGGCCAGCTCCTGTTCGTCGTCGATCAGCCGGCTACCATCGGCGCACTGCCGCTGGCCGTAGCCCGCGACGCCGGTACGCTAGTCGCCTACTTGCCAGGTCTGGCTATGCGTCGCATCGCCGACCTGCACGCAGGCGAAGCCAAGACCGACGCGCGCGACGCCGCCGTCATCGCAGATGCCGCACGCACCATGCCGCATACGCTGCGCTCATTGCGTCTGGCCGATGAGCCGCTCGCCGAGCTCACTATGCTGTGTGGCTTCGACGACGACCTGGCCGCCCAAGCCAACCAAACCAGCAACCGCATTCGCGGCCTGCTCACGCAGATTCATCCCGCGCTTGAGCGCGTGCTCGGACCTCGCCTGGATCATCCCGCCGTGCTCGATCTGCTTGAGCGCTACCCCTCACCCGCAGCACTGGCGGCCGCGGGCCAAAAAACGCTGGCGAATCGCCTGATCAAGCTCGCACCACGCATTGGCAAGAGCTTGGCCGCCGACATCGCGCAGGCGCTTACCGAACAAACCGTAGTCGTGCCGGGTACTCATGCCGCCACGCTGGTCATGCCGCGTCTGGCCCAGCAACTGGCCGCCCTACGCAAGCAACGCGACGAGATCGCCGCCGAGGTCGAGCGCCTGGTGCAAAGCAACCCTCTTTGGCCGGTCCTGAGCAGCATGCCCGGAGTCGGGCTCAGGACCGCAGCGCGACTCCTGACCGAGGTGGCGCACAAGGCCTTTGCCTCGGCCGCCCACCTGGCGGCCTATGCCGGCCTAGCGCCGGTGACCCGGCGCTCTGGCGCCTCGATTCGCGGCGAACACCCCTCTCGACGTGGCAATAAGGTACTCAAACGCGCCCTGTTTCTCTCGGCCTTTGCGGCTTTGCGAGACCCGATCTCAAGGGCTTACTACAGTCGAAAAATCCAGCAGGGCAAGCGCCACAACCAGGCACTTATCGCGCTGGCTCGCCGGCGCTGCGACGTCCTTTTTGCCATGCTACGCGACGGCACTTTTTATCAACCCAAAACGGACCCCAGTGCTTGACGAACTACATAGGGGCACCCTCCGCCTTCCGGCGCCCTCCGTGTTGCACCTCACTCGCCTGCCCTCTCCCGCCTCATCGGAACCGGCGTTCCGAATTGGGGTAAACGATCCCGCGAAACCGCTTGTCACGCTATTGCACGTATACCGTATATGATATATCGTGTTTCACATACTGACCGAAGGTTGACGAAGTAAGCAACGGGCGAGAGACCGACCCCGTGCGGCATATGGTGGGGGCTATGTGCCGCACGCTCATACGGCGCCGCGCTGATCGCTAGACCCGAGCAGCGTCTCCGTATGTGACCAATGGGTCTCTCGCCCCGGGGCAGGACAAGAACATATCACCACCCTCAGGCGTGCCGTTCCCCACGGCGGGCCACACAGGAGACAACAGCCATGCGCGAGGCTTTTTCCATCGCGACGGTGCAAGCGATTCTGGACAGTCATGCCACACAGGAAGGCCCCCTTCTGCCAATCCTTCATGACGTTCAGGACGCTTTCGGCTACGTTCCCCCGGATGCCGTATCCGTCATTGCCAATGCCCTCAATCTGTCTCGCGCCGAAGTCCATGGCGTGATCACGTTCTACCACCACTTCCGCACCAGCCCGCCGCCGCGGCACGTCGTCCAGATCTGTCGCGCCGAAGCGTGCCAGAGCATGGGCGCCGATGCGCTCGTCGCGCACGCCGAACGTGTGTTGAGTTGCACGATGCACGGCCACAGCGGCGATGTCGCACTCGAACCGGTGTATTGCCTCGGTCAGTGCGCCACCTCGCCCGCCATCACGATCGACGACAAGCTGCACGCGCGCGTCACCCCCGAGAAATTCGACCGTCTGGTCGCCCGCGCCAAGGATGCCGTATGAGCCAGTCCGCCACGCCCAGCAAGGTGCGCCTCTACCTTCCCCGCGACTCCGCCGCGCTCGCCCTGGGCGCCGACGAGGTCGCGCAAGCCATCGTTGCGCAAGCGGCCCAGCGCGGTATCGATATCGAGCTGATCCGCAACGGCACGCGCGGCATGCTGTGGCTCGAACCGTTGCTTGAAGTCGTGACACCCGCAGGTCGCGTCGCTTATGGCCCCGTCGATGTCGACGACGTCGCAAGCCTGTTCGACGCGAACGTGACCGGTGGCGGCGACCATCCGCTGGCCCTCGGCCTGACCGAAGAGATTCCATACTTCAAGAACCAGGAACGTCTGACGTTCGCCCGTGTAGGCGTCACCGACCCCGTCTCGGTCGACGACTATGTCGCGCATGACGGATATCGCGGCCTGCGCAACGCCCTCGCGCTCGACGGCGCAGCCATCGTGGCGCAAGTCACGGAATCCGGCCTGCGCGGTCGCGGCGGTGCGGCATTCCCGACCGGCATCAAATGGAAGACCGTGCTGAACACGCCCGCCGCGCAAAAGTACATCGTGTGCAACGCGGACGAAGGCGATTCGGGCACGTTCGCGGACCGCATGCTGATGGAAGGCGACCCGCTCGTGCTGGTCGAAGGCATGACGATTGCCGGTATCGCCGTGGGCGCGACGCGCGGCTACATCTATGTGCGCAGCGAATATCCGCATTCCATTGACGTGCTGAACGAAGCGATCGCGAACGCCAACAAGGCGGGCTACCTGGGAGAGAACATTCTAGGCTCGGGCCAGACCTTCCACCTGGAAGTGCGCAAGGCGGCCGGCGCTTACGTCTGCGGCGAAGAAACGGCGCTGCTCGAGAGCCTCGAAGGCAAGCGCGGCGTGGTGCGCGCCAAGCCGCCGCTGCCCGCCATCGAAGGTCTCTTTGGCCTGCCGACGGTCATCAACAACGTGATCTCGCTCGCCTCGGTGCCGATCATCATGGATCGCGGCGCCGAGTTCTACAAGCATTTCGGCATGGGGCGCTCGCGAGGCACCCTGCCCATCCAGCTCGCGGGCAACATCAAGCACGGCGGCCTCATCGAGAAAGCCTTCGGTGTCACGCTGCGCGAAATTCTGTACGACTACGGCGGCGGATCGATCACCGGTCGCCCACTGCGCGCCGTGCAGGTCGGCGGCCCACTGGGTTCGTACCTGCCCGAATCGCAGTGGGACACGCCGCTCGACTACGAAGCCTTTGCCGCGCTCTGGGCCGTGCTCGGCCACGGCGGCATCGTGGCGCATGACGACACCGTCGATCTCGCCAGGCTTGCGCGCTACGCGATGGAGTTCTGCACCATCGAATCGTGCGGCAAGTGCACACCGTGTCGCATCGGCTCGACACGCGGCGTCGAAGTCATGGACAAGATCATCGACGGTCGTGACCGTCCCAAGCAGATCAAGCTGCTGCGCGACTTGTGCGACACGATGCTCAACGGCTCGCTGTGCGCCATGGGCGGCATGACGCCCTACCCCGTGCTGTCTGCGCTGAATCATTTCCCCGAAGACTTCGGCGCGGCCGAACCGTCGAATCTGCCGACCAAGGCCGCCTAGGAGAGCCCCGATCATGATGGACCCGATGTTTGAAAAGGACTACGGCACCCCGCGCCGCGAGTCGACCAAGGAAGTCACGCTGGAGATCGATGGCGAGCAGATCACCGTGCCTGCGGGCACGTCGATCATGCGTGCGGCCTCCGAGGGCGGCGTGAACGTGCCCAAGCTGTGCGCGACCGACTCGCTGGAGCCGTTCGGCTCTTGCCGCCTGTGTCTGGTGGAAATCGAAGGCCGTCGCGGCTTTCCGGCATCGTGCACCACGCCGGTCGAGCCCGGCATGAAGGTCCGCACGCAATCGCCGAAGCTGCAGGAACTGCGCAAGGGCGTGATGGAGCTGTACATCTCCGACCACCCGCTGGACTGCCTGACGTGCGCGGCGAACGGCGACTGCGAATTGCAGGACATGGCCGGTGTCACAGGCCTGCGCGAAGTGCGTTACGGCTTCGACGGCGCCAACCACTTCGACAGCGAGAAGGACGAGTCGAATCCGTACTTTACCTACGACGCCTCGAAGTGCATCGTCTGCAACCGCTGCGTGCGCGCCTGCGAGGAAACGCAGGGCACGTTCGCGCTGACGATCTCGGGCCGAGGCTTCGAAGCCCGCGTCTCGCCGGGCCAGGATCAGCCGTTCATGGATTCGGAGTGCGTGTCGTGCGGCGCCTGTGTGGCCGCCTGCCCGACCGCAACGCTGCAAGAGAAGTCGGTCATCCATCTCGGTCAGGCCGAGCACGCCAAGATCACCACCTGCGCCTATTGCGGCGTGGGCTGCTCGTTCAAGGCGGAGATGAAAGGCAATGAAGTCGTGCGCATGGTCCCGCACAAGGACGGTCAGGCCAACGAAGGCCACGCCTGCGTGAAGGGCCGCTTCGCCTGGGGATACGCCACGCACAAGGACCGTATCCTGACGCCAAAGATCCGCAAGAAGATTACCGATCCGTGGCAGGAAGTGTCGTGGGACGAAGCGCTCGATTACGCCGCCTCGGAGTTCAAGCGCATTCAGGCCAAGTACGGACGTGATTCCATCGGCGGTCTGGTGTCGTCGCGTTGCACCAACGAGGAAGACTACCTCGTGCAGAAGCTGGTGCGCGCGGCATTCGGCAACAACAACGTGGACACCTGCGCCCGCGTATGCCACTCGCCGACCGGCTACGGCCTGAAGGCGACGCTCGGCGAATCGGCCGGCACGCAGACATTCAAGTCGGTCGAGCACTCGGACGTGATCCTCGTGATGGGCGCGAACCCGACCGACGGTCATCCGGTGTTCGGCTCGCGCATGAAGAAGCGTCTGCGTCAGGGGGCGAAGCTGATCGTGATCGACCCGCGCCGCATCGACCTGGTGAAGAGCCCGCACATCCATGCCGACTATCACCTGCAACTGCGTCCGGGCACGAACGTCGCCATGATCAATGCGCTGGCGCACGTGATCGTCACCGAAGGCCTGATGGCGGACGACTTCATTGCCGAGCGTTGCGAAGACCGTGCCTTCCAGCAATGGCGTGACTTCATCGCGCGTGCCGAGAACTCGCCCGAAGCGACCGAAGTGCACACTGGCGTACCGGCGCACCTCGTGCGCGGCGCGGCGCGGCTGTACGCCACGGGCGGCAACGCCGCGATCTACTACGGGCTGGGCGTCACGGAGCACGCCCAGGGTTCGACCACGGTGATCGGTATCGCCAACCTCGCCATGGCCACCGGCAACGTGGGCCGCGACGGCGTGGGCGTGAACCCGTTGCGCGGTCAGAATAACGTGCAGGGTTCGTGCGACATGGGGGCCTTCCCCCACGAACTGCCGGGTTATCGTCACGTGTCGGACGCCAGCGCGCGCGCATTGTTCGAAGCCGAATGGGGCGTCGAGCTGCAACCCGAGCCGGGCCTGCGTATTCCGAACATGTTCGATGCGGCGCTCGCGGGCACCTTCATGGGTCTGTACTGCCAGGGCGAAGACATCGTCCAGTCCGATCCGAACACGCAACACGTCACGCATGCGCTGGAGCAGATGGAATGCATCGTGGTGCAGGACATCTTCCTGAATGAAACGGCGAAATACGCGCACGTGCTGCTGCCGGGCTCGTCGTTCCTCGAAAAGGACGGCACCTTTACCAACGCCGAGCGTCGCATCTCGCGCGTGCGTCAGGTCATGCCGCCGCGCGCCGGTTATGCCGACTGGGAAGTGACGATCCAGCTTGCCAAGCGTCTGGGTTACGAGATGAACTACTCGCACCCGTCGGAAATCATGGACGAGATTGCACGCCTCACGCCGACCTTCCGCGGCGTGAGCTACGAGAAGCTCGACCGCCTGGGCAGCGTGCAGTGGCCGTGTAACGACGACGCGCCGCAAGGCACCCCGGTCATGCACATCGACGAATTCGTGCGCGGCAAGGGCAAGTTCCTCATCACCCAGTACGTCCCCACGGACGAAAAGGTCACGCGCCGCTTCCCGCTCATTCTCACGACCGGGCGGATCCTGTCGCAATACAACGTGGGGGCGCAGACGCGTCGTACGGACAACAACCACTGGCACAGCGAAGACCGGCTAGAACTCCATGCGCACGATGCCGAGGAACGTGGCATCAAGGACGGCGACTGGGTCGGCATCCAGAGCCGCGCGGGCGAGACCGTGCTGCGCGCGCTCATCAGCGACCGCATGCAGCCGGGCGTGGTGTACACCACGTTCCACTTCCCCGAATCGGGGGCGAACGTGATCACGACCGACAATTCGGACTGGGCCACGAACTGTCCCGAATACAAGGTGACGGCCGTGCAGGTGACGCCGGTTGCGCAACCGTCGGAGTGGCAGCGTCAGTACTCGGACTTCAACCGTCAGCAGGAGGCGTTCCTCGGACACGCCCACAATGCGACGGAGGCGAGCGCGAGCTAAGTCGCGCGCGTCTGGGGAAACGACGCGCGCGGTGGATATCACGCAGGGATCATTCGGGATCAACAGGAATCAACAAGGGATCACAGGGGACAAGACAGATCATGGACACCGACAATCTGGTCAAGATGGCCAATCAGATCGGGGATTTCTTCGAGACGATGCCCGACCGCAGCGAAGCGCTCGAGAACATCGCAGGTCACCTGCGTCGCTTCTGGGCGCCGCGCATGCGCATGACGATTCTCGAGCATCTCGAGACCACCGATGGGCACGGCATGCGTGAAATCGTCGTGGCGGCTATCACCGCCCATCGCGCGGAACTGTGGCCTCGCGCCTGAGCCCTCGGGCGCTACGCACCTAGTTTGATGAGCACAGCGCCCCCGACCACCAGGCAGCAGGCAATGAGTCGGCGGGCGTTGAGTTTTTCCCCCAGAAAAATCCAGCCCAGCAGCACTGCGAAGATCGCGCTCGATTCGCGCAACGCCGACACCACGCCCATCGGCAGGTATTGCAGCGCGAAGACCACCATGCCGTAGGCGCACGGCGCAACGACACCCGCGCCCAGCGCCTCCCCGACCCGGCGAGGCGGCGCGAGAAACATGCCGCGCCACCCACCGCGCCACCGCCACACCGCACCGACGAGCGGCACACTCGCGAACAGATAGGCCCACGCTATGTAGGCAAAGCCGTTGCCATTCGACATGCGCACCCCAAAGCCATCGACAATCGTGTAGGCCGCGATGAACACACCGGTCAGCAACGCGGCAGGCACGCTGTCGCCCGAGAGGCGCCGTCCGCGCAATGCCAGCGACAGAATGCCCGCGCAGATGCAGGCGATGCCCAGCACCGCCATCCATCGGGGCGACTCTCCGGCGAGGAGCAACGCCGCGCCGGAGATCAGGAGCGGCGAGATCCCTCGGGCGATGGGATAGATCTGGCCGAACTCCCCCACGCGATACGCGCGAATGAGCGCCGCCGTGTAGGCGACCTGCGCGCACGCGGACAACAGGATGAGCGGCCACACCGGCATTGGCGGCAAGGGCAACAACGCAATGCCGACGAGCGCCGCGAGCAACTGCGGCACCGCCATCATGCCGACTTGCCAGAGACGATCGGGACTCGCGTGGAGGAAGGCGTTCCAGGTAGCGTGCATCAGTGCTGAGAGCAGCACCAGCAGCACGATGGGCGTGGTGGTCATGTCGATCGGACGCGGCAACGATGTGTCGGAAAACGACTGACAAAAGTCCGCGTCCGACGAAGGGAAAAAGGGAAAAGCGCTATTGTCGCAGCGCACGTCGCATCGCCATAGAGCCAGTCAGGTCGATTCCCATCGAGCCAGCGCCCGCTCGATTCCCTCGCCCCGTCATTTCGCGTTTCGGTGTTGCTGCCGAAACGGGCGAACCGTTCCATCGGGCAACGAAACGCCAATGACGACGACACGATGGTCGAATTCCCGCCATCCCGTCGAAAGTTGTCCACACCCTTTGTGGATAACCCACTGGATAACCTGACGACGCTCGCTCAAATGCCCCGTGAACACAGGCTGTCAAGAGCCTTGCTCAAAAAACGATCAGTGCCGGAACAAATATTCGGCTTGACGGTCTGTCGCCCGCCTGCTCAACGGCTCGCGGCGCCGATTACCGACGCGTCGGGCTCCTTGCAAGTTTCGCGCAGGCCACGCCACCGGCTGCTCAGGCATCTGCCGGCGGTGAGGGTGGAGACTGCGGCGCCGCGCGCAGCGCCGCCATGACCTGACTCTGGCCGAAGCCCGCGTCCGGCGACTTCTGCAGCGCCAGCAGGTATCGCTCACGGAACTCGCCCTCGCTCGCCGCCGTCTGGCGGAACAGCTTCGCGGCTTCATCCGCGAGCGCGATTCCCGCGTCGGCCAGCGGCGGCGATTGTTCCTGCCATTCGTCGAGCGCGACGATCAGCCTCGAGACCGGATCGAGCCAGCGAAACCAGGGGTCTTCCGTGATCAATTGCACGAAACGCCCCGTCGGCACCGGGCCGAAGACTGCTTCGTATTGCTGACGGTCATAGTCGATCAGCACCTTGTGCTGGGCGAGCAGCGCCGTGCGCAACGCCTTCATGGCGGCAATCTGGGCGGCAGTGGCCGGCGTGGGTTCGGTCGGTTCGGTCATCTATCGCCCCGGTAACGTCAGAAAGGTTAGGAAACGGAATTGGAAAGCGTCTTACACGCACTTTAGGACTTGGCCCATAGCCAACAGGCGTTTGGATCACGATACTACACGGGTCTCGCACACACCTCGCGAGACCAGGCTTTCACTTCCCCGTGGGAGGCCTGCTTCCTCACCCGCCGACCTGGCGGGTTTTTTTCGCCCGCCGGGTCTTCGTTGAGTCTTCGTTGAGTCTTCGGTGGTCTTCGTTGGGGCGCCGTTCGATCACGATCGTGACGCGTGCGTTCGGCGAACGCACGCGCGCCGGGGCTCGTTCGATAACGTGACGGATGCCGTCAGAACGGCACGGTGAGCTTCGCGTCGATCGACTGGAAGCGGTAGGACCATCCGGGCGGCCCGCTCGACGCCGGCATCCATGGCGCGTTCAGGCGCTGCATGACCGACAGGTCGAGCTTGGACGTCCCCAGATAATGCGTATGGCTCAACCCGACTTCGGCATAGCTGTCGTAGGTATGCAGCGCATTGGGGTCTTCGGTACGGCTGCGGTTGTAGCGCAGCTCCACGCCCGTGGTGCCGTTGGACGTCACGTCGAACGCGCGACGCACGCGCCACTGCAGCGTCTGCGTCTGTGTCGTGCCCGCGGCGATCTGGTCCGTCGCCGCATTGGTCTTGCCGGTCACGCCGACGGTCCATGCGGCGTCGAGCGGCACCGAATAGTTCGCCGTGAGGTCGCGGTTGGTCGCATCGCGGCGTGCATTCTGGAGATCCTGGCTGAGCGTCGTATTGAACTTGCCGTACATGCCGAGGGGATTGCTCATCAGCAGGTTCGCCGTGCCCTGCATCTTGCCTGTGGTCGTCATGCCGCTATTGTTCATGCCGACGTTGAACTGGTACGGACGCTCGTTGAGCACCTGCAAACCGATCGCCCCCTCGCCCGGCGTGCGGCTGCGGGTTGCGACGAAGGGCAATTGCTCCTCGCGCACCGCAAGGCCACGACGCATCAGCATGCGGATGTTGCGGTCGGCCAGACTCTCGCGACGCGGCATGCCGCGCAAGCACGAAGCGCGCGCAAGGAAGGCATTGGGCGGGGCAATGTCGGGGGCCGGTAACGCCGGTCCGGCGGTAGCCGTGGCAGTGGATGCCGCTGCGTCGATATCGACGGCGGATATGGCGGTACCGTCGGCGCTCAGTTCCGGCGCAACGGCGAACTCTGCCGCTGGCAGCGGTGGCGACGCCGGAGGCGGAGCCGAACCGTCGGCCGCAGCGTCGCTAACGGCCATGGCGTGCGCGGGATCTGCGTTCGCGGTACCCACATCGAGGGTCGTCGCCCGCTGCGCCGCATCACGATCGACCGCTGCGGCGACCGCGTTCGGATCGTCGCCGGCGAAAAGGGCAATGGGATCGGCCAGCGCGTTCGGGTCCTGCGCCACGGCAGGCGCCGGCGGTGGCGGTACGAAGTACTGAGGTGCCAGCCCGCGGTCCCACAACCCGTAGGACACTGCGTTCTGCTCAGTGAAACATGGCGGATTAGGATCCGCGAACAAGGATTGTGCGTGCGTGCCCACCGGAATCCCGGCACTCAGGCACGCGGCCAGCAGGAGGCGACTCCGCACGACCGGCTTTACCGACATTCGACACCCGAAACTCCCCCCCCACGCTGATGCCGTCCACTGGCGTCGTGCGCCGCATTCGGCATGAGGGGGTGCTATAGCGACAAGGGGCTATTTTACGTCCATCGGAGGACGCTCTGCCAGTCACGAAACGTGCAAAAAGATTGGGGAACTCTTTCGACGGATTGCCACTCATACCGCGTGACTTCCCCTGTAGTGATTTTTGCCCGCCTCGTGCGGGCATTTTATTTTGGGGTGTCACAAGACAAAAAAAGCCCGGGAAGCGGATTCCCGGGCAATGTTCGACCGCCATGGAGGGGCGATCGAGGGGGGGCCTGCCGATGCCGCTGCGCGCGTCGTTACTTCTCGTCGTTACTTCTTCTTCCCGCCCTTGCTGCCGCCGGCAAGGAAGCGGGTGTTGTACTCGTCCATGAGCTTGCGCACCGTATCGCCGATCTGGATGTAATCCGGCTCGTTGAGGTTCGCCAGCGAGACGCGGCCCGAGGGGTGCAGCGTGCCGAAGCCACGGCCCGGCAACAGCACCACGCCGCTTTCCTTGGCCAGACGGAACAGCACTTCCGAGGGATCGACCGTCTTCATGAACCAGTCCACGAACGCCTTGCCGTAGATCTTCGTGCCCAACACCTCGAGATCGAGGATGTTGTAATAGTCGACGGCGGTCGGCCCGGTCTCTTCGGAAATACCCGCCGCGCGATACATCGCAGCCTTGCGGCGGCGAATGATGCGCTTGACGGCGTGCTTGTAGGCGTCCGGTTCGTCCATGAGACAGAACAGCGAGAAGAGCGCCATCTGCACCTGCTGCGGCGTCGAAAGACCAGCCGTGTGGTTCAGCGCCACGGCACGGCTGTCGGCCACGAGACGGTCAATGAACTTGAGCTTTTCCGGCTCCGTCGTAATCGACGAATATCGCGCGTTGAGCCCCTCGCGCTGTGCCTTGGGAAGCTTGGCGATCTTGTCGTCGAAAAGGTTCTTCTCATGCGTGGCGATCGCGCCCAGACGCCAGCCCGTCGCACCGAAGTACTTCGAATACGAATAGACGAGAATGGTGTTGTACGGCGCAATCGCGAACAGCGAGCGAAAGTCGTCGGCGAAGGTGCCGTAGACATCGTCGGTGAGAATGATCAGATCGGGGCGCTTCTTCGCGATCTCGGCAAGATGTTCGAGAGACGCATCGTCGAGCTTGACCGAAGGCGGGTTGCTCGGGTTCACGAGGAAAAACGCCTTGATCTTCGGGTCGAGCAGCTTGTCGAGTTCCTTCTTCGAGTACTGCCACCCAAGCGACGGATCCGCGTTCAGGTTCACCTCGTGAAGCTGATAGTCGGCCAGTTCCGGAATCTCGATGTACGGCGTGAAGATCGGCATGCCCAGCGCGATCGAGTCCCCCGCTTGCAGCAGGTGGTTCGTCTTGAGCGTGTTGAACAGGTAAGTCATGGCCGCCGTGCCGCCTTCGACGGCGAACACGTCGAAGTTGCCCACGAACGGATGACGTCCGACCATCTCGCGGCGAAGGTACTTGGCGGCGATCTTTTCCGTGTTACGCAGCATGCGATCCGGCACCGGGTAGTTACACCCGAGAATGCCGTGCACCATCTCCGTGAGAAAGTCCTCGACGTTCAGGCCCATCTGGTCGCGAATGTACGAGATGGACTTCTCCAGGAACTTCACGCCCTGCTCCTGGTGATGTTCACGGGCGTAGTCCTGCCAGCGGGCTTCGACACCCTTGCCCGGCGGAATGCCGCCGACACCTTCCGGCATGTACGTGAACTGCCGTTCGGCTTCGGTCAACGCGAACAACCCCAACTGGAAGAACCCGTGACGCGGTTCGAGCGCGAGGAAGTTCGGATTGCCGCGACCGGCATTGAGCATCGAGCGCTGCGCGCCATTGTCCTGAGCAAGTTCGATCAGCGTGTCCTTGAATTCGAACGGGCTGAGTTTGGCGAGTGCGTCGAGTTCCTTCGATTTCATAGCGATTTCTCCATGAACAACCACTTACAACCAATGTCGATGCCGTCCTGCGGGGGCAATGACGGGGATCGGAATGAATGCTTCAGATGCGTTGCATGACGGGTAACGTGCTCATGTGAGCGATACCACCAGCGGCCCGAGCAGCGTGAGCAGCACGTTGGCAATGGCGTAGGTAATGGCGAACGGCACGGTCGGCACGTTGCTCTCGGCCTTGTCGAGAATTTCGCCGAACGCCGGGTTGGCGCTGCGCGAACCGGACAAGGCCCCGGCGAGAATGGCGACGTTGTCGTAACGCAGCACATAACGCCCGAACAGATAAGTCAGCAGCAGCGGCACGATGGTGACGATCACACCGGCAACGAAGATCGAAACGCCGCTTTGCTGGAGCGTCTGCCATGCCTGCGCACCGGCGGACAGCCCCACGCAGGTCACGAAGGTGGCAAGACCCAGTTCCTTGAGCAACGAACTGGCCGCGAGCGGCATCGCGCCGAAGGTCGGATGCTTGCCGCGCAACCAGCCGAAGACCAGACCGGCGAGCAGCGCACCGCCGCCGCTGCCCAGCGTGAGCGGAATGCCGCCCACCTTGACCACGATGTAGCCGATCAGCAGACCCACCACGATGCCGATGCCCATGTAGACGTAGTCGGTCTTGACCGAGTACGCCACCGGGTAGCCGGCTTCCTTGGCCGCACGTTGCACGTCGCTGTCCGCGCCGTACAGCGTCACGACGTCGCCGTGATACACGACGGTGTCGTCGAGCACCGGCAGGGGCTGTCCCATACGCGTGATCTTCGCGATGTACACGCCGTGCTTGACGTCGCGCGTAACGCCAGCCTTCAGTTCGCCGAGCGTCTTGCCGTTGCCGCCTTTGCGGGCAAAAACCACTTCCTGCATGCGCAACGCGATATCGAGGTCGGCAGACGGACGCTGTTCGTCGCCAAGCAGACGCCACGCCTCGGTAGCGGCTTCGCGGCGGCCGATGAGCATCACGTCGTCGCCCGCTTCGAGCACGAGATCGTCCGTGGCGATGATGATCTTGCCGTTGCGACGCAGACGCTCGATGGTCACGCCATCGGTCAGTTGCTTCTCGATGTCGATCACGCGCTTTCCTGCACCGGTGCTCACGCGATACACGCGGCCTACGAGCGCGGGCAGCGAGTCGACCTGGTCGGCCGTGAGCACCGCACGGCCACCGGCCATTTCGAGCTCCGCCTTCTTCGCGTCGTCCTTGAGCGTGCGGCCCATGAGCTTGGGCACCAGCGACGCGCACACGATGATCGCCCCCAGGCTGCCGAAGATGTACGTCACCGCGTAGCCGATGGCCACCTCGGACTGCAGACGCTTGACCTCGTCAGCGGGCAAGCCCAGACGGGCAATCGCATCGCCTGCCGTGCCGATGATGGCCGACTGCGTGAGACCGCCACCGGCCACACCGGCTGCCAGCCCCTTGTCGAAGCCGAAGATCTTTGCGCAGACCAGCACGGTGACAAGACCGGACGCCGCGAGAAACAGCGCCATGCCGATCTCGCGCAGGGTCTTGCGCGAGAGCGAGCTGAAGAACTGCGGACCGCTCTCGTAGCCGACTGCATAGATGAACAGCGCGAACATGATGCTCTTCACGCCGGCGTCGACCGAAATACCGATTTGCGAGACGACCACGGCGACGAGCAGCGAACCGCCCACACCGCCTAACTGGAACGATCCGAACTTGATCGCCCCGATGGCATATCCGAGGGCGAGCGAAAGAAAAATCGCGACCTCCGGGACATGGTTGAGAATCGTATGCACCAGTTCCACGGCAGAACCTCCGTCAAAAGAAGAATGCAGCGACCGGCGGGGGAGCCGGCACGCGACGACTCAAAGCAAATCAGCGCGAAAACTGATGGGCGACGAACACGACCGCCGGTCCCATGAGCGGCAGCAGCACGTTCGACAGGGCGTACGTCACCGTGTACCCCACGACCGGCAATGCGCTGTTCGCCGTTTGCACCACTGCGCTGATCGCAGGCGTGCTCGCCTGCTGACCCGCGATCGCCCCGATCAGAATCGGGCCATCGATGCGCAGCAACTTATGACCCACCCACAGCGATACCAACGCCGGAACGAGCGAGACGCAGATCCCCACGACCGGCAACGCCATGCCATGCTCACGCAGCAGCACGGCTGCCTGCGGGCCGGCGGAGAGGCCGACGCACACGACGAAGACGGCAAGTCCCAGGTCCTTGAGCAATTCGTAGGCCGCCGGCGGGAACGTGCCCCACGTGGGACGGCGCGAGAGCAGCCAGCCGCTCGCGAGCCCCGAGACCAGCGCGCCACCGCCCGAGCCCAGCGTCATGGGAGCGCCGCCGACGTGCACCGACAGATGCCCGATGCATAGACCAACGATCAGCGCGAGGCCGACGAAGATGAGGCTCGTCTTGTTGCCGTGCGGCACGGCCTTGCCCATGACCGCGCCCGCACGCTCGACATCGCCCTCCAGTCCTTGCAGCGTGACGACGTCGCCGCGTTGCAGCGCAATCTTGCTCAGCGAAGGCAACTGCATGCCCATGCGTTTGACGGATTTGACGAACACCCCGTGGCGCAACTCGACCGGCGCTTCGCGTCGCAGATCGCTCACGGTACGGCCTTCGGCTTCCTTGTTCGTCAGGATGTAATCGCGCTCGACGAGCACAATGTCGCCCGTTTCGGTGCCCGCGACTTCCGGACCGACGAGCGCATGAGCGTCGAGCATGGCGTCGCGTCGCCCCACCAGCAGCACTTCGTCGTCTGGCAGCAGTGAGAGGCCTTGCTCGACGGGCACCGTTGCCGAAGCCCGTCGCACGCGTTCGATGGCAACCCGTGCGTCCAGCGAGGCTTCGAGCGATGCCACCGTGAGTCCGGGGTGCGCCACGCGATAGCTGCGGCCGACCAGATCGGGCGCGGCGGGCGCGCCGATCTCCTCACCGTTCTCGTCCTCCATCTCCTTTGCCAGACGCGCGCTGTCTGCCTTGAGATCGATACCCAGCAGGCGCGGCGCGAGAAGATTGGTGAACAGGACGATGGTGATCAGACCGAACACGTAGGTCAGCGTGTAAGCGGTCACGACGTTGGCCTGCAACGCCTTGAACGTCGCCGGGTCGAGCCCCAGACGGCTTAACGCTTCGATGGCCGTCCCGACCATGGCGGATTCGGTGGCCGCGCCGGCAGCGAGCCCGCCGGCCGTGCCGGGATCGAGGCCCAGCAGCTTGACGGCGAGCATGACGATGCCGAACACGAAGACCACTTCGATGATCGATAACACGCCGAAGCGCAGGCCTCGCAGGTTCAGGTTTTCAACGAACTGCGGCCCGGCCGAGAAACCCATCGCAAAAATGAACAGGGCGAACGCGAAGTCCTTGAGCGAGCCTTCGACCATACAACCGGTCTGTCCCACCAATAACGCGACGAGCAGCGCACCGCACACGCCGCCGAGCTGAATCGGTCCAAATCTGATGCGCCCGAGCAACTGGCCCAGAACAACGCATACGAACACGGTGATCAACGGCACTGCATCGAACAGAGGAACTGAACACTGCATACAGGCTCCTGCCACATGTCACACTTCGGCGATGGGCTGACCACCCCTTCAGGCGATCGACGTCCGGCATACGAGACTTCAGGAAACGACTGATCTTCGCGAATACGACCACGCAGATCGAAAGACAGCAGACCGTACCTCGGTCATACGTTTTGCACCCAGGCGCATACCGCCGGGCGTTGGAGTGGGAGGGCGCACACGGCGCACTGAATTACCTATGCAACATCATGCGAACGTCGCGCATTTCGGTAGCACAAGTAATTAAAATTACGCTATTTGCGACGATTTTTCGCCCAATGGCGGTCCGACGTGGGCATAGTGTTGTTCAACGTTCCTGACGTGTCAACTGGTTTTGCGTAGGGTCTCGACCTTGTGCGCGTCAAGCTGTCAATTTCACCGACTAGGTTGGACTACTGATGAAAATTCGCCGAGCATCGAACGCCCCAGCGCGAGCGCAGCGACACGCCGTGCATGACGCGCCGCATGACGTCGCGCCTTCAAGTGCGTGCGCAAAATTTCAACGGGCAGAGATGAAAATTATTCAAACGTCGCGACCGAATGCCGCCGCTTCCGGACGACATGGGTGACAACATGGGTGACAACATGGGTGACAACATGGGTGACAACATGGGTGACGACATGGAAGACGGCCCCGGTGTCGTCGCTGACATGGCGTTGACACGGTATCGACGACGGCATGGCGCCGACGGAGGGAACGGACGCGGCGGGCGCGATTACTTGCCGGAATTCGGGGTGCCGGGGGCGCGAATTTCGTGAAGGGTGCCGGGCCCCCACCCGGTGGCGTCCCACTTGCCGTCGCGCAACGTCCATTCGTGCGCGCCGGTCTCCTCCCAGTGCGGCGGCGTGTAGCGCATACCGGGGCGCTTCGCTTCCATATGACCGTCGACCCAGTCGTAACGACCGTCTTTCCACTGCCAGTATCCGGGCACCCAGAACTCGCCCTTCGGCGCCGCATGCGGGTCTTCGAAGCGCGGCGGCGGCGGTCCGCGTTGCAACGTCACCTCGGCCAGTGCAGGCAAACTTGCGAGACACAGGACAGCCGCGACGGCGTGACGGCGATGCGCGGAAAGAAAGGTCACCAGCGACGAGACCCTTGAAAGCGACGGGGACGGCATACGTAGACTTTCAGTGAAGAGGCAGAAGTGACACATTGTACCGTCCACGACCTGCCTCCGCGGTCACCGACACGCGAGGGAGACGGCGCAAAATGTCGCACGCGGTCGCCAGACTTCGCGTCGGGTCATGTTGCGTCGCGTTAGCTTGCATTGCGTCCCATCACGCCCTCAACATGCCCCCGTGCGCCCCCATGCGCCCCGCCAGGTCGCGAATCTTCGCATCACCTTATAATCGGCGCACACACAACCTGCCGCCGCGTGCGTGCGCAATCCGACGGTGCCGCCATGAACGGCCACCGCAACACTCGCTCATGAACCCTGCCCCCGCGGCCACCGGCCATCGGCAATTGCTCCGTCTGGCGGTGCCCATCGTGCTCGCCAATCTCACCCAGCCCCTGCTCTCGGCCGTCGACACGGCCGTGGCCGGACACTTGCCGGGCCCCGCCTATCTGGGCGGTGTCGCGCTCGGCGGGCTATTGCTCAATCTCATCTTCTGGGGTTTCTCCTTCCTTCGGATGGGCACGACCGGGCTCGCCGCGCAAGCTTTCGGCGCGCGCGACACCGAGCGTCTTCGCGACACGCTCGCGCGCGCCCTGGCATTGGCTTTCGCCATTGGCGCGAGCCTGCTGATATTGCGCGGACCGCTGGTATCGCTTGGTGTTTCGTGGCTCGGGGGCAGCGATCAGGTGCAGGCGCTCGGGCGCGAATACGCAAGCATCCGTATCCTTGCCGCGCCGTTCGCGCTCGGGAACTACGTGGTGCTCGGCTACCTGCTCGCGTGTCAGCGGGTGCGGCAAGGGCTTGCGGTGCAAGTCGTCATCAACGTCGTGAACATCGTCGCCGTGCTCGCCTTCGTGCGCGGTTTCGATGCGGGCGTGGCGGGCATTGCATGGGCGACTGCGCTGGCCGACCTGCTGGGCTTTGCACTGGGCGCATGGCTGCTGTGGCTCGCGCGTACCCCCGGCCTGCCGCCGCTGCGGCTCGCGACACTGGTCGAACGCGGTGCGCTGTGGCGTCTGCTGCGGCTCAATCTCGACATCTTCCTGCGCACCCTGTTCCTGCAACTCGCCTTCGCGTGGTTTGCGCGTGTGGGCGCACGGCTCGGCGACACGACGCTCGCCGCCAACGCCCTGCTCCTGAACTTCCAAACCTTCATGGCGTACGGTCTCGACGGCTTCGCGCACGCCGCCGAAGCGCTCGTGGGCGCGCATGTCGGGGCGCGTCAACGCGAGGCGTTGCTCCACGCGATCCGTTTGTCGCTGGGATGGGCGCTCGGTTGCGCCGTGGCGTTTGCGCTGGTCTATGCCGCTGCGGGCGGGTCGATCATCGATGCCCTGACCGACCAGCCGATACTGCGCGAGACCGCACGGGAATTCCTGCCGTGGGCCGTCGTGTCGCCGATCGTGGCGGTGTGGTGCTTCCAGCTCGACGGCGTGTTCATCGGTGCGACACGCACGCGCGAGCTGCTTACCTCGTCGCTGATCGGCTTGCTGGTTTTCGGCGCCGTGATGCCGCTCACGCTACGCGCATGGGGCAATCACGGCTTGTGGGTGGCGCTCATGGCCTTTCTCGCCACGCGCGGCATCGTGCTGGGGGTGCTGCTGCCGCGCATCTGGCGAGGCATGCCTCGCCATCTCGGGTAGGCGCAGTCACTTCCCGCGAATGCAGGCGAGCGCTGCCGCGTGCAACTCGGCGTTGGCGGCAGCCAGCACCTGGCCCTGCGAAGTCAGCGTCAGTGGATTGCCTTCCCAATCGGTGATGATGCCGCCGGCCGCTTCGATGACGGGCGCGACCGCCAGATAGTCATACGTCTGCAATCCGGCTTCCATGACCAGTTCGATGTGACCGCTCGCGAGCAGCCCGTAAGCGTAGCAATCGCCGCCGAAACGGCGACGGCTCACCGCCTTCGTCAGACGCTCGAAGCGGGCGTACTCGGCAGCGTCGAAGATATCGGGCGAGGTGGCGTAAACCGTCGCTTCGGCCAGCGACGTCACCGGGCTCGTCGCGCACACTTCGCCGCCGAAGCGGGCTTCGCGCACGCCGTTGGCCGGGTCGTTGACACCGACCCAACGCTCGCCCGTCGCGGGAATATCGATCAGGCCAACGATGGGCTGGCCGTTTTGCAGCAGCGCGAGCAACGTGCCCCACAGCGGGTGCCCGGTAATGAAACTGCGCGTGCCGTCGATCGGATCGACCGACCAGACGAACTCGGCGTCCACCCCTTGTTTGCCGAATTCCTCGCCCCAGATCCCGTGCGACGGGAAGCGCTCGGCGATCTTCGCGCGCAACGCGGTCTCGACTTCACGGTCCGCAATCGTGACCGGGCTCTCATCGGCCTTGTCGTCGACGGCCAGACGCCGGCGGAACCAGCCCAACGACAGCGGCCGGACGGCGTCGGCAAGCGACGCAGCGAAGGCGGCATACTCGGCGACAGCAACGACTGCGGGGGAAGACGACATCCACGAATCTCCTGCAAGGAAGCGCCGCGCATGGCGGCAAATGGGAAAAACACTCGATGAGTCGCGATGATACGCGCTCACGGGTGACGATGTGACGACATACGATGCCTGCCATCGAGGGAAGGCGGCCTTCAGGAAAGGCTTGGAACGGCGCGGGGTAACGCCCAAAACTGGTGCAAGTTTGCTATGCTCGCGGCCTTGCTCAAGTCATTGAGTCATCGAGTCACAGCCATCCACAGGTCTCCCCATGCTTTCCGGTCGCGGCGTGATGCTCTCCGTATCGGCGTCGGTCATGTTCTCCATCATGCCCGCGCTGGTCGCGCAACTCTCACCCCTCACGGGGCTGGACGTCTTTGCGTGGCGCATTCTGCTCACGCTGCCGGGCACGCTCGTCATCGTCACCGCATTGCGCCGCTGGAACGTGCTCGGCAGCACGCTCTCGCATGTCCTGCACCGGCCCGCCCTGCTCGGCGCGGTCTTGCTGTGCGCGGCCATGCTCGGCGTACAACTCTGGCTCTTCGTGTGGGCGCCGCTGCAACAGCGCATGCTCGACGTCTCGCTCGGTTACTTCCTCCTGCCCCTCACGATGGTGCTCGCCGGCCGTACCGTCTACAAGGAGCGCCTGAGCCCCTTGCAGACGGCCGCCGTCATCTTCGCTGCCGTGGGCGTGGCGCACGAGCTCTGGGTCACGCGGGCGCTGTCGTGGGTCACCGCGCTCATCATGTTCGGCTACCCGCCCTACTTCCTGCTGCGCCGCCGACTGCATCTCGACGCGCTGAGCGGCTTCATCCTTGAGATGCTCGCCATGGCGCCGGTGGCCGTGGTCCTCGTGTGGCACGCATGGGCGCAAAACGCACCGGCGCTGGCCGAGGCGCGCTTCTGGTTCTGGCTGCCGGCGCTGGGTCTGCTCAGTGCGAGCGCGCTCGCGAGCACCTTCGCCGCCGCCCGCGTGCTGCCCATCGGGCTGTACGGCATTCTGGGTTATGTGGAACCGGTACTGCTGTTTGCCGTCTCCCTCGTGCTGCTCGGCGAGCCGTTCACCGAGCGCGGCCTATGGACCTACGCGCCGATCTGGATCGGCGTCGCGCTCATCGTGTTCGACAGCTTGCGCACGCTGCGCCGGCAACGGCTGCGCGGCCCCGGCGCCGCCCCCTGAGCCGGATTGCCAGCAGTGGCAAGTCCGTCGCAGACGTGCCGTATCGGTCCGCGCGGGCGCGTTATACTCGCGAAAGCTTGTAAGACGACCACTATGAAAAATCTCGCCAAGATCGCCACTCTGCTTTCCTCGGGGCTTCTCACGGTTACGCTGTCGGCCTGCGGCTCGTCCGCGCCGCTGTTCACGTCCGATGGCCGCGCCACTCAGCAAATCCAGTGCTCCGCCGCCAGTGCCGGAGACTGCGAACAGCGCGCACGCTCGCAATGCGCGCAAAAGGACTACGACGTGCTCACACGCGACGTCTCCGGCAACGTCGCCAACCTCGTGATCGCCTGCCAGCCCGGCTGAGCCACGCCGCCTGCGCCGTTCCGAATCCGTTTCGAGCCCCGGCACCGTGCCCCTCACGTGCACGCGCCGGCAGTTGGCATTACGATGCGTTATTGCGTGCGATCAAATACCGGTCGATCCCCGCCGCGGCGCGGGATGACTTTCAGGGCGCGCAGTGCGAGAATGAAAACGTACTTTTCAGCCCCAAGAGGACACCATCATGTATGAACGCATTCTGGTTTCGATCGACGGCAGTACTCCTTCGAACCGAGCCATCGACGAAGCGGTCAAGCTCGTAGCACTCAGCCAGGGCAAGATTCGTCTGGTTTCGGTCGTCCCGTCGCTTGCCAACGCCTACGCCGCCGGCGCTTACAGTGGCTTCGTGCCGCTCGAGAGTCAGGAGTCGTTCGAGAAGGAAACGGACGAAATTCTCGCTAATGCGCAGGCCGACCTGAAAAAGCGCGGTGTCGATGCCGAGACGAAGATGATCACGCTCGACACCGGCACCGATGAAATCGCCGACGCCGTGCTGCGCGAGGCGCAAGAGTGGAACGCAGACGTCATCGTGCTCGGCACGCACGGGCGTCGCGGCATCAACCGTCTGCTGCTGGGCAGTGTGGCCGAAACGCTGCTGCGCATCACCACCGTACCGGTACTGCTCGTCAAGGCCGCCGACAAGTAACTCCGACGCCCCTCATTCTCTCGTCCCGACGCCCGGGCTCGCTCCGGCGAGCGCAAGGGGCGCTACGTCAGACGACGATGAAACGCAAGACGGCACGCTGCGCAGCGTGCCGTTTGCTTTTGCGCCCACGCCCTTGCCCCTTGCCCCTTACCCCTTGCCGACGCCGCGGACTCAGCGGACTCAGCGGATGCCGGCTCGCATGAACGACTGAACGAACTGCCGCTGAAACAGCAGGAAGGCGATGAACAACGGCGCGGCCGTCATCAGCGTTGCTGCCGTGATCAACGACCAGTCGATGCCCTGATCCGTCGCCGCGAACACTTGCAGACCGACGGTCAGCGGGCGCGTCTGCACCGAGTTCGTGACGATCAGCGGCCACAGGAAGTTGTTCCAGTGGTGACTGATCGACACCAGCGCGTACGCCACATAGACCGGCCGCGCCAGCGGCACATACACGCGCCACAGCACCTGCCAGGCATTCGCGCCTTCCACGCGCGCCGCATCGTCGAGCGCTCTCGGTACCGTCTTGAATGCCTGACGCAACAGAAAAATACCGAACGCCGATGCAAAGTACGGCAGCGCAATGCCGAGAATGGTGTCGCGCAAGCCCATCCATGCGATGGTTCGGTAGTTCTCGACGATCAATACGTCCGGCATGATCATCAGTTGCAGCAGCACGATCATGAACGCGACCTCACTGCCGCGAAACGTGAAGCGCGCGAAAGCGTAAGCCGCAAGCGTGGCGAGCACGAGTTGCGCAGCGAGAATCACGGTGACCAGCACAAACGTATTGACGAGATACCGCCCGAACGGCGCCGCCTGCCATGCCTGGACAAAATTCTCCAGCGTGAGCGGCGCGCTCAGCGAGAATCGCGTGGCATAGGCCGACGGGTGAAAAGCACTCCATACCGCATACAGCAGCGGCAGCAACCACAACAGACCGAGCAACCATGCCCCCGTCGTGTCGAGCAGATTGGCGTGTCCCGTCGCGGAAAACGGTCGCAGCGACACGCGTGCCGTGCCGTCCCTGGGGGACACGGGAGCGATCTCGGTCGTCGGCGGGCGCTTGGCAGGCGGAGTCGAGCTGGCGGAAGTCGTCATTGGTAGTGCGTGCGTGAGTCGAGCAGGCGGAATTTCACGAAAGCGACGATAGCGAGCAGCGTAAGCAGCACCACCGTGAGCGCCGCCGCGTACGACGTATCCCAGAAGCTGAAGACGACCTGATAGACGTAGTACAGCAGCAACTGCGTGGCGTTATCGGGTCCGCCACGCGTCATCACGACCACGTGATCGACCAGACGGAACGCATTGATCACCGCATTGATGACCACGAACACGGTCGTGGGCATGAGCAACGGCCATTGCACGCGGCGAAAGAACTGCCAGCGCGACGCGCCTTCGAGCGCTGCAGCTTCGGCCAGCGTCGGGGAGATTTGCTGCAAGGCGGCCAGATAAAAGATCATGAAGAACCCGGCCTCTTTCCAGATCGTCACGACCATCAGCGCGGGCAACGCCGTGCCCGGCTGACCGAGCCAGTTGTGGTCGCCCCAGCCGAACGCCTGCGAGATCTGCGCAATGAGACCGTACTGCGGCGTGTAAAAGAACAGCCAGATGTTCGCCACGGCGATCATCGGCAGAATGGCCGGCGTGAAGTACGCAAGCCGCAGTAACGCGCGCCCCGGCACCTGCCGGTGCACCCACAGCGCCATCGCGATCGACAGCGCAATGGCGACCGGCACGGTGATCAGGGCGAACCACACGTTGTTGCGCAGCGCCTGCCAGAACACAGGATCGTCGAGCAGCAACTGATAGTTCTCGACACCGACGAAGACCGACGCGGCCCCCGCGCGGGCCGTCGAGAAAACGCTGTGCCACAGCGTGGCGACGGCCGGATAGTGGGTGAAGGCGACGAGCAGCAGCAACGCCGGCGATAACAGCAGCCAGGGCGCCCGGGAGGATGAAGTACGGTTCATCGTCAGTCCATCGATTCTGCGCCCGGCGGCGCGATCCTGCCGCGCGCCGCCGGGTGACTACGAGACGAATGCGCTACGGATTCGCTCAAGGTGTTGCGCAAGATGTTGCTCAGCGCGCGTACGGACGCAGAATGCGATCCGCTTCGCGCTGGGCGTCGTCGAGCGCCTGCTTCGGCGACTTGGCGCCGGTGACGGCCGCCTGAATCGCATCGTTGAGCGCCTTCGTCACGCGTTGGTTGTCATGCGTGGAGAACTCGGCAACGCTCACGCCCAACTGGTCGCGCGCCACGGCAGCAGCCGGCACCTTCTGCACGTATTGCTTCATGGCAGGGGTTTCCCAGGCCGCCGGCGTGACCGCGACATAGCCCGTGTCGATACCGAACTGCGCCGCACGCTCGGGCATCGTCGCCCACTTGATGAACGTCATCGCGGCCTGCTTTTCTTCCGGCGTCGACTTCTTGAAAACGTAGAAGTTGCCGCCACCCGTCGGGCTGCCGCCGCGCACCTTGGCGGGCATTTTGCCCACGCCGAACGGGAACGTGGCGTTGGTGCGGATATTGGTCAGGTTGCCCGTCGTCGTGTAGATGATGGCGGCCTTCTTCTCGAGAAAGTCCTTCGGCGTGGTGCCCCACTCGATCGACCCCGTCGGCATGACCTTGTACTTGGTCGTCAGATCGACCCAGTATTGCAGCGACTGCACCGCTTGCGGTGCGTTGAGGAACGTCTTCGTGCCCGCAGCGTTCATCAGTTCGATGCCAGCGGGCGTGGTGAACGCCTGGAACAGCCAGTAGGCGAAGCCGACGGACGGCACCTTGATGCCCCACTGGGTCACATTGCCCGATGCGTCGCGCTTGGTAAGCTTCTGCGCCGTGCTCACGAGTTCGTCCCAGTTCGCCGGAGCGTGTTCCGGATCGAGGCCGGCTTCGCGGAAGGCATCCTTGTTCCAGTACATGACGATGGTCGAGCGCTGGAACGGCACCCCCCACGTATGACCGTTGATGCGCGAGTTCAGCATCAGTGCCGGGTAAAAACCGTCGAGCCACTGCTTGTCTGCGGCCGTGTTGGCGATACTGTCGATGGGCACGACGGCGTCCTCATCGATCAGCGTGAAGACGTCGGCCGCAGCAAGCACGGCCAGTTGCGGCGGCGTGCCGGCCTTCGCGGCGGTGAGCGCCTTGACCACGGAGTCCTGATACGAGCCGGCGTACACCGGTTTGACCTTGATGTTCGGGTGATCCTTCTCGAAGTCCGCCACCAGATCGTTGATGATCTTCGTGACCGGGCCGCCAATCGCGACCGGGTAATAGAACTGGAGTTCAACCGGTTTCTGTTGGGCGAAGGCCGCGCCGCTCAGGCCACTGACGCCGAGCGTGGCTACGGTGGCCAGACCGGCCGCAAACGTTTTCAGAATCTTGCGTCGCATTTCTCTGGGTTCCCCATGTAAGCGTGGTGGTGATGTATCGGGTGATCGATGCCGGAGGTGTCTGCTGCTCGAGCGCGTCGAACAAGCGACGGCCGCCGCAGCGGCAGGCCCGCGTTCAGGCGTGTTGTTCGGCGATCGTGGCGGCCGCGGCAACGGTGCCGGCCAGGGCGCCGCCAGCCGGAGCGCGCGAGAGCGCATCCTCCGTTGCCGCGGACGATGCCCGCCCCGGTGGCGCGACACCGGGCGCCGCTGCGGCAAGAGCGGCAAGGGCGGCAAGGTCGGCATGCGCGATGCGCTCGCCCGACGTCGCGTCGAACAGATGCTGATCGGCGACGTCCCACTGCAGACCGATCGCGTCGCCCGGCAGGAACGGCCGATGGCCCGGCACACGCGTGGCAATCGCTCCGGCGTCGCCCAGCGTGCAGGCCACCAGCGTATCGGCACCCAGATATTCGACGGCACTCACCGTGGCGAGCACCGCACCGATGGACGTCGGCGCCACCGCACGCACATGTTCCGGGCGAAGGCCGAGCAATACGCTGTCGAGCCGACCGGCCTGCGCGAGCGCCGGGCCAGTCTGTCCGGCGGGCACCAGCGAGTCACCATGACGCACCAATCGAAGCAGATGCATCGGCGGCGTGCCGATGAAGCTCGCGGCGAAACGCGTGGACGGGGTGGCATACAGCGCGTGCGGTGCGCCGTGTTGTTCGATGCGCCCGCCACGCAGAAGCACGACCTGATCGGCCATGCTCATCGCTTCGGTCTGGTCGTGAGTCACGTAGATGAGCGTCATGCCGAGCTGCTGTTGCAGCGCGCGGATCTCGCGACGCATTTCCTGACGCAGTTGCGCGTCGAGATTCGAGAGCGGCTCGTCCATCAGGCAGACGGACGTCTCGGCAATGACGGCGCGGCCCAGCGCAACGCGCTGTTGCTGTCCGCCCGAGAGTTGCGACGGCTTGCGCTCCAGATAGGGCTCCAGCCCCAGCAGCGACGCGACGCGCGCGAGGCGGTGCGGATAGTCGCGTGTCGGCTCGCGGCGCACGCGCAGGCCGAACAGCAGGTTCTCGCGCACCGACAGATGCGGGAACAGCGCATACGACTGAAACACCATCGAGAGCTTGCGACGCGCCGGCGGCAAGGCCGTCACATCGTCGCCGCCCAACAGAATGCGGCCGTGCGTCGGCGTCTCCAGGCCCGCGATCATGCGCAGCAGCGTCGACTTGCCGCAACCTGACGGACCGAGCAGCACCACGAGCGAGCCTGCGTCGGCGGCAAAACTCACCTCATGAAGTGCGTGCGTGTCGCCCCACTGCTTGCTGACGGATTCGATGACGAGCGATGACATGGCTGAATCGGCGCGGCGTCGCGCACAGGCGACTGGGTCGGAAAAACCCGACCTTAACCGGCCAACGATGGCAGTTTGATGACATCGCGTGCCTCAGCACCGGCGCGGCTCGCAAGGCCATCGGATATCCGGCGGCCGGTGACGAGGCAGATCGCGCGGATCAGGCAGCCGACTGACGGCGTTTGGCGCGCAACAGCGCCTTGGAAATGATGCGGGTCTCCGAGGTGGCGGCACCCGTGCGACGCGCGATCGCATCGCGGAAGAATCGACGCGTTTCGTCGGCCACCGTCTCACGCTCGTTATCCATCGTCAGGATGTGATAACTCTCACCGAGCAGACACTTCTGCTTTACTTCCGACGACACGCCGTTGTAGACCATGCGGGCGTTGTGCGGGCTGGCCGTATCGTCGTCCACCGCATGCACGATGAGGCAGTCCGCGCTCACGCGATCGAGCCGGTTGCGCACGTGAGACGCGAGGCGGCGCGCGTTGTAGAGATGGGCGATCGGCAGCGAGGCCGAGCCGATTTCGGAGGCGTCGTGCAGCGACATCGACTTCTCGACGCGGGCGCGCAGCGCTTCGTTCTTCAGTCCGAACGGCGCCTTTTCGTAATAGCGATAGCGACGCCCGAACGGCAGGTGATAGAGCAGATCGAGCAGCGGATACGCCAGTGGGATCGTCCAGCCGTCATACACCAGCGTGACGGCGAGCACCGAAATCGCGGCGACATCCGGTTCTTCTTCGGCAACGGCCAGCGCCAGCGTGGCGCCCATGCTCAGGCCGCACAACGACACGGTCTCGTGCGCATCGCGCAGTTCGCGATACTTCGCGCGCGCGGCGACAATCCATTCGCGCCAGTGCGTGCACGGCGAACCCAGACCGTAGCCCTCGATGTGAGGCACCGACACGGTATAGCCATCGCGGTGCAACGCTTTTGCCACCGGGCGCATCTCGAGCGGCGTGCTCGATAGCCCCGGCAACAGCAGCACGGCATGTTCGCCGCCTTTGTAGAAGATATTCTGGTCAAACATGGTCATACCCCGCCGGTGACGATCGGCGTGCCGTTCGTCTGTGGCACGTCGCGCGTGGTCGGCGCACTGCTCGTAGAAGATGTGTTGGATGCGCCCGATGCCGGCGAAACGGTATGCAACGGTGTCACCGGACGCACGGCCGGCCCCGTATGCACGCGCAGGATCACATAGGTGCCCACGTGGGCGCGAAAGTGTTGCAACTCGCAATGCATCACGTCGAAACTGCCGTCGCGCTTGCGAATTCGCAAATTGTGGGCGCCCTGTTGCGGCGGTTCGCCATCTGCCGAAAAAAGTCCGGTCATGCGCTGTGCATCATCCGGATGCAGCAGCGCGCGCAAACCCTCACGCTTGATGGCTTCGGGCGCAACACCCGTCTCGCGCCGGAAATGTTCATCGATGAATTCGTAGTGTATGGCGCGATTGGCCAGATAGACGATGGAATCGAGATGCTTCGTCAGGTATGTCATCAGGGCGTTGCCCAACTGCACGGAGTCGGACAGCACCATACGCTCATTCTCGGCGCGCAGCAGCATTTCGTAGCGGGTCTGCGCGACTTCGGCGATCAGTTCGGCGCGATATTGTGCGCGGCGCAGGCGCTCGATGAGCGCGACAGCGAGCGGGGTGATCAGCAGGAACCCAGTCACGATCAACACGTCGCGACGATCCAGCTCGGCGATGTCGCGAAACGGCGGCACGAAGAAAAAATCGAAAATCGGAATGCTGATGACCATCGCCATGATGGCCGGCCCGAGCCCCCAGGTGAACTCGACGATGATGGCCGCGCAAACGAAAAAGAGTCCCGGCATCGAGTGGTCGAGCACCGGATGCAGGAGGCTGCGCATGAGAAACGCAGCCAGTACCACCATAAGTGCGCCGACGTAGCGCTTCGCGCCGGGCTCCGCCCAGCGTCGGGCGTTTCTGATATCCATGATTCACCGTCGACGTTCGCCGACGCTCAATAAACCGTAACTGCCCTGAATCGGTGCAGCTGTTACAAAATATTACGGATTATCGCACGTCCGCCCTTGACGTTCTGACGCGGTGAACCCTAATCGAGTGGCGTTGTAACAACGCAAAAACGCTGCACCAAGGCTGGCGCGGTTGCGCAGGCAATGGCTGATCGGTTGACAGGGAAAAACCGATGACAAAACGCCACAATTCCCCTGCAAATCAAAAGGTTAAGCCCCGATTTGGACCGGGGTCCCTGCATTCGAAGCGGCGAATTCCGTGTCCTCCGTGTCCTCCGTGTCCTCCGTGTCCTGTTTCCCCCGCTCGGCGGGCGATGGGCGGTCAGATCTTGTTCAACGCAGCATGAACGACATGGCGGACAAGCAGTTCAGCATGCGAACCGCAGCCTCCACACTGGGCGCTTCGAACTGGAGGGTGACGCCGTCGATGCGCTCGAGCGTCGGCCACTGGCAAAACAGATCGGCCAGCGCCGTCGTCTGGGCCTGCAAACGCACTTCGACGGGCGTTTGCACAGTGTAGGTATGCCACTTGCGCGAGTCTTCGAGCGACACCTTGGCAGCTTCGCGGATCAGATCGCACGACTGCGAGGGACTGAGCGTCATGCCGCTGCCCTGCCCCCACGCCGCTTTCGTCTGCACGTACCGCGCCGACGGGAAGATGAGCCGCGTTTCCTCGCAAAAGACGTCGTCGCCGCTGGCCATGATCATCGGCACGCCCCGTTCGCCGGCCAGCGCGCCGTACAACATCGCTTCGCTCGCCTCCACGCCGCCCAACCAGACGCGCGCGAACGCGAAGCTGTTGATCGTATGCGCCAGAATCCCGGCACTCTGCGCCTTGCCGTGATAACCGATCATGAACAGCGCATCGCAACCGGCTTCCACCCCGGCGACCATGCCCAGATAGCGTGGTTTGCCCAGCACCAGACGTGCGCGTGGATCGAGTTCGTCGGGCAGCAGATTGCGAAAGCCGCCGTGCGAGTCGTTCACCATCACTTCGTTCGCGCCGCCGGCAAAAGCGCCTTCGACGGCCGCGTTGGCCTCGCGCGTCATCCAGCGGCGTGCCCGCTCGTACTCGCCGTTCCCGGCGCGCGTCTGTTCGGCATGGAAAACGCCCGCGACGCCTTCGATATCGGTGGAAATCAGGATTCGCATAATGTCGGTCATCTCATGAATGGCGCCGGCCCGGCCTCAGGACCGGGCCGGCATCGACTGCCGGCCTAGAGCGTGGCCCAGTCGGGCAGCACGTCCGCCAGTGCGCGTCGCACGTGAGCGTCGCGCCCGAGCACGGACTCGGCAGCAAAGAGGGCGTGCAGGATCGCCTGTTCGGTGGCGTCGGCCGTCGCCTGGAAAATCGGATCGAGCAATGCATCGGGCACGAGCGCCGCAGGTGCGACGCGCCCCATGGCATCGTGCGCCATCGTGTACCCCGTCGTGAGCGCCAGCGCAACATCGCCGCTGCCGTGGCCGTAGACCGAACCGGTACGCGCCAGCCCGGCGCCGGTGCGTGTCGCCACGCGGCGCAATTGCCGCGCGTCGAGTGGCGCATCGGTGGCCACCAGCATGATGATGGAGCCCCGCTCAGGCGCGGCGCGTTGTTCGGGATGCGCGAGGCGCTCGTCGAGGACCGGGCCGACGTGCCGACCGGCGATGGTCAGCTGCGACGGGCGGCCGAAGTTCGACAGCACCAGCACCCCCACGGTAAACGCCGCGCCCGCCGTTTCCACGAGACGCGATGCCGACCCGATCCCGCCCTTGAGGCCAAAACTGGACATGCCGCGTCCCGCACCGACGGCCCCTTGCGCGAAGTCCGACGACGCGTTCGCGAGCGCCTGTGCGTAATGCGCCTCCGTCACGGCGAACGCCTGCATGTCGTTGAGGTAGCCGTCGTTGCACTCGAACACCGTCGGATTGAGCGATGGTGCGCCGCGACCGATGTCCGGGTTAGCTGCGATGGCCGCGCGCAGCTGGCCCAGGGCGACGTGACTGACGGAGAACGTGTTGGTCAGCGCCAGCGGCGCTTCCACCACACCGAGTTCGTCGATCTGCATCAGACCGACACTCTTGCCGAAGCCGTTGATGACGGCGGCGCCGGCGGGAATCTTGGTGCGAAATGGATCCCACTGCACGCTCGGCGACGCCGCGTCGGGACTCGCGCCGCCGGCGTCTGCCGGGCTCGCCGGTGTCGGGCAGACAACCGTCACGCCCGTTTGCACCGGTCCGTCGGCGAGCGTGACATGGCCAACGAAGACCCCGGGCACGTCGGTGATCGCGTCGCGCGGCCCGGCGGGCAGAAGCCCGACATGGGGTGCGCCGAACAACGCTTCGCGAAACTCTGACACGGGGATCATTTCGCGCTCCAGTGAAAACATCAATGCATCAGTGCGTCAATGCCGGTCTAGCTTCGGATCGAGCGCGTCGCGCAGGCCGTCGCCGAGCAGATTGAAGGCGAGCACGGTCAGGAAGATGGCCAGGCTCGGGAAAATGGCGATGTGCGGCGCATTGACCATGTCGGCGCGCGCTTCGTTGAGCATCGCGCCCCACTCCGGCGTAGGCGGCTGCGCGCCCAGCCCGAGGAACGACAGGCTTGCCGCCGTGATGATGGACGTGCCGATGCGCATCGAGAAATATACGACGATCGACGACACCGTGCCTGGCAGAATATGCCGCATGATGATCGTCCAATCCGACGCGCCGATGGAGCGCGCCGCTTCGATGTACGTCAGATGCTTGAGCACCAGCGTGTTGCCACGTACGAGCCGCGCAAACGCGGGGATCGAGAAAATGGCCACGGCCACGATCACGTTGATCATGCCGTTACCCAGCACGGCCACTACGCCGATGGCGAGCAGGATACCCGGGAAGGCGAACAGCACATCGGAGATACGCATGACGATGCGGTCCCACCAGCCCTCGTAATATCCGGCGAGCAGCCCGAGCACTGTGCCGATCATCGCGCCCAGCGCGACCGAGCCGAAGCCGGCGGCCAGCGAGATGCGCGTGCCCGCGAGCACGCGGCTGAAGATGTCGCGACCGAGCGAGTCCACGCCGAACCAATGCTTCGCGGACGGGCCCGCATTGAGCGCGTCATAGTCGAAGAAATTCTCCGGATCGAACGGCACGAGGTGCGGCGCGAGAATCGCGAGAACGACCAGCAGCAGCACGAACACGCCGGCGACCATCGCAACGTGCTGCTTCCTGAACTTGCGCCAGAATTCGCGCCACGGCGTGCGCACCCGGTTGCCGCTCGCGGCGGCCGCGTTCGCTGCACCCGGTTGAGTTGTCGGTTGGCTTGCGCTCATCTTGCTTGCCTCACTTGTAACGAATGGTCGGGTTGATGACGGCGTACAGCACGTCGACCACGAGGTTGATCAGAATGAACTCAAGCGAGAACAGAAGCACCAGCGCCTGAATCACCGGATAGTCGCGCATCTCGACGGAGTCGATCAGCAGGCGTCCGAGTCCGGGCCAGTTGAACACCACCTCGACGACGATCGAGCCGCCGAGCAGAAAACCGAACTGCAATCCCATCATGGTCACGACGGGAATCATGGCGTTGCGCAGCGCATGCTTGAACACCACGTGCATTTCGTTGAGCCCCTTCGCCCGCGCGGTGCGCACGAAGTCCTCGTGCAGCACCTCGACGAAGGCGGAGCGGGTAAAGCGCGCCATCACGGCGGCCACTGCCGCGCCCAGCGTGATCGAGGGCAGGATGTAGCTCTTCCAGGAGTCGGCGCCAATGGTCGGCAGCCAGCCCAGTTGCACGGAGAAAATCTGCATCAGCAACATGCCGAGTGCGAACGCCGGGAACGAGATACCCGACACGGCGAACGTCATACCGAGCCGATCCGGCCAGCGGTTGCGCCACACGGCGGACGCTACCCCGAGGCCCATGCCGATCAGCACCGACCAGACCATGCTCACCAGCGTGAGCCACAGCGTTGGCATGAAGCGGCTGGAGATCTCCTGCGAGACAGGTTGCTTGCTGCGCATGGACAGACCGAAGTCGCCACGCACCGCGTGCGTGATGAAGTTCGTGAACTGGGTGAGCAGCGGCTTGTCGAGGCCGAGATCCTGGCGCACCAGCGCCACGGTCGCCTCGTCCGCCTGCGGACCCGCGGCCAGACGCGCCGGGTCGCCCGGCAGCATGTGCACGAACGCGAACACCAGCACTGCCACGATCAGCAGCGTGGGGATCAGGCCGAGCAGGCGTTTGAGAAAGTAATTGAGCATCGCAATCTTGCCGAACGTCTTGCCAAAACCGTGTCTTGCGGTAAACCGCGCCGCCAGCCGGAGCCGGCGGCGCGGGGAACATCACGCGAGCGCATTGCGCTCGACTTCACCGGTGATGGCTTCGATTACTTCATCGAGATATCGGTGAAGTTGAACGAACCGTCAGGCATGGTGTACACGCCCGACAGATTCTTGTTGCGCGCGTACAGCAGCTTTTCCGTCACGAGGAAGGCCCACGGCGCATCGTTCCAGATTTTCTGTTGCGCATCCGTGTACAGCTTCGTCTTCTCGGCGCGGTCGGTTGTCTGCAGCGCCTTGGTGAAGTCGGCGTCGACCGCCTCGTTCTTGTAGTAGGCGGTGTTGAAGAGCTTCGGCGGGAACGACTCCGAGCTCAGCAGCGGACGCAGCGCCCAGTCGGCTTCGCCCGTCGACGACGACCAGCCCACGTAGTACATGCGCACCGGCGCCTTGTCGGGATCCGGTGCGGACTCGACCAGCTCGACGCGCTGACCGGCTTCCAGGGCGCGCACTTGCGCCTTGATGCCGACCTGCGCCAGTTGCTGCTGCACGAACTGGATCACCTTCTGCGCCGTCGTGTACGTGTAGGCCGACCACAGCGTGGTCTCGAAACCGTTCGGGTAGCCCGCTTCCTTGAGCAGTTCCTTGGCCTTGGCCGGGTTGTACGGCCACGGGCCGGTCTTGGCCGCGTAGTCGACGCCCTTGGGCACCACGCCTTCGGCCGGCATGGCGTAGCCCGCGAACGCCACCTTTACCAGCGCTTCCTTGTTGATCGCGTAGTTGATGGCCTGACGCACGCGCACGTCGTCGAACGGCTTTTGCTTCGTGTTGAAGCTCACATAGCGCTGAATGATCGAGGGGCCGGCGATCACGTCGACCTTGCCGCTGGCCTTCAGGCCGTCGGCTTGCTCATACGGCACCGGGAAAGCGAAACCGGCTTCGCCCGTTTGCATGACGGCCGCGCGCGTGTTGTTGTCGACGACCGGCTTGAAGGTGATCGTGTCGACCTTCGGGTAGCCCTTCTTCCAGTAGCCGTCGAACTTCTTGACCTTCACGTAATCGGTACGGTTCCATTCGACGAACTCGAACGGGCCGGTGCCGACCGGGTGCGACGCGATGTCCTTGCCGTACTTCTTGAGCGCTTCAGGCGAGATGATCACGGCCGACGGGTGCGCCAGCGTGTTGATGAACGGCGAGAACGGTTCTTTCAGCGTGAACTTCACCGTGTGCGGATCGACCGCTTCCGTCTTGGCGATTTCCTTGTACAGGTTGTAACGCTTGAGCTTGTTCTCCGGGTTCGTCACGCGATCGAAGTTCGCCTTCACCGCAGCGGCGTCGAAGGTCGTGCCGTCCTGGAACTTCACGCCCGACTTGAGCTTGATCGTGTAGACAAGCCCGTCCGGGGAGACGGTGTAGCTCTCGGCGAGCACGTTCACGAGCTTCATGTCCTTGTCGAAACCGAACATGCCTTCGTAGAACGACTTCGCGACGGCTTGCGACAGCGTATCGTTCGCGTCGTACGGATCCATCGTCGTGAAGGTCGACTGCACGGCCATCACGACATCCTTGGCGGCGAACGCCGGGGCGGTACCGAACACGGCGGACGCCACGGCGACGGACGCGAGCGCGGTTTTCCAGCGAGCGCCCAACAAAACGTTTTTCGACATCTGTCTTTCTCCTTCTGGTCTGACGGGGTCGCCGCAGGCGAGTCGTTCGACTGCGCCACTTGGCGGGCATTAAGGTGACAACAAGACGTGCAACTGCCTGAAACTTCCGACGACAGCTAACGACCGCCAATGACTGCGCATCGCTGCCTGAGACTGCGTAAAACTTCCGCGAAACGCATGCCCCCCCGGGGACACGGGTCCCGCAATCGATCAGTACGCCCCGGCCACGCGGTGACGCGCCACGAAGTGCCCGGCACCGACTTCCACCAGCGGCTGCACCTGCGGCTCATCGCCGACCAGACGGATCGGGCTCGGAATCTCTTCCGTGAGCAACTCGCGCTTGGCATGGCGACGCGCCGGATCGGCGATCGGCACGGCCGACATCAATTTCTTCGTGTACGGATGCTGCGGGTTCTCGAAGATGGCGCGACGCGGACCGATCTCGACGATCTGCCCGAGGAACATCACCGCCACACGGTGGCTGATGCGCTCCACGACCGCCATGTCGTGCGAGATGAACAGGAAAGCGATGCCGAACTCCTTTTGCAGATCGAGCATCAGGTTGATGATCTGCGCCTGCACGGAGACGTCCAGTGCCGAGACGGATTCGTCCGCGATCACGACCTTGGGCTTGAGCGCGAGGGCGCGGGCAATCGCAATGCGCTGACGCTGACCGCCCGAAAATTCATGCGGGTAACGTTGCGCATACTCGGCGGGCAAGCCCACGCGCTCGAGCAGCTCGGCCACACGTTTTTCGGCTTCGGCGCCGCTGGCGACGCCGTGCACCAGCAACGGCTCCATGATCGAGAAGCCCACCGTCAGACGCGGATCGAGCGACGCGAACGGGTCCTGGAAAATGAATTGGATGTCGCGGCGCAGCGTTTGCAAGGCGCGGCCTGCGAGGTCGTGAATCGGCTTGCCGCCGAATTCGATGGAACCGCCCTGGCTCGCGACCAGACGCAGCAATGCGCGACCGGTCGTCGACTTGCCGCACCCCGACTCGCCCACGAGGCCCAGCGTCTCACCCGGATACAGGTCGAAGCTCACACGCTCGACGGCGTGCACGCGCTGTTTCACCCGACCGAAGAAGCCTGAGGGCACGTCGAAGCGCGCCACGAGATCCTTGACGCGCAGAATCGGACCGGCGTCGGTTCTGACCGTCGGTTGCGGCGTTTCGGCGGCGGGTTTGGCGTCGGCCGGCGCGTCGTAGCGCAACAACGGGAAGCGGGCCGGCAAATCGGTGCCCTGCATCGATCCCAGACGCGGCACCGCCGAGAGCAGTGCCTGCGTGTAACGTTCGCGCGGCGCGGCGAAGATCTCGGCCGACCGGCCCTCTTCCACCTTGTCGCCACGGTGCATGACCAGCACGCGGTCGGCCACTTCCGCCACCACGCCCATGTCGTGCGTGATGAACACGACGCCCATGTGCATCTCGTCTTGCAGCGCCCGAATCAGTTGCAGAATCTGTGCCTGAATCGTCACGTCGAGCGCGGTCGTCGGTTCGTCGGCGATGAGCAGTCCCGGCTTGCACGAGAGCGCCATCGCGATCATCACGCGCTGGCGCATGCCGCCCGAGAGTTGATGCGGGAAGCGCCCGAGCACGCGACGCGCCTCGGGAATGCGCACAAGTTCGAGCATGCGCAACGCTTCGGCGCGCGCGGCGGCGGTGTCCTTGCCCTGGTGCAGGCGAATGGATTCGGCGATCTGCTCACCGACGGGGAACACCGGATTGAGCGAGGTCATGGGCTCCTGGAAGATCATGGCCATGTCGGCGCCGCGAATGCTGCGCATGGTGCTGCCGCTCGCGCGCGTCAGGTCGACGAGTTTGCCGTTGCGGCGGCGCATGATCATCGAGCCCTGGGTGATGCGTCCACCGCCGTTCTCGACGAGCCGCATGGCAGCGAGCGACGTCACCGACTTGCCCGATCCCGATTCGCCCACGATGGCGAGCGTTTCGCCGCGGTCGACGTGAAAGGACAGATCACGCACGGCCGTGACCACGCGCTCGGACGTCGCGAACTGCACGGTGATGCCGCTCACGTCGAGCACGCGCTCGTCGGGCAACGAAATCGTTGGGGTTGTCTTACGCTCAGCCACGCCTGTCCTCGCTTATCTTCACTGGCTCAATCCGGTACCGGACGGGAGGCATTGTGATCGGTGCCGCCCACCCTTTCCTGCTTGTCTGCTCGCCTGCTCGCTCATCCGGGAATGAGCGGGTCTTCCCATCTCGCTTATTCGTGAATGGCCGTTACCGGCGTTTCGCCCACGCGAGCCACGCCGCGATACATCCCTTCGGTGTTGAACGGGAGCGCCACGTTGCCCTGCGCGTCGACCGCAATGATTCCGCCCCGGCCATTGACTCGCGGCAGACGCTCTCGAATCACGCGCTCGGCGGCGTCGTTAAGCGACAGTCCGGCATACGCCATCAGTGCGCCGACTTCGTAGCAGGCGACCGCGCGAATGAACGCCTCGCCCGTGCCGGTGGCCGAGACCGCTGCGGTCGCATCGTTTGCATAGCATCCGGCGCCGATCAGGGGCGAATCGCCGATGCGTCCGACGGCCTTGTTCGTCATCCCGCCCGTCGATGTCGCCGCGGCGACGTGCCCCTGCATGTCGCAGGCGACCGCGCCCACCGTGCCGAATTTGGTGTCCGGATCGATCGGCTCTTTTTTGAGCGGCATGTCGTGATCGAGCGAGACGGCAGCGCTGGCCAGCGCGCGCTGCAACTGGTCGTAACGCGCTTCGGTGAAGAAATATTCCGGATCGACCAGCGCCGCACCGTTCGCGGCGGCGAAGGCTTCCGCGCCTTCACCGACGAGCAGCACGTGCGGGCTGCGCTCAAGCACCATGCGGGCTGCAAGGATCGGGTTGCGCACTCGATGTACGCAGGCGATAGCGCCCGCGTCGAGCGTGGCGCCGTTCATGATGGCGGCGTCAAGCTCGTGCGTGCCTTCGTGCGTGAAGACCGCGCCGCGCCCCGCATTAAAGCGCGGGCAGTCTTCGAGGTGACGCACGGCTTCGGTCACGGCGTCGAGCGCCGAACCTCCGGCGGCCAGCACTGCCTGACCGGCGCGCAGCACATCGGCCAACGCCTCGTGATACGCCTTGAGTTCTTCGGGCGACGTGTCGCGGCTGATCGTTCCAGCACCGCCGTGAATGGCGATGACCGCACGCTGGGCGTGGCTCATGATGCGTTGTCCTTTCTGTCCGGCGCCGTCGCCCCGGCCGTGACGCCTGACGACGCACCGCGAGCATGACGGGTTGTGGCCTGATGGGCCGGGTTCGGGAGGCCTTGCGCGACGGTCGTCGCGGCGACAGCCGCGTTCGATAGCGCGGTTGCCGTGGCACTGGCCGCCACCGAGGTGGCGCTATGTTGTGAGGTGCCCGCGCGCCCCGACGCTACCGCATTGGCCGGCGCATTCGGCGCCCCCGCGGCGTTCAGCGACGCCGAATCGAGCCACGGCAGCAGGAAGTCCGTCAGTTCGGTGGCGCGATCGACGGCGTGCTTGGCGCGTTGCGCGACCGCGTCGCAGATCGCATCGATCATGGCCAGCACGCTCGCTTCGGAGTTGCTCGACAGACGCGGCTTGCTGCGCACGAAAATCACAATATCCCCCAGCGGCGCGAGCGGCGACGTGGGGCTGTCGGTCAGCACCATCACCGAGACGCCGCGCCCGCGCAGGCGTCGGCACAACGTCACGGTATCGGAGACGTAGCGTGGGAAGCCGAGCGCGATCACCAGGTCGCCCTCGCGCAATTTGAAAAGCTGGCGTGCGGCGTGTGTCGATCCGCCTGCGCCGACGACCGATTGCACATTCTCGCAATACGGATCGAGACCGTGGTGCAGCAGACCGGCAAGATAGCCGCTTGCGCCAAGACCCAGTACGTAAATGCGATGCGCCTGCAAGATCGAGTCCACGGCGCGCTCGCAGGTGCCGGCGTCCAGGGCGCGGCGCGTCCAGTCCAGATTCTCGATGGCTTGCGCGAGTGACGCGGCCATCACGTCGGCGGCTGCGCTCGCCTGCGCCTTGCTCGTGCGCAGGCTCTCGATCGGCGCGAGCGTCGCTTCGTAGCCGCGCACCATGGCGGCACGACATTGCGGATAACCGTCGAAACCGAGCGCCCGGGCGAAACGATTCACTGTGGCAAGCGAGACACCGACCGCATCGGCGAATTCGTCGATGCGCATGGTTGCCGCACGAAACGTGTTGTCGAGCACGAACGCCGCCATGCGCTGTTGCGCAGGGGTCAGTTCGGGCATGGCGCGCACGATTCGCTCGGTGAGCGGCAAGTCGGCGGGCAACGAGTCGGCGTCAATCATGAGTGGCAACAATCCTTCAGAGTGAAGGAAAGTATATTTTCATCGATACCCCGTCAAAAGAAAAAAAATAGTTCAAACGGTGACGGACGTCCCCGTCGGTCACGCCCCATCCCCCCGCCACCCCGCAAACCCTGTCAAAACAAGGGGGGATCGGTCCCTCTATACGCGAAAAGCGGGCATACTAGGGGAAACCCGAATGCACGAACTTGCCGGACCCTTTGCGATCCGACGTTGAAGTACGGTGTCACGCGCCCGATGGATGGCGAGCGGCACGTGATGTCAGGCAACAGAGACAGGACAGTCGAAGGACCGCCTGGGGAGGCTTGGTCGGAGGCGAGTCGTAACGTGCAGTAAACATGGCGTAGTCGCGGGCTTACATCTGCCCATTACGCTGACTATGTCGATGTGAACACTATTCGCCTCAAGGAGCATGACCATGCTGAGCCCGCATGAAATCGCCACGCTGCTGCTGGCGGCCGCATCCTTTGGACCGATCGACGCCGATGCGCTCGAATCGCCCGATCTCGCTGCACTGGAGCAGGCCCGTCTGGTGCAGGTCGCCGTGGCGGAGGGACAAACGAAAGTGAGCGTGACCGAAGACGGTCACCGTGTGTTGCGACGGCTGGGACTGTCGCGCTCAGGGATTGAGCCTGCGCAAGCCCCGCGTCTGTCGATGGCGCCAGCCAAGAGCGCGGGTACGTGACGTCGAGACGACGCGAACGTCACGTTGACGCGAAAAGGCACTGAGACCGAAGTGGTAGCGACGTGAAATCGGAGCGGCCATGCTGGCCGTTGCGGCGCTGGCAGGCCGCCGAATCACCCGAATTACATCAAAGCACGCGTTCGCGTTAGGCAGGCAGCATCGCCACCTGCCGGGACATCATCAAAGCGTCGCGAAGAACAGGCTCAGTCGCGCGAGCACGATCAGCAGAATCTGCATCAGCAGAAACAGCCCCAGCGGCGACAAATCAAAACCGCCGACCGTCGGGATGACGCGACGGATGGGGCGCAGCAGCGGGTCGAGCAGGTGTTGGAGAATCGGCATGGCAGTCGCACGGGGATTCACCCACGACAGCACGGCCATCAGCAGCGTGAGCCACATCACCAGATTCGCCCCCCACTTGGCCACGAGCACCAGCGCCACGAGCAGGCCTCTCGGGAACACCGAAACCGGCGACACCCCCACCACCGCGGTGATCAGCACGAGGTACGCAATGGCAGCCAGCCATGCGCCGATCACGCACGCCCAATCGATACCACCGACGCCAGGCACAACGCGCCGCAGCGGTAACACAATCCAGTTGGTGAACTGGAAGACGCCTTGTGAGAGCGGGTTACGCGGGGGCAGTCGTGTCGCCTGCATCCACACACGTAATAGCAACAAAGCGCCGAATAGCGAGAAGACGAGGTCTAGCAACAGACGGGCGATTTCGACGAGCATCTGGACTCCAACGGATTGTGCGGTCCCCCGCAAAACCGGCATTGTCGCATGCGTTTCGCCGAGTTCAAGCGCCGCCCTGGTCGATCCTCGTGCGCGCGGACGCGCGGCGCTCGCCAAGACGCGCCGCCTGCGCTGTCGGACCTGGCGTCAACGTGACGCGCGGCGTTCTCAGGTAGCTTGCTCAGCGCCCCAAGGCATTCAGCGGATGTTCGCCGTCGGCCCACGGCGAGACGAAGAACGCCTCGACCGCCTCGGTCGGCACATCGGCCAGTGTGGCGTAACGCCAGCGCGGTTGCTTGTCCTTGTCGATGAGCAATGCGCGCACGCCTTCGACGAAATCGCCCGACGCAAATGCGTGATAGCCCAACACCAGCTCCATGCGGAACGCATCGGCCAGGTCCATACGCCGGCCCTTGAGCAATTGCCGGTCCGTCAGACACAGACTGAGCGGCGAGCGCTGCTGCAGGACTGCCAGCGTTTCCTCTGCCCAGGCGTCGCCCCCGACGTCCACGTCGGCGCGTAGCGACGCCAGAATCCCCCGCACATCGATGGCGCTGAAATGTTTGTCCAAGGCGGCTCGCACGCGTGCAAGCGGCGCGGCGTCCGTCCATGTTCGGCCCAGCGGAAGGATCGCAGCGCGAAGGGCGTCGAGGACACGACCGGCATCGACTGCCCGCCCGCTTCCGACCACACCGCACGCCCCTGATGCACCTTCCACTACCCGCGCCCAGTCGAACCGTTCCAGCATTTCACGCAATTGCGCACTGGCGTCGCCTTCGAGCCAGACATCGGCCAGACCGCAGTAAAGCGCATCGGCCGCATTGATGGTCACGCCGGTGAGTCCCAGATAGCGTGCGAGCGTCGGGGCCAGATGCCCGAGAAACCAACTCGCCCCCACATCCGGGAACAGCCCGATGCCGGTCTCCGGCATGGCAAGACGCGTGCGGTCCGTCACGATGCGCAATGCCGCCCCCTGCGCCACCCCCATGCCTCCGCCCATCACGATGCCGTCGAGCAGCGCGATATACGGCTTCGGATATCGGTGAATCAGGTAGTCGAGGCGATACTCGTCGACAAAGAATGCCTGGTGGTCGGTCGCGTTGCTCACGCGGCTTTCATAGAGTGCGCGGACATCGCCGCCGGCACAGAACGCTTTCTCCCCGGCGCCCTCGATCAGCACGGCATGCACGGACGGGTCGTCGATCCACACGTTAAGTTGCGCCCACATGGCACGCACCATGCCATGGGTGATGGCATTGAGCGCCTTCGGCCGATTGAGGGTGATCACCCCGAACCCGTTGATCACGTCGAACAGAACTTCGTCCTGCGTTTCGATGCCGCTATCGTGCAAACTCACTCGTCGTTCTCCTCGCGATACTGGAACGCAATGCCGCGCCGTCTCAGTCAAGCGCACGGGCGATGACCTGACGCTGAATCTCGCTGGTGCCCTCGTAGATTTGGGTGATGCGGGCGTCGCGGTAGTAGCGCTCCACCGGGTAGTCCTCGAGATACCCGTAGCCGCCGTGAATCTGGATCGCATGGGTGCATACCCACTCGGCAAGTTCGGAGGCAAAGAGCTTTGCCTGCGACGCCTCGGACAGACACGGCAGCCCCTGCGTACGCAGCGCCGCCGCGTGCAGAATCAGAAAGCGCGCCGCGTTGATTCGCGTGGTCATGTCGGCCAGCATGTTCGCGATGCTTTGATGTTCCCGAATCGGCTTGCCGAACTGCTGACGCTCGTTCGCATATTGAAGCGCGGCTTCGAATGCCGCACGCGCGATGCCCAGCGCCAGCGCAGCAATGCCGATGCGGCCGCCTTCGAGGTTGGACAGCGCGATCTTCAATCCCTGCCCCGGCTCGCCAAGCATGGCTTCATCGCCCACTTCGCAGTCCACGAGCGTGATCGGACACGTGTCGGACGCGCGAATACCCAGCTTGTGCTCGGGATGACCGACTTCAAACCCCGGCGTGTCGGTTGGCACGATGAACGCCGAAATGCCACGCTTGCCCGCCGCAGGGTCCGTGACAGCGAATACGATCGCCACTGCCGCACGCTTGCCGTTGGTCACGAACTGCTTGCTGCCGTTGAGCACCCACTTGTCGCCACGACGCTCGGCGCGCGTTCGCAGATTGTTGGCCTCGGATCCGGCCTGAGGCTCCGTCAGGCAGAACGCACCGATTTTCTTGCCGGCCGCCAGGTCGGGAAGCCAACGCTCACGCTGGGCATCGGTGCCGAATTTCAGAATCGGCGCACAGCCAACCGAGTTATGGACGGACATCATCGTGGCGGTCGAGGCGCAACCGGCCGCAATCTCTTCCATGGCCAGCGCATACGCCGTGTAGTCCGTGTACGACCCGCCGTACTGCTCCGGCACCATCATGCCGAGCAAACCCAACTCGCCCATCTGCGCGACCATCGCGTCGGGCAACGTACAGTCCTTGTCCCACTGTGCAGCGTTCGGTGCGAGTTGTTCGCTGGAAAACGCACGCGCCATATCGCGAATCATGCGTTGGTCTTCAGTGAAAAAATCCATGTTTTGTCTCCTGCGCCCCGGCCTGTTCCGAAGGTATTCGACATGAAGCCGAACCCATTGTCGACGCCTGCGCCTTGTCGATGGGTCCAGTGTAGGGATCACACGGCCTTGGCACCATAGCCAAAAACGGCAAATTGGCTGAGCGGAATTGCCATCGGAATCGTCCGTATTCCGATAAGGACAAACCCTTGCCGCCCGCCAACGTGGCGAAGCGTCGAGTGCTGCCACGCCCGTGGTCTTTGCTGCGCCGCGCAATCCCCCTGACTGCGGAGTGGATAAATCCCTCACGCACTCTGACCCGTTTAGCCATTGCCTGCCGTGAGCGCGACCCATTAGGATCGATTTCACCAATGCCCACGAGCGTCGCGCCCTTCCTGGGTCCAAAGACGACGCCACGGGCGGGCGGTCATGTGCGCCGGGATCTTCCATGCGCGGCGCACCTGCCGGCCGGCTTCCGACAACAGGAGACAACCCATGACTGCGGATTACGCACAGGCCTATGAGGCTTTCGACCTCGACGCCACGGTACGCGCCACACTGGACGGCGATCTCGACGCCATGAACGCGTGCGTCGAATGCTGCGACCGGCATGCCCTTCCCGGGCGCATCGCACTTTTCTGGGAAGGCAAGGACGGCACGAGCCAGACGTGGACGTTCAAGCAACTGCAAACGCTTTCCGCCCGCTTCGCCAACTTCCTGCGCGAACAGGGGGTGCAGCCGGGTGATCGTGTCAGCGGCCTGCTGCCTCGCACGCCGGAACTGCTGGTCACGATTCTCGGCACGTGGCGCGCCGGCGCCGTGTATCAGCCGCTCTTCACGGCATTCGGGCCGAAGGCCATCGAACACCGGCTGCACAGCGCGCAAAGCAAGCTGGTCGTCACGGACGCCGCGAATCGCAGCAAGCTCCACGAAGTGGCGAGCTGCCCGCCGGTCGTCACTGTCAGCGGCCCACGCGGTCAGGGCGTGCAACGCGGCGACTTCAGCTTCTGGCATGAGCTCGAGCAGCATGACGCAACGTTCGAGCCGGTCATGCGTCGTGGCGACGATCCCTTCATGATGATGTTCACCTCGGGCACGACGGGAGCAGCCAAACCGGTCATGGTGCCGCTGCGCGCCATTCTCGCGTTCGTGGGCTATATGCGCGACGCCGTCGACCTGCGCCCGACCGACACCTTCTGGAACATTGCGGATCCCGGCTGGGCGTACGGTCTGTATTACGCCGTCACAGGCCCGCTCGCGACGGGCACGCCCACCACGTTCTACGACGGCCCTTTCACCGTCGAGAGCACGTATCGCATCGTCAACAAGCTCGGCATCACCAACCTCGCCGGTTCGCCCACGGCCTTCCGTCTGCTGATCGCCGGTGGCGACAAGGCCGCCGCGCCGGTCAAGGGCCGGCTGCGCGCGGTGTCCAGCGCAGGCGAGCCGCTCAATCCCGAGGTCATTCGCTGGTTCGCGGAGCACCTCGACGTGACCATTCACGATCATTACGGGCAAACGGAGCTGGGCATGGTCGTGTGCAATCACCACGCGCTGGCCCATCCGGTGCAGTCCGGTGCAGCGGGCTTCGCGTCGCCCGGGCACCGCGTCGTGGTGCTCGACGACGAAGGGCGTGAGTGCCCTGTCGGCGTGCCCGGCGTCCTCGCGCTGGATCGCAAGCAATCGCCGCTGATGTGGTTCACGGGCTATTGGGAACGCGAGACGCCCGCGTTCGTGGGCGACTACTACCTGTCCGGCGACACGGTCGAGCGCAACGTGGACGGCAGCATCAGCTTCGTCGGTCGCAACGACGACGTGATCACCTCGTCGGGCTATCGCATTGGCCCCTTCGACGTGGAGAGCGCGCTGATCGAACATCCGGCGGTCGTCGAAACGGCGGTGGTCGGCAAACCGGACCCGGAGCGCACGGAACTGGTCAAGGCGTTCGTCGTGCTGCATGCGCAGTTTGCCCCAACCGATGCCCTGGCCCGCGAATTGCAGGAGCATGTCCGTCATCGGTTGTCGACGCACGCCTACCCGCGAGAAATCGAATTCGTCGCGGAACTGCCCAAGACGCCGAGCGGCAAGCTCCAGCGCTTCATTCTGCGCAATCAGGAAATCGCGAAGGCGGCGCAGGCGTCTGCCGCGGCGGCCTGAGCGCCTCTTATCGACGCCTCCAACGCTTCCAGCACCTCCAGCACCTCCGACGCTGACTCTTCAGGAACCGCAGCTCATGCAAATCAAGGATCGTATCTTTCTCGTTACCGGCGCATCGTCCGGCCTCGGTGCGGCAACCGCGCGCATGTTCGTCGACGCCGGCGCCAGGGTGGTGCTCGGCGACATCAACGCCGAAGCCGGGGCAAAGCAGGCCGCAGCGCTGGGCGATGCCGCTCGCTTCGTCGCCACCGACATCACGAAGGAAGACGATGTTCAGCGGCTTGTCGATACCGCCAGAAACGCTTTCGGCACATTGAACGGTGTCGTCAATTGCGCCGGACTCGTCATCGGCGAACGCATTCTTGGCAAACAAGGCCCCCACCGGCTCGATAGCTTCGCTCGCATCGTCAACGTGAACCTGATTGGCACCTTCAACGTGTTGCGTATCGCGGCCTCGGCCATGGCCGAGGCAGAGGCCGACGCGGAGGGCGAGCGCGGTGTGGTCGTGAACACGGCGTCGGTTGCTGCGTTCGACGGACAGATCGGTCAGGCGGCCTACGCTGCGTCGAAGGGAGGCGTTGCCGCCCTGACGCTGCCGGCAGCACGCGAACTCGCGCGCGTGGGCGTACGGGTCGTGACGATCGCGCCGGGGATTTTCGAAACCCCGATGATGGCAGGCATGACCCCGGAAGTGCAGGCGGCCCTGGGCGCCTCGGTGCCCTTCCCGCCGCGCCTGGGTCGTCCGTCCGAGTATGCCACCCTGGTACGCCACATCGTCGAAAACACCATGATCAATGGCGAAGTGATTCGCCTTGACGGCGCGCTTCGCATGGCACCGAAGTAAGCCTGCCCGGCATCGAGCTCTCCCATCGCGAACGAGGCCATGCCCCGGTTCGCGAGCGAATTCGGAATACGCCGATCCGCTTTTCGGACGGCGCCGGAAGCGCCATCGCGGGCCGCACTGCTAGAATTCCTGCGTCCCCCGCTATGGCATTCCGCCGGTTCCGATTCGCGACGCATGGAAAAAGGCAGCATTTCGATACATTTCGTCATCAACGCACTGGCGCATGTCGAGCGACTCGGCGGCGATCCGTCGGCACTGCTTCGCGCCGCCGACATTGCGCCCTCGTTGCTCACGCGTGCGCAGGGCCGTGTGTCGGCAGATCGCTATGCCCACCTCTGGCGATTGATCAGTCTCGCGCTGGACGACGAATTCTTCGGTCAGGATTCGCGCCGCATGAAGGTCGGCAGCTTTGCGATGCTGTGCCACAGCGTCGTCACGTGCCGAACGTTGGAGCAGGCGTTGCAGCGCGCGGCGCGTTTCTTCGGCTTGTTGCTCGACGATCTCGAGATGCGTCTGGTGCGCGACGGTGCGCTTGCCCGCCTGGAAGTGCACGAGCGCGCGGATGCGCGGGCCCCTCGCATTTTCGGACATGAAACACTTCTGATCCTCTTCTACGCGCTGACGTGCTGGCTGATTGCGCGGCGCGTCACGCTCAGCACCGCCTACTTCGCATTCGACGAGCCGGTCTATAGCGATGAATATCGCACGATGTATTCGGCACGTCTGGTCTTCAACGCCGCACACACGGCCATCGAGTTCGACGCAGCGTGTCTGGACTTGCCGGTCGTGCAGAACGAGGTGAGCGTCAAGGATTTTCTGCGTGCGGCGCCGGGCAACATCATCCTCAAGTACAAGAACACCAAGGGGATGGTGGCCAGGGTGCGGCGACGGCTGAAGGCGTTGCCGACCGACAGTTGGCCTGCCTTCGAAACGCTGGCGAGTGAATTCCACACCACGCCCTCGACGTTGCGTCGGCGGCTTGAGGAAGAGGGGCAGTCGTATCAGTCGATCAAGGATCAGTTGCGGCGCGACCTGGCGATTCACGCGCTGTGCCACACGTCAAAACCCATGCTGGAGATTGCGCTGTCGTTGGGATTTGCGGACCCAAGCGCCTTCTTCCGGGCATTTCGCAAGTGGACAGGCGCGCGCCCGGGCGACTATCGGCGTCAGGCCGTGGAGGCCTGACACCTGGCACGACCTTAAATCGTTCGTGCCTTGCTCGTCACACGACTGGGCGCACCGTCCACATCTTCCGCATCTTCCGCATCTTCCGCATCGTCGTCGAGTTCAATACGTTTCACTTCGCCTAGCAGCAGCAAGTAGCACAGCACGCCGGCGATGGCGAACAGGCTGATGAGGCCGAGCGCCCAGCCGAACGAGCCGGTCGCTTTCACGATGAAGCCGATCGCAATCGGGGTGATGATGCCGGAGAGGTTGCCCGCGAAGTTCACCGCGCCTCCGGTAATGCCGACCATGCCCTTGGGCGCGATGTCCGCCACGAGCGACCACGATGCCGACGCCACGCCTTGCGCAAAAAAGGCAAACGACATGATGGCGATCACGAGCCAGTTGGCGTCCGTGAGCACGGTGAGCGACATCGTCGGCACCAGCAACAGGCCCGTGACGATCGGCGTTTTGCGCGCCGTGCCGACAGCGACACCGCGACGCAGCAGCCAGTCCGAGAGCAGACCGCCGCAGACCACCCCGATCGACGCCGCCACGAACGGCACCGACGTCATGCCACCCGCCTTGAGCACCGTCATGTGGCGCTCGGTGATCAGGTACGTCGGAAACCACGTCAGGAAGAAGTACAGGGAAGACAGCGACGCGAACTTACCCACGCAGATCGCGATGATCTGGCGATTGCGAAACAGCACCAGCAGCTTGCGCCATGGGAATTTCTGCGCCTCGGCCTTTTGCGTGGACTGGACCTCGACGAGCGCCCCGCCGCTGCGAATGTGTTCAAGCTCCGCGGCGTTTACCCACGAACACTTGTCCGGATCGCGGTAGCCAACGAACCATACGCCTGCCCAGACGATGCCCAGCAGGCCGGTGGCATAGAAAATCTCGCGCCATCCCCACGTATGAGCGATCCAGAACAGCACCGGGGTGAGGGCCGCCATGCCGATGTACTGCCCCACGAGATAAACGCTCGTGGCCACACCTCGCTCGCGTTGCGCGAACCAGATCGAGACGACGCGGTTGTTCACCGGAAAGGTCGGCGCTTCCGCAACGCCCACGCCCAGACGCATGCCGAACAGCGTAGCGAAGCGCGACGTGAACCCTTGCATGAACGTCAACACCGACCAGCTCAGAATGGCCACGCCATAGATCGCACGCGTGCCGAAGCGATCGATGACCCAGCCGCCGGGAATATTGGCGATCACGTACGTCCACGCATAGGCCGAGAAAATGAAGCCCAGTTCGACGGGGCCGAGTCCAAACTCCTGCTTGAGCATGGGCGCAGCAACCGAAAGATTGGCACGGTCCACGTAGTTGATGACCGTGCCCACGAAGACCAGAAAGAGCATCCAGTAGCGCACCTTCGACGGGCGCTGCCCGGACGACGGGGGCAGAGAAACTGACATATTGAATCTCGTAATGTGCGAGGGCGCACGCGCCCGAAAACCTGCCATCGATCGCCAACGCCTTCGGCGTGGCACGACGGCCACACCGACGGTGTCGCGCATCAGAAGCTGTGATACATCCCGACGCGCACCAGCATCTGATCGTGATTGCTCGATGCCCCGATCGGATACGACGCGGCGTGGTTATTACCCGTCGCGGCGATGTACGTCACCTGCGCCTGCAATTGCGTGCGCTTCGAGAACGAGTAAAGGTCGCCCGCTTCGATCTGGTTGTAGTGGGTGTGATTGAACGACGAGTACGAATAGCCCAGCGTAAGCGCATTTGCCTCCGTCACGCGGTACTCCGTGCCCACGTCGTAGTTGAACATGTTGCCCGAGCCGCCCGGCGCGCGCACCTCGCTGCGGGTGTACAGCGCATGCACGTTCCAGCGCGACGACATGCGATAGGAGGCGCCGACGCCAGTGTTGTTCACGGCGTCCGACTTGAACAGATTCGTCGCGGAGAGCGCCGACTGGCCGAAGATCGACGAAATCCCCAGACGTGACGAAAAGTCGAAAGTCCGCTTGTTGATGCTTACGTAGGTCGCTGCAAGCGAGAGCGGTCCGTTGTCGTACTTCAGGTAAGCACCGATCGTGCGACCGAGCGCGTTGCCGCCTGCGAAGCCGTACATCAGGCCGCCGGTCAGTCCGTGAAAGCTCGCGCTGTTCCATTTCACCGCGTTGTCGATCTGCGAGGAGTTCGCGAGATTGTCGAGGTTGCCCGGGTGATAGGCGTAGAGATTGTGCTGCCAGAAGCCGTTCGAATAGCGAATCGAGACGTCCTGCATGAAGTCCGTCTGATGGCCGATCGACACCGTACCGAGCCGATCGCTCGCCAGCCCGACCCAGGCCTGACGGTTCCACTCCACCCCGCTATTGATCAACGCCCCGGAACTGGTGTTAAAGCCCTGCTCGAGTTGAAACACTGCAGCAAGACCGCCACCGAGGTCTTCACGTCCCTTGAGACCGAAGCGGTCCGGCTGACCGATGCCAGCGTCCATCTTGAACAGCCGTCCGCCGCCTTGATTGCTCACATAAGTCAGGCCGTCGTCGACCGTGCCGTAAATCTGCAACAAATTGCCTGCGGCATGTGCCGCGCCAACGCATGCCAGAAGACAGGCTGCGCCGATACTGCGTCTCTTCACCATCCACTCCTGTTTGCTTCCTGATGCTTTGAGGCTGTGATACGCCCCGTGTCGACATCGTCGCCGTCAACGACGACGTGCCGACTCTCGCATCGATTTTGTCTTACCTATAAAACAATGATTAATAGGTGAGACAATTATGGCGAAGGGGTTTCAGCGAGACAAGCAGAAAATAAGTAAGCGTTTATTGATGTTGCGCAGATGCTAAAGAGAAAGCTGTCGCGCGTGTGCAGAAAAATCCGAGGGAAGGTTCGGCAGAAACCATGGAAAAGCAAAGGGCATATGAGTGGCGTCAACAGCCGGCCCCCTGACGTAGCGACTTAAAGGCAGTGGAGCGGAGTCAGGGGGCTGGGTGTTGATGCTGCCCGGAGGGTTGCGGTGGCGGCGAGGCGCTAGGACCGAAGGGGGTAAGCCGAAACCCGTCCCACATCAGCCGACGACTTCTGCACCGAAAGAGACACACGGGGGGCATATGAGTGGCGTCGACAGCCAGCCCCCTGACGTAGCGACTTAAAGGCAGTGGAGCGGAGTCAGGGGGCTGGCTGTTGATGCTGCCCGGAAGGTGGCGGAGGCGGCGAGGCGCTAGGACCGAAGGGGGTAAGCCGAAACCCGTCCCACATCAGCCGACGACTTCTGCACCGAAAGGGACACACGGGGGCATATGAGTGGCGTCAACAGCCAGCCCCCTGACGTAGCGACTTAAAGGCAGTGGAGCGGAGTCAGGGGGCTGGGTGTTGATGCTGCCCGGAGGGTGGCGGTGGCGGCGAGGCGCTAGGACCGAAGGGGGTAAGTCAAATAAAGGCCAAGTCAGGCCGAAGCCCCAACCCGTTCGGCCCGGTAATTAAGCTTGTGAGACAGCTCGTCGGCAGCCGAGACCACTTTCTCGACGATACCGTTCTCGAGCAGATCGGCTTCCACGCGTGCCTGTGGAATCGTCACGCTGATGACAGCGACGATCTGAGCGCGGTGATTACGCACGGGGGCAGCGATCGTCGAAATGTTTTGCTCGAAGAATGCCTGACTCATGCTGTAACCGCGGGCGATGTCTTCCTGAACCACGCGGTGCAGCGCCTCAACGGTCGTGGGCGTATGTGTCGTATAGGCTTCGAGCTTGCGCTCCGGATAAAGCTGCTTGAGCGAAGGCAACGAGTAATCGCCTAGCAGAATATGACCGACAGCGGTCGCGTGCGCGGGCAGTCGCGTTCCCACCCGTACGGTCCCGAACACCATTTCGCGGCTCGCGGCCTTCGCCACGAACACGGCGTCGCGCTGATCGAGAATCAGAATGTGGCTCGAAAAGCCGGTCGCATCGCGCAGCTTTTCGATGACCGGCGTGCCCAGATCCGTCAGTTCGAGCGAGTTCAGGTACTCGAAGCCGAGGCGCAGGACCGCCACCCCGAGGCGGTAATGACGATCGTCGCCGGCCTTCTCGATGAACCCCTCGGCTTCCAGCGTTTGCAGCAGACGAAACACCGTCGAGCGCGGAATGTCCAGACGTCGCGCCAGATCCGCGCCCGCAAGCACCGGCTCGCGCGCCGAGAACGTCATGAGAATGCGCAGGCCGCGCTCAAGGCCCGGTACCGAGTATTTGTTATCGCTGTCGTTGCTCATGCCGTTTGCGCACAATGGCGCCGACCGGTGTGCGGCGGTGCCGCGCAGCCGATAGACGATATTCATGGAAGGCGCACATTATAGGCTACGGTCCCATCGCACGACCATGACGGAAGACCATGAGGCGACCGGGCCACTTTCTCACCAGACGAGAGCCGGTTGCGCCGCTTCGCTTGATCCGGTTGCGACAGGTTGCGCCCATTCCTGCGCCGTGGTGCCCTATCGGGGCGCAGTCCGGCACTCATCTTGGGCAGACGCATCACCGCCGGGCGTTGATTTTGCGACGTTTTGTGCCCTTTTGCGCATTCTCACGTCCCGATTTCCGCTCACCGCGCATGCACCGCAATGGGGGTAATTCCGAAGCGCGTCGACCCGAGGTTTTTGTCATTATTGCGCCTGCAAGCTTGACAAGCTGGCGCATGTGGAGCGAGACACCCTGGTCTGAGCCGAGAACAACAAACGATCCGGACAGACCAAAAGGCACGTATTCCTTTTCTCCTGACGCTTTTGCGATTGCCTATCCCAATTGCCACTCAGGAGCTGCGCCCACCTGCCAAGTGGGCGTTTTTTTGCTGGTCAAACGCTCCCTTCGCAGTGTGGTTCGACCCGAGCGCGGCGTTCTTCAAAAGAGAACCCGATCTCCTGGCATGCTTGTTGCTTGTATTTCCAGCATCGGGGATCGACGCCGCCTTGGCCGAGTTTTGACGATACGCACGCACCAGATTGCACCGGACGTGCCCGATCGCGAAACCCGGACTCGCCCCCTGCGGCGCCTCCGTTTGTTTTGGGTCGAGGTGTTATGTTTAATGAACTGAGCGACGTTGAATGGCACGCCCTGCGTGATCTGATTTGCGACCGTCCGGTCCGTACGGAACGACGCGGCCGCCCTCAAGTCGAGCAGCGCACGCTGACCAATGCTGTCTTGTGGGTGCTGTTCACTGGCGAGAGCTGGTCCAAGCTGCCCATGCAGTACCCTTCCGTGCCGACCTGCCGTCGCAAACTGAATGAATGGCGCGAATCGGGCATGCTCGATACGATCCTGAAACGCCTGCAACAATCGGGCCGCGATATCAGCGCCTGTGCAGGTCAAATCAGCAAACCGGCCCGCAGCACGCCGTGTGGCGACACCGATCGCCTGCGCGGTGTGTTCTGGACGAATCCGGCGTCGTGGAAGCCGCCGGTCGCTGTGCGCTAAAGCGGCGGGTGTGCTGACCCGCACACCAGCCCGCGCAGTTGCACCGACGCAAGGATTCCCTTCGACAGGAATGCCGCGCAACGCTCGCGGTACCGTCCGGAAGGCATCACGGGGTTAGCCAGATAGCAGTTTGCCGCACGTCTACGCGAGATGTGACCGGGCGGTCCATCTCGCCCATTCGTAGGTTCGTAGGTTCGTAGGATTCGTACGATGCTTGCGATTCGTACCCCTTGCGCGCTACGCAGCCCGGGTCCATCGCTGCATATGCCTCGCGCCGCGCTCGATGTGGCGCGTCAGGAAAGCGCTGCGCTCACCGCTTGCGCAATGGCCAGCGACGCTGTCAGGCCCGGCGACTCGATCCCGAACAGGTTCACGAGTCCCGCCACGCCATGCACCGCAGGCCCGTCGATGCGGAAGTCCGCCGCCGGCTCGCCCGGCCCGCTGATTTTCGGCCGAATGCCCGCATAGCCAGGCTGCAACGCGCCGTCGGCCAACGCCGGCCAATAGCGGCGCACCGCCGCATAAAAACCGTCGCCGTCTGAAGGATTCACCGTGTAGTCGATCTCCTCGACCCACTGCACGTTGGGGCCGAATCGCGCCTGCCCGCCGAGATCGAGCGTCAAATGCACGCCCAGGCCCCCCGGTTCCGGGACCGGATAGATCAGATGGGTGAAGGGCGCACGCTGGGCGCACGAGAAGTAGCTACCCTTCGCGAAATACCGCTGCGGAATGTATTCGGGCGCCAGTCCCTCGAACTTGCGCGCGATATCGACCGCGTAAAGTCCGGCACTATTGATAGCGGTGTCGGCCAGCAACGTCGACGTGACGCCTTCGGTCTCGACATCCAGTTCGATGCCGTTTGCGCCGCCCACACGGGCGCCCGTGACACGTGCGTCGAACGCCAGCATCGCCCCCGCATTCTCGGCGTCGCCCTGCAATGCGAGCATCAGTCCGTGGCTGTCGACGATGCCCGTTGACGGTGAGAGAAGCGCACCAAAGGTGTGCAATTCGGGTTCACGTTGTGCGACCTCGCCAGCGCTCAGCCACTGAAGATCGTCGACACCGCTTGCGTGTGCATTGGCGGCAATGGCTTCGAGTTCGGCGACCTGATGATCGGTGGTCGCCACGATGAGCTTGCCGCACCGACGATGCGCTACGCCATGCGTCTGGCAAAACTCGTACAGCTGATGTTTGCCCTCCACGCATAGCTTCGCCTTGAGCGAGCCGGGCGGATAGTAGATGCCGCCGTGGATAACCTCGCTGTTGCGCGAGCTCGTCCCCGTGCCGATGGCGCGCTCCGACTCCAGAACGATCACCTCGCGCCCGGCCATCGCCATTGCGCGCGCCACAGCCAGTCCCACTACGCCCGCGCCGATGACGACGCAATCGACTTTATCCATCGCTATTCCCTGTTTGCCTGTCGAGAATGCCCGATTCGGATGAGGACGTCCGTCGTCGCCGGTCCTCCTCATGCGAATCGGCTGCGGGCGCAACGCCCGCAGCCTTGCTGCTTCACTTTACCGCTTCACTTCATGGTTGCCGCTTCGGAGCGCGCTGTGAGCGTGCTTACAGCGCGCCCGTCAGTTCCGGCACCACCGTGAACAGATCGCCCACCAAGCCGTAATCCGCCACCGAGAAGATCGGCGCTTCCGGATCCTTGTTGATCGCCACGATCACCTTCGAATCCTTCATGCCTGCCAGATGCTGGATCGCACCCGAAATGCCCACCGCGACATACAACTGCGGCGCCACGATCTTGCCCGTCTGGCCGACCTGATAGTCGTTGGGCACGTAACCGGCATCGACCGCCGCGCGCGATGCACCCAGCGCCGCGCCCAGCTTGTCCGCCAGCGGCTCGAGCACCTTGGTGTAGTTCTCGCCGCTGCCCAGACCGCGACCGCCCGAGACGATGATCTTCGCCGAGGTCAGCTCCGGACGGTCCAGCTTCGTCACCTCGCGGCCAACGAACTGCGACACCCCGGCGTCCGGCGTGGCCGCCACGGTTTGCACCGCAGCGCTGCCGCCCGTGGCCGCTGCCGCGTCGAAGCCCGTCGAGCGCACCGTGATCACCTTGACCTTGTCCGCGCTTTGCACCGTCGCAATCGCGTTGCCCGCATAGATCGGGCGCTCGAACGTGTCGGCGCTCTCGACCTTCGTGATGTCCGAGATCTGCGCGACGTCGAGCAACGCCGCCACGCGCGGCGCGATGTTCTTGCCGTACGCCGTGGCCGGAGCCAGGATGTGCGAGTACGCGCCTGCGAGCGACACCACTTCGTCCGCAATGTTCTCCGCCAGACCGTCGCCGAAGTACGTCGCCTCGGCCAGCAGCACCTGCTTCACACCGGCGATCTGCGCGGCCGCCTCCGCCGCCGCCTTCGCGTTGCTGCCTGCGACCAGCACATGCACGTCCTCGCCGCATTGCAGCGCGGCCGTCACGGTGTTCAGGGTCGCGGCCTTCAGGCTTTGGTTATCGTGTTCTGCAATGACCAGAATGCTCATCTCGTCGTCTCCCCTTAAATGACCTTCGCTTCGCTCTTCAGCTTTTCGACGAGCGTTGCCACGTCCGCCACCTTCACCCCCGCGCTGCGCTTGGGCGGCTCGGCCACTTTGAGCGTCTTCAACCGCGGGCTCACGTCAACGCCCAGATCGGCGGGCTTGACCGTCTCCAGCGGCTTCTTCTTCGCTTTCATGATGTTGGGCAGCGTCACGTAACGCGGCTCGTTCAGACGCAGGTCCGTCGTGATCACCGCCGGCAGCGACAGCGACACCGTCTCCAGTCCGCCATCGACTTCGCGCGTGACCTGCGCGCGGTTGTCCGCCACCGTCACCTTCGAGGCGAACGTCGCCTGCGGCAGCTTCGCCAGCGCCGCGAGCATCTGACCGGTTTGATTCGAATCGTCGTCGATGGCCTGCTTGCCCAGGATCACCAGTTGCGGCTGCTCCTTGTCGACGATCGCCTTGAGCAGCTTAGCCACGGCCAGCGGCTGCAGTTCCTCGCCCGACTCGATGAGGATCGCGCGATCCGCACCGATGGCCAGCGCCGTGCGCAGCGTCTCCTGCGACTGCGACACCCCCGCCGACACGGCGATCACTTCCGTCGCCACGCCCGCTTCCTTCAGCCGAACCGCCTCTTCCACCGCGATTTCGTCGAACGGATTCATCGACATCTTCACGTTCGCAATGTCGACGCCCGTGCCGTCGCTCTTCACGCGAACCTTTACGTTGTAATCCACTACCCGTTTGACCGGTACCAGGATCTTCATGCAGAACTCCCTTGAATCAAAAAACCGGGCGGCGTGCCGTGATGCCGGCGACCGCCGCCCTGGAACATACGAAATTGCCTACGAACCCACTCGCGAACTTACTCTATTTCGCGCCCTTTCGTCTCGGGCAACATGAATGCGGTAATCAAAACCACGAGATAGGCGCCGCCAGCGAACATGCCAATGGCCGTGCCCAGACCGCTCGTCTTGGCCAGATAGCCGACCAGGCTCGGGAACAGCGCGCCGATACCGCGTCCGAAGTTATACGCGAAGCCTTGCCCGTTGGCACGCACCGCCGACGGGAAGAGTTCCGTCAGATAGGCGCCCATGCCACTGAAAATACCCGAGGCCGCGAACCCCAGCGGGAAGCCGAGGATCAGCATCTGATCGTTGCTCAGCTGGATCTGCGTGTAGACGTAGATGCTCACGCCCGAGAGCACGGCGAAAATCAGCAGGTTCGCGCGACGCCCCAGCCGGTCCGTCAGATACGCGCCCGTCAGATAGCCGATGAAAGAACCGAGGATGATCACGAGCAGGTAACCGCCCGTGCCGATCACCGACAGGTGACGCTCCGTTTTCAGGAACGTGGGCAACCACGTCGTCACGGCGTAGTACCCGCCCTGCACGCCCGTACACAGCAGCGCCGAGAGTACGGTCGTCTTGATCAGCGACGGCGAAAAAATTGCCCATGCCGACGTACGCCTGGCCGCCGACTCCTCGCGCTTGCGCGTGCGCTCGAAGAGCTCCGGCTCGGGCACGTTCTTGCGGATGAAGAGCACGAACACCGCAGGGATCACGCCGATCCAGAACAGCACACGCCACGCGTACTCCTCCGGCAGGAACGAAAACGACGCCGTGTAGCACAGCGCCGCCACCGCCCACCCGATGGCCCAGCCGCTTTGCACGGTGCCCACGGCGCGGCCACGATACTCGGTACGCACGATCTCGCCCATGAGCACCGAGCCCACCGCCCATTCACCGCCGAAACCCAGCCCCTGCAACGCACGCAGGACAAAGATCTGCTCGAAGTTCTGCGCAAAACCGATGAGCACGGTGCAGATCGAGAACCAGAGAATCGTCACCTGAAGAATACGCACCCGACCGAAGCGATCGGCCAGCACCCCCGCGAGCCAGCCGCCGATGGCCGAGAACAGCAACGTCACGGTCGCCAGCATGCCCGCCTGTCCCTTGTCGATGCTGAACACGGTAATCAGTGTCGAGATCACAAAGGTGAACACCATGAAGTCGAGCGCATCGAGCGCCCACCCGCCGAACGCGGCAATAAACGTATGCCGCTCGGTCTTGTTCATCTGGCGATACCAATTCATCTTGTCTCCTCCTTGAGCCTCGGACGCTTCTGGGAATCCGTGGGAAAGCAAACGCGCGTCGTGCGCGAACGTCATGCAGATGTCGGCAAATGCTTGATCGGAAAAATGCTTAAACGGTTGTCGGAAAGCCGTACAGACGCGCCGGGTTGTCCACGAGAATGCGACGGCGCGTCTCGGCATCCGGCGCCCACTGCGGCAGCAGGTTGCGCAAGGCGCCGGTATTCGGCATGCGCGTGAGCGACACATGCGGCCAGTCGCTCCCCCACACCATGCGATCGGGCGCGTCTTCGATGAGCGCCTGTGCGAACGGTGTGACGTCGTCGAATGCGGGGAAACGCTCGCTGATGCGATAGGCGCCGGAGAGCTTGACCCAGTACCCGTGATCTCGCACGAGCGAGCGCAACGCGGAAAATCCCGGCGAATGCAGCCCTTGCGCGACGGGGGTATGCCCCATGTGATCGACGATCCCCGGCACCGGCAGCGATGTCATGCGCGGCATCAATTCGGGCAATGCATTCACGTCCATCAGGAACTGCATGTGCCAGCCCAGGTCCTTGATGCGATGCGCGAGCGTTTCCATCGCCGCGAACCCGATGCCGCCGCCGAAGAGCACATTGATGCGCAGACCGCGCACGCCCGCCGCATGCATCGCTTCGAGTTCGGCGTCCGATACCTCCGGCGACACCACGGCAATGCCGCGCAGCCGCTCCGGGTGACGGCGTAGCGTCTCGAGCATGTAGCGGTTGTCGGTGCCATATACGCTGATCTGCACCAGCACGCCGTAAGTCATCCCCGTGGCGTCGAGCATGGCGAGGTACTTGTCTTCGGGCGCAGGCGGCGGCGTGTAGCTGCGCTCGGTCACCATCGGATAGGCGTCGCTCGCGGCAACCACGTGGGCATGGGTGTCGACGGCGCCGAACGGCACCTCGAACGTGGGCGCATCGATCTCCGGCAGCGGCCCAAGGCACAGCGGCGCGCCGGCAGCGGAAGTTGCAGTCATGTCGACTCCTCAGTTAAATCAGTTTCCCGGGATTCATGATGCCGGCCGGATCGAACACGGCCTTGATCTCACGCATCAGGCGCAGTTCCAGCGGTGACTTGTACTTCGCAAAATAGTCGCGCTTGAGTTGTCCGATGCCATGCTCGGCGCTGATGCTGCCGCCGAAACGCGCGACTTCGTCTAGCACTTCGGCCGTGATCGCTTCGCCCTGTTTCGCCATGAAATCCGCCGGCTCGCCGGCAGGACGCGACAGGTTGTAATGCAGATTGCCGTCGCCGAAATGACCGAAGATGAACGCACGCACCTGCGGGCAAACGCGTCGCACACGCGCCTCGGCGCTCGTCATGAACGCCGGGATCGATTCGATCGGCAGCGAGACGTCGTGCTTCAGATGCGGGCCGTCGGCGCGTTGCGCTTCGGAGATTTCCTCGCGCAGCTTCCACATTTCCTCGACTTGCCCGAGCGTGGACGACACCACGGCGTCGGCGCACAGATCGCGCTCGATGGCCGTCTCGATCACGCGCTCGAGCAGTGCCGCCAGCGCCTGCTCGTCCGCCGTGTCGGCCAGCTCGATCAGCACATAGCCTGCATGACGCTCGCCGAACGGCGCACGCACGCCGGGCACGTGCGCCATCACGAGATCCACGCACTCGCCCGTGAAAAACTCGTACGCCTGCATGCGCGGACCGCACTCGGCGAACAGCAATTCATAAAGGTCGAGCGCCTGACGCGGCGACGTCACCGCGGCAATCACCACCTGGCGCACGGGCGTCGGCGCATACAGACGCAGCGCCGCGGCCGTAATGACGCCCAGCGTGCCTTCTGAGCCGATAAGCAACTGCTTGAGGTCGTAACCGGTGTTGTCCTTGCGCAGCGTTCGCAAACCATGAAGGATTTCGCCGTTGGGCAGCACCGCCTCGACCCCGAGCACGAGTTCACGCGTCATGCCATAGCGCACGACGTTCACACCACCGGCGTTCGTCGCCAGATTGCCGCCCAGTTGGCACGAACCTTCCGCCGCAAGACTGAGCGGCAGCAGTCGGTTCGCGTCGCGCGCCGCGCGTTGCAGGTCTTCGAGAATGCACCCGGCTTCGGCGACCAGCGTATTGGCAACGGTGTCCAGACTGCGCACGGCATTCATGCGGTCAAGACTCAGCACTACGTTCTGCTCGGACTTGTCGGGCGTCGCGCCGCCGCACAGGCCCGTGTTGCCACCGCGCGGCACGACCGGCGTGGCCGTGCTCTGGCACAGCGAGAGAATCCTGGCGACGTCTTCGGTCGAGCGCGGACGCACGACAGCCTGCGCGTGGCCGCGATACATGCCGCGCCAGTCGGCGAGCCAGGGGGCGACGTCGTCAGCGGACGTCAATACGCTATCGGCGCCCACGGCATCGATGAGACGTTGAGCAAAAGCGGTGATGGTCATAGGTTCACGCGTCGGGGGATCGGGGGAATTTCGGGCGCAGTTCGGTCGTGGTTCAGTGGCACGTCAATCGACGTTCAGCCGCGGGTCGGCGCAATGGCGCCGGTGATGATGTCGCGCCCGGGCAGCGTCAGCCCGAGCCGCGCCGAGGCACGCAGCAAATGCGAGAGCGATGCCGCCTTCGCGAGCAGCGGATCGCGCGCCTTGATGGCGTTGAAGACCGCCACGTGTTCTTGATGCACCTGCGCGGCGAGGCCTTCATGGCGCAGCGTATTCGTACGCGCCGCCTGTACGACCTGCCGGATTTGCAGGTTCAGGTATTGCAGGAGATCGGCGTAGTAACGGTTGTGCGTGGCGCGGGCAATCGCGGCGTGAAAGGCGGTATCGAACTCGACGCCATTCTCGGGGTGATAGAGGTTCGTCTCCAGCCCCACGAGAATCTCTTCGAGTCGGCGGATGTCCTCGTCGGTATGTCGCACGGCGGCGAGTGCGGCCGCAGTGCTCTCCAGATCGAGCCGCAGTTCGTAGACGCTGGCGAGATCGGCGGCGTCCTGCCCGACCGGCACCTGAAAACCGCTTTGCGGCGTGCGCGCCTTCACCGTGACGCCCGCTCCTTGCCGACTGTCGATCAGCCCCTGCGCGCGCAAACGCTCCGTCACCTCACGAATGACCGCAGGACTCACGCCGTACGTTTCGGCAAGCTGCTTGCCGGTCGGCAACCGGGTGCCGACGGGATAGACACCCTGCCGGATCGCGTCCTGCAACTGCTGCGCGACCTGCTCGGTCAGGGTCTTGGGCTTGGTGGTCATCCTCTCACATCGTCCAATGCTTTTCTGGTTTGCATGTTATCTGAAAACTTTTGATGCACGACACCGCGTTAACCCTTAGCTTGCGTTGCATCCGTCTGGCGCCGTCAGCACGCCGTCAAAAAAAGCGGCGAAAGCGCTCTGGCCTTCACCGCTGTCAGACCTTGCGGGCGCCTGGCCCGCGTCGATCTCAGAAGCCGATCAGGGCTTCGGTCACGTGACCGACGTTCGGCGGCGCCGCGAAGCACTCGCTCACCAGTGCGCGCCATTGCTGGAAGGCATCCGAGTTGCGGAAATGCACGGTGTGGTCTTCCAGCGTTTCCCAGGTCACGACAAGGCTGTAGTGCGTCGGCTGCTCGAGGGACTTGAGCAGACGCATGCCGTGGCAGCCTTTCGAGCCCTTGAACAGAGGCGCAGCCTTTGCAACACCTTGCTCGAACTCGGCCTCTTTGCCGGGCTTCACTTCGATCTGGGCGATTTCAAAAATCATGGTTTTCCTCAGTGATGGGTCGTGGTGAGTGCGCATTGGAGCGTTGCGGGTGCGCATGTCGATGGACGCCCGATTCTATACCGCGGGTTCGCGAGACGCATCGCGCACGGCGCATGCACGAGGATCGATCACGCCGGCCCATCGCAGCACCACAGACGTGCAACGCCCAGCGTCAAACGCCATACCAGCAAACAAAACATCTCGAAAAATCAAAGAACTAACAATATCTGGCATTGCTCTTGCATATCTTCATTTCTCGTCACGTTTGCACCAAAAGAGCACATTCATGCCCAACTCCCATCCCCCCGGCGACGTGCTGTTCCTCTTGCTCGGCGCGATCCTGGTGCTTGCCATGCACGCCGGTTTTGCGTTTCTTGAGCTCGGGACCGTCCGCAAAAAGAATCAGGTCAACGCGCTGGTCAAGATCCTGACGGACTTCGCCGTCTCAGGACTTGCGTATTTCTTCATCGGCTACCCGCTCGCGTACGGCGTCGACTTCTGGTCGAGCGCCACGGTGCTCGCCGAGCACAACGGCTACGCGCTCATCAAGTTCTTCTTCCTGCTGACGTTCGCCGCCGCCATTCCGGCCATCGTGTCCGGCGGCATTGCGGAGCGCGCCAGATTCCACCCCCAGTCTGTTGCGACGTTCTTCCTCGTCGGCGTGATCTACCCGTGCTTCGAAGGCATTGCGTGGAACGGCCATCTCGGCATTCAGGACTGGCTCACTCGCTCGCTCGGTGCGCCGTTCCACGATTTCGCGGGGTCGGTGGTCGTGCACGCCGTGGGCGGATGGATCGGGCTTGCTGCGGTATTGCACCTCGGCGCGCGTCGCGGACGTTACAACGGTCAGGGGCAAGTCTCGGCACATCCGCCGTCGTCGATCCCGTTCCTCGCGCTGGGTGCGTGGATTCTGATCGTCGGCTGGTTCGGCTTTAACGTGATGAGCGCGCAGCGCGTTGGCGGCATTTCGGGACTGGTCGCCGTGAACTCGCTCATGGCGATGGTCGGCGGCACATTGATGGCGATGTGGGTCGGCAAGGACGACCCCGGCTTCATTCACAACGGCCCGCTCGCTGGTCTCGTTGCCGTGTGCGCCGGCTCGGACGTCATGCATCCGCTCGGCGCATTGGTCGTGGGTGCGGTGGCCGGCGGCCTGTTCGTGTGGCTCTTTACCGTGACGCAAAACCGTTTGCGCATCGACGACGTGCTCGGCGTGTGGCCGCTGCATGGGGTATGCGGCATCTGGGGCGGGCTCGCTGCGGGAATCTTCGGGCAAACGTGGCTCGGCGGGATGGGCGGTGTGAGTTTCATCGCCCAGGTCATCGGCACGCTCACGGGCGTGGCCATTGCATTCGTCGGCGGCTACGTCGTGTATGGCGTCATCAAACGGATCACCGGACTACGGCTCGACGACGAGCAGGAGTACTACGGCGCCGACCTCTCGATCCACAAGATCACGGCGACGCCGGAGCGCGAGACGAACTGGTGATCGGCCATCGCGGCCGATCACCGAACCTCTGCCCTTGCCTGCGTCACTGACGACGCGACGCGAGCATCTGCATCTGCCGTCGCTCGGCGCCGCTCAGACTGCGCCAAAGCGTCGGGTCGACCTTGCCGCCGCAAGACACATGACAGTTGGCAGTGCTCGGTATCGGAACCCTGTCGCCGACACCGCACGCCACCTCAAATCCAGGTGGACTCGACCTCGATAGATGGCGTGTCACGGCGCTCGGCGCGGCCGTCCGCCAGCCCGACCGGCATGACGCGCCCGATAGGCACCGACGCTGTGGTGCGCGGCTGCTTTTGCGTCTTCCCTTCCCTCTGCTCTGCGTCGTCCTGCGCCGCCATACAGGGCAATGCACCCACCGCCCGCTCCAGCAGCGCCGCGCTCCAGTGTTGATACAGCAGCAACAGGCGATAGGACGCCCGCACCGGCGTTGTGCTGCCTCCCTCCCAGGCGTCGCCCGTCCATCGCAGGCCCCACGGACTCTCCGCCGGGTGCAGGCTCAGGTAGTTCAGTCCATCGACACTCGATGCATGGCATGGCACATCGAATTCGCCGCAGGCGAGCGCGATCTGACTTGCCGACAAAGGACGGCGGGAAGCGAGTAAGCACTCGCATAAGGTCGGCTGCGAGGCAATCTTCGCAAGCAGCGGTGTATCGCAATGCTGCACGAGTTGTGTCACGCGGGCGACGCGGCCTTGTATCGCCCCCTTGTCTTCGCAGGACACATGCGCCAGCCGTTCGCACAATGCATGCCATCGCTGCGTGAGGCGCGCAGCGTCGCAAGCGAAGGCTTCGTTGCGCGCCCACGTGCCGAGCAGGCTGGTTACCGCGCGACACGAGTCGAGCATCAATCCGGCGACACGCAAAACGCCGCGATAACCGTCAGCCGTCTCCGATGCGCCGGAGAACCACGAAGGCACCCATAGCCCCAGCCGTGCGGGCGGCACCGCCGAATTGGCGAACGTAAACAGCGTGGCGACATCGCGTGCGCGGGTCAGCCTTGCCAGCGTGTTCCGCCATGACGACGCGGGCGCCGCGGATGCCGTCCCAGCCGACGGCAGCAACACGCACGCTTCGAGCAAACGACACCCGGCATCCATTCGCTTGAGAATTTCATCTACCGCGTGGTGGCGAATGAGCGTGGGCGAACCCAACGACTGCGTCAATACGCCCTTGACGCCTTCGAACGCCAGCAGCGACCAGTCCGCCCACGGCACGCCGAACGGGGTGTTGGCCGCGGTCATGCCTCGCACGACACCGGCCGATGCCCAGCCATCCATACCCGTGGGGATATCGGTGGGGACGCCGGTGTGGAGGTCGAGGTGGGGGTCTGGGTGGATTCCGACATCCACTTCCCGCTCACGATAGACGCCCGCTGCGATGACGCCGAGCAACGAGAGGTTGCCCACGAGCGACAGGATGTCGCGTGCAGCACGAAACCCCCAACCACGCTGACCGGTCGCCGCCAGGGTGTCGAGCCAGGCGCTCACGTCGTCACAAAGACGTTCGACGTGCCCTGTCTCGGACGCAGAGGCGATTTCGCCCTGAGTGGGCGCCAACATCGCTTCGACCTGCCGCTGGTTCTGCGCCAGACGCGCGTCGCGTGCATGCGCCAGCGCGAACTCCTTGCGATAGAAGTGCTGGCTGGGCCCGGTCGTCACCCAGAGTCCTGCCCACGCCTTCGCAAACGTCTTCGCCAGTGCCGGATCGGTACGACACAACGTCGTCGCTCCGTTGGCCTGCCTCGTCTCGGCATTCGCCTGAAGTTGCACATTGCGCGCAGCGTTGGCGGCCAAGGTCAGCCTCGTGCCGAAGTCCGCCCGCGCCGCGCGACGGCACGCCGCCGCCTCGCGCGTGCCTGGTGGATCGATCGCCACTTCCGTGCGCTCCTTCATCCCCCAGTCCGGCCCCCGGCCGATTGCACCTGCACACTGTTGGTACCACATCGCATCCTCCCGCCAGAACGTCGCCGGGCCCGCCGGCAAACCGTCGACTATAGGGAGATGACATCGAACGCGCGGCGTCCTTCAGGACGGACACGCGCCCAATCCGCTGTGCGCAGGCATCGACGCGTGTGCGTCTTCCCTCGCCCGCGTCACCCCAGCGAGTGCCCACTTACGCAGCTTGTGCAGACGCTGGCGCGCAATATTGGCCCTGCGGAATCGCGTCCCCTCTCGCCAAGTGCCGATGCGTCGCGGTAGACTTTCGCCACATCTGACGTCTACGGTCGTCTCAGGCGCTCCGGCGAGCGCCCACTTCGCTCAATCGTTATGTCTACCAACACATCTGCTCAACCGCCCGTCGCGACGCCCGCGCTCGCACCGGGCCTCCCGCTCGTCGCCCTGACCCCCGAGGAGATTCCGTTGGGCGGAGCCCTGCCCTGGGCCATCGTCGACCGTAACGGCGAGCCGCTGCTGGCCGCTGGCGACATCGTGCCGACACAGGCGGGACGCGACTGGCTGTTCACCGCATTCGTGCCCCATCGCGTGGCTACGCTCGGTGAGAACGAGACGGCGTTGGCAGACGTCAACGTCGCGACGCAAGCCCCCACTGACTCGGCTCCCCAGACCGCAGGGGGCGCTGCGGCTACGTCGGCGCAGTATGGACTCACAGACCTCAATCTGCGTCCTGGCGACTGGCTGCAAATTCAACTACCGCCCGGCGCGGGTTCGCAGCGCGTGCGCACCCGCGTCATCGGTCATGCACCGAATCAGATGCTGTTTGTCACGGCGCCCAGCGGGCGCGCCGCGCCCCCTACCCTGCAAGCGAGCGAACGGCTCGAACTCTGGACGTTCTCGGGCGAAGACATCTATCACTTCGTCTGCACGGTCGAGCGCGTCGAGCGCCTGCCATTCGATTACGTCGTCCTCTCGGCGCCGGCACAGATCCGTCGCAAGGTGCTGCGTCGCTCCCAGCGCGTGCCCGCCAGGCTCGTGGTCTCGGTGGGCACCGCGGATGCCGGTGCCAGTGCCAACACAACGGCGCCCCCGCGTCATCTGGCCTTGTTGCAGGACATCAGCGCCGAAGGCGTGTCGCTGCTCGCGGACACGCCACTGGGTGCGCCGGGCGAGACCGTGCAGCTGGCCTTCCGTGTGCGCGTGGGCGACATCGACATGCCGATCGACACCGCCGGCACGATTCGCGGCGTGCAGCAAGGCGAGGACGGACATCTGCACGGCATCGAACTATCGGCCCCCGAACCATCGCATTACGTCGCCCTCAAGTGCTATGTCTACGAGCGCCTGCTCGCGCTCGGGAGCGCCTGATGGTCAAGACGACGGCCCCTGACGCCGAACGCCCGCGCACCCTCGCCAGCCAGACACTTTTCCGAGGACTCGATATCGTGGAAGCGGTGGCGGCCGGTATCGATACCGTGCCCGCACTATCCGCACACACGGGCATCACACCGTCGACCACGCACCGCATTGCGTCGGCGCTCGTGCACGCGGGCTACCTGCGCTTCGAGCCGCGTCGCGGCTATCGGCTCGGCAACAAGCTCATCGAACTCGGCTTTCTCGCGTATCGTCAGATTGACCTGCCGCGCGTGGCGCGCCCGACACTGGAGGCGCTCGCCAGCGAAACGCAGGACACCGTGCATCTGGCGATCGCCGACGGCTGGGAAGTGATGTATCTGGATAAGCTCCCCGGTCAACGCGCGATCGAGATCAGCTCGCGCATTGGCGGGCGCAAGCCGATCTGCGTGACGGGCGTGGGCAAAGCCCTGCTGCTCGATCAGGACGAGGCGCAATGGCGCGCGCAGCTTGAGCACTATCAATCGCAGACGACGTCGCATTCCGTCGATGCCGATGCCTGGCTCTCCCGCATGCACGACTACGCGCGCCACGGCTATGCGCTGGATCTGGAGGACGACACGCCGCAGATTCGTTGCGTGGCCGCCCCTATCTATGACGCGAGTCAGCGCATCGTCGCCGCCATCAGCGTGTCGAGCACGACCAAGTACATGAGCCGCGAGCGCATGCAGGAACTCGTGCCGAGCGTGAAACACGCAGCGGCGCAGATCAGCCGTCAACTCGGCTGGTCGGGCAACCTGCGCGGATAAAGAAGCAATAAAAAAAGCCGGCCCGTCTGACGAGGGCCGGCATCGGCACGGAGAGGCCACTTGCTAAATATGACGCTGGGTGACGCCTTGGGTGACATCCGGATGGGCCCGAAGCCCACGGGCGACGCTTCGCACCAGTGCAACGAAGCGACGCCATCGCACAACGTTTTGTCGTGCGTCCTCCTGCCCTTCGATCAGGCTGCGCGACGCTTGAGCAAGTCGAGCGCGACGTCGACGATCATGTCCTCCTGACCGCCCACCATGCGACGCTGGCCCAGTTCGACCAGAATGTCCACGGTCTTCAGTTCGTAGCGCGCGGCCGCTGCTTCCGCATGACGCAGGAAGCTCGAATACACACCTGCATAGCCAAGCGCCAGCGTTTCACGGTCCACACGCACGGCGCGGTCCTGCAACGGGCGCACGATGTCGTCGGCCGCATCCATGAGCGTGTACAGATCGCAGCCGTGGTTCCAGCCCAGACGCGACGCGGCTGCGATGAACACTTCCAGAGGGGCGTTCCCCGCGCCGGCGCCCATGCCGGCCAGACTTGCGTCGATACGATCGCAGCCCTCTTCCACAGCGACGATCGAGTTCGCCACGCCGAGGCTCAGGTTGTGGTGCGCATGCATGCCGGTCAGGGTCTCGGGCTTGAGCACGTCCTTGAATGCACGGAAACGGTCGCGCACATCGTTCATGCCCAGCGCACCGCCGGAATCGACCACGTAGATGCACTCCGCGCCGTACGATTCCATCAGCTTGGCCTGCTCGGCCAGATGCTGCGGCGTGGTCATGTGACTCATCATCAGGAAGCCCACCGTGTCCATGCCGAGTTCGCGGGCATAGGCAATGTGCTGATGGGAGACATCGGCTTCCGTGCAATGCGTGGCAATGCGCACCACGCGCGCACCGGCGTCATAGGCCGCGCGCAGGTCGTGCACCGTGCCGACGCCCGGCAGCAGCAGCGTGGCGACCTTCGCATGGGTGACGGTCTCGGCGACGGCGGCGATCCATTCCAGATCGGTGTGTGCGCCAAAGCCGTAGTTGAAGCTCGAACCGGCAAGGCCGTCGCCGTGCGCCACTTCGATGGAATCGACCTTCGCCTTGTCGAGCGCCGCAGCAATCGCCTTCACGTTGGCGATGCTGTACTGGTGACGAATCGCGTGGCTGCCGTCGCGCAGCGTCACGTCGGAGATATAGAGCTTTTTCTGGGTCATGATGAGGTGTGTCTCCTGTTAGCGCGTGCGACGTTCAGGCCGCGAGCGCCAGGCGGGTGGCGGCGATGCGATCGGCACAGGCCAGCGCGGCGCTGGTCATGATGTCGAGATTGCCCGCGTAGGCCGGCAGGTAGTGCGCGGCGCCTTCCACTTCGAGGAATACCGAGGTCTTCAGACCCGTGAGCTTGCCCAGTCCCGGCACGTTGAGCGGACGCGATGCGTCGAACAGCTCGAACTGCACCTTCTGCTTGAGGCGGTAGCCCGGCACGTACGCGTGCACCTTGTCGACCATCGCCTGAATGCTGGCTTCGATGGCGGCCTGATCGCCCGGCTCGGAGAGCACGAACACCGTGTCGCGCATGATGAGCGGCGGCTCGGCCGGATTGAGCACGATGATCGCCTTGCCACGCGACGCGCCGCCCAGCACTTCAATGGCCTTGGACGTCGTTTCAGTGAATTCGTCGATGTTGGCGCGCGTGCCGGGGCCTGCCGACTTGCTGGAAATCGACGCGACGATTTCCGCGTAATGCACCTTGGCCACTTGCGAAATGGCCGCGACCATCGGAATCGTCGCCTGACCGCCACACGTCACCATGTTGATGTTGCGCGCGTCGAGATGCGCGTCGAGATTGATCGACGGAATCACGTACGGGCCAATGGCCGCTGGCGTCAGATCGATCACCTGCACGCCCCGGGCTTGCAGCAACTCGTTGTGATGCGCATGGGCTTTTGCCGACGTCGCGTCGAAGGCGATGCGGATGTCTTCGAAGCCCGGCATGGCCAGCAAGCCGTCGATGCCGCCGGCCGTCACCGGCACGCCCAGGCGCTGCGCACGCGCCAGACCGTCCGAGGCCGGGTCGATACCGACCATCGCGCCCATTTCCAGATGCTCACTGTTGCGCATCACCTTGATCATCAGGTCGGTGCCAATGTTGCCCGAGCCAATGATCGCCACTTTCTGTTTGCGTCGTTCCGTCACTGTCGTCTCCTGAACGTATCCGTCCACCGGTATGAAGCGCATCGTAATTCCGCCGCATCGACAATGTCAACATGTAAACATTAATCTCATATATTGAGATTATAGAAATCAACGGCTTATCCACATTTTTTGTTCACAAGCCCGTTGATAACTTGCGGAAAAGCATCGCAAGTGCCTGATCCGACAAGGAAGATTTTCCGCGCGCGAAAGTTGGGCCACGTGCTGCAAAACGAGGCGTGGCGCGGGTTTGCAGGGCACTTCGTTATCCACAGAATCTGTTTGCAAGCCGGTGGACAACTCGCGGATAGCTATCGCAAGTGCTTGATCGGAAGGAGAAAAAATATCGAGCGCATTTGCTGCGCCATGATGGCGACCGTCGTCCGTGTCGGTCAGGCGCAGAACTCAACCGAACGCGGCAAAGGCAGGATGTGAACCCAGAAGGGTGTGTTATCCACAGAAAATGTTCACAACCCGGTGAATAACGCGTCGATATCCGCAGTATGTCGTTGACGCCAAAGGACTTCTTTGACGCGCAGCCGCTTCGGTCAATCAGCGCCTGTCCAGAGGGCAGAACCGAGAAATCGTGCTGTTCATCTTCGGGCGCTATACGTTCGGCAATCCAGGCTGATCTCAAGTGGACGTCTCGCCGCAGGCGCGCGTCGCACCGGAGCCAGCGTCGGACACCGGCATGGTGCGCGCGCACCATGCGCCAAAGCCCGCGATATAACAATAGGCGAGCGCCGGCACCAGAAACGACAGCACGATCCCGACCCCATCCGCCAGCGCCCCTTGCAGATAAGGCAGCACCGCGCCCCCGACGATCGCCATGCAGATCAGTCCGCCGCCTTCGCTTACCCGCGCGCCCAGCCCACCCACGGACAACGAGAAAATCGTCGGAAACATGATCGCGTTGCCCAGGCCGCAAGCCAGCAACAGCCACATGGCGAAAGATGCCGGCAGCACCAGCGACACCAGTATCAACATGAGGTTGTAGAGCGCGCAAAGGCTGAGCATTCGCCCGGGCGACACCTTTCGCAGCAGCCACGCGCCGACGAATCGCCCCACCATCGCCCCGCCCCAGTACAGTGCCAGATAACGGCTCGCGTGCGCGTGGTCGGCAATGCCCGTCGGCGTTTGCGTCAGATAGACGATCAGGAAACTTCCGATACTCACTTCCGCGCCGACATAAAGAAATAGCGCCACGATGCCGTAACGCAAGGGACGGTGCGCCAACAGGCTGCGAACGTTGCCGAGCACACCCGGCGGCGATGTGTCGCTCCCGCCCGGCTCCGGCAGCGTCAGACGCCACAGGACAACGCCGCCGAGCAGCAGCACGACGGCGAGCAGCCCGTAGGGAGCGCGCACGGAATCGACCGGGTGCGCGCCACCCGCCGCCACGCCACTCACCTGCGGCGCGAGGATCCAGAGCGCGGCGAGCGGCGGGCCGACGGTCGTGCCCAGCGAGTTGAATGCCTGCACGAGGGTGAGGCGACTGGCTGCCGCCCCTCGCGAGCCGAGCGTCTCGACATAGGCGTTCACTGCGACCTGCAACAATGTGACGCCGCTCGCGAGCACGAAAAGAGCGGCAAGAAAGCACGGGTAGGACACCAGGGCGGCTGCCGGGAAGAACAACGCGCAGCCGAGTCCGGCGAGCCAGAGCGAACTCGCCAGTGCGCGCCGGAAGCCGACCCGGGCGGTGTACTGCCCTGCCGGATACGACACGACGAAGTACGCGGCGAAGAAACTCGACTGAATGAGCGCCGCATCGCGATACGTCAGGTCGAAGGCGGCCTTGAAGTGAGGCACCAGAATGTCGTTGAGCGACGTAATGAGCCCCATCGCGAAAAAAAGCGTCGCCAGCATCGCAAGTACGCGATTCGCAGACGGCGTTGCAACAGGCCGTGGGGAAGACGAAAAAGCGAGGGAAGCGGAAGAAGCCGGAGGACGACGAGAGGACGGAGAGACCGTCTTTGCATCGGAAGAACCAGGGTCACGTGTGCGGTCGACAGGCATGCATGGCTCCAGATAAAGAGACGTATCTGTGAAGTGTAGACCGCACTATCGATGCCGGGATACGAGAGGAATCCGAATTTTGCGTGACATCCTGTGACTCGCCATCGTGTCGGCATCCCTTGAAAAGGGCCCGTTCTCCCTTGATATTCACGGTTTTCGGCTCTTGTCAGCCGATGCCTTTTGATCGACTATCCGCAGCATAGGACATGCCGCAACATTCGGGAAAACATCATGCGGGGTTTCACAACGTTGGGAATGGCGGCGGGTTGGCTCGTCGCAGGCATGCTCGGCTTCGCCGGACACGCTCACGCGCAATCGACGAACGCGGGGCCGTCGCGCGCGCCGGTCGCGGCCTGTAACTGCGCACAGATCGTTGCCGACTGTTCGGCATCGGTGTCGGTGCTGCCTACGCGCGCGCTCGGCGGCGTATTTTCGGCCGATGTCACGATGCAGACCGACGCCCCGTCCTGCGCCAAGATCGATTACCTGCTCGACGACACGCCTTACGTCACGATTCTGCGCGACGGCGCTCAAGGCAGCCAGCGTCTGTACGGCACCCGCCCGCTCACGCGCAACAGTCTTTCGCGCATGTCGTGTCACGTGTGCGCGGCGGCGTTGGCGCCGGTGCCCAATGACGGCCTGCCTGCCGACATGGTGCGCGTGGACGGCGCGCCCGGCACCTTCAGCGTGGCGCCGGCGCCTGCTGCACCCGCCGCACCCGCCGCTGCGACCACCACCTACGCACCGCCTGCGGCTGCGGCACAGAACGCGAGCATCGCCGCGACGGCCGCGCCGAACGCGGATACACCGCTTCCGAGCACCATCGGCGACACGGCCGGGCTCAATGCCGTGAACGCCACAAGTGCGGCCAACGCCCAGTCGCCGGAGGTCGCGCGCGACGTCGCGGCCATCAACGCCCCGGCTCCTGCCGGCGCCACAGTCGTCACGCCGCCCATTCCACCCACGGCACAGATTGCACCGGGGGCCGTCGTGCCGACGAGTGCCCCGAGCGCTTCCCGACTGGTGAATCCGTCGGGACGCTGGCGCGGCATGTGCACGAACGCGCCGCCGTGGTGGGGCTTGTTCGGCAAACCGATGACACGTCTCATGGCGCTCGCGCTCAACGGATCGCAAGTGAGTGGCAGCGTCGACGACGTCGAGCCGAACGTTCACACCACCGTGCAGGGCACGCTCGCGGGCGATCGCCTCCAACTCGCGGGCAGCTATGGCGCCAGACACGACATCACGTTCGGTGCCGACGGCTCGACGCTTACCGACGCCTGGTGCAATAGCGACGGCCGCTGCGAGACCTGCGAAATGCAGCGTTTCTAAGGGTTTTCGGGCGGTGGGCGATCTCGCGGCATGCCACTGCGGCGTCGCGAGAACACATCACCGACGCATAGAATGCGCACAAGAATCGCGCAAAAATCCGCGTCGAAAAATGCGCCCCGGGACGCGCCAGGAATGCGTGCAAAGGCGTCGCGTAATCGCCTCTCGAATTAAGGGACGGAATCGTTGCAGCGACCCGGCGTCATCACGTCGCGTTCGAAACGATTCGAAATACGGCGTGAACGCCGCAGAGCCTTGTGCGGCAAGTGCGCAACATAATGCGCGCACTACTCGCATAAAGCGATTTCTTAGGTAGAATCGTCGGCGCAGCAAGACGTAACATTCGGGTGGCCGTTCTCCGACGGCACTTTCTTATTCTCATCGATTGGATCGATATGGCAACGGCAAAGAAAGCAGCAGCAAAGAAGGCCCCTGTGGCGAAGAAAGCTCCGGCAGCAAAGAAGGCTCCGGCAGCGAAGAAGGCAGCAGCACCGAAGGCAGCCCCGAAGGCTGCTCCGAAGGCAGCCGCCAAGGTCTCGCCGATTAAGGAAGCACTCAACAAGACCCAGCTCGCAGCACACATCGCCGAAACCTCGGCCGTCGCCGTCAAGGACGTCAAGGCTGTGCTCGCCGCGCTCGAAACCACGATCATCAACTCCCTGCACAAGAAGGGCGCCGGCGAATTCACGCTGCATGGCCTGTTCAAGGTCACGTCGCAACAAATCGCTGCCAAGGCAAAGCGTTTCGGCAAGGACCCGTTCACGGGTGAAGAGCGTTGGTTCCCGGCAAAGCCGGCTTCGGTGCGCGTGAAGGTTCGCCCGCTGAAGAAGGTCAAGGACGCCGCTCAGTAACACTCACCGGCGTGCTGCGGTGAGCTTCACGCAGCGCGAACGGTCGGGGTTTCAAAGCCGTACCTGAAGACGGTGCCGATCTTTCGGCACCGTTTTTTTTCGTCCGCACGCGGCTGCTGGTCGCTTGTTGCTCACGACTTGTTGCTCATCGCTCGCCAAGCAGCAACGCGTGACTTCGCGGTCCTCAGCAACGTTTGCGTGCGTCGCTCGCCTTGCGATGCGTTGCCCATCGACTCAGGGTTTCCTCTGGGGGTTTGTGCGGAGTGGACGCCTCCCACACCGGCCGCTACCATCGCTCGGGACATTCCGCGTCACCAGCGCTCACCCAGCGTCGTTGGACCTTTCACGACATGCACGCCACTGACGACGTCTTCGCGAACACAGGAGATTCCGCATGACACGCAAGTCTTCGCGTCACCCGGCTCACGTCGAGTCGTCGTCGAATCACCCCGCCGAACGCTCGATGCCATCAGGTAACGCCAGGGGCCAGTCCCGACGCGATTTCCTCGCCACGCTCGGCGTTGCCGCGATGCCTGCCGGATTCGTCGGCTCATTGGGCGGCACGCTTGGCAGCCTGCTCACGAGCACCGCGTCTCTGTTCGTCACGCCCGCACACGCGCAAACGGTCGCGGACATCAAGAAGAAGGGCACGCTCAATGTCGGCATGCTGATCGACTTTCCGCCGTATGGCACGACCAACGCGCAGGCGCAGCCCGATGGCTATGACGCCGACGTCGCCAGGCTGCTCGCCAGCGATCTGGGTGTGAAGCTCAACCTCGTGCCCGTCACTGGGCCGAACCGTATTCCCTATCTGCTTTCCGGCAAGGTCGACGTGCTCGTCGCGTCGCTTGCGATCACGCCCGAGCGCGCCAAACAGGTGCAATTTTCCAAACCGTATGCGGCCGCGACGATTCTTCTGCTGGGCAAGAAAGGGACTTCCATCAAGTCGGCGGCCGATCTGAAAGGACTTCGCGTGAGCGTCGCGCGTGCGAGCACGCAAGACACCGCCGTCACGAAAACCGCCCCTGAAGGCACCGAAATTCGCCGCTTCGATGACGATGCCGCCGCCATGCAGGCGCTCCTCTCCGGTCAGGTCGATGCCATCGGTTGCTCGGTGACGGTCGCGAACGTCATCAACACACGCGCACCGGGTCAGTTCGAGCCCAAGTTCAACCTGTTGCAACAGGCAATGGGTATTGCGATGCGCCCGAACCAACCCGAACTGCTGGCCAGCGTGAACGACTTCGTCACGCGCAATACCGCCAACGGCGAGTTGAACAAGCGCTATCGCAAGTGGCTTCAGACGGATTTGCCGTCGCTGCAGTAAGCATCGAATCGCCGCGCGAGCCTCTGCGGCGCGCGGCGGGCTTCGCTATCCAGCACCTTCATCGGCCTCCATCATCGGCCACTGCGTTGCCCGGGCTTCCTACGCGATCGTCGCTCGCTTCGCCAACGTCATTCCGCCGGCGGCGGTGCTTCCCGCACTTGCCGCACTTGCCACGCTTCTCCGCGCGCCTGCGCCGCTGCGTGCTTCCTGTCGAATTGCACATTTCGATATAGTTTTTCGACAGTTTCGATATACCAGCCACACGGCGCCAGGCGCGTCGAACCCCTTATCCCACGGTCATTTCCCCTCGACTTTTCGGATCAACGTAAAAATAGTTTTGCTTTCGATGCAATTTAGATATATCGTAAACACGTCTTAACTACATCGATAGGGAGTCGCATCATGCGTGGATCACGTGGCGATTTCATGGGCCGAGGCCCGCTGGACCTCGACAGAATGGATTTTGGCGACGAACGACGCGGAGGGCGTCATGGGCGGCGCGGCGGACATGAAGGGTTCGGAGAAGGTCGGTTCGGACGTGGCGACGAGGGCCCCTCGGAGCGTGCAGAGCGTGGAGAGCGCGGCGGCCGAGGGGGACGGGGTGGTGGTCGACTTTTCAGCCATGGCGGCCTGCGCCTCGTGCTGTTGCATCTGATCGCACAGCAACCGCGCCACGGTTATGAACTCATCAAAGCCATCGAGGAAAGCGTGAACGGAACGTACAGCCCGAGCGCCGGCGTGGTCTATCCCACACTCACGCTGCTCGAAGAAATGGGCTACATCCGTGTGCAGGAAAACACTGGCGACAGCCAGCGCAAGTCGTACGAAATCACCGACGCCGGCCGCGAGTATCTGGCCGAGAACGAGGATGCCGTGACCGAACTGCTGGCACGACTCGCGAGCCGTCGCGAGCGCTCGGAAGACATGCCGCCGCAAGTCATGCGTGCGCTGCATAACTTCAAATACGCGGTGCATTTGCGGCTGGGCGGCGAGCCGCTCACCACCGAACAGGCCAACGCGTTCGCCGCGATTCTCGACGCGGCAGCACAGCAACTGGAGCGACTCTGATGCAAGACAACGCTGCACCGAACGTCACCCCCGATCGCACGCCACAACGCGTACGCCACGAACTTCGCTTGCGTGTGCTGGAAGTGCGCAGCGTCGACGCACTCACGCAGAACATGCTGCGCGTGACCCTTGGCGGCGATGACCTGGAGGGTTTCAACAGTCCCGGCTTCGACGATCACGTCAAACTCTTCTTCCCTAATCCGGAAACCGGCGAGCTGAGCGTGCCGCGTATCGGCCCCGAAGGGATTGCGAAACCAGCGCCGGGCGAAGCCCCGCGACTGATGCGGGACTATACGCCGCGCCGGTTCGACGCCGAGACCAGAACGCTCGTCATCGACTTTGCTATGCACGAATCCGGCCCTGCCACCGCGTGGGCGCGCTCGGCAAAACCGGGTGACAAGCTCGGTGTCGGTGGACCGCGCGGCTCGTTCATCATCCCCATGAACTTCGACGGTTACGTTCTGATCGGTGACGATACGGCGCTGCCCGCCATTTCGCGGCGTCTGGCCGAACTGCCGGCCGGGGCGCTCGTCTTCGTCTTCGCGGAAGTCGATGGCCCGGCGGATCGTCTGCGCTTCGCGAGCGAAGCCGACGTCGTTGTGGAATGGATCTACCGCGAAGGCACCCCGGCCGGACAAAGCACCGCCCTGATCGACGCACTCGAGGTCGCCACTCTGCCCTCCGGCGATCTGCACGCCTGGGTTGCCGCGGAGGCCGGCGTGGCGAAGGCCGTTCGACGTCACCTCATCGAGACGCGCGGACTCAACCCCAAGTGGGTCAAGGCGGCGGCTTACTGGCGTCGTGGCGACGCGGCCGTGCACGAAAATCTGGACGACTGATCTGGACGACTACGCCAGGGGCAGCCCATGTATGCTTTCTGTCCACCCATGAAAGAAGCACGTTTGCACCGTATGGATAAACCGCTGCTGCCCCAAGCGAATCTTTTTGCCGGCTTGCCGCCACGCCCCTATCCGGCGGCCGCCGAGCAGTTCGACACGCTGATTGCGCGCCCGGGCATGCGCGTCGAGCGCATCGTCTCGACGGGACAGGCCTCGCCCTCCGGCTTCTGGTACGACCAACCTCAGCACGAATGGGTCGCGCTGCTGAGCGGCGCGGCCGGGCTGGCCTTCGAGGACACGCCGGGTCAGACGCTTGTCATGCGTCCCGGCGACACCGTCACGATCGACGCGGGCCGACGCCATCGTGTTGCGTGGACCGCGCAGGGCGAAACCACCGTCTGGCTGGCGATTCACTACGACTGACGGGATGTCGCGCGGCACGCCGGTGCGCCCCTTTATCGTCCGAATCACGTCCCGCTTTTTGCCACGCCCGTTGTTCCTTTGGAGAAATTCCCGGCTGTCTTTCGGAATTGCCTGATAGAAATGCCGGGAACAAATTCCGACTATGAAAACGCGCCCGGGGATGTCGAATTTCGGCACCCGGAGGGCGGTTCACCCATAGGGGGTACGACGACATGGAGCAACGCAAACGACACGACGGTTTCGAACGTTGGGCAGCGGGCGCGACGGCGCGTCAAGCCGGACGGGACGATGCCCGCTGGCGCGTTTTTCGCGCGCCGGAGCAAGCCGACTTTCACGGATTCGTCGTCTGGTGTTACACGCAAGGCGTGTTTCTGGGGCAGGAGTTCGATCGGCGCACCGACACCATCACGCACTGTTACGTGCGCAACGGCGCCTGGGCCGTGCAGTTCGATTCCTTCGGAGAGGCCTGCGAGCGCGCCTTCGACATTCACGCGCCCACACTGATCTTGTACGCGCCGGAGCGCAACGGCAGCGTTTTCATTACCAGCACGGAGCAATAAGCGCACGGGCGCGCTGGTCGCACTGGTCGCATCCGTCACATCGGATGCGACAGACAGCGCGACACCGCAGCGTCCGAAAGCGCGGGCACCGGCCGGCGAATACGCCGACCGGTGTTTTTTTACGCGTAATGGCGAATGTCGTCGATTTCGGTCTGGCCGAAGTCGTCACGCTCGGTGAGCGCCAGAATGCGACGGGCGACATCTTCCGGCGACGCGAGCTGGCCACTCGACTTGAGCGCCTGAAACCGCGCCAGCGCCGGGAAACTCTCGACGCTGCTGCTGCGGATCGTCTCCTGCATGCCCGTATCGACCACGCCGGGGGCAAGCGAGACAGCCTGCACGCCGTGCTCGCGATGCTCCGCGTTGACCACGCGCGTATACATATCCAGTGCGGCCTTGGTCGAGCAATAGACCGCCCAGCCCGCATTCGGATTGCGTCCGGCGCCCGACGAGATATTCACGATCTGGCGCTTGGCGGCAAGTCCCTGCGTCGCAGCGAGAAAGCGTGCCGTGAGCAGCATGACGGACGTCACGTTCAGCGCGAAGGCGGCGCCGATGGCCGCCGGGTCCGTCAATGCTGCGGCATTGGCGACCGGGTTGACCGTGCCGGCATTATTGATCAGCAGGTAGCGGGTCGCGCCGCGCGGCAGCGAGGCAAAAATGCGCTCGGCGCTCTGCGCGGCGGCTTGCGTGTCGGCCAGATCGACAGCGACCTGCTCAAGCGTGACGCCCTGTGCGCTGGCGAGCGCGGCAAGCTCGTCGTCCGTGCGGCGCGCCAGCGTCACGAGATGGGTGCCCGGCGTGAGCAATCCGCGCGCGAGCGCTGCGCCGAGGCCACGAGAGGCGCCGGTGAGAATGGCAAGGGTTTGGGACATTGGGAGAAGTGCGGTCGGACAACGCCGCAAAATGGCAAACGGGACCGCCATTATCCGCGCAACACCCGAACCCCGCTATACCGACCAAAAGTCGTTTTTTGGGGTAAAACGCGCGAACCCTGCGGCATCGGGCGGTGGCCCGTGCGCCAAAAACGACGCTGGGCGGCGCGAAAGCGAAATGGTCTATTGCGGAATATAATCGCGAACTCGGAACGCCTATCAACTAGCCTTCAAACAGGGGCAGACGGCGGGGACTTCGGAGCCGTCAGCTCGCAGCGCGGCGCGAGGTTTTCTCGCGCGTCAATGCCCTGAATCACCAAGGTTGTCGCGGTAAAGACAGGTGTTTTAAGTGCACTGCACATTACCGCCTTATGGGTATATATTCCCCCCTCATGGAAACGATACCGAAAGTCATTTCGGCGCCAGTTGCTGCGCCGGCCACTAGCAAAACCGTACGTCCGGCGCCGGCGCGCCCGCGTCAATATGACGCACGCCTCGCCCGTTGGCTCGTTACGCCGCTCGTCAATACGCCGGTCACGCCGAACCACCTCACGACCGTCCGCCTGATCGTCGGACTGGCGTGCACGTGGGCATTCGCGCAGGGCAATTACGCGATGGCCAACCTGGGCGCCATCCTGCTCGTGCTCTCGAACTTCATCGACCATACGGATGGCGAGCTTGCCCGCATCAGCGGCAAGACGAGCCGTATCGGTCACCTGTACGACCTGGCTTCCGACGCCCTCGTGACCGTGCTGCTGTTCGGCGGCATCGGCATGGGCGTTGCCGCTGCCGCGCCCGGTCAATTTCCGCTGCCCGTGCCGTTGTCGGCTTCGACGCTGGGCTGGATCGCCGGTGTCGCCGTCGCGCTGATTTTCTTCCTGCGCATGCGCATCGAGGATCGCGTGGGCAAGGCGGGAACGAAGCAGGCCGCCGTCGGCGGTTTCGAAACGGAAGATGTCCTGTATCTGATGCCGCTTGTCACCCTGTTCGACGGCACGCGCGGGTTCCTGATCGCGGCCGCGATCGGCGCGCCGCTGTTCGCGCTGCTGGTGATCGCGGATTACGTACGCGTGATGCGCCGCCCGCTCCCCACGCTCCCGACGCCTCCCGCGCCCGCCGTCAAGGCCGACGCGGCGGACGCCACGCAGCACGCCAACGCCATCGAGCCGATGGCCCCCGCCGCCTTCGCTGCCGACGCTGAAATCGAACGCGCGCTCGATGCCATCGACGTCGATGGCGTGACGCGCGAATTCAAGTCGCAGGACGCCTTCGTCTATATGGAGAAGTTCCTGCCGGCGTCCGTCACGGCGCAACTGATCGCCGCAGCGCGCGCGGTCACGCCCAACGTGAACCGGAATTATCTGCCCGGGCACAAGCAGGGGGGCAGCGTGAGCCGCCATACGCTCGACGAGCTTGCCCCGTTCGTGGCCGAGTTGTACCGCTCGCCCGCCCTGATGCGATTTCTCGAGCGTCTGGCCGGCGAGAAGCTGCTGCCTTCGCCGCAGGACGACCCGCACGCGTACGCGCTGTATTACTACACGCGCCCGGGCGATCACATCGGCTGGCACTATGACACCTCCTACTACAAGGGGCGCCGCTACACGCTGCTGCTCGGCGTAGTGGATCAATCGAGCTGCAAGCTTGAGTATCGGCTCCACACGCGCAATCCGGGCGTGCCGCAAGTCGATGGCGCCGTGGCCTATCCGCCGGGCGCGCTGGTGTTCTTCGACGGGGACAAACTGCATCATCGGATCACGCCGCTCGGCGACAACGAGGAGCGCATCTCGCTCACGTTCGAGTATGTGACCGACCCGCGCATGGGCGCCTGGCAGCGCTTCATTTCGAATATGAAGGACGCCATCGCCTATTTCGGTTTCCGGCAAGTGTTTCGTCAGGTTCTGGGACGGACGAAACGCTAAATGAACCGGACCGCTATCGTCTCACTCACCCTCGGTTTCGCCCTTTTCGTCGCCCTGCTGATCTGGCAGGGCACGGGCTCGGTGATGTCCACGCTGGCTGTGGCCGGCTGGGGCCTGCTGCCTATCGCCGCCTTCCACCTCGTGCCGCTGGTGCTCGATGCGGCCGCCATTCAGGTCCTGGTGTCGAAGTCATGTACGCTCGGGCGCGCCACGCTCACCCGCTGGGTCGGCGAGTCAGTCAACAGCCTGCTGCCTGCCGGCCAGATCGGCGGGCCGATCGCGATGGTGCGCCAGATGAAGCAGCGCGGCATGGCCGGTCGTGAGGCCGCCGCCGCCATCACTGTGAGCACCACGCTGCAAGCCGTGGCGCAGATCGTCTTTGCGCTGCTCGGTCTGGCCGTGTTCGGCATCGGTGCGTCGCACAGCGCAGGCGACAGCCTGTGGCTGCCGATGCTGCTCGCCACGGCGCTCGTCTCCGTCCTGCTATACGCGTTCTATGTCGCGCAGCGGCGAGGCATTTTCGGCTGGGCGTTTCGCATGCTCTCGAAGATGTCGTCCAAGCGGGACTGGTCGTCGTTGCTCGATCGTGCCGACGCCGTCGATGACATCGTGCAGCGCATGTACGGCCATCGCCGTCAGGTACTGGCCAGCTTCGCGCTGAGTCTCGTGGGCTGGATCGTCGGCACCGCCGAGGTCTGGCTGATCCTGCAATTCATCGGGCATCCGGTGAGCTGGGTCGACGCCCTGCTGCTCGAAAGTCTCGGGCAAGCGATTCGCGGCGCTGCTTTCTTCGTGCCGGGCTCGCTCGGCGTGCAGGAAGGCGGCTATCTGCTGCTCGCCCCGCTCGTGGGTTTGCCGGCCGACGCCGCGCTTGCCCTGTCGCTGGCCAAGCGTACGCGCGAGCTGCTGCTCGGCGTGCCGGGTCTCGTCTATCTGCATTTCTCCGAACGTGGCTGGCGCCGCCAACGCGCCGCGCAACAAAGCGTGTCGCTGCCGACCGCCACGGATACTGCACCGCTCTAAAGAAGGAAATCGACCATGCGGGCCATTATTCTCGCAGCAGGCATGGGCCTGCGTTTGCTCCAGCCCGAAGACCAGCAGTCGCCCAAGTGCCTGTTGAAGTTCGACGGCATGTCGCTGCTCGAGCGCCACCTTCGCATGTTGGCCGCGGCCGGCATCACGGACGTCGTGCTCGCGCTCGGTTTTCATCACGAGCAAGTCAGCCGGGAACTCGACCGTCTTGACTGGACGCCGCGCCCCAAGATCTACCTCAACCCGGAATTCAACCTGGGCAGCGTGCTGACGCTGCATGTCACGGCCGAAGCGATGACCGCCGGGGGCGACGTGCTCGTCATGGACGCCGACGTGCTGTACGACCAGCGCATTTTCAACGCGCTCGTTGCGGGCAAGACCGCGAACCGCCTGCTGATCGACCGCGATTTCGAAGTGGGCGACGAGCCGGTCAAGTTGTGCCTGCGCGATGGCGTGCCCGTCGAGTTGCGCAAACAGGTCATGGTCGGCCTGGAATACGACACCGTAGGGGAATCCGTCGGCTTCTTCCGGTTCAACGAGGCCACGGCCACACGTCTGGCCGAGATCACACGCGATTACGTCGAATCGGGCCGCGCCAAGATGCCGCACGAAGAAGCGGTGCGCGACCTGCTGCTCGAGCGCGGCGCGCAATTCGAAACGGCGGATGTCACGGGTTTCCCGTGGATCGAAATCGACTACCCTGAAGATGTGAAGCGTGCTGCCGAGGAAGTGCTGCCGCAACTTGAACCGCTCACGATGGTGTCCGAATGAACGCTCCCGACGCATTCTCCCTCCCGCCGAGCGCGACACGCGCGGCGCAGCTGCGCGCCATGCTGCGCAGCAACCAGCTCGAATTCCTGATGGAAGCCCACAACGGCATTTCCGCACGCATCGTGCGCGAAGCCGGCTTCAAGGGCATCTGGGCGTCCGGCCTGACCATCTCGGCGCAGTTCGGCGTTCGCGACAACAACGAAGCCAGCTGGACACAGGTCGTCGACAACCTCGAATTCATGGCCGACGCCAGCGATCTGCCGATCCTGCTCGACGGCGACACCGGTTACGGCAACTTCAACAACATGCGACGCCTGGTGCGCAAGCTGGAGCAACGCGGTATTGCCGGCGTGTGTATCGAGGACAAGGTCTTCCCGAAGACGAACAGTTTCATCGGAGGCGAGCGTCAGCCGCTGGCCGACATCGATGAGTTCTGCGGCAAGATCAAGGCGGGCAAGGACTCGCAGGCGGATGACGATTTCTCGATCGTCGCGCGCGTCGAAGCGCTGATCGCCGGGTGGGGCATGGAAGAAGCGCTGCGCCGTGCCGAGGCCTATCGTCAGGCCGGCGCCGACGCAATCCTGATCCACAGCAAGCTCAAGCGTGCCGACGAAATCGTGCAGTTCGCGCGCGAATGGGACAATCGCTGCCCGCTCGTGATCGTGCCGACGAAGTACTACAGCACGCCGACCGACGTGTTCCGCGAAGCCGGCATCAGCCTCGTGATCTGGGCGAACCACCTCCTGCGCGCAGCCACCTCGGCCATGCAGAACGTGGCCGCCGAGATTTATCGCAACGAAACGCTCGTGAACGTCGAAGATCGCATTGCGACCGTCGACGAGATCTTCCGCCTGCAGGACGCGGACGAGTACACCCAGGCCGAAGACCGCTACCTGTCTGCCGCCAACGCGCCGCGCTCGGCCATCGTGCTCGCGGCGAGCCGCGGCAAGAACCTCGAAAGCGTGACGACCGACCGTCCGAAGGTCATGTTGCCGGTCGCCGGCAAACCGCTGCTGCGCTGGCTGGTGGACGGCTTCAAGAAGCAGAATGTGAACGACATCACCGTCGTTGGCGGCTATCGCGCCGACGCCATCGACACGGCCGGCATCACGCTCGCGATCAACGAGCGGCACGCCGAGACGGGTGAGCTGGCCTCGCTCGCTCGCGTGGCCAACGCCTTCACACAAGACACCGTGATTTCATACGGCGACTTGCTGTTCCGCAGCTACATCGTGCGCGATCTGGTCGAGAGCGACGCCGACTTCACCGTTGTGGTCGACTCCACCGCGGCACCAGCGGCCAATGCGGCCAACGCCAGCGTGCGCGACTTTGCGTACTGCTCGTCGGGCGACGATCGCGGCCTGTTCGGCCAGCAAGTGCGGCTCGAGAAGATCAGCGGCGACAGTGCTGACGCCGGACGCGCCCCGAACGGCCGCTGGATCGGCCTGCTGGGCGTACGCGGCGAGGCCGGCCGTGCCCAACTGCAACGTGTTTTCGCCGCCTTGCAGACGCGCGCCGACTTCGACCAGCTTGGCATGCCGGAGCTGATCAACGCGCTGGCGGCCGATGGCGCCAACATCGAAGTGCAGTACGTGCATGGTCACTGGCGCGGTGTGAACGACATGGAAGAGTTCCGCCGTGCGGCGGACTTCGCCCATGGTCAGACGCCGCTGGCCGGTGTTGCTCCGGAGACGCAAGGTGATTGAGGCAGGACAGTTCGTCGAAGCCGCGCGCGAGCACGGCTTCATCTGGTACACCGGCGTGCCGTGCTCGTTTCTCACGCCGTTCATCAACTACGTGCTGCAAGACCCGACCCTGCACTATCTGTCGGCCGCCAACGAGGGCGACGCCGTCGCCATCGCGGCCGGCGTCACGGCAGGCGTTGGCAGTCGCGCACGCGCGGTGACGATGATGCAGAACTCGGGACTCGGCAATGCCGTGAGCCCGCTCACGTCGCTCACGTGGACCTTTCGTCTGCCCCAGTTGCTGATCGTGACGTGGCGCGGCCAGCCGGGCATCACCGATGAGCCGCAACATGCGCTCATGGGACCGATCACCCCGGCGATGCTCGACCTCATGGAAGTGCCGTGGGAGTTGTTCCCGACCGAGCCGGCCGCCATCGGTCCGGCGCTGGCGCGAGCGGTGCGTCACATGGACGAGACCGGTCGCCCCTACGCACTCGTGATGCAAAAAGGCAGCGTGGCGCCGTTCCCGTTGCAACCGGCCGAGCGCCCGACGCGACCGGCGCAGCCCGCGCCGGTATCCCTCATGCGCGGTGTCGCGCCATCGGAGATGCCCACGCGGCGCGACGCCCTTACCCGCGTCATCGCGCATACGCCGCTCGACGGCACCGTGGTGCTGGCCTCCACCGGCTTCTGTGGACGCGAACTCTACGCGCTCGACGACCGCGCCAACCAGCTTTACATGGTGGGCTCGATGGGATGCGTCACGACGCTCGCGCTGGGCCTGGCACTCGCACGTCCCGACCTGCGCGTGGTCGCGCTCGACGGTGACGGCGCTGCGCTCATGCGCATGGGCGCGTTCGCCACCTTGGGCGCTTACGGTCCGTCGAACCTCGTGCACCTGCTGCTCGACAACGCGTCGCATGATTCGACCGGCGCGCAAGCCACGGTTTCACCGACGGTGTCGTTCGCCGGGGTGGCCGCGGCGAGCGGGTATGCCCTTGCGCTCGAAGGCGACACGCTCGATGTCATCGAGCAACTGTTCGACGGCCGCAGCGCCAGCCTGAACGACGGCCCCCGCTTCGCCTGCCTGAGCACGCGTCCAGGCACGCCCGACGGCCTGCCACGTCCGAGCGTCACGCCGGAAGCCGTCAAATCGCGTCTGATGGCCCACATTGCACAACACGCTCAGGCGCAGGCCTGAGCGCCCCCTTTCCCTTTGAACGACATCTGCCGAGGAAGCTTCGCCATGCTGTTATTGAATCCGGGCCCCGTTACGCTGACCGAGCGCGTTCGCAAGAGCCTGCTGCAACCCGATCTCTGCCACCGCGAGCCTGAATTCTTCGACCTGCAAGACGAAGCCCGCGCACGGCTAACCGCCGTCTACGGCCTGGATCCGGCCGTATGGACGCCGGTGCTCATGACCGGTTCGGGCACGGCGGCGGTCGAGAGCATGACCGCCGGCCTCGTGCCGGAGAACGGTCGCCTGCTGATCGTCGAGAACGGCGTGTATGGCGAACGCATCTCGCAGATCGCCAAGCAGTACCGTATCGATCACGACGTCATTCATTTCGAGTGGATGCAAGCGCCCGACCTGGCGCAGATCGTCGCCAAGCTCGACGCGGCGGATGCGGCGGGTAAGCGCCCGTACACCAACGTGGCGATCATCCATCACGAAACCACGACGGGCCGCCTGAACGACCTGACGGGCATTGCCAGCGCCTGCCGCGAACGCGGCATCGACCTGCTGGTCGACGGCGTGAGCAGCTTCGCCGCCGAGGCCATCGATTTCAACGATTCGGGCATCGTGGCGGTCGCCGCGACGGCCAACAAGTGCGTGCACGGCGTGCCGGGCGTATCGTTCGTGCTCGTGCGCAAAGACGCCCTTGCCAAAGCGCACAGCCGCACCTACTACCTCGACATCGCGCGTCTTGCGAAGCTGCAAGCCGAGCGCAACACGCCCTTCACGCCGTCCGTGCAGGCCTACTACGCGCTCGTCGAGGCCCTGCGTGAGCTGGACGACGCCGGCGGCTGGCAAAAGCGTCATGCTCACTACGGCGCACTCGCCGAACAGGCGCGCGCCGGACTGGCTGCGCTGGGCATCGACAGCGTGCTGCCGCCTAACGAATCGTCGGTCGTGCTGCGCGCCTACAAGCTTCCGGCGGGTGTCGACTACCCGCGTCTGCATGACTGGCTCAAGGCCGACGGTTTCGTGATCTACGCCGGCCAGGGCGGTCTGTCGAAGGAACTGTTCCGTATCTCCACGATGGGCAATCTCACCGCCGCCGACATCGATCGCCTGCTGGCCTCCTTCGCCAGACTGGTGAAGTGAGCCTCGGGGACGCACGCCAAGCCATGACCGATTTGCTAGCCAGCCTCTCCTCCCCGACCGAACTGCGCGCACTGTCGCGCACAGAATTGCGACGTGTGGCCGACGAACTGCGCGCCTGCGTGCTCGAGAACGTCTCGCGCACGGGCGGGCATCTGTCGTCGAATCTGGGCACCGTCGAGCTGACGATTGCGCTGCATTACGTCTTCGACACGCCCAACGACCGGATCGTATGGGACGTGGGCCATCAGACCTACCCCCACAAGATTCTGACCGGCCGGCGCGAAGCGATGCCGACGTTGCGTCAGTGGCAAGGGCTTTCCGGCTTCCCGAAGCGCGACGAGTCGCCTTACGACACGTTCGGCACGGCGCATTCGAGCACGTCGATTTCGGCCGCGCTCGGCATGGCGCTGGCCAGCAAGGTCAAGGGCGAGAAGCGTCACGCGATTGCCGTGATCGGCGATGGCGCGATGACGGCAGGCGAAGCATTCGAGGCGCTGAACAACGCGGGCGTCTATGACGATCTGCCGTTCCTCGTTGTGCTCAACGACAACGACATGTCGATTTCGCCGCCCGTGGGCGCGCTCAATCAGTACCTTACGCGCCTGATGTCCGGCCAGTTTTACTCGGCGGGCAAGGAAAGCGTGCGTCAGCTGCTGCGCAATGCGCCCGCGCCGATGCGCGAGCTTGCCCACAAGCTCGAAGAACATGCGAAGGCCATCGTGTCGCCGACCGGCCCGATGTTCGAGGAATTCGGCTTCAATTACCTCGGCCCTATCGACGGTCACGACCTCGACGCCCTTATCCCCGCGCTGGAGAACATCAAGGCGCTCAGAGGCCCGCAATTCCTGCACGTCGTCACGCGCAAAGGTCGCGGCTACAAGCTTGCCGAGGCCGATCCCGTGCTGTATCACGGCCCGGGCAAATTCAACCCGAGCGAAGGCATTCGTCCGGCCGCCCCGGGCACCGTCTCGGCCAAGACTTATACGCAGGTCTTCGGCGAATGGCTGTGTGACGCTGCGGCGGCAGACCCGCGCGTCGTCGGCATTACGCCGGCGATGCGAGAGGGTTCCGGTCTGGTCGAGTTCGAGAAGCGCTTCCCGGATCGTTACTACGATGTCGGCATTGCCGAGCAGCATGCCGTCACTTTCGCCGGCGGATTGGCGACCGAAGGCCTCAGGCCGGTCGTGGCGATTTACTCGACGTTCCTGCAACGCGGCTACGACCAGTTGATACACGACGTGGCCTTGCAGAACCTGCCCGTCGTCTTCGCGATCGACCGCGGCGGTCTGGTTGGTGCGGACGGTGCGACGCACGCGGGCGCCTACGACATGGCTTACTTGCGCTGCGTGCCGAACATGGTGGTCATGGCGCCAGCCGACGAAAACGAGTGCCGTCAGATGTTGGAGACGGCGCTGGGCATCGAGGGGCCGAGCGCCGTGCGCTATCCGCGCGGGACCGGCCCGGGTGTGAAGACCGAGCCCGGCCTTTCCACGCTGCCCGTGGGCCGGGCGCAGACGCGTCGCCAAAGCGCCGCCCCGGCGGGTCGTCGCGTCGCGATTCTGGCATTCGGCTCGATGGTCGCGCTCGCGGAACAGGTCGCGAACGACTTCGACGCCAGCGTGGTCAACATGCGCTTCGTGAAGCCAATCGACGAGACGACGGTGCTCGACATGGCGCGCACGCACGACCTTGTCGTGACGCTGGAAGAAGGCGCCGTGATGGGCGGCGCGGGCACCGCATGCATCGAAGCGCTGAATGCGAACAACGTGCTGGCGCCGGTGCTGCAACTGGGCCTGCCCGACACGTATATCGATCAGGGGACCCCTGCGCAGCAACTCGCCTCCGTGGGCCTCGATGCCCCGGGGATCGCCGCATCGATCCGCCGCGCGCTGGCCGAGCGGCTCGGTGGCAAGGTCGAGGCGGTTTAACGTGTCCTGAGGCGGTCTTCGGGCGGTCCGTCCCCCACCCGCCCGCCATGGGTGCGGCGTCGGACACCGCGCGTCGGGCGCATTACCAGGTGTACTTGACACCCGCGCGCACGGCGAGTTGCCGGTAGTCCTGCTGCCCCCACGATCCCGACACGTTCGCCCATCCGGTCCATCGCTTGCCAAACAAGGCATTGAGCCCCAGTTTCGCCTCGAACCGATCGCGCGGGTACATGGTGCCCAGCGGAAGTGCGTTGAACGAGACCGAACTGTCGGTCGTCGTACGCCACCAATTGAACGTGAAATACGGCTGAAACCGGCGCCCATCGTCACGCACCCAGGTGCGGTGCGTGCGAATGCCGAGTCGCGTCACGAGGCCCGACGAGTTGGCGCCGCCGATTCGCGTGCCGTTGGGCTCAGTGAAATCGTTCTCGTGATAGTCGATGTAAATGATCTGCGCCTGAGGCTCCACGACCCAGTCGTCGCGCAGGGGAATCGCATAGCCCGCTTCGCCCGACACCGCGACGCCGCCGGCGTGATAGCGCGCAGCATCGAGCGTGTCGCCGTCGACCCGATTGTTGAACCACCCGATTTGCGCCCAGGTGTCGACGTACGCGCCAAGTTTGTGTTCGTCGTTCTGGTACCACGTCGCGTAGGCGCCAAGACTCCAGCCCTCCACCTTGCCCTGTGCATGCGCCGGGTTTCCCTGTGCCGTGGCGTTGCTGTTGGCCGTGCCGTAGCTGAGCATGCCACCCACGTGAATCCGGTCGGTCTCGCTGAGCACCGACCAGTCGGCGAACTCGAGACCGCCGTGGAGCAGGAACGCGTTAGTGCGTACATTGAACAGCCCGTTGGCGCTCTGCGAGCGCTCCCACCGCCCGACCATGCGCAACCAGCCGGATTTCGGTTTGTCGGATGCTTCATCGTCCGTGCGCGTCATGTTGAAACCCTGCTCGTTGACGGACTGCGGTTCGCCGAGCCGGTCGTGCAGACTGTGCACGAACATCTGCCCCGCCAGCCGCTGATTGGCCAGATACGCCGCGATTTCCGGCCGGTAGAGCGGCGCGGGATCCGGTTCGCGGTCCGAACGCAGGTACCACACGTTGGTGCCTGAGCCGTCTTCGGCACCACGGAACAGACGATATTCGTACGGGCCCGCCACGACGCGACGGTCCAGGGTAAATGCGCCGCTATCGCTTGCCGATGGCGCCGTGCTCAGGATGTCGACCAGGGCGATGCCGTTTCCCGTCGTCAGCGCGCCATCGCCACCCACGTTGTTCACACGAATTCGTGTCGCACCCCCGTTGCCCGTGGACGCGGCATCGACGACCAGCATGTCCGAATGGCTGTTCGCGCCGCCTTCGTTGAGCACGCTGTTGAGCATCAGACGACCGCCGTTGGAGACATATTGCCCGCCGCCGTAGGTGCCGGCGGTCCGGGCGCCGGAAATCACGAGCACGTTGCCAGCCACGCTGTTGCCGCCACCGCTCACGTCGACGATGCCGCCGTTCGTGAAGGTGCTCACACCCAACAACTGGCCCTGAACGGGACCGCCCGCTGCGGGCATATTGAACTGCTGGCCGAGCGGCAGATACGCCCCAGTCGCGTCGAATGTGGTGACGCCGGTGGCCGGTTGTGCCGCGAGCGACAGGACACCGTTGTTGACGATGGCGTTGCCCGCGCCCGCTCCGAAGTCGTTGGTCGCCACGCGCCAGGTGTCTCTGAGGCCGCCGCCCGTGGTATCGACGTAGTTGCGCAGCACCCACGTGCCGGTGTTGTTGAGCGTCGTCGTTGCGCCGGTGGCCGTGACCAACCCGGTCATCTGCCCGCTGTTGTCGACCGACAGGCGTGTGCCGGCGGTACTTGCGTCGCCACGAATGGCAATGTCGCTCAACGCCCCGATGCTCCCGGCGTTGGCGACCGATTGCGTAGCGCCGCTGACCTGAATCCCGGCGCTCGTTCCCCAACCGGCCGAGATGGCCCCCGCGTTATTGACGCTCACGCTGGCGGTCGTCGTTTGCGCATCGATCCCGGAGGAACCGGTGCCGACGGTGGAAATGGCACCGGCATTGCTCACGGACACCGTGCCGCCGCCCGAGGAATTCGCCCAGATGCCCTGTGCGCCGGATGCCCCTGACGTCTGAATCGGCCCCTCGTTGACGATGAACTGTGCGCCCGTGCCCGTCGTGGTTCGAATGCCCTGTTGCAGATTGCCACGGGCGCGCAGCGTTCCTGTGCTGGTGATGAAAACGTCGCCAAATCCCTGACCGCCGAGATAGGCATTGCTTCCCAGAATCGCCGCACCGCTTCCGTTGACGTCGATCAGCGGGCCTGTGTTCTGAATCACGACGTCGGCCCCCTTGCTCAGCCCCTGGATACCGAAGGATCCTGTGCCGGAGCCATCTCCGCCTCCGGCATCCGAATGCGTGATGATGGTGCCTTGAGAACGAATGGTGACGGTGCCATCCACGGCGCCGGTCGTCGCATAGATGCCGTTGGCGTTCGAGTTGAAAGTCTCGATGCGCGCGCCGGTGTAGGTGATGTCGACGTTGCCCGCCGTCGCGGCGTCGATCCGGATGCCGCCGGCGCCGCTCCCGTGCGCTTCGATGGATCCGCCGTAGTTCACGCTCGTATGCCCGCTTCCCGCGCTCACGATGATCCCGTAGCCGCGCCCCGCCGTGGGACTGCCTCGCACGAGAATGTCGCCATTGCCGGTCACCGAGACCTCGCCGGTGCCCTGCGAGAGCACATTGATGGCCCGGGAGCCCGTGTCGTCGGCGGTCGTGCCCACGGAAATCGCCCCGCGATTGTCGATCGAGACGGCCCCATTGCCTGTCGTGCCGTTGGTGACATAGATGCCGTGCCCGCCGCCGCCGGACGTATCGATGTTTCCCAAGTTGACGATCGTCACACTCCCGCCGGGCGATACGCCGCGAATGCCGAACCCGTTCACACCATTCGTCGTCAGCGAACCGCTGTTTTGTATCGTGACGTCGCCGCTGGTCGTCTCGGCAAACAGGCCGAATGCATTTCGCCCGATCGCCTGAACACGCGCGGCATTGTTGATCTGCGAACTTCCGTTGACCGACCGGGTGTGAACGCCTGCATGGTTGCCCTGCGAGGACGTATCGGTGTTGTCGACCACGAACGTCACGCCGTTGCCCACCTCTGCCAACGCGTTGCCGCTGCCCGTCGCCTTGACCCAGACGCCGTTGCCACCGACAACCGCAATGTTGCCGTTACCGCTGTGTGTGACCTGCGCGTTACCGCCACCACTGGCGTTGATGTCGATGCCGTCATGTTCGTTGCCAAGCACGCGGTTATCGATCGTCAGCGTAGTGCCCTGTGTGACGACAACGGAAGATGAACCGGCCGTTGCGTTGGCAATGGCAACGGCATCCAGTGCGGCGCCGGCGGCCGTGACGGCATTGACGCCGCCGTCGATGACAATGCGTGCGTCTGACGCCGGCGCCGTCCCGCCGGGATTCGTGATTTGCGTGTAAAGGCCGTTTAACGCCGAGGGTGGCGACGTCGATATCGCCGTTCCGGTGACGCTCAACGTTGCATTGGCGCCGACGCCCGTGGCGCGCAAGACATGCCCGGCGGTGGTCGAGAACGAGGTATTGGCTGTCGTGGATAGGCTCGAAGCAACGCCGGTCGCAGGCTGACAGAAATAGCCGGAAGTGTATTGCCCCGCGGGAATCACGCCGCATAACGCAGTCTGCGCATATCCGTCAGGACTGGCGACCAGCAGCGCAGCCGCATTGGTAATGGCAAGCGCAGAGATAGGACTACGAAGCAAGACGTTCGGCACCGTCCGGTGCATCACACGACAGAATCGCATTCGCCCCTCCTTTACCGGCTCACCGAAGCGCGAGCGAGCCGCAAGTTTTCAGGGCGATTATTAATCCAACGTCAAGCAATAAACAACCACTTCCGAAACCATCGAATCACGTAGTAATTTCAATGTTTTTTATAGTTAATCTTTAAACACATTTAACCAGAACATTAAAAATATAGTGATGATTCCTTGAGGGAAGCTACACGCATTGCCGGTGCGGCAGCCTCCTCGTTCAACGCGCGACATGCATCTCACGACACATCCCGGCGACACAGCATTGTGGCGACGATCAGCGTTGTGTCGGCGGCACCGCGCCCGTCTGCCCCGTCTGGCCCTTCGGCTTGCCCATGAGCACCGGCTGGAAGAACACCGCCCCGATGAGCGTGCAGACAAGCGACAGCGCCAACAGCTTGCCCATGCTCGACGTGCCCGGGTGATGCGACAGCCACAGGCTGCCGAATGCAATGCCGGTGGTCGCCGCCGACAGCACGATCGCCTGCGTCAGACCAGAAGCCAGCAACCGGTACTGGCCATGACGCCATGCGATCACGTAGTAAATCTTGAACGCCACGCCCACGCCCAGCAGCAACGGCAGCGCGATGATGTTCGCGAAGTTCAGCGGCAAACCGATCAGCACCGTGACCTCCAGCGTGACGGCCGCGGAGACCAGCAGCGGCACGAGGGTGCGCAGCACGTCCCCGAAATTGCGCAGCGCCAGCCAGAGCAGCAGCGTGATCGACAGCAACGCCCATATCCCCGCCTCGATGAACGCGCGGATGATGGTGTCCGCCGAGCGCAGAATCGAGATCGGGCCACCGACCGCGTCCGGGGTCGTGCGCAGCACGGCCTGCGTGAACTTGCGAAGCATCACGTCGTCGCTCGGATCGGCGCCCTTGGGCACGCGCGGAGAGATGTTCACGAGTGCGCGCCCATCGGCCGCGACCCACTGCGACGCGATGTCCTTGGGCAACGATTCGCGCGTCACAACTTGGGGTTGCAGCGCGTCGCGCAACTGACCGAGCGCCAGCTTCAGCGGTTCGGCAAACGCGCGCTCGGCGCGATCCCGGGTGGCCGAATCGGCTGCCGCGAGTTTGCGCAGCGCAGCCGCCAGACGTTGCGCTGACTTCGCGCCCTCGCCGGGATAATCGAGCGCAGCATCCTCCAACTGGCCCGCCGCCGTTTTCAGCGCGGAGACACGCGTGGCGTCCGGCACGGGCGCCAGCGGCGTCTGCGTGAGCACCGGCAGCAACGACTTCGCAGAAGCGGCAATCATCGCGATCTTGGCCGGCTGGTCAGACGGCAGGAAGGTCGTGAGCGTGACGACACGGCCGATTTCCGGCACGGCGCGCAGCTTCGCAGCTTCGGCGTCCGCCGCCGCCAGATCCGGGGTGAGCAACTGCACATCGTTGACACCTGCCTCAGGCGAGTTCGACAGATCGATGAGCGTTGCCATCGATTCGGTGTGCGGGTCTTTCAGGTGCAACGGGTTGAAATCGAAATGCAGATGCGCCAGAAGCGGCAGCCCGGCAATGACCAACGCCAACGTGCCGTAAAGCAACGGTTTGCGATGCTTCTCGGTGAAGTCGTCCACCGGGCCGAGGCTGCGGAAGCCGGGCGGACTCGCTTCGCCCTTGGGCTTGAAAACGCTGATGAGTGCCGGCAGCAACGTAATCGCCGACGGGAACGCAACACACAAAATCCCCACACCGGCGATCAGCCCCAGCTCCGATACGCCGCGATAATCCGTCGGCAGGAACGAGAAGAAGCTCGCCGCCGTGGCCGCCGCGGCCAGCGACAACGGCATCGCAATCGCCTTGCCCGCGCCAGCGAGCGCACCGCGCAGCACGTCGTCGGTCGACGCCCCGCTCGCATGTTCGAGGCGATGACGCTCCTCGCGATAGCGCACGCCGAACTGAATCCCGAAATCCACTCCGATGCCCACGAACAGCACGGCGAACGCCACGGAAATCATGTTGAGCGCGCCCACCATCATGAGTCCGAGCGCGAAGGTGACGGCCAGGCCCGCGAGCAGGGTGATGAACACCGCGAGAATCATCTTGCCCGAGCGCACTGCCAGCCACAGCACCACGAGCACGGCCAGCAGGGTAATGACGGCGTTCGGTCCGGCGTCCTCGCGCACCGATGCGAATTCCTCGTCCGACAGGGGACGCGGCCCTGTGAGGCGCACCGTCGCGCCGTAACGCTCGGCAAGCTTCAGATCGGCGACGGCGTCACGAATGCGCGTGGCGGCATTGGCGCCCGCCTCCAGTGAGGCGTAATCGAGCACCGGCTGCACCTGCACGTAGCTGCGCGCGACCGTGTCGGGGGCAACCAGCGCACGCCACGACATGCCTGCCGGGCGGTTCGCGAGCACGGCCTCCGAGGTATCGGCCGCATTGTCGAGCAGGCGCGTCATGTCGGAGAGCTTCACCTGCCCCGTGAGCAGAGGCGTCTGCAACGTCACCGACAGCAGGTTCGACAGCCCCGCGAGGCTCGGGTCCTGGGCCAGACGGTTGAGCAGCGGCTTCGCGTCTTCGAGCTTGCCGGTGAGCGACTTCACCTCATCGGTCGAGGCGAACAGCAAGGCGTTATGCGCGAAAAAATCGCCCGCACCGGGACGGCTGACGTTACGGAAAACGTCCGTCTCCGTCTCCAGCTTGCTTGCCAGCGCTGCCGCAGCCTTGTCGGCGAACTCCGCCGAGGGCGCCTGCACGACGGCCAGCGTCAGATCGGTCTTCTGCGGGAAGGCGCGGTCGATCTCGCGTCCGCGCTCGGCCGCCGGGGTATTCAGATCGATCAGGCTCGAGATGTCGGTGTTGATCGCGAAGTGCTTCGCGACGTACACACAACTGGCCACCACGAGCAGCAGCGAAGCGAAGATGACCGGGTACGCGTGCTTCGCCGAAAAACGGACGATGCGCACGACGAGCGAAGTCAGCATGGAGCGATTCCGGAAGAAAGTGGATGTCTCACCGTCGGATCCGACGCGTTTCCTGTCGATCGAGCCATACGGCACGAAAGCGCTGGCGAAAGTGGTAACGAAAGGTTAAACAATCGCGCAAATCAGGAACCAATCGCGGCCGATGACCGTCGATCAGCGCAAGGAAAGCGACAAAAACGATGAAATCGTGAATTTACAAAATCGCAGCAGTATACAGGGGCCGGGTGGGCATCACGTGCACTACACTACGGCCTGCTCCGAATTCAATTGAATAAGACAATCTGGCATGAATAAATTTCTGGTGACGGTTGCCGCCGTGGCACTGAGCGGCATCGGCGGCGCATCGAGCGCCTGGGCACAGGCAAGCGCCAATCCGAACGACATGGTGAAGACGGCCGTCGAGACGGTCGTCAAGGGCGTGAAGGCGGACCCCGCCGCCAAGACGGGCGACGTCAACGCCACCGCGCGCGTCGTCGCGCGCGACTTTCTGCCGTATGCCGACTTCCTGCGCACCACGCGCTACGCCGTCGGCCCGAAAGTCTTCGATGCCGCCACGCCCGAGCAGCAGAAAAAGGTCTTCGACGAGTTCCAGCAACTCCTGGTGAACACCTTCGCATTGCAGCTCTCGCAGGTGCGCGGCAACGACATCTCGTTCAAGTTCGATCCGGCCAAACTCACGGCCAACAGCACCGACGTCGTGGTCGGCGCCACGGTCAGCGGTCCGGGCGACAACCTCTCGGTCGCGTACCGTCTGGCCAAGACCGACAAGGGCTGGAAGATCTACGACATCAACATGATGGGCGAGAACGTGGCCAACGCCTGGCTGATCCAGTTGTATCAGCCCCAATTCAAGGCGCGCATCGCGCAGGGCGGCATCGACAGCCTGATTGCCTACCTGCACGAGAAGAACGCACGTTTCGGCAAATAAAATCAAAGATTTAGCATTTCAGATCGTGCGCCGCCGGGGTGCACTCGGCGCGCGTTCGGCGGCGCGTTACCCTGATCGCGACGGAATCCGCACAGATGGGCGCCAGTTAGCTGCCGTTTCGTCAACATTTTCGCAACAGTTGCCGATGTCTCGCCACAAGGGGTCATCAGCAATATTTGGCGGTGGCGGTTACAATCGCTGCTTGTCAAACGACCGGACGGCGGTCCCCCCGCGGGTGCACGCGATTTGCCATCGAAACTGGCCTTGCGCGCGCCATGAAGTCACCCCCTCGGGATGTGGCGAGCATGGGAGCCCGATAGATACCGCCATCCCGGCCGACCTGAGCCGGAGAGCTGAATGCAAGTCCTACTTGCCCAACCCCGCGGGTTTTGTGCGGGCGTCATACGTGCCATCGAGATCGTGGAACGCGCGCTGGAAAAATACGGCGCTCCGGTCTACGTTCGTCATGAGATCGTCCACAACAAGCATGTGGTCGACTCGCTCAAGGCGAAGGGTGCGCGCTTTATTGCCGAGTTGTCCGAAGCCCCGGCGGGCGCTGTGACCATTTTCAGCGCCCACGGTGTGGCTCGCGTGGTCGAGCAGGAAGCCGAGATTCGCGGGCTGAAGGTACTCAACGCCACCTGCCCGCTCGTGACCAAGGTGCACATTCAGGGCAAAAACTACGTGTCCGCCGGACGTGAAGTCATTCTGATCGGACACGCCGGACACCCTGAAGTCGAGGGCACGATGGGGCAGATCGACGGCCCCGTGCATCTCGTTCAGACCGAAGACGATGTCGACGCCTTGCCGCTCGCCATCGACACGCCGGTCTCCTACGTGACGCAGACGACGCTGTCGGTCGACGAGACTCGCGGTATCATTGCTGCGCTGCAACGTCGCTTTACCAATATCGTCGGCCCGAATACCAAAGACATCTGCTACGCCACGCAGAATCGCCAGACCGCCGTGCGCGAGCTGTGCGAGCGCGTGGACGTACTGCTCGTGGTCGGGGCGACGAACAGCTCGAACTCGAACCGCCTGCGCGAAATCGGCTCCGAAATGGGGCTGCCGAGCTACCTCGTGGCCGATGGCTCCGAGGTAAATCAGGAATGGGTGCGCGGCAAGGCCCGCATCGGCATCACCGCAGGGGCGTCCGCGCCCGAGCGCATGGTCGAAGACGTGATCGAAGCGCTGCGTCGCATCGACACGGTCGAAGTGACTCTCATGGACGGCATCGAGGAAACCATCCAGTTCCGCTTGCCGTCGGAATTGACCAAAGACGAGCCGGTCGCCGCACGCCACGCGGTCGCTGGCTAACGCTATACGAACAGGAGCCGAACTTGGCCATCCCCTTCCTGCAACAGGCGTATGTTGGCGCCTACCTGATGAAGCAACGCCTCAAGGGCGTCAAGCGTTACCCGTTGGTGCTGATGCTCGAACCGCTGTTTCGCTGCAATCTCGCCTGCTCGGGCTGCGGCAAGATCGACTATCCGGATCCCATCCTGAACCAGCGCGTCTCGCTCAAGGACTCGCTCGACGCGGTGGACGAATGCGGCGCACCGGTGGTTTCGATCGCCGGCGGCGAACCGCTGCTTCACAAGGAAATGCCGCAGATCGTCAAGGGCATCATCGAGCGCAAGAAGTTCGTCTATCTCTGCACGAACGCCCTGTTGCTGGAGAAGAAGATCGACGACTACGAGCCCAGCCCGTTCTTCGTGTGGTCGATTCACCTCGACGGCGACCGTGAAATGCACGACGCCGCCGTGTCGCAGGAAGGTGTGTACGACCGCGCCGTGGCCGCCATCAAGCTGGCGAAGTCGCGCGGTTTCCGTGTGAACATCAACTGCACGCTGTTCAACAACGCCGATCCGGAGAAGGTCGCCAAGTTCTTCGATTCGACGAAGGACCTGGGCCTCGACGGCATCACCGTGTCGCCGGGCTACGCCTACGAGCGCGCCCCGGACCAGCAGCACTTCCTGAACCGCTCGAAGACCAAGCAACTGTTCCGCGACATTCTCAAGCGCGGCAACGGCGGCAAAAACTGGACGTTCAGCCAGTCGAGCCTGTTCCTGGACTTCCTCGCCGGCAACCGCTCGTATCACTGCACGCCGTGGGGCAACCCGACGCGTACGGTGTTCGGCTGGCAGCGTCCGTGCTACCTGCTGGGCGAAGGCTATGCCAAGACGTACACGGAACTGATGAACACGACCGACTGGGACAAGTACGGTGTGGGCAACTACGAGAAGTGCGCCGACTGCATGGTGCACAGCGGCTTCGAAGCCACGGCCGTGAACGAAACGATTTCGCATCCGCTGCGTGCACTGGGTGTGGCGATCAAGGGCGTGCGCACCGAAGGCAAGATGGCGGAAGACATCTCGTTCGCCAAGCAGCGTCCGGCCGAGTTCGTGTTCTCGAAGCACGTCGAGATCAAGCTCGACGAGTTGCGCCGGGCCAAGGCGTAAATGCCGTCGCGAGTGCTGGTCACCGGCGCCTCCGGGTTCGTCGGTTCTGCGGTAGCACGTACGGCGCTCGCGCGCGGTCATGAGGTTCGCCTGCTGGTGCGTGGCACCAGTCCACGCGCGAACCTCGCCGACTTGCCCGTCGAAGTCGTGGAAGGCGACATGCGCGACGCGGACTCGATGCAACGCGCGCTCGCCGGCGTGGACGCCCTGCTCCACGTCGCCGCCGACTACCGTCTCTGGGCGAAAGACCCCAACGACATCATGCGGGCCAATATCGACGGCACGCGCACGGTGATGGAAGCCGCGCTGCGTGCGGGCGTCGAGCGCGTGGTCTACACGAGCAGCGTCGCCACGCTGCGCGTGCACGACGCCGTGGGCCCCGTCGACGAAACCTCTCCGAACGACGAAGCCACGACCATTGGCGTGTACAAGCGCAGCAAGGTCGCGGCAGAGCGTCTGGTCGAACGGATGATCGCCAACGACGGCCTGCCCGCCGTGATCGTCAATCCGTCCACGCCCATCGGCCCGCGCGACATCAAGCCCACCCCAACGGGCCGCATCATCGTCGAAGCCGCGCAAGGCAAGATCCCCGCGTTCGTCGATACGGGTCTCAATCTCGTACACGTCGACGACTGCGCGGAAGGTCACTTGCTCGCGCTCGAGCGCGGACGCATCGGTGAGCGCTACATCCTTGGCGGCGACGATGTTCTGCTGCGCGACATGCTGGCCAGCATTGCCGGGATGGTGGGACGCAAGGCGCCCAAGGTCGCGCTGCCTCGCTGGCCGCTTTACCCGCTCGCGATGGCCGCGCAAGGCGTTGCGCGCTTCACCGGCAAGGAGCCGTTCGTGACGGTCGACGGCCTGAAGATGTCGCGCTATCACATGTTCTTCTCTTCGGAGAAGGCCAGGCGCGAGCTGGGCTACACCGCCCGTGCCTATCCCGAAGGTCTGCGCGACGCGCTCACCTGGTTTGGTTCTGCCGGATATCTCTCATGACTGTTTTGGCCTGGATCGCCGCGCTGTCGCTGGCCATCTGGATCTACCTGCTGAGCTCGCAAGGCGGCTTCTGGCGCGCCCGCGAGCGCGACGATCTGGACGAAGATCGCCTGCCTGAACCGGCCGCATGGCCCCCTGTGGCCGTTGTGATCCCCGCACGTAACGAAGCCGAATCGATCGGTCAGGTCGTCGAGTCGCTGTGCCGGCAGGATTACGCCGGACGGCTGCGCATCGTCGTCGTGGACGACCAGAGCAGCGACGGCACGGCAGAACTCGCTCGCGAAGCGGCCGCCCGCGCCGCCGCCGACGGCTTTACGCGTCGTGTGGACGTACTGAGCGGCCAGCCGCTGCCCGGCGGCTGGACCGGCAAGATGTGGGCGGTGCGACAGGGCGTGGCGTTCGCGAGCGACCCGGCGACCAACGATGAGGGCGTCGCGCCCGACTATCTGCTACACACCGATGCGGACATCGCCCACTCGCCCGACAACGTGCGCCGTCTGGTCACACGGGCGACGGGAGATCACCGCGTGCTCGTCTCGCTCATGGCGAAGCTGCGCTGCACGGCATGGTTCGAACGCACGTTGATCCCGGCATTCGTGCTGTTCTTCCAGATGCTCTACCCCTTCTCGTGGGTCAACGATCCGAAGAAGAAGATGGCCGCGGCGGCTGGCGGATGCATGTTGATTCATCGCGCGTCGCTCGAAGCCGGTGGCGGCATCGAAGCGATTCGCGACGAAATCATCGACGACTGCGCGATGGGCCGCCTGCTCAAGAAGCAAGGCCCGATCTGGTTGGGGCTGACCGAGCGCGCGGTGAGCGTTCGCCCTTACGACAATCTCGGCGAGATTCGCAAGATGGTCTCGCGCACGGCGTATGCGCAGTTGCAGTACTCGCCGGTGCTGCTCGCGGGCACGATCGTGTCGCTGCTGCTCACGTTCATCGTGCCGCCGGTCATGACGATCTTCGGGTCGGGCATCGGCCAGTGGCTGGGCTTCTTCGCGTGGGTCGCCATGACGATTTCGTATCTGCCGATGCTGCGCTTCTATCGCCAGCCGTCGAGCTTCGGCCCGCTGTTGCCGCTCGTCGCGGCGCTCTATACCGTCTTCACGTTCGACTCGGCGCTGCAACACTGGCGCGGACGCGGCGGTATGTGGAAAGGCCGCGCACAAGCGCGCGGACAGCAGTCGTCGGACGCCTGATCGCCAACTTGCCTTGCGGTCCGCTCAGATCCCCGCCGCCTTCGCCCCGAACCCTTCGCCGAGCTTGAGCGCCACGACCTGACGACCAAACTTCATCGCCTGCTTCGCACGACCGGCGTCCTGTCCCACACGCAGCAGCGCGGGCAACTGGAACGGATTTCCGACAAGCGAGCGCAATACGCCGAAAATGTCGGTCGAACCGTCGCTGCGCATGCCGGCGAGCGCCGCCGGCGGCAACGAACGCTCTGCCGGATCGATCACGACCCGCGCCACCACGAACGGCAGGCCGTGTGCCTGCGCCACGCGAGCGACGATGTGCGATTCCATGTCCGCTGCCGCCGCGCCGCTCTCACGGAACAACGCCGCCTTGTCCGCGGCACTCACCACGGGGGCCGTCACACCGGCCACATCGGCGCGCAGCGCGCCCGGCATGGCGCGACGCAAGGCTTCTGCCCACGCGATGGACGTCAGAAACGCCCCCCCCTGCTGCGGCATGTCGAGCACCTTATGCGCGATGACCCACTGGCCCGGCTTCACGCCAGGGATCAGGCCGCCCGCCGTGCCGAAACTCACGAGACCGCGCGCCCCGTCGCGCGCAATCGCCGCCTCCAGTGCGTCGCCGAGCGTGTGGTTCTGCGCACAAACGACACGTACGCCATCGCCCCTGGCGATACGCGCCTCGAATGGCATACCGGTCACGACGATGATGGGCTGACTCATGCACTTCCTTTGCAAAATAGCGACAGTGATGCGAGAACGACGCGAGAGCGAAGATGGAGCGTACGACAATGGCCGCGACACGATGACCGGCGCCGGCCCCGAAACGAAACGCCCCGACGATCGACAGGAAAACGGTCGATGCCGGGGCGACGCATGACTGAAACAGGCGACGTACGTCTATCTTACATACCGCACGGCACCGGGCAATCGTTGCGCACCGTCAGATTGCGGTAGCGGGCGAGCGCCCACAGCGGGAAGAACTTGCGATAGCCGTGGTAGCGCAGGTAGAACACGCGCGGGAAGCCCGTGGCCGTGTAAAGTGCCTCGTCCCACAGGCCTTCGTCGTTCTGCGTGTTGAGCAGATAGTCGATACCGCGCTTGACCGCAGGATGGTCAGCCTTGCCCGCCGCCATCAGGCCCAGCAATGCCCACGCGGTCTGCGACGACGTGCTCGGCGCCGCCTCATATCCCTTGTATTCGAGCTTGTAGCTGTCGCCATCCTCCCCCCAACCGCCGTCGGCGTTCTGGATGGAGATGAGCCATTGCGCCGCACGCGCCATGGCCGGATGCTCAGGCAAGATGCCCGCCGCCGCGAGACCGCACATCGCCGACCACGTCCCGTACACGAAATTCATGCCCCAGCGGCCATACCAGCTGCCATCGGCTTCCTGATCGTCGAGAATGTACTTCAACGCCAGATCGGCCGAGGCCTTGCGCTCAGGTGACGGCGGCAGTTGCGCGAGCATCGAGAGGCATCGCGCGGAGACGTCGACGGTGGGCGGATCGAGCAGCGCGCCGTGATCCGAGAACGGAATGCTGTTCAGATAAAGGTGCGTATTTTCCGGCTCGAACGCGCCCCATCCGCCGTTACTGCTCTGCATGCCGATGACCCACTCCGTGCCGCGATCGATCGCATAACGCATCGGGTGTCGGCTCGCGTCGGCGCCATCGACCTTGAGGTTCTCGAACTTCCCGGACAACTTCTCGTAGCGGTCCATCGCCATCGCCACCACCGCCGTGTCGTCCACGTCCGGATAGTGCGGATTGGCGAACTGGAATGCCCACCCGCCCGGGCGCACGTTCGGACGACGCGAAATCCAGTCGCCGCGCACGTCGAGGATCTGCAACGGGATGAGCCATTCCAGCCCCTTGCCCGCCAGTTCGATGGCGCGCTTGTCGCCGGTCTCCAGCAACGCGTGCGCCGAGAGCGCGGTGTCCCACACTGGCGACAGACAGGGTTGGACGTACGTCTCGTGATCGGCCGGGGTCACCAGCTTCTCGACCGACCGGCGCGCGATGGCGCGGCTCGGATGATCTTCGGGATAGCCAAGCACGTCGTACATCATGACGGCATTGGCCATTGCGGGATAAATCGCGCCGAGGCCGTCCTCGCCGTTCAGACGCTCCTCCACGAACTCGACCGCACGCTTGACCGCCTTCTCACGCAGCTTCTTCGGGAAGAAGGGATCGAGTGCGCGCAGCACATGATCGACGCCCGAGAAGAACGTGAACCAGAATCGGCTCTGATGCGGCGCGCGCTTGGGCGGACCGACATCCTTGGGGCTGCCGATGAACAATTCGTCGATGCCCACGCCCTTCGGATTGCGCGCACGCGGACGCTTGGCCTGCAATACGAGCAACGGCACGATCACCGTACGCGCCCAGTAGGAGACCTTCGAGAGATGGAACGGGAACCACTGCGGCAACAGCATGATCTCGACCGGCATCATTGGCACCGCCTTCCACTCCAGTACGCCGTAAAGCGCGAGCAGAATGCGCGTGAAGACGTTCGAATTCTGCGCGCCGCCGCGCGAGAGGATCGCCTCGCGGGCGCGCACCATGTGCGGCGCGTCGAGCGGATCGCCGATCATCTTGAGCGCGAAATACGCCTTCACGCTCGCGCTCATGTCGAACTTGCCGTTGTGGAAAAGCGGCCAGCCACCGTGCTCGCCCTGGATACGACGCAGATACGCCGCCACCTTCGCTTCGAGTTCCGCATCGACCTTCTCGCCGAGATGGTGACGCAGCAGCACGTACTCGGCCGGAATCGTCGCGTCGGCTTCGAGCTCGAAGAGCCAGTGGCCGTCGTCCTGTTGCAGGTCGAGCAACGCAGTGATCGAGCGGTCGATGCCGGTCTCCAGCGTCTGTGTGGCCATTGCCGTACTCACCTTTTGGGCGAGTTCGGTATGCAGCTTGAGGTCCACGGCCGTGGCAGTGGCCGTGCGTCGCGCTTCCTTGTCGGAAGCATCGCGTATCGTATCCATGGCGTTCTTGCCTTCTCAAAGGCGATAGAGCGGCGCGTGGTTCGCGCCGGTTAAACATGTGGAGCAGCCATCACGACGGCATCTGCCGCAGCGTTCACAGCAGGTCGGCCGCCCGATTCCCGCTGCGCAGCGCGCCTTCGATCGTGGCGGGCAGCCCGGTGGCTGTCCAATCTCCTGCGAGCACGAGGTTACGCCAGCGTGTCTTCGCTCCCGGGCGACGCTTGTCCTGCGCGGGCGTCGCCGCAAACGTGGCGCGCTTCTCGCGCACCAGTTGCCACACCGGCATCGGTGTGGCGGGCAGGTTACAGGCCTTCGCGACCTCTTCCCAGATCCGCAGCGCGAGCGATTCGCGCGATTCGTCGAGCAGGTGGTCGGCGCCGCTGATCGTGACCGACAAACGGCCGTCGAACGCGAAAATCCAGTCGCTCACGCCGTTCACCACGCCGATCATCGGCGGACAGCCCGGTGGCGGCGGCACCTGATAGTGTGCGTTGACGATGGCCCGATATTCGTCGGGCGTCGTCAGATCCGGCACCAGCGACGCCGCCACATTCGGCGGCACGGCGAGCACCACGGCGTCATCCGCCGACAGCGCCTCGGGACCGTCGCCGAAATCGATCGCTTCGACACGGCAGCTGTGCGGCGCGTAGTGCAGCGCACGCACACGATGCTGCATCATCACGCGCGCGCCCTTCGCCGCCAGATACGCCAGCGCAGGGGTCACGAACGACACATCCAACCCTTCGCTGGCGATGAGCGGATGGCAAGCCTTGCCGCCCGGCACGAGCGTCTCGCGAATCACCGCCCCGGCCATTTGTGCAGAGCCTTCGGCCGGATCGGCGTTGAGCACCGCAAGGAACAGCGGATGAATCAGCCGCTTGTACAGCACGGGCGGGCAGTTCATCGCCTCGGTCATTGTGGCTTGCGGACCGGCCCGCAGCAACGGCGCGAGCGACAGGTAGTCCGACCACTTCGTGCCCGGCACACGCGCGCCTTTGTCGAAGATCCACCATGGCAGACGCCCTTCCGACAGGCGTACCGTCCAGCGTTCGTCGCTCTCGAGGTCGACGAAGGCGAACTCGGCGCGCCCCGGACCGGTGAGCGTGTGCTCCGAGCCGATGGTGCGCGTGAACTCTCGCATCGTCGAATTGCCCGAGAGCACCAGATGGTTGCCGTTATCGATGACGGCGTTCAGTTGCCGGTCGAAGTACGAGCGGCAGCGTCCGCCCGCCTGGGGGGCCGCTTCGTGCAGGACGACGGCGACGCCGCGCGTGGCGAGCCGGACCGCGGCGGCCAGCCCTGCAAGGCCGGCGCCGATGACGTGAACCGTGCGCGCCATCAGAGAACCATCTGCCGCAGCAGCATCAGCATCAGCCGCCAGCGCGGCACCCGCACGCGCTCGCGCGGCACGGCAAAGCCGCGCGCAATGAGTTTGTCGAGAATCGCCCCGTAGGCCTTGGCCATGACCGCCGGCGCGATGACCACGCGGCGCGGATGACGCGCCATGATCGCGCGTGCCCGGGCGTAATGCTCACGTGCCTGCGCAACGAGCGGCGCGCAGGCGCGATCGAGGTTTGCCGCGACGACCGTCTCCGGCGTCACATTCACGATTCCGGCGTCCGCCAGCGTCTCGCGCGGCAGATACACCCGGTCAATGCCGGCATCTTCGTCGATGTCGCGCAAAATGTTGGTCAACTGGAGCGCACGGCCAAGATGGTGCGACAAATCGATACCGTCCTGCTCGGGCATGCCGAACACCTTGACCGACAGGCGGCCGACGGCGCTCGCGACACGGTCGCAATACAGGTCGAGTGTGGCCAGATCCGGGCCCACGATGGGGCCGCACGCATCCATTTCCATGCCGTCGATGACGGCAATGAAGTCTTCGTGCTTCAGCCCGAACTGCCTGACCACGCGGGCAAGGTTCGCGAGCGTCGGGGCCGGGCGGCCATCGTACAGATCGGCCAGATCGCGCCGCCACACGGCCAGACGGGCCATGCGGTTCGCCGACGTGTCGTCGCCGTCATCGGCGATATCGTCCACGGCACGGCAAAAGGCGTAGATCTCGAACATGCCTTCACGCTGCGCAGGCGGCAGAATGCGCATGGCAGCATAGAAACTGCTGCCCGACGCCACGCGTGCGCGACTCTGCTCAGGCGAAATTTCGATCGGTTCGGCGACGCTCACGAGGCTCCTCGTCGTACAGGGGAACAGGGTGACAATGCAAGAAAGCCAGAAAATTCTGACAAAGGCTGAAGTATACCGGGGATTGACGTGACTTTCCCGACAGGATGCAGGGCGATGACATAGAATCTCGGGGCACTCAGCGCCGCCCCGGGATCGTTTCGCGTCATTCTGCCTGGCGATGCGATATCCGGCGATGCCCTGCAACGTCCCGATATCCGGCATCCGATATTCGAAACGCGGGACCCGGGCGGCATTGTCTTCATTTGCCTCATCCGCTTCATCCGCCTGATGACTTCCGACGCCAAGATCGAGCACTACGAGAACTTCCCGGTTGCCAGTGTCCTGCTGCCGCGCGAGATGCGCGCGCCGGTGGGCGTGATCTACAACTTTGCCCGCACGGCGGACGACATTGCCGACGAAGGCGATGCCACCAACGCCGAGCGTCATGCCGGGCTTGCCGCCTATCAGGCCGAACTGGACAAGATCGCCGCCGGCGTGCCGACCTCGCCCGACAAGCCGCTATTCGCTGCGCTTGCGCGCGTGATCGCCGAGCACGAGCTGTCGGTGCAACCCTTCTCCGACCTGCTGTGCGCCTTCGATCAGGACATCGAGAAAAAGCGCTATGCCACGTTCGAGGAGTTGCGCGACTACACGCGGCGCTCCGCCGACCCGGTCGGTCGCATCATGCTCGGTCTGTTCAAGCTCGACACGCCCGAGAACATTGCCTGCTCCGACGATATCTGCTCGGCGCTGCAACTGATCAATTTCTGGCAGGACGTGGAAGTCGACTGGCGTAAGGCGCGCGTGTATCTGCCGCAAGACGACATGGCGCGCTTCGGCGTGTCCGACGCGGACATCGGCGCGCAAAAGTACGACGACAAGTGGCGCGCACTCATGCGTTACGAAGTCGACTTCGCCCGCAAGATGATGCTGCGCGGCGCGCCGCTCGCCAATCGGGTGCCGGGCCGCTTCGGGCTGGAACTGTGCTGCGTGGTGCACGGCGGCCTGCGTATTCTCGACATGATCGAAGCCGTGGACTACGACGTGTTTCGTCACCGCCCCCAACTGGGCAAGGGCGACGGCGTGCGCGTCTTCCTGCGCGGACTGTGCATGAAGCTTAGCGGCACGCCGCCGAAGGCTTGAGGCGCGCGAGCCCCACGCTTCCCGGCATTCCCGGCATTTCCGCTAGCGCTCAATCACGGCCGGTCACCGCCGGTCCCCCACGTCCCTCGCCGTCGTGGGCGGCCCGGCAGGTGGCGCCGTGACATCGCCGAACGCCCGCCGCCCACCCGACCGCCCGACCGCCTCCCGACAGCTTCCCCACCGCCACGTCCTGGCACCAATTTTTCCCTCACGTCTGGTGCTTTTCGACGCGCCACGCCTGCCTTACTTTGCTGGGGTGATGGCGTGATGCAATGACGTGCGGCGTCTCGCGCTGACGGGTTGACGGCGCGCCTGATCCTGGCTTGATCCGCGCTTGATCCGTACTTCGTCCGTCCTTCACGCCTCGATCCCGCTTCCACCTCGCTTCCATCTCCCTTCAATCTCACTATGGAGCCCCGGCACGTGAACCTGCCGCCCCGTCCGCAACGTCTTGCCCCGAACCGCGCCTCCATGCGCTCGCACGCCGGCCTGCTGTTCACTATCGTCATCGTGGCCTGGGGCGTGAACTGGCCGGTCAGCAAGGCGTTGCTCGCGCACGTCTCGCCGTGGTGGAGCGCCGCCCTGCGCTCGGTCGTCGGCATGGCGACATTGTTCGTGATCTGCGCCCTCACCCGGCGTCTGGTCCTGCCCAAACGAGGCGATTTACCGGTCATCGTCAGCGTGGGGCTGCTGCATATGGCGGTGTTCTCACTGCTCGTTGCGCTCAGCCTGCAATACGTTCAGGCAGGGCGCTCCGCCGTGCTCGCCTACACCACGCCGCTGTGGGTGATGCCTGCCGCCCGGCTGTGGCTCGGTGAAGCCCTCACCCGGCGACGCGTGTTCGGACTGGCGTGCGGACTGCTCGGGCTGGCGGTGATGTTCAACCCGGCGGCGTTCGACTGGCACGACCGCCACGCGGTCTTCGGCAATGCCCTCGTGCTGCTCGCCGCATTCGTGTGGGCCGTCGCCATCGTTCACATGCGAGCCCACCGATGGATCAGCGGTCCATTCGAACTCAGCCCGTGGCAACTGCTGCTCGCCAGCGTCATCCTGTGCACGATCGCGTTCGCCGTCGACGGTGCGCCCCACATCATCGGCTGGGCCGGGTTCGCCGGATTGCTGTCGTATGGCGGCGTCATCGGCGGCGGCATCGCCTACTGGCTCGCGGGCGTCGTCACCCGCCGGTTGCCGGCGGGTGTGACGTCGCTCGGCCTGCTCGGCGTGCCTGTCGTCGGCACGCTGGCCTCGGCGTCGATACTGCGCGAGTCGCTGGGACTGGACGTGTGGATCGCACTCGCGCTCATCGTTGGCGGCATTGCACTGGGCACGGCCCCTCGCACTGCGACGCCATGCCGCAGCGATGAGGCCGCCTGAGCGCGCGCGGGCTTGACCCATCGCAACATCGGTTCCCCGCATGAGTGCGAGACTGCCGTCGCGGTCGGCCTTCGGCCACTGCTTCGCCGCACCTCGGCCACACCTCGGCTGCATACTGGCTGCACGCCCGATGGCAAGCCCGTGTGCGCCGGCACTTCTCGACGAACGGAACTGACATGAACGCGCAATTGACACTGGCGGGCCGCCAACTGGTACCGGTAGTCCAGGGCGGGATGGGCATCGGCATCTCCGCGCACCGGCTCGCGGGCACGGTCGCGAAACATAACGGCATGGGAACGATCGCGAGCATCGACCTGCGCCATCACCATCCCGACCTGCTCGCGCAAGTCGAAGGCACGCGCGACAAGGCCGCGATCGAAGCCGTCAACCTGATCGCGCTGGAGCGCGAAATCCGCGCCGCGAAAGTCATCGCCGACGGCAACGGACTCATCGCCGTGAACGTGATGAAGGCCGTGAGCGCACACGCGGCGCTGGTGCGACAGGCGTGCGAAAGCGGGGCGGACGCCATCGTCATGGGCGCGGGCCTGCCGCTCGATCTGCCGGAACTGACCGCGTCGCATCCCCACGTCGCCCTGATCCCGATCCTCTCGGATGCGCGCGGCGTGAGTCTCGTGTTGCGCAAGTGGATGAAAAAAGGTCGATTGCCGGACGCCATCGTCATCGAGCATCCGGCGCACGCGGGCGGGCATCTGGGCGCCTCGCGCATCGAGGACCTGGGGGATGCGCGATTCTCGTTCGAGCGAGTGCTGGACGAATGCCGCGAGGTATACGCCTCGCTGGGTATCGAATGGACGCGCGTGCCGTTGATCGTGGCGGGCGGCATCCATCGTCACGAGCACGTGCGGCACTGGCTCGACCAAGGCGCGGCGGGCGTGCAACTGGGCACCGCCTTCGCCGTGACCGAAGAATCGGATGCGCATCCCGCGTTCAAGGAAGTGCTCGCCACCGCACGCCCGGAAGACATCGCCGAGTTCACCAGCGTCGCCGGACTTCCCGCGCGCGCGGTGCTCACGCCGTGGCTCAGAAAGTACCTCTCGCGCGAAGCGGCGTTACAGGCAAAGGCCAGGATGCGGCAGTGCCTCGAAGGCTTCGATTGCCTGCAGGCGTGCGGGCTGCGCGACGGCGTCGCGCGCATCGGTCAGTTTTGCATCGACCTCAAGCTCGCGCAGGCCGTGCGCGGCGATGTCGCCCGAGGACTCTTTTTCCGTGGACGCGACCCGCTGCCGTTTGGCGAACGCATTCGCCCCGTGGCGGACCTGATGCGCTACTTGCTCACCGGCGAGTTGCCGGAGGACATGCGCTCGGCAATACGCTTGTCGAAGAATGCGGCGAGCGCCGGATCGTTGACGGTGAGATCGAACTGACGGTCATCGACGGCCTTGAAATAGCCGTCGCACAACTCAGCCTTGGCGGCCGGTGTCGGCTGGTCGTCGATGGTGTTCGCATACACGACGAACTGCCGCTCGACGAGCATGGGAAACTGGCGGGTCAGGAGGTCGTCGAAGCGCTGGCGCGCCTCAGGGTCGGTGTAGACGGCCTTGAGCTCCGCGCGTACGCGCTGCCCCTCGGCCAGATAGTCGCGATGCCGTGCCTGCCACGCCTGCAGCGCACGCGCGCCGTGTGTTCGGGTCGCCTCGTCGTACAGCCCGCATTTCTGCACGAGGCGATCGAGCACCTGCCCGACGCCCTCGGGAGAGGCAATCGCCGCGCCCATCCGTTCGGCGTCGTTCGTGTATTGGGGCGGCTGTGCGAGGGCGGCCACTGCGCTCATGAGCGCCGCAGCGGCGAGTCCGCTGAAAACACAGGTGTGCAGGCGTCGCAATGCCTTGCCAGGTCGCATGGTTGCCGGATCAAGGGAATGGCGGGCTGCTACGGCCTCGCTCTTGGAGATATCGCATCGGCCACGACGTCGATGACAGCATCTTAGCCGAAGTTATCGTCGTGCGATCGGGCCATGATCGTACTGCCGACGGCGCCCGGGTGACCGTCGGATAGGATCGAGCCCTCGCTTATGGCATTTCCGAGTTTTATGCCCGATTCGCTTGTCTGCTCCGTTCCAGTTCTGGCCGAGACATGACGAAGGCGTCCCGGCAAGGACCGCCCCAGCGGCCCCTTTCTTACTGGACGAGAACGCCTCGATGGCGTGTGCGCGACATGTTACCGGCACATATTTCTGCGAAATTTCGTCGTCGAGTCATTTTTTAGTACGATTTCACTATTCCATTAGAAAAATCGGGGCCAGCGGAATGTCATCTCCTATCAAAGTTTTCTGCATCGAGGACGATCCTGATTCGGCCGACCTGATTCGCGAGGATCTGACGGATCGGGGTTATGTCGTGAAAGTGGCGCACGATTTTTCGGCCGCACTGGCAACGCTTGCCGCCTTCATGCCGGACATCATCGTGTGCGACGTGAACGTGCCCGGCATGACGGGCTTCGAGTTTCTGGAGAGCGCCCGCGGCATCATTCAGGGCGAGCGCAAGATTCCGTTCATCTTCCTGACAGGTAACGCCGACAAGGAATCGATCATGCGCGGGCACAGCACCGGCGCCGACGAATACATGCTCAAACCCGTGGACTTCGACGTGCTCCACACGGTGATCCGCAAGTACACCGAGCATGACGAAGCGCCGGAAGGCACGCCACTGCCGTTCGGACTCACCAAGCGCGAGGTGGAAGTGCTGCAATGGTCGGCGCGCGGCAAGACGTCGGCCGAGATTTCGATCATTCTCGATCTGGGTAAGCGCACCGTGGACTTCCACATCGATAACGCCCGCGAAAAGCTGAACGTCGCCACGCGCACGGAAGCTGTGGTTCGCGCCGCCCTGCTCAACATTATTGCGCTCTGAGTGCGTCGCCGCGCCGGGCTTATCTCGCATGTCGAAAGCATCCTCCTCTCCTGCTGCAACGTCCTCCGGTGCGCCGCTCCCGATCCGGGGACGGATGTATCTCCTGCTCGCGCTGTGTCTCGCTGCGATGATCGCCGTCGGTATCGCGGTGCACTATCAGGTCGATTCGGCGCAGCAACGTGCCATCGCCGCCGAGCGCGCGCAGATCGAGAATTTGAGCGTCCTTGAAGAACTCAACGATTACATCTCGGATTTCCGCACGGTCGAGTCCGAAGCGCTTGCGCCGATGTCTCCCGAGGCGTTCGCGGACATTCGTACGGCGGCGGCCGAGTTCGACGAAAAGATCAAGGTCGCCTCGGAGCGTTACCAGAAGGTGCTGGTGCACGACGAATTCCGTCTGGCCTTCTCAAAATTCCAGTCGCAGTGGGCGCAGTACCGCCGGGCGGCAAATCAGGTGTTTCAACTCGCGCAGAGCGGCAAGCTGAACGACGCTGCGAGGTTTTATCGAGGCGAGTCCGGCGCCAAATACGCGCAGGCGAACAGCACGTTCGGCGCCCTGGTGTTTCGTAGCACCGAATCGCTGATCCGGGACGTCGAGGCGAAGAACACCGATGCGCGCAGGCATCTGCTCAAAATCGACGCGCTGATCGCCGCGATGATCGTGGTGACGCTGCTGTGCCTGGTCTATGTGGACGCGGTGATTCTCCGCCCGTTGACGCACCTGATCCGGATGGCCGGAAATGCGGTCGGCGGCAAGGACAAGTTGCGCCTGCCGTGGCTCTCGCGCGGCGACGAGATCGGCACGCTTTCCCGAACGCTGGCGAAGATTCAGGAAAGCACGGCGTCGCTGGTGCGCAACCAGAAGCTTGCCACGGCAAAGAACACGATGTTGCAGCGTGCCTTGGCGAACGAGGAACGTCTGAACAACTTCCAGAAGACGTTCCGTTCGATGGCCACGCATGAGTTTCGCACGCTGCTCAGCGTCATCGACGGTCACGCGCAGCGTCTGCTCAATCCGCGCAACGAAGAGACGGACTCGAGCCCGCGCTATACGAAGATCCGGGAAGCGGTGGCCAAGCTGAACAACCTGATTCAGAACTGGCTGGACGCGGCGCAAAGTGCGTCGCTGGACGATCCGAAGTTCGGCAAACGCACGGAGCTGTCGTTGCTGGCGCTGCTCGAAGACGTGCGCGGCGTCGGCTCGGACATGTTCCCGAACGCGACAATCACCGTGCAGGCTCCGGCAGGCATCGACAGCCGCATGATCGGCGACAGCAACGTGCTGTTCCACGCATTCATCAATCTCGTGAGCAACGCCACGAAGTACACGTTGGCACAGCCTGCCATCGACATGCGTTTGTCGGACAAGGGCGAAGCGTTCGAGGTGACCTTGCGCGACAACGGTACCGGCATCCCTGCCGACGAACTCAAGGATATCTTCCAGATGTCGTTCCGCTCGCGCAGCAACGCGGTGCTGGAAGACGGCTCGGGTGTCGGTCTGGCGGTGGTCTACGCCGCCATCGAATTCCACAAGGGCACGATCGACGTGGCCAGTCAGGTCGGCGTGGGCACAACCTTTACGATTACCCTGCCGAAGGCCCCCGTGGTCGAGGCGGCGACCGCCTGATACATCTGATACGTCTGATACGTCTGATCATCCGATACGGCGGGGGATGCGCCGGCGGCTATCGGTGGAAGTCGCCTGCGGCTTCGGGCTGATAAAGCACCTTCTCGACGCGAATGCGGCGGGTCCGGTGATGAATCCGCCAATCGATCGCATCCCCTTCCCGGTAGCCGAGGATCGCCGAACCGACGTCCGAGAAAACCGATAGCTTATCGGCGCTGCCATCGGCGTCATCCGGATAGACGAGATCCACCTCCATGGCGTCGTCATCCAGCCGCAGCCGGGCTCGTGAGTTCATCGTGACGACGTCGCCATCCACCTGCCGCGAATCCACGACAACGGCGCGCTCGATCTCATGCGCCAGATCGACCGTGTCGGGGCCGGGTTCCAGTGCAACGAGGCGGCGCAGCCGGGTCTGGTCGATTTCGGTGATGTAGATCTCGGACGACGCACCCATGCGCCCCGCTCGCAGACGCTGAAGATATCGCTCAGAGGTCATGGCGAACGACTTCATCGCCGACGTTTCGCGCTCAAGCACGAACCCGCAGCGAAGGAACGTCCCCAGCGAGCGCGCATTCTCCGTGTGGATCCTGGCAATGAGTTTCTCGGCGCGCATGTCGAAGAAGGCGAACTTCATGCCTTCTCGCAGGGCGCTGGCACCGAGCTTGCGGCCCCAGTTATCGCGATTGCCGATGACAAGGACGATCTCGCAGTCCTGTCCCGTCCTGACGAGGCGCACGAACCCGACGGGTTCGTCGTGCCGGTCATAGGCCATGAAGAACCGACCGCCCTGATTGAACACATGGGTGAGAATCGGTAGCTGGACCCGCTGGACGACTTGCTCGATGGACCGGGAAACATGACGCGAATCGCTCAGATAGCGCACGACGCTCTCGTCTTCGAGCCAGTCGATCAAATGGAATGCATTTGCCCGCGTAATCTCGGGGCACAGAGAAATGAAAGGCTCGCTCATCTTCGCCACACTGGGTTGCAAGAATGAAAGCCTTCCATGGCTTCGGCCATGACGGTTCTTTCGAAGGAACGTCGAATTCTAAACCAGCGTTGCCGAAAGGGCTAATATCGTTGGCAAGTCCAACGTGATTTGGCCGCCCGCCCCGCATCGCGCATACGGGCCACCGAACTGGCCGAACCCGTCAAAGCACTACTGACATTTTTTGTCAGGAAAGCAAGCTAAATTGGTCGCCTGTCGATAACTCACCCAAGGATCTCGCCATGCTGACGCTTTTCCACGCCCCCCGCAGCCGCTCCACGCGTGTCGTTGCATTGCTGCACGAGTTGGGCGCACTTGACGAGGTCAAGATCCAGGTCGTCGGTATCGAGCGTATGGACGGCTCCGGCGGTCATGACACTCGCAATCCGCATCCGGAGGGCAAGGTGCCGCTGCTGGTAGACGGCGATGTGCAGGTCTGGGAGTCAGCGGCCATCATCCAGTACCTTGCCGAACGCTTCCCGGCGAACGATCTGGCCCTTGCCCCCGACCATCCAGAGCGCGGCGCCTATCTCAGCTGGTTCGCCTGGTACGCCGGCGTGCTGGAGCCGGTCATCACGGTGGACTTTGCCGGGCTGCAACATCCGCTGCTGGTCCGAACCTTTCGGACCAAAGCGGAGGCCCTTGGCCGACTCCGCGCAGCGCTGACGAACCGCACCTACCTGGTTGGGGAGCGGTTTACGGCTGCCGATCTGCTGTTGCACTCCGCTTTTGCCTGGATGGGCAAGCCGGGGGATCCGGTCATCGATGCCTGGGTCGATCGTTGCATGGCGCGCCCGAGTGCGGCCTTCGCCATCGCGTTCGATAACGAAGCGCTGGCGGCGGCAAGGTAGTGTGATTGCGACATCCGCGCGCTTCCGTCAGTCGTTTCAGGACGTCAGTTCAGGCGAACGTTTCAGCCCGCTGGCGGCGGGGTCACATCCGAGGCGTTCCCCGCGCCACCCAGCGCCTTGTAAAGCGTCATACGGTTGTTCAAACGACTCAGACGGGTCTGTGCATCGGCCGTTTGCGCCGCACGCAACAGTCTGAGTTGTTCCAGCCACGGTTGCACACCAATAGCGCCGGCCTGATAGCGTGAGCGCAGCAGCGTCTCCGCGCGCTGGGCTTGCGTGAGCGACAGGACACGTTGTTCGCTCTCGAGCGTCAATTGCTCACGCGCGGACAACGCATTCTCGACCTCGCTGAGCGCCGTGAAAAGGCTCTTGCGGAAGTTGACCACCGCTTCCTCGTACTGCGTCTGCGACACCTTGATTTGCAACTGCATCGTGTTCCACTGGATGAACGGCAATGCCAGCCCCAGCCCCAGCGAACCGACCGGATTCTGCAACACGCGCTCCAGCGACGCGCTCGTCGTGCCGAGCTGCCCGGTCAGCGTAAAGGTGGGATAGAAACTCGTGCGGGTGATATCGACGTTGGCCAGCGTGCCGCGCAAACGCAACTCCGACGCGCGCAGATCGGGACGGCGCCCCAGCAACGCTGCGGGCAAACCGGCAGGCACATCGGGCAACGCTTGCGTGGGGAGCACCGACGGTTCCGCCGCCGCCTGCTCCGGCGGACGGTCGAACAGAATCGCGAGCGCGTTGCGGTTCTCGGTGCGCTGCTGTACCAGTTGCGTCAGGGTGGCGCGCTGGTCCGCCAGATTTCCCTCCGTTTGCGCGACATCCAGCCCCGACACCGCACCGGCCGCATAACGCGAGCGCACCAGCGCCAGAATGCGCTCGGTGTAGACGATGTTGCTCTGCGTGTTCGCAATCTGCTGGTTCAGGAAACCGATGGTCCAGTAGAGTTGCGCCGTCGTGGCGATCAGGGACAGGCGCGCGGCCTCGCGATCGGCGTCGGTCGCCTCATATTCCCAGCGCGCTGCGTCGCGTTGCGCCGCGAGCTTGCCCCACAAGTCCAGCTCGTAAGACGCCGTCGCCTGCAAGGTGCCCTTGCGCGCCATCGCATGCGTGTCGAGCGTGCGTGACACGGTGCCGGTGCCGCCCACCGTCACCGATGGCGTCAGGTTCGTATCGGCCAATCCGGCCTGCAATTGGGCCCGGTAGACACGAATGCCCGCCGCGGCCAGATCGTTGTTGACGGCCAGGGCGTCGGTGATGAGCGTGTCGAGCACCGGGTCGCCGAAGGCGCGCCAGAACGCGGGCGCGATCGTCGCCACACGGGTCGCACTGGCGGTGTTGCTCGCGCTGGCCGACGCGTCGGACGGCGCACCGGTCATCGGTGCTCCCGCCCATTGCGCGGGCACCGGCACCGCCGGCAGCGGATCGTGACGCACACCGGCGCAGCCCGCCAGCAACGCCGCCGCGCTCGCCAGTGCGAGCGCCGAGCGGCGCAGGCCATGGACCGGCCAGGTCGACGATATCGTCGGCGCCGACAAACCTGACGAATCTGAACAATCCGTCGAGTCCAACGATTCAGACGAATTGCGAGCGGTCGCTGTCATTCTGGTCATCTGGCAATCCCTCAATCACGCGCAAGCGCTTCGACCGGATCGAGCCGCGCGGCATTGCGCGCGGGCATGAAACCGAACACCACGCCGATGAGCGTCGAGCACAGGAACGCCGTGACCACCGACCCCATCGAAAACACCATCTTCCATTTCTCGACGAACAGGGAGAACAGAAAGCTCGCCCCGAAGGACAGCGCGATACCGATGGCGCCGCCCATCAGGCACACCATCACGGCTTCCACCAGAAACTGCTGCATGATGTCGCTCTGACGCGCCCCCACCGCCATGCGAATCCCGATCTCGCGCGTGCGCTCGGTCACCGACACGATCATGATGTTCATCACGCCGATGCCACCCACGACGAGCGAAATCACGGCAATCAGCGAGAGCAGCAGGGTCAGCGACTGGCTCGTCTTCTCCACCGTCTTCACCACGCTGTCCATGTTGTAGGTGAAGAAATCCTTACGCCCGTGACGCTGCGTCATCAGCGTCTCGAGACTCTTCTCCGCGGCCTTGCTCGGCTGGCCGTCGCGCACCCGCACGGTAATGCTGTCGACGTTGCGCTGACCGAACAGCCGCCCGGCTGCCGTCGTGTACGGCACCCAGATGTTCAGGCTCTTGGTCTCGCCGAACGCGCTCTTTTTCTCGACCGTCACGCCGATCACCACGCACGGCAGATTGCCCACGAAAATCACTTCGCCCAGCGGATTCGGGTTCGCCCCGAACAGCTTGCGCCGTGTGTTCTGATCGATGACGGCCACCTGCGCCTGACGCCGCACCTCATCCGCGCCGAAGGCAATGCCCTGTGCGATCTTCAGGCCACGCACCTGGAAGAAGTGCTCGCCCACGCCCGTGACCATCGCGCTCGCGTCCACGTTGCGGTAACGCAGCAGCAGGCTGCGCGCCGTCTCCGGCGTCGCGCTGTCGACATAGATCTGTTCCGAGAGCGCCAGCGCGTCTTCCGGCACGAGCGTCTGAATCGCCGTCGCCCGGTTGTCGCCCCAGTCCTTGCCGGGATAGATGTTGATCGTGTTCGTGCCGATGCTGCCGATCTCGGCAAGCATGTAGCGCTTCGCCCCCTCGCCGATGGCGACGATGGACACGACCGACGTAATGCCGATGATGATGCCGAGCATCGTCAGGAACGTGCGCAGGCGGTGCGAGATCAGCGCGATCCACGCCATGCGGAACGCCTCGGCGAACCGGTCGATGCCGCCCGTCCAGCGGCGCGGGGGGATCGCCCCGCCATGGCTGGCGTTCACCGACGCCGGGTCGCCCGTCCCTGCCGTTGCCGCGCCCGTTGCCGTTGCTGCCGGCGTCGACGCTGTCGCCCCCGCCGACGTCTCGCCCTCGCCCCCTTCCTGCGACGTCTCGTGCGCCGGTGTCAGGTCCGGCGCGATATCGATCGGCGTATTTTCGCGGTCGTCCACGACCTCGCCGTCGCGAATTTCGATGATGCGACGCGCGTGCGCCGCCACCGACTCATCGTGCGTCACGATGATGACGGTGTGGCCCAGCGCGTTGAGTTCCTTGAGGATGCGAATGACTTCCTTGCCGCTGCGCGTGTCGAGTGCACCGGTCGGCTCGTCCGCCAGAATGACCTCGCCCCCGTTCATCAGCGCCCGCGCGATACTCACACGCTGCTGCTGACCGCCGGACAACTGACTGGGACGATGCGCCGTGCGCTCCGCCAGCCCGAGTCGTTCGAGCAGCATGATGGCGCGCGTGCGCCGCGCCGCATGGGGCGTGCCGGTATAGACGGAGGGCATCTCCACGTTGGACGCAGCGTCGAGGTGCGGCAACAGGTGATAGCGCTGGAAGATGAATCCGAAGTGCTCCCGACGCAGTTGGGCCAGCGCATCGGCGTCCAGGTCGTGGGTCTCGCGGCCAAGCACGCGATAGCTACCTTCGCTCGGATGATCGAGGCACCCGAGAATGTTCATCAGCGTCGACTTGCCCGACCCGGACGCCCCCATGATCGCAACGATCTCGCCGCCTTCGATGGTGAGATGCACGTCGCGCAACACGGTGACGTCCCGCTCGCCGGCCGGAAACCGGCGCGTGATGCCCGTGAGTTCGAGCATCGGATGCGCGTTGACGCCCTCGATGCTCGCGACGGCGGGGTCAATGTCCGCCGACGTCTGACCCACTTGTCGGGGCATTCGATGGGAGGCTTGAGTCATGACGCTCGACTTCCTCGGCTGCATTTACCGGGCGGCGCCCGATGACGCGTCGGTCTGCGCCGGTGGCGTATCTCCCGCCTCGCCGATCACGACACGCTCGTGCGCCGAGAGCCCTTCTCGCACTTCGACGCGCACATTGTTGTTCAGGCCGGTGACGATCTGACGCGTCACCGCCCGGCCGTCCTTGGCGTCCTTGTCCAGTACACGCACTTCGTAGCGGTCCGGGCCGATCTTCTTGCCCAGCGCCGCGACCGGCACGCTCAGCGCCTGTTTCGCCGTGCCCAGCAGCACATTGACCTGCGCCGTCATCGAAATGCGCAGACGATGATCGGCATTGGGCACGTCGAACAGCGCGTTGTAGAACACGGCCGTGTTGTTTCGCGTCGCCCCGCCGCCAAGCGTGCTCTGCGTGTCGAGGAAGTTCTGCGGCGCCGGTTCGATCGCGCGCAGCTTGCCGTAGTAGCGCTTGTCGGGGTCGCCGAGGATGGTGAAGTACGCGGTCTGGCCCGGCGAGATGCGAATCACGTCGGCCTCCGAGACCTGCGCCTTCACGGTGATCGTGTCCATATCGGCCAGCTTCAGAATCACCGGCGCCTGTTGCTGTGCAATCACCGTCTGGCCTTCCTGCGTCACGATCGCGACGACCTGCCCGTCGATCGGCGCGACGATGCGCGTGTAGCCGACGTTCGCGCGTGCCGATTCGATGGCCACGCCGGCCTTGCGGATCTGTGCGTCCAGACCGGCAAGTGCGGCGCGCTGCGTGTCGAGCGTGGCTTGCGCCGATTCGAAGTCCTGGCGTGACGTCGCATCGTCGGGCAGCATCTGGCGCTGACGGGCGAAGGCCAGTTCGGCCTGCTTCAATTGCGCTGCGGTCGAGCGCTTTTGCGCCTGGAGGTTCTGTTCGTCGGCCTCCGCCTGACGCAACGCGTTCTGTGCGAGCACCGGATCGATCTGCGCGAGCCACTGGCCCTTCGTCACCTTGTCGCCGAGCTTGACCTTGAGCGACTTCAACTGCCCGCTGACCTGCGCACCCACGTCCACTTGCTGAAACGCCTGTAGCGTGCCGGTGGCGAGCACGGTGTTCTCGAGGTCGCTGCGCTCAACGCTCGCGCTGAGGTACTGAGGTGGCTTCGGGCTCGCGAGACTGCGAAGGCCGAGCGCCACGAGAACGACGAGCACGACGACGCTGGTAATCAGGTAAGGCCTGCGGCGGATGAACTGGATCATGGAACGGGTTTGGCGAGACCTGCAAGATCACAGGAGGTTGAGAGTTTAAGGGGTTTGGGCGGCGTTCGGGGCCGCTTCTGCCCATTTGTCGTTTCTCCGACAGCAGTGTCGCACCGCCAGCGGGTCGCGAGAACTTGCACAAATCACAGTTCTGCGACTGGAAAACGCAGCAAGACGCGGTCAAAAACGCTTGAAGTGGTATATTCGCCCGGCACGGCAAGGGACATCATGAAAACGGAAATCTTCTACGCGCTTTACCTGGTCGCGATCGTCACGGAAGCGATGTCGGGCGCCATCATGGGGATGCAGCGAGGCATGGACCGCTTCGGGTTGGCCTTCGTGGGCATGGTCACGGCGCTGGGCGGCGGCACCGTCCGCGACGTGCTGTTCGGCCACCACCCGCTCGTCTGGATTGCACACCCCGAGTACTTGCTGCTCACGCTGGGCGCGGCCACGCTGGCATCCATCGTCGCGCGCCACGTGCACAAACTGCGCATGACGTTCATCACGGTCGACGCCATCGGCCTGGCCGCGTTCACGATTCTTGGGTGCGATATCGGCATGACCGTGAGCACGAGTCCGGTCATCGTGGTGCTTGCGGGGGTGCTGACGGGCATTGGCGGCGGTATGCTGCGCGATCTGCTGTGCGGACAGGTGCCGCTGGTGCTGCGCCGGGAGATGTATGCGAGCGTGGCCGTCATCGCCGGTGCCATGTATGTCGCGATGCTGCATTTCGGGGTACCGAACGGTGTGGCGACAGGCGTCGGCTTTGTCGTCGGCTTCGTCATCCGAATGCTGGCAGTGTGGTTCGGGTGGCGCTTTCGCACGTTCGAAAACGAAGCCCCGTCCGAGCCGATGCATTGACGCGCTAAGGCGCGTGGCGACGATTCTTACCGCGCGGCCAACGACGACGCCGGCGCCTCAAACGCGCCGAACGTCTCGGCGTCGACCGGCGCGCCGAAGCCATACTTCGCCCGCGGGCGCAGCATGAAGGCCTGGGTGCGTTGTTCCATGACATGCGCGACCCAGCCTGCCGAGCGACCGATGATCCACATCGCGGTCGAGGCGCCGTCGGGCAATCCCAGTGCCCGGGCGAGCGCCACCAGCCCGGTCGCCAGACCGGCGTGGGCGTTCAGTTCGGTGCGCATGCGTTCGAGGAAATCGAGCGTGAGACGCGTGTTCCTGCGCCGATGCTCGTCGATGGTGACGTCGTCGGTCTCACGCATCAATTCGCCCGCGATCTGCATCATCAGGTCGGCCCGTGCATCGCCGCCGGGGTACAACGGGTGATTGAACCCAAGCAGGCTCGCGCCGTACTCGCGCACACGATCGATGCGGGTGTCGAGCGCGTCGTACGGCTCGCAAAACAACAGGGTCTCGATCTTCTCCGTACTCGTGCCCGTCGTGAAGCCGATATGCGACCCGATGGCCGCCGCGACGCAACCGAAGAGATCGGCGTTGGTCGACGCTGCCACACGGGCAGAAAACGTGGCCGGCGCCAATTCGTTGTCCGCCAGCACCACGAGCGCGGCATTCATCGCGCGCAGCCTGGCGTTGGTCACCACGCTTCCTGCCGCGCGCAGCAAATGCGCGGCGATGTTCTCGTTGCGCTCGCGCGCGACGAACCGCTGTTGCGGGCCAAGAAATCCCACGCATCCGACCATGCAATGCAACATCGCCCGGGCCGCCTGCACCGCGGCGCCGTCGGCCAGCTCCCGCGCGCCGCGCCCGTGCATGGCCAGTGCGAACGGCACCATCCCCAGCAAATTGCCGATGTCCGCGCTCGCGACCTGAGCGTCGTAAGTCGAGAGGAAACGCAGCACATCGGTTGGCGTCTCCTGCATCGGCCACTCGGCGATGCTGTCCTGCCAGATGCCGGTCATCAGTAAATGCACGACCGACTCGAACGACGCCCCGCCGCTCGCCAGATCGATGGCCAGCCGGTTGCGATAGCGCGGGCCGTGCGGCGTGATCTGCGTGATGGCCGAGTGCAACACCGGATCGCCGAAACGCATGGTGGATTCGGCGACCGCCCCGGTCGGCGCGCGCCCGCGCTTGCGGGTGGCCAGGCGCTCGACGTCGCGCCGCAGGTACAGGCTCTTGCGGCCATCCTCGTGCGGCCGCGCACGAATCAGTCCCCGGCTCACATAGGCGTAAAGCGTGGCCGGTTTGATGTCGAGCATGGCGAGCACCTCTTCGCGCGTCATCAGGTCGGTTTGCTGCGTCATCGTCTGCCTCATCGGTGTTTTTCAGCGCACTACGACAGTGCCGCAGCACATCTTGCCACATTCATATTGACTTTAAAAATCAATATTGATAAACAAAAAACCGATCAGTAAAGTCGTCTCCGCAAACATCACAAAGACACTGCACCCCGGTTCGGCCGTGGGTCGACAGGTCGCGCCAACGGAGACAACGCATGACACCGGACCTACCCTCGCGAGCGCCTGTACGCATCGACGTTCGAGACGCGCTCCAATCGGCCCCGCTGGGGGCATTCCATTTCCGACTGGCGACGTTGCTCGCATTGATCCTGCTGTTCGACGGCTTCGATCTGTACAACGCCGCTTACATCGTTCACGACGTCACTGCGTTGTGGCGTCTCTCGCCCAGTCAGATCGGCCTGTTGCTGTCCTGCGGGCTGGCAGGCTTTGCCGTCGGATCCGCCGTCTCGGGGCCGTTTAGCGATCGCATCGGACGTCGCCGCGTGCTGCTCGCCGGCATCTGGCTCTCGGGCGTCATGAGTCTGGCCATCGCCCTGTTCGCCCACGATCTGCGCGCCTTCATCGCGCTGCGCTTCGTCATGGGCATTTCACTGGGCCTGCTCATGCCGGTGGCGGTCACCTACATCAACGAAATCGCCCCCAAGCGCAGCGCGAACGTCTTCACCATCGTGTTCTTTTCCTGCGGCTGGATTGGTGGCGCGACGGCGTCCGGCTTCATTGCGGCATGGCTCATCCCGCAATACGGCTGGCAAAGCATGTATTACGTGGGCGCGCTGTCGGTCGTGCTGGCGCTCGCGCTGCAATTCGTGTTGCCGGAGTCGGTCTCGTTTCTCGCGAGCCGCGGACGACAGGACGAAGTGCGTGCCCAGTTGCGCCGTCTATGGCCCGCGCGGGCGAACGAGTTTGCCGACGCGACCTTCACGTCTGCCGACGCCGGCGTGAAGGCCGGTTCGGTCGCCGCCCTCTTCTCGCCCGAATTCCGACGTCAGACGATCTGCCTCTGGTCGATGGGCGCGCTCTCGCTTTTCTCGTCGTACGGTTTGTCGGGCTGGTTGCCCACGATCATGCTCAAGCGCGGCGAGAACCTCTCGACGAGCTTTGCGTACGGCTCGTTGCTGGTCTTCGCCTCGGCGTTCGGCAGCCTGCTCACTGGCGTGGTCGCGGACCGTATCGGCAACCGGCGTCTGGCGATGTCGCTCGCGTGGCTGTGCGGCGCGGCGGCCATCGGGGTGCTGGCAACGATCACCGGGGGCTCGGTGACATTCGTGGGCATCGTGGTCGCAGGCATGTTCGTGATCGGCACGCAGACCGTGCTCAACAACCTCGTGGCCGTGAGCTATCCGACCGAGATTCGGAGCACGGGCGTGGGTCTTTATCTCGGCATCGCCCGTGTGGGCGCCATGTGCGGCCCGGCCATTGCGGGCGTCCTCCAACAGGCCACCGGCGGTGCGGGAACGATGTTCTTCGTCCTGGGCGCCGCCCTCGTCACGGCCGCTGCCCTGGTGTTCCTCGTCGCGCGGCCCGAAAACCTGCCGAAGGCGCCCGCTTTCGGTCACTGAGTCCCGTCGGCTCCCTCCGTCTGGAATTGCTTCGGAACGTTTCATGAACAAACTGACCCTCTCGCTCGCCGTGAACGACTACGATCACGTGCGCGATCTGCTCGACGGGCGCGTCGCGGCGCAAGGCATCGACCTCGTGCCGTCGGTGTTGCCGGTCGAAGAGATCTTCTACCGCACGACGCATTTTCAGGAGTGGGATCTCTCGGAGATGTCGCTCGCGAAGTATGCGTCGCTGCGCTCGCAGGGCGATGACCGTCTGATCGGGCTGCCGGTCTTTCCCTCGCGGGTGTTCCGCCTGTCGTCGCTCTATGTGCGCGCGCACGGCAACGTGTCATCGCCCGCCGCGTTGCGCGGCAAGCGCATCGGCGTTCCCGAGTGGGCGCAGACGGCGTCGGTCTACTCGCGCGGCTGGCTCGCGCACGATCAGGGCGTGGCGCTCTCCGATGTCGAGTGGGTGCAGGCGGGCGTCAATCAGGCGGGACGTCGCGAGAAGGTCGCCGTGCGCATGCCCGAGGGGGTGCGCTACCGCGCGTCGCCGGACAAGTCGCTCACGGCGATGCTGCTCGACGGCGAGATCGACGCGATTCTCAGTGCGCGCCCCCCGGCCCCGCCGCCAGGGCGCGAGCAGGACATCGTGCGACTGTTGCCCGACTTCGAGACGGCCGAGCGCGAGTACTTCGCGCGCACCGGCATTTTCCCGATCATGCATCTGATCGTAATGCGTCGCGAGATCTTCACCGCGAACCGCTGGATCGCCAACCATCTCGTGAAGGCTTTCACACAGGCCAAGGACGCCAGCCTCGCCCGGCTCGACGACATTACCTGTTCGCACTTTCCGTTGCCGTGGATGAGCCAGCGCGCCGCACAGGCAAGGGAAATGTTCGGCAGCGATCCGTGGCCGTACGGCGTCGCGCCCAATCGCGTCACGCTCGACGCTTTCCTGCGCTTTGCCTTCGAGCAAGGCGTCTGCCACCGCGCCATGCAGGCCGACGAACTGTTTCCCCCCGAGGTCGGGGCCGCGGTCCGCGTTTGACGCCGCCTCGACGTTTCAACCTTTTCGACTCCCCGTCGCCAACATCATCATGCAAGCCAACGCCCCCTACACCCCTGCCGCCACCGAACACGACGCGATGACGATCGCGCAGCTGCGCGAAGACCTGGCTGCCGCCAATCACATCCTCGCCAATCACGGCGTGCTCGACGGCTTCGGCCATGTCAGCGTACGCGATCCGCGCAATCCCGCGCACTTCCTCATTGCCCAGTCGATGGCCCCTGAGCTTGTCTCGCCGGACGACATCCTCACGCTGGACTTCGACTGCCAGCCGGTCGATGGCGACACGCGCAAGCGCTATCTGGAAACGTGGATACACAGCGAGATCTATCGGGCCCGCCCCGACGTCAAGGCCATTGTGCATAGCCATTCGCCGTCGGTCATCCCGTTTGCCGCATCGTCCGTGCGGCTGCGCCCGGTGTATCACATGGCGGGCTTTCTCGGCAGCGGCGCGCCGGTGTTCGACATCCGCCACTGCTTCGGTTGTACGGACATGCTCGTGCGTAACAGCGAGCAAGGCAAGGCGCTGGCCGAATCGCTGGGCGACTCGGATGTCGCGCTCATGCGCGGCCACGGTTTCGTGGCGAGCGCACCGTCGCTGCCTGCCGCCGTCTACCGGGCGATCTACACCGAACTGAACGCGGGCATGCAGTCGAAGGCCATCGCGCTCGGCGGTGAAGTGACCTACCTCACCGAAGAGGAAGGCCAGCGCTCCACGCAAACCAATCTCGGTGTCATGGAGCGCCCCTGGACCTTGTGGAAACGTCAGGCGGCAGCATTGCGTGGCGACTGACGGCGCTTGATGGGCGACTGATGGTGACCACGCATGACCGGCGGATGGTAGGTCAGCGTCTGCGCGAGCGCGCGCTACGAACGCTCATCCGCGAAACCAACGATCGGGAGCACATGGGGGTCGAGTGAGCGGCGCGTGAGCCTGCGCGCCGGACACGGGCAACTCACAGCCCGAGCATCAGATCCAGATTCTGAACCGCCGCGCCCGATGCGCCTTTGCCGAGGTTATCGAACACGGCCGCCAGCAGGATCTGACCGTTTTCGTCGTTCGAAAATACGCTCAGTTGCATCAGATTCGTGCCGTTCAGCGCTTCCGGATCGAGCTGTTTGACAACGCCCGGCGCCTGCATCGGCATGACCTTCACGAAGGTCTCGTCGGCATAGTGCGCCGAAAGGCAATCGTGTAGCGCGACGCCATCCACGCCGGGGCTCAGCAAACGGGTCTCCAGGGGAATCGTCAGCACGATCCCTTGCCGATACGCGCCGTACGACGGCACGAACATCGGACGAAACGCGAGTCCCGCGTGCTTCACGATCTCCGGCGGGTGCTTGTGCGCGAGCTCCAGCCCGTAGACGCGAAACTGCGAGCGATTCATTGCCCCCGGCCCCTCGTGCGCCTCGACGCTGGCGCGCCCGCCGCCCGAATAGCCCGATACGGCATTCACGCTGATCGGATAGTCACGCGGAATCAATCCGGCATCGAGCAGCGGGCGCAATAGCGCGATGGCCCCCGTCGGATAACAGCCCGGGTTGGTGACCCGACGGGCCTCGGCCACGCGCGCTGCCTGGCCCTTCACCATCTCGGGAAAGCCGTACACCCAATCGGCATGGGTGCGGTGCGCCGAACTCGCGTCGATCACGCGCACACGGGGATTGACGATGGACGCTGCCGCGTCACGCGCCGCAGCATCCGGCAGGCACAGCATGGCGATATCGCACTCGTTGATGGCCTGCGCGCGCCGCAGCGGATCCTTGCGATGCGCGTCCGGGAGCGTGAGCAGCGCAATGTCGGTGCGCCCACGCAGCTTCTCGTGAATCTGCAAGCCCGTGGTGCCTTGATCGCCATCGATGAAAATCAGCGGAGAAGCCATGTCGAATGCCTCGCGAATCGGTCGTGAACCTTGTGGAAGTGATATCTTCACGCCACGAGCCGAATAAAAAAAGTTGAATTTCATGAAGATGAAATTCAACTTTTCTGAATCAAGGACATTCCATGAGAGAGATCAGTCTCGACCGATTGAAGACCCTTGTCGCCGTGGCCGACAGCGGCTCATTTGCCGACGCGGCGCAGACCCTGCATCTCTCGCCGCCCACCGTCAGCCTTCACATCTCGGATCTGGAAGCGCGCGTGGGCGCCCAGTTGCTCACACGCAAGCGCGGGCATGTGCGGCCCACCTCCGTAGGCGAGGCGCTCGTCGAGCGCGCACGGCGCCTGCTTGCCGACGCGCAGCGCACGCTGGAGGACATCGAACGCCATGCCAAAGGGCTGGCGGGCCGGGTACGGATCGGCGCGTCGACGGGCGCGATTGCGCACATCTTGCCCCAGGCGCTGGAAAGCCTGCGTCTGGATCATCCGGATATCGACGTGCAGGTCGCGATCCTCACGTCGCAGGAGACGTTGAGTCGCCTGCATCGGGGTGCACTGGACCTTGGCCTCGTTGCGCTGCCGCAGCCGCAGGTCAAGGGATTGACGATCAAACAATGGCGTCGCGATCCGGTGATGGCGTTCCTGCCGGCGCATTGGGCAACGCTTAGAAACGTGACGCCCGACTGGCTGGCGGCGCAACCGCTGATTCTGAACGACAGTACGACACGACTGTCGCGGCAGACCGCCGAGTGGTTCGCGGCGGCCGGCCATCACCCGACGCCTCGCATCGAATTGAACTACAACGACGCGATCAAGAGTCTCGTCGCGGCGGGCTACGGCGCCGCCCTGCTGCCTCACGAGGCGACGACGCCGCACAACGACGAGCGCATTGCCATGCGCGCCCTGCGCCCGGCGTTATGGCGTGAACTCGGGATCGCCCATGCAGCCGGGCCGATCGAGCGCTCGACCCGGCACGTGCTCGACGCGCTATGGGGGCTGCGCGTGCGGTAGCGACGCGGGGCCGGGGCGGTGCAGGCAACGTCGCCATCATCGCGCCGGCCCAAAACTCAATTGACAGTGGTGGCCGGATTCCCGCCGAGGTAGGCGTCCTGAACCCGCGGATCGTCGAGCAAGGTCCGCGCGTTGCCATGCAGAACGATGCGGCCTGCCTGGAGGACATAGGCGTCGTGCGCAATCGCAAGCGCCAGATTGGCGTTCTGCTCAACCATGAACACCGTCACGCCGCTTTCGTTGACGGTCTGAATCAATGACAGCACGTGATCGACATAGCGGGGTGAGAGCCCCATCGTCGGCTCGTCCATGCACAGCAGCCGGGGGCGCCCCATCAGGGCACGCGCCATGGCGACCATCTGTTGCTCGCCGCCGGAGAGCGAACCAGCCGAAAACGTCAGGCGCTCCTTCAGGCGAGGAAACAGCGACAGCATGCGTTCGTAGTCGTCCTGAATCGCTGCCTTGCCCCGCCGGGAATACGCGCCCATCAGCAGGTTCTCCCGCACGGTCATCGCGCCGAAGAGCCGTCTGGCTTCGGGGACGGACCCGACCCCGCGACGCACGATCGCGGGCGTCTTCCATCCCGTAATGTCCTCACCGGCAAAGCGCACGGTGCCGCGACGCGGCGCGTGCAGACCCAGAACGATTTTCATCGTCGTCGATTTGCCGCTCGCGTTCCCGCCGAGCAGGCAGACGATCTTGCCTTCGTCAATCGAGAAGCCGAGATCGAAGTGGACCTGCGATGGCCCGTAGTAAGTGTCGATGCCCGACAGTTCCAGCAGACTCATGCAGCCTCCCTCGCCACGTCGCTCCCGACATCTGCACGCGCCGCCGTTGCTGCCCCTTGCGCATAACGCGTGCCGAGGTAAGCCTCGATGACGCGCGGGTCCTGCCGCACTTGCTCGGGTAGGCCTTCGGCGATCTTGTGACCGTCGTCCATGACGATCACCCGGTCGGACAAGGCCATGACCATCTCCAGCTTGTGCTCGATCAACAGGATCGTATGCCCCTCCGACTTCAGTTGCGCGATGAGCGCCTGCATTTGCGCTGTCTCGCTCGGGTTCATCCCTGCGGTGGGCTCGTCGAGCAGCAGAATGCGCGGCTGCGACGCGAGCGCGCGGGCGATCTCGACACGTCGTCGGTTGGCGTACGACAGACTGTGCGTCGGATGATCCACACGAGGTGTCAGACGCTCGCCGAAGCGCGCGATCAGCGCCAACGCCTGCTCACGCATTTGCGCGGCTTCCACGCGAACCGCGCGCGGACGCACGAGCGCCAGCACCAGTTCCGCGACCGGTCCCAGCCAGCGCGCGAACCCCTGCCGCGGAATCACCGCCCGGAGTTTCGTGTGCGCGCCGACAAGCACGTTATCGAGCACCGACAGGTTGGCGAAGACACGCCCATGCTGAAACGTGCGCGCGAGACCTGCACGCGCCACCGCTTCGGGCGCCCAGCCCGTGATGTCCTGTCCGGCAAGCGTCACACGCCCGCCATCCGGGCGATCGGCACCGCTGATTACGTTGAACAAGGTCGTCTTGCCCGCCCCGTTGGGGCCGATCACGCTGACGATTTCGCCCTCGTTCACCTGAAGCGTGAACGGTGCGAGCGCCGTCAGCCCGCCGAAACGGCGCGTCAGGCCGTCGATCTGTAGTAGTGAGGCCATCAGCGGGTTCCCAGCAGACCTTGAGGACGAAAGCGGATCAGCAGCAACAGCGCCAGTCCGTAAATCAGCATGCGGTAGTCCGCCAGCGCGCGGAACCACTCCGGCAGACCGATGAGCACGAGTGCGCCGAGTACGGCGCCGGCGAGATTGCCGAGTCCGCCGAGAATCACCATCGTGATGGCCAGCACGGACACCTGCGACGTGAACGTCTCGTGATTGATGTAGGAAAACACGTGCGCCATGATGGCGCCGCCCATGCCGGCGACCGCCCCGGCAACGCCGAACGCGAGCCCCTTGTAGCGATCGAGCGCAATGCCTTGCGCGCGGGCCGCCACATCGTCGTCGCGCATGGCGCGCCAGGTGCGTCCGAGATGCGAGCCGAGCAATCGCCAGAGCGTGAGCGACAACACCCCCAGAACTGCGAGCGAAATCCAGTACTGGCCGCGAACGTCGAGCACGTCGTAGCCGCCCAGCGACAGCGGCGGAATGCCCGCCACCCCGATAGGACCGCGTGTGAAATTGCCGCCGTTGAGCACGACCAGCGCCACGATTTCGCCAATGCCGAGCGTGGCAATCGAGACGTAATGGCCCCGCAACCGGAAAGCGGGCCACACAAGTAACGCACCGATCACGCCCGTCACGAGACTCGCCACGAGAATGGCCGCGACGACCGGCCATCCGGCGTCGAGCGCCAACAGCGACGAGGCGTACGCGCCAATGGTGAGCAACGCCGCCTGCCCGAGCGATACCTGTCCGGCGGTGCCGGCGACGACCGTGAGCGACAACGCCAGTAAGCCATATAGCCAGGCATTCGTGAGCGTGCGCAGCAAGTAGTCGCCAACGATGGCCCCCGGCGCTAACGGCAGGAGCGCCGCCACGACGAACGCGACCACCCACCAGCGCGCACGAATGACCACCGGGCGGCTTGGTGCGATGAAGGTGCCCGTCAGCGGTTCGGGCGCACGCGACGCCGCGCGCGAGAACAACCCGTTGGGACGCCACACGAGCACGACGATCAGCAACACATAGGCGAACAGATTTCGGTAACTCGACCCGAGCAGGCCCACGCCCCAGCTTTCGATGACACCGAGCAGCAGGCTTCCGGCAATCGCCCCCGGCACGTTGCCGACACCACCGATGACCTGCGCGACCACGCCCTTGAGCGTTGCCTGATAGCTCATCGACGGATCGATGCTGTTGTAGTACATGCCGACGAGCACACCGGCCACGCCGCCCAATGCCCCGGCAATCGCGAACACGGTGCTGTTGACGACGTCGACATCGACGCCCATCTGACGTGCCGCGTCACGATCCTGCGCCGTGGCGCGCACCGCCCAGCCCAGTCGCGTGAACCGCAGAAAACCGAAGAGCACGGCGGCCGTTCCGATGCCGACACCGGCGATCAGCAGATCGAGTGCGCCGATACTGCCGCCGCCGATGGATAGCCGCCAGTCCGGCAATGGATTTGGCAACGCGCGCGGGTCGGCGCCGAAGCCGAGCTGCACACACTGATCGATCACGATAGATACGCCGATGGTGGCTAGCAACGGCGCGATGCGCGGCGCGTTCTGAAGCGGACGCAACGCCAGCCGCTCGATGGCTGCACCCAGCAAGGCGCAGCCGATGGCGACGATGGCGAGGGTTGCCGCGAGCGGCGTGTGCGCGTAAGTGACGGCGACCCATCCGAGAAACGCGCCAACCGAATAGACCGAACCGTGCGCGAAGTTGATCAGATGCGAAACGCCGAAGATCAACGCCAGCCCCACGGCGAGCAGCGCATAGATATTGCCGACGATCAGTCCATTGATCGTGTAGTCGAACCAGGAACCCATGACGTCATCCCGAACGTTGTCACGCGACGGCTTACTTCGCGGCCACCTTGGCCGGGTCGGTCTGCCACACGACGAACTGGCCTTGTTTGACGATCAGATGAACGTTCTTCGCCTGGGCGACCCGGCGCGTTTGCGGATCGAAGGCGACTTTGCCGAAGACCACGCTCGGTGCGTCCTTGATCTGCGCAAAACCCTTGCGGGCGGCCTCACGTGAAGCGCCGTACTCACGCAGCACGGTTGCCGTCACAAGCAGCGCATCGTAGGCGCGGGCGGCGAAGGCGTCCGGTTCCTGCTGATACTTGGCGCGATAGCGGGTCACGAAGCGTTGCACTTCCGGACGCGGATCGTTGGGAAAGAAATTCGAATCCAGGTGAACGCCCTCCGCTGCTGCGCCGCCGAGTTCGAGGAACTTGGGCGAGTACAGGGAACTGGCGCCAACGGTCGGCAGCGTCACGCCGGCCTGCCGGGCCTGACGCACGATCTGCGCGCCGTCGGGGGCATAGGAAATCAGTACAAGGCTGTCCGGTTTGGCGTCGCGCACGCGAACGAGCGTTGAGCGGTAGTCCTTTTCGTCGGGCTGATAGCCTTCGGCCGCCACGACCGTCGCGCCGTACTGCTCGGCGGCCTTCACGAACAGGTCCTTGCTCGTGCGCCCCCAGTCGGTGTTCAGGTAGAGCACGGCCACACGCTTGAGGCCGAGCTGGCGAACGACGAATTCGGCCAGCAGCGGTTGCTCTTCGGCCTGGCTGATCGAGGTACTCCACATGTAGTCGCCGCCCTTCGTGAAGTCCGGATGCGAGTTCGTGAAACCGAACTGAATCAGTTTGCCGCGCTGATAGATCGGCGAGGCCGCCATCGACGCCGGACTGGAGAAGTCACCCAGTTCCACGAGAATGCGCGGGTCGCCCACGAACTTCTGCGCGATGGCGACGGCCTGGCGCGGATCGCTCTGGCTGTCCTGGAAATCCAGACTCAATGGACGCCCCTTGATGCCGCCGTCACCGTTGATGTCGTCGAGCGCGAGGTCGAAACCGCGTTTCCATTGCAGGCCATACTGCGCGTTCTGCCCGGTGACAGGCCCGGACACGCCGACCCATACCGGCTCGCCGGATGCCGGCGCCGCCTGCACCGGACGCAGATGCAGCGCCGCGACCGCCACGGCGAGCGCGGCGCTCAGCGTGAGCAGCTTGCGCGGCAGCCGGCGGGGCAGACGGTGGGAGGCGAAGGGTGAAGCGGACGTCGAAGCCGAGGGTGAAGATACTTGGAAAGAGCCCCGGGAGACGGCCTGCGATGCAGAGGCGAACCACTGCGGGAGTCGGAACGGATTTGCCATGGTGACGGCCTTCACATGCGTGAGAACGTTAGGAACTGAGGGAAAGTTCAGATCCTACGACCGTGGAATGCGTCACCTAAGCAATTGTTTGCGCAAAGCATATTCGCGCGATGCGGGATTGCAATTCGCTTCTGTCGTGCGACACTGCGCAAGCTTCACGCGGTGTCGCAACGACGTTCGATGCGGCCCCCGGCTCCCGGCTCCCGACTCCCTACTCCCTACTCCCTACTCCCTACTCCCTACGCACTGCGCAGCGCCGGGCGTGCGCCCTTGCCGAGCACCACGTTCGCAAGCACGGCCGCGACGATGTTGACCGCCAGCGCAATCAGGCCGGTATACATCGAGTATTTATCGCCGCCCAGCACGAACGTGTGCACGGGCTTGATGCCGTCCGCAAACGCCAGCCAGCTGCCGCAAACGATACCGAACGCCCAGCCCGCGAGCAACGCGCGAGCGCCGAACCAGCCCACGAACAGACCGAACACCAGCGCCGGAAAGGTTTGCAGAATCCAGACACCGCCCAGCAATTGCAGATCGAGGGCGAACTGCGTCGGCAGGAAAAGAATGAACACCAGCGCGCCGAGCTTCACTACCAGCGACACGACCTTGGCGACCTTCGCCTCCCCCTCGTTCGAAATCCCCGGGTTGACGTAAGGCTTCCAGAAGTTGCGCGTGAACAGGTTCGATGCGCCGATGGACATCACGGCGGCCGGCACCAGCGCCCCAATGGCGATGGCGGCGAACGCGAAGCCCGCGAACCAGCTTGGGAACAGGCCATTGAACAGCGCGGGCACGACGTCGTTGTTGGTCTGGACCTTCACGCCGGCGGCGTAAGCCATGAAGCCGAGCAACGCGATCAGGCCGAGCAGCACCGTATAGGCCGGCAGGAATACGGCGTTCTTGCGGATCGTATTGGCGTCGCGAGCGGCGAAGATGCCGGTAAGCGTATGCGGATACATGAACGCCGCCATGGCCGAACCGAGCGCTAGCGTGGCGAACGGCAGATACTGCGCCGGTCCCAGCGTCAGGCCCGTGGCGCCGCCTTTTTTCGCGAAGACATCGCGCGCCGTGTCGAACACGGCGCCATAGCCGCCCAGCTTGGCGGGCACCACGACGACCGCAACCAGCACCACGATGTAGATCATCAGGTCCTTGACGAACGCGATGAGCGCCGGCGCGCGCAGGCCTGCCGAGTACGTGTACAGCGCCAGAATGACGAAGGCGGCGAGCAACGGCAATTCCCCCGTCAGCCCGAGCGCCTTGATCACGACTTCCATTCCGATCAGTTGCAAGGCGATATACGGCATCGTGGCCACCACGCCGGTGATCGCAATCGCGAATTCCAGTGGGCGCGACTGATAACGACCGTACACGACATCGGCGGCCGTCACGTGGCCGGCCTTGTGCGCGGCGTGCCACAGCTTGGGCATGATGAGGAAGACGATCGGGTAGACGAGAATCGTGTACGGCAGTGCAAAGAAGCCGTAAGCGCCAACGGCATACACGAGCGCAGGCACGGCAATCACGGTGTAGGCGGTATAGAAGTCGCCACCGACGAGAAACCAAGTGATCCAGGCGCCGAAGTTGCGCCCGCCCAGTCCCCACTCGTCCAGATGCGCGCCTTTATGCGAAGGTCCCGACATCCAGCGCGATGCCCAGAAACCCATGACGGTCACGAGGACAAAGAAAAACACGAAGACCGCCAACGCGGTCCAGTTGATCCCGGCGCCCATTTACTCGTCCCCTTTCTTCAGACCATCTCGAAACACGATCCAGATCAGTAGCGAGGTCAACGGTACCCACGCGAACTGGTACCAATAAAAGAAAGGAAAGCCCCAGAGTGAAGGCAATTCCCGATTGTAGAACGGCACCCACAACAAGCCGATGAACGGCAGCAATAGCAATAACCGCATTTCAACAGATCTCCTCTTGTTATTCATCCGGCGAAAGCGCATGGCAATCACACGTGAATACACTCTAGCGGAACGATGGAGGATTTGCCGGGGTGCCCGAAAAGCCTGCGAAATCAAGGATCGATGGGGTTTAAGGGGATGTTGCGCTTGCCAAAACGCAAGGCCGAATTCAATTCGCTTTATTCCGGTTTTAATTGGCGAAATCAACGAAATTTATTTTTACATTGCATAGACTTACGCCGCTATGGAGCTTCAATTGAATCGCACATTCCGGGCGTCAAGGAATTTTCATCGTTTATTAATTCGAATGGCGCCGTTGAAAGAATGACATCGAAATAGCCAAAGGAATTTGGGCGTCGGTCTTTTTGCGGTTTGCCCCGGGCTCTGCTGTACGCCACGCAGCCCGGACAAGGTCGGGGCCGCGCACGGCGGCAACGCAGGCGGGTGCGCGGCTCGGGACATCTGCGCCAATCAGGCGCGGCTACGCTGTGTACGACGCCACACGAATTGGGCAATGGCCCCGATCACGAAAATGCCCAGCCACGCCGCGAGCGCCCCCCGGACAAGCGGCGATTGCGGGCCACTGGCCAGTGGATGACTCGTGGGCAATCGCGTGAGCGTCTCATTGATGCCGGGCACCATGAGCAGGAAGAAGCTGAAGGCGAACGCCAACTGCGACAGATAGGGGCGTGCGCGTCCGAGAAACGTCAGGCCCGGAATCACGAGACCGCCCAAGGTCGCAAGCAACGCGAGAATGCCGAGGGCATGGCCGACGTTGAAACCCCCGGTACTCGACAAGCCGAACGATGTCAGCACCGAGATCAGCATTCCGACCAAATACACGCGGCCGGCAGGTGTGCTGCGCTCGATGTTCCGATAGCGAATGAAGCTGTACAACCCGGCAGCAAACGTCACGAGACTGACGACGGTGTGACCCGCGCCCAACGTTGAAATGGGATGAGGCATGGCAAAGGACTCCCTGTGAAGTGGTTGCCCCGTCTCACCATGGCGCTGGCGCATCGCGAGACAGATAGGTGTGGATTCCAAAAACAACCAACTAGTTGGTTGTCTTACAACATCAAAAATAGAGCGCCGTAGCGCCCTTCCTGCTGACTGCGTCGCCGCAACGACCGGATCAGTCGTCTCAGTAAGTTGCACGCAAGCAGCCGATGGCCACCTGCGAAATTGCCTGAAACGCTTCGGCATTCCCCTGTGCGCGCGCCGTGAGCATCGCGCCGTGCACCGTGGACATGAACGTTTGCGCTTCGACCTGCGCGCTGCCGCGCAGCGCGAACTGGCCTTGTGCGGCCCCTGTCTCGAGAACTCGCGCAATCCACCCGGCCAGATCACCGAAATAGCCTCGGACTTCGTCCGCGATTTCCTGCGGGATCATGGGCAGTTCGGCGGCGAGCATCGCGCAGATGCACACCGGCATCGTGCCGTCGCGAATGCAGTCCGACCAGTAATTCGTGTAAGCCGCCAGGCGCGCCGTCGGATCCGGCACGTGGCCGTCGAGTGCGGCAAGCCCCTCCCTCGCCTGCTCGCGATGGCGCCGGACCACCGTCAACACGAGATCCGCCTTGCTCGGGAAATGATGATGAATGCTGGCCTTGCCAATGTTCACACGTGCAGAAAGGTCGGCATAGCTGAACCCGTGGTAACCGCCCGCTGCCAGCAGTTGCTTGGTGTGCTCGGCGATTTCAGTGGCCCGGGGAGACAGCTCGACAGTCATGATCCTGCGCTCGATAGGTTCAGAGGGGCATCGGTCCTGGGGGCGCGCCCAATACCGTGGGGGCCGATCGATGCGTTCAATGCCAGCCAATCTACTAGTTGGTTGGTTCCGTGTCAAGCCATCGGACAAGTGACGATGACGCCAGTCAGCGTCATGGATGCACAAGTGAGAGGCGGCCCCAATTCAGGCAGGATGGGGGCAATGCTGCCCGCCCCCTTTTGCGCTATCAGATTCCTTGGCCGCCGGACACTTCGATGCGCTGCGCGTTGACCCAGCGGTTGTCTTCCGAGAGCAAACTCGAAATCATCGGGCCGACGTCGTCGGCCACGCCGACCCGGCCCAATGCCGTCATCTCGGCGAAAAAACGATTGAACGCTGGCGTGTCGCGCACCGCACCGCCGAAGAAGTCGGTTTCGATGGCCCCCGGCGCCACCACGTTGACGGCAATTTTGCGACGCCCCAGTTCCTTCGCCATATAGACGGTCAGCACCTCGACGGCGCCTTTGACTGCCGCGTACGCGGACCAACCTTCAGCGCTAACTCGGGTGAGGCCAGTCGAGAGGTTGATGATCCGACCACCATCGGCAATCAGCGGCAACAATTGCTGTGTGAGGAAAAACACCCCTTTGAAATGGACGTCGACCAGTTTGTCGAAGGCCGGCACCGTCATCTCGGCAAGTGGCGCGACCTCGCCATGACCGGCATTGTTGACGAGGTGATCGAAGGTGTCGCGTCCCCAAGTGGCGGAAAGCCCGGACTTGAGACGCGCGGCGAAGTCGGCAAACGTGGCGACGTTCCCCACGTCGAGCGGCAACGCAAGCGCCTTGCCGCCCAACGCCTGGATCTCGGCCACGACTGCCTGCGCCTCCGCTTCCCGGCGCTGGTATGTCACGACGACATCGCCGCCGCGTCGGGCAATCGACAGTGCGGTATTACGGCCCAGACCGCGACTGGCACCGGTGACGAGAGAAATCTTGCGCATGGCGAACTCCTTGAGTGATGGAAATGGAGATGCCGATTCTGCGGCGTACCGTCGCCGACACCTTTGCCTGATTCGCTCCGTCCTTGGCCTTTTTCTCCGAAGTTGCGTCACGCGCCGTCGAATCTCGTTACGATGCTGCCTGTGCCATCACGATGAGGCGATGGGGGGCGAGGGACAGGGGGCGAGGGACAGGGGGCGAGGGACAGGAGACATGAACGACACATTGCGCGACGCGGTGCGCAGATACACCGAGACCTATGCAGACCCGGCCGGCGTGGCACGTGCGCCGATTCGCGGGCTGAGCCTCATTCGGGCGACGCGCCCGAGCGGCATCGATTATGCGATCTCCCGACCGGTGGCGTGTCTCGTCCTGCAGGGCGTCAAGCGCGTGTCCATGGGCGCGCAGAATTTTACGTTCAGCGCGGGCGACTCTTTGCTCATTACGTCGGATGTGCCCACGGTCAGCCAGGTGACGCAGGCAAGCGCTACCGAACCGTACCTGTCGCTGATTTTCGATCTCGACCTGGCGACCATCGCGGAACTCGCCATCGAGATGAAGCTCGCGCCAACGCCTCACGACGCGCCGATAGCGAACGAGCCATCCGACGAAGAAGTGGCAGACGCCGCCCTTCGACTGATGCGCCTGATCGAGCGCCCCGCTGCCCTGCCCGTGCTTCAGACACAGGCGCTGCGTGAAATGCACTACTGGCTGCTGGTCGGCAAACATGGGCCGGTGATCCGACAACTCGGCTGGCCCGAGAGCCACGCGCAGCGCATTTCCCGGGCGGTTGCCATGCTTCGCGCAGATTTCGCCCGACCGCTGCCGATGGAGCGTCTGGCCGACGCCGCCGGGATGAGTCTTTCGTCGTTCTACAAGCGGTTTCGTCTGGCGACGTCGCTTTCGCCACTGCAATTCCAAAAGCAGCTACGCCTGATCGAAGCGCGTCGCCTGATGATCTCCGAAGCCATGTCGGCGAGCAGCGCGGCCTTCGCGGTCGGCTATGAGAGCGTTCAGCAATTCACCCGGGAATACCGTCGGATGTTCGGACTGCCGCCCGCGCAGGACGTCGATGCGACGCGCGGCGCCGACGAGCACGCCACATCGGTGTTGACGTCGTGAGGGATGGGGCACGGTCATGGCCATCTCGCGCAGCGCGTGCGCGCCAACTGTCCGGCTCCAATCCAACCAGAATCCTGCCCAAACCCGACCCTAAATGTCACGCAGCCACTGCCGTAGCGTCTCGAGAGAGGACGTTTGCGTGAGCGCCAACATCAGAAAAATTCGCAACTTCTGAGGCGCAAGGTCGCCACCTGCCAGCATGCCGTCTGCACGCAAAAAGGCCTGCTCGGGCACCATGGGGCGCGCCGCACGTGTCGACTGCACCACGACCACCCCGTTGCGCGCGGCTTCTGCCAGTGCGGCCGCCTGTCCACCCGCGGGCCGGCCCGGGGCCAATCCGGCACAAACGATGGCTCGGCACCCTGCATCCACGCAAGCGCGTACGAGCGCGCCATCAGCGCCCGCATATGACAGTACGATGTCCACGCGAGGCATTGCCTGCCCGGTGAGCCGTTCGGCAGTCGGCAGCACGCGCGGCCGCCGCGGCGCTCGCGCAATATGGACCCCGCCATTGGCATCGACCCGACCGAGCGGCCCGAACGGTGGCGCTTCGAAAGCCGACAGATCAAAGCTCGACGCCTTCGTGACATCCCGCGCGTCGTACACCCACCCGTCCATGACGACCAGCACGCCCAGTCCACGCGCCGCCGGGCATTTCGCGACGGCCAGCGCCGCACGCAGGTTGGCAGGGGCGTCGCTGCCCGCGGTGTTGGCCGGACGCTGCGCCCCCGTCAATACGATGGGAATATCCAGATCGAGCGCCAACGACAGAAACCACGCCGTCTCCTCCATCGTGGCCGTGCCATGCGTCACGACGATGCCGTCCAACGCAGGGTGCATGTCGACCGTCTCCCGTACGAGACGAGCCAATGCCATCCAGTCGTCCGCGGAAATTGCAGTGCTTCCGATGGCACGGAAAGGCACTGGCACAAGCTCCACGTTTTCCGAGACGCTGCCAAGGTCGCGCAAGTCCTCCAGCACCTGTGCAATCGGGTGAACGACGCCGCTCTCGCCGTATTCGATCCAATCGAAACGGTGGCGCGCATGCATGGCGAAAGTCCCGCCGGTGCCGATCACGGCCACTCGCTTCAATCGCTCCTGCGGCGCCTGCAAGTCGCGCTCCCGCACTTCCGTTTCGCTCATGCGTCGTCTCCCGCCATTGCCACGAAGACGTCGCCCGCCTCCACCTTGACGGCATAGCATCGCGCCCCGCGCGTGACAGGCGAACACAGCGCGCGCCCATCGCGAACATCGAATGCCCCGGCGTGTAGCGGACACTCGATCTCGTGGCCGTCGATTTCCCCGTCGGACAGCAAGGCATTGCCATGCGTGCAAACGTCGTCGAGCGCGTAGACGTTGCCGTCCACATCGAAAATGCCGATCTTGCGTCCGTGCAGCGTTGCCCCATGGCAAGGGCTGTCGGCGAACAGTTCGGCGCGAGCGCCGACGCGCACCCACTGAATCGCCACCTCGCGCTGCGCGCCGGCCTGTGCGGCAACCGGCGGATTTTCGGTTTCAGTCATGTCTGTCATCCTTTGGTACCAACTGATCGAACGTGCGCGCCAGTGTGCCGGCGACGCCATGTAACGGGGCCATATGCACTTCGTCGAACCGCATGTGTGAGCACAACCACATCCCGGCGGCGTCGCGACGGTATGCCTCTTTGGTCAGTGCACAGAGCAGGACCGCCTCGCCGTTGTCCTCGCGCAGCGCGATCTGCCATAAGCGCCACGTTGCGTTGGCCTGATCGCCGTCCACGCCCACGTCGATGCACGGACTGCCGTAGTAATGCATGGCAAAGCGCCATGGCGAGTTCAGGAACCACTGCCTGAGCGCCTCGCGCCCATGCCGTGAATCACCGAAATCGCCGCCACCGTCCCACACAGCGTCCGCCGTAAAGCATTCCGACTGCGCGCGTGCAATGCTCGCCATCTCGGCGTCGCCGACCCGCGTGTAATCCGGTCGGTACTTGGCGTCCGCAAGCGCGGCGTAGCGCGCTTTGAGGGCCCGGATCGCCTCGATCGATTCGAGCACCGATAGGCGCGCTTCGAGCGTCGTCATACGGACTCCTGTGCCAGTGACTTGAGGCTGACCGACCTGTCGCGAAGCCGTGCGACGTCCAAGGTCGCCTGCGCATCCACCAGCCGCTCCAGATAGCGGCGGTCGCGGCCACAATCGACGAGCGCGCCGCCGGCGAGCCGTCCTTCGCGCAGGAAAAATGTCACTGCGGGTACGTGTGCCTCGCTCTCCCGGATGACCCACTCGTCGCCCGGCGCCGGATGCCCGACAACCTGAATGTTGTGCCCCCATTGATCGGTCCACATCCATGGTGTCTCGACGTAAGGGTCCCGCCGTCCCAGGAGAAATTCGGCGACGGCGCGCGCCTGGTTTTCGGCATTGCGCCAGGTTTCCTGACGGATCGCGGCGCCATATCGGGGATGTGGCGTGAGCGCCACGTCGCCCGCAGCAAGACACCACGGTGCGACGGGACTGCTGCAACGCTCGTCGACGAGCACGCCATCGCGGGTCCCGATACCGCTGTCGAGCAGAAAGTCCACCGAACAGTCGATGCCGACGGCGCACAGCACGACGTCTGCCTGATATTCGGCAGGCTCGCCGGTGGGCATCGTCGTCGCGACGCACCATGGCCATGGCGCGGACGCATCGTGCGAGATCCCCGTTACCTGAACATTCGTGAAGATGCGAACCCCGTTGGCCGCGTGCACCCCGGCGAGCCAGCGGGCGACCGGCGCGGGCAAGCACCGCCCGAGGATCCCGGCGCCGGCTTCGAGCACCGTCACCTTCACCCCCATCGACGCAGCGCTCGCCGCACATTCCATGCCGATGACGCCGGCCCCCACGATCACTGCGCGCCGTGCGCCTTTCAAGGCCTCGCGCAGGCGCTCACTGTCTTCCAGTGTGCGCAGCGTGTGGATACCGGGGGCATCGCCGCCCGGCACGCGCGCTCGGCGGGCACGCCCGCCGGTCGCGACAACCAGACGATCGAACGGCAACGCGGTACCGTCGTCGAGCGTCAATGTGCGGCGCGCCGCATCGAGCCCGCTTGCCCGGGCGCGTACCCGTCGCACGTTGGACGCGGCCCAGAACGTCTGCGGCGCGATCGCCAGGGAGGCCGCATCGGCCTGCCCCAGCAGAAACTCCTTCGACAACGCAGGACGTTCGTACGGATCGCCCGGTTCATCCCCCACCATCGTGATGGCGTGCGGATAGCCGCTCTCGCGCAAATGCTGTGCGACACGGCCACCCGCGTGTCCGGCACCGACGATGACGATGTGCTCTGCCGCCGTCATGACCCCGCTCCCTCGCTCGCGGCATCCACCACGTCGTGACCCGTCGCCCTGAGCGCGGACCGGTTGACGACACGGTACAAGGTTCCGCGCGACGTCTCGCAAGTCCATCGACGCGCCTCGCCCGGCGGGATGATGATGCCCTCTGCTCTCGAGAGTCGATAGCGTTCGTCGGCCGCTTCGATGGTGAACTCGCCATCGACCACCGCCGCCACTTCCTCTCCGGTCGTTCCCGCGTCTCGCCAAAGTTGCTCACCCTGGCGCATGACACGAATCTCGATGTCCAGAGATTCGCCGCTCGCGTGGCTCGCGGGTATGTCGACCGGATTCGGCACGCGCTCGCAATGCGGGTCATCGCGGCGACGGTCGCCAGGGGTCGGGACATGCATGCTCTCGCTCATTTCTCACCCCCACGGCTGGCCAACGGATAGTAGGGGACGGTGTCCTCCGCGCCGTACTCCTTGCGCGGCGGCGTGACCACGTTCAGACGCAGGCTGATGCCCGCCGGCGCGAAGCGATTGCGTCCGTAGTGACGCATGCCCGGAGGAATCAGCAATGCATCGCCCTGATTCATCACGAACGCCGCATCTCCCTCGGCCCCTTCGCCTTCGTATACCGTGCAGCTCCCGCTGACCTGCAATGACGCCTCTTCGCCGTGATCGTGCGACTTCGCCGGCAGATCGGCGCCCGCACGGGCAACGAACTTCACCACCGCGACACTCACCGACTCGCCAAACAGGTGCTTCATGTAAAGGCCATCGTGAACAACTTCCTTGAGGTTGTCGTCAATGGCGAACACGCGACATTTCGGCATGTTGCTAACTCCGTTTGCATTCATCCTGCATTTCTTGCCCGGCTCAAAAGCGCGGCGAGAGCACAAAGTGGTCATCCGCATGAAAGCGTCGCGGGTCAAAACCATCGATAACCGCCTGCTGCCCATAAAACTCCACGGCGGGCGCCACTTCGGCCAGGCTGAGCGTCATGTTCATGAGCGCCCTTGCCGGGGGCGGAAGATTCGCGAGATCGAATTCATCGAGGTACGCAAAAATCGCATCGAGCGACGACAACATGACGTCGACGAAGCTGCGGATTTCCTCCATCGGTGTGGCATGGCGCTTGATGTTGCGTGCAGTCTCGGTATCGAGACTCCATGCGGCGTAGGGCCTCAGATGAGAGAAAGCCTCGGGAAATTCGACCGGACGATGGGCGCCGAGCGCCGAAACATCGATAACTTGTTCTTGCATGGTGGCTATCTCCGGAGTTCAGACGGATTGGGCGGCATTGACCAGACGATCGACCACGTGCGCGCCGTGGCGCACGAGCACCTCGCCGTCCTGCAGCACCATGTGTTGCTTGGCGCCGGTCTGCGCAGCGAGTTGCGTGCGCTCGACGGTACTCATGTCTTCGAGCAACACGTCACGCAGCGCCACTTTCATGTATTCCTGGAAGAAACGGCCTCCGGCCGTCGTCATCTCCGGGTAGTACACGCGCCCTTCGAACAGCGTCTTGTTATGAGCGATGGGCCGGAAGTTGTAGGCCTGACAGTAATTCGGACGCAGCGACAGGTAGAAGTCGGGGAAAACGACGTTGATGTCGAACAACCAATTGGGATGCTTGGTCCAGTTCACGCCTTCGGGCAAGCCGTCGAGCGGAAATTCGTGACGCGCGCTCCCCATGCCGGCGCGTAGCGCAGCCGCCGCGATCGGACGCGACGCCGCAGATTCGGCAAGCGCCTCCTGCGCTGCGGCGCCACCCGAGGTCACGGCCTTCGGGTTCCCGTAGACCGATTTCTGATTGCCTGCCAGCGACAGACGGCGGTGCAGATCGCCGCACACGACGTCGAGCGGTCGCATACTGCCGCCTTCGCTCTTGTCGATAGCGTCGGCAATCGAATTGCCGTGGATGTAGGCCACGTGGTACGCCTCCTGAAAAGCGTCGAGCGCCAGCTTCCAGTTGCAGTTCACCACACTGGTCCACGCAAAACCGCAGGTGAGCTTGTCGAACGGATAACCCTCGACATCGCCATACACGGGGCGCATGAACTCCGCCAGCGTCTGGGCCGGATTCGGGTCCATGTTGACGAAGATGAAGCCCTCCCAGACATCGCAGGACACTTGCGTAAGCCCGTAGTCGGCTTTGTCCAGGTCGAAGAAGCACGCTTCGTCCGGCACGCCGGTGAGCTTGCCGTCGAGGTCATACGCCCAGCCGTGGAACTTGCAGAAGAACTTGCGCGTGTTGCCACACTTCTCGTACACGACCTGATTCAGCCGGTGCGCACAGACGTTGTGCATCGCACGAATCTGTCCGGCCTTGTTGCGCACCACGATGACTTCGGTATCGCATGCCGCCAGTTCCTTGACGAAATAGTCTCCCGCCTTCGGAATCTCCTCCACCCGACCGACCTGAAGCCAGGTCTTCTTGAAGATATGTACCTTCTCGCGCTCGTAGTACTCGGGCGAAACATAGGGCTCGACCGAAACAGGCCCCCGCCCTAACTCCGGATAGCGGTCGGTAAGAAATGCCGCGCTCGGCTCGACTGCAGATTTCATCGCCTTGATCTCCTCAAACGCGGCACGCTGCCGCTGACAAACTAAAATTAAATATCATTATTTTTTGATGGAAATTTGTTGTCAAGGCGTTTTGCCGACGAAGGGCGATTTCTTCGGGAAAACCCCACTGCCATGGGCACTAAGTGAGCTCATGGAGGACCAGGCAGTCCCTTTGGTAGAATATTGAATACAATCCGTCGTTGACTCGAACAACGACTTCAGGAAACCCAGCGCGCCCAGGGCGCGCGATTGCTGACGGGGTACGCATGGCGCAAGTCAAGAAGGCAGAGATGCGCGACGCGATCGAAGCGGCCGCTTTTGATCTGTTCTGCCGCAAAGGCTATACGGCAACGACCATGACCGAGATCGCAAAGGCGTCCGGCATGACAGTAGCCAACCTGTATGTGTATTTCGACTCCAAGTTGCTGATCTATTACGAGATCTACTCGCCGTGGCTCTTGCGCCAACTGACCACGCTTCGCGAAGCTGTCAGAAAATTCCCCACGCCGCGAACGCGCCTGAAGCGCATCATCATCGGGCTATGGGGCGATATTCCAACGGCCGACCAATCGTTTGGCAACGGCATGATCGAGGCGCTCGCCAGCGCACCGAGAGACCTTCACAAGCCGAACGATCTCCTTCGCCGGTGCGAGACCTTTCTCTCGGAGATGATCGCCGAGAGTCTTTCCGGGGAACATGCGCGCATCGCCACCGACACGCTGCTCTCCCACGTGTTGTGGATGGCATACGATGGATTTACGATCAACAGCCGCATTGGCGACACCCGCGACCTCGATGCCATCGCAACGCTGCTCACAGACTTGATTCTGGGTCCGGAGAACGTAAAAACCAGCAAGCCGACCAAGGCCGCAACGGCTCGCGCGCCCCGGCAGCGCGACGCCGCGCAACAACGCAAAACGTCGGCATAAGTCTGCATAGCGCAGACACGCGATCGTCGGCGGCCGCAATCATGCGCGTACGCCGACGAATAGCGCCACCGACTCTCACCCCTACCTCCCCCCTCTGCGAGCCTTCACTCGCCGACACCGCCCCATCCGGTGTCGGCACACGCTCGCCCCAAGACAAGGGTTTACTCCAGCTTCAGATCAATATAATTAAATGCCACTATTTATTGAACGCACGCCAATCGGCGGCATGACCTCTTGCCGAAGCGCGCGTCACTCAATCGTGGAAATGGAGATCCCATATGCATGCCGCCAATGTTCCCGGCGAAGTTCGAACCGGCGCGATCCCTCAGAAAACGACGTTTCTTGTGTTGTTCCTGTGCTGGGCCGCGATCCTGTCGGAGGGTTACGACATCGGCGTGATGGGAACCATCACGCCCGCGCTGCTCGCCGATTCCCGCTGGCAATTGACGCCGCTCGAGCTCGGCCAGATGAGTAGTGCCGCGTTGATCGGCACGCTGTTCGGCGCCTATGTCATCAGCCCTTTGAGTGATCTGGCCGGACGCAAACCCATGCTGATCGGTTGTGTCGCGCTGTTCTCGCTCTCGATGCTCGCCGCCGTCTGGGCGCCCACACCGCTGATTTTCGGCATCGTCCGAGGCATCGGTGGACTGGGTCTTGGCGGCGTCATTTCGGTGGCCGCGGCCCTGACCGTCGAGTATTCGCCGCCGGAAAAGCGCAATCTCAATTTTGCATTGATGTACTCCGGTTATCCGATAGGCGCCCTGGTCTCGGCACTTACCGGCATGGCGTACATGGCCGACTACGGCTGGCATGCCATCGTTGCCATCGGCGCGTTGCCACTATTGTTCATCCCGGCATTGATGCTGTGGTTACCCGAATCGCTGGAGTACCTCGTGCGCAACGGCCAACATGCGCGTGCGAGCGCGCTCGCTTCAAAGCTCGGCATGCAACTCACGGTACAGGCCGCAGCGCCGTCGGACACTCGCGCGTCGTTGCGCGAAATCATGACCGAGGTATTTTCGAAGACCAATGCGTTCGGCACCTGCATGCTATGGGTCGCTCAGTTTGCCGGGGTGATGGTGATTTACGGACTCGGTTCCTGGCTGCCCCAGATCATGCGCAAGAATGGCTACGACCTCGGCTCGAGTCTCGCCTTTTTTGCCGTGTTCAATCTGGCGGCGGCCGTCGGCGGTGTGGTGATCGGCCGCATCGCGGATCGCTTCGGGCCACGCGTGACCATCACGCTCTCGTTCCTGCTTGGCGCCGTCTCCATCACGGCGCTGTCATACAAGAACAGCCTGGCCGTGAACTACGTGCTCGTGGCCTGCGCGGGATTCGGGAGCATTGCTGTCGCGCTCGTGCTGCTCGGCTACATCGCCAACTACTACGCCCCTCATGCACGCGGGTCCGCCACCGGCTGGGCCGTGGGTGTCGGGCGATTCGGCGCGATGACCGGGCCGGTGCTCGGCGGCTACGTCGCCGGGCTGAACGTGGCGCCCACCTGGAATTTCCTCATCTTCTCCATTGCCGCCGCCACGGCCGCAATCGCCGTGTTCCTCGCGCCAACGCCGGCCCACATTGCCGACACGGCAAGACGATGAGCACGGAGGCCACGCGCCAGCGCCGCCGGCCTTCGACAGACAACGTTTGAACGCAGTACATGAGGTGAATTATGAGTTTGGGATTTGGACATCGCGCACGGATCGGACATCTCTACCCTTCCGGAGGGCTATGTGACTTCGAGATCCAGTCGATGGCGCCCGAAGGTGTCCAGTTCGTGACGACGCGGCTTCCCTTCAGGCGCACGGGACTGGAGGACGACAGCGCGCTCGTCGTCGATGTCGAAACGCACGCCGGGTTGTTGGCCGATGCCGCCGTTGACCTGATCGCCATGAATTGCACAGCGGCGAGCATGGCGGTGGGCGCGGCGACGATCAACCAGCGCATCGAAGCGGTCACCGGCATCACGGCGACGACGACCACGGACGCCGTGCTCGATGCCTTGTCTCACGTGGGCGCAAAACGCATCGCGCTGATGACGCCGTATCCCCGGGCCGTCGTCGAGATGGAAATGGCGTTCCTGGGCGCACAGGGGATCGAGGTCGTGGCAGAGCGCGCGTTCGCCTGCACAACCCCTGTCCAGCAGGGCGAGATCGCCCCGGAAGTCTGGCTCGAGCGCGCCTTGCAGCTCGACTTGCAGGGGGCCGACGCGCTGCTCATCAGTTGCGCAGGTATCCAGTTAAGTCCGGTGCTTGGCGAGATCGAGGCACGTCTGGACAGGCCGGTCATCGCCAGCAACGCCGCATTGTTATGGAAATGCCTGCGCGCGCTTGGCCTCGCCGAGCGTCCCACCCGCTACGGGCGACTGCTCGCAGGGGAATTCGATGCGCCCCGCGCACGGTAAACCGACGGCGAGCGTGCTTTCGGACACGTTCGAGATAGAGATCGAGGGCGTCGGCGAGCGATTCCAATGCCATGCGCAGCAAAGTCTGCTACGCGGCATGGAGCGCCTCGGAAAGCGCGGCATCCCAATCGGTTGCCGCAGCGGCGGATGCGGCGTGTGCAAGGTGCGCATCGCCGCCGGCGTCTGTCGGCTGGAGAAAATGAGCCGCGCGTGCGTGAGCGAGCAAGAGGAGCGACAGGGCGTTGTGCTCGCGTGCCGCGCCTATCCGCAAAGCCCCGTGCGCATCACGCTCGACACGACAATGCACCGCTGCGTGACTCGCGCCAGCCAATCTGTCACGGCAGCGACGAACGCCGCTCGTGCGACGACATGCGTCGGCGATGGCGATGATTCACAACAAGACAATCAAGGAGACAAGCAATGGCTTTGACTGGCGTATTGCGCCCCGGACACGTGGCGCTGCGAGTGCTCGACATGCAAGCGGCGCTCACCCATTACACCGAGGTCATCGGATTGATCGAGACGGGGCGTGACGATCAGGGACGCGTATACCTCAAGGCGTGGGACGAGCACGATCATCACAGCGTGATCCTGCGCGAAACGGATCGTGCCGGCATGGACTACATGGGATTTCGCGTCGACTCGGAAGCAACCCTCGAGCGCCTGGCCGGCGAACTCGCGCGTTGCGATCTGGCCCGCGATCTCGAGTGGCGTCCGGCCGGCGAGCTTGCCCATACCGGACGCCGCTTGCGATTCACGATTCCCACGGGTCATTCGATCGAGCTCTTCGCGCACCGTGACAAGCTCGGCTGTGCGACCGGCGACGTCAATCCCGACCCGTGGCCCGACGGGTTGCGCGGTATGGCGCCGGGCCGCTTCGATCATTGTCTGCTCTATGGCGACGATCTGGATGGCACCGTGACCCTGTTTCGCGACGTGCTGGGGTTTGCGCTTTCCGAACAAGTGGTGGCTGGCCCCGAGAACATGATGATCGGCGCTTTCCTGACATGCTCGAACAAGGCGCATGACGTCGCATTCATCCGGCACCCCGAGAAAAACAAGTTCCACCATGCCTCGTTCAGCCTCGACAACTGGGGTGAGGTGCTGCGGGCCGCCGACATCATCTCGAAGCGCGACGTGTCGCTGGACATCGGCCCGACACGACACGGCATATCGCGCGGCGAGACCATCTATTTCTTCGATCCGTCCGGAAACCGGAACGAAGTATTTTCCGGCGGATACATCCACTATCCGGACAAGCCGACGATTACCTGGACGGAATCGGAAATCGGCAAGGCGATCTTCTATCACGATCGCAAACTCAACGAGGCCTTCCTCAACGTGCTCACGTAAGGACATCCCCCTTGAGTGCGCCGGGTGAGCGCACCGTTCTCGTGGCGCCTGTGCCCGTCGCGGCGCCCCGTTACATCGCAGATTTTTTGCCTGACGTCTCACAACGCATTACCAGCAAAAATTGGCATTGAAGATTCGGGGCGCTTATGTAGGGTTCAGCGCGCGCCGGGATGTGAATGCCCACCACCGAGGAGCGATTCCGTGAGCATCATGATGTCCGTTGTCGAGCCACCCGCAGAACGCGCGGGCCCGACATGTTGTGCCTTTCCCGTCGCCGAAAACCGGTGCCGCATCGTGAGTCACGAGCGCGTCAACGATGAATATCGGCATCTCGTCGCCCTGGCGCCCCAGGCAGCCGCGACGGTGCGTCCCGGTCAGTTCTTCCATTTGCGATGCCCGAGTGTCGGCGATGACACGCCGTTCCTGCGTCGCCCGATGAGCCTTTATCGAAGCTGCGCCGACAAGGGCACGATCGAGTTTCTGTACAAGGTCCAGGGCGCCGGTACCCGAGGCCTTGCGTCGCTTTCAATCGGCGACACCCTGGATGCGATGGGCCCGGTAGGCAACGGCTTCTCGTTGCCGCAGAATCTGCGTCACCTGCTGCTGCTCGCGCGCGGTGTCGGGCTCGCCACACTGGCACCGCTCGCGCAGGCCGCCGTCGAGCGCGGCGCGCGAGTGACGGCCATCCTGAGCGCGCGCAACCGCTCGCTCGTCATGTCGGACGCCTATCTGCGCGCCGTGGGGGCAAACGTCATCGTCGTGACGGATGAGGACGGTAACAGCACGCCGGCACACATCGAGGCGATCCTCCGGTCGCAGCACGAGAGCACACCGTTCGACAGGTTCGCGACGTGCGGATCCAACCGTTTGCTCCTGCTGCTGCAAAAACTGGGGGCACAGCTCGGTGTTCGGGGGGAAATCGCGCTGGAACAACATATGGGCTGTGCGCTCGGGGCGTGTTACGCCTGTGTGCGTCCTTTCCGCAAAACGCCGCACAGTGATGAGCTTTCCTATCGCCGGGTGTGTTGGGACGGGCCGGTATTCGATCTTCAGGAGACCGTGACATGGTAGACATGCAGGTCAGCATCGGCGACGTGGTGCTCGCCAATCCCGTGATGCCCGGCTCCGGCACGTTTGCGGAGGGCATGGCCAGCGTCTTCGACCTCAACCGCCTTGGCGCAATCGTCACCAAGACCATTACCGACGATATCCGGGAAGGCAACCCGCCTCCCAGGCTGGCCGAATATCGAGACGCAACGCTCTTCTCCATCGGCATTCCGAGCAAGGGTGTGAGTTACTACCTCGAAGAAACGCTGGCTCACTATCGGGACTACAGCACACCGGTCGTTGCCAGCATTTCCGCCAACACGGTGGAGGGGTTCGGTGCGCTGGCCGCCAAGCTCGCCCGAAGCGGCGTGGTCGCGATCGAAGCCAATGTGTCCTGCCCCAATCTGAAGAAAGACGGCAAGGCGTTCGGCATGGATCCTGACGCGACGTACCAGGTCGTGCGCGCGATGAAGACGGCCGTCGATTTGCCGGTGTGGCCGAAAATGACGCCCAATGCCTGCGATGTCATCGGTGTCGCGCAGGCTGCCGAGGCGGCCGGCGCCGACGCTATCGTCGCGAGCAACGCGCTACTTGCCATGGGCATCGATGTCGAGACGCGGCGCCCGCGTGTCGCCAATCTCATGGGGGGCCTGACGGGGCGCGCCACGAAGCCCGTCATGCTGCGCTTTGCTTACCAATGCGCGAATGCGGTGTCGATTCCGGTGATCGGTTGCGGCGGCATATCGAGCGCCGAGGACGCCATCGAATATCTGCTCGCGGGCGTCTGCGCGGTTCAGGTCGGCACGGCCAACTTCGTCTCGCCCAATGCGATGCCGGACATCATCGACGGCATCGAACAATATTGTCTGCGTCACGGCGTGGCGCGCGTCTCGGATCTCGTTGGCGCCATGATCCCGGCGGCCCCCGTGCCCCTTACCGTAACGCAGTCCGAGTATGCCGAAGCGCCCGTTGCGGGCGCAACGGGCGCATTCGCCGGTTAGATCTGCGGGTGCGCGCACGTACGGGCGCAGTCATTCGACGCGCCCGTCCCGACTCCTTGCCATGCCGAGGCCAGACATGCACTTCTCCTATCTCGTCACTTTCCACCATCCGGATAGCGATGCCCGTATCCGCGTCGAAGATCTCGACTGCGTGCGCACCATCGTGCTCGCCACACGGAACCTGCGGCGAGCCCGGCTGTACACACCCGAATCGGCAACGGACTTCTACACCGACGACGGTCCATCGCCGATATTCGCCTTGCAACTGGACTACGACACAATTGCCGAACTCGAGCAGGCCATCGCGCAGGATGGCCACTTGCAGGCGCTCGCCCGCGCCTCGCTGCCGAGTCTGGCGGGCTGCGATGTCACGCAGCAGGCGATGGCGCGCCGGCCGTTCCCCGTCGACGATCCTTCGTTGCGCACGCGAGATGGGGAACTGCCGTGCAGTTTCCTCGTGCATTACCCTGGGCAGGCCGAGGATTTCGATGCGTGGATCAACTACTACCTGACCCATCATCCGCAGATCATGCAGCACTTCGATGGGGTGCGCGAAATCGAGATCTTCACGCGCGTTGACTGGCTCGACGCCATGCCATGGCGCAGGGTGCATTACATGCAACGGAACAAGCTCGTGTTCGACAGCCCCGAAGCCATTACGGCGGCCATGAACTCGCCGGTGCGCCATGCCATGCGGGCCGATTTCGAAAAATTCCCGCGGTTCTCGGGCAGTAATATTCATCACCCCATGGCGACGCTCACCCTCAGGCCATAACGCCACACCGTGCGTTGGGCGTCGGCGCAACGCGCCCACGACAGCGGTGTCGATGTCAGTGACCCCGCGTTGCACGGCCCAGGCATCCGAGCACGAACAGTGCGACCGTAAAGCTCAGGATAACGACGCACACGCCCGTCCAGCCGAACCACGCCCAGCCGACGCCCGAGAGCATGGCCCCCAGCGCCCCGCCGACGAAAAAGATGCCGACGAAGAGGGCGTTCAGGCGTCCGCGCGCGGCCGGATTGATAAGATTGATCGCACGCCGACCCAGCGTCTGGTCGGCGATTACCCCGGCGTCGAGCGTCGCCGCGCCCGCCACCAGCAGACCGAGTGCCAGCGCCGGATGCGTCCCGGCGGAAAATCCCGCCCACCCCGCGCCGGCGACACCGAGCATGAACACCGCAACGAACATCGCGAGATGGGAGACGAACTGTGTCGTGCGACCTGCGCCACGATCGCCCAGATAACCGGCGAGCGGTGTCACGATCGCACCGGTCGCCCCTGCGAGGGCAAACAGCGCGATGCCCGACGTGCCCAACGAGAACGGGGCTTGTGCGAGCAACAACGCAATTGACGTCCAGAAGGCGCTGAATGCGCCGAGCGCGAGTGCAGCCTGCGCGGCGCGCAGGCGCAGCACCGGTTCGGTACGTATCAGCGTCCAGAGCGAGCGCAGCAGGTCTGGATATCGCGCCCCCGTCTGCGGCGTGTGGTCCGGCAAGCGGAAGAACAGCACCGTCGCGAGCAACGCATCGGCCAACGCCTCGAGACCGTAAAACGCCCGCCATCCGACGGTACCGGCAATCAGGCTGGCCAACGGGCGCGATAGCAGAATGCCAAGCATCAAGCCGCTCATCACGTTGCCGACCGCGCGCCCGCGGTGGCTCTCCGGCGCCATCGACGCGGCCATCGGCACCAGCATCTGGATGACGCTCGACGTCGCGCCGGCCAGCAACACGCATGTCAGGAATACGCCACCGGATTGCGCCAATGCCGCCATCGCGAGAAACGCGGCGCAACAGGTGAGCGTACGGACGATGAGCCGTCGATTCTCGAGCAGATCGCATAGCGGCACGAGCAGTAGCAGACCCGCCGCGTAGCCCAGCTGGGGAAACATCGCAATCAGTCCGGCCAGCGCGTCGGGAAGTCCCAATGCCTGGCGGATCGGACCGGTCAACGGCTGTGGCGCCGAAAGATTCACAACGATGACGCCGACGGCTGCGGCGAAAAAGATCGTCAACGGCGTGGTAAGCACGCGAGGCGCAACGGGTGTCGGCAAGACAGGCGAGGCAGGAGCGCAAGGCGTCGGGGCGACAACGGTATCGCGCGAGCAAGGGGCGGACGGCTGAGTCATGTGGCGTTCCATCAGTTGGCTGAGCATCACCGAAAGGTGACGGTTCGGCAAATTGTAGGAACGCGACCGTTATGCCACAATTGAATTATGTTTATATTGATTATGCGAGTTTGTTTTGAACACTCATGACTTGCAGGCGTTCGTTGCCGTCGTGGAAAGCGAATCGATGGCACAGGCGTCGGAGAAGCTGTTTCTGACCCAGCCTGGGCTCACACGACGAGTGCAAAACCTCGAGAAGATGCTGGGCGTCGCGTTGCTCGATCGGCAAAGCAAGCCGCTCAAGCCGACGCCTGCGGGACGCGAGGTGTACGGGCTGGCTCGCGCAGTGTTGCGTGCGGTCGACGATCTGAAGGCAGTGGCGTCGCCGGATACGGAGCCCGCCGGCGAGTTTCGCATCGGCGTGCCGCCGTTCTTGTCGGAGCTGGCACTGGAACATCCCGTCGATGCGTTGCGCAGCACGTTCCCGAACCTGACACTGCGTGTCACGGCGGGATGGTCTCCCGGGCTGCTCCACAGTCTCGAGCAGGCGAAGGTGGACGCTGCTGTCGTCTTGCTGCCGGAGAGCGTGCCGTTGCCCGACGGTTTGACGTCCACGTTGCTCGGGCACAAACCTTCGGTCGTCGTCGCACCGCGTACGTTTGTGCTGTCCGACACGACTTCGCTTGCCGAACTCGCGACACATCCCTGGGTGCTCAATCAGGACGGCTGCGGCATGCGCTCGGCACTGAGCCGTGCCATGTCGATGGCGGGGCTACCGTTCAACGTGGCCGTCGAAGCCTTCGGGTCCGAGTTGCAACTCTCGCTCGTCGCCCGTGGTCTCGGCGTGGGACTGACGTCACCGGAAATCCTCGCACGAAGCCCGCATGTCGACGCGCTGCAAGTGATCGACGTCCCGGAGTTCCAGGGCGGTCTGAACGTATGGCTCGCGCATGGCATGTTACCGAGCAGGCTCACTCGCCCGGTGGCGCTCGTGCGTGATGCACTCATCGAAAAACTCGCACAGGATGCCGCTTCGGTACCGCCGAAGACAGGCGCGCGCAAGCGGCGAACGAACGCGTGAATTTCGTCAACGCCATCGGAAGAACGGCCCTGGCCAGCGAATGAAACATCGCATCCACCTAGTCCGTCGGGACGATGCGGCAGCGCAGCACGTCTTTACCATCGATGAACGCCTTCACCAGGAGCTCGCCTTGAACACCGACGATTACCGCCAGATTCAGAACCTGCTGTATCGATATGCCCACCTGCTCGACACAGGCCGGTGGGAAGCGCTGGGCGCGCTTTTCGAACACGCGGACGTATACATCGCGGGCGAACTGGCCGCCAGCAAGAACCCTTCTCAACTCACCGCGCTATGGAACAGCTATGTGAGGCGCTACCCTAACGGCACGCCGCGAACGCATCACATCATTACCAACGTCACCATCGAAAACGACGGCGAGGATCGCGCGCGCTCGCACTGCTACGTACTGGTCGTCCAGCAAGGCAGCACCCTGGGGTTGCAGCCCGTCATTGCCGGAGATTATCTGGACAGATTTCAGAGGGTTGAGGGTGTCTGGCGCTTCACGGAGCGCCACATCGGTAACGAACTGTTTGGCAATCTCTCGGAACACCTGCTCCTGCCCATGCAAATGCCTGACGATCGGCTGCCGCAAAGCTGGGATTGAGGACGGACATCGACCTACCCCACAAGCATCGGAAATCGATCCAATGCCAGTGGGGTAGCTGCCGCTCGATCAGGCGAGAAACCCGCCATCCACCGGCAAACAGGCGCCGTTGACATATTGGGACGCCGGACTGCACAGCCATACCATCACGCGAGCGATGTCCTCCGGTGTCGCCGTTCGTCCAAGCGGAATCTTCTCCTCGAGCGCATTGCGCCAGCGTTGGTCCACGAGGATATCGTGCGTCAGCGGCGTATCGACGATGCCAGGGGCAACAGCGTTGCATCGAATTCCTTGCGCACCGTATTCTTTTGCCACTGTCTTGGTCAGTCCCAGCACGCCGTGCTTCGCAGCCGTGTACGCCGCCGTGCGCGGGAAACTGATGTAGCTCTGTAATGAGGCCGTATTGACAATGGCCCCTCCCCCCGTCTCAAGCAACAACGGCAGTTCCGCCTGGAGACAGTAGAAGACGCCGCTCAGATCGATGTCGATCATGCGTCGCCATTGCTCAACAGACACCTCGTGCGTTGGGGGAGGCGTCGGTCCGTCGGCGACACCGGCGTTATTGCATGCGGCGTCCAATCGTCCGTACTGCTTTCGGATATGCCCGACTAATGCGAGGCAAGCCTGCGGGTCCGCCACATCCGTACGAAAAAAACTCGCGTCGGCGCCATTTGAGCGTAAATCCGCCACGACCCGCTCGCCGGCGTCGACCTGCATGTCCGCCACCACGACGGTGGCGCCTTCGTTGGCGAATGCCGCCGAAACCGCCCGTCCAATACCGCTTGCTGCACCCGTTACCAAAACCACCTTTCCAGCGAAGCTGTTGGCATGCGTCACGTCAATCTCCGAATTGAAATCGGCCCCGAAGGGCCGTTGGTTGCGATCGTCCGGATCAGATCAAGTGAGCGATGGTGAACAGCAACGCGCCACCGGCAACGCCGCCGGCAAACGCACACGTCTCAACGTTGGCGTAATGGACCCGCCGCTTGGCCACGAGAGCCGCCCAGCCGCATCCCCCTGCCAGCCCGAGTGTCACCGGCAGACAACACAACATCAACAGCATGACGCGCGGAATCGACTCGACATTGGAAAGGTACAGCCAGATCAGCATTGTGACGCCGCAAACGCCCATGAATGAGAGGCACTTGTACAACCCTGATTTTTCGTCCAGTGGTTCCATCACTCCTCCTTGAGTACCGGCTTGGGGTATTCCCGCCGATTTTTTCGGTGGCCCGCTGAGGCGACGTCTGACTTGTCGCATCGAACAAGCCACCGCGTTCGGCTTGGGGACATTAAAATCCCGCCGCCCCACCCAGCCATCCTCCGAATGGACTAGATGAAGCACGGGGTTTACCCACCCCTTCCGAACCGTACTCAAGGCGTGAAACGGCGTACGGAAACGCCTACAACGACTCCGGCGCGCCGTGTGCTTGCCGTACCGCGCTGGTCGACGACTCGCGCAGCACCATACCCAAGGCAATTGCCAGCGAAAGCACCAGGAATCCGCCGCCAATCCAGACGAACGCACCCTCGATGCCGAACCGACCGCGCAGCGGGGCTACGACCCAGGGATTGAGGAACTGGCCAAAGAAAATCGCACTCAGCAGCAAACCGAGCGCACGCGCGCGCATCTCCTCCGGAATACGCGCAAGGATGATGGTGGCGCAGGCCGCCTCGACGAAACCCGAACCGATCCCCATGAGCGCGCTGGCAGCCCCTATCGATGTCGCCCCCGACAGTTTCGCCATGCCGATGGCGCCGACGCCGAAGCACGCCGCTGTCAGCATCAGCAGTCTGCGCGGACTGATGACGCGGATCAAAAACCCGTAACAGAACGCCGAAATTGCCGCGACAACCGCACTTGCCGCCGCAACGCTGCCCTGGATCTCCGCGCTATGCACGCCGCGCTGATCCAGCAAGAACGGGCCCTGAATGCTGGGCATGAACATGCCGACGGTGAAAATCGCGGCAAGAAGATAAACAGGCCACAAGAGGCGCACCGGTGCAAACAGGTTGTGCTCCCGGCTCACCTGGGAAGCGCGCGGCTTGATGCTGAACAGCGCCAGAATGAAAACCGGAATGCCGCCGAGATAGAGTGCGAACGGCGCCCGCCACCCCCAGGAATCCACCATATGCCCGCCAACGGTCAGAGCGGCAACGGCCATCACGCATGAGCCGGCGACCATGAAGCCGAGCAGCCGCTCGCGCGCCCCACCGGACGGATAGTCGCCCACCAACGAGAGACTGCTGGTTTGTATCGCACCTCCGGCTGCGCCGAGGAGCAGGCGGGACACGATCAGCGCCGTCGGGCTGTCGACAAAGAGACCGGCGCTACCCGCGAGCACAAAGACGGCGAATCCCAGCAGCATGACCGCCCGTCGACCGATTCGCTCCGAAAGAATGCCGGCAAGCGGCGCAGCGAGAATGAGCAGGACCGCCGGGATGGTCATCACCATCTGCGCAAACAGCGCGCCGTCTCCTCCCGCCGCAAAGTGTGTCGCCATCGCCGGCATGGCAGGCGCGGCCGCCATCGGAATCAATACCACCATCGTTGGGCCGGCCACCAGCACCGTACTTTTCAGCACGCCGTTATCCGATTCACTTACGTCCAACGCATTAGCTTGCACCTGAATCCTCCAGAGGAAATGAAAGACGAAATCTCTGCATGAAAAGAGACGCGACCCGGCATGATCGACAGATTCGGGAACCCCCTGGGGAACGGCAGGCGTTTCTCGTCGCGATCCATTCATCGCGATCCATCTATGGAACGCGTGCGCCTGATCGACAAAACTTGGCAGGGAACGAGGCTATCAGCATCGTCCATTTGGATTAACAAGGAGTTTCCCGGTGAGGCGTTCGCTCGCTTCGATTGCGTAGTCTGAACAGACGATGTCATGCGCAACGCCATCGGCAACCATCAATTGTGGCGTTGTCAGTGACGAAACGTCGCTACATTACAAAGCGGGTCGGCAGCGCGGGGGCGAGCTTTCATCGAAGGCGCCCCCCGAAAAACCGGTGCGACCCCAGATGAGAAAAGCGGAGACCCATGACTTCCTATTTCGCGTTCAATGGCGATGCCGACGGACTGTGTGCACTTCAGCAACTTCGCCTCTCGAAACCCGGTGACGCAACGCTGGTCACCGGCGTCAAACGCGACATTCATTTGCTCGAGCGGGTGCCCGCAACGGTCGGGGACTGTGTCTACGCGCTCGACATTTCCATGGCGGCAAACCACGACGCGCTCGTGGCATTGCTGGGTGCGGGGGCGCAGGTTCACTACTTTGATCATCATCTTGCCGGCGATATCCCCGACCACCCCTCCCTACACTCACATATCAATCTCGCACCAAACGTGTGCACGAGCATTCTTGTCAGTGAGCACCTGCGGGATCGCTACCGGTTGTGGGCCATTACCGCCGCGTTCGGCGACGGGCTGCCACACATCGGGGCGTCCATGGCGACCGAAGCCGGACTCTCGGAAGCCACCACCCGCACGCTCGCCTCGTTGGGCGTGAGCCTGAACTACAACGCCTACGGGGAAACGGTGCACGACCTGCACTTCCACCCGGCCGAACTTGCCGAGGCGATGGCCCCCTTCGAAGATCCTCGCGATTTCGCCGAGCACTCCGACGCCTGCGCCAGGCTATTTGCCGGATATGAAGACGACATGGGGCGCGCACGTAGCCTGAGTCCGCTGCGCGCCTGCGATGGGGCGACGATCCTCCTGCTGCCCGCCGAACCCTGGGCTCGCAGGGCGATCGGCGTTCTCGCCAACGAGTTGGTCCAGGCAAATCCCGGTAATGCCTTCGCCCTCCTTTCGCCCAACTCGACAGGCGACTTCACGGTGAGCGTTCGGGTCCCCGAAACCAGAGAAACGGGGGCAGGCGACTTTTGTCAGCGCTTCGAGACGGGCGGCGGACGACGTCTGGCCGGCGGCATCAATCGACTGGCCGAGAACGACATCGACAAATTTGCCGAGCAATTTGAAACGCATTATCGCGTCGGCGCGTGATAGATGATTGCGCGCAATCCCGGTTGCGCGCAAACCCGCAACGTAACGAGCCACAGCGCTGAGAATTTTGCATCTGACAGGCAACGGTTACCGACGTGCCAAAGGGGAGTCGGCATCGGTGGCAACACGGGTTGAATCAGCTTTGGATGCGTGTAGTATCGCTATCGAAGGACAGTCATAACGCCAAGCCAAAGAAGCTCGCAGCGTACGGAGACGTTTCAAATGGGTGCACATAATGAATTGGGCAGCGTCGGTATGCGAGCGCCCGTAAACGGCTGTGCCGCGATGCCGCATGTTCCCGAGTCAGCGCCACTTCCGCGCTCGGCATCCGGTGCAACGTCCTCAGGTTACATGCCCCTCACCCTGGACCAGCTGGACGCTTTGTTGGGCGCCATTTATCAGGGCTGCCTCGAGAAGCTTCCGTGGTCGAGCGCACTCACCGCACTGCGCGACATACTCGATGCGAACTGGGTCACTTTGATTCTGCGTCCCGCATCCGACACATTGAACGCGCTCATCGTCAATGCCGGTCCCGATGGTCCATTCATGGAGAAGGGAAAGTTCGCGACGCATACGGCATTCATGCTCGATCCTTTTAGCGGTTTGCCGCCTGACAAGATCGCCACCGTCGACGAAATCGTCGGCGCGAAGGAATGGCTGAGCAGCGAGTTCTACCGGCAATTCGTAGAGCCGTTCGACATCCGGTACATGATCGGCGCCGATATGGTGACCGCCGACGGTTCAGAATGCCGACTTCGCATTTGTCGCCCGCATGCCAGCAGCCATTTCTCGGAATCCGACAAGAGCATTTGTCAGCGGCTGCTCCCGCATATCAAACGCGCCATCGAACTGCATTCCCGATTGGACCGGATCGAATCGGAACGCACGATGTACGCGACGACCATCGACCGGATGCTGCTGGGCACAGTGGTGTTCGACGAGACGGGCGCCATCATGCGAGTCAACCGTGCGGCGGAAGAAATTCTCCGGCAAAACGACGGGTTGTCGATCGTGGGCGGCCGGCTCGAAGCCAGTTATGCCCCGGAGAACCGACAGCTTCAAAACTTGATTCGCCGCGCACTTGCCGACAATGCCAGCTCCGCATCGGGCATTGGCCAGGCCATCTCGATCGCTCGCCCGTCGGCGCGCGCAAAACTGGGCATTGCCGTTCGCGCCAACCCCTTGAGCGAATGGGCCGAGGGTCGACATCGACCCGCCGTGACGGTTTTCATCCGGGATCCCGAACAGAAGTCGATGGCCTCGCGGGACGTTATTCAGCAACTCTTCGAGCTGACGCCGGCAGAGGCCTCGCTGGCGCTGCTTCTGGCCGACGGGATGACGCTGGATGAAGCGGCCGACCAGTTGGACATCAGAAAGAACACCGCGCGCGCGCATTTGCGCTCGATCTTTGCGAAGACGGGTGTGACACGCCAGACATCACTGGTTCGACTCCTGCTGGGCAGCGTCACGCCACTCGATTAATGCCGGAGCATGTCGGGGCATGGGACAGACAAGACCCGTCAACCGTCACGCCAACGAATACAAAGGGTATCGATTGATCGATACCCTTTGCTTCAGGTCGAACGCAACGCTCAACGGCGGCTTGCCTGGCTTGCCGTGCTCGCCTTGTAGAGGGATTCGGCGTGTGCCTTCAGTCCGCGTGCAATTCCGTCGAAACCGCCCTTCACCCAATCGCCGAACTGGTCCATGATTTTCCCGGCATTCGGGCCGAGAAACTGATCGCTGGTGTGATACGCGCAGCGGCCATCGTCAAGGACTTCGAGAACCTGCTCGCGATAGGCCGCGTCTGCGTTCTCCGGCGTGGGGCGCTGCTCCCACGCGAGAAGCCGCGACGGTTCGAACGCGACGAGATGTTCCAGCACGTGAATGTCGTTGTTCGCATCGGCTGGATTGGCAATGTACAGGTGCACCTCGTCGCCAACCTTCAGGGAGGATTCGACGCGTACCGTGTAAGGATTCCATTCCCGATAGCGCGGCAGGTCAACGAGAATGTCCCAGACAAACGATGCCGGGGCATCGATCTCGACACGTACCGACGTGACTTTATTCTTTGAATCGCCCATTGCAGAGTCTCCCATGCGTCAAGCCGCCATAAATTCGCCACCGTTCGCGTCCAGCCACGCGCCCGTCACTGCATTCGCATAATCGGAAACGAGGAACAGCGCCGCTTTGGCGCAATCGTCGTCCGTTGGAATGCGCCCCAGCGGGATGTTTGCGGCCACCTGCGCCACCTGATCTTCGACGGAAATATGCCGTTCCGCTTCGACCGCGCGCATGTAACCTTCGACCGGGGAACCCCACATCCAGCCCATCGATACCGAGTTGACGCGAATCCCCTTGGGTCCGAGTTCTTTGGCCAGGTACTTCACGGCCACCCCGAGCGCCCCCTTCGAGATCGCGTAACCCGCCTGTCCGACCAGCGGCTTGCGCGTGACCAGCGAATTGATCATCACCATGGCCCCGGACTTCTGTTGACTCATGGGCACCGATGCCTCCAATGCCAGGTTCATCGTCCCGAACACGTTCGTCTCGAAGATGGCATCCCAGCCTTCGGTGCCCGATGATTCGAGCGACCCCATCACGTTGCCCGGGTTGTAGGCGCTGTTGACGAGGCTGTCGATTCTGCCGAAGCGATCCACGGTCTTGCTCACGAGATTCCGGCATTGCTCGCGCTGCGTGATATCGGTCGGAACCTTCAGGATCGCCACGTCGCTACCGGCTTCCCGAATGCGGCGCTCGGCTGCGTCCAGTTTTTCCGCACTACGCGCCGCCAGCACCACCCCGGCGGCACCTTCGCGCGCGGCCTCGATCGCCAGCTTGATGCCGAGACCGGGACCGATGCCTGAAATCACGACCACTTTGTTGTTCAACAACATGTCATATCCTCCTGTTCCTGCGAGACACTTACGGGTTTGCGCCTGCGCTCACCACTTTTCTTGGAAGGATGTAGCGCTGACGGTATTCATCGAAATCGCTCTCCAGTTTCGACCGGGTCAACCCCATTTTTTCGAGCGAATAGTCGTGCGGGGCCCGCTTGTCCCGGCTGCTCTGCCCGATCCATTCGGACATGCTTTTCTCGGCTTCGTCGGTGAGCGTCATCCCGATGAACGGATAAACGGTCCGGGCGACCTCCAGCGGCTTAGCGACCGCATCGAGATACCAGACGTCGAGGAAGCGGTCCGCCGGCAACTTGTCGCGAACCCCGATCGCGTCCCGAAGCCCTTTCGCGAACTTTGCGGACCAAAGCGCCGCCGCCTCACGCGGATCGGCCTGATCGCTATAGACGCGCCAGATCGTGTGCGCAAAGCTGCTCATGGACGGAATCGTCTCGAGCGGGTCCCGATGCGTTTGAATCACCTTCGCGTCGGGGAAGACCTTGAACAGGACGTCCATGGCATGGGTGTGGTGCGGCGCCTTGAGAATCCATCGTTGCGCCGCTTCCCCTCGCCGGCGCTTCTGCCATTGAAGAAACTGAAGCTGTCGCTTGAGGTAGCGGTATGCCGGTGTCTGATCCTGCTTGCCGAGCCATTCCGTATAGGTCGGAATATTGGCGTAGGCGTACATCGCGCTCAGGAACGAATGCTCCATCAGCACGACTTCCTCATCGGGTAGCTCGGCGTCGAGCGGATGCATGGTCAGCAACTCGGGCATCGCTTCGAGCATCATCTTGACCTCGGACTTCGCGAGCGCCACGCGAGGATCTTCCCCTTCCGGAGGCGTCGGTCCCAACGGCGCGGGAAAACGGACCTCCCACCACAGCGGCGTGTAAAAACGTCGATCTCGCGCCAGCACACGGTGCAGCATCGTGGTCCCCGTGCGAGGCAATCCGATAATGAAAACCGGCTGCTTCAGCTCCTCCTGGAGAATTTCCGGATGGCGCTTGAGATGCGACTCCAGCGCAAGACGAGACGCGAGACTCTCGATCAGGCGCTCGGTGAAGATCGCGGCACCGTTTTCCGAGAGCTTTCCTTCCGCATTGATCGAGTGAACGAGTCGCTCGAGCGCAGGCAGGAAGCTCGGGTCTCCAAAGTCATTCAGCCCGTTGCTGCGCTGCACCGCCGCGTCCAGCAGGAAATGAATATCGATAATTGACGACATGGCTCAGGCCTCTTGTTTTTTTAACGTGTTGACCGCAACGACTTCCGTGACCGGATGGACGTGTTCGCTGGCGCCGATCCAGCGAAAGCACATCGTGCCGAGTTCGTGTCCAGCGGTATGGATCCAGTTGGGAACGCCCGGATCGCGCGCTGCGACGACGATCGTCACGCCGCCATCGGCGTCGTACGTCGCAGTCTCTTTGTTCACGCAAACGTTGAAGTATCGGAAGTCGAGCGACTCCATCCAGTAGTTCTGGATGACGAAGTTCCAGTAGTCGCACTCGGGGATGCGCGGCACGCGAATCACGAGGGCTTCGTGCTCACCGAGCTTCCAGTAAGCGTGGTAGTAGAAAATGTTCGGGTCGCCGCCGACCGACTGACACAGCGCCTGGTCGGCAGGGGGAAGCGTATTGACCTTCGCCACATAGCTGTGCGCCCAGTCCCCGAACATGCGGGCGGTGTTTCCGACGAAATTGGCCGCATTGACCAACTGCTTCTCGAACCTGGTCGGGTCAAGCGCCGCCGGACTCGCATGCGTCGGATCGATTCTCGCAATGCTGATGCGTGCGGGGGTCTGCTCACGCCGGCGCGGGAGATATTGCCGGACCAATAGTTGGCTGGTGTCCGCCGTCAGTCGCAGCCAGTTGCCCGGGCGTTCGTGCTTCGAGAGGATGAGCTCGAAGCTCCCGTCCGGCTCGAAGTGCATGTGTTTGGCCTCGATCAGGCCACTCAGCACCAGCTTGCCATTGGTGTCATACCCACCGCGCTTGGTACTGAAGTTGATGTTCTGAATGTCCCCCCGATTCCCGCTCACGCGATACTCGTACTCGCCGCTGATGAGCGCCACCTGGTAAAAGTTGTCGGGGTTATCCGCGCCGATTTTGGCCGTTTCATGCGAAGGCACCATGAACGAGGGAAATTCCGGGCTCCCGGCCTCCACCTGCATCTCCAGGGCGATGCGCGTCAGGCGGCTGAGGTAGCGAAATCCTTCCGCTCGCGTCAACGGATCGTCAGGGGCATCAGCGCGCAATACTTGCTCACCTGCGCGCTTGAGCGCATCACAGAAGTTGTTCCAGACATCGCCGGACAACGCATCAGTTTTCACGAGATGCTCCAAAGCAAACTCCTCTTAGACGCTCACCGCAGGCCTGCGGTGAGCGGAAGTCGGACAAACGCTCGCCCTCGGCTGCGAGCCGGGGCAGTCGCGTTTCACTCGACAAAGGCGACCGACGCCCGTCCGATGCCATCCACCTCGAGATCGAACCGATCTCCGGCCTGAATTGGGATCAGTGGCACGAGCGACCCAGAAAGAATGATCTCGCCCTTGCGAAACGGAATGCCGAACCGTCCAAGGGTATTGGCGAGCCACGCCACGGCTTCGGCAGGATGCCCCTGCACGGCAGCGCCGAATCCCGAGAACGCGGGCTTCCCGTTCACACTCACCCGCATTTGCGCAGCGGCGAGGTCCACTGTCGATGGCGCAACGCGTTCCAGCCCCAGGGTGAAGACCCCGCACGAGGCGTTGTCGGCCACCGTATCCTGGATTCGGATCTTCCAGTCGCGAATGCGCGAGTCGACGATCTCGAAGCAAGCCGCAACGGCGTCAGTCGCGTCGAGGACATCTTCTCGAGTGATGTTCGAGCCCGTGAGGTCTTCTTTCAGGATGAAGGCGATCTCCCCTTCCGCACGGGGTTGAATCAACCCCGACGCACCGAGGCTGATGATTGCGCCGTCGGCATACTGCATGGCATCGGTGAGAAAGCCGAAATCCGGTTGATGGACATCGAGCATCTCTTGCACCGGCTTGCTCGTCACCCCGATCTTCTTCCCGACAATCGTCTCTCCGTCGGCGAGACGACGTTCGAGCAAGTGCAATGAGATGTGATAAGCGTCTTCCACCGAGAGCCCTTGAAATCGGGACGTCAACGGCTCGACCGTGGCGCGAGCGCGCAACGCGGCATAGAGCTCGTCACCGAGGACACGGGTGCGCTCGGACTGCGCAGAGGTTTCAGTCATTTGCGAGAAACTCCAGAGACGTGCGATTAAACAGTTCGCTGTGCTCGACCATGACCCAGTGACCACATTGATTCACGAGAACGAAGCGAGCGTTCGCACACTCGCGCAACACTTTCAGCGCACCGTCGGCAGGACAGAATTTGTCGTTGCTTCCCCAGAAGCCGAGGACCGGGCATTGGATTTCGGACAACCGGTCCGTCAGATCGGGCACGCGCATCGTGGACAGCACGGTTTTCGGCTGCGTGGCGCACACGGGGACTCGCTCCGACAACAACGCTTCGGTGACATGTCGGGGATCGTGGACGAGGATCGACAGAAGGCGTCGCATGCCGTCGCGATCGAGCTTGTCCATCGCGAAGTCATTCATCATTCGCTGAATGCCCTCCATCTCGAAATATCGCTCGCGGGCCTCCAGCCCTCCCGGCCCCATCAACACCAGATGCGTCACGGCATCGGGGCGATCCACGGCATACTTGATGGCGATGGCGCCGCCCAGCGAGTTCCCCACGAGCGCACAACGCCCGATACCGAGCGAGTCGAGCAACGCCTTGAGCGCGTCGACGAAGAAGTCCAGCACGTACTCGGCCTCGGCCGGTTTGGACGACAGACCGTATCCCGGCAAATCAAACACGATGACGCGGTGCCCATGGTCGGCGAATGCCTGATAGTTGCCTTTGAAGTTGCTGTATCCGCTGGCTCCGGGACCACTTCCATGGATGAAAATCACCGGCGATCCACTGCCCACGTCGTAATAGTGGAGGTCAATGCCAGACGGCGTTTTGACGTAACTGCCTCTCGGGATGCTCATGGATAGATTGCGTCGTCGTTAGTGAAACGGCGAATTCAGTCGCCGCGATCCTTGTCGTTTTCCGATGTTCCGCGACGCGCCGCATCCCGTCATCGTCTGGTCGGACTACACGAATTTCGCGATATCCGTGTCACCGAACGCCCCCTCGCCGGCCTCCGCGAGCCGCATCGCCGGTCGTGGCGGTAACGGGGGAGCAATGCCCCAGGTCCGATCCGGTTGGCGAAAGAAGTACAGCCCCACGGTGCCGCCGGAGCGCGATATTTCGATGAGCACAAAGCGAACGCGCCCTGCCGGGGTCCTACCGAATCGCGCCACGTGCACACGCCCCACATCGCCGGGTTGCAGCCAGCGATCAATCAGCTCCCTCAGGTCCGCCCCCCTTGTCGCCATATCCGACCTCGCTCCAGAGATTCGCCCGACGCTTACTACCTTACGACCTTGCATCGCGCATACATGCGCAAGTGTATGAACGCGCGTCGGCCGCGGCGTCGTCTGAGCGGACTACTCGCGTGCCCTGCGTGCCTGGTTAGTCCTATCGGACGATGAGTCGGAAAAGACGCAAACCTAGACTGAACGTCAACGTCAATGCGTCCCGCCACCCACGACGGCGGCTTCGCCGGACATCGACAACAGGAACGACACGTGAGCGCGAAAACAGCCATCGACCCGAAGGCATTCCGGAATGCACTGGGGAGTTTTACGACCGGGGTCACGATCATTACGACGGTCTCCCCCGACGGCGAGCCGGTGGGCATGACAGCGAACAGTTTCAATTCGGTATCGCTCGATCCGCCCATGGTGCTATGGAGCATTGCTCGCTCGGCGCGCAGTCTGGCAGCCTTCGAAGCCAGCGAGTACTGGGCCGTGCATATCCTCTCGGATACGCAGGAGGCGCTCTCCAATCGATTTGCGAAGAGCGGCGAAGACAAGTTCAATGGCCTGTCTGTGCAAGCCGGAACGGGCGGGGTGCCCCTGCTCGATAATTGTTGTGCGCGCTTGCAGTGCAAGACTGCCGTGCGCTACGACGGCGGCGATCACATCATTTTCGTCGGGGAGGTGCTCGCCTTCGAACACACCGACGCCCCGCCGCTCGTTTTTCATGCAGGCAAATACGCGCTGGCGACCCGCAAGCCGCAACCCTTCCGGCTACCGGCAGAGCGCAGCAGTCCGGACAATGTGGCGTTTGGGGAAGACTTCCTCGGCTACCTGCTGGCTCGCGCGCATTTTCAGTTCTATGCGCAAATGCGCGAACACCTCGTGCAAAACGGCATCGACGACACCGAGTACTTCGCACTCACCCTTCTCAGCCTGAAAGGCGGCAGAAGCGTCGAGGAGATCAACCGGCGCTTTTCGTACACCGGCTATCACTTGACGACGGGGATCACGTCGGCGCTGCAGGCGCGCGGCCTGCTGAGCGTTGACGGCGAGGGCACAGCAGCCACATGCGAGCTTACCGACGCCGGACGCAATCTGACGCTACGGCTGATCGCCGCGGCCAAGGCCATTGAGGACGGCATTGTCGAAAAAATCGGTCAGGTCGAGGCCGTTTCCCTGAAACATCTGCTCAAACGCCTGATCTCCGAGACCGATCCCGGGCTCGCGCATCCCTGGGAAAACTGACGGCGAATGCGCTCTGACGTCAGAGCGCAAACCTCACAGGTGCGCCCACACGCCCGCCGGATCACGGCACCTCTCACGCTCGCCCCTCACGTGTCGGCCAGCAACTCGCGCGCGAGCGCCTGCGCGTGCACGCGAAGTTCCGGCACCGCCGTTGCCTCCCAGTACCGCGCCTTGAGAAGCGGTCCCAGATAACGAAGACCGTCGACGGGTGCGAGCGTGTGCCCCAGGCACTGGTAGCGGTCGTCGACTTCGAGCCCCAGGCCGAGCGCATCCGAGCGCAATAAACCATCGCTTCGTAGCTGCGCAAACAGGGGATCGTCGATCGCGCGCAAATCGGATGTCGGTCCCGTGCAGTTCACGACATACTCGACCGAAAGCGCCTCCGGTTCGGCGACGCCTCTGCGTCGGATAGTGACCTGGATCCCTTGTTCGAACGCCTGATAGTCCAGCACCCGCGCCCGAATCAGAGCAATATCGCCTGCGTGCAAAGCACCGTGAAAGTACAGATGCGCTTCGGGAGCGAGCCGATGACGGTGAACGTCCCAGAACGGCTGAACATGACGCAGGAATCGCCGCTTTTCCTTCAGGGAAAGGCACGCCCAAAGGCTCGGCGTGTGCGCACGCAAGGCCCCGAGCACATCGCGCCAGTCGGCTCCCGTTTCGCGGGCATGTCGGATCGTTGCGCGAATTGCCCTGACGTAAGTGCGCACATCGCTGCCCATCGCACGCCTCAGATCGTCACCCGCCTCCGGGGCACGCCCGGGACGAATGCAACGATGGGGCTGGGGCAGCAAGCCCCGCCGGGAAATGGCGTAACACTTCCTGCGACCATCGGCACGCGCCAGCACATTCGCCACGTCGATGGCCGTCAGCCCCGTTCCCAGCAGCAATACCCCCGCGTCGGAGGGAATCGAGTCAAGCGCGCCGGGCGACCACGGATCGCGTATATAGCGCCGACTGTCATAAAACGCCTGATTCGGCACCGGGAAATTGCGTGGCGGGAAATTGCCTACAGCGAGAACCACCTCGTCCGCAAAGACGACACGTGCGCCACCCAGTTGGACGCGCCATCGTGGCGCACCAGCGGCGCTTGCGGTCGGTGTGATGGCGTCGACCTCTGCCTCGATGCGTGTGAGGTAATGCTGCTTGCCCAGCGCAGACTGATCGAGCAGCCACGCCAGATAGCTGCCGTAACGTTCGCGCGAAACGAAAGACTCCGGGCGAACCAGCGGGTCGGTCCGGGCGCAGAATTCGAGAAAGTGCCCCGGGTGATCCGGCAGCGCACTCATATTGCCGGCAGGCACATTCAGAATGTGCTTCGCGCTGCGTGTCCCGTAAGCCACGCCACGCGCCTGCGCCCCTGAGCGGTTGACCAGTACGAGCTGAACGGAACCCGGCGTCGCCATCCTGAGCAAATTCACGGCCAGCGCCGTCCCGCTAAACCCCGCGCCGACGATCACAATGGTCTTCACGGCTGCGTTCCTCTGGCCCTCATTGCTTTGATCAGATGCAACGGAATCGCCCGCCCCACATCGATTCGAGGGCGATCCGGTTCCACCGACGCCAACGGTGTCGTCGCCACGAGGGAGCGCCGACACAACTGCGCCAGATCCTCGTAAAGCGATGTGCCGTCGGTCTTCCAGGCCAACTCCTCATCCGTCAGCGCCCGTACCACGCGAGCGGGCATTCCGGCCACCAGCGTACGTGCTGCCACGTTGGCCCCCTCTTTCACGAGGCTCATGGCCGCGACAATGCTGTGCTCTCCGACGACCGCACCATCCATGACAACGGCATTCATCCCGATCAACGCATTTCGCCCGATTCGGCACGCATGCAGAATCGCCCCGTGGCCAATATGTCCGCCCTCCTCGACGACGGTGTCGGTCTCCGGATAGCCGTGCAGCACACACCCATCCTGCACGTTCGCCCCGTCCTTGATTTCGATACGACCGAAGTCACCGCGCAAACAGGCGGTCGGACCGATGTAGCATCGTCGCCCGATGATCACGTCACCAATCAACACTGCGGACGGATGGACAAATGCGTCGGAGGCCACGACCGGGATCACGCCGTCGAGCGCGTAGACGTTAGCCATAGGAAAAAACGTCCGATCGCTACACGACGTCGACACGCAAGCGCGTGAGCTTTGACGACTGGATCCGCCACTCGCCGTGTACGCGCACATAGGTGTCGTGGTAATGACCGTGTCCGGTCATTCGATGAAACGGCATGGCGAATTCATCGGGCCAACGCAAATGGTCGGTCATGGCCCAAACGGCTGAAGCGGACGTCGGGGAAAGGACATGGATCTCCGGCATGCCACCGAGGTGGACGGTTGTCGCGCCTTCGGTCGCCGCAAGAATGAAGTTTGCGATCTCGGCGGCGCCCTTGACGATGGCGGACTTGTCGGCTTCGCCCCCTGCGGCTTCGCTCATGTCGAGCGTTGCATTCTCGGCAAACAGCGAGGCAAGGCCTTGACGATCCTTCGTGTCCACGTAGCGAAAGTAGCGCGCCTTCAACACGCGAATCGCTTCAATCGCGCATAGCCGATCAAGCGCTGCCACTACATCTGTCTCCGAAGCCCGTTCGTTCATGATGTCTTCACCGGTTTGTCAAAGTCGCCCATCAGACTTTCCTTGATGATGAGCGGATTCAAATACTCTCGCCAATAGGTCACTTTGCCTTGCGCAAATCGCAGAATGCCCAGATAAGCGTTGCTGTAGGGTTTGCCCGTTGGGTGGTACGTGGTATGCGAGGTGTACTCGACGATCAGGGTCGACGGATCCGCCATGTCGTAGTACTGGCTGATCTCGTACGCATAGGGATCGAACGCCTGGGTTCCGGCCTCGATGAATTCGCGGAGTTTCCGATTCCCCACGATTTTGCTGTCCATGTTGGGGATCGGCAGATACGGCCAGTCCTGATACACGTCGTCCGCAAGGTACGACTCAAACTGATCGAATTCCTTGCGGCCCAGGTGCCCGAGCATGGTGGCGAAAATAGCCTTGTTGCTATCGCGCAGACTTGCGCTCGCTTTGTCGTCTGTGGTCATTGTCTGTCCGCCGTTAGATTGCGCGCGCTACGCGATGCCCGTTGCGCACGGCACCTTCGATGTAACCCAACTCGTCGGCATCGCCAACGCAGTGCACTTCGCTGCAGATCGCCTTCATGTGCTCGGTCAGATCCGAACCGCTCGGCTCCGCGCCCAGCGCCATGATCACCGTGTCGGCGCGAATCGTCTGAATCTGTCCGTTGCCGGTTCGATAGGACGCCTTGCCCGGCTTGATCTCGATCAGCTCGCACTCCTTGAGCATCCGAACCCCGAGCTTGCGCAGGGAGTCCATGATCCGCCACCGGCGAACGATCATCAGTTCCTTGCCGAAGGCCGGCCCCGGTTCGATCAGCGTCACTTTCCGATGACGCTCCGCGAGAAACTCCGCGACCTCGACGCCCACGAGGCCACCGCCATAGATCAGGACATGTTCTCCCAGAGGAAGAAACCGCTCGCTGAGCTTGTTGATGACACGATTGTTGTTGAGCAGGCCAATGCGCTTTCCCGTGTTGATCATCAGGCGCCAGCGAAGATTGAGCTTGCGTTTGACCGAGGCGCCAAGCTTGCCTGTGACCATCTCGCGCAGCTCGTCCCCGCTCAGCACATGCGCAAGGTCGTAACCCGGCACCTTCACCGAAGCGCGGCGTGCACCGGTGGCCACCACGATGGCGTCCGGCTTCATGCCGCGAACGAGTTCCGGCGTCACCCGCGTTTGCAGGTGTGTCGGAATCTCCAGTTCGTGCAGTTGTGCTTGCAGATAGTCGATCAGCTTCCCGTTCTCCGGATAGACGATCGAGGAGAAGAATGCGGTCCCTCCGAGACGATCGGATGCCTCGAACAGTTGCACGTCGTGTCCACGCAGCGTCGCGACCCGCGCGACCTCCATGCCTGCCGGCCCACCGCCGATCACCATCACCTTCTTGCGGCTTGCGGCAGGTTCGATACCGGTGCTTTGTTCAAACCCGGTTCGCGCATTGACAGCACATCGCGTGTGCGAACCGAGAAAGATCTGGCTGATGCAGGTGTAGCAATAGATACACGGCCGAATCAGGTCGGGGCGACCGGCCATGAGCTTGTTCGGCAATTCATCGTCCGCCAGGAGCTTGCGGGCCATGGCCAGGAAATCGAACTTCCCTTGCGCGATATAGGCGTCGGCCAACTCCGGCTCCACACGGCCGACCGTGATTACCGGCACGTCGACGTTCGCCTTGATGGCTGCCGCATAGGGGACATATTTGCCGGGTTGCTGGACCGTATGCGCTTCCGTGAAGCTGATGCCCTTGCTGGCGTCCGCATACATCGTGACGTGCACGGCATCGGCGCCGGCCGCGACGCCCAGCTTGGTGGCTGCGATCGCGTCGTCGATCGTAATGCCGTCGTTCTTCAGATGCTCGACGCCATCGATTCGGAACCAAACGGGGTAATCCGGCCCTACCGCGGTGCGGATGCGACGCACGATCTCGACGAGCAATCGGGCGCGGTTCTCGAGCGTGCCGCCCCACCGGTCGGTGCGCTTGTTGCTCGACGGGGACAGGAATGCGGAAAGGATGTAACCGTGACCGGCGTGGATTTCGACCCCATCGATGCCCGCGGCTTTAGCGCGCACCGCCGCTTCGGCGAACGCATCGATCAGCCATTCGATGTCGTCCTCGCTCGCCTCCTGGTACTCAATCTTCACCCCCGGCTGGAAGAACACCTCGAACATGTCCTTGTTTTCCTGCGGCGTGAGATCTACCGGCCAATCGAAGTCTTTTTGCGTCGGTGTCGAAGGCACGAGCAGCGGCATGCCGCGCAGCGGTTCGTTCACCGCGATCGCCCCGGCGTGCTGCAATTGGACAGCGATCTTGCAGCCATGCGCGTGCACCGCCTCGGCGACCTTTGCCAGGCCCGGAATGTATTTGTCGTCGGAGATCGCCACCTGCATCTGATTCCCCGAGCCCCGAGGGTAGGCCACGCCCACGGACCCCATGATGACCATGGCGGCGCCCCCTTTGGCGCGCGCGGCATAGTATTGCGCGAGACGGTCTCCACAAAATCCGTCCGGCTCCGCCAGGTTGGACCCCATCGGCGACATGAAAATGCGGTTCCGGAGCTCCATGCTGCCAATCCGACCGGGCGACAGCAAATGCGAAAACGATTTACTCATACTTGTGTGCATCCCAATTGCGTTATCGTGCGTCGGATTTACGACACCGTCTGGCCACCGTCGATCGAGAAATCAACGCCGGTGACGTATCGCGCCTCATCTGAAGCCAGATACGCAATCGCAGCGGCGATCTCGTGCGGCTCTGCAATCGGAAACAACGGATAGAGCTTTTCCATCATCTTCGCGTCCGCATCTTTCGGGAACTGGATGGTGTGATGGATGTTGGTATTGACGCCCCCCGGGCACACTGCATTGGCACGCACGCCGTTGCCCGCATACTCGACCGCGAGGCAACGCGTAATGGCCACGACCGCGGCTTTGGACGCACAGTACGCGGCGGTGTACGGTTGTCCCTGTTTCGATGAAGCCGAGGCCATATTGACGATGTTGCCTTTCGTCTCGATCAAGTGAGGGATCGCCTCCTGGCAACTGGCAAACACGCCGTCGACGTTGATTGCCATCATGCGTTTGTAATCCGCCTCGGGCATCTCGTGTGTGTGCCATCCGCCGGCGATGCCTGCGATGTTGCAGAGTACGTCGAGGCGTCCGAAATGCGCGGCGGCAGTCTTGACCATTTCGCGCGTGCCGGCCATGTCGGACGCATCGAATACGAAGGTGCCGTATTCCGTTGCGTGTGCCGCCTGAATGGCATCGCCCGCGCGGCGCAGCGCGTCGCCGTTGATATCTGCCAGAAGGAGCTTTCCGCCCTCCTGGGCAATACGTTCAGCCGTCGCATAACCAATGCCCGATCCGGCACCGGTGACGAGCACTACCTTGTCCTTGAAGCGCAGCACGTCTCCTCCTATTTTTTTAATCGATAATCGAATAGCCACCGTCCACCACAAGCGTATGACCGGTGACGAAACTGCTGGCGTCCGAGCAAAGAAACAGAATCGGCGCGGCAATCTCCTCCGGTCTGGCCCAACGCCCCAGCGGCGTTTTGCCGGATACCACCTGTTGCCAGTGCGGATCGTTCGCGTACTCCGCCGTCATTGCCGTCGCAACACTTCCGGCAGCAACGGCATTGACGCGAATACCATCCTTTGCCCAGCCGGCCGCCAGCGTCTTCGTCAGTTGCACCACGCCGGCCTTTGCGGCGCCGTATCCCGGCAAGTGGGGACTGCCGAAGTAAGACATCATCGAAGCAATGTTGACGATCGCCGCGCCGCCCGGCGCCGTACTCTGTTTCAGGCGAGGCCATAAACCCGCGCTGATCTCGTACACGGCGTTCAGGTTGACCTGAACTGCCTGGCCGAACGACGCGTCGGGCATGATCCGGCCGGCATTGTTCACGAGGACATCGACCGCGCCGACACTCTCGACGAATGCCTGAATCGACGCGCTGTCGCCGAGATCCAGTTGCCGGTACTCAAAACCGTCGATCACCTCGCCATAGGCTTGCGCCGTGGCGGAGGTACCGGTCACCAGCACCGACGCGCCAGCGTTCAGTAACGCCCTTGCCGTCGCATTGCCAATGCCGGACGTTCCGCCTGTCACAACCGCTCGCACGTTCTTGAAGTCAAAATTGAGACTTTTGTACATCGCGCTCTCTATCGTTCTTTTGGCTTGCCAATGATGGCAAGCCATCGCCGTTTGCAGGGAGCTCAGGCTACTCCGACGCCCTCGGCCAAACCATAGAGAGTTTTACGCAGTGCTCGCTCGCTCCAGCAACCCACGCGCCTGCAGGAACTGCACGATCTTCTCGGCGGCATCCTCCGGGGCCATCTGCGTGGTGTCCACACGAAGCTCCGGATTCTCCGGCGCCTCATAGGGAGAATCGATACCCGTGAAGTTCTTCAGGTCACCACGTCGGGCTTTCTTGTACAGGCCCTTGGGATCGCGCTGTTCCGCCACGGACAACGGGGTATCGATAAACACCTCGACAAACTCTCCCGGACTCACGAGACTGCGAGCCATCTCGCGTTCGGCCCGGAACGGGGAGATGAACGAAACCAGCGTCAGAAGCCCGGCGTCGACCATGAGGCGGGACACCTCGCCCACGCGGCGGATGTTCTCGACACGATCCGCTTCGGTGAAGCCAAGGTCCTTGTTCAGGCCATGGCGGATATTGTCCCCGTCGAGCAGATAAGTGTGACGACCCAGCGCGTGCAGCTTCTTTTCGACGAGATTGGCGATCGTCGATTTTCCTGCGCCCGAGAGCCCCGTGAACCAGATGACAGCCGGCGTCTGGCCCTTCAACTGCGCGTGGGCGTCCTTGTTGACTTCGATCGCCTGCCAGTGAATGTTTTGTGACCTGCGCAGCGCGAAGTGCAACATGCCCGCACCCACCGTCGCATTGGTGAGCCTGTCGACAATGATGAACCCGCCCATGTCGCGGTTTTCGCGGTACGGATCGAACGCGATGGCCTGATCCAGATGCAGGTTGCACACGCCGATCTCGTTGAGTTCAAGCGTTTTTGCAGCAAGGTGCTCGAGCGTGTTGACGTTGATTTTGTATTTGGGTACGGCGATCGTGACGCCCACCGTGCGCGCACCGATTTTCATCAGATAGGGCCGCCCCGGCAGCATGGCTTCGTCGCTCATCCAGACGACGTTGGCCTCGAACTGATCGGCGACCGGCGCCGGCGACGCACTGACCGTCAGGACATCGCCCCGGCTGATATCGATCTCGTCCTTCAACGTAATCGTCACGGACTGCCCCGCCACCGCCCGTCCAAGGTTGCCGTCGCGGGTGACGATCAGATCGACCGTGCTCTCCCGTCCCGACGGCAGCACCCTCACTCGCGCGCCCGGCTCGATAGCGCCACCCACCACGCGGCCGGAAAAACCACGGAAATCGAGATTGGGTCGGTTGACCCATTGCACGGGCATGCGGAACGGGCCACGTTGCGCCAGATCGTTGTCGACCTCCACCGACTCCAGGAAGTCCATCAGCGTCGGGCCGTGATACCACGGCGTGTGATCGCTGCGCTCGGTGATGTTGTCGCCCTTGAGCGCCGACATCGGAATCGCCAGGAACGTTTCGATGCCGATCTGCTTGCCGAACTCCCGATACTCCGCAACGATTCGGTCGAACACTTCCTGCGAGTAATCCACCATGTCGAGCTTGTTGATCGCCAGCACGACATGCCGGATGCCGATGAGCGAGATCAGATAGCTGTGACGGCGGGTTTGCGTGAGCACGCCCTTGCGCGCGTCGATCATCATGATCGCCACATCGGCCGTGGACGCGCCGGTAATCATGTTGCGCGTGTATTGCTCATGGCCCGGCGTGTCGGCCACGATGAACTTGCGACGATCCGTGGAAAAGAACCGATACGCGACGTCGATGGTGATTCCCTGCTCGCGCTCCGCCGCCAGGCCGTCGACCAAGAGCGCGAAATCGAGGTCGCCACCTTGCGTGCCGACCTTCTTCGAATCGGACTCCAGCGCTGCGAGCTGGTCTTCGAAGAGCATTTTCGACTCGTAGAGCAGTCGGCCGATCAGCGTACTCTTGCCGTCGTCGACGCTGCCGCAGGTAATGAATCGCAAAAGGCTCTTTTGCTGATGCACCTGCAAGTATTTCTCGATGTCTTCTGCAATCAGACCGGATACGTGTGCCATTAGAAATACCCCTCCTGCTTTTTCTTTTCCATCGACCCGCTGGAGTCGTGGTCGATGAGTCGCCCCTGGCGCTCCGATGTCTTCGTGAGCAGCATTTCCTGAATGATCTGCGTCAACGACGTCGCTTCGCTTTCCACGGCACCGGTGAGCGGATAGCAGCCAAGCGTGCGAAAACGAACGCTCTTCATCATCGGCGTCTCGCCCGGGCGCAACGGAAGACGATCGTCGTCGACCATGATCAGCATGCCGTCTCGCTCCACGACCGGACGCTGCGCCGCAAAGTAAAGCGGCACGAGCGGGATGTTTTCGAGATAGATGTACTGCCAGATATCGAGCTCGGTCCAATTCGAGATCGGAAATACGCGCATGCTTTCGCCCTTGCTCTTGCGCGCGTTATACAGTCGCCAGAGTTCCGGACGCTGCATTTTCGGATCCCACCGATGCTGCGCCGTGCGGAAGGAGAAGATCCGCTCCTTTGCCCGCGACTTTTCCTCATCACGGCGAGCGCCGCCGAATGCGGCATCGAAGCCATACTTATCGAGTGCCTGCTTGAGACCCTGCGTCTTCCAGATATCCGTATGAAGCGCCGATCCGTGATCGAACGGATTGATGTTGCGCTCGATCGCCTCCGGGTTCCGGTAAGTCAGCAGTTCAAGCCCGAGCTTTTCCACCATCTGATCGCGAAACTTGTACATGTCGCGAAATTTCCATGTCGTGTCGACATGCAAAAGCTTGAACGGCGGCTTCGAGGGATAGAAGGCTTTCATCGCCAGATGGAGCAGCACCGAACTGTCCTTGCCGATCGAGTAGAGCATGACCGGATTTTCCGATTCGGAGACGGCCTCTCGCATGATGTCGATGCTCTCGGCCTCAAGTCGCTGAAGGTGGGTCAACGAGTAGGTCTGGTCGCCGACGGTCGGCGTAGGTTTCCGCTCTTCGAGCAGGGTTTGACTCTCGATAAGCATTGCATGAGCCTCTGTGCTTAGAAATCGTGATGTGCGTGCGACGCGGCCAGTTGGGCGACGAGAGGTGCACATATCCGCGCCAGTGTCGTGAATCGCGACCGCCGCGGCCGCTACGTAATTTCATTCGCCGACCGCGTACCTCTAAGGTAGAAGACCCTGCATCAGTTCTCATCGTCCGACCGGACTATCGAGCGACAGGGACAAGAAGAATTCGGCGGGATAGGGACAAGACCCGAGGCAGGCGAGTTGAGGCAACACGCGCAAAAAGGCGCATGCCGCGCGCGTCAGTGGCGCGATCCGAGAACGGGGGAAGCGAAAGGAAGACAGGCGGCATGGGTGGCTTCCCGAGGAAGCCCCCCATATCAGACTCAGAAGTAGTAGCGCGACACTGTGTCCGCGACGCACGCAGGGCGCTCACCGCCTTCGATCTCGACCGTGACGCGGATGACCGCATGAACGCCGCCGCCATCGACCGGGGCGACGCTCACGATCTCGCCATGCGCGCGGACTCTCCGGCCGACAGGCACCGGCGCCGGGAAACGGATTTTCTCGCATCCATAGTTCACGCCCATGCGCATGCGCACATCGATGAGGCGAGACAGGAAGTAGCTGCCCGCCAGCGCGAGCGTCAGGTAGCCATGCGCGATGCAGGCCCCGAACGGCCCGGCGCTCGCCCGCTCGGCGTCCACATGAATCCATTGATGATCGCCGGTCGCGTCGGCGAACTGATTGACGCGCGCCTGATCAATCTCGAGCCACTCGGTCGTGCCAAGCGAACTTCCAGCCGCACACAGGAGTGCCTCGGCCGAATTGAAGTGTTTCGCCATCATTTCCTCATGCGCGTTGGCTGCTGGCGGAGATGACTTCCCCGACCAGGTAGGAGGCATAATCGCTTGCAAGGAACACAGCGACGTTCGCCATTTCCCAGACTTCGGCGGGACGTCCGAACGCCTCATTGCCCGCCAATGCCGAGAGCAGCGTCTCGTCGGCCGTCTTCTTGAGGAATTCGTGCATGGCAATACTCGGCGAGATGGCGTTGATGCGAATGCCGTATTCCGCCGCCTCAAGGGCGCTGCACCGCGTGAGCGCCATGACACCGGCTTTCGCAGCCGCGTAGTGCGCCTGCTCCTTTTGCGCGCGCCATCCCAGAACGGACGCATTGTTGACGATGGCCCCACGACGCCGCACTTCCATCTTGCGCAGCATCGCGCGCGTCATACGAAACGTGCCGTTGAGCGAAACGTCGATGACTCGCAGCCATTCCGCGTCCGTCATCTCCGTGATGCGCTTTTGCCCGCCGAGTCCCGCGTTATTGAAAAGAATATCCGTCCCGCCCAGGCGGTCTTCCGCGTCTTCGACCAGCGCCTGCACCTGATCTTCCTGCGTCACGTCGCATACCCGGCTGTAGATTGCATCAAGACCGGTTTCATCCCGTAGCCGGGCCACGGCTTCGCCGAGTCGCCGCTCGTGCACGTCGGAGATAAACAGAGCGCGCACGCCCTCCTCCGCGAACCGCTGCGCTGTCGCATAACCAATTCCGCCACCCGCAGCAGCGGTCACCAGCGCCGATTTGCCGGAAAGCAGGTGATGACCCGATACGTATTGGGGCGTAAGCACGGCATTCATACACGTGTCTCCGTTGTCGGCTTCTGCGGGCGCATTTCCTTGGGCATCCCGAGCGCACGTTCAGCGATGATATTGAGTTGGACTTCGTTGGTCCCGGCTACGATCGTGTCGGAGCGACTGAACAGAAACACCTGCTGCAGTCGTGTCCTGGAGAAATCGTCGATGAAGATGTCGCCCTCCGGTCCCAGCGCGTCGAGCGCGAGTTTGCCGAGATCGCGATGCCAGTTCGACCAGTAGTATTTGATGATGTAGCCCTCGCGCGTGAGGCTGCCATCCTGCCCGCCGGCGAGCGTTCGCAGCGTGTTGTAATGCATGACCTTCAGGCCCATCCACGCATCGGCAATGCGCGCGCGGATCGACGGAATCTTGTCGGTGCCCGCCTCACGCGCAGCCTTGCAAACGAGCTGTAACTGATGCTCGAAGTGCATCTGCATGCCGATCCACGACAGGCCGCGCTCGAAGCCGAGCAGCGCCATCGCGATTTTCCATCCCTCGCCAGGCTCGCCAACGACGTTCTCGGCACTGGTGCGGGCACCATCGAAGAAAACCTCGTTGAATTCGCAGCTTCCGGTGATCTGCCGGATTGGCCGCACTTCCACCCCCGGCTGGTCCAGCGGCACCAGCAGGAAGATGAGTCCCTTGTGTCCTTGCGAGCCCGGTTCGCAGCGAGCGACGACGAATATCCACTGTGACTCGTGCGCCAGAGACGTCCAGACCTTCTGGCCATCGATGACCCACTCGCCCGTCGTCTGGTCGAGACGCGCTCTGGTTTGCACGTTGGCCAGATCGGAACCCGCCCCGGGTTCGGAATACCCCTGGCACCAGTATTCGGTCCCTGCCACGATGCCGGGGAGAAAACGCGCCTTCTGGGACGGCGTGCCGTAGGCGATCAACGTGGGACCCAGCAACGTCTCGCCGAGGTGCCCGATGTGACCCGGACCGCCAGCACGCGCGTACTCTTCATGAAAAATGATCTGCTGCGCCACGGACAACCCACGTCCGCCGTACGCTTGGGGCCACCCGACGCACGTCCACTTCCCTGCCGCCAACTCCTGCTCCCACTCCTTGCGCAGCGCGGGAAAGGCGTCTTCATCGCCAGCACCACCACGGTGGCGCAGGCATTCAAATTTTCCTCTCAGGTGATCGCGCATCCATTGCGCAACCTCCGTGCGAAAAGCTTCGTCTTGTTCGGCGAGATTCATCTGCCCATACTCCTGTTCTTATTGGCAACTCACTGGCCGGGCTGCGTCGAGCAACGAGATGGCGACTTCCTCGCGCAACGTCCCCGGACTTCCGAACCACTGGGACGAGGCCTGCGCGCGCTTGAAATAGAGGTGAGGATCGTATTCCCAGGTGAATCCCACGCCACCGTGCAGTTGAATGGCTTCCTGCGCGCAGAAAAACAGCGCCTCCGATGCGAATGTCTTCGCGCATGCCGCTTCCAGGAGCAGCGACGCCGTGTCGGGTGTCGTGGTCACAAAGCGCGCGGCACCGTATATCGCCGATCGGGTGGCCTCGATCTTCACCATCATTTCGGCACATCGATGCTTGACGGCCTGAAAGCTGTTGATGGGACGACCGAACTGCACGCGCTCGGCGGCATAGGCCAGTGTCATGTCCAGACACTGCTGTGCGGCGCCCAGTTGCTCCGAGGCCAATGCAATGCCTGCCATTGCCCGCACACGCGCCAAGGCATCGTTGAGCGATGTCCCGCGACATATCAGCGACGTCGAATCGACGACGACGCCGTCGAGCGTTACGTGTGCAATGCGCCGGGTGCGATCGAGGTTGGCGTGCTCGCGTGCCGTCAGCCCGTCGGCATTGGCATTGACCGAAAACAATGCAATCTCCCCGTGCAGCCGTGCCACCAGCAGAAGCAGCGCCGCCGTGCTCCCATCGGGCACATGCCGGAAGCCTCCCGACAGTCGGTAGCCTCCCTCCACAGGTTCCGCGACTGCGGTGACGCTGGCAGGGTCCCAATCGACGCCGCGTGCGCCAAAGCCAACGGTGGCCGTCAGCTCGCCCGAGGCGATCTGCGGCAAGAGCCGAGCCTTGGTCTCATGGTCTGCTGCCATCATCAATGTGGTCGCGCCCATGACCACCGTTGCAAAAAACGGCGAGCAGGCGAGGCGTCGCCCCATCTGCTCCAGCAGCAATGTGAGTTCGACAAAGGACAGATCCAGTCCGCCATAGGCCTCGGGGATGTGGGTCCCGGTCCATCCAAGGTCCTGTGACATCGCCGTCCAGAGTGACGCATCGAACCCCGACGCCGATTCCATGGCGGCGCGCACCATTGCCGAGGCGCTTCTGTCGTCGAGAAACTGCGCGGCAGACTCCTGGATCATCAACTGATCGGGTGTCAACGAGAAGTCCTGTGCGCCGATCATGTTCCGTACACCTTTTGCGGCGCGACGCCGCGCGCAATCAACGCATCGACCACCGGTCCCAACTCCTCGGGGAGCCACCGTGCGCCTTTGTCCTGCACCGGCCCGGTGCGCCAGCCGTCCGCGACCGAGATTTTCCCGCCGGACGCCTCGAAAACCCGCCCCGAAACATGTCGTGAAAGCGGGCTTGCGAGCCACACCACCAACGGCGCCACGTTCGCCGGATCCCAGAAATCGAAACTCCCGTCGGCGGGCTTCTTGACGACGTCCGGCATCGCGCCTTCGGTCATCGAGGTTCTTGCCGCCGGCGCAATCGCATTCGACGTAATGCCATATCTGCCCAACTCCGCCGCCTGCACGAGCGTCAGGGCGCAAATTCCCGCCTTTGCCGTTGCATAGTTCGACTGCGCAATGGAGCCCTGCAACCCCGCTCCGGAGCTGGTGTTGATCAGGCGCGCGTCCACCGTGTCGCCTGCCTTGGCTTTATCCCGCCAGTACCGGGCAAGCGTGTTGGCAAGACAAAAATGTCCTCGCAGATGAACCCGTACGACTTCATCCCAATCCTCTTCCGAGAGATTGACGAACATGCGATCTCGCAGATTTCCTGCGTTGTTGACCAGCACGTGCACCTCGCCGAACTGCTCGATCGCCTGCACCACGATGCGACGCGCGCCGTCCAGCGTCGTGATGTCGTCGGCATTGGCCACGGCCTGGCCGCCGAGACGCGTGATTTCGTCCACGACCGCCTGGGCCGCCTCCTGACGAATGTCGTTCACGACGACGCTGGCGCGCTCTGCGGCCAGGGCCAATGCATACGCGCGGCCAAGTCCACCGCCGGCGCCGGTAATAATGACTGTGCGTTGATCACAGATTCCCATTGCTGAAGCTCCTTCAACCGAGTCGTTCGATGATTGTCACGTTGGCCTGACCACCGCCCTCGCACATTGTCTGCATACCGAACCTCCCCCCGGTACGCTCGAGCTCGTGGAGCAGCGTCGTCATCAACTTCGCGCCAGTAGCGCCTAACGGATGCCCCAAGGCGATGGCGCCACCGTTCACATTCGTTTTTTCGTGCGGGAAGCCCGTTTCAATCAGCCAGGCCTGAACCACCGAGGCGAACGCTTCGTTGATTTCCACCAGATCAATGTCCTGGAGGCTCAGATTTGCCTTTTTCAGCGCGGCGGCGGTTGCGGGAATGGGGGCGGTCAAATGCCAGATCGGGTCGTCCGCGAGAACGCTGAGATGATGAACGCGAGCGCGCGGCGTGAGGTTGTACCGCTTGAGCGCCGCCTCGGAGACCACCAGCATCGCGGCGGCGGCGTCGCAGGTCTGACTGGAGACGGCCGCCGTGATTTTCGGGTAGTCCTCGCCGACCGGTGACAACGACGCCATCTTCTCCAGCGTGGTTTCGCGTGGCGTTTCGTCGTGGTTCAAGCCGCCAAAAGGCGTGATTTCGCGATCGAATCGCCCCTCCCTGATCGCCTGAAGCGCCCGACGGTGACTCTCCAGTGCAAACGCTTCCATCGATTCGCGCGAGAGCTTCCATTTGTCCGCAATGATCTGGGCGGCATAGAACTGATTGACCGGTTGGTCGCTAAAGCGAGCGCGCCACCCACGACTTCCGGAAAACGGGTCGGTAAATCCAAGCGGCTCGGCCGCCGTCATTGCATAGGCGATCGGCACCAGGCTCATGTTTTGCACGCCGCCCACGGCGACCACGTCCTGCGTTCCGCTCATGACGGCTTGCGCCGCAAAATGGAGCGCCTGCTGCGAAGACCCGCAAGCGCGATCGATCACGGTCCCCGGCACGTGCGTGGGCAGCCCCGCGGCCAGCCAGGAGGTGCGGCTGATCACCCCCGCATTGGGACCCACCGCGTCGACGCAGCCGAAAATGACGTCGTCATAGTCCTCAGCGGGCACCGAGTTGCGTTCCACGAGTGTCTTGAGCACATGCGCGCCGAGATCCGCCGGGTGAACCGAGGCCAACGATCCACGACGTTTTCCCGTCGGCGTGCGCAATGCGTCGACAATATAGGCTTCTGCCATTGTTTAGTCCGTATGGTTGAATGTGTCGGCCGGGCCGAGCTGCGCATCCGGCGCAAATACGAATGCCCCTACGCGCTGTTTGTGAAAGGCGCGGTCGCCCCACGATGACGTGAGCGCGAGCGCCCGCTTGACGAAAATTTGAAGGTCGAGCTCCCACGTATAGCCCATCGCACCGTGGACCTGAATGCCATGCCGTGCGGCGAGTGCCGCCGTATCCGCAGCCGCGAGCTTGGCGGCCGATACGTAGACGTCGCGATGCGGGTGTTCGGTGGCAAGCGCATAGGCGGCGCGGTACACCACCGGTTTCGCGAACTCCAGCTTCACCGCCACGTCCGCCAGCAGATGCTTGACCGCCTGAAACGATCCGATCGGTTTGCCGAACTGCTTGCGCTCAGCGGTGTAATCGATCGACAGGTCCAGCATTCGTGCTGCCAATCCAAGGAGTTGCCCCGCCGTCGATATCGCGCCGCGATTGACCAGATCACGCAAAATCGGTTGACCTGCCGTCGCATCCGTCAGCCGGGTCTTTGCCGACGGTTGCCAGATCACGTGAAAGAGCCGGCGCGACAGATCCACGCTGGTGTTCGGAATCAGGTCCACGTCCACGCGCGACACGGCGTGAATCTCGCCTTCGTGGGCGAGGAGCATGACATCGGCAAGATGGGCGTCGGCGACCAGAGGATTGACGGGGTAGCCGATAGCCACGCGGGCACTGCCGTCCACCAAGCGAGGAAGCCAATCGCTTTTCGCCGCATTCCCCGCTGGCAGCGCGCCAAGCAGTCCCGCCGCCAGATAGGCAGTGTCAGTCAACGAATCGGGGATCGCGAAGTAACCCAGTTCATGCAAGAGCAACGCCCAATCGACGTCGCCCAGCCCCAATCCGCCGTAGGCGGCGTCGACGGAAAGCCCTGTCAGTCCTTGCGCGGCGAACTTGCTGCGCAGATCCGTCGAGCGTCCGGCGTCCGTCTCCCACAGTGCGCGCAGCAACTCCAGAGAGGCCTCGACCATGAGGAAACTTCGGGTCGCGTCGCGAAATAGCAGTTGATCTTCGGTAAAGGTGAAGTCCATGGTTCTATCCTCACGCACGCGGCATGCCAAGCATGCGCTCGGCGATGATGTTTCTCTGGATTTCGTTGGTCCCGGCGTAGATGGAGCCCGCCTGCGCAAACAGATATCCGTCCAGCCAGTTGCCAACGTCGTGCGCCTGCGGCGACTCGGGCAACAATTCCGCCCGGGATCCCAGAATCTGCATCGCGATCTCGTGCATGCGCAGGTCGAGTTCCGACCAGAAGATCTTGTTGGTGCTCGATTCCGGACCGATATGCCCGCCCTTGCCAAGGCTGCTGGCGGTGCTGTAGGTGGACAGCGCATAGGCTTGCGCATCCATCCATGCCCGGAGTACCGCGTCCCGGATCGACGGATCGGCATCGACGCTCGCCTGATGCTTCAGATAGAGATTCACCAGCGCTTTGGCAGTCGCCTGAAAACGCGCCGGCGAGCGAAGCATGAGACCTCGCTCGAAGCCCGCGGTCGACATCGCCACCTGCCAGCCAGCGCCCTCTTCGCTCAGGCGGTTCTCGACCGGCACGCGAACGTTGTCGAAAAATACCTCGGCAAAACCGGGCAGCCCGTTTAGCTGTCGGATCGGGCGAATCGTGATGCCGGGGCTGTCGAGCGGCACCAACAGGAAGGTCAAACCGTGATGACGCTGCGAATCCGGATCGCTGCGGAACAGGCCAAACAGCCAGTCGGCCCACACCGCACGCGTCGACCAGGTCTTTTGACCGTTGATCACGTAGTGGTCCCCATGGCGAATCGCTTTGGTGCGAATCGCCGCCATGTCCGAGCCCGCCCCCGGTTCCGACCAGCCCTGCGCCCAGATTTCGTCGCCAGACGCCATCCCCGGAAGAAATCGCTGCTTCTGCGCATCGGTGCCGTAATCCATCAGCGTCGGACCGAGGAGGAAAATACCGTTTTGATTGACCCGCATCGGTGCCCCGGCGCGCCAATACTCCTCTTCGAAGATCAACCACTCGATCAGGTCGCACCCTCGCCCGCCCAACTCCCTGGGCCACGTCACCATGCTCCATCGCCCGGAACTGAGCGTCTTCTCCCACTGACGGTGTTGCTCGAATCCTTCGGCGGTGTCGAAGCTCACGAGCGGTGTTTTCGGCACATGAACGCTCAGCCAGTCACGCACTTCCCGGCGAAATTCGCACTGCTCAGCTGTGTAATCAAGTTTCATTCGATCCCCCCAATTCCCCGTTGCGCACGCCTGCCGGTCTAGAACTGCGCGCGGCGCTTTTCAACAAATGCCGCTCGCGTTTCCCCCGAATCCGCCGCGAGATATGCCTCGAGCGTGAACCCCTGCTCCCATCGGTATTTCTTCTCAAGATCACCGTCCTCGACACCGTTCAGCGCCTCTTTGGCCAGACGGACCATGTTCGGGCTCTTCTCCGCAATGCGTCGGGCAATCGCCATCGCGCAATCGCGGAGTTGCTCACGGGGCACCACCTGCCTGATTGCCCCCAGGCGCCATGCCTCCTGCGCATCGATGAAGTCACCCGTGAAGTACATGTGGCGCACCACCTGAACCGGAAAAAGTCGCTGAAGATGTGCTCCGCCGCCCATGGCCCCACGATCGATTTCCGGTACGCCGAAAGTTGCGCACTCGGACGCCACGACGATGTCGGCGGCGCCGGCGACGCCGATGCCGCCGCCAAGGACAAATCCGTGCACAGCGACGATTACGGGGACGGGACTGCGATGCACCGCACGAAACGTCGCGTAGTTGCCCGCATTGACCTTTGCAATGCGCTCCGGGTGTGCCGCAAGCTCTTTGATATCGACGCCCGCGCAAAAGCCGCGGCCATCGGCGCGGATGACCACCACACGTACGTCGTGATTGCCTCCCAGTGCGTCGATCGCCGCCGCGAGTGCGTGCCATCCATCGCTATCCAGCGCGTTGACGGGCGGATGATCGATCACGAGCTCCGCCACGCCGTTGTCCAGACTGAGCGAGAAAGGAGCTTTCTTTTGTACACTCATGCGCACCTCTCGTGCAGATCGCGTTGTTGATGTTCGATAAGTTGGGACAGACGTTGCGTCGCCTGCGCAGCGATCTCTTCGATGACGTCTGCGCATCGCTTGAGCTCGCCGATGCTCGCTGCGACCTGACCGCTCGGCAGCACGCCAAGCTCCGGCTGTCCCGAGACAATGGCCGACTGGATGAGCATCGGCGCGTTGGCCGCCATCAGCGCCTGCGTCAGTGAACCGCCGTTTTGCCGCGCATCGAGCGCCATCGCTCTGAGCGCGCGCAGGGATTGCCAGACGCTCGCGCCGCAGGCACGCTTCCATCGCATCGCACTGCTTGCGCTGAACAGAACGCGTTGCATCCAGCCCGATCGCTCCATGCGAAGCAGCGCCTCGTTCTGGATCAATCGCTGCGGCAACCCGTCGACAACGCTGGTGACCCGGATGCTGCCGGGATCGTTGACCTCGAGGTAGCGCGCGAGGGTCTGGGCCGGGACTGGCGACTCCCGTGTCATCAAAAAGCGCGTGCCCATGGCCACGCCCGCCGCACCGGCGGCCAGCGCCGACGCCAAACCCCGGCCACAGGCGTATCCTCCAGCGGCCACGACCGGAACATCCACCGCATCGAGCAGTGGCAGCAGGATGGTGGTCGGCGTCGCCCCCGTGTGCCCGCCGCCCTCCGCGCCCTGGATCGTGACAATGTCAGCGCCCAGTTCAACCGCTTTGATCGCATGCTTGACGTGCCCGACCGTCGGCATGCAAACGACGCCCGCACGACGCAATTGGTCGATCACCTGCCGGTCCGGCCCACGGCCATAGCTGACCGCCCGGACCTTGTAGCGGATTGCCAGATCGATCACCTGGCGGGCGTTTGGCTGAAACATGTGAAAGTTCAGGCCGAACGGCGCGTCGGTCAGTCGTATGACTTTCTGAATTTCGGCCTCCAGACGCCCGGGCTCGATCGTCGCGCACGCCAGGAAACCGAAACCGCCGGCGTTCGACGTCGCGCCGACCAGATTCGCGTCGGCCACCCACCCCATCGCCGTCTGGACGATGGGATAACGACAGCCGAGCCAATCGCAGACCGGCGTATGCAGCGAGATCGTCATTTCGATTCGGCCACTGCCGGACGTTGCGAGCTGGCCATCGCTTTCGCGTCATACCCGCCCAACTTGTCGCCCGAGACGAGTTCGTTGTGCGCGTGGGCAAAGTGATGCCATCCGAAGGCGGCCTCCATCGCCGTGCGCTTGCCCATCAGATCCTCGGCATGGTTGATGGCCTGCTTGGTCAGCGCGAGCCCCATGCGAGGCATTTTGCCGATGCGCTCGGCGATACTCTGCGCCTCGGCCACCAACTGGTCGCGCGCGACCACGCGATTGACCATCCCCATCTGATAAGCCCGTTGCGCTGGCATGCGTTCGCCAAGGAACAGAAATTCCTTCGCAATGCGCGGGTTCAGCTCGTAAGGGTGCGCGAAATACTCCACGCCGGGGATTCCCATGCGCACAACGGGATCGGCGAAGAACGCGTCGTCGGAGGCCACAATCAGATCGCATACCCAGGCGAGCATCAGACCGCCCGCAATGCAGGCGCCATGCACCACGGCGATCATCGGCTTGGGCAATTCCCGCCAGCGTCGGCACATGCCCAGATAGACTTCCTGCTCGCGAACGTAGAGGAACTCGCCGCCCGGTTTGCCAACGTGGTCGTACCACAGTGATGCGCGCTCGAAACTCTTGTGAATATCGCGCCCCGGGGTGCCGATGTCATGTCCTGCCGAGAAGTGCTTTCCGGCGCCGCGCAACACAATGACCTTGACGTCATCGTCATCCGACGCTCGCCGAAAGGCCGCGTCCAGCGCGTAGGTCATTTCGGAGTTTTGGGCGTTGTGATACTCGGGACGATTCATCGTCACTGTCGCGATACCGTTCGCGACCTCGTACAACACCACATTCTCGATATGCTGTTCGCCCGTCATGGCACTCCCTTCCTCTATGAAATCTGGCCGATGTGCTTATGCACCACGTACGCCAGGGGGATTGTTCTTGATGACCGTTGCGCGCAGGTTGTGCGGATCGAGCCAGCGGATGAGTTCGAGCTGCGCTTGCGTCGGGGCAGCCGTCACCGCGCAGTCGTCTCCAATCTCGAGCTCGAATCCCGTGGCCGCCTGAACCTCGTCGAAGCTCACGCCCGGATGCAGCGAGCGAACGCGGCACGCGCGGTTTTTCCCCTCGAAATCCATGACGCAGAGGTTCGTGACGATGCGCCTCAAGTCGACGAATGCGGCATTTGCGCCCTTCGGCCAGCGCGCCGGCTGGTAGCCGACACCCGACACCATGTCGACTTCGCCCTTCACGAACACGCGCGGACTGTGGTTCGGAACAAAGAACGAGTTGGCGTGGTTGATACTGTTGCCGGGCAGGCCGCGCACGCCCAGCATGGCTGCCTTGGGCCTGGCGTAATCGCCGACGACAGATAGATTGGTCTGGCCATACCTGTCGATCTGGGTCGGCCCGATCATCGCGTGGCGCTTGCCTCCCCACACACACTCGAACACGCGGTCGAACGACATGTAGCCCGAGTAGGCGGGTTTGAAGTCGCCACGCGGCCCGAGCGGGACCGGTGTCTCGACCAGGAAAGTCTCGCTGTCGGTCATGAGCAGCAGCGGCGCGTGCGTCATCTTGGCAAGACTCGCCCCCAATCGGGGCACGACACCAATGCCCGATGCGAGCACTTCGCCGTCGCCGCGCCAGGCTTCCGACGCCGCCACGATCATGAGCTCGGCCAATGAAAAGCCGCTCTCCTGCGACACAACATCCTGTGCAATCTGATTCATTGGATTTCTCGACTAGAAAACGGGCAACGGCAACGTGCGGATGTGTTCTTCCCCGCCCACCTTGCGCAGGTAGTCCGCTTCGGTGCCCGCAATGAACTCGCTCACGTAGTCACGCCAGCCGTCCTCCTCGTTCGCCGACGCGTTGTACCGCTTCAGATGAGAGAGGTCCCATCCATAGTCGGGATTGCTATAGGTGGGGTGAGCGCCGAACGGCGAATGCACCACGCCGGTGACCAGATACCGTTCGAAGTAGTTTTGGCGGGCGGACGCCGCATCCAGGGCGAAGCGCGTCTGCAATCGCTCCGTGCTCACGTAGCACTCGGTCGCCGCGCGCGCAAACAGGTGGTCGAACAACGGATCGGCACTCGTGATGAGCGTATTGCCCAGGCAGTCTGCTTCGTTGACATGCAGCAGCGCTGCGTCGAGCTTCAGCGCCGGCATGGCGACGTACACTTCACCATCGTCATAGGGAGAAGCGATCGTCTTGAGTGCCGGGTTGCGGGCCAGCACGTCCGTCGCCAGTCCACAACGCGTCGGGAGAAACGACATCCGCATGCCGGCCGCGCGCAAGCCCCACTCGAACATCCCCTCGTCATACTCAACGACTTCGATCTCACCGGCCTCGCGCGCTTTCCGGAAGTAGGGTTCGAGGGGAATCGCGTCCATCGTCACGAAGCCGTACACCAGCTTTCTGACCTTGCCGGCCGCGCACAGCATGCCGACCTCCGGCCCGCCGTAGGCCACGATGGTCAGATCCTTGAGGTCCGAGCGAAGTACTTCGCGGATCAGGGCCATGGGCTTGCGCCGCGGCCCCCACCCGCCAATGCCGATCGTCATGCCGCTGCGCAGCCTTGACACCACATCTGCGGCAGTCATTTGTTTGTGCATAGTGAATCCGTCTTAGAAGCTCTAACAAAATGATTTCCTGAGATGGCGCCAGCAGATGATGCAACCAGCCATTTTCAGGAAGGCTTCGTGAATGATTGCGAGGCGCTCGAAGCGGACTCGCAATCGCTTGAAGTTGTGCAGCCACGCGATGGTTCGCTCGACAACCCAACGCGTCTTGCCAAGACCGCTGCCGTGAGGCTCGCCGCGGCGAGCAATCTCGGTGGCGATGCCGACGGCGTGCAGGGGCTTGCGGTACTTGTCGTGGTCGTAGCCGCGATCACCCTGAACGATGTGCGGTTTAGACAAGGGGCGACCGCGCTTGCCTCGAATCGGAGGAATCGCCTCGATCAGTGGCAGCAGTTGGGTAATGTCGTTGCGGTTGGCGCCCGTGAGTATCAGCGACAGTGGAATGCCTTGGGCGTCGGTCAGGACGTGGTGCTTTGAACCTGGTCGCGCGCGATCTGTGGGGTTAGGTCCTGTTTTTGACCCGACCCCACTGCCCGGATAGAAGAGGAATCGACGACTACACGAGACCAGTCGATGCGATCGGCCGCACGGAGCTTGGCCAGAAGTACCTCGTGCAGACGATCCCAGACGCCAGCCTTCTGCCAGGCATGTAGCCGTCGCCAGCAACTCATGCCTGAGCCGCAGCCCATTTCCTGCGGCAGCATTTCCCAAGGGATGCCGGATTGCAGAACGAACAGGATGCCCGTGAGCACGGCACGATCGTCCAGCGGCTTGCGCCCGGGATAGCGGGCGCGCCGAGGCTTCGGTGGCGGCAGCAGTGGCTGGATGATTGCCCACAGTTCGTCGTCGAGTATTGGTTTGGCCATGTCCTTTGCGCAGCGATGACTGCGCAAAGGTTAACAAAAATCACTTTGAGTTAACAGCCCCCGTAAACTCATTTTGTTAGAGATTCTTAGTTGGTATCGCCCGTCGCAAGACCGAGACTCCAGTCATGCCCCCAATGGCTGATGGAAGTGGCCTCGAATACCGAGTGACGCGACCAGTCGACCACCAGCCCTCCGTAGCCGTACTCAAGCGCGAATCCGCCGGGCGTCGCCATGTAGAACGAGGTCACGTCGTCGTTGACGTGTTGGCCCAGGCTGGCCATCACCTTGAATCCGTGGGCCTTGCAGCGATCGAGCGCGCGCCCGACTTCGGTCATCGACGTCACCTCGGCCATCACGTGCACGCAGCCGCTCGGCGGCCTGGGCGACTCGAACAGCGCGAGACTGTGTTGGCGGCCGTTGTTGCAGTGCGTGAAGTAAAGACGCTGAATCGGCGCGTCCGCCGCGGCGCGGTGGTTGTAGATGTCGGAGATGCGAAAGCCCATGACGTCGCGAAAGAACGCCCAGGTCTCGTCAAAGTTCGGCGCCGCAAGTACCGTGTGGCCCATCCCCAGGTCTCCCGTCACGAACGCGGGAACCTTCTGCGGCGAGTCGAAGCGCACGAAATCCGATATCGCGCCCCAGACGATTTCGTGGCGGTTCCCCGACGGATCGTGGAACCACATCATGTTCTGAAAACGGCGGGAAGCCCGCTCCTGGTCGGTCGCCATCGTCACCGGCACACCGGCGCTGCCCAGCGTTTCGCGCGCGGCGTCGAAGGCGTCCTGATCCTTGACCTCCCAACCCGACGCGAAATAGCGGTCCTGGTCGCCGCGCACGATCAGATATCGATACGGGCGGTCGTCAAGCTTCAGATAGACACCGCCCTGCGGCGCATCCGAGGCCATGGCGCCGACGACGCCTTCCCCGAACCGCCGCCAGGCGGTGGGGTCTGCGGCTTCTGCTACGACGTAGGCAAGTGCACGAATATCAATCATCGAAGCTCCCAAGAATGTCCATCGCGTAAGCCTGATTCTCGGGGAATGCCCCCGCCGGAACATCGTCCAATGGGACTACGATCGAACCTCGGCGAGGCACGGCCAACGGCGCTTCACCGGGACCAAGGAAAACGGCCCGACGGCTCGCATCCGAGCCATCGGGCCGCTTTGTTCGCTCTCGGGTCACTGCACGCGAATCCTGTGCGTCGCCACTGAGACCCAACCGGGGTTCGACCGGTCGCCCCTCAAATGCGGTCGAGCTCGCTGACGGCTTCGGGCGGCACGTCGTCACGCTGGCGCCAGCTGCCCTCCTCGCGCCGCCATTCGAATACCTTGCGTTGCTGCTTCTTGACGTCGGCCGCGTCAACGTAGAACTGCGAATACCATTCGCGCAGTTGATAGAGCGGACCATCGCCGTCGCACAGCAGGGGGTTGTCGACCCGTGTTTTGGAATCCCAGATCACCACGTCCTGATGAAACGCATTCTGGGTAAGCGTGATGTAGTTATCCGCAATCGCGTCGTTCTGCTCGTCCGAGAGTTCCGGATTCTTCTCCACGATCACGCCGAAGCGCAGGATGAACCGGTTCTGGTCGATCGGCACGTGGCAGTTCAGCAGAATCGAGTTGAGCGTGTGCCCCGCGACTTTGGCGCTCATTCGGGTGATGTGATACGCAGGGCCAAAGTAGGCGTCGTCGGCAACCAGTTCGCCGTCGGAAAGCGTCTCGTGCCCGCCTCGCGCCATCTGATAGCCGATGTGGCCATCGAACACGTTGGCAAAGTAATCGATCTTCTGGCCGTGGACCGGGCCGAAATGCGCCATATCGGACAGGTTGTCGACCAGCTCGCGTACGTTGGTGTTGATCGTCCATTCCTCGATCTTCCAGCGCGTCCAGCGATCCGAGAAACACGCTTCGATTCGCGGGATGGCGACGAGCGGATCGGGCGGGTTGCCTTCCGGATCGTTCCAGACGAAGAGCAGATGGTTCTGCTCCATGACCGGCCAGCTCTTGATGCGCGCTTTGGGCGGAATCCGCTTCGCGTAAGGTATGTCCTTGCACACGCCGTCGGCGCCCCATTGCCAATGGTGGAATGGGCATGTCACGGTATTGCCTTTGACGCACCCCAGTCCGAGATCCGCGCCCATGTGCGGACAATAGCCATCCAGCACCGCGATGTTTCCGTCTTCCCCGGCGAAGGCCACCAGCTTCGTACCGAATGCGTGGACGGTGTGGGCCTTTCCGTCCTTGTAAGCCTGCGCTAACCCCAGGCAGTGCCAGCCACGGGCATATCGGTCCGGAAGCGGTTCCGCCTTGATCTTCTGGATGGGCAGGGTATTGATAGGCTGAACAGTCGACATCGTTCCAATCTCCCGGAGTCTCGTCCCGATCTGAGCGATCAGAGACCGTATTGTGAGGAGCGCATCGTCGACGCAAAGGAGCGAGTGCGCGCCGACGATGCGCCTGTAGGGGCATTCTCGGCGGGAGATGGCGCCGTCACATCGTCGCTTTGGACTAGACGGCCTCCGGGACGAACGTCAGACGTGGCGAAGGACGCCCCCCTCAGCGCGGAGTGCCGCGCCGTTTGTCGCAGAGGAAAGCGGGGAACACACGTAGGAGATCAGGTTGGCCACTTCGTCGGCCGTTGCCATCCGGTCGATCAGTGATGTGGGACGGGCGGCGCGCACGAAATGCGTTTGCGCAACATCGCGTGCGATGCCGGTGCGTTGCGCATAGTCATCGAAGAATTGCTCGGATCCTTCCACCGCCGTCGGTCCGGGCAGCACCGCATTGACCGTCACGCCGGTGCCTTTGGTCAGTTCGGCAAGTCCGCGCATCAGGGCCAGCTCGCCGGCTTTGCTGACCCCGTAATGCACCATGTCGGGCGGTATGTAGACCCCGGAATCCGAGGCAACGAACACAATGCGCCCCCAGCCGCGGCGCATCATTGCCGGTAGCGCGACACGCGAGAGGCGCACGCCGGCCATGACGTGTGTCGCGAACATGTGGAGCCAGGCCTCGTCCGAGATCGTCTCGAACGGCGCCCAGTCGTAGACTCCCGCGTTATGCACCAGCACATCGACATCGTCGAGTACGGGCAAAATCGACCGGCAGCCCGCTTCGGTCGCTACGTCGCCGACGATGCCGGATACGTCGGTGCTCGGGTACGCCGAGCGCATGGCGTCAACCGCCGACAATACGGATGTCTGCGTACGTCCGTGAAGGATCAGACGCGCCCCGCACTGCGCAAGCTGGCGCGCGCAGGCCGCGCCGATCCCCCGCGTCGAGCCTGTGACCAGCGCGGTCTTCCCGTGCAAATCGATACGCATGCCCGAACCTCCGGATTACGCGTGCTGCGCGGCTTTTTCGACCGACACGGGCCACTCGCGAAGCTCACGCTTGAGCACTTTGCCCGAAGGGTTCGTTGGCAACGACGACACAAAGTCCACATAACGCGGCACTTTGTAGTTCGCCATATTCGCCCGGCACCAGGTAATGAACTGCGCAGCGTCCAACGCTGCGTTGGGCCTCAGGACCACGAAGGCACGCCCCACCTCGCCCATGCGCTCGTCAGGCACGCCGACCACAGCGATCTGCGAGACGGCCGGATGCGCGGCCGCCAGTCTTTCGATCTCGGCGGGATAGCAGTTGAAGCCGCCGACGATGAACATGTCCTTGAGTCGATCCGTGATTTTCAGATATCCCATCTCGTCGATGACGCCAACGTCGCCCGTATGAAGCCAGCCTTGTGCATCGATGGCTTCGCGAGTGGCATCGGGATTATCCAGATATCCCTGCATGACGTTGTAGCCGCGAATCCAGACTTCGCCAGCCACGCCGGCGGGCGCCGCCTCCCCGCGTTCGTCGGCAATACGGAGTTCGACCCCGGGCATGGCCCTGCCGCAGGTATTCGCGACGATCTCCGCCGGGTCGGAGGCTCGCGTCAAGGTCGCAAACCCCGACGACTCGGTCAGCCCATAGCCGGTCAGGACAACCTTGAAGCCCAGTTCGCTGCGCATTCTGTCGATCAACGCCGCCGGAACATTGGTGGATCCGGTGATCGTGGCACGCAGGCTGGACAGATCCGTCGATGCGAGTCTCGGGTCGTTGAGCAGGCTGTGGAATACCGTCGGCGGGCCGGGCAACACCGTGATTTTCTCGCGCTCGATCGCGTCGAAGATGGCTGCCGTGTCGAAAGTGCGATGGGGCAGGATCGTCGCGCCGCGAGTGAGCGCCGCCAGCCAGCCCGCCTTGTACCCCATGGCATGAAAGAACGGATTGACGATCAGATAGCGATCGGTCGGCGCAAGCGCCATGGCGTCGGCCCAGCCATCGATCGCCCTCAGGTTCTGGGCGTGCGTCGTCATCACGCCCTTGGGATGCCCTGTGGTCCCGGAAGTGAACATGATGTCCGAGATAGCCTCGGGCGAGACGCGCAACGCCCGGGCTTCCACCACGTCATCGGTGATGGACCGCCCGCCGATGAGAAAATCGTGCCACGCGATGTCGCCATGCCGGACATCGTGCATGACGACAACCGTCGTCAATGTCGCCGGTCGATACGGGCCCAGAAGGTCGGGATAGTAACTGCCGAGAAACCAGCCAGCGCTCAGCAGAACATTGGCCCCCGTCGTCTCGAGCACATATCCGACTTCCGCGCCCCGCATGCGCGTATTGATCGGAATCAGCGACGCGCCGCAAAAATGGATGCCAAGTGCGCCGATGATCCACTCCGGACCGTTCGGCGCCCAGATGGCGACGCGGTCTCCCGGCTCGACGCCGCGGGAAATTAGCGCCGCCGCGGCACGCAACGCGCGCTGGTAGAGGTCGCGGTATCGCAGACGAACGCCCCCCGCTTCGATCGCGCACTGGTCCCCGTAACGGGCGACGGTCTGTGCGAGCATGCGAGGAATGGTGATGACTGAAGGCAGCATGACGTAACTCACGATAAGCCCGGTGCTCGGGCCAACAGCTACTCTGGAAACCTGACGGCGACCTGGCCGCTCTGCGGGATCGCCTGACAGGCGAGCGTCCAACCTTGCGCCAGATCGTTTTTGTCGAGGACATCGTTGTGCTTCATGCGCACGGCGCCTGCGTCAACGGTGCACATGCATGTCGCACAGGCCCCGGCCCGGCAGGCATACGGTGCATCGACACCACCACGGAGCATGGCGTCGAGCAAGGTCTCCGTCTTGCCGCACGTCAGATGATGGGTTTTGCCGTCGAGCGTGACCTCGAGCGCGACCCCGTCATCCAGCGTGGGAAGGATGTCAGCGCCGCCCAACTCGCTCTCGTCCGGCAATGAGGCGAAACGCTCGACATGGACCTGCCCGGCATCGATCTCCAGCGACTGAAGCGCTTGCACCGCAGCGTCCATAAAGGCCGACGGCCCACAGATGAAGCAGTCCGCATGCCGCCATGCGCGCGCCAGTGCCGCCAGTTGCGCGACCGAGGGGATGCCTTGCACGGTATCGAGCCAATGGACCACTTGCAGCCGGTCCGGATGGGCCGCCGCCAGCGCCTTCAGCGCGTCTTTGAAAATGATCGAACGCTCATCCCGATTGGCATAGACCAGGAGAATCCGGCCGCTTCCGTCGGTCAGCGCCGAGCGCAGGATCGACAAGATAGGCGTGATGCCGCTACCGCCGCCGAGCAGCAGGAAATCGCTGTTCAGATCTTTCGGGCAGAACACACCGGCCGGGGCCTGCACCTCGATCTCGTCGCCCTCTCGCACTGAATCGCAGACCCAGTTGGAACCGACGCCCTGCGCGACACGCTTGACGGTGACCCGCAGCGGTTCGGCGATCGAAGGAGAACTCGCGAGCGAATAGCACCGAGGAATAGGCTTGCCGTCGACGGGAAGCCGCAGCGTCAGGAACTGCCCGGGACGATAGTGGAACGTATCGGCGAGCGCGGGCGGCACGTCGAACACAAGAGATCTCGCGTCGGCCGTCTCTTCAATGACCGAAACGACACGCAACGCATGATATTTGAGGGCGCTCATGACATCGGACTCCGGGTCATGTCAGCCGACGGACGTCAGCATGGCATTGTCGACGCGCAACTCCGCACCACTGATAAAGCGTGACTCGTCCGAGACGAGAAACAAGATCAGATGGGCAACGTCGTGCGGCTCGCAAACGCCCGACTGCGGATTCAGGTCGAAGTTGACGAACTTTTCGTCCACGCCTGCCAGCATCTTTTCCGACATCGCCGTGCGAATGCCGGCGGGATGAATCGAGTTGCAGCGGATGCGATAACCGTGCGCCCGACAGTGCGCAGCCACGTTCCGGGTGAGTGCGCTCACTGCGCCTTTGGACGCCGAATACGCACATAACCCCGTATGCCCCGCAAGCGCTGCGGTCGACGACAGATTCACGATGGATCCGCCGCCGTTGGTCTTCATCTGCGCGATGGCATGCTTGCACCCGAGAAACGTGCCCTCGGCATTGATTCGGGAAACCGTGCGAAAGAGCTCCAGTGAAGTCTCCTCGATGGACTCGCTCCGGCAAATCGCCGCACTGTTGACCAGCGCGTCGAGACGGCCGAAACGCGCCACCACCTTGGAGAGCGCGTCTTGCCAGTCGGCTTCGCTCGACACATCCAGGCGCAAGAAGGTTGCCGATTCACCAATTTGCCGCGCAGCCGATTGGCCCGCGGTTTCGTCAATGTCCGCGAGAACCACTGTCGCGCCTTCCCGGGCCAGCATCGCAGCCGCCTCTTTAGCCACCCCACCGGCTGCCCCGGTCAACAACACCACCTTATTCTGAACACGCCCCATGATCTGCCTTGTCTCCGTACGTTTTCTCGTTACCTGATCGCTGCGCGCCGACGCAATACGTCGACCTTCAGACGACAATCTCGCTGCGATCCGCTCGTCTTCCGCTGACGAACCGTTGACATCACTCGACGACAGCGGCAGAAAAAACCGGCGGGTCGCCGAGCATCGGACGATGCGAAGGCGGCTGCTTGCCGTCGACATCCTTGACATCGTAATCGACAGCAAGCTCCGCCCCGTAAAAGACATTGCCGGAGCGGGTCTTGCGATCTTCCGCGTTGAAAAGCGCGGCGATGACACGGCCCTGAAACTCCGGGGACTCGCCATGTTCGAGCCATGCCCCGTACTTCTCGGGCTCCGCATTGCAAACCGCAAGCGTTCGTTCGGTCTTCACCAGACCGGGCCAGAGCGTCACAACGTGCACTCCATGCGGCGCAAAGTCATACGCCATGTCGAATGACATTTTGTCCGTGGCCGCTTTCGATGCGCCGTACGCCGGGCCGTGCATGTAGCAACGGCCGCCGGCGGACGAGATATTGACGATCAGCCCCCCGCCGCGTGCGATCAGCAGCGGCGCCGCAAAATAGCTGGCCACATAGGTCGAACGCATGCCCACGCCAAACAGGTCCGTCATGCCAAGCGGCTTTTCCCAGAACGGCGCAACATCGGTCAGACCTTCCGGAATGGCAATCGCGCAGTTGACCAGAATGTCGAGTCCGCCATGGGCTTCGTTCACACGCTCGAACAGCCGCCTGACCTCCTCGTCCGACGCATGATCGCAAATGACCGGAATGCCAACGCCACCCGCGGCATTCACCGCGTCTGCCGTTTCATACAACGTTCCCGGCAGCTTCGCGCGACCGGGCTGCGTCGTGCGTCCCGTCACGTAGACGGTGGCGCCCTGCGCCCCCAGACCGATCGCGACACCACGTCCGACACCCCGGCTAGCGCCGGTCACTACACAGACTTTTCCCTTGAGCATCGTAGACTCCGGCAAGATGGTTAGCGGCGATGAAGCCAAAGGTCATTGCGGGCCCCAGGGTCGCGCCTGCCCCGGGGTAGGACGGCCCCGTCACCGAGGCAGAGGTATTGCCTGTGGCGTACAGCCCGGGAATCGGTTCACCGGCTTCGGAAAGCACTCGGGAGAATTCGTCGGTCTGAAGTCCGCCCTTGGTGCCAATGTCGCCGGCGTCCAGACGCAGCGCGTAAAACGGCCCTTGCTCCAGCGGCGCGAGGCACGGATTCGGCTTGACGGAATGGTCGCCATAGAACGTGTCGTAGGCGTTGCTTCCCTTGTGAAAATCGAGATCGACGCCGGTCTTCGCAAAGGCATTGATTCGCTCGACGCTTTGTCGCAATCCATCGGCGTCCACCCCGATCTGCGCGGCCAGCTGCTCGAGTGTCTCCCCCCGGAAGTACACCTTTCCTCGCCATCGCCTGGGGAGCAGAAAGTCCGGCATCAACGACCCCGACACCAGTGGCCCGGCGTTGTACTTGCGACGAAAACGCGCATCGAAGATCATCCAGGCCGGGAGGTTCGCCCCCGTTTTGGCGTGGTCGTCATACATGGCTAACACGAAGTCGAGATAATCCTGCGCCTCGTTGGCAAAACGCCGCCCGAGTCGATTGACCACGAGGCAGCCAGGCAGGGCGCGCTCGGAGAACAGGCCGCGCGGCTTCTCCTCGCCGGGCACCTGAATGGTGGGTGTCCACCACGCATGCTGCATGTTGGCCACGGCGGCGCCGACGTTCATGCCGGCCACAATCCCGTCGCCGGTATTGCAACGCGGCGCGCCGGTCCACTGCGCGAGCGTCGGCTTGGGCAAATAGCGCTCACGCATCGCCTGATTGCTCTCGAATCCTCCTGTGGCGAGGATTACCGCCCGCGTCGCATGCAATTTGACAGTGCGCCCGTTTCGGCGGGCCGTGATGCCTGCCACCCGGTCGCCCTCGAACAGCAACGAGTCCAATGCCGTGTTCAGCCAAAGCGGGATGTTTCGCTCCATGAGCGAGAGCCGCAGCGCCCCGATCAACGCGCTTCCCATGTTCAATCGCCGGTCACGCCGACTACGCAAGCGCCACGGAAAGTCGAGCCAGTATTTGCCGAGTACCGCAATGGCACATTTTCGCCAGCCCGGCGCGCGCGAGAGCAACGTCACCGCCTCGCTCGTGCTCATGGTGACGCGGCCAAAAATGAGCATCGTCGGCGACGTCTCGCGCATTTTCAGGATGTCGTCCCCCAGGCGCCTGCCGTCAAAGGGTTCGGCATCGAGTGAGCGATAGCCAAGCTTGGCGCCGGGAAGCGCCTGGTAATAATCCGCATAGAACGGATTTGCACGATACCTGACGTGCGTTCTCGCCTCCGCGTAACGCAACATTTCGGGCGCGTGCGCCACGTAGGCCCGCAACTTGGTTTCGCTAACCTCACCTTGGGTGGCGGCGCGCAGGTACATCAACGCGTCTTCGGCGCTGTCCTGACCGCCATCGCGCGCGATGTGATCGTTGTTCGGAATCCATACGCCGCCGCCGGACACAGCCGACGTGCCACCGTAGAGGTTCGTCTTCTCGACGATGAGCACGGATTGTCCCAGGTCATGGGCCCGGCATGCCGCGAGCATTGCGCCTGCCCCCGAGCCCACGACGATCACGTCGAACCGATGATGGGGAGAATCGTCGTCGTCCTGCGGCGAGTGATTCGGCGCGCCCGGTCCGTCGTCGAGCAGTCCCCGTTGAAAGAACATTGGCATGGCGGTTTCCGGTCTCAGACGGTGCTGTCCTTGTTTTCCAGCCCGCACAGCACCCCGCCGAAGTTCCGGCCGACCGGGTCGGCATAGTTGGCGACGTGCGCCCGACCGGCGTGAATGTCGAGGAACGTGCGGACGATGGGGTGAGAGGTGTAAATACCCGACCCACCGCAGGACTTCAGCAGCCGGCTCACGTGGTGCGCACAGATCTCCGGCGCCTGCGACGACTGATAGCGATATAGCAGGCGATCCTCGATCGGCGCGGACTCGCCGAGCTCGGCGTGCGTCATCATCTCGTCGAAATTCCGAAACAGCGTCAGCTTGAGCTGATCGACCGCCGAGGCGGCCTCAGCGGCGACCAACTGTGCGGTGGGGTCGTTTGCGGTTGCGCCAAGGAAATTTCGGCTGACCTGCAGCGCCGCAGTGCGACGAAAAGCATTGATCGCCCCCTGCAGGCCACCGATGCATGACGACGACACGGCGCGCGTGAAGACCTGGGCGAACGGCAACCGGAAGAGCGGGCCGCTGTTGATGGAAAGCCCGGGGCGAGCCGCCGGAGAGTCGTCGCGCGTTCGATGCGTGCGATAGGCCGGAACGAAGGCGTCTTCGACGACGATGTCATGACTGCCGGTCCCCTTCAGGCCGAACGTATTCCAATTGTGGATCACGGTGTAGTCGGCTTTCGGCAGCAGGAACGTACGATATTCCGGCGCTGCCCCCTCCTGCTCGGAAGGCACCATCGCGCCGAGGAAAATCCATTCGGCGTGTTCGCAGCCGCTCGAAAAGCTCCAGCGACCGGACAACCGGAAACCTTCCGATACGCGTGTCACCTTGCCGACAGGCATATACGTCGATGCCACGAGGGTCGACGTGTCGCGCGACCAGACCTCTTCCTGCGCCTGCGGGTCGAACAGGGCAAGTTGCCACGGGTGAACGCCCAGCACACCATAGACCCACGCCGTCGACATGCACCCTTCGGCCAGGATCATCTGAATCGAATAAAAGACGCGCGGCGACATCTCGTATCCACCGAAGTGCCGGGGCTGCAATACGCGAAAAAATCCTGCGTCCTTCATTTCCTGAATCGTTTCATCAGGCACCCGCATCTGGCGCTCCGCGGCTTCGGCGCGCTCAAGCAGACGCGGCACCATCTCGCGGGCATTGCGCAGAAGTTCTGCCTCACTGGGAACTGACGCCTTGGGCACCGGCTGGATCGTCATGACTTGTCTCCGTGTTCGCCTATATGTCACTACGGCCTCAATGGCCTGCGCAGTGTTGATCGATCTTTGCATCGGCCTCGTGCGCAGGCATCGTCCAAAAAGACTAACGGCGCGGCCATCCTCGCCTGCCGCGTATGCGCACGATGACTCCCGTGGGCTAGTCCGCTTGGACGATGCCGCGCCGTCCCGTGAATGGATACTGGCCTGCGAACTGCGCCCTCGAACGGGCGCCTGACAGAAACTTCAAGGGGACACCAGGGTGAATACTGAGGCGAATACTCGGGTAGCCGTTGTGACAGGGGCGGCCTCCGGCATTGGGCGTGCGCTGGTTCACGCGCTGGCACTGCGAGGAGACACGGTTGTCGCAGCCGACGTGGACGTGCCAGGGCTGGCCCGGACCATGAAAGACACTCCCGCGTCGGGCGGGCGCGTGGTCAGTGCGCATGTCGACGTTTCCCGTGCGGCCGATGTGGAAAAGCTCGCCGATATCGCTTTTGCGATCGCCGGGCGCGTCGATTTGCTCATCAACAATGCTGGCGTGCTGCGAACGGGCAATTGCTGGACAACCAGCGAAGCCGAATGGCGACGAACGCTGGACGTGAATTTGTGGAGCGTGATTCATGCGGCGCGCGCCTTCGTGCCACGCATGCTCGCGAAGGGGGGCCATATCGTCAATGTCGCGTCGATGGCCGGTCTGACGGCCGGCCCGGAGTTGTCCGCCTATACGGTGTCGAAATTTGGCGTCGTCGCGCACAGTGAGTGTCTCGCCGGTGAACTGGCCGCCATCGATGCGCCGATCAAGGTGTCGGTCGTATGTCCCGGCGCGGTCGACACCGCCATCGCCAACGCGATCCACGAAAGCAACGACAGGCAGGGAAACCTCGCGCAGACAAACGCCGGCCTTCAACAGATCATTCGCAACGGTACGAAGCCCGATGCGTTCGCGTCGGCGCTACTTGCCGACGTCGATGCCGGAAAATTCTGGATCATCCCGCACGCGGAAGTCTTCGCGGCATTCGCACAACGCGCGCGCACCATTCTGCGCGAATCCTCCGATACCGGTCTCTGGGAGCAAGCGACAACATGCCATTGAACCCGCAAGCAGCAAAGATGCTGGAAATTCTCGCGATGATGCCGCCGATCGATTACTCGGCGGACGGCGCCAAAGCACGCGCCGTCATGGCCGCAGCCGCCGCCGCAGGCCCGTCCCCCTTCGGGCCCGGCGATGAGGTGGCCCACATTGAGGACAGGACCATCACGGGTCCCGGTGGCCCCCTGGCTCTGCGCTTGTACTACCCGCGCGCGAACGCATCGAACTTGCCCGTCACCGTCTATTTTCACGGCGGGGGGTTCGTTCTGGGTTGCCCGAAGGAGCATGACAATATCTGCCGAAGCCTGGCCAAAAGGGCCGATACACTCGTGGTATCGGTGGACTACCGCCTCGCCCCGGAGGCAAAATTCCCCGCCCCGATCGACGACGGCTGGGCGGCACTTTGCTGGGTGCGCGACACCGCGAAAACGCTCGGCGCAGACGCCTCGCGAATCGCCGTCGCCGGGGACAGCGCCGGCGGCAATATCGCGGCGGTCGTCGCGCATCGGGCGAGAGACAACGGGTTCACGCTGTGCCACCAATCGCTCATTTACCCTGTCACCGACAGCGCGATGAACACTGCGTCGTATTCGGAAATGGGCACCGGCCACTTCCTCACCACGGAGATGATGCGCTGGTATTGGGAACAGTATCTGCCTCACAAGTCGGCAGGCTCGGATCCGATGGCTTCCCCGCTGCGACAAAAGCGACTGCAACACCTGCCCCCCGCGACGATCGTCACCGCGCAATACGATCCGCTTCGCGACGAAGGCGAGGCGTATGGCCTGGCGCTCATCGAGGCGGGCGTACCCGTTCGTATGCAACGGTGGCCGGGACAGATTCACGGTTTTGCCAGCATGATGGGCATGATCGACGCTGCGGACGAAGCGCTCACGTTCGTGGCAAGCGCGCTACGCGAGAGTTTCGATACGACGTCGCAACGCGCCGCGTGACCGATGGCCGGCACGGTCGACGACCGTGCCGACCGTTCAATGTCACCTTTTACGATATCGACTCGGCGGCTCCCCCGTCCAACCAACGAACGCCCGGCGAAATGCCGCAGCGCCACTAAAGCCGAGGCGACCGGCGATTTCATCGATCGACCAGCTTCCGTTGGTCAGATAGTGCTTCGCACGATCACGCAGGCATTGCTCCCGAATATCCTTGTAGCTCGTACCTTCCGCATGCAGGCGCCTGCGAAGCGTAATGCCGCTGATATTGAGCGCCCGAGCCACCTCCGGAATCCATGGCAGCTCGTCGCCGCTTGCCATTGCGCCCTCGAGCAACGCACGCACATGCTGGGACATCGACGTCGTCGGAGACGGCCCGACGACGAAGCCGAAAGGCAGGTCCGCCAGGAATGACTCGAGTTCGAAGGGTTGTCTGACGGTCTTGCGTTCGAGCAGCGCCGCATCGAACGCAAAGCCCGATGCCGCCGCGCCCACAAACACCGGGGCGCCGAAGACCCCGAGAAACGCGCCGGCATCCTCTCTGTTGGGATGCGTCAGGTAAATCTCGCGCGGCTTTAAGGGCTGCCCGATCAGCCAGCCAAAGAACTGGATAAAACATAGCAGGCCGGTGAGATCCAGGATGCATGCCGCTGACGACGTCTCGCGACGAACCGGACGCATGGTGAACACGACGGCATCATCGCCCTCGCACAGATCCAGACTGGCGGCACGCGGGTGCAGCATCACGCAAAACGCCTTGGCGCACAAAATGGCGTCACGAAGTGTCGAGGCCGTCACCATGCAACGACACATCAGATCGACTTCCTGCTTCGTCATCGGCGGATAGCCGTTATCGCGCGAGACCAACTCGCAAAGCTTGTCCGCCACAGCGCGGTAGAACTTCGGAAACTGACCTTGCGCATCGGGTCCGCTGATGTCGAACGCCCCCAGATCCGAGGATACGCCACGCTTCTCGAGTTCCGAGATCAGATGCTTCTGAAGGGCGGAACGAAGCTGCGTCATCCGGCTCACCTCATTCGCGCCCATGGGTTCTCCTGAACTTGATCGAATCCGCATCTAAATATGATCGCCGACGTATTGGTTTGCATTGCCGGATCGCGATAATTTTAACCTACCCCAAAGCGGGTGATTCAGGGCAAATCACCCTGATATTCCCGGATAAACAATGAATGGAGACAGTGCAGTGAACGTACTTGAACTTAAGGATCACGAATCCCTCCCGATGTTCGCGGTATCGCCTGAACTTGCCGAACGCATTCGCAAGTACAACCTTGAACAGAACATCGAAGACATGCAGACGCTCGGCTTTACCGTCGTCAAGGATGTGGCACAGGACGAATTCATCGCGGGCCTGCGAAGCGCCATCGTTCGGTGCTGCCAGGAGGACAAGGGGCAGTACTTCGGCATCACGAAAAAGGGCATTTCGAGCGACCTCCTGCTCGCGCGAGATCCGCTGATCGCCGAGGCGACGTTGAATCCCAAGATTCTCACCATGATCGAATTCATGTGCGGGCGCGGCGCCCAGATCAGTCAGGTGAGCGGCAGCGTGCGCTTCGCCGGCGCCAATGCCATGCCCCTGCATTGCGATCAGTCCTGGTTGCCCGCGCCCTTCCCCGAACACAACGCGTTGATGACCGCATGCTGGTATTGCGACGACACGACCGACGAAGCCTCCGGCGCCACCAAGGTCGTACCGGGTTCGCACCGCGAACGCCGCCACCCGAATCCCGAGGAGGTCAAGGCCGAAGCCGGCGCTCGACCGCTCGTCGCGCCGCGCGGCTCGGTCGGCATGTGGGACGGTCGCCTCTGGCACGCCAACTACCCGCGCGCCCGCGAAGGCGAACGTGTGTTGCTGCATGCGACCTATTGCCGTCTCGCTTATCGTCCGCTGGAAGATTACGGCCTGGAGTTGCCCCTGTAACTCAGGACAGGCGGACACTGTTAGGTTGATGACACCGCATTACGCCTGAACTCGCGAGGCGAGCGGTATTTCAAGGCTTTGTGCGGGTGGCGCTCATTGTAGTGTTCAAACGCGATTGCCAGACGCGAGAGCGCTGTTGGTGCGTCAGGCTTGTCCATATAGGCGACGTAATCGTGCTTCATGGTCTTCACGAACGATTCGGCCATGCCATTGCTCTGCGGCGAACGGACCGGCGTGGTCAGCGGCTCAAGACCCAGTTCGCGAGCGAAGCTGCGCGTGCGGTAGTCGATGTAGGCCGAGCCGTTGTCCGTCAGCCATTCGATGGGGTGCGCGGCCTGCGTGGTGCCGAAGCGCTGTTCGACGGCGGCCAGCATCACGTCGCGCACCACATCACCGCTATGCCCGCCGGTCGTTGCGGCCCAGCTAATCGCCTCGCGGTCGCAGCAGTCCAACGCAAACGTCACGCGCAGCGGCGTACCATCGTCGCACCGGAACTCGAAGCCATCGGAGCACCAGCGGGTGTTGCTGCGCTCCACGGCAACGCGACCGTCATGCCGCCGCTTGTCTTGCCGCACGCCGGGGCGGCGCAGCAGCAACTGATGCTCCCGCATGACCCGATACACGCGCTTGACGTTGATGCACGGCGCACCGCTCTGCTCCCGACTGCGGCGCAGCAGCGCCCAGACACGCCGGTAGCCATAGGTAGGAAGGTGCGCCACATGGGCCTGAATCTCCTCGACCAGCCCGGCATCGTTGGTCACGCGGGCACGGCGACCATCGCGCCAGTCGGACGAGCGAGCTCGCTTCACCGCCACGGCAGAGCGCGCCACGCCGAGAACTTCGCAGACCGTCTTCATCGGTCGTCCCCCGGCAGCAAGGGCGAGCGCGCAATCAGGTTTTTTGACCGGCCCCATTCCACGGCTTCTTTCAGGATTTCGACCTCCAACGTCTTCTTCCCGAGTAGCCGTTGCAACTCCTTGATTTCCTTGATGGCGGCGGCTAGCTCAGATGCCGGCACAACGGTTTCACCCGCCTTCACCGCCGCCAGACTGCCTTCCTGGTATTGCTTGCGCCAGCCGAACACCTGGTTGGCATTGACGCCGTGCCGACGTGCAACGGCCGACACCGACGCTCCCGGCTCCAATGTTTCCTGCACGATGGCGATTTTTTCCTGCGCCGTGCGCCGACGACGGCGCTCCGGCTCGGTCAGAATTTCGATGCTTTCCACGTAATGACTAGGCTTACTGATAGGCACAAGACTATCCCTTATTTTAAGAGAGTCCTCGTGTCCTCAGATACGTGGGGCCGCTCCACGGCCCCGTGAGCGAGGAACTCATCGCCAAACACGGGCCGGTAATGGCCGATATGCTCGGCCGCAACCATTGGTGGGGCAATCGCAACTGGAATAACGGTGCGGTCGACATGAGCAAGTACATGAACACCGAACGCGATTCCCGTCGCTAACGCGCGATCCATCCTCTTATCCGCTGCGGAAGTGACAATGTCTCGATTTTCCGAACAGGTCGTCATCGTGACCGGGGGCGCGTCCGGCCTCGGTCGCGTTAGTGCAATGCGCTTTGCAAGTGAGGGGGCCAAAGTCGTGGTGGCCGACGTCAGCGTGCGTGAAGGACAACGCACGGCTGACGCCGTCGGCGGCATCTTCGTCGAGACGGACGTCGGCAACCCGGAGGCGGTCAACCGACTGGTCGACACGGCGGTACGTCACCACGGACGCCTCGACGTCATGTTCAATAACGCCGGCGTTCGTGGCCCGGCCGGGCCCATCGAGCACCTCAGCCTTGCGGATTATCACGCGCTGGTTCGCGTCAATCTCGATGGCGTCGTGCATGGTATGCAAGCCGCATTGAAGGTCATGCTGGCGCAGGGTAGCGGTGTCATCGTGAATACGGCGTCCAACGGAGGCATCTCCCCCACCGCCGAGATCGCCGCGTATTGTGCGACGAAGGCGGCGGTCGTCGCCTTGACGAAGGCAAGTGCGATCGAGCTCGCGCCGAAAGGGGTTCGCGTCAATTGCATCTGTCCCGGCGTCATGCTCAGCGGCATGACCGAAGGCCTTTCGGACGAAACGATAAAACTGCTCGACAAACTCCAGCCGATCGGTCGCCCCGGCGACCTGGAGGAGATGGCCGAGGGTGTGTTGTTCCTGGCCTCACCGGGTGCGTCATATGTCGTCGGGCATGCGCTTGTCGTCGACGGCGGCGCGGTCGCGGGAAGGCAATTAGGCATCTGACCCTATCGGGATCGAGCAATGCAAAAGGGGGACGTACCACAAGTACATCCCCCTCAATCGTTGTGCCCTCGTACTGAGACCGCGACGCCTGACTTCAGAAGCGCTGCGATGAAATATTGCCGCCGTCCACGACGATTTCCGCGGCGGTGACGTAACTGGCGTCCTCCGAAAGCAAGAACCGAACCACGCGCGCGACCTCTTCAGGCCGCCCGATTCGCCCGAGCAGGATGCGCTCGCTCCACTTCGCGGCGAGCGCCTCCTGGACTTCGCGTCCTGCACCGCCGGACAGCATCGGCGTATCGATCATGCCGGGCGATACCGTGTTGATACGAATGCCCTCGTTGGCCAGCGAATCTGCAAGCGAGCGGACCAGCGATATCACCCCCCCTTTGGCCGCCGTATAGATGGGGATCAGGCCGTTGCCCAGCGTCGCGTTCATCGAGGCAATGGCCACGACGGCAGAGCCCGGCTGGCTTCGCAGGTCCGGCAGCAATGCCTGCACCAAAAGTGCCAGCGCACGCAGATGGACGTTCAGTCCGTCGTCCCATACCTCCGGCGTCAGTCCTTCGATGCCCGTCGCCTTGACAACCCCCGCCGCGTGCACAAGTCCTCCCAGTGCACCGATGCCTTCCCGGCTGGCACGAATCGCGGGGGCAAGTGCGGCAGGATCGCGCAGGTCGACTTGCACGCCGACCACCGCCACATCAAATGTTTCTCGCAGACGCCGCACGTTTTCCTGCACGGCGGCTTCGTTGATATCCCACAGCGCCACGGGTCTGCCCACGGCCGCGAGTTCGCTTGCCGTCGCCAGTCCGATGCCGGACGCCGCGCCGGTCACAATTACCCCGCTCGTCGGACTCGGGGAACGCATTTCGTTAGGCACGATCTTCACCTCTCGGGTTGAGCGCATCGATACCGACCGGGGCGCCAATCGCTGACGCCCCGGGGCCATCGCCTTCGTAGTTAAGTAGTTAAGTCGTCACGTCGCTACGTCTGTACGACGGTCAACGCCACTCGTAGTCGTCGACTTCGGGCGAGCGTGTCCACTTCCAGTAATCGGAGAGCGCCCATGGGGATGTGTTGACGACCTGGCCTTTGCTGTTCTTGTACCAGTTGTTGACCGACGGATGCGACCAGACCAGCGTACTGAGCTCCTTGGCTAACCGGTCATTGAACTCGCGGTAGACGGCGGGCTTCACATCCATCTGCCGGTACCCGCCCTCGATCAGCGACTTGACGCACGCCACACTGTATCGAACCTGGCACTCCGAGTTGAAGATGATGCTGCCGGCATGCGCGAGGTTGGTGCCGGGCCCATAAAGACAAAACAGATTCGGGAACCCCGGCACGGTGATACCGAGATAGGCCCGCGGCTCGTCGCCCCAGAATTCGTTCAACTTGACGCCCCCGCGACCGACGATCTCCATCGGCCACAGGAACTTGTTCGCATGGAAACCCGTGGCGTACACGATGACGTCGACTGGGTAATGACGGTCGTCTTGCCCGATCACCCCCGTCTCGTCAAATGCCTTCGGGGCTTCCGTGACGAGTTCGACATTCGGTTGCTTGAGCGCACGCAACCAGCTTCCGTTGTCCTGGAGCATTCGCTTGCCGCCCACGGGATACTGCGGAATCACTTTCTTGAGCAACTCGGGATCGTCGCCCACCTGATCGGAGATCCACGCCGTCAGGTGGATGCGCTCCTGGTCGTTGGCCTCGCAGACCGCGCGCTCCGGGTGCGGCCAGGCGGGATCGATACGCCACCGGTTCAACGCAATGCCGCTGCCCGGCCAGAACATCAGGAAGCGATACCAACGGGCGTAGAAAGGAACGTGTTTGAGCATCCACTTTTTGCTCTCACCGACCGTTGCATGGTAGTCCGGGTTGGGGAACATCCAGACGGGCGAGCGTTGAAACACCGTGAGCTCACTCGCGATCTTGGCCAACTCGGGAACGATCTGAAACGCGCTGGCGCCGGTACCGATCACCGCGACCCGCTTGCCCGTGAGATCCAGCCCCTTCGGCCATGCACCGGTATGGACCTGCACGCCCCTGAACGTCTCCTGACCGGGGATCTTCGGCGTCATCGGGCGATTGAGCTGCCCGACGGCGCTTATCACGGCGTTGGCCAGTACCGTGCGGATGGCGCCGCCCGACTCCCTCACGGCGATGCTCCAGATGCCGCTCGCTTCGTCGAACTTTGCCGAGACAACTTCGGTGTTGTAATGAATTTTCTCGGCGAGTCCCTGATCCTGAGCGAATCGCTCGAAATAGGCGGCCAACTCGGGTTGACGCGAGAAATACTCGTTCCAGTCGTGATTCGGGTAAAACGAGTAGGAATAAAAGTGATTCGGGATATCGACCCGGCATCCCGGATACCGGTTTTCGTACCAGGTTCCGCCAACCGAATCGTTTTTCTCGAAAACGGTGAACGAGATTCCGGCTTCCTTCAGGCGCATGGCCGACAGAAGCCCGGACATCCCTGCACCGATCACGACCACGTGATAATCGCGCTTCACCGCATCGGGCACTTCCTTGCGCCAGGCCGGAGCGCGCGAGTCCTTTCCGTCCAGCGCCAGTTCTTCGAGCACCAGCGGCATGTAGTCGGCGGGCACCTCCGTGCCGACGAGAAAATTCATCATTTCTCGCACCACCTCCTCCGACGGCGGCGGCGGCAGTTTGCATCCGTTATCACGAAACGCCTTGAGTACCGTCAGCGCCGTCTTGCGCACCGATGCCTTCTCTTCCTCTGTCAGGCCGCCCTGCACCTCTCCCATCTGCGGCGTCTTCGGGCGAATGCTGCCCCTCAGGAAACTCACGTCGCCGGTGATATGGACGAGCGACATGATCAGGGTGGGAATACTCGCATCCGCGAGCATGCTTTCGATAAAAGCATCGTCCTCGACGATGGGACTCGACGCCGGTTGAAGATGACTGCTCACTCGATTGTCTCCATCAGGATTATGACCGTGCCCATGCGCCCCGAACCGGAGCGCCTGTACGGCTGTTTTTCTGTACACCCCCTCTCCTCATTCTCGGGAGAGGTCCATTCACAGCAACTAGTTTTCGGACGCGCCCAACGCACGACCACGCGAAGCCCGCGCATCGAACCCTCGCCATAGGATGAGCGCGGCGAACCCGACGAGCACCATCCCGACGATCGCGAACGCGCCATGTTCGTCGAACATTGCACGCAGCGGGCTAAGGACCACGGGATTCAGGAATTGTCCGAGAAAGACCGACGCCAGCAGCAGTCCGACACAACGTTGACGAATGCCCGGATGCGAGCGGCTGAGCACGAGCGACATTGTCACGGGCTCAACCAGCCCCGCGCCGATGCCCGTCACGATGCATCCGGCCAGCGCGCCCGGGATGCTGTGAGCGACAGCGAAAATCGCCGCTCCGGCGCCAAGGCAGAATGCTGCCAGGGCCAGCACGCTATTCGCGCTCAAGGCACGCCTGAGCGTGCCGTAAGAGGCCGCAGCACAGGCTGCCGTGAACGAGTATGTCGAAAGCACGGCGCCGATCGTCGTCGCACTCGTTATCCCGTTGGCGCGCAACAGGAACGGCCCCTGAATCCCGGGCATGAACAATCCTATCGTCAGCAGACAGGTCAAACCGAAAATGGGGATCTGTGCCCTGACAGGCATCGTGCCCTCGGCGACCCGGCTATGCACTTGTTTATGGTTATCGATGACGAATATGCTGAGCAACAACACCGGCAAGGCGATCAGGTACAGGACAAATGGACCGCGCCACCCCAACGCGTCGACCAGAAGCCCGCCCAACACCATGCCGACAATCGCGCAAAACGCAGCCCCCGCGCCGGCAAACCCGAGGATTCGCTCCCTTGTGTGGTCGCCGTAATCGCCAGCCATCGAAAAACTGGTCGTCAGAATCACACCCCCCGCGATGCCGAGGATGAGCCGCGACGCAATCAGTCCGCCGGCGTTCGGCGATATCACTGGAAAAATACCTGAAACGAGGAAGAGCAGCAGGGCGATCAAAATAACTTTTCTGCGACCGAACCTCTCCGAGAGCGCGCCCCCCGCCGGGGCGCCCAGCATCACCATGGCCGCAGGCGCCGCCATGACCATCTGGGCGAAAAATGTCCCGTCCGGAACATGTCCGAACGCCGCCGAGAGCGCCGGCAATGCCGGCGTCACCGCCATCGGAATCAACGCGGCTAAGGCTGGGCCGGCGATCACCACGATGGCCTTGCCGATCGCGTTGGCGGGCCTGTGCGGCACCGCGCATCGTTCATCCATGTTTCGCTCCTGCGACGACACCCGGCCTCTGCCGGGATGTCACTGTTATGCGTGATTCACGTTGGCGGCGGACAGGAACGCCGGGCGCTCACCACCGCCATGAACCAGCAGGTCCACACCGCTGATATAAGACGCACCGGCCGACGCCATGAAGACGCACGCGCTGCCGATATCGGCCGGTTGGGCCATGCGCTTGAGCGGAACCGTTTCCGAAACCGCAGCAATCCCCTGTTCATCGCCGTAATGCAGGTGCGATTGCTCGGTTTGCACAAGACCGGGACTGACGCAGACCACGCGAACTTTGGGAGCCCACTCGACGGCGAGCGAACGCGTCAGGCTGAGAATGCCGGCCTTGGCGGCAGCATACGTCGCGCTGCCGGGCCGGGCCGTAGTCGCGCCAATGCTGCCGATGAAGATGATGACGCCGCCGCTTGCCTGCGCCTGCATGATGGCGTTGGCCTTGAGCGCCGCCAGCAACGGTGCGTGAAGATTCAGCTTCAGGATGGCGTCGTGAAATCTTGGCGACCCATCCGCCGCCATCGCGAATGGGGTTCCGCCGGCGTTATTGACGAGCACATCGAGCCGACCGAAGCGCGCTTTGATCGTATCGAATAGCCGATCGACCGCGTCCACGTCGCGCAGATCCGCTTCGATAAACGTTGCGGTGCCGTGCTCGTTCCGAGGCAAGGACGTCGGCGCTTCGCGACCGCAGACGACAACCTCCGCGCCGGACGCCAGAAACTGCTCCGTGATGCCTCGGCCCACGCCCTTCGCGCCGCCCGTCACGAGAACCACCCGCTTTACACCGTCATTTGTCTGCACCTGATCACCCTGTCTCGATTTGCTGTCTTGATTCACTGCTTCAGATCGCTCAGGCGGCCTTCAGCATGTCTTCGACGACCTTCTTGGCGTCGCCGAACACCATCATGGTTTTGTCCATGTAGAAGAGTTCGTTATCCAGGCCGGCATACCCGGACGCCATCGATCGCTTGTTCACGATGACGGTTCGCGCCTTGTAAGCTTCGAGAATCGGCATGCCGGCAATCGGAGAATTCGGGTCCTGCTTCGCAGCCGGGTTGACCACGTCGTTGGCCCCCAGCACGAGCACCACGTCGGTCTGCCCGAATTCGCCGTTGATCTCGTCCATCTCCAGAACACGGTCGTACGGCACTTCCGCTTCGGCCAGCAGCACATTCATATGGCCGGGCATCCGTCCCGCCACGGGGTGGATCGCATACTTCACGTCGATCCCCTTCTCGACCAGTTTGTCGGTCAGCTCCTTGAGCGAGTGCTGGGCGCGAGCCACCGCAAGTCCATATCCCGGAACGATCACGACACTCTCGGCATTGCTGAGCAGGAACGCGGCATCGTCGGCCGAGCCGGCCTTCACCGGCCGTTGCTCCTGCGCCGCGCCGGGCGCAACGCTCGAACTCTCGTTGCCAAAGCCACCGAGAATCACGTTGAAAAACGAACGGTTCATGGCGCGGCACATGATGTACGAGAGGATGGCGCCCGACGATCCCACCAACGAACCGGCAATGATCAGCATGGGGTTGTTCAGCGAAAACCCGATCCCCGCTGCAGCCCATCCCGAATAGGAGTTGAGCATCGACACGACGACCGGCATATCCGCGCCGCCGATGGGAATGATGATGAGCACGCCAAGGGCGAACGCAATGAGCGTCATGGCAATGAACGGCGCCCAGGCCTGGGTGATCACGAAATACACGCCGAAGGCGAGCATCACCACGGCCAGCACCAGATTGATGCCGTGCTGTCCGGCGAACGTGACCGGCGCCCCCTGAAACAGTCGAAACTTGTACTTTCCCGAGAGCTTTCCGAACGCAATGACCGAACCGGAAAATGTGATGGCGCCAACGAACGTCCCGACGAACAACTCGACCCGGTTCCCGTAGGGAATGCTGCCGTCTTGCGTCGCCAGCCCGAACGCGCCTGGCTCAGCGACGACCGCATAGGCAATACTCACCGCAGCAAGCCCGATCAGCGAGTGCATCGCCGCGACGAGTTCGGGCATCTTGGTCATCTCGACTTTAGCGGCGATATACGCGCCAATGCCGCCGCCGATCAGCAGCGCCACAAGCAACAACGCCAGTCCCGATGCGGCGCCGGGGAGTTGCCCACCGGACTTCGACAACACCAGCGCTACGGTCGTGGCAATCGCGACGGCCATGCCCACCATGCCGAAACCGTTCCCGATACGGGCGGTCTTCGGATTTGACAACCCCTTGAGCGCCTGGATGAAACAGACGGACGCGACAAGGTAAAGCAGCGTGACGACGTTCAGACTCATTTATGCCGACTCCTTTTTCGCCACCGTGGCCGGTTGCTTTTTCCTGAACATTTCGAGCATTCGGCGGGTCACCAGGAATCCGCCAAACACATTGACTGCGGCCAGCGCGACAGCCACGAGTCCGAACGCCTGCCCGGTTTTCCCGGAGGTCAGGCCTGCGGCCAGCATGGCGCCGACGATGACGATGGCCGAGATGGCATTCGTCACCGCCATGAGCGGCGTATGGAGCGCCGGCGTGACGTTCCAGACGACGTGGTAGCCGACATAGACGGCAAGAATGAAGATGATCAGATTGATCACGGTGTGGCTGATTACGTCCATTTCCTTTCTCCCGAATGCGAATCAGGCTGCACGAGCCAATGTGCCCTCTCGGCAGAGCAACGTGGCGGCTACGATGTCGTCTCCGAGATCCACGTTGACACCCTCGCCGGTGACGATCAGCTTCAGGAATTCCAAGACGTTGCGCGCGTAAAGCGCCGACGCGTCGTGACTTGCCATTGCTGCCAGATTCGTATGTCCGACGATGACCACGCCGTGACGTGTCACGACGGCGTCAGGCTCGGTCAGCGGACAGTTGCCGCCGCGACGGCCCGTCGCCTTGTCGGCCACGTCTCCTCTGCCTGCGGCCATGTCGACAATGACCGAGCCGGGGCGCATCGCCAGGACCATCGCTTCGGGGACCAGTGTGGGTGCCGCTCGCCCGGGAATCAATGCGGTCGACACGATAATGTCCGCCGTGCGTGCGCGCTCATGCACCAGCGCGCTCTGGCGAGCCAGCCACGTCTGAGGCATCGGCCGGGCATAGCCGCCTACGCCTTTGGCAGCCTCGCGCTCCTCATCGCTCTCATACGCGACGTCAAGGAACTTCGCCCCCAGCGACTCCACTTGCTCCTTGACCGCGGGGCGCACGTCGGAGGCTTCGATCACTGCGCCGAGCCGCTTGGCGGTCGCGATCGCCTGCAGGCCGGCCACGCCCGCGCCGAGAATGAGCACGCGGGCCGCTTTGACGGTGCCTGCCGCCGTCATCAGCATCGGCATAAAGCGCTGATAGTGGTTCGCCGCAACCATGACAGCCTTATAACCGGCGACGTTTGCCTGGGAGCTGAGCACATCGAGACTTTGCGCGCGCGTCGTGCGCGGGGCCAGCTCCAACGCAAAAGCAGTAATTCCGGCGCGCGCCAAAAGGCTGACGCTCTTGTCGTCAAAGGGATTGAGCATGCCGACGAGGACGGCGCCCCGCCGCATGGCGCACACTTCTTCCGCCGTCGGGCTTGCGACTTTGAGCACCACATCGGCTTTGAGCGCTTCGTCCGCCACCCCGAGCACGGCGCCCGCCTCCCCATACGCGGCGTCCGGATAACATGCACGCGCGCCAGCGCCCACCTCGACAACGACCTGGTGGCCCTGTGCAATGAGTTTTTTGACAGTCTCCGGCGTCGCCGCTACGCGCGACTCACATGCCCCGGACTCCATCGGCACTCCAATAATCACCGTTACCTCCCATGAGCCCTGGCAACAGGATCGGCGGGTGCCATCGCACGCACGTTACCGAGGCTGCTGCCTATTCTTCGTGTTTCGAATGTAGCGATAAGGAGGGACTGGCTCATCGTCCAGACAGACTACGCATCCGAAGTCTTTGCGGGCCGCCCCGTGAAAACAAAAAAGCCCCCTCTCGAAAGAGGAGGCGCAAGGGACGACATCGTATGGCGTTTGACTACTGTCCTTTTCGACGCAACGCGTCGGGCGTGAAGTCGGACGGCGACATATCGCCCTGATCGACGACCGGCGCCTTTCGCTGTTGAGCATAGATGGCGTCGACGAGATAGGCGCCCGATTGCAGATCGTGATAGAGCTGCGCGGCCGGCATGATCTTCCCGTTCTTGAACGTGTTGATCCACGGCACCATCGCCACACGCCACAATTGATGATGGTTATCGTATTCGTCAGCCATCAACGGCGCCCAGGTGTCCTCGTCGAGATAGATCACTCGCCGCGCGTATTGATGGCGGTAGCCCTTCTTGAGGGTCACGTCGAGCACCCAGACGCGGTGCAGTTCGTAACGCATGTAGTCCGGGTTCGGCACGCCTTTGGTCTTCAGGAGATCGTCGTACTTGGTCGAAGGCGAGTTGATGATGTAGTTGTTGTACGGAACGTACATCTCCTTCTTGCCGACGATTTTCCAGTCGTATCGCTCGGGCGACCCGTTGAAAAGCTGGTCGTCATCCACCGTACGGAAACCGCCAGGCCCTTGCGGCATATCGAAACCGAACGAGGGGAGCTGACGCACACGTCGCGTTCCCGGGCTGTATTGATAGGCGTCGCGCGGTTGCGTTTCGTAGTTGAAGTAATCGGTCGAGATAATCGCCGTGCCGTTGTCGCGTTCCGGCAACTGCGTTTCGACATAACAATACGAGTTCACGCCGCCGACGGTACTCGCCCGATTTTTCGGATCCGTTCGCGGAGAGAGACACATCATCTTCGTGCGTCCCCAGACGACATTGCCGTTCGGGTAGACCACGGCCTGATCGACCGTCTTGTTCATGGTCCAGGGTCCCCACGGGTTGTTCATATTCCAATAGGCTTCGAGGCCGGACTTCGGAATCGGGAACGGCACGGTGCCCGTCGTCGCATTGATACCTTCGCCGTTATTCACCAGTTCCGAGTTCAGCGCGTTCTTTTTGGCGTTCTCGCAGAACCAGTCGGGATATCCGAAATCCCGGTGCGACGTATAGACAGGCACCTTCATCGTATCCGGATACTTCTTGAGCAGACTCTTCATGCCTTCTGAAAGACGATCCGCATACTGATCCATGTTCTGTGCCGTAATCACGACAATCGGCTTCTCGTGTGCGTACGGATTGGGAAACGGAGAACCGGCCCCCTTGTAGTCGACGCCCGGCGGCACGCCGTTCCACTGACCGCCGAAGGCCGGAATCTGACCGTCCTTGCTGGCCGCCTTTTCTGCGCCGAGACACGTCAGCGAGGTGCCGAGCTTCGCCGCCTCGTCCGCCGAGACCTTGGCCAGCACCGGCTGCGTCACGAGCGCACTACTGAGCGCCAGGGCAGCGCCCGACAATGTCAATCCGAATACTGAGAGTTTCATTCGCTCCTCCTGAAAAACTGTGGGGATTTACTTAGAACGTGTATTTGGCGTGCATCGTGACGTAGCTGCGATCAGCCAGCGGATGGGTACGCGCGTTGACCGAACCCAGGTAAAGATTGACCGCCATACCCAGTTCAAGATTGTTCAGACGCGTGAAGTTGGTCCCGATGCTGAAGATCATGTCGCCCACGCCGTTCAGGCTGCCGAATGCACCGCCAAGCGATGCATTGCCAGCGACGGCGTGCGCAAACGAGATCGGCACGGCCAGATCCCATTGGTCCACCACATTGGGGTACTTCAGCGTCACCAGAAATTCGTAGGCAACGGAGTTCCGGCTGTTGTAGAGGTCCGAGTAACCGGCGCCGCCCATTTGATAGGGATCGACGCTGGTCACGTGCAAATAACCCACTTCAGCCGCCAAATCGACTTCGTTGGCGAGCCAGCTATGCCCGAAGGTTCGGACCATCGAGGCCAGCGCCTGAACCGAGTCGGCGCGTGTCGCCGTTGCGCCGGCAGGCGTGTTGACAAGCACCGGTGCGCCTTGTCGGTACACGACTTCGCCCGAGACCTGCGAATCGCCGACGCGCGTGGAAACGCTCACGCCGGTCAGCTTGATATTGTCGAAATACTTGATCCGATAGCTTGGCGAGGGCGTGTTCTGGAAAACCACGCTCGGGTTCTTGTCGTGATAGTTCAGCCAATAGAACCCGAGGTCGGTGTTCGCCGTGACGAGGTAGTGCATGCCCACGCCACCCTGCCCTGCGTTGCGCGGGCGGATGTCGCTCCCGTTGGGAATCGTCACCCCAGGAGCCGCATAGAGGAATTCCGCGCCGGGCCCGACGATGTCGGACGTCGAAAAATAATCGCCGACCGGAAAGATCTCGTTTTCCTTGTACTTGAACTGGTAGTAGCCCTGAACACTCAGCGCATCGGTCAGTTGAAGCTGCGCGGAAATCTGTGGCACCGGGAGCAGAATGTCTTTCACCTCGGCGCCGGGGACATTGCCCTTGGTGGCATCGGCAGGCCCTTGCGCGGCCGCGACGCCCGAGAAGAACAGGCTTTCCCCCCACGCCACCACCTGATTCCCGAGACGCACGTCCAGCCGTCGGGTATCGCCAAGACTCCAGCCACCGTAAGCGTACGCGTTGAGCAGTCTCACCCGGCGCCCGTCGAAAAAGCTCGCGGCGTCGGTGAAGGAGTCGTGCGGACCGGTCTTGTTGACGGTGCCGGGAGAGTTGTTGCTGTTGCTGCTCCGGTACACCTGATCGTAAAACGCGTCCGCGCTGAAGTTGAAGCCGAAGTCCCGGTGCTTCAGGTTCGACTCGAAGAGCGCCGACAGCCGGTTGTTGACGAGCCCCCACTTCCTGAAGTTTCTGTTGCCGTCGTCGGCATTGATCTGCGCGGGAAGACCGTTGACGCCGATAGGGCCGTTGATGAGCGCGTCGGACTGCCCTGCGATACGCATGCCGAGACCATACGTCGCCGTCACGCGATAGTCGATCGTCGTGTCGTCGGTAATGAAGTACTGTCCTGCATTTGCGATGCCGCTTGCGCCCAGCAGAACACCAACAGCGATGGGCGCCAGACATTTGCGTTTTCCGACGAACGCTTTTCTCTTGCCTGCCTTCATTGCTCCTCCATTCATTGTTCTAAGTTTTTTTCCGCGCCAGCCGTCGACCGCATTGCAAAGCGCGTGCGCAGAATGCGCTACGCACCCCGCTACTCCGTACTTTGGTTGCGTCATTAATTGGGCTCATCGTCCATTGCGACTACGCACAAACCCGCCCGCATTTATTCGTGAACCGATTCGGCTTGCGAATGCCGGGATTTGGGTTGAGCGACGCTTTCATCGTCGGCCGTAAAGCGCATCGGCGCTCTCGACGCAGCGGACGATCGAACCGTTTTCGCGTGGGTGAAACAGGCGCCGAGCGCGGGGAGCAGAAAGACAGCGCCGAGCAAATTGACAAGGAACATGAATGCCAGAAGCACCCCCATATCCGCCTGAAACTTCAGCGACGAGAATGCCCAGGTACCCACACCGCAAGCCATCGTGATGGCGGTAAAGACCGCGGCAGTGCCCCGCTGGCGCATCGCTTCATAGAAGGCATGCTGGAAGTCTTTTCGACCGTGTTCCATTTCATGCTGAACACGTTCGTAGAGATAAATGCCGTAATCGACCCCGACGCCGACACCCAGCGCAATGACCGGCAACGTTGCGACCTTCAGGCCAATGCCGAGCATCGCCATCAACGCATTGCAAAGGATGGAGACGATGGCCAACGGAACGATGATGCAAAGCACCGCTTTCCATGAGCGGAACGTCAGCACGCAAAGCAGGCTGATCGCACCAAAAATCGAGAGCAGCATCGTAACTTCGGCTTCGGTCACCGCTTCATTGGTCGCGGCGATCACCCCCACGTTGCCTGCCGCGAGCTTGAAGGACAGTTGGGGTGTCTGGATGCCCGCCGAGATCCGTTTGATTTCCGAGACGATGTGTTTGAGCGTGGCGCCCTGATGATCCTCGGTGTAGATGAGGATCTGTATCGCCTTGCAGCCGTCGGTGTTCAATCCGCCATCGGGATTCCATCCGTCGGCTCCCTGACTGAGACCGCGACTCGATTTCGGCAATGCCTGCCAGCGCGGATTTCCCTCGTTGTTTGCCGCGATTGCCACCTTCGCCACGTCGGGCACACTGACCACCGATCGCACGCCGTACACGCCGCGCATCTGCATCTCGAACCGGTCGATGGCATGCATGACGGGATAGTGAAGGCAAGCGTCATCCGTATATCCGGAAGTCTCGGCAATCACACTGAGCACATCGACGCCGGTGTAGTAGCTCTTGATGATCCCGGCGTTGTCGAGGTTGTAGCGCGACTGATCTCGCAGCTCGGGCGCACCGCTGCCGATATCGCCAACGGTCAGGTTTCTCGATTCGTAAACACCGACGGCGAGCAACGCCAGGCTAATGACGAAAACCACCATCGCCGCCGGCTGCGATGCCGCCTTCGACATTGCCCACCAAAGGGGGTGCTTCCCGTCCTCGTCAAACGCGCGCGCTTTCCTGGCAGACGCCTCAAGCTTCATATGCGAGAGCACGATCGGCAACAGCATCTTGTTCGTCACAATCATGAGCAACACGCCCAGGCACGCCGTTACGCCAAGCTCACGAACGCTGGGAATATCGATGCGCATGATGACGAGAAAGCCCAGCGCGTTGGTGAGCAACGCAACACTTCCCGGGATGAACAGCGAGGAAAATGCGCCATGTGCCGCGTCAATGGAATTTCGACCGGCCAGAATCTGTTGCTTCCACGCGTTGGTCATTTGCACCGCGTGCGAAACGCCGATAGAAAAGATCAGGAAGGGCACAAGAATGGAGAGCGGATCGATGCCGTATCCGATCAATGGCAGTATGCCCAGCAGCCACACCACGGGTAGCAGCGCGACGAGCAGCGCAAGCAGCGTCATCTTCACCGACCGGCAATACGCGAAAAGCAAGGCGCCCGTGATCAGAAATGCCGCGGCGAAGAACGTCACCACGCCGGCAAGTCCGCTGACGATATCGCCGATCAATGTCGGAAACCCAATGATCTCGACCGAGATGTCCGGCGAACTGAAATGTTGCCGAACCATTTCGAGGCGTTTTGCCACCTCGACATAATCGACCTTCTTGCCGGTCTGCGGATCCGTCTCCTGCAGGTCCGAGCGAATCATCGCGCCTTTCAGGTCGCTTTGTACCAACTGACCGATCTGGCCGGATTTCGCCACATTTCGTCTGACCGTTGCCAACTCGTCCGGCGTGCCACTGAACTTCGACGGTACGACGACGTCGCCATAAAAGCCCTGCTCCGTGACCTCGACGAAACGAACGTTCGGGGTGAAGATCGACGCCACACGCGGACGGTCGACTCCCGGGATGAAGAACACATCGTCGGTGGCGCCACGTAACGCATTCAGGAACTTCGCGTTATAGATGTCGCCTTCACCGTTCCAGCGCAGGTTGACGAGAATTCGGTTCCCCCCCGGAAAGACGTTGGCGTACTTCATGAAGGTCTTCATGTACGGATGATCCAGGGGGATCATCTTGTAGAAGCCCGGATCCAGACTGAGCCTCGATGCGCTGGCGGCCAGAAGCATGGTGACGATGACGAAGATCGTCAGCAGAAGCCGGCGACTGGCGAACAGGCGATCGGCACAGCGCCCGACGAATTTGTAGGATGATGACTGCATCGCTTTTTCCTCAGGGCTGCTTTGCATTCAGGATTGCCTTGTCCACCGCAATCCCTGTCTCGCCGGCCAGCAACAGGCTGCCGTCGTGCATTTCACGAACGTCGGAATAACTTCCTCTTGCGCCGGCGTGAAGCGTCGCGAACGACTGCACGCCCGGATCGGAGAGTGCGATCGCACCTCCCTGTCCGACAAGGACGACGCGGCCGTCGCGCAGTTGCGTGCCGCCGTACAGCGCCGCGTTCAAATGGGTGGGAATTTCCTGCCAGGACAGCATGTCGGCGTCACTGATGTACACGCGCCCGCGCATGCCATAGACCAGCCACTTCCCTTGCGACAGGGCCAGTGCACCGAAGAACGATCCTCCATAGAACTTCGGCACGGTCGTCCAGTGCCGTCCGCCATCGACAGATCGGGCCACCAACCCTTGCTCTCCGGCGATCAGCAGCTTGTCCCCGCGTCCGGCGATCCCATAAAGATGCGCATCTTCCACACCGATCTCGCGTGCGTTCCACGTGCGCCCTGCGTCGCCGGATTCGAGGAATGCGCCAAACGCGCCGACCGCAAACAGCTGGCCGCCCGCCGACGCATAGAGATCGAACAGCGGTTCCGCGCGATCAGACGCCACGTGCACGCGCGTCCAGCTTTTTCCACCGTCCTCCGTCTTCAGAATCGATTGATCCTGCCCCACGGAGAAACCATGGCTTGCGTCGACGAAATGAAGTCGGGTCAATGCCGATTCGACCGATTCGACCGATTCGCCCCCCGGCGAGGTCTTCGCCGGATGCCATGTCCTGCCCTGGTCGGTGCTGACGAGCACCGTCCCGATGTCCCCGGCCGCAGCGGCGCCCGACGCATTGACGTCAATGCCGCTGACCAACAACTTGTCGGACTTGATCTGAGTTGGAGGGAATGCGGGTTCGGGACGCGCCGAAAACGCAACGACAGATGCGACGGCGACAATCGCCGACATCGCGATACCGACAAGCTTGTGCACAGCTCCTCCTTAGGCAACGACGCTGACTGCGAGGCCGCCTCGTGTCTCCGGATGCGCATGTATTGCGCTAATTGTGATGAGGTAACGAATCGCCGGACTCCGGCGATTCCGGAGCGGTGCATTCGATGAGATGGATTGTTGGCGCGATTGAACGGGCAGGCATCGTCCGATGGGACTAGCTGCGATAGATCGGTGCACGGCGAGCGAGAAATGCGTTCACGCCCTCAGCGAAATCAGGCGCTTCGACGCCTCGGACAAACATGTCTTGTTCGGCCGACAATTGTTGCGCAAGCGTGTTGACGGCGCCTTGATGGACGAGCGCCTTTGTCTTTGCCATCGCGCCGGTCGAGCCCCGTGCCAGGCGTTCGACCAACGCGTTCAGTTCGTCGTCCAGTTTGTCCGCGGGCACGACCCAGTTGGCCAGGCCCAAGCGCATTGCAGTGTGCGCATCGACGCGATCGGAGAGCAACGTCAACTCCATCGCGCGTTTGTGTCCCATCGCGCGCGGAAGTGCGTAGGTCGCCCCGCCGTCAGGGCTGGCCCCGATGAGACTGTAGGCGAGCTTGAGGAAGGTGTCGTCCGCGCAAATCGCCAGATCGCACGCGGCCATCAGCCCGACGCCGAATCCGGCGACAGCGCCATGCACACACGCGACAACGGGCTTGCCGGTTTGTTGCAACAGCAAGATGGCGTGATGCGCGTCGTCGATAAGATCGCTGAAGGCCGCTTTGCCATCTTCCGTGGCCAGTTGCAGCAACGCCTGAAACTCGCGCAGATCCCCCCCGGCCATGAAATTCGCACCTGCCCCGCGAATCACGATGACGCGCGCATCGGACGCAGACACAGCACGCTCGACACACTCGCGCAGTCGACGTGCCAACGAACGACTGAGAGCGTTCATCTGTTGCGGGCGATTGAGGGTCAGTGTGACCACGCCGCCGTGTTGCGAGTACAAGACGGGATCCGGCGCAACGGCTGACATGTCACGAGTTTCACGCATCATGGCTGCGCTCAAACCGTACGGCCCCACGCACGTGGGTTCCTCTCGCACTGCGTCCGACCACCGTTATCGATTTTTCCGCACCGGCTTCCGTGTCCTCGCCTTCCCCTGTCAACACGAGTTCATCGCCCGGGAAAATCGGCAGCGCGAGCTTGACGTCGATTGCCGCAATGGTCGACATCGGCGGGCATACGAGAAGGCCAAACCGTTCGACGTAGGCGGTGACGGAGAGAATGTTCAGGAAGATGTCGGGCGACCCTGAGGCACGAGCGTATGCCTGGTCGTGATGAATGGGATGAAAGTCGCGGGTGGCGATCGCCGACGCGACGATGCTGGTCGTCGACACAGGAAGATGCAGCGTGGGGTAGTCCTTCGACACGTTGTCGTCTGACGCACCACCGCGAATATCCGGCATATTCGTCGCTGAAGCCATGGCGTCGGAATGACCGTTGGATGCCCGGGGACAAGCAACGAGCATCGTGAATTCCATTGTGCCGGCGGGCCTCGCGCGCTGATCCGTGAACTGGTAATGCACGGTCACAAAGTGTCCGTCTCCCAGCGCAGTTCGCTTGAGCGCGCTGATCGTGCCGACATGCGAGGAGTATCTGAGTCGGTCGCCTATGCACGGTCGCCGGTAGAAGCGCTGTTGCGAGCGGATCCCCACGGCTTTCGTGAAGCCGTGATTCGCGAGGATGTTCAGCACATCCCAGGCGTCCGTGTCCGATGAACCCGGTGCGTGAACACCGCCATACCCCGGCATCGTCCAGACCTGAAGCATGGCGAGCGGAACGTCTTCGTCGCGTGATGCCGGGTAACCGAACACCTCGCGCCACTGTCGCACCATCGCCGTATTGACCTCGTCCCAAGCGACGATCGGGCCAAACGTCCGGCCGATTCGTTCGGCGCCTGGCACCGGTCTTTCCCCCACGTCATGCATGGTTTCGCCTCAGTCGATTTCGAACAATGCCGCAGCGCCCATGCCACCGCCGATGCACATCGAAACGACCACGTACCGGACACCACGGCGCTTTCCCTCAAGCAGTGCATGGCCGGTCAGTCGGCTCCCCGTCATGCCAAAGGGATGGCCGATGGCGATCGCGCCGCCGTTGACGTTAAGCCGCTCCGAAGGAATTCCCAGTTGGTCGCGGCAATAGATCACCTGGCATGCGAAAGCCTCGTTGAGCTCCCAGAGCCCAATGTCTGCAACGCTCAGACCATGACGTTTCAGAAGCTTCGGGATGGCAAAGACGGGGCCAATGCCCATCTCGTCGGCCCGGCATCCCGCGACCGCAAATCCGCGGTAGGCGCCGAGCGGCTTGAGCCCGCGGCGATTCGCTTCGTCGCGGCTCATCAGCAGGCATGCCGACGCGCCGTCGGAGAGCTGACTTGAATTGCCCGCCGTAATGAATTCGCCTTTGCTGACCCACTCGCCGTCCTTCCACACCGGCTTGAGCAGTGAAAGGGACGCCATCGACGTGTCTGCACGATTACCTTCATCCGCGCCGAGAACCACTCTCGACTTTCCGCTCGGATTGCCTTCCTTGTCGAACAATTGCTTCTCGACGTCGGCAGGGATGATCTCCGGTTCGAACAAACCGTCTCGCTGCGCCGATGCGACGCGCTGCTGACTCGATAGTGCGTATTCGTCCTGCGCCTGACGGGAAATCCCGTAGCGGCTCGCGACGAGTTCAGCCGTTTCGATCATCGGGATATAGGCGGTGGGATCCATCGCCAGCACGGCGGCCGATCGTGCGCGGTAGGCGTTCTTATGCTTGTTCTGCGTGAGCGAAATCGATTCCACGCCACCGGCCACCGCAATATCGAGCTCGCCGCACATGATGCTCTTGGCAACCATCGAGACGGCCATCAGTCCCGAAGAACACATACGATCCACCGACGCTCCCGGAACCGTCTCGGGCAGGCCGGCGGCTCGCGCGACCAGACGACCGAGGTTGTATCCCTGTGTGCCCTGCTGTGCTGCGACCCCAAGGACAACGTCGTCGATAAGTTCGGGCTCCACGCCACTGCGCTCAACGACGGCGCGCGTCACGTGAGCGCCCAGCCATGGGGACTCCGTGTCGTTAAATGCCCCACGGAAGGCCTTTCCGATGGCGGTGCGTGCAGTGGCGACAACGACAGCTTCTCTCATAGCGTTCCTTGCATTCGGCGCTGCAACGACGCAGCAGTTGCCCGAATACTGGAACTGGACGATCCATGCGTCATCGTCCATTGAGACTATCCCCGCGAATGTGTCAAAGATGCCTGCTCCGCCTTAGTCCACAAGGACGATGCTGCACCGCAATGCCCGCCCTAAAGTTCGCTCACCGGGTCTAAGGAGCCCGTTCGTGAACTGGGAGTCGTGGGATGAAAATTTTGGTGCCCGTCAAACGGGTAATTGACCCGAACGTCAAAGCACGCGTCAAACCGGACGGTTCGGGCGTGGACCTCGCCAACGTCAAGATGGCGGTAAACCCTTTCGACGAAATCGCCGTTGAAGCGGCCGTCAGAGCCAAGGAAGCCGGCGTCGCTTCCGAAGTCATCGTGGTGTCGTGCGGTCCGGATCAGGCGCAGGAGACGTTGCGCACCGCCTTGGCCCTGGGGGCCGACCGCGCCATTCTGGTCAGAACCGACGCGGATCTTCAGCCGCTTGCCGTCGCAAAACTACTCAAGCAATTGGTGGACCGGGAAGCGCCGTCCCTTGTCATTTGCGGCAAGCAGGCCATCGACGACGACTCGAATCAAACCGGTCAAATGCTCGCCGCTTTGGCCGACATGCCTCAGGCCACATTCGCATCGGAGATCCGCTTCAGCGACGGCGCGGCGATCGTCAGCCGCGAGGTCGACGGCGGCACCGAAACACTTTGCGTTGAACTGCCCGCTGTTGTGACGACAGACCTTCGTCTGAACGAGCCGCGTTATGTCACCCTGCCGAACATCATGAAGGCGAAGAAGAAGCCGCTGGCGTCGATTACGCCCGACGAGCTTGGCGTGGACGTCACGCCTCGACTCACCATCGTCAGTGTTTCCGAGCCGGCGGCGCGTAGCGCCGGCATCAAGGTCCCTGACGTCGCCGCGTTGCTTCAGAAATTGAAATCGGAAGCCAAAGTCATCCAGGAAATCGGAAAATGACAACACTCGTCATCGCAGAGCATGATCACCAATCGGTAAAGCCCGCAACGCTCAGCGCAATCTCGGCAGCCCAGGCCATCGGCGCGGAAATTCATGTCCTGATCGCGGGCCACGAGACCGCCGCCGTTGCCGAACAGGCCCGTCGCATCGTCGGCGTCAGCAAGGTTCTGGTCGCGGACGCTCAACATCTCTCCGACGGGCTCGCAGAGAATCTGCAGAGCACCGTTCTCGAGATCGCGCATGAGTACACCCACGTGCTGGCTGCGGCAAGCGCGCACGGCAAGAACCTGATGCCGCGTATCGCTGCGCGTCTCGACGTCGCACAGATCAGCGACGTCACCGCAGTGGTGGCGCCCGATACGTTCAAGCGTCCTATCTACGCGGGCAACGCCATCGCTACCGTGAAATCCGCTGACCCGATCAAGGTTCTCACCATTCGCGCGACAGCGTTCGACGTTGCGCACACGGGTGAGAGCGTCGCGGAACTTTCGACGATTTCCGCCGGGACGGCGTGCGCCAAAGTCAAGCTGGTGGGACGCGAAATCGCGCAGCTCACGCGTCCGGAGTTGGCGTCTGCCTCCATCGTGGTTTCGGGCGGACGGGGACTTAACAGCAAGGAAAATTACGAGAACGTCCTCGCGCCGCTGGCCGACAAGCTCAATGCAGCGCTGGGTGCATCTCGCGCCGCAGTGGATTCCGGCTTCGCACCGAACGATTACCAGGTGGGCCAAACCGGCAAGGTGGTCGCGCCGGACCTTTACATCGCGGTCGGTATCTCCGGCGCCATCCAGCATCTGGCCGGCATGAAAGAATCGAAAGTCATCGTCGCCATCAATCAGGACCCCGAAGCACCGATCTTTGGCGTGGCTGACTATGGGCTGGTCGGCGATCTTTTCTCGGCGGTTCCCGAAATGGTGCAAGGACTGGGTGGCTGACCGGGATCGAAATGGATATGTTTGCTGATGAGACAGTGCGCTCGGCACGACGAAAAAGACAACCGTCGATGACTCGCGAAGCGATACTTGACAGCGCGGAATCGCTCTTTGCACTGGAAGGGCGAGCCAAGACGACGCTCGATGACATTGCGAGGAACGCCAACTTGACGCGTGGCGCAATTTACGTGCACTTCCGCAGCAAGGACGACGTTTTCGACGCCATGTTTCGACGCGCATGGGATCCGATTCACGACGCCCTGGACACTTGTGTCGACCGTCGGGATGACACCGTCCTTCGGTCTTTGCGCGACGTTTTGGTGTCTGCATTGCAATCGCTGAGTACCGATGCTCGTCGGCGTCGGATGGCCGAAATCCTGCTCAACAAGAGCGAGTTCATTGGCGACGAAGTCGAAACGGTTGAGCTGGTGCGTGCCAATGCAGAGAAGGCGATTGTGCATATCACGCGCGCCCTGGAGCGCGCCGTGGTTCTGAAGCAACTGGTGGAAACGTTCGACGCGCGGGCGTTTGCACGGCTCATTCACTCCCAGTTCTCCGGCATCGTTTATGACACGCTGCGCCTGCCGAACGTGGCGACGCCTGGTGACGGCATTCATAGCCTGAACACGATATTCACGTTGATCGAGCGCCTTTACTCGAGAGATCCCGTCACTCGAGAGGGCGATCTCACCTCGCCCGCCCCGATCCGGGACAAGCCAGCATTTGGAATCAGGAATATGGACCAACGCGCTACCTCATCCGCAACCGCACCCGCCTACGAAGCGCAACCGACGGCTCCGTCGACTCACGACGCGTCGGCGACGGTACGCCCCCGGCCCTCTCCGGGACGCTCGCCGGTGACGAACTGTTGGGCATGGTCGAACGAGTCCTACGACTGGATGGATTTCCACACGCCATACATGTCGGTGGAGTAAACCCCTTTACAGCCATCTTGCTCATCCGCCGGCGCAGAAAACAAAAAAGCCCTTGAATGATCAAGGGCTTCATTGTGTGCTTGGCGGAGAGGGTGGGATTCGAACCCACGATACGGTATAACCGTATACCGGATTTCGAGTCCGGCGCATTCGACCACTCTGCCACCTCTCCAAGCGTTCTTTCTGCTTTGGTTCGCTGCCTGAGTGGCCTCAAGCAGCGAGAAAGAGATTATAGCCGAATTTCTTTTTTCAGCAACCCCTTTTTCGAAGTTTTTTACTTCGACGTTTGCGCTGCCGGTTCGAGTCGCTCGATGCCGCCCATATACGGGCGCAGCACCTCAGGCACCGTCACCGAACCATCGGCGTTCTGGTAGTTCTCCAGCACCGCGACCAACGCGCGTCCCACCGCCAGCCCCGAGCCATTGAGCGTGTGCACCAGCTCCGGCTTGCCCTGCGCATTGCGATAACGTGCCTGCATCCGACGTGCCTGGAAGCTCTCCATGTTCGAGCACGACGAAATCTCGCGATACGTGTTCTGTGCCGGAATCCAGACTTCCATGTCGTACGTCTTCGCACTGCCGAAACCCATGTCGCCCGTGCAAAGCACCAGCGTGCGGAACGGCAAGCCCAGCTTCTTCAGAATCGTCTCGGCGTGACCGACGAGCGTCTCAAGCGCATCGTAAGACTCCTCCGGACGCACCACGTGCACCAACTCGACCTTGTCGAACTGATGCTGACGAATCATGCCGCGCGTGTCCTTGCCATAGCTGCCCGCCTCCGAGCGGAAGCACGGCGTGTGCGCGACCATCTTCAACGGCAAGGCATCGCCCGGCAGCAACTCGTCACGCACCAGATTCGTCAACGACACTTCCGCCGTCGGAATCAGATAGAAGTTCTCGATGCGCTCACCCTCATCGCCGCCGCCGACCTTGCGCGGCACCTTGAACAGATCGTCCTCGAACTTCGGCAACTGGCCCGTGCCGCGCATCGACGCCGCGTTCACGATGTACGGCACGTACGTCTCCGTGTAGCCGTGCTCGCTCGTGTGCGTGTCGAGCATGAATTGCGCCAGCGCCCGATGCAACCGTGCAATGCCGCCCTTCATTACCGAAAAACGTGCTCCCGCGAGCTTCGCGGCAGCATCGAAATCCAGACCGAGCGCCGCGCCCAGATCGACGTGATCGCGGGGCGTAAAGTCGAATTCACGGGGGGTGCCCCAGCGGCGCACTTCGACGTTCTGCGTCTCGTCCGAGCCGACCGGCACGCTTTCATGCGGAAGATTCGGTACACCCAGCAACAAATCCGACAGCCGTGTCTGAATCTCTTCCAGACGCACCGACGACGCCTTGAGCGTGTCCGCAATACCGCCGACTTCGGCGATCTCGGCAGAGGCGTCCTCGCCCTTGCCCTTCTTCATGCCGACCTGCTTCGACAGCGCATTGCGACGCGCCTGAAGCTCCTCGGTTTGCGTCTGGATCTGCTTGCGCTCCGCTTCGAGCGCGGCAAACGCCGCCACGTCCAGCGAAAAGCCACGCGTCTTGAGTCGCGCGGCAACGCCGTCGAGATCCTTGCGAAGAAGTTGAATGTCGAGCATGGTGGGAAATCTTTGGTGAACGGCCCACGTCAGTGAGCCATGAATTGTGTGTTGGCCGCCGCCGACGCAGTTTCTCGTCGCGCAAAACGGCAATGGCGCGATTTTACCAAACGCGCAGCCCCGTGACGTGATTTGACGCTTATCGAGACTTCGAAGGGGCTTTCGATCGGGCTTTTGAACGGGCTTTCGAACGGGACTCGCCAAGCCGACTGACCGGCGTCTCGCTCAGTACCGTTCAGCACCTTTCAGCCTCTGAGCCAGTCCCCGGGTCAGCACCTGAGTCAGTGTCTCAGGCGGACTCGTCTTCCCCTGTGTCCGCTGGCGGCGTCTTCGTGGCAGCGGATGACGACGACTTGCTCTCGGCGCCCGGCGTCCTGCCCGGCGCATCGCCCGTCTTTCGTCCCTTGGCATCCTTGACGTTCGCCCGACGCCATTCGGCATCGAGCGACTTCAGCCAGTTGAGCTTCTCGCCGATCTTGCCCTCCAGCCCGCGCGGCACCGGACGGTACCAGTTCTGCGCCCGCAGGTCGTCCGGGAAATACGTCTCGCCGGCGGCGTAGGCATCGGGCTCATCGTGCGCATACCGATACTCATGCCCGTAACCGAGTTCTTTCATGAGCTTCGTCGGGGCATTGCGCAGATGAATCGGCACCGCTCGCGTCTTGTCCTTGCCGACGAACGCGCGCGCCTGGTTATACGCGTTGTAGCCCGCATTCGACTTCGGCGCCGACGCGAGATAAAGAATCGCCTGCGCCAGCGCCAGTTCCCCCTCGGGCGTGCCAAGGCGCTCATACGTCTCGGCCGCATCCAGTGCGATACGCGCCGCGCGCGGGTCGGCCAGACCGATGTCCTCCCACGCCATGCGCACGATGCGGCGCGACAGGTAACGCGGGTCGGCGCCGCCGTCGAGCATGCGGCACAACCAGTACAGTGCGCCGTCCGGCGAACTGCCGCGCACCGACTTGTGCAACGCGCTGATCTGGTCGTAAAACGCGTCGCCGCCCTTGTCGAAGCGCCGCAGATTTTCGGCCAGCACGCTGGCGAGCAGCGCCTCGTCGATGATCTCCAGATCCTGCGACATCGCCGCTTGCGCCACGATCTCGACGTTGTTCAACAGCTTGCGGCCATCGCCGTCGGCCGAGTCGATCAGCCCCTGGCGCGCTTCGTCCGTGAAACCGATATCGCCCAACGCGAGCGACGCGCGCGTGACCATCTCGCCGAGTTCTTCGTCATTCAGACTCTTGAGCACGTAGACAGCCGCGCGCGAGAGCAATGCGCCATTGACTTCGAACGACGGGTTCTCCGTCGTCGCGCCAACGAAGATGAAGAGACCGGATTCGACGTGCGGCAGGAAGGCATCCTGCTGGGCCTTGTTGAAGCGATGCACCTCGTCGACGAACACGACCGTCTGCTTGCCCTGCGCGCGCTGGATCTGCGCGGCCTCGACGGCGTCGCGAATGTCCTTGACCCCGGAGAGCACCGCCGATAACGCAATGAAGTACGCCTTGAAGGCGTCCGCCATCAGACGGGCAAGCGTCGTCTTGCCGACGCCCGGCGGCCCCCACAAGATCATCGAATGCGGACGACCGGCCTCGAATGCGACGCGCAAAGGCTTCCCCTTGCCCAGCAAATGACGCTGACCAATCACGTCATCGATGGTATGGGGGCGAAGGCGCTCGGCCAAAGGCACCGAAGCCGACAGTGGGGCGTCGTTTGGCATGTTCTCAAGCAGCGCGGCCGGGGAATCCCCGGCCGCAGTCAGATAATCAGATGTCCCCATTATGCCAGCCCGTCGGCCAACCCGTCGGGGATGCCGGGAATGCCGCCATCACCGCCATCACCGCTATCGCTGGTACCGCCGGTATTGCGCTTCCCGGTAACAACGGGGAATCCGGGGGATCGGGGTGGCGCCAGCTTATCCCTTGATCACGTCGGCGCCCTTAGGCACTGTGAACTTGAAATTGCCCGCCGGCAGCGACGGATTCTTCTGCATATTGCTGAACGTGAGCAAGGTCACGTTGCCGAACGCATCGTAAAGCTCCATCGCAGCCAGATTGCCATCGCGAAAACCGATGCCCACGCGCTGGAACTGCGTGTCCTGCGACTTGGGCTTGAGCTCCACCCAGTCGATGCCGTTCTTCACGCCGGCATCCTTGAGCGAAAAGCTTTTCTCGATGTCGTTGCTGCCGAACAGAATGGCCGCCGGGCTCGCGCCGAGCGAGTCGCCCAGCTTGCGCTCCGTGACCTGGTTCAGATCCTTGTCGTAGACGTAAAGCGTCGTGCCGTCCGCCTGCAACAACTGGTCGTAAGGCTTGGTGTAATGCCAGACGAACTGACCGGGACGCGAGAACTCGAACGTGCCCGAGGCATTGTTCGTCACCTTCATCGCACCGTCCTGCCCCTGTTGCGGCTTCACCTGCTTCTGCTCGAACTCGCCGCGTGCCGACTTCACCTGCGCCGCGAACGCCTTGAGCTGTGCCGTGCCGCTGGCATACACCGGTGCAACCATCGCTGCCAGTGTGACACCCACCGCGCCCACCATGAGCGGCAAACTGCGCTTGAATCCCAGCATGTTCCTTATTCTCCCTCGCGATTCGGCACCAGAATTTCCCGATTGCCGTTGCTCGCCATCGCCGACACGACGCCGGACTGTTCCATCTGTTCGAGCAGACGCGCCGCCCGGTTGTAACCGATGCGCAAATGACGCTGCACCAGCGAGATCGACGCACGCCGCTGCTTGAGCACCACGGCCACCGCCTGATCGTACAGGGGATCGGACTCGCCGCCCCCCTCGCCAGTTCCTGCGCCCGCGCCGTCGATACCGCCGTCTTCGCCGTCGGTCGCGCCGTCCAGGATCCCCTCGACGTAGTTCGCTTCGCCCTGCTCCTTGAGCCGTTCGACCACGCGATGCACTTCGTCATCGGACACGAACGCCCCATGCACACGCAATGGCAGCCCGGTGCCCGGCGGCATGTAAAGCATGTCGCCCATGCCGAGCAACGTCTCGGCGCCCTGCTGGTCCAGAATCGTGCGCGAGTCGATCTTCGACGACACCTGGAACGCCACCCGCGTCGGCACGTTTGCTTTGATGAGGCCCGTAATCACGTCCACCGACGGACGCTGCGTCGCCAGAATCAGGTGAATGCCAGCCGCGCGTGCCTTCTGGGCAATCCGGGCGATCAGCTCTTCGACCTTCTTGCCGACGACCATCATCAGGTCGGCCAGTTCGTCGATCACAACCACGATGTACGGCAACCGCTGCAACGGTTCCGGCTCGTCCGGGGTCAGCGAGAACGGATTCGGAATATGCTCTTCGCGCTTGGCCGCGTCGTCGATCTTGTTGTTGTACCCGGCCAGATTGCGCACGCCGAGTTTGCTCATCAGCTTGTAGCGGCGCTCCATCTCCGCGACCACCCAGTTCAGCGCATGCCCCGCCTGGCGCATATCCGTCACCACCGGACACAACAGATGCTGGATGCCTTCGTACATGCTCATTTCGAGCATCTTCGGATCGATCAGGATCAGGCGCACCTGCTCGGCCGTCGCCTTGTATAGCAGCGACAGGATCATCGCGTTGATCCCCACCGACTTGCCCGAACCGGTGGTACCGGCGACCAGCAAGTGGGGCATCTTGGCCAGATCGGCCACGACCGGCTTGCCGCCGATGTCCTTGCCGAGCGCCAGCGTCAGAAGCGACGACGAACTGTTGTAGACCTCCGAGCCGAGAATCTCCGTCATGCGCACCGTTTGACGACGCGGATTCGGCAACTCCAGCCCCATGTAGTTCTTGCCGGGGATCGTCTCCACCACGCGAATCGACACCAGCGACAGCGAGCGCGCCAGATCCTTCGCCAGATTCACGATCTGGCTGCCCTTCACGCCGGTGGCGGGTTCGATCTCGTAACGTGTGATGACGGGGCCGGGATAGGCGGCCACCACACTCACTTCGACGCCGAAATCCTTGAGCTTCTTCTCGATCAGGCGCGACGTGAATTCCAGCGTCTCCGCCGAGACAGTCTCCTGCGCCACCGGGGCGGCATCGAGCAACGCCAGCGGCGGGAGGATGGAATCGGGCAGATCGGCGAACAGCGGCGCCTGCTTTTCCTTCTCGACCCGTTCGCTCTTGGGGACCACCTTGACCGGCGGCACGATCTGCACCGGTTCATGCACTTCCGCACGCACACGGTTCTGCACGACGGCGCCTTCGCGTGCGATAGCTGCCTCTTCGCCCAGACGACGGTCCTGGCGCGCCTCGCGGCGGCGACGGATCACGGTGCCGGTGTCGAGGATCAGCGCGCCGATCTTCTCAGCGGCCGACAACCAGGAAAAATGGAAAAGGAGCGACAGTCCAAAGGCGAAGATCAGCAACAGCGCCAGCGTGCCGCCGGTAAAGCCGAGCGCGTGCTGGAAGAAGCCGCCGACCGTCTCGCCGATGACACCGCCCGAGCCGCGCGGCAATTGGGCCTTGAGGCGGTAAAGGCGCAGGGATTCGATGCCTGCGCTGGAGAGCAGCACCATCAGGGAGGAGACGATCTCCACCCATCCGCCGCTGGCCAGCCGCTCGCGCAGCGGCGGGGCCTCGCGTCTGGCCGAAATCCGGCGATAGCCCGAGACTACCCGCCGGGCGATAAAGACCACCAGCCAGTAAGCGGACAGGCCGAGCATGAGCAGCAGCATGTCGGCGACCCACGCGCCGACACGCCCTGCCCAGTTGGAGATACGCTCCACGTGCGCCGCATGCGTCCAGCTGGGGTCCAGACGGCTGTAGGAGAACAACGCCATCAACAGGAACACCATCAGCGCAACTTGCGCCATCCAGCGGATTTCATGGAAAAGGTGCGTCACCCGGTTGGGCAACGACGATCCGGCACCAGCAGAGTAGGAAGATTTCGTCGTCATCAAGCCATGCGGTTGGGCGGGCAGACGGGCGGCCTGCCGCGCGGCAAGGCTCCATTGTAAACAACTATTACATTCGTATTTGCACGAAAAGGTGACAAGCAGTAACGCCGCGGCTTTCCGGGCGATGCGCCCCCTCCTGACCTCCACCCGCCACCACCTGTCGCGACCTGATTCCCCCTGGCGCCCCCTGCTGCCCGCTGACGCCCCCTGCCGCCCTGCGTCGCGCAGCTCCCCGGAACGGAAACATCCCAGGGGCTATCGGGGCGATTGCCAAGCTCCATCAACGAAACGACGGCGCCCCCTTATAATGGCGGTTTGCGTCATCTCCCCCCTCGACAGCCCCTTTACGGGCCAACGCAGTGGGCGAGCCGACGCCAGCGCCCATCCCCTTTCCGGTGAGTTCCATGTCTGCTGCCAAGCACGCCAAAGTCCTGATTCTCGGTTCCGGCCCCGCCGGCTATAGCGCCGCCGTGTACGCCGCGCGCGCCAACCTCAACCCCGTGCTGATCACGGGGATCGCCCAGGGCGGTCAGCTGATGACCACCACGGACGTCGAGAACTGGCCCGGCGACCCGACCGGCGTGCAAGGCCCCGAATTGATGGCCCGTATGCAGGCCCACGCCGAGCACTTCAACACCGAGATCATTTTCGATCACATTCATACGGTGCATCTGAACGAGCGTCCGCTGCGTCTGGTCGGCGACTCCGGCGAGTACACGGCCGACGCCCTGATCATCGCCACCGGCGCTTCGGCCCAGTACCTCGGCCTGCCGTCCGAAGAAGCATTCTCCGGCCGTGGCGTGTCGGCCTGCGCCACCTGCGACGGCTTCTTCTATCGCGGCAAGGAAGTGTGCGTGGTCGGCGGCGGCAACACGGCCGTGGAAGAAGCGCTCTATCTCTCGAACATCGCGAGCAAGGTCACCGTGATCCACCGTCGCGACAAGTTCCGCGCCGAGCCGATTCTGATCGACCGTCTGCTGGAAAAAGCCAAGCAAGGCGTGGTCGAGCTGAAGTACGACAGCGTGCTCGACGAAGTGACGGGCGACGACAGCGGCGTGACCGGCGTTCGCATCAAGAACACGAAGACCGGCGCGCACGAAGACATCTCGCTGCACGGCGTGTTCATCGCCATCGGCCACAAGCCGAATACCGACATCTTCGACGGCCAGCTGGAAATGAAGAACGGCTACATCGTCACGCACAGCGGCCTGAACGGTAACGCCACGGCCACCAGCGTGCCGGGCGTGTTCGCCGCCGGCGACGTGCAGGACCATGTCTACCGTCAGGCGATTACCAGCGCCGGCACGGGCTGCATGGCCGCGCTCGACGCCCAGCGTTACCTCGAAAATCTCGACCAGTAAGCGCGCTCGCGTCCTGCGGCGGCGCCCCGGCGGTGTGATCGTCACACGGCCTGGGCGCCGCAGTCATTTGGAACGGGACAGGCTTCGGCATCGCCTGACCCCGCCTGACAGCGCCCGCCGTGCGCGATGATCGGCCATAGGCGTCCATAGGCGTCCATGGGCATCGATAGTCGTCGATGGGCGGCAATATCCCGCTATCATCTGCACTGCCCCTCCACCTTGTTCGCACGACCATGAGCAAGAAGCCACCGAAACTCAGCCTCAGCGATCTGAACGGCTTGCGCGACGCGCTTGCCAGTCAGAGCGCAGCCCGCGAAGCCGAGCGCATTGCCGCCGCGAAGCGCGCCGCCCAGGCCAAGCGCGACGCCAACGTGTTCCGCGACAGCATTGGCGACATTGCGCCGCTCACCCGCAAAGGCTCGGCCAATCGCGTCGAGCATCCGCGCTTCCCGCCGGACCCTGTCGCCCGCCAGACCCAGGAAGACGAAGCGGCCGTGCTGCATGAGTCCCTGTCCGACGAATTCGACCCCGAGGCGCTGCTCGATACGGACGACCGCCTCTCGTACCGTCGGCCCGGCATCAGCCACGATGCCGTGCTCAAGCTGCAACGCGGCGACTGGGTGGTGCAGGCGCAGATCGACCTGCACGGCATGCGTCGCGACGAAGCCCGCGAAGCGCTTTCCGCCTTCCTGCATGACGCGGTCAAGCGCGGCCTGCGCTGCGTTCGCGTCATCCACGGCAAGGGTCTGGGGTCGGTGAACCGCGAGCCGGTGCTCAAGGACAAGGTGCGCGGCTGGCTCGCCCAGAAGAATGAAGTGCTGGCGTGGGCGCAGGCGCAAGGACGCGACGGCGGCGGCGGTGCGCTGGTAGTATTGCTGCAGGCTTCGCAGTCCAGAGCGTCTCGCCCGGGCGACTGACCCCTGCGCCCCGGATGCCGCTACGGGGCGCGCATGGGAGCGATGCCCCACGCCACACCGGAATTTCCGCCACAGATCACGACGTTTTACGAGGGGCCGCGTGACCGTATTCATGCGTAGACGCATGCGTTGGCGCGTGCGGCCCCCTGACAGGATTCGCCGATGATTCACGAGATGAGCGCCCAGCTGCATACGATCCTGGCCATCATGGAGGCCATCGCCGTATTGTCATGCGCCATCTCCGGCTTCGCTGAAGCCCGCAAACAACACCTCGATCCGGTCGGCGCCTTCGTGCTGGCCTTCGCCACCGCCTTTGGCGGCGGCACGTTGCGCGACGTGCTGCTCGACCATCGCCCCTTTTACTGGGTTCAGCATCAGTGGTACTCGGTCATCATCCTGGTGCTGTCGCTGTCCACGTCCGCCGTGCTCAAGCTTGTCTCGCGCGTGGCCACCGAACGCGTGCTGCTCATTACCGACGCCATCGGGCTGGGATTCTTCAGTGCGTCCGGCACGTCGCTGGCGCTACAAACCGACATGTCCGCGTTCATGTCCGTGATGATGGGCGTCATTACCGGCGTGGGCGGCGGCGTGATTCGCGACATTCTCTGCAACGAGGTGCCGCTCGTGTTGCGCGACACGCGCCCCTATGCGGTGTGTGCGTTCATCGGAGGATGGATCTACATTGCACTCACCTACGCCGATCTCGACCCCGTCTACACGCTGTCGATCAGCGCGTTTTCCGTGATCTTCGTACGCCTGATCACCGTGGCGTTCGACGTGCGGCTCAAGTCCTGATTCGGGGCGTCTGCATCCCTCGCCGACAAAACGCCGACAAAACGCCGACAAAACGCCGACAAAACGCCGACAAAACGCCGAAGGGCGACGCCGCTCACGCGGCCGTCGCCCTTCGTTGTTCCAAGGGGGTCCCGGAGCGCCCTTGCAGGCTGCCTCACGGGCCGCCATCACACCGCCTGTTCGCCCTCTTCGCCCGTGCGGATGCGGATCACGCGCTCGACGTCGGTCACGAAGATCTTCCCGTCGCCGATCTTGCCGGTGCGGGCAGCCCCGAGCACCGCGTCGATGACCTGCTCGGCCTGCGCTGCGCTCACCACGACCTCGATCTTGATTTTCGGCAGAAAGTCGACCACGTACTCAGCGCCGCGATACAACTCGGTATGGCCCTTCTGACGGCCGAATCCCTTCACTTCCGTGACGGTCAGGCCGGTCACGCCGACTTCGGCCAGCGCCTCACGAACTTCGTCGAGCTTGAAGGGTTTGATGATGGCAGTTACGCGTTTCATTGTCGCCTCGATATCCTGGTTGGAGTGTTCTGCAATTTCGCCGGGCTATTGTACCGGGCCGGGGCCACGTGCTGATGACGGTCCGCCCCGACATGACTTCAGTGAAATCCCGAACGCTCGGACTCAGGCGTGCGGATCGTCCGGCACGGTGTCCAGATCCGCCAGCCACACCACCGATTCCGAATCGCTCGGCGCCCGCCAGTCGCCGCGCGGCGAGAGCGAGCCGCCCGTGCCGACCTTCGGCGCGTTCGGCACGCACGAGCGCTTGAACTGGCTGGTACGGAAGAACCGGTCCAGGAAGATGCGCAGATTGCGCTTGATCGCCACGAGATCGTAAGCGTTGTGCGCCAGATGCCCTTCGTCCGGCCAACGTCCCTGCGAGGCGTCGTGCCACGCGCTCCACGACAGGAATGCCACCTTGCGCGGCGCATACCCGAAGCGCAACGTGTAGTAGAGGTTGAAGTCCTGCAACTCGTACGGTCCGATGAAATGCTCGGTGCGCTGCTCCGGCGCGCCGTTCGCCTTGCCCGGCACGAGTTCCGGACTGATTTCCGTCTCGAGAATGTCGATCAGCACATTGCGACGCTGACCGACGTCCTTGCCCGGGTCCTTGCCGCCACCCTTTTCCGCCCTTTCCGCCCTTTCCGCCCTTTCCGCCATGCCGCCCTTGCCGGGCCGGGCCGATGCCGCGCCGCCGAGTTGCCCCGTCTCCGCCACCCAGCGCACCAGGTGCATGATGAGCGTCTTGGGCACGCTGGCGTTCACGTTGTAGTGCGACATGTGGTCGCCCACCCCATACGTGCACCAGCCCAGCGCCAGCTCGCTCAGGTCGCCGGTGCCGATCACGATGGCCCCGAGGTGATTGGCCAGACGGAACAGGTGGTTGGTGCGCTCGCCCGCCTGCACGTTCTCGAAGGTGACGTCGTAGACCGCTTCGCCCCTGGCAAACGGATGATCGAGGTCCTTCAGCATCTGCATGCAGCTTGGACGAATGTCGATCTCGCGCGCCGTACATCCGACCGCCTCCATCAACTCGCGCGCCTGACGCAGCGTACGCTCGCTCGTCGCAAACCCCGGCATCGTGTACGCCAGAATATTCGTGCGCGGCAAACCGAGCCGGTCCATGACCTTTGCGCAGACGAGTAGCGCGTGTGTCGAGTCCAGCCCGCCGGACACGCCGATCACGACCTTCTGAAGGTTCGACGACGCCAGCCGCTGCATGAGCGCCTGCACCTGAATGTTGTAGACCTCGTGACAGCGCTCGTCGCGACGTTGCGCGTCGGACGGCACGTACGGGAAGCGTGCGATGGTGCGAGCCAGCGGCAGTTCGACATCGCGCGGCACGCGCACTTCCACCCTGATCGTGCGAAAGCGCTCGACCTCCTGCGCATGCCGACGCACAGACACCCCGAACGTCGTCTGATGCATGCGCTCGCGCGCCAGACGTTCCAGATCGATGTCCGCCACAATCAGATGCGAATCGCTGGCGAAGCGCTCGGACTCCGCCAGCATGTCGCCGTTTTCGTAGATGAGCGCCTGACCGTCCCACGCGAGATCGGTCGTCGACTCGCCCTGGCCGGCGGATGTGTACAGATAGGCAGCCAGACAACGCGCCGACTGCTGAGCGACCAGTTGATGACGATAGGCCGACTTGCCGACGACCACGTTCGACGCTGAAAGATTGACCAGCACGGTCGCGCCGGCGAGCGCAGCGAACGACGACGGGGGCACCGGCACCCAGACATCCTCGCAAATCTCGCAATGAAAGCGCAGCAAGGGCTGATCGGCCGCTTCGAAGATCAACGCACCGAACGGCACGTCGTGCCCCAGCAGCGTCACATGATCGACGCCCGCATCATCGAACGCGTTGAACTGACGCGCTTCGTAGAACTCGCTGTAGTTCGGCAGGTACGTCTTGGGCACCACGCCATGGATGCGTCCGCGCGCGATCACCACCGCGCAGTTGAACAGACGCTGCTGCACGCGCACCGGCATGCCGACAATCAGCGCTGCCCCCAGTTCGCGGCTCGCCGCCACGATCTCGGCCAGCGCGGCGTCGCAGGCGTCCTGCAAGGCGCGTTGCTGGAACAGATCTTCACAGCTATAGGCGGGAATGCCCAGTTCGGGGAAAGCCACGAGCACGGCGCCCTGCGCGTCGGCCTGTCGGGCCAGCGCAATGGTCTGAGCGGCGTTGAAAGCGGGGTCGGCGACGCGGCACTGCGGCACTCCGACGGCCACACGCGCGAAATCGTGATTGTAGAGATTGAGAAATCGGTTGGTCATGTCGGCAGCTACGATGCATCGCCCATGTGCCGTGACACCCCGGGCATGGCAACCGATGCTGGTCCGGCTGTCGCACCCGCGCGGCGGACGGCGGACGTTGGAATCGCCAGTATATTACGCAAGGCCCCGACTTGCCGGGCCGGTGCATTGACTCGCGCGGACTCGCACCGGCGCGCCCGGTTCAGGACGCGCGGCGTTTGAACGGCGTGTGGGCCTCGAGCTCGCCGATATGCTCGTCCATGGCCGACGTCTCGCGCTCGAGAAAGTCCTCGACGGCCTGCGCAAACCGCTCGTCCGCGATCCAGTGGGCGGACCACGTGGGCGTGGGCAGCAGCCCGCGCGACATCTTGTGCACGCCCTGCGCCCCGCCCTCGAAGCTGCGCAGTCCGTTGGCAATGCAGTACTCGATGCCCTGCGCGTAGCACGTCTCGAAGTGCATGCCGGAGACGAAATCGGTCGTTCCCCAATACCGGCCGTACATCGTGTCGCCGCTCACCACGTTGAGCGCGCACGCGAGCGGCGCCCCGTCGCGCTCGGCCATCACGATGAGCAGCGCGTCGGGCATCGTGGCGTGGATCTGCCCGAAGAACTCGCGACTCAGATAGGGCGCGTTCCAATGCTCGCGATAGGTGTTCTCGTAACACCGGTAAAAGAAGTCCAGCGCGGCGGCGTCGATCTGCTCACCGCGCAGCCATCGATACGTCACCCCTGCCTCACGCACGCGACGCCTGTCCTGCCTGAGCTTCTTGCGTTTTTCCTGATTCATCTGCGCAAGGAAGTCGTCGAACGTGGCGAAGCCCGGATTCTCCCAGTGGAACTGCACGCCTTCGCGCAACAGGTAACCCGCCTCGGTCAGCGCGGCGAGGTCGTCGTCGTGCGTGAACAGCACGTGAATGGACGACACCTCCAGTTGCTTCGCGAAGGCAATCGCACCGCGCGCGAGCGCCACGCGATCGGCATGCGTGCGCGCGAGCAGACGCGGCCCGGTCACCGGCGAGAACGGCACGGCGCACAGCAGCTTCGGGTAGTACTCGATGCCATGGCGCGCAAAGGCGTCGGCCCATGCATGGTCGAAGACGTACTCCCCACGGGAGTGCGACTTGACGTAAAGCGGCATGGCGCCCACGAGCAAGTCATCCGCCTGCATGAGCAGATAAGCCGGTTGCCAGCCGGTGCGCCGGGACGCACACCCCGTCTCGTGCATGGCGTGCAGGAACGCGTGCCGCACGAACGGGTTATCGCCCGCGAGCGCGTCCCACGCGTCGACCGGCACGTCTTCAATCGATGGCACTACACGGATGACCACGTCGCTGCTCACTTCTCACCTCGTCTGCAAACCGGCGGCAACGCACGGTGACCCTACGACCGCATGCCCCGTTACTATGTTCGCACCTCGATAATCGAGGTTTTGGCCAGCCAGGCCCGGCATGATTCCCGCCCCCAGTCGTAACCATGATCCGGGGGGTGTTGTCACCGGGTCTGGTGGGTGGCTGGTGATCGCTGATAGGGGTTTGGCACGGATATTCCGACGCCGTCCGTAACGTGGATGCCGAGACTTGCCACCAGGGTTCTTGCAGGCCAATTCACTTTTTGTGCCAACTGCAATGCATAACTTTCCACTTCATGACGCCGTCGATGTCTTCATCGGCGTCGACGTCGGCAAAGGCCACCACCATGCCGTCGCTCTCGATCGCAACGGCCGTCGCCTCTACAACAAGGCCCTGCCTAACGATGAGACCCAACTGCGCGCCCTCATCGATGAGTTGAAAGCCCACGGCCAGCTCCTGTTCGTCGTCGATCAGCCGGCTACCATCGGCGCACTGCCGCTGGCCGTAGCCCGCGACGCCGGTACGCTAGTCGCCTACTTGCCAGGTCTGGCTATGCGTCGCATCGCCGACCTGCACGCAGGCGAAGCCAAGACCGACGCGCGCGACGCCGCCGTCATCGCAGATGCCGCACGCACCATGCCGCATACGCTGCGCTCATTGCGTCTGGCCGATGAGCCGCTCGCCGAGCTCACTATGCTGTGTGGCTTCGACGACGACCTGGCCGCCCAAGCCAACCAAACCAGCAACCGCATTCGCGGCCTGCTCACGCAGATTCATCCCGCGCTTGAGCGCGTGCTCGGACCTCGCCTGGATCATCCCGCCGTGCTCGATCTGCTTGAGCGCTACCCCTCACCCGCAGCACTGGCGGCCGCGGGCCAAAAAACGCTGGCGAATCGCCTGATCAAGCTCGCACCACGCATTGGCAAGAGCTTGGCCGCCGACATCGCGCAGGCGCTTACCGAACAAACCGTAGTCGTGCCGGGTACTCATGCCGCCACGCTGGTGATGCCGCGTCTGGCCCAGCAACTGGCCGCCCTACGCAAGCAACGCGACGAGATCGCCGCCGAGGTCGAGCGCCTGGTGCAAAGCAACCCTCTTTGGCCGGTCCTGAGCAGCATGCCCGGAGTCGGGCTCAGGACCGCAGCGCGACTCCTGACCGAGGTGGCGCACAAGGCCTTTGCCTCGGCCGCCCACCTGGCGGCCTATGCTGGCCTAGCGCCGGTGACCCGGCGCTCTGGCGCCTCGATTCGCGGCGAACACCCCTCTCGACGTGGCAATAAGGTACTCAAACGCGCCCTGTTTCTCTCGGCCTTTGCGGCTTTGCGAGACCCGATCTCAAGGGCTTACTACAGTCGAAAAATCCAGCAGGGCAAGCGCCACAACCAGGCACTTATCGCGCTGGCTCGCCGGCGCTGCGACGTCCTTTTTGCCATGCTACGCGACGGCACTTTTTATCAACCCAAAACGGACCCCAGTGCTTGACGAACTACATAGGGGCACCCCCCTGTACTGCCCGACATTGTCGCCGAACTTGCTCGTGGCTTCAGGCGAACGTTGCATGACAACATAACCTACCAAAAGTAAGTTACCATTGGTAGGTTACTGACTTGTCACGGACCTGACCATGCACGCACTCATCGTCGTCGCTCATCCCGAACGGGATTCCCTGACCCACGCACTTGCTGCGCGCATCGCCGACGGGATAACCGCGTCGTCGGCCCCTGGCGCAGAGCAACCGCGCCACTCGGCCGAGATTGCCGATTTATCAGCGGAAGGCTTCGACCCGCGCTTCACCGCCGACGATCTTGCGGCGTTCCGAAATGCGGGGCCTGTCCCTGCCGACGTGGCCGCGGAGCAAGCGCGGATCGACCGTGCCGACGCGCTGGTCATCGTCTATCCGATCTACTGGTGGTCGTTCCCCGCCTTGCTCAAGGGATGGATCGACCGTGTGTTCACGCAAGGCTGGGCCTACGAAGACGTGGCGCTCGGCAAATCGCTCAAGAAGCTGCAACGTCTGCGCGTGCATCTCGTCGCAAGCGGCGGCGCAGATCAGCGCACCATGGCGCGCCATGGCTACTTCGGCGCGATGAAAACCCAGATCGATCACGGGATTTTCGATTACTGCGGGGCGCAGGTCGTCAGATCCGAGTTGCTTCTTGCCTCGGACAGCGGCTACCCTGAAGCCCATCTCGAAACGGCGCGCGCTTTCGGTCAGAGAGTTTTCGCCCATTCCGACTGAGGCGCTGGCGCGCTTTCGCCTCGACCGAATCAACCGTCTCCAACGTTTCCGAACATGTGTCCTGCCACCGATGACCTCCCGCGCCGCCGCCTGCCCCGTGAAGCACGCACGCGACAGTTGCTCGACGCGGCCTGGGCGCTCATCGGCGAGTCAGGAACCGACGCCCTGACACTTGGGCGCCTGGCGGACGAGGCGGGGGTGACGAAGCCGGTGGTGTATGACCACTTCGGCACACGCGAGGGTCTGCTCACCGCGTTGTACCGGGACTTCGATGAGCGGCAGACGGCGGTGTTCGACGATGCCGTGGCGGCGGCCAGACCGAGTTTGCAGGACAAGGCGCGCGTGATTGCATCGAGCTATGTGACGTGCGTGCTGACACAGGGCCGGGAGATCCCCGGCGTGCTGGCTGCCCTTGGCGGCTCGGCGGAACTCGCGGCGGTGAAGCGGCAGTATCAACACACGTTCATCGCGAAATGTGCCGCAATTCTGGCCCCGTTCTCGGGACCGGCGGGCCTGCCGGCCCCGGCAATGTGGGCCATGCTGGGCGCCGCAGATGCGCTGTCGGATGCGGCCGTCGCCGGCGACATCACGCCGGACGAGGCGCGCGCCGAACTGCAACAGACCATCATCGCAATGGTCAAGCGGCACAAGTCTTAAGCGCCGGGCGCGTGAGCGAATCGGCTGGCCGTTATCGGGTTATCGCGTTATCGGGTTATCGCGCCATCGCGCGGGCAATAAAAAACCCGGCCATCGGCCGGGTTTCTCATGGGCGTCGGGCAGCGACGCCACGGGCAATGCCGCCCGCAGATCGTCGCTCACTTCGTCGCTCACTGCGTCGCTTACTTCTTCGCGTTGGCCACGCCGTCGACGATTTCCTTGTGGGCGGCTTCAATGCCTTCCCAGCCTTCGACCTTGACCCACTTGCCCTTCTCCAGCGCCTTGTACTGCTCGAAGAAGTGCTTGATCTGGTCCTTCAGGTAACCCGGCACGTCGCCGATCGACTTCATGTGCGCCGTCATCGGGCAGATCTTGTCGACCGGCACGACGACCAGCTTGGCGTCAACGCCCGATTCGTCGGTCATGTTGAGCATGCCCAGCGCGCGGCAGCGAACGACCGAGCCGGCCAGCAGCGGGAACGGGGTAACGACCAGCGCGTCGACGGGGTCGCCGTCGCCTGCCAGCGTTTGCGGAATGAAGCCGTAGTTGGCCGGGTAGCGCATGCCCGTGCCGATGAAGCGGTCAACGACCAGCAGGCCCAGATCCTTGTCGGCTTCGTACTTCACCGGGTCGCTTTGCGCCGGGATCTCGATGATGACGTTGAAATCGTTGGGGATGTCCTTGCCGGCAGGCACGTGGTTGAAGCTCATGATGGCATTCCTGTGTATAGAAAATGGCATGCCGCCGCACGACGCTCGCGCCCGCCAACCTGCCGGATGCTGCGCCGCCCGACGGCAATCGGGCGCCGAACATTATAGCGGGTTTGCCTGCTGCCCCGCCCGTGGCAACGGCGCGATACCGGAATGCATATTCATGCAGGGGCATGCAGCGCGCCGAGCGCTAGGCACGAAGCGCCGGCAACCGTGCCAACCGTTGCGGCGTGAGATCGTCCACGCTCGCGCAGCCGAGCAGTTGCATCGTCGTGCGCAGTTCGCCCAGCATCAGTTCCAGCACCCCCGCCACGCCCTGAGCGCCTCGCGCGGCCACGCCGTACAACGGCGCACGTCCGAGCAACACCCCTTTCGCCCCCAGCGCGACGGCCTTGGCCACGTCCGCGCCCCGCCGCACGCCGCCATCGACGAAAACGGACATGGCGGGCGCGCCGTGCCTACCGGCGCCGAGCGCGTCGACGATCATCGGCAACGCCTCGACCGGCGCCAGCGTACTGCCCAACTGTCGGCCGCCATGATTGGAGACGATGATGCCGTCCGCCCCATGAGCCTGCGCCTGGCGCGCGTCGTCGACGCTCAGAATGCCCTTGACCAGCACTTCGCCCGGCCAGTGCCGACGTACCCACGCCAGATCGTCCCAACTCAGCGACAAGTCCATCTGGCGGCTCAACATCGCCGCGTGACGCGCCAGATCCGCCCGCTCGCCCACGCTTCTGGCGATGTTGCGCAACTGCGGCGCGCCGCCCACGAGCATCTGCCAACTCCAGTGCGGATGCCGCATGCAGTCCGCCACGAGACGCGGCGTGAAGCGCAGCGGCAGCCGGAATCCATTGCGCGTGTCGTGGTCTCGCTTGCCATGCACGGGCGTGTCGACCGTGAGCATCAGCGTGCGGAAGCCCGCCTCGCGTGCGCGGCGCATCATGCTCTCGGCAATGCGACGGTCCTGCTGCACGTAGAGCTGAAGCCACAGTTCGCCGTGGGGCACGGCGGCACGCACGTCCTCGAGCAACGACGTGGACGCCGTCGAAAGCACAAACGGCAGCCCGGCATCAGCCGCCGCGCGCGCGAGCAATTCGTCTGCACGCGGCCAGAACAGCCCGTTCAGGCCCGTGGGTCCCACTGCCATCGGTGCGGCGGCGTCGCGGCCCCAGAACGTCGTTTTGCTCGACGTTTGCGAGGTATCCGTCATCACTCGCGGCGCGAATCCCCACTGCCCGAATGCGTCGCGGTTGCGACGCAGCGCATCGCCGTCTTCCGCTCCGCCCTCCAGATAGTCGAACGCCAGCTTCGTCAACCGGCGGCGCGCCGCCAGCCGGTAGTCCTCCACGCAGGAAAACGCGTGCATTGCTCCTCCCTGATCCCGATATTGCCAACCCTTGCCAAGCCGTGCCGACGCTTGTGCCGATGCCGGCCGATGTTCCACGCCTTGCCTTGCCGTGGTCCCCGTGCCGCTCACGACGGCATCAGGGAAAGTTCGCTACTTGCGCATAAACAATTGCATTACAATCAACTTCATTACAATCCGAACATCATCACTCACCTCATGCCGCGCTCCTCCGCCGGATCGTCGCGCGCTCCGCAGAACGCTTTCGCGCAACCTGCCAGCGACACAACGAACGCATCGCCTGAACCGAACACTTCGCGAGCCTCGCGCTCGTCACTCTTTGTCGGCTCGACGGAGAAGACCTTTCAGGTGCTGCACGCCTTCGACGGTCCGGCGCGCTACATGACGCTCGGCGATATCGCCAAAGCCGCCGACCTGGACCGCAGCGCGACCCAGCGACTCGTCCACACGCTCGAAGCGCTGGGCTATCTCTACCGGGTGCCCGAGACACGTACGTACGGCCTCACGACCAAGGTGCTGCAGTTCTCGTACAACTACATCCGCGCGAATGAACTGGTCGACAAGGCCTCGCCCTATCTGCTCGACATCAGCCGCCGCGTCGGCGAGACGACCAACCTTCAGGAGCTCGACGGTCACGAAATCGTGTTCGTCGCGCGCTTTCCCGGCCAGCATCTGGTGAATATCGACATCGTGGTGGGCGCACGCCTGCCCGCCATGTTCACCGCGTCGGGCATTGCCATCCTGTCGCGCCTGCCGGACGCGCGGGTGCGCGAGATCCTCTCGGGCACCGCGCTCGAACCGATGACGCCGTACACGCTCATCGATCAGAAGAAACTGCTCGAACGGATTCAGATCACGGCACGTCGCGGCTATGCCATCGTCGAGAACGAGACGGTGATGGGCGACATCTCGGTCGCCGCGCCGATTACCGATCACGACGGTCATGCGGTGGCCGCCATCAACATCTCGGTGCCGACCTCGCGCTGGACACGCGAGCGTGCGGAAGCCGAACTCGCCCCGCATATTCAGGTGGCCGCGACCTCGATCTCGAAATCGCGACTGTCCACATTCCGGCGATAAGCCGCTCGGCCGCTCCCCAGGTCGGCAGCACTCGGCGCATCGACCGCCAGGCGGTGACGCCGGTCACCGCCCAACTGCCTGACTGTCTCAACGCCCCTCGAAAATCGCGAGCTGACGCTTGAGTTCGTCGCGCAATTCAGCCGACAGCGCGGGCGCCGGCGGCACGAGGGGTGCCAGCATCGCGGGTGCATTCACGCCAATCAGATCCATCACGGACTTCATCGGTCCCGGGTTCGTCTCGGCAAACGCCAGATTCATCAACGGAATCAGCGAACGGTGCAGCGCCAGCGCTTCGGCCGTCTTGCCTTCTGACGCGAGCGAGAAGATGCGTTGCCAGGCGCTCGGCAGCAGCGACGCCGTCACCACGATCCCGCCACGCGCGCCTGCGGCCACATGCAGGGGGAAAAGCGTGTCTTCACCGCTGAGCACGGCAAACGAGTCGTCGACACCGGCCACCGTGCGCAGGAAATGCCACATATCGGTGTTGCACGCCTTCATGCCGATGATGTTGTCGTGGCCCGACAGTTCGTGCAGCACTTCGGGCGCGATCGCGATACGCGTGCGATACGGAATTTCGTAGATGAGGATGGGCAGCGGCGACTCGTCGGCGTAGCGCAGGAAGTAGTCGCGAATCCCCGCTTGCGTCGGATTCGTGTAGTACGGCGTGAGCACCAGCAGGCCGTCGGCACCGGCCGCAGCGAAGTCGCGCCCGGCCTCGATGGCGTCGTGATATCCCGGATCGAGCACGCCGGCGATGACCGGCACATCGCGGCCGTGCGCCTTGACTTCCTGCGCCGTGAGCTCGGCCATGCGCACGCGCTCGGCGCGCGAGAGCGCACCGTATTCGCCGGTGCCGCCAAGCGGCACCACACCGTCGATGCCCTGCGCGAGCAAGTAGCGCATGAGCGCACGTGCGGCGTCGGTGTGAATCGTGTCGTCGGCATTCACCGGCGTGGGGATCGCCGGGAAGATGCCCTTGAGTTGTGCGGAGCGAAGCATGTAATAAACGTCCGTGAATCGTGAGTTCGGTGAAAGCGGATACCGCCTCAGGCGGCGAGGCTGCGCAAGCTACGGCGACGCAGACGCTCGGCCACCCAGATGAGCGCGGCAATGAAAAGGAAGAGGCACGTGGAGACGGCGGCAATCACCGGCGAGATCTGCATCGTGATTTCGTCCCAGAACTGCTTGGGCAACGTGGTCGACAAACCGCCCGACGAGAACAGCGCAATCGTGAGCTCGTCAAAGGACGTGGCGAATGCGAACAGGAACGACGACAGCAGTCCGGCCCCGAGAATCGGGAAGGTCACGCGACGCAGCGTCGCCCAGGGACGCGCACCGAGGCTGTTCGCCGCCAGATCGAGACGCGTGTCGTAGTTGCGCAGCACCGCCATCATCGTGATGACGACGTAGGGCACAGCCACCACCGTGTGCGCAAGCGTGAGCCCCACGCTGGAGCCGACCAGACCGACCTTCGCGAAGAAATAGAACACGCCGACGGCCAGAATCATGCGCGGTACGACAATCGGCGCCAGCACGAAGGCGAGCATCGCCGACTTGCCGCGCATGCCGCCACGAACCAGCAGGAAGGCCGCCGGTGTGCCGATGAGCATCGAGAGCAGGCCCGCCCCGATACCCACGAGCATCGAACGCGTCACGGCCTGCATCCACAACGGCGAATCCCAGATCTGCTGATACCACTGGAGCGAGAAGCCCTTGGGCGGCCAGGCCAGTCCCGAGGCCGAGTCGAACGACATCGGAATCATGAGCAGCGCGGGGGCGGCGAGGAACACCACCAACAGGAAGACGACCACGCGCAGCAGCGGTCCATCCCGCTGCTCGCCCTGATGACGCGGCAGCACGCGCAGCAGCACGTCGGTGGCGCTGCCCAGCGCGCCGAGCACCTTCTCGCCCAGCGTGCGGCTCCAGCCGCCCCGGCGTTTGCCTGTCTTTACGTCGCCCGCACCGCCGGCCATCGTCGACAGGCCGACCATGCGGTCGTAGACGAAGAACACCACCAGCACCACGGCAAGCAGCAGCACCGAAATCGCACCGGCGAAGCCCCAGTTCAGCGCCTGCATCACCTGATCGATGATGAGCTGCGTGATCATGGTCTCGTGACGCCCGCCCAACAGCGTCGGCGTGATAAAGAAGCCGATGGAGGTGACGAATACCATCAGCGCTCCGGCGGCCACGCCCGGCAGCGACAGCGGGAAGTACACGCGCCAGAACACCGTGCCCGGACGCGCCCCCAGAGTCGAGGCCGCACTCGGCAGACGACGGTCGATGTTCTCCATCACGGAGAGCATCGTGAGTACGGCAAGCGGCATGAGCGCATGCACCATGCCGAGCACCACGGCGGGGAAGCTGTAGAGCAGCGAGAGCGGCTGGTCGATCAGCCCCAGATCGAGCAGCGTGCGATTGACGACCCCGTTGCGCCCGAGCAGCACCACCCACGCAAACGTGCGCACGAGGAAGCTCGTCCAGAACGACAGCAGCAGCCAGAACAGCAGACGCTGCTTGCGTGCGCCGGAAAGCGTGGAGAGCCGGTAGGCAATCGGATAGCCCGTGAGCACCGCGAAGAAGGTCGTGTAAAGCGAAACCTTGAGCGTGATGAGCAGCACCTCGACGTAGACCGACGAGGCGAACAGGCGCTGGTATTCGGCGAGCGTGAAGCCGCCTTCGCCGCGAATGCTTAGTAGCAGCAACTGGCCGACCGGGTAGATCAGCATCACCGCCAGCAGGATGACGATGGGCGCGGCCATGAGCAGCGGACGCATGCGCGCACGCCAGTGCAAGCGGCGCGGCGTCGGCGGCACGGGTTGGGAAGACGAGGGACGAACCACGGCAGATGCACTCATGGCTTACCCCGCGATCGCCACGGCGTCGTCCGCGCGCCAGGCGAGGCCCAGCGTCTGACCGATTTCGTAGCGGTTGCCCTGACGGTGCGTGGGGAACGCGGCGACGAGCGACTTGCCGTCTTCAGCGCCATGGCCGCCATTGCCACCGGTCACCGCCGATTGCAGATAAAGCTTCGTCATGCCGCCCGTGACCATGATGTCGGTCAGTTTGGCGGTGATCGTCGCGACGCCCTCGCCCGCAGGCTGGCCGTCGTGAATATGCAGGTTCTGCGGGCGCAACATCAGCTTGACCGGGCGACCACGCTCGACCTGCGGGTCGTAGACCATCGCGAGGGCGCCGTTCGCGGCGTCCACCCCCGGCATCGTCACGCGCACCTGATCGCCGGCGCGTTCGAGCACCGTGGCGTCGAGCAGGTTGGACTCGCCGAGGAAGTCGGCGACGAACACGCTCTTCGGACGGAAGTACAGATCGTCCGGCGTGCCCAGTTGCGCAATCTCTCCGGCGTTCATCAGGCAAATGCGATCGGACATCGTCATCGCCTCTTCCTGATCGTGCGTGACATACACGATGGTGGTGCCGAGCTCCCGGTGGATGCGCTTGATTTCGAGCTGCATGTGATCGCGCAGCTTCTTGTCGAGCGCGCCCAGCGGCTCGTCCATCAGGATGATCGACGGCCGGTAGACCATGCAGCGCGCGAGTGCAATGCGCTGCTGCTGGCCGCCCGAGAGTTCGCGCGGATAACGCTCCGCCACATGCGGCAGATGCACCATTTCCAGCGCGTTCATGACCATCTTGCGAGCCTCGGCGGCATCGGTGCGGCGCATCTGCAACGGGAACGCGATGTTCTCCGCCACGGTCATGTGGGGGAACAGCGCGTAGTTCTGGAACACCATGCCGATGTCGCGCTCGTACGGCGCGCCGTACGTGACATCGGTCCCATTGATACGGATGGCGCCCGCATCGGGCTGCGACAGACCGGCGATGAGCGAGAGCAACGTGGTCTTGCCCGAGCCGCTGGGGCCGAGCAAGGTCAGGAATTCGCCCTGGGCGACATCGAGGTCGGTCGGCGCGAGCGCGACGAAATCGCCGTAACGCTTGGACAGGCCCGAGACTTGAAGATTGGCAACGGTCATGAGATCAGCACCCAAAAAAACGTGAAACGGAACGGCAGGTGAGGATCAGGTCAGGATCCAGCGGTTGAAACGTTCGAGCGCAACGCTCTGGTTCTGCTGCCAGAACTGGGCGTTGATTTGCACGCCGCTCTTGATGTTCTCGGGGAAGGTCGGGCAGTGCTTCGCGACTTCCGGCTTCACGTAGTTGAACGCTTCCGGTTGCGTCATGCCTGCGGGGAAGAACTTGACCAGCTCGGCCTGACGCTTCGGATCGCTCGCGAACTTGATGAATTCGCGGCAAGCGGCAGCATTCGGCGTGCCCTTGAGGATCGACCAGTTGTCCACGCCCCAGATGTTCTGATTCCACACGATCTCCACCGGCACGCCGTTGGCTTGCGCCGACTGCGCGCGCGAGGCCCAGGTGGCAACCAGATCGACTTCGCCCGAGCCGAGCATCTGCTCGACCTGGGCGCCCGTCGTCCACCACACGGCGACCTGCTTGGCGATCTTGTCCAGGCTCTTGAAGGCGCGATCGAAGTCGCACGGATACACCGAACCCGGCGCCACGCCGTCGGCGAGCAGCGCCTGCTCGATGGTGTCGAACGGGTACTTGCGGATCGAGCGGCGGCCCGGGAAGTCCTTCACGTTCCAGAGATCGGCCCAGGATGTCGGCGCCTTGCGGCCCTTGAAGGCATCGGTGCGGTAGGCGAGCACCGTCGAGTAGACGTTGGTGCCCACGCCGAACGGCGACATGTACTGCTTCGGAATCTTGGCGATGGTCGGGTCCGACTCGAGGCCATGACGCTCCAGATACTCCTTGCCGCCCGAGGTCAGCAGCAAGATCGCCGGCTGGCTGATCTTCGCCATGTCCCACGTGTAGCTGCCGGCTTCGACCATGCTCTTGATTTGCGCGGTCGGCTCGGCGTTGGCCTGCACACCGACGACCTCGATGCCCGTCGCCTTGGCGAACGGCTTGTAGTACACGGCGTCGTACGCCTTCGTGTAGATGCCGCCGTCATCGCGCACCACGATGCGCTTGGTGGCGGCGCGCGACGGCGTCCACACGAACGGGAATGCGACGGCAGCCGCCCCGACGATCGCCGTCTTCATGGCCGTGCGACGGCCCGGTTGTGCGAGCGTCGCCGCGTTGTTCTCAGAGGTATCGAGCTGGCCTGCGGAGGTCTTGCGTTTCATCATGGTCTCCGGTCTTGACTGGGAGGGTGGGCGCGGCGACGGACGCGATTTCGGCACAGCCGCCGCGCGCGCAGTTATGGCAAAACAAACAGCAAAAACTTGAAAACGGAATCGTCGTCGATCAGGGAACGAGGCGGCCCGGGTTGAACAACTGGTTCGGATCGAGCGCGGCCTTCACCGTGCGCATCAACGCCAGTTCGGCCGGCGCCTTGTAGCGCTGCATCAACGGCAAGCCGGTCTGACCGACGCCATGCTCGGCACTGAAAGTGCCCGACAAGCGCGCCGCAACGTCGTTGACGCAGGCGCGCATCGCGTCGCCCATGGCCGCGCTGTCGGCGAGCGCCGCCCAGGCGGCGAACGAAAACATCGGGATGAAGTGCACGTTGCCATCGCCCATATGACCGACGATGGCGATATCGAGTCCCGGCACGATCGCATGCACCGCACGCGTGGAAGCTTCGATGAATTCAGGCACGCTCGAGACCGGCACGGCACAGTCGGTCGTCAGGCCGACGGCGGCCTTCTTGTTCGCCTCGCTCACGCTGTGACGCACCTCCCACAGATCGGCGCGCTGCGTTTCGTTCGCGGCAATGACGGCGTCTTCCACCAGCCCCTGCTCGATGGCGGCGCCCAGCGTTTCGGTGAGGACCGCTTCGAGCCCGTCGGCGTCGCGCGTGTCGCCCAGTTCGACAAGCACGTGCCAGTCATGGGCGCCGGTGAGCGGATTACGACGATTCGGCACGTTGGCCAGCACCAGATCGAGCTGGTGGCGGTTCATGATTTCGAAGGCGGACAGACGCGACCCGCAGGCGTTCTGGAACATGCCCAGAATCTGCTGCGCGGCGCCCGGGTCGCGCGGCGCGAACCACGCGAGCGCGTGATGCGTGGGCAACGGATGGAGCTTGAGCGCCGCCGCCGTGATGATGCCGAGGGTGCCTTCCGCCCCGATAAAGAGATGCTTCAGATCGATACCGGTGTTGTCCTTGCGCAAGGCGCGCAGACCGTCCCAGATCGTGCCGTCGGCGAACACCACTTCGAGACCCAGCACGTTCTCCCGGGTGTTGCCGTAGCGCAGCACGCTCGTGCCGCCGGCATTGGTCGAGAGCGTGCCGCCGATCTGGCAGGACCCTTCGGCTCCCAGGCTGACCGGATAGAGACGACCGACGTCGGCCGCTGCGTCCTGAATGGTTTTCAGAATGCACCCGGCTTCGACCACCATCGACCCGTTGGCGGCATCGACCTGACGGATATGGCGCATGCGCGCCAGATTGAGAATGACCGGCGCCGGACCCTGCGTGCGCGGCACCGCGCCGCCACACAGGCTCGTATTACCACCCTGTGGGAGGATCGGCACACCTGCGGCGGTACACAGCTTCACAATCTCGCTGACCTGCTCGGTCGACGACGGCAACACGACACACAGCGCTTCGCCCCGGTAGCGTCCGCGCCAGTCTTCCGTGTAACCGGCGGTGTCGGCCTCGCCCGTGAGCACGGCGTGCGCGCCAAGCGCCTCCTGCAACCGGTTCAACAGCGTGTCGTGCGTGACTGCGTCGTTCATTGCCTGCCTGCTCCTGAATGCTTCGGTTCGACTGCCTCGTTGCGTCCCGGATCGATCGAGCCCCGGATCGGGTTCCAAGATCCTGCTCCGAAGGGTGCAACGAGCGGTATTGCCCAACCAGACGCCCGTCTGGCGATTCGTTGTAATCAAGGATAGGCGAGAAAAAATTGCAATAAAATCTCTTTAATTGCAATGCAATCGTTTTAGGTGTTTATGCGGATGTGACTCATACGACGGTCAACGCTCTCGTCAGTTAAGTGATAATGGCTCCACCCTTCACACGAGGTGCAGTCGACATGCCCGAAGCTACACACTTCATCGGCAATCAGTGGGTCTCACCCGCCCGGCGCGCGGGTCTCTCCGCCACTTCTGCCAACGCTGCGAACACTGTCATTGCCGTCATCGACCCTTCCGACGGTCGCCCCTTCACCGAGATCGCCCGTGGCGACGCAGAGGACATCGATCGTGCCGTGCGCGCGGCGCGCGCCGCCTTCGAGGGCGACTGGGGACACACCGCCGCTGCCGAGCGCGGGCGCATGCTCTACGCCTTTGCCACGATCCTCGCGAAACATCAGGAAGCGCTCGCCCAACTCGAAGCGCGCGACACAGGCAAGCCGCTGAAGCAGGCCCGCGCGGACGCCGCCGCCATCGTGCGATATTTCGAGTTCTACGCCGGGGCAGCCGACAAGCTGCACGGCGAAACGATTCCCTACCAGCAGGGTTTTACCGTCTTCACGGTGCGCGAGCCGCATGGGGTGACCGGTCACATCATTCCGTGGAACTACCCGTTGCAGATTTTCGGGCGCAGCGTGGCCGCTGCACTTGCCACGGGCAACGCCTGCGTGGTCAAGCCCGCCGAGGATGCCTGCCTGTCGCTGCTGCGCGTGGCGGAGCTCTCGCTCGAAGCCGGGCTGCCGCCGGGCGCGCTCAATATCGTGACCGGTTATGGCGCCGAAGCCGGTGCGGCCCTCGCGAAACATCCCGGCATCGATCACATCTCATTTACCGGCTCGCCCGCCACCGGCACCCTCATCACGCAGATGGCGGCCGAAAATCACACGCCAGTCACGCTGGAACTCGGTGGCAAGTCGCCGCAAATCGTCTTCGCCGACGCCGACATGGACGCCGTGCTGCCGGTCGTCGTCAACGCAATCGTGCAGAACGCCGGCCAGACGTGCTCGGCCGGCAGCCGCCTGCTGGTGCAGCGCGACGCCTACGAGTCCGTGCTCGCCCATCTGGCGGAGGCCTTCGCCGGGCTGCGCGTCGGGCCGTCGCATGACGATCTCGACCTGGGCCCGCTCATCAATGCCCGCCAGCAGCAACGCGTATGGGACTTCCTGTCCGAAGCGCAGCACGACGGCATTGCCGTGATGTCGCAAGGCGAAGTCGTTGGCAGCGCCCCGGAAGCCGGGTTCTATCAGGCGCCCACGCTCTTGCGCGACGTGCCCGATACGCATCGCCTCGCTCGCGACGAGGTCTTCGGCCCGGTGCTCGCCGCCATGCCGTTCACGGACGAGGCCGATGCCGTGCGTCTGGCCAACGGCACGCTGTATGGTCTGGCCGCCGGCGTGTGGACGCGCGACGGCGCCAGGCAGATGCGTCTGGCGCGCGACATTCGCGCGGGGCAGGTCTTCATCAACAACTATGGCGCAGGCGGCGGGGTGGAATTGCCGTTCGGCGGCGTGAAGCACTCGGGCCACGGCCGCGAGAAAGGCTTTGAAGCGCTTTACGGTTTCACGACACTCAAGACCGTCGCCATCCGGCACGGTTGATCTGCCGTCGAGGCGCGACTGATCGGCGATTGATCGGCGGCTGAGCGGCGGTTGATTTGCAGCAGCACAGACCTTTGGAGACAAGGCATGCGTTTGCAAGAGAAAGTGGCCATCGTGACAGGCGCCGGATCCGGCTTTGGAGAAGGCATCGCGAAGACCTTCGCGCGAGAAGGCGCTGCGGTCATCGTCAACGACCTGAACCGTGAGGCGGGCGAGCGCGTGGCAGGCGAAATCGTCGAAGCCGGAGGGCGCGCCGCCTTTGTGTATGGCGACGTCTCGCGCGAAGACGATCACGTCACCCTACTCGACGAGGCCGTGACCCGCTTCGGGCAGCTCGACATCGTGGTGAACAATGCGGGCACCACGCACCGCAACAAGCCCTTGCTGGAAGTGACCGAAGCCGAGTTCGACCGGGTCTACGCGGTCAATGTGAAGAGCATCTTCTGGAGCGCGCGCGCGGTCATCCCGTATTTCCAGCAACGCGGCGGCGGGGTGATGATCAATATCGCATCGACGGCGGGCGTGCGCCCGCGCCCCGGCCTCGTCTGGTACAACGGCAGCAAGGGCGCTGTGATCACCGCGAGCAAGGCGATGGCCGCCGAGTTCGGACCCCGGAACATTCGCGTCAACTGCGTCAATCCCGTCATTGGCGACACCGGCCTGACCGCCGAATTCATGGGGGTGCCCAACACGCCCGAGAACCGCGCCAAGTTTCTCGCAGGCATTCCGCTTGGACGCTTCTCCACCGCGCAGGACATCGCGAACGCCTGTCTTTATCTGGCCAGCGACGACGCCGCGTTCATCACCGGCGTATGCCTCGAAGTCGACGGCGGACGCTGCATCTGAGCACTTGCTGTAGGTTTTTCGTCGTCGGTAATACCGTAGTTGTCCCAAACACACCATAACTAGACAACACCACGTCAAACCGGAGGAGATTTCGCATGAACAGCGTTCCGACGCCCCCGTCGTCCCCCACATCCATTGCCGGCGCCCCTTCGGCCGACTTCGAAGCAGCCACCTACCGCAAGGTCGGCTGGCGGCTGATCCCCTTCCTGCTGCTGTGTTACGTGGTCGCCTATCTCGACCGCGTCAACGTCGGCTTCGCCAAGTTGCAGATGGTCGGCGACCTGCAATTTTCCGAGACGGTGTTCGGTCTCGGCGCAGGGATCTTCTTCATCGGGTACTTCCTCTTCGAGGTGCCCAGCAATGTGATCCTGCATCGTGTCGGCGCGCGCGTGTGGATCGCGCGCATCATGATTTCGTGGGGCATCATCTCGGGCGCGACCATGTTCGTGAGCACCCCGTCAATGTTCTACGTCATGCGCTTCCTGCTCGGTGTGGCCGAGGCGGGCTTCTTCCCCGGCATCATTCTCTACATCACCTATTGGTATCCGGCCTCGCGTCGCGGGCGCATGACGGCGTGGTTCATGACCGCGGTTGCCCTCTCCGGCCTGATCGGCGGGCCGATCTCCGGCTGGATCCTGAAGGACATGAGCGGCGTGAACGGCCTGGCCGGCTGGCAATGGATGTTCCTGCTCGAAGCCGTGCCGTCGGTGATCATCGGCATTGCGGTGCTGTTCGTGCTCGATGACAGGATTCGCGACGCCAAATGGCTCAATGAAGACGAAAAATCGCTGCTCGAGCGCAACATCGCCAGCGATGTGCTCACAAAGGAAGACCTGCCGCTGCGACAGGTCTTCGCCAGCGCACGCGTGTGGATGATGAGCCTGATCTACTTCTCGTTCGTGATCGGACTCTACGGGGTCGGTTTCTGGCTGCCGACGATCATCAAGAGCACCGGTGTGACCGATCCGTTGCAGATCGGCCTGCTCACGGCCATCCCCTACTTCTTCGCCGTGATCGCGATGGTGCTCGTGGGACGCCGCTCGGACCTGCGCGGGGAGCGTCGCTGGCATATTGCCATTCCGGCATTCATCGGCGCGATCGGCCTGTTCCTGTCGACGGTGTGGAGCCACAACACGCAACTCGCCATGGTGGCGCTCACGCTCGCCACGATGGGCATCATGATCGTGCTGCCCCTGTTCTGGAGTTTGCCCACGGCGTTTCTCGGCGGCACGGCGGCGGCGGCCGGGATCGCCATGATCAACTCGCTGGGCAATCTCGCGGGCTTCGTCGGGCCGTACCTGATCGGCTTTCTCAAGGACGCGACGCAGAGCACCAACAGCGGGATGTTCCTGCTCACCGTCTTCATGATCCTGGGCGGCTTGCTGACGCTCGCGGTGCCTGCCCGGCTCGTGAATCGCTGAGCGCGTGCATCGTCGGGCGATGCGACACCGGATCGCCTGACGAAACCCTGTCTCGACGCCCGAGACCCCACTGCCACGGGACGGTTGGTCTCGCCGCGAGGGTCGGAGTAACATGCATGCCATGCACGTCAAGCGCGCATGAGGCCGTCCCCGTTCGGGACGGCTTGTTTTTTGGTTCATCGTGGATTGCCGGGGAAAGCTGCGCGGATTTTGAGGAAGAAATATTCCTCGTCACGGTAGCCGTATGCCCGGCGCTTGATGACCTTGATGGTGTTGTTGATGCCTTCAACGACGCTGGTGTTAAGTGGGTGTCGGCAGCGGGCCAGGATGCCGTGCCAATAGCCTTGCAGGCGCTGCGCAAATAGTTTCAGCGCAGCGATACCGCTGTCGTTGGCTTGAGTAATCCACTGCTCCCATGCCTTTTGCGCCCAAGCTGGCTTTCGGTAGAACCACAGTCGCTTGAGTTCGTCTCGTAGCAAATAGACGCACAACAGAGGCTGGTTGGCTTGCAGCAGCTCACTCAGGTGCACGGACTGTTCCGGCCGTAGATTCTTTTGATTGCGTAAGAGCAGCCAGCGGCTTGATTTGAGGACTTTGCGTGCTGGCCGGTCATCTCGGAGTCGGTTGGCCTGATCGACTCGGACCCGGTCGATCACTTCGCGTCCGTATTTGGCAACGACATGGAACAAGTCGTAGACGATTTCGGCTTGCGGGCAGTTCGCCTTGATTTCCAACTCGTAGGCCGTTGTCATATCGATGGCAACAGCCTCGATATGCTCTGCAACGCCCTCGGGAAGCTGGTCAAAGAAGGCTCGGGCAGTTTCACGCGAACGGCCATTCCCAATCCATAGCACCTGCCGACTGAGCGGCTCGACCACCACCGTGGCGTAACGGTGGCCCTTGTGCAGAGCGAATTCGTCCATCGCCAAATATCGAACCTGTGTCCAATCCGGCTCGGCGATGCTTGCTCGCAAACTCGCTTTGTCGATCGCTTTAACGGTATGCCAATCCAAACCGTAGAACGCTGCAACGGCCTGGACATTGGTCGACTTGAGCAGAATTTCACAGGCCTTGGCAAAGCGCGCTGTGACCCGTTGGTAGCGCCCGAGCCAGTCCAATTTCTCCAGCCTCGGGCCACCACAGTGCTCGCACCAAAGCCGACGACGCGGCACATGCAGCACCACTCGATATTCAAACAAGGGAAGATCCCGAACCCGGCGCACCGTCGTCTCGTGGATCTGCGAGCAACGCTTGCCGCATTGCTCGCACAGCATCACTCGGCTTAATGGCTTCAGATACAACGACAGTGTCCGACTGTCCTGCGAAGGCCACTCCACTCGCTCAACTCGGTATCCCGTCCAGCAACCGAGGGCTTCCAGCGCTTTTCGATCTAGCAATTGCTCCTCCGAACACCGTCTCTATTGGCGTCAGATTATCAATTGCCTTGAAAACCTCCACGGTTTTCCACGATGAACCTGTTTTTTGCCCCCTAAAGTCTTGCAGATCCGCATGTCCGCCAACGACTCACGCACGACGCCGGCCGGCGTCTCGCTCACCCCCGCAGAGGTCAAGTCGATCCTCACCGGCCTGCTGCTCATCATGTTTCTCGGCTCGCTCGACCAGACCATCGTCGCGCCCGCACTGCCCACCATTGCGCGAGACCTGGGCAGCTTCGATGCCGTTTCCTGGGTCGTCACCGCCTACCTGCTCTCCTCCACCGCGATCACACCCATTGTCGGCAAACTTTCCGATCTGTTCGGACGCCGCGTCGTCATCGCCGTGAGCGTGGCCGTCTTCCTCGTCGGCTCGGTATTGTGTGCGCTCGCGCCGAGCATGCTGGCGCTGATCGTCGCGCGCGGCGTGCAGGGGCTTGGCGGCGGCGGGCTCATCGCCCTGTCCAACACCGTGATCGCCGACATCGTCTCGCCGCGCGAGCGGGGGCGTTACCAGGGCTACATTTCCGGGATGTTCGCCGTCTCCGGCGTGGCCGGGCCGGTCACCGGCGGCGTATTCGCCCAGTACCTGAACTGGACGCTCATCTTCTGGATCAACCTGCCGCTCGGCCTACTCGCCATTTACCTGAGCGATCGTGCGCTGCGGCGTTTGCCGCGTCGCTCGGGCAAGCCGAGCATCGACTATCTCGGCTCGCTGCTACTCATCGTCGCCACCGTCTGTCTGCTGCTCGCGCTCACCTGGGGTGGGCATCGCTATGCATGGACGTCGCCGCAGATCGGCGGACTCGTGGTCGCCACCCTTGTGATCGGCGCGGTGTTCCTGCGTCATCAGCGCACGGTGCGTGAGCCCTTGCTGCCCGTCGCCCTGCTCGCCAACCCGGTGTTCCGGATGACCTCGACCATGGCCGTGCTCGTGATGATGGTCAACATCAGCATCGGCATCTATGTCCCGCTCTACCTGCAATTGCAGCGCGGCGAGTCCGCCAGCAGTTCGGGACTGATGCTGATTCTGCCGCTGCTGGGGATTGTGGTCGGGGCACTGAGTTCCGGGCACTACATGCGCAAAACGGGGCACTACAAGCGTCCGCCGCAGATCGGCCTGCCCGTGGCATTTGCCGGACTGGCGGTCATCGCCATCGGGGTGGCGTCGCTGCCGCTCGTCGTGATCGGGGTCTGTCTGGCGCTCGTTGGCATTGGGTTCGGCTCCGCCATGCCGGTGATGACGGTGGCCACGCAAAATGCCGTCGCGCCTCGCGACATCGGTATTGCGACCGCGGCGCACGCCTTCTTCCGCGCACTGGGCGGCATGATCGGCGTGGCGATGTTCGGCGCGTTGATCGTCGGCCTGCTCGTCTCGGACGAGGGGAGTGGCGTTCCTCACGAACTCACGGACTTCCTGCGCCCGGGCGGCGCACCGGCGGGCATGGCGGATCACCTTCGGGTGGCCTTCGGAGCGTTTTTCGGCGGGAGCGCGCTGATCGCGGCGCTGGCCATCGTCGCGCTCGCACGATTGCCCGAACTGCCGTTGCGACAGAGTTCGGGCAACGAGGCGACGGCCATCGAGTGATGGCTGCCGGAGGATCGGCGCTGTCGTGATGCGTTCGATGCGTTCGGTGCGTTCGGTGCGCTCGGTGCGCTCGGTGCGCTCGGTGCGCTCGGTGCGTTGGTGCATTCGGTGAGGGCAATGCGCGCGCTGGCGTCTCGCGATTTTTACGATTCGCTCATCCTTGTGCGTTTGCCGCGGTTTTGCCGACTTTCCCCAAACTGCGCAACCGACAGTGACGGCACTGTGACAACTCCTGCAACCTCCCAAGGAGTTCGTCATGAAAGCCGAGCCAATCATGTCGCCGACCACAGCATTGCCAGCGTGCCCGCCTCACGGCGCGCAGGCCGCGCCACAAACCGACCCGCCCTCGCCCGTTGCTGCCATCCCGTCCATCTCCTCGACCATGCGGGGTGATCTCGACCTCGTACGTGCGGCAACGCCAGACACATCGTCGGGCAATGTGCTGAGTCATCTGGCATACCGCTTGTCTTCCATCACCAGGTTGGGCGCCAGGGTCTCTCGCGCGCCCGACGGCGAGATGCAACGCGCGCGAGAACGAGGCGACGCGATCCTCAGATCGCAGGTGCCTAACGCGGCCCTCGACCCCGACGCGAACGGCATCGCCCCGGCGGACGTCATTCGTCACCGTCTTTTGGGATTGGTCGACCTTCCCGATCAAGCGCGCCATGACGCATGGGTTGCCTCGGCGTACCAATCCTGCGACAGCAACGGCGCGATCTCGCCCGACCTGCTCGGTCCATACGTCGACGCCCTTGCCGGGCTGCCCGACGCGCAGCGCGCAAGCGCAGCGAAATTCGCGATCGGCTGTCTCCAGAAGTGGCACCTTGCCAACGGCCAGTCCGCGTGCCTGGGCGACAAGATCGGTACGGTGTTGCGGGGGATGAAAAACGACACAAGCGCAGGCGCTTTTGCTTCGGCACTGCGTGAACACGCCAACCTCTATTTCGAGGGCAAGCAACATCTCGTCGCATGGGGCATCTGCGACGGGGTCGCCCATTTCGCACCGGACGCTGCGGCGCGCATCATCGCCGCGACCACCCTGTGGACGCTCCCTCACCGGCATTTGCGCTACCGGCCGGGTCCGTGGCACAGTGCCCTGAACGCCCTCAAGGACGGGCTGAAGCCTGACGCATTGCCGGGTGCTTCCGAGCTGGTCCCCCACGCGAATGCGATCGTGCATTTGCCGTCGGCGGCGCCGTCGGCGCAGTGGAAGGCGGCCGAGGCATTCGCCGACTACCTGCTCACCGTGGCGAGGTCGGCGGGCGCGTCGCAACCCGCAGATGCGTATTTGCAAAACGTGTTGAGCGCACTGGACGACCTCAACCTTCGAGGATTCGTCACGGCGGCACTCTTCACGCGTTCTCGCGACGCCAGCGACGATATGCACGCACCGGTGCGCACGGCATTCCAGTCGCTGAGGGAACAGTTCAACCCGGCATATGGCCTGTTGTTGGACGATATGCTCAGCCTCGAGAGCAGCCCGCCCTTGTCGATCGAGGGGTAGGCCGTGGCAGGAACGCGAGGTGAAGTGGGGATATGACGTGGCAATGCGGTGCTGCGACGTGAGGCAATGATGTGATGCCGCGATCTGATGCGCCCGGTCTGCAAAGCCCGGACACATGAGGCGAAGTTCCCTACCATCGATCGCGGCAAAGTGCGGACTCCTTTGACCTTTTCGCTACCGGAGTCCGCATTGTTCCCCTCCTCGCGTCACACGCAAACGACTTCACCGGCCAGCACGCCCGCCGCGAGCGCCGGGCCCTCTAGCCCATCAACGACGGCAGCCACCGCCGCGACGGCAACTTCCTCGACTGCCACGACACATTCGAGCACCGAGGATTTCGGGCCGCGCGTGGCGTTCGTCAATGACTTCTGGCAGACGTCGCAAGCCCCGCTCAGTCCGCCCGTCCTGATCCCTGAAGCGGATCCGGCCTCCGCTGACGACGCGCCCCCGACATTGCCGTCGTCGGTCGTCGCGACATCAGCCCTGCACTTCGACTTTTCAGGCGCTTTCACGTTGTTGTCGCCCGCTGGTGCTGGCGCATGTTCGCAAGGCTCGCAAGCGTCTGGCAAGCGCGGCTTCTCGCTGGCATTCGGCGGGGAGGCCCCCGACGTAGCGCGCCGGAAGCGTGCGTCGGCCCTGCATGCCGTGCCGGCGCGCGAACCGACCCCATCGACATCGGAGGTGGCTGCCCCCAGCGCCCCGTCCGTTCCCGACGACGTGCTGCGCAGCGCGTTGCTCACGCTCTGCGATCCTGCGACCCGAGCACCGGGCTGGATCGCCAGACTCGAATCGCGTGCGCTCGATGTCCTTCTCGATAAAGGTCCCTATGCCGATGCGCATCGTCTGCTCGAAGGGTTGCTCCGGCGCCTGGAAGCCGAGCCATCGATGACACACTGGGTCACAGCCTTCGAGCGCGTCATCGCCCTGATGTTGCGATTCGAATCGCGCACGCAGAGCGTCGCCCGTTCGATGCTGCTGACGTGCGACAGGGCGTCGGGCGACGTTGCGCAGGCGTTGGCCCGTGCCTCGACGAAAAGCAGCATCGAGCATCTGATCGGGCATCGGCTCCACGCCATTGCCGATATGCCGGCCGACCGGCGCGCCACGGCCTGGCACGAACTGCTCGCAAGCCTGCGCCGCTTGAGAATCTGCACGAGCACGGAACGTCTCGCATCGCTTGCCCGTTTTATCGGTCTGCTGGCGACGGATGAACAAGTGCCAGCGGCGACGGCGCTCATCGACGCGTCATGCGAATCCGCGGCGCATGAGGGCTGGCGCGAGCTGACGTCGGCGTTGCTCGGCACGGTGCCGTCGCGCGACATGGCGCGAATGGCGCGCGCGATGACACATGCAGGGCGCCGACTGTACGGCGCCGACATGAAGGACATCGTGGAGAGCCTCTCCGGTTGCGTCGACCGGATGCCGGCGCACGACGCGCGCGCGTTGGTCGGACACCTCGTGGACATCGTGATGATGCGCGGCGATTTCGACCACCTCGTGTTCGGCCCGGACGAGTGCGCGCAAATGCTCGATGACCTGCGCTCGACATGCCGACGCCTCGGCTTCGACGATCTGGCCCGCACCCTGGAAGACACGCTCGCCGAGGTCTGCGACGAGTACAAGGCGACGATGATGGACTAACGGGATACGGGGACGTAAACGACGACACCCGCTTGACGCGGGTGTCGTGGGAGTGCGTGAGCGCTTGCGTGCTTATGCCGTGGCACAGGCCCGATAGTGGCGATTGGCCTGCTCCATCTGCCCGAGGCCTTCAAACAACTGGGCCAGCGCCAGGTGCAGGCGTTGTTGCAGGTGACGGTCGTCGGTGTGACGCAGCGCGCCTTCCAGGAAGGTCTGCGCCTTGCCCCACAAACGCTGATGCTGACACAGCTTGCCCAGCGCGTAGAGCAGGTCGGGATCGTTCGGGTGACGCTGTTGCCACGCTTCGGCTTTCTGGATGAGCGGCAGAGCGTCGCCGCCGGCGCAATCGGCATACCGGCGCAGCAAGCGCGCATCCCAGTGCTCGGCGAGCGCGGCTTCGACGATATCCCGAGCTTCGCGCGGACGGTCGAGCGAGATCAGCAATTCGGCGGCGACATCGGCAATGCGCGCCGAGGTCCGTGCGTCGGTCGGCAGTTCGTGCCAGCACTTGAGCAACGCATCGGCGTCGTGACGATGGTCGCGCAGAATGCCTTCGCTGGCGGTCTGCTTGAGCTTCGCGGCCAGCGCGGGATGCAGCGCCTCGCGCTTTTCGAGCATCTTGAGCAGATTGAGCACCTCCGGCCAATGCTTGAGATGCTGGTGCGCACGCAACGCGACAAGCTGCGCCTGCATGCGGCGCGCGCCCTGTGCCCGCATCTCCGTCAGCGCCTCGAGCGCCCCTTCCGCATCGCGCGTGTCGACACGCAACTCCGCCGTCTGCAACAGACGCGCCTCTTCCAGATTGGCCCCTTGCGCCTCGGCGAGCCAGGCATCTCGACGCGCGAACTCGCGCATGCGATGTGCCGCACGCGCGCCGATGATCGCCGCCACGCCACGATTGTCGTCTTGCTCGGCAGCTTCGCGTGCGGCCTTTTCGGCGCGGGTGTAGCGCCCCGCGAAAAGGTTCGCCACGGCGTCGCGCAACGCGATATTCGCGCGCCGGCTGCGCTGGCGGTTGCGATAGGCCGCCACGCGCTCCGGCATCTTGTAGATGTTGCGCAACACGCGAATGATCACGTACAGCGCAACGAACAAGGCCAGCAGCGCCAGCACGAAGAGGTTCAGCGACACGTCCACCCGGTACGGCGGCACCAGCATCACCACCTGCCCGTGATTGAACGTGGCCAGCACGGCGAAGCCGGCCGCCACCGCGAACAGGAGCGTCAACCAGATCAGTCCTCGCATGCCCGGCTCCTTACGGCTTTTCCTTGACGTCCTTGACCTGACCGATGGCGGTCAGGCTGGCGCCAAGGGTCGGCAGTTCGATGGTGCGCGAGCCCGAGTCGACCTGATCGAGCAGCGTTTTGACGGCGGCGATGCGGCGCGACTTGGCGTCGAAATACTTGTCTAGCGCCGCCTGCGCGACTTGCACGTCGCTATGCACTGCCGACGCATTGCGCGCGAGCAACGCCAGACGCGCGTTGAGCAGGCGCAGCTTCAGGTTCGCGCGCAGGAACGCCCCCTGCTCCGGCGCGACGAGCATCACGTCCGGATCGTCCAGTCGGCGCACCTGCACCAGTTGTTTGAGGCTGCCGAGCATTTCCCCGGACAGACGATGCCACGTGGCGCTCCAGCCGGTGTCGCCGGCGCCGCTCGGGCCACTGGCGTCGGCCTTGGGCGCAACACGCTGCTCTTCGGCCTGCAACGGCAGCGTGTCGATCATGGCGATGGCCTGATCCAGCTTGCCGGTGAGTTGCGGCAGATCGGCAGCCGGCACGGCTTTCAGACGATCGATGTCCTTTTTGAGGGCGTCGCGCACCCCAGCGAGTTGGGGCGCACCGGTGCGGGCCAGACGGGCGTCCGCCCCTTCAAGGGCGATCAGCGCGCCGCGCACGTTACCCGTCAACTGCAATTGCTGATTGGCGCTGGTGACGATTTGCTCCGTCTCGGCGAGCACCCACTCGTCGCGATTGTGCGCGAGTTCCTGATAGAGCTGTTCGAGCGCGGCCTGCTGGCTGCGCGAGTCGGACACACGGCCTTCGAGCGCCGTGAGGCGGTTCTGGAGATCGCGCTGATTGTCGAGCGCCTGTGCGGTGCGCACCTGTGCCTGCATGACTTGCGAGTCGCCCGCTTGCTGTCGACGCGCCATTTCCTGCTGCACGCGGTCGAGCTTCTGGTTGAGCGACCAGCCGCCGATGCCGGCCCCGGCCGACACCAGCACGAAGAGCAGCCACGGCAACGCCGCGCCCGAGCCGCGCCGCTTTTGCGGCGGCTCCGGCGGCTGCCACGCGGGCGGAATGCCGGCGGTACCGTATGTCGCACCCCCGGTGGCGCCTGCGCCGGTCGCAGTTGAATTCGCCGTCGGGCCGGTCGACGCCGACGGGTTCTGAGAAGACTCTGGAACGCGATTATCTGTCGTCATGCTTGACTTGAATGGGATCCGCCCATGTTTTGATTGCGGCCAGCAAGTTCTCGTCACCGGGCGCGCATTGCGTAATCCTATCAAACCCCGCGGAGCGCGCGGCATCCGCGATGCGGTGATGCGAAGTAAAGCACTGCGCCGTGAGGATTCTGGCGAGCACTTGCGGCGTGCCCGGGGTATGCACGCCGTCGCGTGTGCCGTAGCGCGCAGCGAGCAATGTCGCGAGATGACGAACCGCCTCGGAACTGGTCAGCACCCATGCGCAACGCTCCGGCGAGGCCAGGCGCGCTTCGAGCGCCGCCCACGCAGCGGTGTCCGGCGTCGGCGCGCGACGCGTGTAGGCGCTCACGATATCCAGATGCGCCCCGCTGGCGCGCAACGTATCGGCCAGCAGTTCGCGACCACCGTCGCCCCGAACCAGCAGCACGCGGCGTCCGGCCAGTGCAGGCAGATCGAGCTGTTCGAGCAGCGCCTCGGAGTCGAAGCGTGCCTGCGGCCCGCCCGGCGGCACGATCACGCGATACGCGGGCGGCGCGACGCCTGCGTCCGCCAGCGCCTGCGCACTGCCCGGACCGACGACGGCCACCGGCAGCGCTGTCGGCCAGCGCGCACCGGCGGCTTGCATGGGGGCATTTTCGTCGCCGGTATGCAAATGCACCAGCCGCGCCAGCGCATAGGCCACGGCATTCGGCGAGACGAACACCGCCATCGCATACGACGGCAACGCACGCAGCGCGTCGTCGAGCGCCGCCAATGCGACAGGATCGGTTTGTGCGGCGATCTCGAGCAAGGGAAATTCGAGCGCGTCGATACCTTCGGCGCTCAGCGCGCGGGCCAGTGCATCGGCCTGCCCGTCCGGGCGCGTGAGGATCGCGCACGGCGCGGCGGGCGCCGCGACCGCGCGCACGCTCGGCACGTGCCCCAGGTCGGCCGACGTCGCACCGGCAGTCCCGCCCGATGGCGACGCCGGTGACACCGGCGACACCGGATCGCCCGACGGACCCGACGAGGGCGACGAGCTTGGCGGCACGGGCGTGCGCGGCGTCAACCGGCGTCCTTCGGCTCGGACGGCGGCACCAGCGCCAGCCCGCCCGCGTCGATCAATTCCTGCGCCACGCGCTGGCCGAGCGCTTCCGCACCGGCCACGTCGCCCGACGCCACCTTGGCAGCGCCTTGCGCGCGCAGTACCGTCGCTCCGTCCGTCGACGCGATGAAAGCGCGCAAGGCAAGCTCACCCTGCGCCGTGAATTCCGCGTAGGCGCCCAACGGCACCTGACAAGAGCCGCCAAGCGCGCGCGACACGGCCCGCTCGGCGCTGACAGCCAGCGTAGTGTTGGCATCGTGCAACGGTGCGAGCCATTGCAGGATTTCGGGACGTCCGGCGCGCACTTCGATACCGAGCGCCCCCTGCCCCGCCGCAGGCAGGCTCGCGTCGGTCGGGATGATGGCGCGAATGCGCTCGCTCAGTCCAAGGCGCTTGAGCCCCGCCGCCGCAAGGATGATGGCGGCAAAGTCGCCGCGATCGAGCTTCCCCAGCCGCGTATCGAGATTGCCGCGCAACGGCGCGACGCGCAGATGCGGGTAGCGGGTGCGCAGGCTCACCTCGCGACGCAGGCTCGACGTGCCGACGACCGCGCCGGCGGGCAGAGCATCCAGGCTGTCGTAGTCATTGCTCACGAAGGCGTCGCACGGGTCTTCCCGCTCGAGCACGGCCGCCAGCGTGAAGCCTTGCGGCAGTTGCATCGGCACGTCTTTGAGGGAGTGGACGGCGAGATCGGCGCGACCGTCCGCCAGCGCCAGTTCGAGTTCCTTGACGAACAGGCCTTTGCCGCCGACCTTGGCGAGCGAGCGATCGAGAATTTGGTCACCGCGAGTGGTCATTCCGAGAATACTGACGTGACACTGCGGATATAATTTGTGCAGCGCGTCACGCACGTGTTCGGCTTGCCACATGGCAAGACGGCTCTCGCGCGACGCGATCACCAGGGTTTCAGGAGCAGCGAAGTTCATTCAGCAACCGCGTGAAGACCAAAAGAAAAAATGGTAACACGCTTGACCGGCCCGAACGGCGGGTCGCGAGAGGAGTGACATGAAGAGCAGCGCAAAGGCAAAAGCCCCGAAAGAGGGCCTGGCCAAGTCGGTCGGCAAGACGTCCCCCGCGAAAGCAGCAGCCGCGGTTTCCTCCCCTGCATCACCGCCGTCGCGCGCCATGCGTCAGTCGCGCCCGGGGACTGCGCTCAATAGCGCGGACAAGTCCTCATCTGCGATCGTGGCGCCGAAGGTCGCCGCATCGAGGGTCGCCGAACCGAAGGTCGCGGGTCTCAAGGCCCGCCGCTCGCGCGAAGACAAGGACGCGCCGCTGCGTGAGGACATCCGCTTCCTCGGCCGTCTGCTTGGCGACGTGCTGCGCGAGCAACAAGGCAGCGACGCCTTCGATCTGGTCGAGACGATTCGTCAGAACGCCGTGCGCTTTCACCGCGAAGGCGATCGCAGCGCCGCCAAAGCGCTGGACAAGCTGCTCAATGGCCTGACCAACGAGCATGCCATTCAGGTCGTGCGGGCCTTTAGCTACTTCTCGCATCTGGCCAACATCGCCGAGGACCGTCACCACAACCGCCGCCGCCGCGTGCATGCGCTCGCAGGCAGCCGCCCGCAGCCTGGCAGCCTGAGCGCCGCCCTGCAAAGCCTGAAGGACGCCGGCCGCGACGATCCCGCCACGCTGCAAGCCTTCTTCGCCAGCGCGCTCATCGTGCCAGTGCTCACCGCCCATCCGACCGAAGTCCAGCGCAAGAGCATTCTCGACGCCGAGCGCGAAATCGCCCGCCTGCTCGAACATCGTGACGATGCCCTGACCGAGCGCGAATCCTCGCGCAACACGGAGTCGATGCGCGCCTACGTCACCACGCTGTGGCAGACACGCATGCTGCGTAGCTCACGTCTGACGGTGGCCGACGAAATCGAAAATGCGCTGTCGTATTACCGCAGCACGTTCCTGTCCGAAATCCCGGCGCTTTACGACGATGTTGCCGCCGAGCTGCACGATGCCGTGCCCAGCGTGCGCGCCGAAGGACTCGGACGTTTCCTGCAAATGGGAAGCTGGATCGGCGGCGATCGCGACGGCAATCCGAACGTCACCGCGCAGACGCTGCAACTGGCGATCACACGTCAGGCCACGGAAATCTTCGCGCACTACCTCGAACAGGTGCATTTGCTGGGCGCCGAGCTATCCGTCTCGCATCTGCTCGCCGGCGCGAGCGACGCCCTGCTCACGCTCGCGCGCCGCTCGCCGGACGACTCGCCGCACCGCACCGACGAGCCCTATCGACGCGCGCTGATCGGCGTGTACGCGCGACTGGCCGCGACCGCGCGCGAATGGGTCGGCCACGTGCCGCATCGCGGTGCGGTGGGCAACGCCAGCGCCTACCTCGACGCCAGCGAGTTCATCTCCGATCTGAATACGGTGGTCGCCTCGCTCATGGCGCATCACGGCGGCGCGCTGATCTCGCAGCGCCTCGGGCCGCTGGTGCGCGCGGCGGAAGTGTTCGGCTTCCATCTCGCGAGCATCGATCTGCGCCAGAGTTCGGACGTTCACGAAGCGGTCATTGCGGAGTTGTTCGCAAAAGCTGGCGTACAGACGAACTACGCCAAGCTCGACGAAAGCGAGAAGCTGGCGCTGCTGCTACGCGAATTGCGCGAGGCGCGTCCGCTCTTCTCCCCGTATCTCGAGTACTCGCAACGCACGCGCGACGAACTCGCCGTGTTTGCCGCAGCCCGCGACATCCGCGCCCGGTTCGGCGCACGTGCGGTGCGCAACTACATCATTTCGCACACGGAAACCGTGAGCGATCTGGTGGAGGTGATGCTGCTGCAAAAGGAGACGGGGCTTTTTCAGGGTGCGCTCGGCCATGGGGCCGATGGCGTCGATGGCGTCGATGGCGTCGATGGCGTCGATGGCGGCGCCAAGCACGTCGAGCCCAAGGTCGGTGCGATGGTCATTCCGTTGTTCGAGACGATCGCCGACTTGCGCAACGCGCCGGTCATCATGCGCGAATTCTTCGATATTCCGGGCATGTCCGGTGTCGTGACGGCGCAAGGCGGCGAGCAGGAAGTCATGCTCGGCTACTCCGACAGCAACAAGGACGGCGGCTTCCTTACCTCTAACTGGGAGCTGTACAAGGCGGAACTCGCATTGGTGCGTCTGTTCGAGGAAAAGGGCATTCGTTTGCGCCTGTTCCACGGGCGCGGCGGCACCGTCGGCCGCGGGGGTGGCCCGACCTATCAGGCCATCCTCTCGCAGCCGCCGGGGACGGTGAACGGCCAGATCCGTCTGACCGAACAAGGCGAAATCATCGCCAGCAAGTTTGCCAATCCGGAAATCGGACGCCGCAATCTGGAGACGATCGTCGCCGCGACGCTCGAAGCGACCCTGCTGCCGAGCCGCAATCAGCCGCCGCGTCTGGCCGCCTATGAGGCGGTCATGCAGCAGCTCTCCGATACGGCGTTCGCGGCCTACCGCGATCTCGTCTATGAGACCCCCGGCTTCACCGATTACTTCTTCTCGGCCACGCCGATTGCGGAAATCGCCGAACTCAACATCGGCTCGCGCCCGGCCTCGCGCAAGTTCTCCGATCCGAAGCATCGCCGCATCGAAGACCTGCGCGCCATCCCGTGGGGCTTCTCATGGGGCCAGTGCCGTCTGCTGCTCACCGGCTGGTACGGCTTCGGCAGTGCCGTGAGCGCGTATCTCGACGGCGACGGCGGCAAGACGAGCGCCGCAGACAAGGCCGGCCGCGACAAGCGTCTCGACACCCTGCGTCAGATGGTCAAGCGCTGGCCGTTCTTTGCCAACCTGCTCTCGAACATGGACATGGTGCTTGCGAAGACGGATCTGGCGGTGGCGTCGCGTTACGCGGAACTGGTGCCGGACGAGAAGCTGCGCAAGCGCGTGTTCAGTCGTATCGTGGCCGAGTGGCAAAGCACGTCGCAAGCGTTGGCGCTGATTACGGGCCATGACGAGCGTCTGGCGGACAACCCGCTGCTCGCCCGCTCGATCAAGAACCGCTTCCCGTATCTCGACCCGCTCAATCACTTGCAGGTCGAGTTGCTGCGCCGGCACCGCGCAGGGGAATCGGACGAGCGTGCACGTCGCGGCATCCACCTGTCCATCAACGGGATTGCAGCGGGCTTGCGCAATACCGGCTGAGCGACCGGCTGCGGGTCTGACCGGCTGACGTAGCGCATGCGGCAGCCCGGTCCCGGCACTGCGCCGCCAAGGGAAGTGACGGGGGAACAGGCGCGTCGCAGGGTGAATTCCCAAGGATCGCCGCATCGATCCTTGGGAATCTCCCCAACGACAGGGGACCGATAGAACGGTATATTTCGACGCATTCGACCCGATGGCTGCCGGGGGGGCCAATCCATCATGCAATCCGACTCGACCGCACGACAGTTACCACGCGCCAAGTCCGCTCAGTCCGCTCCGTTCGCTCAATCAACTCGCTTCACCTCCCATGCTTCATCGGCATGGCAAACCTTTACACGGCGGGCAGCTTTGTTCGTGACTTCTGCCCTTCCAACCCCTTCCATCGTCCCCACGCTTCCCACGCTTCCCTCGCGTCTCACGCATCTCACGCGTCTTGCCCTCCCGACACTTTTCGCCGTTTGCGCGAGCGCCCAGGCCGCCCCGGCGGAAACCGCATTCCCGGAGCAGGACGCAGGGACCACCGTCACGCCTACGCTGGCGGCCGCGCCGCACGGCGTGCGGGGAGTTGCGGTGCGTCTCGTCTCACAGGCGCTGGCCGCTTCGCCCTCGCAAGCAGCGCAACCGGCCAAACCGCGACAGATCGTCGATCCGGTGCTCGATCCGTTGATGAACGGCATCCTCAAGCGTCTGGCCATCAGCGAGGCCGTGGCCCGCAACAAGTACGCGTCCGGCAAGCCGGTGCAGGACACGCCGCGCGAGCAGGCGCTGCTCGACAGCGTGGGCGAGCGCGCACCGCAGTTCGGCCTGACGCCGGCCCAGGCCCGCACCTTCTTCCGGCTTCAGATCGAAGCGGGCAAGCTGGTGCAAACGGCCCTGCTTGCCCGCTGGACCCGCGACGGCCATGCCCCGGGCGAACCGGTCGATCTGGCCACCCGGCTGCGACCGGCGCTCGACAAGCTCGGCACGTCGCTGATGCATGACCTCGGGCGTCTGTGTGCGCTGCCGGACGACCCGTCGCGGCTCGCCCGCATCCATCAGGCGCGCGAGCGCATCGCCAGAACGGCGAAGCTCGAAGCGCTGCAGCGCGCGGCGTTCGACGAGGCGACCTCCGGCCTGTGCCTGTCGGCGCCCCCTCGGGTCTGGACGCTGTCGCTTGTGAATTGAGACGCGACGGGGGCGCGCCCGTGCCGCCCGGGCCTGCGGCCTGCGCCTGTCGTAGCGTGCACGCGGGGGTTGTATAATTGTGGTTTGCCGTGCTTTGCCACGGTTCGCGCCAACGGGCCTGCACGGGCCCCACGACTAGCCACGCTACGACAATGACCTCCCAACTCCACAAGAAAGGCGAAGCCTGGTCGGCACGCTTTTCCGAACCCGTTTCCGATCTCGTCAAGCGCTACACCGCGTCGGTCTTTTTCGACAAGCGACTCGCGCTGTTCGACATCGAGGGCTCGCTCGCTCACGCCGACATGCTGGCCGCGCAAGGCATCATCAGCGCGCAGGATCTGGCTGACATTCAGCGCGGCATGACGCAGATTCGCAGCGAGATCGAGGGCGGACAGTTCGAGTGGCAACTGGATCTCGAGGACGTTCACCTCAACATCGAAGCGCGCCTGACCGCCCTGATCGGCGACGCCGGCAAGCGTCTGCACACTGGCCGTTCGCGCAACGACCAGGTTGCGACCGACATCCGCCTGTGGCTGCGCAGCGAAATCGACACCATTGGCAAGCACCTCGGCGACCTGCGTCGTGCCCTGCTCGATCTGGCCGAACAGCACAGCGCCACGATCCTGCCGGGTTTCACGCATCTGCAGGTTGCGCAGCCGGTGACGTTCGGTCATCACCTGATGGCTTACTTCGAGATGTTCAGCCGCGATGCCGAGCGCATGCTCGACGTGCGCCGCCGCGTGAACCGTCTGCCGCTGGGCGCTGCTGCACTGGCCGGCACGAGCTACCCGATCGACCGTGAGCGCGTGGCCGCGACGCTCGGCTTCGAAGACGTCTGCACGAACTCGCTCGACGCCGTGTCGGATCGCGACTTCGCCATCGAATTCACCGCCGCCGCTGCCCTGGTGATGACGCACGTCTCGCGCTTCTCGGAAGAACTGGTGCTGTGGATGAGCCCGCGTGTGGGCTTCATCGATCTGGCCGACCGTTTCTGCACGGGCAGCTCGATCATGCCGCAGAAGAAGAACCCGGACGTGCCCGAACTGGCTCGCGGCAAGACCGGCCGCGTCAATGGTCACCTGATTGCGTTGCTCACGCTGATGAAGGGCCAGCCGCTCGCGTACAACAAGGACAATCAGGAAGACAAGGAGCCGCTGTTCGATACGGTCGATACCGTGATCGACACGCTGCGTATCTTTGCCGACATGGTGCCGGGCATCAAGGTGCGCGAAGCCAACATGCGCAACGCTGCATTGCAGGGCTTCTCGACGGCCACCGATCTGGCCGACTATCTGGTCAAGAAGGGGCTGCCGTTCCGCGATGCTCACGAGATCGTCGCGCACGCGGTGAAGATCTGTTCGGATCGCGACATCGATCTGGCCGACCTGTCGCTCGCCGAGTTGCAGAAGTTCTCGCCGCTCGTCGGTGAAGACGTCTTCGAATACCTGACGCTCGAAGGCTCGGTCGCCAGCCGCAACCACATTGGCGGCACGGCCCCGGCGCAAGTGCAGCGCGCCATCGCGGCCGCTCGCGCGAAGCTCGCGAAGTAAGCGTCGACGGCTCGACTGCTTTAGCTTCGTCGATAAAAAATGCCACCTTCGGTGGCATTTTTTTTGGCCAGCGTGCCCGACGTCTCAGAACATCGGCAACGACAGGAAGCCTTTGATGACGAGTGCGTTGAGAATGTCGATGAAGAACGCACCGACCATCGGCACGATCAGGAAGGCGATATGCGAGGGGCCGAAGCGCTCGGTCACCGCCTGCATATTGGCAATCGCGGTGGGCGTCGCGCCCAGACCGAAACCGCAATGCCCGGCAGCGAGTACAGCGGCATCGTAATTGCGCCCCATGACGCGAAACGTCACGAAGATGGCGAATGCGGCCATCGCCACGGCCTGCACGACCAGAATCACGACGATCGGCAGGGCAAGCGTCGAGAGATCCCACAAGCGCAGCGCCATGAGGGCCATCGCGAGAAACAGCGAGAGGCTGACGTTGCCCAACACCGAGAGCGAGCGCTCGAACACTTCGTATCCCACGAGCGACAGCACGTTGCGCACCACCACGCCGGTAAACAGCACGCACACGAACGTCGGCAACTCGAAGGCGGTGCCCGACAACGCGCGCGCGAGGATCTCGCCACCGAGCAGACAGATGGCGATCATCGCGACCGTCTCGATCAGCGCCTGGGCGGTGATCAGGCGCACCGTATGCGGCTGTTCGAATCCTTCAGGCGCGGTGTCCTTGGCCGCATCGACACCGGGCGCGCTGCCGCCCGTACGCCCCAGCCGGCTCACCAGATAACGGGCCACCGGCCCGCCGAGCAGGCCACCGAGCACCAGTCCGAAGGTCGCACACGCCATCGCGATTTCGAGCGCCGACTGCACGCCGTAACGCTCGGTGAGCGTTTCGCCCCACGCGGCGCCTGTACCGTGCCCACCGGCCAGCGTGATCGACCCGCCGAGTAGCCCGACGCCCGGCGGCAACCCCATCGCCGTCGCGAGGCTCAACCCAATGGCGTTCTGCATCACCAGCATGGCCGCCACGATCCCCAGAAACAGCACCAGCCGCCTGCCGCCCGCTTTCAGGCTGGCCAGATTCGCCGACAGGCCGATGGTCGCGAAAAACGCCAGCATCAGCGGCGCCTGCAATGCCGTATCGAACTTCAGCTCGATGTCGGCAAATTCGCGCAAGGTCAGCGTGCCGAGCGCGACAAGCAGTCCCGCCGCCACCGGTTCCGGAATGCTGTACGTACGCAACGGACTCAACCATTCGACCAGCTTACGTCCGAGCAACAACACCAACGTGGCGCACACGAGCGTGCCGTACGTACCGAACGCCAACTCTCTGGTGATTTCCATGCCTCTCCCCCGCAACAAAAGTGCGATGAGTGTAGCAACCGTCACCACATGAATTTGCGGGAAAAGTCCCAAACGAGATGAAGTCGAGCCTCCCCACAAAACCTGCGTTTTGCGTTACGTCACATCGAATTGGGGGAATTTGGCGTGCTTTCACTGCGCATTACGCGGCAATTCGGAACCCCCGCGAGTCTACGCGCCACGCGTATGAGCACTCCTTGAAATTCCACCGATCGAAATTCGCGTAGGCGACATTGCGCGGTTCAACGCACATGTCGCACATGCCGCGTACACCGCCATAGCAAAACGGCCTCGTGCTTTCACACGAGGCCGCGTTGTCGGGCATCCGCGCGCGGTGCGCGCGGTTCACTCACCCATTTACTGACGCACGCAATCCACGAAGTACTCGGGGCGCCCGTCCACTTCCTCGACGACCAGACCGTGGATATCGGTATGGAAGCCCGGGAAGCGTTCGTTGAAGTCACGCGCGAAACGCAGATACTCGATGATCGCAGCGTTGAAACGCTCGCCCGGAATGAGCAGCGGAATGCCCGGCGGGTACGGCGTGAGCAACACGCTCGTCACGCGCCCTTCGAGTTCGTCGATGGGCACCCGGTCGATCTGGCGGTGCGCCAGCTTCGCGAAGGCGTCCGTCGGCTTCATGGCCGGTTGCATGTCCGAGAGATACATCTCGGTCGTCACGCGCGCCACGTCGTTCGCCTTGTAGACGCTGTGAATCTGATCGCACAGATCGCGCAGGCCAATGCGTTCATAACGCGGGAACTGCGCCACGAACTCCGGCAGCACGCGCCACAACGGACGGTTGTGATCGTAGTCGTCCTTGAACTGCTGCAACTCGGTCAGCATCGAATTCCATCGGCCCTTGGTGATGCCAATGGTGAACATGATGAAGAACGAATACAGGCCGGTCTTCTCGACGATGATGCCGTGCTCGGCGAGATACTTCGTGACGATGGCCGCCGGGATGCCGCTCTCGCCGAACTCGCCGTCCACGTCGAGCCCCGGCGTGATGATCGTTGCCTTGATCGGGTCGAGCATGTTGAAGCCATCGGCCAGATCGCCAAAGCCGTGCCAGCGTTCGTTCGCACGCAACACCCAGTCTTCGCGCTGAATCGTGCCTTCGTCGCCCAGATGCTCCGGGCCCCAGACCGAGAACCACCAGGAATCGCCATACTCCGCGTCCACCTTGCGCATGGCGCGACGGAAGTCCAGCGCCTCGACGATCGACTCTTCCACCAGCGCCGTGCCGCCCGGCGGCTCCATCATCGCGGCCGCCACGTCGCACGACGCGATGATCGCGTACTGCGGCGAGGTCGACGTATGCATCAGATACGCCTCGTTGAAGCGGTACGTGTCGAACGTGCGCGCGTCCGAATCCTGCACCACGATCTGCGAGGCCTGGGAGATCCCGGCGAGCAGCTTGTGCGTGGAGTGCGTGGCGTAGATCGTGGCTTCCGACGAGCGCGGGCGGCCTTCGCCGATCGCGTGCATGTCGCGATAGAACTCGTGGAACGCGGCGTGCGGGAGCCACGCTTCGTCGAAGTGCAGCGTGTCGATGTTGTTGCCCAGCACGTCCTTGATCATTTCGACGTTGTAGATCACGCCGTCGTACGTGCTCTGCGTAATCGTGAGAATGCGTGGCTTGGCGTTCGGGTCGCGCTCCAGCACTTCGCGGGCGAACGGGTTCGCTTCGATCTTGGCGCGAATGACTTCGGGCTCGAACTCGGACTTCGGGATCGGGCCGATGATGCCGAGATGGTTGCGCGTCGGCGTGAGAAACACCGGCACAGCACCCGTCATGGTGATCGCGTGCAGGATCGACTTGTGGCAGTTGCGATCGACCACGACGATGTCGCCCGGGGCCACGGTCGCATGCCACACGATCTTGTTCGACGTCGAGGTGCCGTTCGTCACGAAAAAGAGATGGTCGGCATTGAAAATGCGCGCGGCATTGCGCTCGGACGCCCCCACCGGACCGTTGTGATCGAGCAACTGCCCCAACTCTTCGACCGCGTTGCAAACGTCGGCACGCAGCATGTTCTCACCGAAGAACTGGTGGAACATCTGCCCCACCGGGCTCTTCAGGAACGCTACGCCCCCCGAGTGCCCCGGGCAGTGCCACGAATACGAACCGTCTGCGGCGTAGTGCGTGAGCGAGCGGAAGAACGGCGGCGGCAACGAGTCGAGGTAGGACTTGGCTTCACGGATGATGTGACGCGCCACGAACTCCGGCGTGTCTTCGAACATGTGAATGAAGCCGTGCAGTTCGCGCAGGATGTCGTTCGGGATGTGACGCGACGTGCGCGTCTCGCCATACAGGAAAATCGGAATGTCCGGATTGCGGCGGCGAACTTCCTGCACGAAGGCCCGCAGGTTGATGATGGCCAGCGCCAGCTCGCCCTCGCCTTCGCCGCCCGCTTCGCTCGAGAACGTGCCGAACTCATCGTCGTCGATGGACAGGATGAAGCTCGACGCGCGGCTTGCCTGCTGCGCGAACGAGGTCAGGTCACCGTAGCTGGTGAGACCGTTGACTTCCATGCCCTCGGCTTCGATAGCCTCCGCCAAAGAGCGAATCCCGGATCCGGAGATGTTTTCGGAGCGGAAGTCCTCGTCGATGATGACGATCGGAAAACGGAATTTCATTGGCGTTCCTTCGACAAAAGAACGAGCCACGGTCCGACATGGCCGTGGCTCTGGGGCATTGCGAAATGTGGGGTGCTCACCGGCGGCGAGTGCGAGCCTGACAGGCTAGGTTTTCGGCAGCGTGACACCACGCTGGCCCTGGTACTTCCCGCCGCGATCCTTGTACGAGGTCTCGCAGACTTCGTCGGATTCGAAAAACAGCACCTGAGCGACGCCTTCGTTGGCGTAGATCTTGGCCGGCAGCGGCGTCGTGTTCGAGAATTCCAGCGTCACGTAGCCCTCCCATTCGGGTTCGAACGGCGTCACGTTCACGATGATGCCGCAGCGGGCATACGTCGACTTGCCCAGACACACGGTGAGTACGCTGCGCGGGATACGGAAGTACTCGACGGTGCGCGCGAGCGCGAACGAGTTCGGCGGAATGATGCACACATCGCTCTCGACGTCGACGAAGGACTTCTCGTCGAAGTTCTTCGGATCGACGATGGTCGAGTTGATGTTGGTGAAGACCTTGAATTCAGGCGCACAGCGAATGTCGTAGCCGTAGCTCGACGTACCGTAGCTGACGATCTTTTGCCCGTCCTGGGAATACCGGATCTGCGACGGCTCGAAGGGCTCGATCATGCCGTGCTCTTCGGCCATACGCCGGATCCATTTGTCGGACTTGATGCTCATGTCTGGGCCTGAATTGGGGTAGTACGTAAAAAGTGGGCGTATTTTACGCGATTGTTGCGGTGCGGTGATGTTTTCACTCGCACCGCCCCGCGCGGGCCCCACGATCCCTGTGCACGGGCCGGCAGCCCCGGTCCTTACGTGTTCTGAACGACGATGGACGGGAACTTGCTGGTCATGTCCTTCTGTCTGGCCGCGATCTTCACCGCGACCTTGCGGGCGATGCCCTTGTACAGCTCGGCCACACGGCCGTCCGGGTCGCCCACCACGCTTGGCATGCCCGCGTCGGCGTGCACGCGAATGCTCATCTCCAGCGGCAGCTTGCCCAGCAGGTCGACGTCGAAATCGTGGCTCATGCGCTCGCCGCCGCCCACGCCGAAGATCGGCTCTTCATGCCCGCAGTTCGAGCAAATGTGCAGGCTCATGTTTTCGATCAGCCCCAGGATCGGCACGCCGACCTTCTCGAACATCTTGAGTCCCTTGCGCGCGTCGAGCAGCGCCAGATCCTGCGGCGTCGTCACGATGACCGCGCCCGTGACCGGCACCTTCTGCGCGAGCGTGAGCTGAATGTCGCCCGTGCCCGGCGGCATGTCGACGATCAGGTAGTCGAGGTCGTGCCAGTTCGTCTGGTTGAGCAGCTGTTCGAGCGCCTGCGTGACCATGGGGCCGCGCCAGACCATGGGATTGTCCGGCTCGATCAGAAAACCGATGGAACTCGCCTGCAGACCATGCCCCTGCATCGGTTCGAGCGTCTTGCCGTCCTTCGATTCGGGTTTGCCGTGAATGCCCAGTAGCGTGGGCAGCGAGGGGCCGTAGATATCGGCATCGAGAATCCCGACATTGGCGCCTTCGGCGGCCAGCGCCAGCGCGAGGTTCACGGCCGTGGTGCTCTTGCCCACGCCGCCCTTGCCGGAGGCCACCGCCACGATGTTCTTGACATTGGGAAGGAGCTTCACCCCGCGTTGAACGGCGTGAGATACGATCTTCTGGCCGATTTCGACGGCCACGCGCTCGACACCGGGCAGCTTGCCGACGGCGTCGGCAATTCGCGTGCGCATCGCTTCGAACTGGCTCTTGGCGGGATAGCCGAATTCGATCTTGATACCGACGTGACCGTGTTCGGCCGCGACTTCCTTGACATACTTCCCGGCGATCAGGTCCAGGCCCGTGTCCGGGTCGACGATGCCACGCAGCACTTCATTGATTTGGGCGACTTCCATGTGGGTCTCTCGCTGTGTCGAGGCGCGCCGGAAATGCCCGGCGTAGCGCTAACAACTTGTAACAACCGTGGCGCACGCTCTCGACTAGCATTCGAGGCGCGCGTGTTATGGGGAACCAGCCGTCGCGGCAATTTGTCCTTGCCTGCGGTTCAAGCTCAGCGCTATTGTAAAAGACGCCGCGCCGTCAGGATCAAAACCCCTGCGGCGCGCGCGTGCTTCGACGAAGTGCTTACGCGTGTTTCATCACAGCTAGCTAATCGATAAGGAGCCTCAAATGAAGAAGAATACTCTGCGCGCCTCCGCGCTCGTACTGGTCGCCGCTGCCATGCTCGCCGGATGCCAGACGCAGCAAGGCACCAACACGGCGGTCGGCACCGGTGTCGGTGCGGCGGTCGGGGCGGGCCTGGGCAACCTCATCGGTGGCAACACCACGGGCACCCTGATCGGTGCAGCGGTCGGCGCAGCCGCCGGCGGCGCCACCGGCTATAACTGGCAGTCGATCAAGAATGCGCTGGGCGGTCATACGGCCGGCACGGGCACCCAGATCTCGGAGCGTCCGGACGGCCAGCTTCAGGTCAACGTGCCGAGCGACGTGACGTTCGATACCAACCAATACGCCATCAAGCCGAATTTCGCGGCGGTGCTCACCGATCTGGCCAATTCGATGAACCAGAATCCGGGCATTACCGCACGTGTCATCGGGCACACGGATAGCACCGGTGGGGACAAGATCAACATTCCCCTGTCGCAAAACCGTGCGAACAGCGTCATCCAGTTCCTGACCAGCCGGGGGGTGGACGCCCGACGTCTGCAAGGTGTCGGCGTCGGTTCGAGCCAGCCGGTTGCCTCGGATGCCACGGCGGAAGGCCGCGCCCAGAACCGTCGCGTGGAAATCCTGCTGCAGGCGCCGCAACAGCAACAGGCGCCGCGCGGCTGATGGCCCCGGCCGGGTTTCCCGTATCACTCGCCTGACCCGTTCGAATGCATGCCCGGCCCGCCGGGCATGCGTTTGTCGGCCTCCCCGCCAAGCGCATGTTGCAACGCAGCATCGAAAGTCGGCACATCGGTTGAACTAATCCCGCACGCGAACGCTCAGACCCTTCGGAAGTGCCTACCGTGGGTGCTTCCATCTCCTCTTTGTTATTGACGTTACGTGTGCCTAGTTATGCCGGAACCTCGTTCCGGCTTTTTTTTTGGCCGCATAGGGAGCGCACCTGGAGCGCACCTGGAGCGCGCGTCGCGCATGCGTCGAAAGACGACAGATTCCCCGGACCCGATGCCCGTTTGGGCGTCGAGCCGCCCCGCCTGCTAGAATCGTCCTTTCCTGCACCCTGCAACTCACCACAGTCAATCCACATGTCCCGCCGCATTCTCGTTACATCCGCACTGCCGTACGCCAATGGCCAGATCCACATCGGTCACCTGGTGGAATACATCCAGACCGACATCTGGGTACGGTTCATGCGAATGCAGGGCCATGAGGTGTATTACGTGGGGGCCGACGACACGCACGGCACGCCGGTCATGCTGCGCGCCGAAAAGGAAGGGCTTACGCCCAAGCAATTGATCGATCGCGTCTGGAAGGAGCACAAGCGCGACTTCGACAGCTTCGGCATCTCGTTCGACAACTACTACTCGACGGATTCCGAAGAAAATCGCGAACTGTCGGAGAACGTTTATCTCGCCCTCAAGGAACAGGGGCTGATCGAAGCGCGCGATATCGAACAGGCGTATGACCCGGTCAAGGAAATGTTCCTGCCGGACCGCTTCATCAAGGGCGAATGCCCGAAGTGCGGCGCCAAGGACCAGTACGGCGACTCCTGCGAAGTCTGCGGCTCGACTTATGCCCCGACCGACCTGCTCAACCCCTACTCGGTCGTCTCGGGCGCCACGCCAATTCGCAAGACCTCGACCCACTACTTCTTCAAGCTCTCGGACAAGCGTTGCGAACAGTTCCTGCGCAAGTGGGTGTCGGGTCTCGCCCAGCCGGAAGCGGCGAACAAAATGAAGGAATGGCTCGGCGAAGACGGCGAATCGACGCTGGCCGACTGGGACATCTCGCGCGATGCACCGTACTTCGGCTTCGAGATTCCGGGCGCGCCGGGCAAGTACTTCTACGTGTGGCTCGACGCACCCGTCGGCTACTACGCCAGCTTCAAGAACCTGTGCGCCAAGCGCGGCCTGAACTTCGACGAATGGGTCAAGCCCGGTTCCACGACTGAGCAGTACCACTTCATCGGGAAGGACATCATGTACTTCCACACGCTGTTCTGGCCGGCGATGCTCGAATTCTCGGGCCATCGCACGCCGACCAACGTGTACGCCCACGGCTTCCTGACCGTGGACGGTCAAAAAATGTCGAAGTCGCGCGGCACGTTCATTACGGCGCAGAGCTTCATCGACACCGGGCTGAATCCGGAATGGCTGCGCTATTACATCGGCGCCAAGCTCGGCAACACGATGGAAGATCTCGACCTGAACCTCGATGACTTCATCGCGCGCGTCAACAGCGATCTGGTCGGCAAGTACGTCAATATCGCCAGCCGTGCCGCCGGTTTCCTCATCAAGCGTTTCGATGGCCGCGTGTCGGCGCACGCCATGCAGGCGCCGCTGCTCAAACAGATCCGCGCCGTGGCACCTCAGATCGCGACTTATTACGAAGGTCGCGAATTCGGCAAGGCGCTGCGCTTGGTCATGGAACAGGCCGACGCCGTCAACGGCTACGTCGACACGGTCAAGCCGTGGGATCTCGCGAAGGACCCGGCGCAGGCGGATGCTCTGCACGACGCGTGCTCTGTGTGTCTGGAAGCGTTCCGCCTGCTCACGCTCTATCTCAAGCCGGTGCTGCCGAGCACAGCGCAAGCCGTGGAACAGTTCCTGAACATTGCCCCGCAAACGTGGCAGGACGTCGAGCGCGCGCTCACCGCCGATACCGCCATCACCGCTTACAAGCACCTGATGACGCGCGTTGAAGGCAAGCAGGTCGAAGCGCTGCTCGCCGCCAATCGCGACTCCTTGCAGGCAAGCGCGCCCCCGGGCGACGCTGCAGCGGCCAGGGCGAAGGGCAAGGACAAGTCGGCCAAGGCGGAAAAGTCCGCTGAGACGGTCGACGACGGCATCATCACCATCGACGACTTCGCCAGGATCGATCTGCGCATTGCGCGCATTGTCGATTGCAAGGCGGTGGAGGGCTCGGACAAGCTGCTGCAACTCACGCTCGACGTGGGCGAAGCGCAAACGCGCAATGTCTTCTCCGGCATCAGGTCAGCCTATCCGCAGCCGGAAGTGCTGGTCGGCAAGTTGACGGTGATGGTCGCCAATCTCGCCCCGCGCAAGATGAAGTTCGGCCTGTCCGAAGGCATGGTGCTCGCCGCGTCGGCTGCCGACGAGAAGGCCGAACCGGGCATTTACATTCTCGAGCCGCACGATGGCGCTAAGCCCGGTATGCGCGTGAAGTGAGTGCCTGAAGTGAATGCATGAGGCAGGTGCGTAGCGTACGGTCGCGCGCCATACGCTGCCTACCCAACACCCCGAGTGCCGGTCTCCCGGACTCGGGGTGTTTTGCATTATGGCGCCCCCTACAACGGTGGCGCGTAGCCCCCGGGTTAGCGCAGGTGATCGACCGGCAATGCCGTGGTGAACTTCACCGTCTCCATCGAGAAGCTGGCGCTGATGTCCTGCAAGTCCGCCACACGAATGAGCTTTTTGTAGAACCGATCGTACGCCGCGATATCCGGTAGATAGACCTTGAGCAGATAGTCGATGTCACCCGCCATGCGGTGGATTTCGACGATTTCGGGCAACTCGCGGGCACCGGCCACGAAACGCACCATCCAGTCTTCACTATGGGTCGCCGCCTTGATGAACACGAAGGCGATCACGCGCAGATCGAGCTGTTGCGGGTCGCAAAGCGTCACCTGCCCGGTGATTACCCCGTTTTCCCGCAAACGCTGCACGCGCCGCCAGCAAGGTGTCGGCGAAAGATGGACCGCCTCCGCAAGCTCGCCCAACGAGCGGGAGGCATCGGTTTGCAGATTTTCGAGGATCGCGAGATCGGTTTTGTCCATGATAGACGTCCGGGAGGAAAATTATTCCAAATCCTACCCGATTCATCAGGATATTTGAAAGCCTTTACCTCGCACTCACCAGTAGACTTCAAAAACATTCTTAAAACAGAGGTCATTATGAAATTTTTCACTCGACACCCTGCCTCTGTCGGCGAAAACTATCTCCAGCACATGGGCTCGGCGTTGTCCTTCGCCTTGCCGCTGCTCGGCGCCTGCCTTGCCTGTCTGGTCCATGCCGTGCTGCCGTTTGCGTTCGAGAAGACCGGCAGCAAGATCATCGTGCGGTTGCATGAACGAATGGTGACGAACCGGCATCGCGAGGCCGCACGGACCGGGCGGACACCGGCACGCTGAGCGCCTCGCCAAACACCGCCTGCGACGTCACGCGTCGGTGACGCGTCGATTGTGTATCGAGTGCGCGTCGATTCGATCAGGGACGCTCCGACGCCGGATCGGGTGACCGGGAGGTCACCGTCACCCGCCCATCCGGCCCGAAGTGAGCGTTGAACATGCCCGGCGAATTCACGCCGTCTTCCAGCCAGCGCCAGCTCCACACCGTCTCCTTCTTGAGACGGTACTCCTCGACACGGGTCGGTTTGCCCAGCAGACGCCGCACGTCGTCCTGCGACATGCCGGGCTGCACCTGCTCGAAATTTTCCGCCGACAGGGCCTGCGTCACGCGTCGCAACGTGCCGTCCGCGCCGATATCGACCATGTACGTCTTCAGGCCACCGGGCGCACGCGGGTATTCCAGCCGACGTGAGCCGTCCGCGTTCTCCCAGACGATCTCCGGCTTGCCCATCTGCTCGCGCACCTGCGCTTCGGTGGTCACACCGGGCTGAAGGTCGCGCAGCAGCATGTCGTCCGGCTTGACGGCGTTAAACGTATCGCGCGCTTTCTCACGCGCCCTGTCGATTTGCTGCTGATCGCAGCCGAACAATCCCAACAGACTCGCAAACAGTCCCATAGCGGCTCCCCAGCGAAGGCCCCGGCGCATGCCATATGCGCCACGTTCCGGATTCGGCGACGTTTCCGTCATTTTCATCGTTCCCTCTCCTTTTCACGTTTGGCGGTATTGCTCACCCGGATCCGGCATGCGCCCGACCAACGCGCCGCCACCGCTTCACCACCGCTTCACCGCCGCTTCATCAACGATCGGCCTGACGTCCACCATCAGTCGAAGCGGCGGTTGAACAACACGTCGAAGCCGGACAGCGAACCGGTACGCAACGCAATCTGCCAGCGACGCGACACCTGCCACGTGATTTTCACGATACTCGCCGCGCTCGTCAGACTCTGCTCGTATCCCAGGGCAAAGTTGTCCGAGATTGCCTTGCCGACCTTCACGACCTGCTGGTCGTCGGGCAGGCCCGAGTCGCTGGTGCCGATGCTGAACTCGTCGATCCCCAGGTCCTTGATGATGCGCTTGCCGCCGGTCGCGCCGAGCAGTGCGGTCGCCGCCCCCGCCATGGCCTGACGCTGGCCGAGACCCGCGCCGTCGGGGCCATGGCCGAACATCAGCCACGAAAGTTTCTCTTCGTCCGACACACTCGGCTCGGACACGAGCGACACGCGCGGTTGACGCACTGTGCCCGTCACGAGCACCCCGGCCGCCACTTCCTGATTGCGACGCATCGCCTGAATGTAGAGATTGGGATTGTCCAGCGGACCGACGAAGTTGATTTCGCCGCGTTCGATTGCCAATTTGCGGTCGAATGCCTCGTACGTGCCTTCCGCCACGGTAATGGTGCCGGTCGCCCGCATGGGGGTGAGCGGATCGCTTTGCACCCGCATGCTGCCGCGCAGAAGCAGGTCGGCGCCCGCACCGACGAAACGGAAATCGCGCCCCAGATTCACCTCGACATTGATGTGCGGCGAGAAGCGGCTCGTCGGTTGCTCGCCGATTCGCGCGGCCTGATCCTTCGGGTCGAGCGGCTTGGTCCGGGCCTGCGCCCCGCCGCGCACGACGATCACATCGTCACTCAGCTTGGGCGCACTCGTCGGGGGCAACGCGAAGCGCGCACGGTCGACGGTGAACTTGCCGTTCAGCGCCATCGCTTCGCCGCTGCCCGTCGCCTTGGCCTCGCCAGTCAGCGACAACTGACGATCGGGCGCTGCGAACAGTTGCAACTTGTCGGCGTTCAGGGTGATGCCGAGCGTCGGCTCCGGCGTGTCGAGACGAATATTGCCCGTCGCACGCGCCGTGCCGCCGCCGCCCCCTGTCACGACGACGTCTCGCAAGACGATTTCGGTCGGAGTGAGATCGATGCGGACCTTGCCGTCCTTCACGCTCACCCCCGTGTCGAACATTTGCACCGAGAGGTCGTCGGCGCTCAGTTGGCCCGTGGGGCGAGGCTTCGCAACCGTGCCTGCCAGCGTCACATTCAGATTTGCCCGACCCTTGAAGTTGAACTGCGCACCGGCAAGGTCTTCGAATTTCGACAGGTTCGGAATCGCGACAGCAATGCGCCCCGTGAGCGGCGCGTCGTCGGGCACGTCAGGGATACCGCCCTGAACGCGCAGGCCGGCTTGCACGTCTGCATCCACGGTTCCGACCAGCGAGGAGACGGCTTTCACCGTCGCGCGGGCGGTCTGCCCGGACAGATCGATGCGCGTACGCAACTCCGAAATGCCCAGCGGCACCCGCGCCCCTACGCCGCCTTTCTCCGCGCTCAGGCCGGGAATGCCCGTGACCGTTACCTTGACGCTATCGTTCACGCCACCGCGACGCAGGGTGACGTCGCCGCTGCGGCGAACGACTTCGACAAAGCCGTCGGCCCGTTGCCCGGCGCTCACGTTCCATTTGCCGTCGAGGATCAGATCGCTCGCGATCGGCGACGGCTCGCCCGTGAACGACTGCACGACACGCAGCACCTGAGCGATGTCCAGGGTGTCGATCGTACCTGCCGTCTTCAGTTGCCCGTCGCCGTAATCGAAGTTCGCGAGCGACAACGCGCCCGCGCCCGTGACGAGCTTCGCCGCCCCCAGGTGCACACGCTCCGCACTCGCCTCTACCTGCCACGGCGAGGCCAGATCGAGCTTCGGCACACCGCGGTTCGCGAGGGTCTGGATCGTACCCTTCCACCCCGGCTTGCCGCGTGCGTTCGTCACGGCGCCTGCGGCATCGAGGTTCATGTCTACCGGCGCCTCACGCAACTTGCCCGTGGCCTTGAGGTGCAGGGTATGTGCGCCGCGCGTGCCGGCCAACGCCAGCGAGAGCTTGTCGAGCCTGGCGATGGCGCTGGTGAAACCTTGACCGTCGAGCGTGACGTTCAGTCGATCGCCCGCCGCACCGGGCAGACCGCCGCTCACGTCCACCTTGCCCGCCAGATGTTCGAGCGTCTGCGCGCCGAAGACCAGCTTGTCGGCCGCGAGCGTGGCCGCCACGGCCGGGCGCTCCATCGTGCCCGACACCTGAGCGTCCAGTTGCAAACGACCGGCGAGGCCGAAGCCCAGTTTGTCGAGTGACGGCGCGTCGACATTGACGGCCATCTTGTCGCCCGGCGCCCCGAAACTGCCGCGCAACAGCACCTTGTTGCCCGCGACAAGCAGGTTCGCATCGCTCGGCAGCAAACGCGTGCCCGCCAGCTTTACGGTGCCCGCGCCGCTCATCGGCAGATCGGCGTAAATGCTGTCGTGCAACGCGAACTTCAGCGCCAGACCGAACTCGGGACGCAACACGCCCTGGGCGTCCAACTGTCCAGTTACGCTAGCTGCGGGGGTCTTCGCACCACGCTTCGGTGGGCCGTAAAGGTCGTACCAGGCAGCGGGATCGAAGCGTGTGAGCTTGATCTGCGCCCGATACGCACCGGTGTCGCCATTCTCCAGAACACCGGTTGCCGCTGCCTTGCCGTTGCCCGCCTCCAGCGATAACGCGTGGATTCGGGTGCCCTTGGCATCCAGGCCGACGTCGGCGAGCACGCGGTGTGCGGCATCACGCCAATCGAGCGCGATGCGTTGTCCGCTGGCGTCGAGCTTGATGTCGAGCGGACCGCCGAGCTTCGTTGCGGGCAGCTTGCCGTATAGCGCACGCAGATCGAGGTTGCGCATCATGAGGGCGAAGCCACCCACGGTGACATCGGCGTCTGCGGTCGTGGGCTTGGTCTCGGTCTCGGCCGTGGTCTTGGTTGAGGTGCCGTCGGCGCTGACCGTTGCGGGCGGCGACGCCGTCGGCGCGCTTGCCGCCGGCGCTGCGCTCGCCGTCGTGCCGTGGGTCCCGGCGCTGACACCGCTCGCACCCGATGCCGCAGCCACCGCAGGCGTGTCCCCAGCCGCAAGCGCTTCGCGGCGCAGTTCGCCGCTGCCGGTCAGCACGGCGCGGCCCGCGAGCTTCAGTTCGATACCGGTCAACGCCTGACGCGTGGCGTCGAGCAACACCTGCGTGCGCAGACTCTCGAGCGGCAAGCGACCTGCATCGATCGCTCCCGCCCCGGCATTGACGACCGACACCGGCCCCAGCACACGGAAGACTTTCGCACCGGGCTCCGGGCGCAAGTCAGCCTGTATCGCCAGGTCCGCTTGCGGCGCACTTGGCGCGAAATCGCGCGGATTGATGTGATCGAACGCGATTTGCGCCCGCGAGAGCGGCACCGCACCGAACGGCGACGCCGCAATGTGCGCGGTGCCGTTGAGCTTCTCGCCGCTCGCCGTCAGATCGACGACGAGCGCGTCGAGCGAGCCGGACAAATCCGCTTTCAATGCGACCGGAATGTCGCCGGCTTTCGCTTGCAGGCCGACATTGCCGCCCAGCGCAAACGGGCGCTCGCCGTTCAACCGAACGTTGGCGACCGCCTCGCCGTACGGCGTACCGAGGTGCTCGATCTGCACCGTATGCTGCGTACCATCGCTTCGCGCATTGACGCGAACGTCCTCCAGCACGAGCGCTGGCGAATGGAGCGTGAGCTTCGCCACACGCACGTCGTTCAGCGTCAGACCGAGCGGCAGATGCAGACGGGTCGGCATCGTCGTGGGCGTGGTCGATGGCGGCGACGGCGCGAAGGCCAGCTCGACCTCGCCTGCGTGCAGTTTGTCGACGGTGAAATGCAGCGGGCGCCAACGCAGCGCCCAGCGACTCTCCAGCCGACTGACGGTGATGCGGGTCGCACCGTCGACATAGCGTACGTCGCCAACGGTGAAGCCATGCAGCACGCTTCCGCTGCGCCACTCGCCGGCGAGCTTGCCGCCCAGCGTGGACACGGCCGTCTGCCAGAGCCAGCGGCTCCCGCGCTCGCTCGACATCGCCCAGAGCAGCGCGCCGAGCGCCAGTATCACCACGAGCACGAGTGTGAGCGCCACGCCGAGCAGGGTGCGGCCCCACCGGCCTCGGCCCGCAGGCGGCGGAGGTGGTGGCGTGCGCTCGTCCCCGGACGGGGGCGACGGCGGGCGGCTGCCGTTGTTGGCGTTGTCAGCGTTCGTGCCGGGCCGCGTCAGGGTCGGTTCGCGTGCGTCGCCGCGCACGTCCCCTGTCATGGCGATGGATGGCGTGGCGTGAGTCAAAGGCATCGTCGTCATCAGAACGCCACCCCCAACGAGATGGCCGGACGGAACCGCTTGTCGTGCACGCCGTAGCCGAGGTCGAGGTTCACCGGGCCGACCGGGCTGCGCCAGCGCACCCCCACGCCCACCCCGTGATACAGCGGTGTGGGGTGACGATAGTCGTCGGTAGCCGTGCCCACATCCCAGAACACGGCCGCGCCCCAATCGCGCGTGAACCAGCGCTGATACTCGAGGCTGGCGGTGCCGAGATATTTCGTGGGGAACGTGGTGCCGTTTTGCTGGCGTCCGATGCTCTGGTACGTATAGCCGCGAATCGATGACGTGCCGCCCGCAAAGAACAGCAGCGACGACGGAATCCGGTTGCTGTTGCCGTTCGTGATCACCGCGCCGATCTCCAGCCGCGCCAGCACGAGGTCGCGCTCGCCGACCGGGAAGTACTGGCGGATACGGCCGTACAGGCGCGCGAAGCTCTGATCGGTCAGCAGCGGCTTGGCCGCAAACCCGATCTGCGTATTGATGATATTGCCCTTGCGCGGAAAGATCAGGTCGTCCACGTCGCGCCGGTTCCATGAAAACGCGGGCACGAGCGCCTTGTTCAGAAAACGCTCGCCGCCGTCGGGGCGCTCATCCGTTCGGTAAAAGTCCAGCGTGTAGGCCCAGTCGTAACGCTCGCGCGACCGGGCGCGCTTGATGCCGACCTGCGTCGAGCGCTGATCGAGACCGTTCAGATACGTGCGATCGAACGAGCCTCGCATGCTGTTGGTATAGGCGCTCGAATCCGGCGGCATGCCGATCTCCGCGTAACCGCCCTGCCGGTACTGCTCCAGGCGCGCCTGCGAATCGAACGTCCACGCTTTGCCGAACAGGTTGTAGTAAGAGTAGCGTCCATTGATGCTCGCGCCGGTGTCGGTCGTGTAACCCACACCGCTTTGCACACGGTGCTCGGGAAATTCGCGCACCTTCACTTCGATGGGCGCGTTTTCCGCCTTCGCCGGATCTTCCGTCACTGAAATGATCACGTTCGAGAAGTACGGCGTGGCCTGAATCTGGCGTTGCAGTTCCTGCAGCCGGTCCGCATCGAACGGCTCCCCCTCGGACAGCGGATTGACGTTGCGGATGATCTGCTCGGGATAGCGGCGCGTGCCGGAGATCACAAGCGCTCCGAGGGTGAATGGCGGGCCGCTTTCGTAGGTGGCCGCAAGCGATGCCCTTTCGTTGTCGGCGTCGACCACCGCGCGCGAGAAGGTCATCTTCGCCGCGTGATAGCGCTTCTGACCGAGTTGAAAGAGCGTGTCGTTCTTGGCCTTGTCCCAGTCGGACTGGCGAAATGGCGCGTCCACCGGCAATTCCCATGCGCTGCGCAACTGCCCGACGCGTTGGGGGTCCTGCTCTGCGACCGGGCCGGTGAACTTCAGATCGACGTCCTTGATATGCGTACGCGGACCGGCGTCGACCTTGATATTGACGTCGCGCTTGCCGTTGATGGTGGCCACGTCGACATGGGTGACCGGAGAGAAGTAACCCTCGGTGGACGTCAGCTCCTGCACCTGCTCGCCGACGGTCGCGATGATGTGCTCGAATTGCGCCTCGCCGATGTCGTCGCGCTCGGCATAGCGCACGGCGTCCAGGTTGTCTTTGAGCAGCTTGGCGATGTCTTTGGGCGCGTCGACGCGCACCCGGTAATCCGCGTGTGCGAAGCCCGTCAGCCCGAGCAGGCCGCAGGTCAGTGCGATCAGCACGACGCGCACTGCGGGTTGGCGGCAAAAAGGGCGGCGCAAGCGGCGCGCGCCGAAGCGACGACTGGCGTCGTGTCCGGATTTGATCTGCGAGACGGTCAAAACCTTCCTTGAAAATATCGCCGCCGGTGGTCCGGCGTGCTGTGAATATTGCGCGAAGCGAGTGCTCGAACGCGCGATGCCCGCCAGCATGGCACAACGGGACAACGCGCGATGCGTATATGAGTCGTATTTGAACATATCCATTCGGGCAGTTCACCGGCGCGGCCTAAAATCCGGGCAATTTGGTCAAAACGCCCAAAACGGGGAATATCGGTGGGTTTGCGGTAGAATCTGCGTCGATTGGCACCGTTGCGACGGTGCCGCTTTTGCCTATTTTTCAAGCAATCGACCATGTACGAGTCCGACATCACCCAATTCATCAAGCAACTCAAGGCCGAAAAGCCGACGCTGGAAGCGGAGCAACGCAAGGGCCGTGCCCTGCTGTGGGACAAGCAGCCGATCGATCTCGACGAACGCAACCGTGCGCAGCAGTCGCGCGTGGCGCAGCAACCGTACGTCTACCAAGGCGAATAATCCGGGCGTTTCCGCACCGAGTGCCGCATTGAACCCGAGTCCCCCTGACGATCCGTCGTTCACGCCCGAGCCGATCCCCGAGATCGTGCCGGCGCCCGAACACGTCGATGCGATGGCGGATGGCGTGGGCGATGGCGATGGCGGCAATCACGGCAACAGTGAGGGTGGCGCGCAGCGCGATGCGTCGGACGGCGTTCCGGGCGACGCAGCGACGCACGCCGCCGCTCAGCCCGCGGCGCATGGATCGGCATCGCGTACAACGCCTGACGGCCCCGCATCGTCGGATGACGCTCACGCGGCGTCCGCTGCCGCCTCGAACGGGCGTGCTGCAAACGCAGGCGGCAGCGCCACGGAACTGCCCGCCCCGCACGACGGGCAGGACTCAACGCCCGACACGGTCGACGGTGTCGCGCGCGCCCGCCTGTATGGCGAGCCGCTCTTTGCCCTGCCGAACGATCTCTACATCCCGCCGGATGCCCTGGAGATCTTCCTCGAAGCCTTCGAAGGCCCGCTCGACTTGTTGCTGTATCTGATCCGCAAGCAGAACTTCAACGTCCTCGACATTCCGATGGCGCAGGTCACGAAGCAGTATCTGCTCTACGTCGAACAGATCCGCCGCACCAATCTCGAACTCGCGTCCGAGTATCTGCTCATGGCCGCGATGCTCATCGAGATCAAGTCGCGCATGCTGCTGCCGGTCAAGAAGGCCGACACCGGCGAGGAAGCCGAGGATCCGCGTGCCGAACTGGTGCGCCGGCTGCTCGAATACGAGCAGATGAAGCTCGCCGCGCAGAAACTCGATACGCTGCCGGTGCTCGGGCGCGATTTCCTGCGCTCGCAGGTCTACATCGAGCAGAGCCTCCAGCCGCGCTTTCCCGATGTTGACGCCGAGGACCTTCGCGCGGCGTGGGCCGAAGTCCTGCGCCGGGCCAAGCTCGTGCAGCATCACAAGATTTCCCGCGAAGAACTGTCGGTGCGCGAGCACATGAGCCAGATTTTGCGCCGCCTGCAAGGTGCGCGATTCATGGAGTTCACCGAACTGTTCGACGTCACGCGCGGCGTGCCGGTGGTCGTGGTCAACTTCATCGCCATGCTCGAGCTCACGCGCGAATCGCTGCTTGAGATCACGCAGGCCGAGCCGTTCGCACCGATCTACGTCCGCCTGACTTACACCCCAAACTGAGCGCCCCATGAAAGTCATTCCCTCGATTCACGAGCTGCGCGATCAATTGCGCGGTCAGAATCGCGTCGCCTTCGTGCCCACGATGGGCAATCTGCACGAAGGCCATCTCTCGCTCATGCGACTGGCGCGCCAGCACGGCGACCCGGTCGTCGCGAGCATCTTCGTGAACCGCCTGCAATTCGGGCCGAACGAGGACTTCGACAAGTATCCGCGTACGATGGCCGACGACGTCGAGAAGCTCACGCGCGAGAACGTCTACGTGCTGTTCGCCCCGGACGAGAAGGAGATGTACCCCGAGCCGCAGGAGTACCGCGTTGAGCCGCCGCACGATCTGGGCGACATCCTCGAAGGGGAATTCCGCCCGGGCTTCTTCAAGGGCGTGTGCACCGTCGTCACCAAGCTGTTCTCGTGTGTGCAACCGCGCGTGGCGGTGTTCGGCAAGAAGGATTATCAGCAGTTGATGATCGTGCGCAGCATGTGTCGTCAGTTTGCGCTGCCGATCGAGATCATTGCCGCGGAGACGGTGCGTGCCGAAGACGGCCTTGCCCTGTCCTCGCGCAATCGCTACCTGTCGGAGGCCGAACGCGCCGAGGCGCCGCAGCTCTACCGCCTGCTCAACGAGATTCGCAACGATGTGAATGCGGGCAAGACGGACTATGCCGCGCTCGAAGCGGCTGCCATGAAGACGCTGATCGAGCGAGGCTGGAAGCCGGATTATGTCTCGATTCGCCAGCGCGCCAATCTGCGTGTGCCTGCGCCCGGCGCGGCGCCGTCAGAGAGTCTGGTGGTGCTTGCCGCCGCCAGGCTGGGTTCGACACGTCTGATCGACAATCTCGAAATCTGAGTGCCGGGCACGCGGCCCCGATCGATCGAAGGCCGCGCGCGACAGGCACCAAGCCGCGCGCAAGTCGGCCCTTTGCCGAATGCGCAAACACTTTTCGTCGCGCCGTGTGCGCGACATCGCAACACTAGAGGCACGCCATGTACCGCACCATGCTCAAGTCGAAGATCCACCGCGCCACCGTTACGCATTGCGAATTGCATTACGAAGGCTCGTGCGCGATCGACGAGAACCTGCTCGAAGCCTCGGGCCTTGTCGAAAATGAGCAAATCGACATCTTCAACGTCAATAACGGCGAACGTTTCACGACCTACGCCATCCGTGGCGAGCGCGGCAGCGGCATGATCTCGCTCAACGGTGCGGCAGCACGTCGCGCGCAACTCGGCGACATCGTGATCATCGTCTCGTACGCGCAGGTCGAGGAAAAGGAAGTGCTCGCCGGCTTCAAGCCCAAGCTGGTGTTCGTCGACGAGAAGAACGTTCAAAAGGGCGAGCGCGATCACGTGCCGCTTCAGGCATGGGAAGAGACCCGCGCCTTCGAAACCGCGGACGCGAAGTAAGAGCGAGGGTCGCAAGGTTCGCCTTGCGCTGCCGCAAACAAGCAAGGGACCCGAACGGGTCCCTTGTTTTTTGGCAAGGCCAGAACCTGGGTCACGTGGGCCGGTGCGGGACGCTCGAACTAACCGCCCTTCGGACCCGACGCCGACTTCGTCACGAACGCCGTAATCCCCTCCCATTGCGGGAGATCGCGTTCCACACGTCCGGGCGCCACATCCCAGAGAGTCAGCCCGTGCGCGGCGAGTTGAACGTAATTCTGGGTGTTGCGCAGCATGCCGAGCACCGGCAGCCCGGCTTCCTCGCAATAGCGCGAGAGCTGATCGGCAGCGCGCGTGCGCGCATCCACGCGCATGCCCACCACACCGATGCGGACCTCCCCCTGCCGCACGGCCTTCTCTTCGCCCAGCTTCTGAAGGAAGTCGCGCGTGGCGAGAATGTCGAATATCGACGGCTGCAACGGCACCAGAATGTGATCCGCGAGCTTGAGGATCGCGTCGAGACGCTTGCCATGCAGGCCGGCCGGTGTGTCCAGAACGGCGTGCGTCGTGCCTTTGGGCGGCCGGGCGACTTCGTTGTGATCGACTTCCCACGTCGCAATCGGGCGCAACGCCGGTGCGCGCAGTCCCAGCCACGCCCGTGACGATTGCTGGCGGTCGGTGTCGCCCAGCATCACGGCATGGCCCTGCGCTGCCAGATAGCCCGCCAGATTCGTCGCCAGCGTGCTTTTGCCCACGCCACCCTTTGGATTCGCCACCACAATCACCGGCATTGCAGACTCCCCGAGGTCGATTTGCCGCTCATCTTACAACGGCTCCATGACGATCCGGATGCACCGGCGGGCACCCGGGCTTCGTCATCGACCTTAGCGCAGACACGCCCACACGCGCGCCAGATCCAGATGCGCGGCAAACGAGTCGGCCAGCCGGTCGAGCGACGCCTCGCGCAGCGCGTTGTAGTCCTGCCGCGCCAGATCGTGGGCGCCGGCCCAGGTCAGCAGCGCATGCAGCGCCTCGGGCGTATCGAACAGGCCGTGCAGATAGGTGCCCATCACCTGATCGTCGTCCGAGCGCGCGCCATCCGCGATTTCGCCCTCCAGCCAGACCGCCGGACGCCCGAGCGCCGCCCCGCGCGTCACGCCCATGTGGATCTCGTACCCATTCACCGGCGCATTTCCAGCCGTGAGGCGCCCCGTCACCACACGCAACTGCTTTTGCGCCTCCATCGTGGTTTCGAGCGCAAGCCAGCCAAGGCCGGGCGTGGTGCCCGCCTCGCCTTCGAGTCCCAACGGATCGTGGATCGCACTGCCCAGCATCTGCAAACCGCCGCAGATGCCCAGCACCTTGCCGCCATAGCGCAAATGCCGGGCAATCGCGGGCTCCCAGCCCTGGGCACGCAGCCATGCCAGATCGGCGCGCACGTGCTTGCTGCCGGGCAGAATCACGAGATCGCACGCTGGCCACGCTTCGCCGGGCCCCACATAGCGGAAGTCGACCTGCGGGTGGGCGCGCAGTGCGTCGAAGTCCGTGTGATTGCTGATGCGCGGCAGCACGGGCACGGCCACTCGCAGGCGCACCGCGTCGCCAGCGCTCGCGTGCCGCTGCGCCGGCAACATGTCCTCGCCATCCAGATGCAGTCCATGCAGATAGGGCAGCACACCGAGCACCGGGATGCCTGTCTTCTCCTCCAGCCATGTCAGCCCGCTGGTCAGCAAGGACGGATCGCCCCGGAATCGGTTGATGATGAAGCCCTTGATGCGCGCGCGTTCGGTGTCCGACAGACACGCCAGGGTGCCGATCATCTGCGCGAACACGCCGCCGCGATCGATGTCCGCGACGAGCAGCACCGGGGCGTCGACCGCTTCCGCGAATCCCATGTTCGCAATGTCGCGCGAGCGCAGATTTACCTCGGCCGGACTGCCCGCGCCTTCGACGAGCACCGCCTCGTAGCCCGTGCGCAGGCGCTCGTAGGCCGCCAGCACTGCCGCCATCGCGCGAGGTTTGTACTGGTGATAGGCGCGCGCATCCAGATCGGCCATGACCTTGCCGCCGATGATGACCTGCACGCCGCGATCGCTGCTCGGCTTGAGCAGCACGGGATTGAAGTCGGTATGGGCGGCCACGCCGGCCGCCTGTGCCTGCAAGGCCTGTGCACGGCCAATCTCGCCGCCATCGGCCGTCACCGCGCTGTTGAGCGCCATGTTCTGCGGCTTGAACGGCGCAACACGCACGCCCTCGCGGTAAAGCAGACGGCACAGGCCGGCCACCACCGTGCTCTTGCCCGCATCGGACGTCGTGCCCTGGATCATCAGGGTGCCGCGATATCGGGGCGCAGCGGCAGGGAATTTGACAGGGATTTCACTCATGACGCGGATTATCGCATCGGTCGCTCGTACAATATCGCCCATGACCGACTTCGTCCCGACCTCCCCCGATCTGACCTTCGTGCTTGGCGGTGCGCGCTCCGGCAAGAGTGCGTTCGCGGAACATCTCGCTGCGCAAAGCGGCCTGCCCGTGACGTATCTCGCCACGGCTGCGGTGAGCGACGAGCCGGAAATGCAAGCGCGCATTGCGCATCATCGGGCCAGCCGTCCCGCGCATTGGGAAACGGTGGAAGTGGGCCGGGATCTCGCCGGCGCGTTGCGAGACGTCGCGCACGACGGGCGCTGCGTGCTCGTGGACTGTTTGCCGCTGTGGCTCGCCGGCTGGCTGTGTCCGCCCGAGGACCATCCCGAGGGCCCCGCGACCGATGCCCAGTGGCAAGGCGTCGTCGATGCGCTCGCCGCCACACTGGCGTCGCGGCCCGGCAAGATCGTCGTCGTCAGCAACGAAATCGGACTCGGCGTGATTCCGATGGGCTCGGTCACGCGGCGGTATGTCGACGAACTCGGACGTCTGAACCAGCGCGTTGCCGCGCTCGCGCCGCACGTGCGCTTTGTGGTCGCCGGCCTGCCGATGGTCGTCAAGGGATAAGCGTCGATGCTCACCGGACTCGCTCCCGAATCACTCTGGCTCGCCGCCTTGATCGGCGTGCTGCTCGACGCGTGGCTCGGTGAACCGCGCCGCTGGCATCCGCTGGTCGGGTTCGGCTACATCGCCAACGGGGTCGAAGCGTGGCTCAACGACCCTGCGGTGCGCGACAAACCGCTCACCGCGATGACGCGCGGGGCGTGGGCCTGGACGATCATGCTCGTGATCCCCGTGCTGATCGCCTGGGCACTGACATTCCTGCCCGGCTGGGGCGGTGTTCTGTGGCAGTCGCTCGCGCTTTACGCCGCGCTCGGCGCGCGCAGTCTGCGTGAACACGTGATGCCGATCGCGCGCGCGTTACGCGACGGCGATCTTGCGCAGGCGCGCGCGCTCACGGGACGCATCGTCTCGCGCGATACCGAAGACGCGAGCGCCTCCGAGCTCGCGCGCGCTGCCGTGGAATCGACGCTCGAGAACGGCAACGACGCCATCTTCGGGGCCCTGTTCTGGTTCGCCATTGCCGGCGCCCCCGGCGTCGTGCTGTTCCGGCTGGCGAACACGCTCGATGCCATGTGGGGATATCGCACCGACAAGTTTCTGTACTTCGGCCGCCCCGCCGCGCGCATCGATGATGTGCTGAACTGGATTCCCGCCCGGCTGACGGCAGCGAGCTATGCGATTTTCGGCGACGTCGCCCGTGCGATTGCGTGTTGGCGAACGCAGGCCGGCGCGTGGTCGAGCCCGAACGCAGGGCCGGTGATGGCGGCCGGCGCCGGCAGCCTCAATGTCCAGTTGGGCGGCCCGGCGCGATACCACGGCGAGTGGGAAGCGCGCCCGCCGCTGGGCTGCGGTACGGAGCCGTCCGCGCAACATATCCGGGCCGCCTGGCGGCTCATCTCGCGCTCCATGTGGATGTGGCTGATTGTGAGCGGCGCGCTGGCGCTGTTCGCCGCCTCGCAGGCCGACACCATGCCCACGACTCTGCTTTGATCGCAATGTCTGCCTCGTCCGCTTCGTCTACTTCATCTACCTCGCGTGACTCACTGGCATCATCGGAAGACGATCTCGCGCCAGCCGCCTGCGGCACGCCCCGCGTTGCGATTCCTTTGGGGGGCGGCGCGCCTGCGCCCTGCGCGCCGCGTCACGGCGGCAATCTCGGCGAGGCCATCCGCCGTTACGCACGCCCGCGGGAGGACTGGCTCGACCTGTCGACCGGCATCAATCCCGTGGGTTACCCCGTGCCGATGCCTCCGCCAAGCGCATGGCGCGACTTGCCGGACGCGTTCGACGCCTTACGCGACGTGGCTGCCCGCTACTACGGCGTGCCGGTCGACACGGTGGTGCCCTGCGCCGGATCGCAGGCGGTCATCCGCGCCATTCCCACATTGCTGCGTCCGGGACGCGTCGCGGTAGCGGCGCTGACCTACAGCGAATACGCGCCGGCCTTCGCGAAGGCCGGGCATACGCTGGTGCCGTGGCTGGGTCCGGAGGTCGAACCGCCCGATGTCGACTATGTCGTGTGGGTCAATCCCGACAATCCGACGACACGGCACGTCGCGCGCCCAACGCTTGAGCACTGGCATGGCCGACTGGCCCGACGCGGCGGAATGCTGATCGTCGATGAAGCGTTCGCGGATGTTTCGCCACGCGAATCCATGACGCCGCACGTCGGCAAGGACGGTCTCGTCGTGCTGCGCTCCGTAGGCAAGTTCTTTGGACTGGCCGGCATCCGGGCAGGATTCGCATTGGCGCCCGAACGGTTCGGTGCACAGTTGGCCGAGCATCTGGGCGCGTGGACGGTCAGCGGTCCGGCACGCTTCGCGGTCCGAACGGCATTGGCCGATACGGCGTGGCAAACCGCCGCACGCGAACGTTTGTTGCGCGACGGTGAACGTTTGTTAGCGCTGTTGCGCACCCATGGGTGGCCAGCGCGGGGCGCCCCGCTCTTCGCGTGGATTCCCCACGTATTAGCGCCTCAGTGGCATGAACGGCTGGCTGCCGAGGGCATATGGACTCGCTTGTTCGACGTGCGCCCTGTCGGCCTGCCCGATGGAGAAACAAGGAGGTTGCCCAGTCTGCGGCTTGGCTTGCCCGGGAGCGAACTGGCGTGGCGGCGATTGGACGCGGCGCTTGCTATCGCTGCGGCATCGTCATATCCGGCAGCGCGGCAAGCCGGAAGGGCGCAGCGGTCCCGATAATCGACGAGGACGTCTCGGATTCCATCCCAAATGCACTTTTCGGGAACCGCTGAATAACGGTGCCGTCCAATTTTCTCGTTATGCTTCTGAACGGGCGCTGACCGCCGGACCGAAGGCTCGGGTTGGGTGCCGTGCATCAGACCTTGTGTCGCTTACGCGGCATTAAAAGACGGGCGTTCCTGCCGTTTTCGTTACAAATTGAAGCATTTCTGCAACAAATGCACACAGTCATCGCCGAAGGGCGCCGCTAGACTGAAGGTTCTTTCGCAAGGGCTTTCCCTAATTAAAAGGACGACCAAATGAAAAAACTGCCGCTGTTGCTCGCCACGCTTCTGACCGCCACCATCGTGACGGTGGGATGCTCCAAGAAGGAAGACCAATCGGCCGCTCCGGCTGCCGACACGACGGCATCGGCCCCTGCGGCCGCTGCTCCGGCCAGCGATGCAGGCGCCACGATGAGCGCCCCGGCATCGGACGCAGGTGCTGCGGCCCCGGCCCCGGCCTCCAACTAACGCAGCGCGGTCGGCGTCAGGCTGACGGGGACTTCGGTCCCCGCAGCCACGCTGCCGACCATGGAATTGCCGACGTAGTGATGCTCCAGTAACGTTGCCATAATGTTCGGCACTGCGTAAAACACCACGCCCCCTGCACTCTCTCGAGTCAGGGGGCGTGGTGTTTTACCGTCTGCTCACTGTGGTCCCGCTGTGAGCCCACTGTCGCCTTACCTGACGACCCTCACGCCGCCGTCGATCACGCCATAGGCTTCCACCTTGCTGCCGCTGGTGCTCGTAGCGCTCGTTCCCGCCCCGCCGTCACTGCTGTTGCCCCCCGGGCCGGCGCATGCACCGAGCAGCGTGACGAGCGCCACGGCCAACACGCCAATCGTTCCAAAGTTTCGTTTCACGACTTCCCCTCCTCGCTCTTCATATGTCCCGTCTATCGGATGAGCGCCGGCGCATCGAACGCCTGCCCTCCGATATCCGATCGCCCTCGACGTGGGTACGACTCGCGCAAACGCGTGCCATCGCTGTCACGTCCTTCGTCACGCATCGTTCGACCGTCATCGTGTAACATCGGTTCGGCGCTTTGTATGCCAAACGCTTGGCGTCATGCCGTCGTCTGCCGGAAATGGCGCATTTGTCCGTATCCACGCGCGTGCGTGCCGAAAGTGCGCTCACGTTGTGAATCGTTCTGAATGTCCGGACGCTTGCGATCCCGGATGCCCGGCACCCCGTCGATACCGCTGACGCCTTCGCGTGTCTGGCATGCGCCCCCCTCTCGGCATCACTCATTTTCGCTTCACCATGCCCGCTCACTTGCGTCGCCGCGTCTTCCTGGTTTTCGCCCTCGCCATACTTGCCTGCGCCGCCTCGCTGGGCGCGTCGCCCGCCTGCGCGGCTGTGACAGTGAAAGACGACACGGGCGCCACCGTCACACTGCCCGCCCCGGCGCAACGTGTCGTGAGCTTGGCGCCCCATGCAACGGAATTGCTCTTTGCCGCCGGCGCGGGCGACAAGGTCGTAGGCGTGGTGAAGTATTCGGATTACCCGCAGGCCGCGCAGCATCTGCCTCGCGTGGGCGACAACAGCGCCCTCGACCTCGAGCGCATTCTCGCGCTCAAGCCCGATGTGCTGGTCGTGTGGATGCACGGCAACTCGCAGCGTCAGATCGAAGCCTTGCGTCAGTTGAAGTTGCCCGTGTTCTATTCGGAGCCAAAGCGCCTGACGGACCTTCCTGCGGCCATCGAAACGCTGGGGACGCTGATGGGTACGCCCGCCCGGGCGCGAGCGTCGGCAGACGCCTTTCGTGCGCGTTACGAAGCACTGCGCCAGCAATATGCGTCGCGCGCCCCGGTCCCCGTCTTCTACCAGGTGTGGACCCAACCGCTCATGACGCTGAACGGCACGCATATGGTGAGCGACGTGATCCGGCTGTGCGGCGGCGTCAACGTGTTCGCCAACGAAACGCCGCTGGTGCCTCGCGTGTCCGTGGAGGCCGTGCTGGCCAAAGCGCCCGAGGCAATGTTTACCGCCACACAGGGCGCCACGACATCGGACAAGCCGCTCGCCACCCTGGACAGTTGGCGCCAATGGCCGCAGTTGCCCGCCGTGGCGCGCGGCAATCTTTTCGGCATCGACGGCGATCTCATCAACCGTCCCAGCCCCCGCATTCTGGATGGCGCACGCGAGATGTGCGAAGACCTCGACCTCGCCCGCTCGCGTCGGGCGACAGCGGCGAAGTGAGCCCTTCGGCAATGCTGCAACGCTGCAACGCTGACGGGGCCCGTCGAGGGCCGACGATTGCCGCTCAGGCGTTCCAGCGAACGAGCCGTGCGCGGCCATCGTCGGCAATGTGGAGATGGCAAAGACGACCGAAGTCGAGCGCCCACGTCAGACACGCCGTCGTCGGCAAACGCAGTGCCGTTGCCGCATGCACACGAATCGGCCCGGCGTGGGCAATGGCGACGTGCAGATCGCCCTGCAACTCGCTCGCCCAGGCGTTCATGCGGACGGCAATGTCGCGGGCGGACTCGCCACCGGGGGGTGAAAAGCCCGAGACGTTGTCCGCCCAGGCGTCGAGATCGTTGCGATCGATCGCATTCCACGGCTGCATCTCCCACGCCCCGAAGTGCATTTCGGACAGACGCGCGTCCTGACGGACCGGTACACCGAGTGAGGCCGCCAGCATGTCTGCGGCACGCCACGCACGTTGCAGCGGACTGCTGTGAATGACGCGAGGGACGCGAGCGTCAAGCAACGTCATGAGTCGGTCCTGCATGGCGGCGACGGCGGCGTCGAACCGTCTCTCATCGACCGGCAGATCCGTACGCCCGTAACAAACCTGCGCATCCACTTCAGGCGGCGGATGGCGCATCAGGATCAGATCCATGCGCACACCGTCAGATACAGCGCAAGTTCGCCAAGTTGCTGCGCGAACCCGAGCGTGTCGCCGGTATAGCCGCCGAGACGTCGGCGCAGATAGCGAATGAGCCCCGCACGCAACGCAACGAGCACCACCGCCGCCGTCACGCCGGCGCGCCAATCCGGCCACACCCACCACGGCGCGCTGCACGCTACGCCGAACATCAGATCGCTCAGGCGCAACCGCTGCGCCACCGGTTTGGCCTTGCCCTGCGCACGAACGTAATCGAGGGCGCGCAGCAAACTGATCGCCATGCAGCGACTCGCGGCGTGTGCGCCCACGAGCACGACAGCGAATCCCCCCCACCCGGCCGACATCTGAATGTCCACGAGCGCCTGCCACTTGATCGCCAGCGCCAGCCATAAGGCGACGGCGCCGTATGTGCCGATGCGCGAGTCATGCATGATCTCAAGCACACGCTCGCGCGCGAAAGCGCCGCCGAATGCGTCGACGGAATCCGCCAGACCATCTTCGTGAAAGGCGCCCGTGAGCAGCACACTCACGCCCAGGCCGAGCGCAATGGCGAGACGCGGCGACCATACGTGCCCCATCGCCACCGTCAGCAACGCGACGAGGACGCCGACGAAGACGCCCACGAGCGGAAAGTAGCGGGTCGCAGCGTTGAGCTGTGCTGGCGAGTAGCCAACCCATTGCGGAATCGGCACACGGGTGAAAAAACCCAGCGCCGTCAGGAAAAGCCACCATTGCCCGTGGAATCCCGCGAACGAGGTCGACGCCGTCGGCTCCATGTCCCGCGGCACGAGATCGCGCGCCTGCGCGGCGGTGTCGGGCGATGGATCCGGCGCGGAAGTCGTCATGCGCCCGTTGCCTCACGCTCGCTGACACCCGCGCCTTCGAAGGTCGCCATTTCACGCAGGAATGCGGCGGCGGCGCCAATCAACGGCATGGCCAGCGCGGCGCCCGTACCCTCGCCCAGGCGCAGCCCCAATTGCAGCATCGGTTCGGCACCGAGCGTGTCGAGCATCGCACGATGTCCGGTTTCGTCGGACGCATGCGCGAATACACAGTAGTCCAGCACCGCAGGCGACACGCGTGAAGCGACCAGCAGCGCCGCCGTGCTGATGAAGCCGTCCACGACGATCACGAGACCCAGCTTTGCCGCCGCCAGATACGCACCGGTCATCATCGCAATCTCGAAGCCACCGAAGGTCGCCAGCGTCTCGAGGGGATCCTCCGTGGCGGGGTGCGCCGCCAGCGCACGCTCGAGAATGGCCGTCTTGCGCGCGAGGCCCGCGTCGTCGACACCCGTGCCGCGCCCCACGCAGGCGGACAGCGGCAACCCCGTCAGACGCTGCATCAGACAGGCGGCGGCCGACGTGTTACCGATGCCCATCTCACCAAAGCCGATCATCCGGGTCCCATGGGAGGCATGCGTCACCACGCGCGCAGCGCCTGCGGTGAGCGCCGTTTCGAGCTGCTCGCGTGACATGGCTGGCGCATCGAGGAAATTCCGCGTGCCACGTGCGACGGGAATGTCGACCAGCAACGCGTGAGACGGGAAGTCGGCCGCCACACCGGCGTTGACGACTTCCATCTCGATACGGTTGGTGCGGCAAAAGACGTTGATGGCGGCGCCGCCTCGCAGGAAGTTGAGCACCATTTGCGCCGTCACCGCCTGCGGATACGGGCTCACACCGGCAGCCACGATACCGTGGTCGCCCGCGAACACGAGCATGGCGGGACGCGTCAGTTCCGGTGTCACGCTCTGCTGAATCCGGCCAACGCGGTGCGCCACGCGCTCGAGCGCGCCGAGGCTGCCGGGCGGCTTCGTCTTGATGTCGATGGCATGCCGCAGCGCGGCGTCCATCGCCGTCGATGGTGAGTGGATGTCGAAGCGTTCTGCCAGCAACGGGGGGAAAGCGGTCATTCGGAAACGTCCTGAAACAGGGGAACGGTGAAACAGTGAAGCGGTGAAGCGCAGCGGGCAACGCCGCGCGACATCGCTGGCCCACGGGGGCGCACACACGAGTGTACGCCTGCCCGCACGCGAGACCGGCATGCCGCAACGATTCGCCTCATGCGCGACGCACCGGCACGAGGGCTTCGTCCTCGCCGTCGCGAATCAGGCGCAGCGGGTAGCCGAATGCCGTGCTGCAATGCTCGGCCGTGAGCACGTCGCGCACCGGACCCGCTCGCCAGCCACCGCTGCCGTCGAGCAACAGGGCATGCGAGGCAAAACGTCGCGCGAGATTCAGGTCGTGGCAGGAGAACATGACGGCGGTCCCTGCGCGCAGTGGTTGGCGCGCGGCACGCCCGGCGAGCCATTCGAGCGCATCGATCTGATGGTGCAGATCGAGATGCGACAAAGGCTCGTCGAGCAGCAGCAACGGCGTGGCCTGCGCAATCACCGCCGCGAGCGAGACCCGCTGACGCTCGCCGCCGGACAGCGTCGTGACGTCGCGCGACGCGAAATCCTCGAGGCCGACCTGTGCCAGAGCGGCACGCGCCATGGCGACATCGTCATCGGACTCCCAGGCGCCCCAACGTCCCTGCGCGAGGTATGGATGACGGCCCGCGAGCACGACCTCCATAGCGGTTGCCCCGAAGGCGTCGCGCGTGTGCTGCGGCATCAGGGCTCTGATGCGGGCGAGCGGTTCGGGACGCCACTGTGCGAGCGCCTTGCCGCCGATCGTCACGCGCCCGCTCGCCGTCATCGCGGCGTCGCGCGGCGGATGCGCCGCCAGCGCGCGCAGGCCCGCGAGCGTATCGAGCAGCGTCGTCTTGCCCGCGCCATTCGGCCCGGCAAGACACCAGCACTCGCCCGGCGCCACGGCCAGGTTCAGACGGTCGACGAGCACGCGCGCTCCCGCACGCAGGGTCAGCGCATGCGTTTGCAGCAAGGGCTCGTCCGTCTGCGCCTGCGTCGATTCGTGCTGTGACTCTCGCCGTGGTTCGTGCTGTGGTTCATTGTGCGACGCATTCACCGGATCACCCTCCGCGACAGCAACCACAGGAAGACGGGCACACCGATCATCGCCGTGATCACGCCCACCGGCAGTTGCGTCGGTGCGATAACGGTGCGCGCGACCAGATCGGCGAGCATCAGCAACGCTCCGCCCCCGAGCGCGGCGGCAGGAAGCAGCATGCGTTGATCGTTGCCGAAGCGCAGGCGCAGGATGTGCGGCACGACCAGACCGACGAAGCCGATACTGCCCGCCGTCGTGACGGCGATCGCCGTTGCGAGCGACGCGGCCAGATAGACGCGCATACGCAAGGGACCGACCGCCACGCCCACGGCTTGCGCGACGGCTTCGCCACGCAGCAGCACGTTCAGGCGATGCGCGACGGGACTCACGATGAGCAGCGTCACGACGAGCGCGATCAGCGGCAGCGAGGCGCGGTCGACGCCATTCAGATCCCCGGTGAGCCAGAACAGCATGCCGCGCAGACTCGCGTCGGGCGCGAGCGTGAGAATCAGCGTCGCGAGCGCGCCGAAACCGGCGGCCATCATCACACCGGTCAGCAACAGCCTGGCGCTGCTGTCCTGCTCGCCGGCGCGCAGGAAACTGCGACGCGACAACCCCATCACGATGGCAATGGCGGCCAGCGCGCCAAGGAAGGCGCTCGTCTGTACCCAGAAAAACGGCAGCATGAGCGCCAGCGAGGCCAGCGCGGCCACGCCCGCGCCGCCGGAGATGCCGAGCACGTAGGGGTCCGCTAGCGGATTGCGTAGCAACGTTTGCATGAGCGTGCCCGCAACGGCCAGCAGGCCGCCGCAGGCGAACGCCGCAAGCGCACGCGGCAGGCGCAGTCGCCAGATCACATCGCCGACGAGGCCGACATCGTGCCCCAGCGCCATCGCCCCGATCTCGCGTAGCGACACCGGAACGCTGCCCAGCATGAGCGATGCGATCAGCACAGCCAGCACGACAGCGGCCAGCCCTGCCCAGATGGTGAGCGCGCGCCGCAACGTCATGCGGCGATGCGTCCTGCCCGGACGCTGTCGAGATTGCCGAGATTGCCGTTAGCGCGCCGCGGCCGGTCAGAACTGCTTCCAGCCGAGCGAGACGTAAATCGCGCGCCCGAGGGTGTTGTAGCCATAAACCGTCTGGTAGTTCTTGTTGAAGACATTATCCAGATGCGCCGAGACGTACCAGGACTTGTCGATGTTGTAGCGGGCCTGGAGATTCACCAGCGTGTAGGCGCCGAGATGCTGACCTCCCGTATCGTAACGCTCGCCGCTGTAGAAGACATCGCCGCCGACGCTGAATTTATCCGTGAGCGTCTGCGTCACGCCGAGCGAACCGTACTGTTTGGCGCGACGCGCGAGTACCTTGTCGGCGTCCAGATCCGTCGGATTTTGTCGCGTGAACGACAAGCGCACGTCCGTGCCGGTCCGCTGGATCTTGCCCAGATACGTCAGTTCCAGCCCTTCGACGCGGGCCTTTGCCACGTTCGCCGCCGTGTACGGAAACACGGTGAGCGACTGGATCAGATTCGTATAGTCGGTGCGGAACAGCGCGAGCTTTGCCAGACCGAAACGCGCGTCATGGAATTGCACGGCGAGTTCCTTCGAGATCGAGCGTTCCGGTTGCAGATTCGGATTGCCGAAGCCCGGAAAGAACAGCTCGTTGAAGGTCGGCGCGCGAAAACCGTCCGAGGCGTTCGCCATCAGCTTCCACTGGTCGGTCAGCCGATAGCCGTAGCCGACCCAGCAGCTGTTGGCGCCCCCGAAGTCCGAATACATGTCGCGGCGCACGCTTGCCTGCACTTCATGCCGGTTCGCGAACACCCCCTCGTAGCCGACGTAAATCGAGTCGAGATGGCGGTTGTTGTGGTCGTAGTTCGTGTTGCTCTCGACCGTTTGCTCCTGACGCGTGTAACCGGCAATCAGCTTGTGATCGGGCATGAACGCGTACTCGTTGGTCCAGTCGATCTGATTGCTCGACGTATGGTAGTTACCGTTGCCCTTGCCGTTCAGATAGTTGTAGTTGTCATCGTCGCCCTGCGTCACGGTGAATCGCGTGTGCCACTTGTCGGTCACATTGCCCTTGGCGTAGGCCGATATCTGGCGCACGCGGGCATCGGTATCGTTCAGGTCGGAAGGCTTGCCGAACGCATTGTCGTAGCTGATGCTGCCATCGCTCTGGAACAGACGCGCGCCCACTTCCCAGGTGTGGCCAAGTTTGCGCGAGAGCGCGGCGCTCACGCTGGTGTTGTCGTCGCCGTTGCGATTCGGGTTGACCTTCGGTGCGAAGCGCGGGTCCTGTGCCGAGATACCGTTGGTGTGAAAGCGCGAGACATCGAGCGAGAAGCGTGTCTTGCCTTCATCGAACGATCCCGCGATGCCCGCGTTCGCTTGGGTGGTGTTATTCGTACCGTAGCCGAGCTCGGCGTAGGCCTTGGGCGGCCCGCCGTCGCCTTTGCGCGTGAATATCTGGATGACGCCGCCCACCGCCTGCGAACCGTACAGTGCGGATACGTTGCCGCGCACGATTTCGATGTGGTCGATTTGCGACACCGGGATCTGCGCGATGTTGGTCGTGCCGGTCGTTGCGGAGTTGACGGGCACGCCGTCGATCAGCACGAGCGACGCATTGGACGCCGCGCCGCGCATGAAAATACTGGCCGACGCGCCGAAGCCCCCGTTCTGGGCGATTTCGACACCGGCCTGCCCACGCAGCAACGAAGGCAGGTCCTGCGCCTGACTTTGCTCGATTTGCGCGCGGGTGATGACCGAGGTGGACGCGAGCGTATCCGCGAGCTTCTGCTCGGTGCGCGAGGCCGTCACGACCGTGGTGTTGAGCGAAGCATCGCTCGCCTGCGCGTGCGCCCCGAGACTGATGGCGAACAGGGTGGCGGCGATCGTCAGGCGATGCACGCCGGGCTTCATGGCCGTATCGAGCGGACCTGGACGCGACGGATACGAGGATGGTGACGCAGGTGACGCGGGAGAAAATGCAGGCGCGTGTGGCGCCATCGCGCGAACGTGGGTGCGCATGATCGGGTGTGACTTCCGTAATTTTCTTATTGCCTTGGCCCGTTCCCCCGCAGGCCGCCGACGAAAGGGGAGCGCCGGTGACACGTCGAAATGCGAACACGATGGGAAGCATCGACACCTGAAAACGACGAGACGCCGCCAGCGGCTTGCGCCACGCGGCATGTGGATCCCCACTCACTTGGGCCGGTATCCGGGCTGGTCATCGTCGCGCCTGACCGGCCTTCCCGTGCACGCGTGGCGCACAGTGGCGATGGGGGTGAGGCGCGTTTTCGGAAACCTTTCGGGTCGAAAGAATGACTTACCGTTGCGGGGGCAGCACAGGTTGGCCAGCCCGTGTGGGGACGCGGCTCCCTGTTTCCCGTTTAACTGCGCATGCCGGGGGGGCGTGCGCGAGCACCGAAGTGCCGCAAGTGTAGGGGCCATTCGAACGAGCGTCAATGCTCGTTCGTCGGGCATTGGCCGCCGATTCCGTTAGAATGTAGGGCAATCAAGAGGACGCAGCCCGATGCTCACCGATCTCGACAATCTCACCGACAAAATGGAACAGTTGGTTGTCATCAGCCAACGCTTTCACCAACACAATCAAGCGCTGCTCGCGGAACTCGACCGTGCGCGCGCAGAATGTGACGAAACCCGCGCCGCCATTGAGCAATTGCGCACCGAACGCGACGCCTTGCGACTGCAACGCGATCAGCTCGCCGCCAAGATCGACGAAGCGCAGGTTCGCCTGAACGCGATCCTTGAAAAGCTCCCGACGCAAAACCCCGCTGAGGGTCAGATGGATCTGCTCGGCACCCCCGGTGGAGAAAACGCATGACGATCAAGCAGCTCGAAGTTAATATTCTCGAACAGTCTTACCGCCTCGCCTGCCCGCCGGAACACGAAGCCGACCTGCTCGCTTCCGTGTCGCGCGTGGACGCGGAAATGAGCAAGGTGCGTGCGCAAAGCAGCGTGCGCGGCACCGACCGGATTGCCGTCATGGCAGCGTTGAGTCTGGCATCCGAATTGCTTGCGCTGGAAAAAAGCATTGCTGCCGGACAAGCATTCCCCGCCGAAGAAATTCAGCGTAGAATGCAAGCCATGGATGAACGACTGAGCGCTGTGATCGATCAGTATCAAAGCTGAATGACCCGGTAGCCGTCCAGTCCAAAAGGTTAGTTTTCCCTGCCTGGTTCGCGAAAGTCATAGATTCCTTGAACCAATGATCTGTTGCAGGTTGCGGAAGTTTGTAGTGCTGGCGTGAGCGTCACTCTGTCTGATGAACCCAAAGCGCTACTAACCGCGACCACCTTGAACCTTCGGTTCAGGATGCCGGCTTAGCGGCTGAGGCGGGGACCCAATACACGGCACTGCGTTCGCGCAGTGCCGTTTTTTTTCGACGAGCATGCAAATGAAAGGCGACCCGAAGGTCGCTTTTTTACCTGCGCAACGGATTCGTCTGAGGGGCCAGACGTATGACCATCAGAACTGCGCTTCGCTCAGGAAAAGCGCCGAATCCGCGCCCTCGGTGATGGTCAGTGCCAGCCCCGGCGCCTGCGTCAGAA